>CAVTQT010000006.1:0-192733 GCA_963736955.1 uncultured Pseudomonadota bacterium
GCTGACGCCCGACATGGCCAAGTCGCTCAACATCGCCGACACGCAGGGCGTGCTGGTGTCGCAGGTCACGGAAGGCTCGGCGGCCGCCAATGCCGGCATCAAGCCCGGCGACGTCATCACCAGCATCAACGGCCAGAACATCAAGTCCAACAGCGAGCTGCGCAACGCCATCGGCCTCTCGCGCGTCGGTGACAAGTCGACGTGGCGCTGATCCGCGATCGCAAACCCATGCACGTGACGGCGATCATCACCGAACTGCCGACGCACCGCCGCCACGCCGGCAAGCGCGGCTCGGTCGGGCGCCGCCGCCGATACCGGCGTCGTGCATCCCGGCCTCGAGGGCGCCACGCTCGCGGATGCCGTCGAAGGTGGCGTCGAGATCCGCGCGCGGTCGAGCCGCGCAGCGCGCCGCAGCAGATGTTTCGCAAGGGCGATCTCATCGAAGGCGCGAATCGCCAGGCCATCGCCAACCTGAAAGAGCTTCGCGCGTCGCCAGGCGCGGCGGCGCACTGGAGCTCAAGATTCGCCGTGGCAACGCGATGGTGCTGGTGCCACTCCGGGCTCCCTGAGTCGCGCCGGCGCGCGCATCGCGCTGGCGCTCACCTCGTCGGCAGCGTGCGGTCCGCGCTCGTCGATGGGCACCACCGCGAACACCGACCGCAGCTGTGGAAGTCCGGCTCGTACTGCGCGAGGTCGCGCGCCGCCAGGCGCAGGTACTTGCGCAGGTGCGGATTGAGGTGCCGGCCAATCGACTCCGGCTCGATCTTTCGCAGCAGCAGGCAGAGATGAGCGAAGCGCGTGCGCGAACTCCGCCTTCGTTGAGATCGTAGCGCGTGGCTTCGAACGTCGAGTTCGCCATGAATACGCCAAAGCCCATGAACACCGGTGGCGAGGTCGATCGCGGGTTCGTGCAGCGACGCGCCACCCGGCGGCGGCTCTTCGAAAGTGTCGACGAGCATGCGCGCCAGTTCGTGCGCAAACGCGCCGACCATCGACATCGGCCGCGAGCTCGCCGCGCCGGTAGGTGATGACGGGAATCCGGCTCGGCGCGGCCGAAACGGCACGCGCCCTCCGCGGGTTCCGGCTCCACCGTGCAAGGCCAGTCGGCCATGCCCGCGTGATCGCGCACGCGGCGAAACAGCGCCGCGACGGCGGCGTGCCCGTTCAGGCCACGATCGGGAAAATGCTCCTCGATCGGCAGCACCAGCGTGGTGTCGAGAAACTTCGGAAAGCCGCCGCAGTTGCGCAGCAGCCATGCGAACACCGCGAACTGCCATTCACGGCGCGGCGCATCGAGAAACGATTTGGGTCTCGCCCGGAATAAGTTGCGCATGGGACTTGCGGCCGATGATGACGTGCGCGATACGTCACTGCACGCGAATTTGTCGACCTGACATAAGGCGGAGGCCGGCAAGACAGCACGGCGATGATCCTTACGTGAGCGCCCGATCGCGTGAATCAGAATCCCGCGTTCACAGTCGCCGCGGCGCACAGGCGGCTTCGCCGCTCTTCGCGCGGTAGTTTGGCGAGCGCGCGGGCCGCTTCGTAGAAGCGCGGCAGATCGTGTTGCTCACCGGCCAGCAGCCGTTCGAACCCCGGCACGCAGTCGTAGTAGGTGGCGAGCGACGCCAGGCGCGCATTGTTCGGCTTGCCATCGAGTTCCGCCGCCAGCCGGGACTCCGTGCCGAACCGTTCGTCGAGCGCGCGCAGCTCGGCCACCAGCCGCGCGAACACCTGTGCCTTGCGCGCGCGCATGACTTCCGGCTCGATCTGCATGCCGTACAGCGCGCTGAGCTCGCCGCGAAACTGCGCCACCAGCGCGACGCCCTCGGCCTGGCGCGTGCGCCGCTTCTGGTAGTTGGCGAGATCCGGCTTCGCGGCCGCGGAATTTCAGCCAGCGGGCCAGGCCCTCCTGTTCCACGGTGACGGCAAACGCCTCGTTGAACGAAGTGTCGTCCTGGATGTAGACGAGCTGGTGCGAGAGCTCGTGGAACATGATGGACGCGAGCTCGTCGTCGCCGTAGACCATCATGGTGTTGAGGATGGGGTCGTTGAACTTGCCCAGCGTCGAATACGCCGGCACGCCGCCGACGATCGTGTCCAGGCCCTCGGAACGCAGCGTCTCGGCAAACGCTTCGGCGCTGTCCTTGCGGAAATAGCCGCGATACGCCACGCAGCCGACGATGGGGAAACACCACTCGCGCGGCGCCACCGAGAACTCCGGCGTCGCCACCACGCTCCACACCACGAAGTCGCGCTTGAGGTCGGCGTACGCGGTGTAGCTCTTGTTGTTAGGCAGCCCGAGCTCGCGCGAGGCGAACTCCCGCGCTTCGCGCACCACCTCGAGGCGCTGCTTGAGCCGGGCGTCCGCGGCCGGGTCCGCCAGGACCTTCGTGATCGGCTTGCGGGCGGTGAGGATCTGCAGCTGGCCCTTGGCCGCCTGGGCCACGTAGGTGGTGCCGCAACTGGCGAGCGCCAGGCAGGCAGTGAGTACGAGAGCAGTACGAATGGTTAACATGCGCGCCATGCAAGTGTACTTGGTGGGCGGCGCGGTTCGGGACCGGCTGCTCGGGCGCGAGGTGTCCGAGCGCGACTGGGTGGTGGTCGGCGCCACGCCGGCCGAGCTCGCGCGCGCGGGATTCATTCCCGTCGGACGCGATTTCCCGGTGTTCCTGCATCCGAAGACCAAGGAAGAACACGCGCTCGCGCGCCTGGAGCGCAAGGTGGCGCCCGGCTATCGCGGCTTCACGACCGAGTTCTCGCCGGACGTGAAGCTCGAGGACGACCTCAGGCGCCGCGATCTCACCATCAACGCCATGGCGCAGGACGACGCCGGCAGCCATCATCGACCCCTACGGCGGCCAGGCCGATCTCGCGGCGCGCCTGCTTCGGCACGTGTCGGAGGCCTTCGTCGAAGACCCGGTGCGCATCCTGCGCGTGGCGCGTTTCGCCGCGCGCTATGCGCCGCTCGGCTTCCGCGTGGCCGACGAGACCATGGCGCTCATGCGCACGATGGTCGCCGACGGCGAAGCGAATGCGCTCGTCGCCGAACGCGTCTGGACCGAGACCGAAAAGGCGCTGGGCGAGCCCTGTCCCGATGTGTTCATCAGCGTGCTGCGCGAGTGTGGCGCGCTCAAGGTGGTCTATCCGGAGATCGACGCGTTGTTCGGCGTGCCGCAGCCCGAGAAGTGGCACCCGGAAATCGACACCGGTGTTCACCAGCTCATGGCGCTGCGCCAGGCCGTGAAGCTGGGCGGCGGTGTTGCGGTGCGTTTCGCGGTGCTCATGCACGACCTCGGCAAGGCGGCCACGCCCGCCGACAAGCTGCCGTCGCATCCCGGCCACGAAGACGCCGGCGTGGCACTGGTCGAACAGCTGGCCGAACGCCTGCGCGTGCCTAACCACCTGCGCGAGCTCGCCGTCATGACCGCGCGATTATCACACGCATGTGCATCGCGCGTTCGAGCTGCGCGCCGCCACCGTGCTGCAATACGCTCGAAGAGCTGCGACGCATTGCGCCGCCCCGAGCGCTTCGCGGATTTCCTGCTGGCCTGCGAGGCGGACGCGCGCGGCCGCACGGGACTCGAGGATCGCCCGCTACCCGCAGCGTGAGTACTTCGCGGCGGCGCGCAGCCGCCGCGGCCGCCGTGGCGCTCACGGCCGAAGAACGCACCGGCCTCTCCGGGCCGCAGATCGGCGAGGAGCTGCGCAGGCGGCGCATCGCGGCGATCGAGACGTTGAAAGCCGCAGCGCGCGGGCTGATTCAAGCGTCTGGGCGTCGCAGTCTGCGACGCAGACGGCGAGCGCGATCCGTTAAAGCCGGGTAGACTGCGCGCCCGGATCAACTAAAGAAGCGCGCATGTCCTGGCTCGAAGCGATCATCCTCGGCCTCGTCGAAGGCATCACCGAATTCCTGCCCGTCTCGAGCACCGGCCACCTGATCCTCACGCAGTCCTTGTTAGGCCTCAAAGGCGCCGCGGTCGAACGCCACATCATCATCATCCAGGGCGCGGCGATCCTCGCGGTGTGCTGGGAGTTCCGGAAGAAGCTGCTCCACACCGCGTTCACGCTGCACAGCGACGCGGTGTCGCGCCGCTTCCTGCTTCAACCTGTTCATCGCCTCGATGCCGCTCGCGGTGCTGGGCCTTGCTGTTCGAGGATCAGATCAAGGCCGTGCTGTTCAACCCGGTATCCGGTGGCGATCGCGCTGGTGGTCGGCGGCGTCATCATCCTGTGGGCCGAGCGGCGCAAGCACGAGGAGCGCGTGCAGACCGTGGATGAGCTCACCACGCATGGACGCGGTGAAGCTCGGCCTGTTCCAGGCGCTGGCGCTGATTCCGGGCACCAGCCGTTCGGGCGCGACGATCATCGGCGGATTGCTGTGCGGCCTGTCGCGGCGCACGGCCGCGGAGTTTTCATTTTTTGCTGGCGATTCCGGCGCTGCTCGCGGCCACCGCCCTATGACATCTACAAGGCGCGCGCCGACTTCGCGACTGCGGAAGTCGAGCCGCTGGTCGTGAGCTGCGTGGCGTCGTTCATCAGCGCATTGCTGGCCACCAAGTTCCTGCTGCGCGTGCGTCAGCAGGCACTCGTTCGCCGGCGTTCGCGTGGTACCGCATCGTGTTCGGCGCCGTGATCCTCATCACCGCGTATACGGGCGTCGTGCACTGGTAAATGGGGACATTCCTCATTTCCTAGCAAACGGGGACGCACCTTGGTTGGAGAGGAGGCGAGCGAGCGGCGCCCATGCAGGGACTCAGTTCGCTTTTCGCCGGGCCCTTCGATTAGTTGGGCGTCGCTAGATTGCGGGCCGCCGCCAGACGCGATGACATTTTGTCGCGGTTGACGTCGAGACGATGGCGAAGAGTCCGATGAAGTAGAGAGGCGGCTCCGTGCCTAACGAGGTGACGAGCCCGGCCCGCTCGCTCGTCCCTGCATGGACACGCGTCGCTCGCTCTTCTCCGACGAACCGCGGTCCCGTTCCAAGAGAAATGCGGCGTGACTCCCCAGCTTGGGGAAGAGAAGACCTCAAACCGTGCGTCTCTTCTCTTCTCCAACTCAGCGGGGAAATGGGGACGCGGTGCGATGACGTCTGCGCCCCAGCGAGCGTACATGCACAGGGTTGAGTGAGCGGGCCGGGCTCGTCACCTCGTTAGGCACGAAGCCGCCTCCCCGCTTCATACGGACTCTTCGCTGCCGTCAACTCCAACCCGCACGAGAATGTCATCGCGTCATGGCGGCGGCCAGCAAATCTAGCGACGCCCAACTAACGAAGGGCCCGGCGAAAAGCGAACTCGACCCTGTGCGTGTGCGGTCGCTGGGGCACGCACGCCCTCTTACCCCCCACTTCGTCACCACAATTCTCCACTTCGTCAAAATTCCCTTTTCCGGGTCATGCATGCACCTGAAACTCAGGTCCATGAAATTCGACTTCCAAAGGTTTTACCAAGCGGTCAATGCAAAGCGCGAAGAGCGCGCGGCCTCGTGGCGCCAGGTGGCTCGCGAGATCGGCATCGGCAAATCCACACTCGCGCGCATGTCGCAGAACAAGCGACCGGACGCCGATGGTCTCGCGGCGTTGTCGTTCTGGGCGGAGCTCAATCCCGCGGATTTCGTGGTCCTCGAGCAACCCATGGTCAGCGCGGTACTCGACTCGGCGGGCGCCAACGCCGCATGAGCGCGTAAGCGCACCCATCGCCGTACCGCGCTAGAACGGATTCGCCGCCCAGCGCTTGATCTTCTCGTGATAGCTGCGGCTCGACTGCAGCCGCGCGCCGCCTTGCAACACCACGATGTACTCGCCGTGCGGCCCGGTCTCGAGCTCCTGGATGTGGCGCACGTTCACGATCAGCGAGCGATGGATGCGCAGGAACATCTCGCGGATCGAGCGACGCCTCGAGCGTGGCGATCGGCACGTGCAGCAGGTGCCGCGAAGCCTTGAGGTGCAGCTGCACGTAGTTTTCCGCGGCCTGCACGTACAGCAGGTCTTCGATGTTGACGAAGGTGATCTTGCCGGCCGAGCGCAGCGCGACGCGCGCGAGATATTTCGGCGGCGCCGACAACTGCTGCAGCAGCGACAGCACGTGACGGTTGTCCAGCGCCCTGCGTGCTCACGCGCTCGCGCACGCGCGCCAGCGCCTGCTGAAAGCGCTCGCGCGTCACCGGCTTCAGCAGATAGTCGATGGCGTTCACTTCGAAGGCCTGGATGGCGTACTTGTCGTGCGCCGTCACGAAGATCACCGGCGGCATCTGCTCCGCGCCGAGCTCCTTGAGCACGCCGAAGCCGTCCATCTCGGGCATCTGCACGTCGAGCAACAGCAGGTCGGGACGCTTCGCGCGCACGATCTCTACGGCCTCGGCGCCGTTGCGCGCCTCCGCGATCGAGGTGATCGCCGACTCCTCTTCGAGCAGCATGCGCATTCCGGCACGCGCCAGCGGTTCGTCGTCGACGATCAGTACATTCATGGCGCATTCACGATGAAATGGCAGGACCATGGTGACCAAGGCGCCGCCTGCCGGGTCCGCTCTCGGTGCGCAGCTCCGAGGCGTCTCCATACAACTGCTTGAGACGCGCGCGCGTGTTGGCGAGCCCGAGCTTGAGGCCGCCCGGCGGCGCCCTGCGCGGCGAAACCCGGGCCGTCATCCTGCACCATCACGTGCAAGCGCGTCGCCGACGCGTGCCGCGCGAATCGCGATGACGCCGGGCGAGGCGCGCTGGCCGACGCCGTGACGGATGGAGTTTTCGACGATCGGCTGCAAGCGCCATGTGCGGCACGGCCGCGTCGAGCAGCTCGGGGTCCACGTCGATGTCCACGCGCAGCCGGTCGGAGAAGCGCAGCTGCTCGATGGATAGATAGAGCTTGAGATATTCGAGCTCGCGCGCCAGCGTGACTTCCTGCGCGTCCATGTCGGCCAGCACCGCACGCAGCAGGTCGCTGAAGCGCGCCAGCGTTTCCTCGGCCTGCTGGCCTTTCTGCTGCCGCACCAGCACCACGATGGCGTTCAGCGTGTTGAACAGGAAGTGCGGCTGCAACTGCGCCTTGAGCGCGCCGAGCCGCGCCTGCGCCACCTGGGTTTCGAGTTGCGAGGCACGCAGGTCCGAGCGCAGCGCCGCCTGCGCGCGTCTCCTGGAATCGCGCGTAATTGCGGAGCGCGGTCTGGATGCTGAGCACCACCCAGTAAGTCACCACGCCGGTGTGGAAGCCGAATATGAAGAGCAGCGAGATTTCGCTCTTGAACGTGATCGGCGGCTGGATCGGCCAGAACTCGTTCCACGTCAGGTGGAATGCAGCTTCGAGCGACAGCCGCAACAGCTCCCAGGCGATGCTCAGCACGAGGTGCAGGCCGATGAGGCGCGGAAGATGCTGACGCTCGAGCGGCCAGCGGCGGCCGGCCCAGACGATCAGCGGCGTGAGCAGCGCCGCGATATAGATGTTCACCGACCAGTAGCGCAGGTCCTGCCACGGATTCGGATCGTCCCAGTAGAAGCGGCGCGTGACGTTCTGGGCGAAATAGATGAGGCCGACCAGCGTCCAGGCGAGAAAGTAGAAAACCCAGGGCCTGGTTTTGCGCAGGTTCATGTGGACCCGAGCTTAACTCTCAGCGACGCGGGTCGCTGAATAGCCAATGGCCGTGTCATGCGCGGAAAAGATATTGAAGTGCCAGCCGCCGACCTTCGACACGATGACCATCACCAGCCGTGCCGGCAACGGCCACCGGCGGCCTGTCACAGGACTCGATCCTTGGCTTGCGCGGGACATGCGCCTAGCAAATAGCGCAATTGCACCGGCGCAGAAAAGGTTGTTTGACGAACTGGCCGAAATCGTTGACCAGCGTCGGGAACCAAATGCGAAAAACCCGCTACAGGGCCAGCGCCTGCGTGCTGAAACCGGCGAGCGGCGACTCGTAACCGCGACCCGAGCGCGATGACCTTGAAGATCTCCCCCATCTCCCCGGGCAACATGAGACGCCGCGCTTCGCCGGCAAGACGCGAGCGCGCTGACGATGTCTTCGCCGGCCAGCTGCATGCCCGCAGTCAACAGCGACTCCATGCCGGCGCCAATGAGAAACGCCGCCTGACTCGCAAAGCCGAGCACTTCGAGACCTGCGCTGTCGGCAGCCTCGGCGACGCGCGTGAAATCCACCCAGGCGGTGATGTCCTGCAGCCCCACGTTGATGAAAGGATCGTCGTGCGCGCGATGGCGGAAGTGGCAACGCAGCGTGCCGGCGACGCGCTCCGGGTGATACAGGTGCGCGCGCGGCAGGCCGTAGTCGATGAGCAGCGCCACACCCGCTCCAGCTGCGCCGCAAGGCTCGCCATCCACGGCTGAAATGACAGGCACACTTCCGAGACGTAGCCGTCGGGCAACGGCGCGGGCAACGCCTCGACGATATCGGCGACTGCATGCATGAGCTCGGGGCTGGGCGAGGTCTCACGCCATTCGAAGCCGTCACCGGACAGCCCCACCCCGAGCGCGCGAACATCGAGGCCACCGGGACGTGTGCGCAGAACGAAGCGCTCCACCGGCATGGCGTCCAGCACTTCATTGGCCAGCACCACGCCGCGCATGACGCGTTCGGGCCAGCGGTCTAACCATTGCACCCGCGCCGACGAGCTCGCGTGGCAGTTCCGCGAGACGCGCGCGCTGGCGCTCGGCGAGATCGGCGCTCACTTCGAGAATGAAATAACGCTCCGGCAGGCAGTCGAGCGCCGCCAGCTCCGTCAGCACGTCGGCGGCCATGCGCCCCGAACCCGCGCCGAGTTCGAGCACGTCTCCGCCGGTCACCTGCAACACGTCGGCGCACTGTCGTGCGAGGCAGCGCGAAAAAAGGCTGGACATCTCCGGCGCGGTGACGAAATCCCCGCTGCTGCCGAACTTCGTGGCGCCGGCGCTGTAGTAGCCGAGCCCCGGTGCATACAGCGCCAGCCGCATCCAGGCATCGAAGCCGATCACCCCGCCGCGCTCGCGCATGAAAGCGCGAATGTGCTCGACCACGCGCTCGGAGTGCGCGCGTTCGTCGGCATTGAGCGGCGGCAGGGTTGTGACGGATGCGGGAGAAGTCATAGAGTGCGGGCGTGAAAGACAGGGACGTCGAGTCTAACTGGCAAGACGGTGCTGATCACGGGCGGCGCGCGCCGCGTGGGCGCGGCGATCGGGCGGGCACTGCACGGCGCAGGCGCCAATCTCGTGGTCCACTATCGGAAATCGACGAGTGAGGTCGCGGAGCTGGCCGACGAGCTCAACGGCTTGCGCGCGAAGTCGGTGGCCACCTTTCAGGCGGATCTTCTCGACCTGGGCAAACTGCCGGCGCTGGTGGAGTTCGCAGTGCGCAGCTTCGGCGCGCTCGACGTGCTCGTGAACAATGCGTCGACGTTTTATGCAACGAAGGTCGGGCGAGATCACACCGGCCGCCTGGGACGATCTCATGGGCACCAATCTCAAGGTGCCGATGTTCCTGTCGCAGGCTGCGGCACCTGCATTGAAGAAATCCAGCGGACTGATTCTCAATATCGTCGATATCCACGCGTTGCGTCCGCTGCGCCACTACACGGTGTACTGCGCCGCCAAGGCAGGGCTGCACATGCTGACGCGCTCGCTGGCCAAGGAGCTCGGCCCCGAAGTGCGCGTCAACGGCATCTCGCCGGGGCCTGTGCTCTGGCCGGAGAATGAAGGCGACGAGCGCCACGCGCGCGAAGATCATCCAGCGCACCATCCTGCAGAAGATGGGCACGCCCGAGGACATCGCGCGCACCGCGCTGTTCTTCGCGTCCCAGGCGCCATTCATCACCGGGCAGATCCTGGCGGTGGACGGCGGCCGCAGCGTCGCCTGGTGAAAATGGGGACATTCCTCATTTCGCTGTAACAATCGACTGCGATGCGCCAGTCCGGCGCACGCATGTCGATTGTTACAACGAAATGAGGAATGTCCCCATTTTCTAGGCGCCGGTGGGCAGCGTGATGTCGACCGGAAACATGGGATGTGCGTCGCGATCGAACGCTTCCCACAACTGGCCGATGGTCCTGTTGGCCGTCGGATGCATCACTTCCGGAGCGATCTCGGCCATGGGCCCGAGCATGAACGGCCGCTTCAGCAGGTCCGGGCGCGGCAACGTGTATTCCGCGGTCTTCTCCACGCGATCACCGAACAGCAACACGTCGAGATCCATGGTGCGAGACGCCCACTTGGGCGCGAAGCGCGGACGGCCGCATTGCGTCTCGATGGCGTGCAACCGCGCGATCACCGCTTCCAGCGGCTGCGGAGTCGTGAAGCCCAGCACCAGGTTGATGAAGTCCGGGCCGTCGAATCCCACCGCCACGTTGCGGTAGGCGCGCGAGAACACCGTGTCGTGCCAGGAGTGCTTGATATCGGCGCAGGCGCGCGCGAGGTTTTTTTCCGGCTCGATGTTGCTGCCCGCCGCGATGAACACGCGCACGTGGCCAGGCTTGAGAAGTTTCATCAAACTACTTCGGGAGGTCTGCGCGAGTGCGCAGCACGGCGACGCCCACGTCTTTCGATCCGCGGATCGCGCCCGGCTTGTTGATGGACAGGCGCACCCATTCCACGCCGAACTCTTCGAGGATGAGCAGCGCGGTGCGATGCGCGAGGGTTTCCACCAGCTTGAAATCGGATGCGCTGACGAAGGCGATCAGCCGCTTGGCGACCTTCTTGTAGTCGAGCGTCTCGGCGACATCGTCGAACTGCGCGGCGCGCGCGCAATCCACCGGCATTTCGACATCGAGCACGATGGTCTGCTTGATGCGCCGTTCCCATTCGATGAAGCCGATGATGCATTCCACCGCGAGCCCATGCAGGAAGATGCGGTCGCCCGCATCCGGAGTCGCCGCGGAGCTCGGCAGCGTGTGGGTCTTGGGACCGCTGGTGACTTTCGTTCTTGACAAGCTCGGTTCCTGCTAACTATTGGATCGCTCTGCCAGCGGCTCGAGTTCCGATAAAGACCAGGTGGCGCGCGCGCGGATTGCGGGGCCTTCGTGGTCGCCCGCCTTGAGCCTCGCCATGCCTGCCACGGCAATCATGGCGGCATTGTCGGTGCAAAACTCGATGCGCGGGTAAAAGACTTGGACACCTTGCCGCGCAACCGCTTCCGCCATGCGTTCACGCAAGCTGCGGTTCGCACCGACACCGCCGGCCACCACCAGCGCGTCGTACCCGGTCTGCTCGAGCGCGCGCAGCGTCTTGGCGACCAGCGTCTCGACGATGGCCTGCTGCACGCCCGCGGCGATGTCCGCACGCGTGGCCTCGTCGAGCGCACCGGCGGCCGCGCGATCCTTCACGGCCAGTGAAACCGCGGTTTTCAATCCGGAGAAACTGAACTCGAGCCCGGCGCGATCGAGCATGGGTCGCGGGAAGTCGAAGCGCTTCGGCGTTGCCCGTTTGCGCCAGCCTCGCGAGCTCCGGCCCTCCCGGGTATGGCAGGCCTAACAATTTGGCGGATTTGTCGAAGGCTTCGCCCGCCGCGTCGTCGCGCGTCTCGCCGAGCACCGCATAACGTCCGGGCTCGGCCACATCGATGAGCATGGTGTGACCGCCCGACACCAGCAGCGCCAGGTGGGGAAACGGCGGTGGGTTGTCTTCGAGCATCGGCGCCAGCAAGTGGCCTTCCAGATGGTGGACCGCGATCGCCGGCACCTTCCACGCATAGGCCAGCGACCGGCCGAGCGCCGCCCCCGTGAGCAAGGCGCCGATCAGGCCCGGGACCTGCGGTGTAGGCCACGCCGTCGATCTTCGTCAGGCTTGGTTTTCGCGTCCGCCAGGGCGGTTCGCAGCAGCGGCAGCAGCCGGCGCACGTGATCGCGCGAGGCCAGCTCGGGCACCACGCCGCCATACACGCGGTGCAGGTCGATCTGGCTGTAAATCTCGTGCGCGAGCAGGCCGGCCGCGTCGTCGTAGACGGCGACCGCGGACTCATCGCAGGAGGATTCGAGGGCCAGGATGCGCATGTATATAGAGTGGGAACCGTGATCGAACGCAGGGCTTTGCCAATGTCCTTTGATTTTTCGAGGCCGTTCTATAGAATCGCCACCCCTGCCCCTGGCAGGTTGTGGCAAAACTCCAAACAGATCAATGGGTTGAGGTTTCGATGCCGAGCGTTCGCGTACGAGAAAACGAATATTTCGATGCCGCCCTGCGCCGTTTCAAGCGCGCGTGCGAAAAAGCGGGCGTGCTCACCGAGCTGCGACGCCGCGAATTCTACGAAAAGCCGACGCAGGAGCGTAAGCGCAAAAAGGCTGCCGCCGTGAAGCGTCACCTCAAGCGCAACAGCCCGCGTGAGTACACGGCGCGTCCGCGCCCGAGCTGAAGCAACGTAGATGACGCTCAAAGAGCGCATCACTGAAGACATGAAGACCGCGATGCGATCCGGAGAAAAGGATCGTCTCGCGGTCATTCGTCTTTTGCAGGCTGCCATCAAGCAGCGTGAAGTCGACGAGCGCATCACGCTCGACGACGCGCAGGTCACTTCCGTGCTCGAGAAGATGATCAAGCAGCGCAAGGAATCCATCGTCGCCTTCGAGAAAGGCGCGCGCGCGGACCTGGTCGCCAAGGAAAGCGCGGAAATCGTCGATCCTGCAGCCCTACCTGCCCGCGCAGCTCGGCGAAGCCGAACTCGACGCGTTGATCGCCGAGGCGATCGCCGCACCGGCGCCGCGTCCATCAAGGACATGGGCAAGGTCATGGGCATCGTGAAGGCCAAGGCTGCCGGCAAGGCCGACATGGGCGCCGTCGGCGCCCGCATCAAAGCCAAGCTCGGCGGCTAAAATGATGGGTGGCAGAGGCATTGCCACCGCCGGCGCGCTGATCCTCATCGCGCTCATCTGCATCTCCATCAGCCGCAAGATCGAATCCGAACGACGTGAGCTCGGCCGCTTTCCGCGTCACCGCCTGCCGCTGGTGATCGGCGGATCGCTCGGCGCGCTGCTTCTTTGCGCTCTCGTGGTTGTCGCAATCCTTCGATAGATACAGGGTCGGGCATCAGGGGATGGGGTCAGGCACCAATTTCTGCAGACAGAAAATGGAGCCAGACCCCAATATTCACCTATGGCCGGCCGCATTCCCCAGAGCTTCATCGACGACCTGACCGCACGCGCGGACATCGTCGAGCTCATCGGCTCGCGCGTCGAGCTCAAGAAAGCCGGCCGTGAATACCGCGCCTGCTGCCCGTTCCACAACGAGAAGACCCCGTCTTTCTGGGTGAGCCCGGTCAAGCAGTTCTATCACTGCTTCGGCTGCGGCGCGCATGGCACGGCGCTGGGTTTCCTCATGGAATACGACAAGCTGTCGTTTCCCGAAGCCATCGAAGAGTTAGCCGGTCGACTCGGGCTCGACGTGCCGCGCGAGGCCGGCAGCCAGCCCGATACCGCCGGCAGCACCACGCCGCTCTACGACATGAACCTGCGCGTGGCGAAGTACTTCGCGAGCGTGTTGCCGAACGATGCGCGCGCGCGGGAGTACGCGAACAAGCGTGGTCTCACAGCCGAGACCATCGACAAATTCATGATCGGCTTCGCGACCAACTCCTGGAACGAAGTGCTCAAGCGCTTCGGCGCGAAGGATGCCGATCGCAAGGCGCTCTCCGACTGCGGGCTGATCATCGAACGCGAGCGCACCGACAGCCGCACGCTCGACCGGCACTACGACCGTTTCCGCGACCGCCTGATGTTCCCGATCCGCGATTCGCGCGGACGCGTCCTGGCCTTCGGTGGACGCATCATCGACGCCGGCGAGCCCAAGTACCTGAACTCGCCCGAGACCATGCTGTTTCACAAGGGCCGTGAGCTGTACGGCCTGTATCGAGGTTCGCCAAAGCCGCACGACGCTCAAGCGCCTGATGGTGGTCGAGGGCTACATGGACGTCGCCCGGCTGCACCAGGCGGGCGTGAACTACGCCGTCGCCACCCTCGGGACGGCCACCACGCCCGAGCACCTGCGCCGGATCTTCAAGCTGGTGAACGAGGTGGTGTTCTGCTTCGACGGCGACAAGGCTGGGCGGGCGGCGGCCTGGCGCGCGCTGGGCAATGCACTGCCCGAAGCTCGCGATGGCCGGCAGATCCGCTTCCTGTTCCTGCCCGAGGGTCACGATCCCGATTCGCTGGTGGGAATCGAGGGCCGCGAGGCTTTCGAAAAGCGCCTCGATGGCTCGCTGCCGCTGTCCGAATACCTGGCCTCCGCGCTCGCCGAGCAGACCGATCTCAGCCATGCCGACGGACGCGCGCAGTTCGCGGAACTGGCACGGCCGCTGGTCACCAAGGTGGCGCCGGGCGTCTACCGCGACCTCCTCATTGATCGCTTATCGGAGTCTATAAAGCTCACTTCGGCCAGATTGAACCAATTATGGTTCAACGAAGTCACAGAC
Source organism: uncultured Pseudomonadota bacterium (assembly GCA_963736955.1). Lineage (GTDB taxonomy): Bacteria > Pseudomonadota > Gammaproteobacteria > Steroidobacterales > Steroidobacteraceae > CADEED01. The sequence goes on from CAVTQT010000006.1 coordinate 14,372, forward strand.
ACGGCAGGCAATCACCTGAACTCGGGCGGCTCGTCTTCGAGACCCAGCGGCTCGGCGGGCCCCTCCAACCTCGCCTCGCGCCGTCCCCGCGACGGCGGCGGGGGCAAGGGTCTCGTCACCAAGGCGGTCAAGCTCGTGGTCCATTTCCCGTCCATCGCCACCAGGATTTCGGGAGCCCAACTCACGCAACTCGAAATGACCGACGACCTCGGTTCGAGGTTTCTGTTCGAACTGCTCGATCAGCTCCAGCAGGACCCTGCCGCCCACACGGCGCAGTTGCTGGAGCGCTGGCGCGACCGGCCGGAGGTCACGCGCATGCACGCCCTGGCGGGCGAGGAAATGCTCGGGCTCGATGAATCCTCGGCCGCACTGGATCTGATCTCCGCCATCGAAAAGCTGGCCCTGGAACCCACCCTGCGACGGCACGACGAACTCATGTCCAAGGGCGATCTGAACGACGACGAACGTGCCGAGTTGAAGGATCTGAACGTCGCCATCCATATGGCCAAGCGCAAGGCGAACCCCTGAGCGTCAGGAGCCAGGCCGCGCAGCGAGATTAAATCTCGCCGGCGATGACCCTTTTGGCCCGAATTTTGCGTTGTTGAGGGGGTCAAACACGAGCGGAAGTCGTTGAAGCAAAGGCGATTTTCGCTTTGTCAAGCCGGACCACTTTGCGTAGAATGCGCCCCCTTTCCCGCAAGCCACCTTGATCGCGCCGTCGGCATCCCAACGGTGTCGTACTTCAATACGCCTTTGGCGTCGGAACCTCATGACACAAAAGCACAAGCGCCCCACTGCTCCCGCCTCCAAGAAGCTGCCGAAGAAGGCGGCGAAGCCGGCTGTTGCCGCCCATTCTTCGAAGGACAAGAGCTGCGCACGTTCATTCGAAAGACGCGCATCCGAAAGGCAAACATGTCGAGAAACATGTCGAGGTGAAGAAGCCGCTCGTGAAAGGCAAGGCGCCTGACAAAGTCGCCGCGCCTGTCGCAGACACCAAGGGAAAAGTCGTCGAGCTCAAGGCCGCGCAGAAGCTCGCGGCTGCGCGAGCTGCCGCCGCCGCCGCGGCTGCCGCCCCTACACCTGCCGAAGGCAAGAAGGGCAAGAAGGGCAACGCGGAACTGATCAATCTTCCCGCGCGCCGCAATGTGCTGCCCGAAGAGCGCCAGTCGCAGCTCAAGCTGCTGATCGCGCGCGGCAAGGAACAGGGCTACCTCACGTATTCGCAGGTGAACGATCACCTGCCGTCGGAAATCGTCGACCCGGAACAGATCGAAGAGATCGTCAACACGATTAACGACATGGGCATCCCGGTGTACGAAAAGGCACCGGACAACGAGAGCATTCTCGCGCCCGAGCCGTCGGCACCGACGGACGAAGAAGCCATTGAAGAAGCCGCCGCCGCGCTGGCTGCGCTCGACGCCGAGCTCGGCCGCACCACCGATCCGGTGCGCATGTACATGCGCGAGATGGGCACGGTGGAGCTGCTCACGCGCGAAGGCGAAATCCGCATCGCCAAGCGCATCGAGGAAGGCCTGGACGCCGTGCGCCTGGCGCTGTCTAACTACCCGTCCACGGCCGAGTACCTGCTGAAGGCCTACGAGCCCGTCAAGACCGGTGGCGCCCGCCTCGTCGACATCATCGTGGGCTTCATCGACCCGAACGCGCCCGACGTCATCGCGCAGCCGCAGAATCCCACCAAGATGGATCTCGCGGCGCCGGTGGTCGAGGAGAAGCCGGAAGGTGAAGAAAGCGAGGAAGGCGACGGCACCGGCGAGGAAGAAGAAGCAGTCGATACCGGCCCGGATCCGGAAGAGGCCGCGCGCCGGTTCGCCGCGGTCGGCAAGTACCTCGCGAATTCGCTGAGCCACATCGAGAAGATGGGCGCCAAGGACCCGAAGACTCTCAAGGTCCGCAAGAAGCTGTCCGACGAGTTCATGGAGCTCAAGCTCGCGCCGCGCATGTTCGAAGCGCTGATCGGCAACCTGCGTCACCAGGTGAATCAGATCCGCCAGCTCGAAAAAGAAATCATGATCATTGCCGTGCGCGACGCCGGCATGCCGCGCAAGGAATTCGTGCTCTCGTTCCCCAAGAACGAAACTTCGAACCGCTGGCTGCAGAAGCAGATCAAGGGCGGCAAGAAGTGGTCGAACGCCATGGGCCGCCTGCAGGAAGAAATCTCGCGCCGCCAGGACAAGCTGGGCCAGCTCGAGAAGGACTATCACCTCACGATCACGGACATCAAAGAGATCAACCGTGAAGTGTCGATCGGCGAGGCGAAAGCCCGTCGCGCGAAGAAGGAGATGGTCGAGGCCAACCTGCGCCTCGTGATCTCGATCGCGAAGAAGTACACCAACCGCGGCCTGCAGTTCCTCGACCTCATCCAGGAAGGCAACATCGGCCTCATGAAGGCGGTCGACAAGTTCGAATATCGCCGCGGCTACAAGTTCTCCACGTATGCAACCTGGTGGATCCGCCAGGCCATCACGCGTTCCATCGCCGACCAGGCGCGCACCATCCGCATCCCGGTGCACATGATCGAAACCATCAACAAGCTGAACCGCATTTCGCGGCAGATGCTGCAGGAGATGGGCCGTGAACCAACACCCGAAGAACTCGCCGTGCGCATGGAGATGCCCGAGGACAAGGTCCGCAAGGTGCTCAAGATCGCCAAAGAGCCGATCTCGATGGAGACTCCGATCGGTGATGACGAAGACTCACACCTCGGCGACTTCATCGAGGACACCAGCGTCGCTTCGCCCATCGACCAGGCGACCATGGAGTCACTGCGCGAAACCACTCACTCGGTACTTGCGCAACTGACCCCGCGTGAAGCCAAGGTGCTTCGTATGCGGTTCGGTATCGACATGAACACCGACCACACGCTGGAAGAAGTGGGCAAGCAGTTCGACGTGACGCGCGAGCGTATTCGCCAGATCGAGGCGAAGGCGCTGCGCAAGCTGCGTCATCCGAGCCGTTCGGAGCAACTGCGCAGCTTCCTCATCGAAGACTGAGCAGCAACTCGAAGCAGATGAATAAAGGCCGCGCCTTCAAAGAAGGCGCGGCCTTTTTCTTTGGGCCTCGTATGCCTAGCTACGTTGGCGACGCATGAACGGGTCGTCCAGTTTGCGCTTGCGCGTGAACGGTATGAGCATCGGCACGCGATCACGGTAGTCCCGGTACACCTGCCCGTGATGCGCGACGAGATCGCGCTCCTCGAGCTGGACGGCGATCAGGATGTAGCCCGTCGTGGCGATCGCGAACACCAGGTGCGAAATCGTCATGGTCGGCGTCGCCCAGAACGCGAACAGCCAGCCGACATACAGCGGATGCCGTACGAGGCGATAAATGCCCGGCGTGCGGAACGCGAGCTCTGTGTAGGGCCGTCCCATCAACTGCAGCCAGACCTGACGTAGGCCGAAGAGGTCGAAGTGGTTGATGAGGAACGTGGATACCAGCACCAGCAGCCAGCCAAAGGCGAAGCAGCCCCAGAGCACCCCACGCACGTCGGATCCGTCACCGTCCAGACGACACCGCCGAGCGGCTGCCACCACGCAAACATGGCGATCAGCAGGAGACTCGAGAGCAGCACATAGGTGCTGCGTTCGGCGGACACCGGCACCAGTCGCGTGAACCAGCGCTTGAACGCAGGGCGCGCCATGACGCTGTGCTGGATCGCAAACAGGCCTAACAGGCCGAGGTCTACGAGCAGTGCGCTGGTGAAGCTTGCGGATGCAACTGCCATCAAGGGTGCGCGGCACACCGAAGTTGCCGACGAAACCCACCGCGTAAAGATAGGTGCCAAAGAAGATGGCGTAGCTGACGACGCCATACAGAAAGATCGAAAGACGCTTGAACATGATTCACTCCCATGAAGTCGAGGAGCGGCACGTTGCGCCTCGACCGTGGGAGCGGGCGTGGAAACGCCCGTGGAATCAGCGGCGGGCTACTTCCCTACCGCGATGGAATATTCGACGTGCAGATCGCAGGGAGTCTTGCCCAGGCGACCGCGCACTCGTTCGCCCTTGCAGGTCGTGTGACCAGCGGCGCTGTCATGACCCTGTTTTGCCACGTCCGTCACCGGAGCGGCCAGGTCGAACTCGCCATTGCAGCTCGCGTACGGGCACGGATAAACGAAGTACGCACGCGCCGGCGGATGCAGCACGATGGACTGCGGTGCTGGCGGCTGCGTCGACTCGTCGCTGAACGCGAAGTCGATGCGAATGGAGGCGAGATCCGGGAACTGCACGCGCAGCTCTTTCGCAGCCATGCGGTTGCGACGCTGCTTCTCGCGCAGAAGATTTCTTGCCCCTTCGGGGCCGACAGTGGTGAATTTCATGTGGGTGCGTCGCACCGGGCGCGGGTGGAAGGTTCCACCCGCGCCGGCACAACAGAAGTCTTAACGACGACCGTATCCGCCGCCGCCACCACCGCCGCCGCCACCGCCGCGGGGTTTGTCCTGGGCTTCATTGACTTTCAGCGGGCGACCGCCGAAGTCCTGGCCGTTCAGGGACTGCATGGCCTTCTGCGCATCCGAGCTCGACATTTCCACGAAGCCGAAGCCGCGCGGCTGGCCTGTGTCACGGTCGTTGATCAGAGCGACTTTTTCCACGTTGCCGTGGGTCGAGAACAGGGCACGCACCGAATCTTCGGTCGCGCTGAAGGGCAGATTTCCAACGTAGAGTTTGGTCAAGAGAATACTCACTAAGTAAATGTAGATAGGCAGGGGAACCCTGCGAGAGCGACTCTGGCCAAACGCAACGTCAGGAAGACGAGCAAGCCCAGGGACGGAACAGACGAGGTATCACAAGCCGGGCGCAAAGGTACAGGAAAATGGCTTCCTTTGCCGCAGTTCTTAACGCGGGGGCCCGAGTAGTGGTTTGGTCAGTTTCGCGCGAATAAGGTAACCCGCATGGTTTGGGTGCACGCGGTCCTCCACCCAGAGGTCTTCACGCGGCCGGCCGTCCGGTTTGAGCATTGCGCCCCAGAGATCGACGAAATCGAGGTTTTTCTGCGTTGCGATGTAGGCCTGGAGGGCCCGGTTGGCCACCACGCGCTGTGGCGCCTCGTCCCAGCGGCCGGGCCCGGGCGTAATGCTCGAATAGACGATCCGTACATCCGGCAGCCGGGCCCGCACGATGGCGACAAACGACTGGAAATCGGCCAGCAGTTGCCCAGGCGTACGCCCGTTGTGGACGTCATTGCCCCCCACATGCAACACGATGAGCCGCGGGTGGTACGGAAACACCAGGCGATCGGCAAAGTGGATCAGGTCGGGAAGCTGGAATGAATCGATTCCGCGGTTGATGAGGGTGTACCCCGCCAGGTCTTCGTGAATCGTCTTCCAGCGGAAAAACTGCGAATCGCCCGCAAACAGGATGGCGTCCGGGGGTGGTGGGTTATTCCTGTCGCCAGCTTCGTATTCCTGAACCTGCTTCTCAAAGCGTTCCTTGAGAGCGGGGTTCTGCGCTTGCGAAGGCGCTGGATGCGGCCAGCAGGATAGCGGCCATGACGAAGGTCGAAAACGCGCGACGCGTGAACATGCTGCATCCCCCGGAGTTAGCCAGCCACGCTAAGCGAGCCGCGCGCACCGGGCAAGCGTCGTGATCGGCGAGCTTGAAGACGCGTTCCTGCGCGCCTGTCCATCGTTCGGAGATCCGCTGAAGCGACTGCGTGAGGATCACAAGCTTTTTGGCGCGGACCTCAAGCTCGAACTCGCAACCGTACTGGATCAACTCGGCTTTCATCTCGGCAGCACCGCCAAACACGTGCCCACGGATTCCATGGCGCAGGTGTTGAAAGTGGTCGAACGCGTGCTCGTGGATGGAAACGAGCAGCAGAAATGGGCGGTCACTCATTTCCTGATGACTTCGCTGCAGAATTCAATCAAGACAGCCGGCCTGAGCACCGACCCGCTGTTGCCACTCCTCGGACCGACCACCGCAATCTGGTGGAACGATCTGCACGAGAATCCGAACGCCGCCGAGGACTGGTAGCTAGAGCTTCGCGAGCACGCTTCCAAAGATTTCGAGCGCATCCGCGTAGCCGTTGGGCATCGCGCCAAACCCCAGGCGAATGTGCGCCGGCATGTCGAAGCAATCACCCGGCGCCGCCAGCACGCCCGCCTTCGCCAGCGCTTCGCACAACGGGCGCGAATCGCGGCCATCGAGAAGCCAGGGGAAACACGTGGTGCCGCCGGCGGGCGGCGCCCAGCCGAGAACCGCCCGATGCTCTTCCATGAAACGCGTGAGCAACTCGAGATTCGCGCGCGCCACGTCGCGAAGCCGCTGAAGAATCACGGGCGCGTGCGCCAGCGCATGGGCGCCGACCGCCTCGGTGAGCGGCGAGCCTGAAATCGTGAAATAGCTGCGCAGGTCGAGCAGCGCCTCGCGCCGCTGCGCGTCGCGATCGATGAGCCAGCCGATGCGCAGTCCCGGAATGGACAGTGCCTTGGCAAAGTCGCCGAGCACGATGGTATTGGGCAGCGCGCTTGCGCTCGGCGCATCTCCGGCAAAGTACAAGGGGTGATAGACCTCGTCGACGATGAGCGGAATCGATCGCGCAGCCAATGCTTCGGCCAGTTTTCGCTGCTCGCCCACCGCCATGACCGAGCCCGTCGGGTTGTGAGGTGTGTTCACGAACACGGCGCGCGTGCTGTCATCCACGAGCGGCAGAATCTGCTCCGCGGTTTGCGCAAAGCCCTGCTCACGTCGCAATGGATACTCGCGCACCTGCAGCCCAAAGGTGCGCGCCAGCACTGGCACCGCTGGATACACGGGCTTCGGCAAGACGATGGAACCGCCGTCTCCGGCGAAAAGGCAGGTGAGCGCCATCAGCGCTTCGGAGGCACCGGTCATGACCAGCACTTGCTCCGGATCGACGCCGTGCAGCGCAGCGATACGCTCGCGCAGTAGTTTGCCGCCCTGCGGTGGTGCGTAGGACAACCTGACGTCGTCGAGCGACGCCGTGCTGCCTCCGCCGAGACTCATCAACTCCGCGAAAGTCCACAAGGGACCCGTGCTCGAGGCCAGGTTGTAGCGGATCGGCGGCGTCGCGAATTCGTGCGCTGCCAGCCACAGGTCGAGCTTGAATGGAGGGACTTTCATGGCGGTATGATCGTGCGCACGGTTAGCTCGCACAATGCCTCCTCGGCGTCGCGTGCGCGCCGGTGTATCTTGACACTCGCAATTTTCGAGGAACCCAATGGACCTGAAGCTCTCCGGAAAACTGGCGCTGGTCTCGGGCAGCACCGCGGGAATCGGTTACGCCATCGCCGAGACGCTGGCCGCGGAGGGTGCGCGCGTCATCGTCAACGGCCGTGCGCAGTCCGGTGTCGATGCTGCGCTCGCCGCGCTGAAAAAGGCGACTAACAAGGACGCCATCGGATTCGCCGGTGATCTGTCGGACGCGGCGGTGGCCGAAACGCTGGTGCGCCAGCATGCGGGCATCGAAATCCTCGTCAACAATCTTGGCATCTTCGAACCCAAACCCTTCGAGGAAATTCCCGACTCCGACTGGCGCCGTTTCTTCGATGTGAACGTGCTTTCCGGCGTGCGGCTCGCCCGCCTGGTGCTGCCCGCCATGCGCCGCGCCAACTGGGGTCGCCTCATTTTCATTTCCAGCGAAAGTGGGGTGCAGATACCCGCCGAGATGGTGCACTACGGCATGACCAAGTCGGCACAGATCTCGATTGCGCGCGGAATTGCCGAATCCGTGGCCGGTACCGGCATCACAGTGAACAGTGTGTTGCCCGGCCCCACCAAGTCGCGCGGCGTCGGCGACTTCGTCGACGCACTCGCGAAGGAGCAAGGCAAATCGGGAGCGGAGTTCGAGAAGGAATTTTTCGAACACGTGCGCCCCACCTCGCTGCTCAAGCGCTTCGGTTCGCCACAGGAAGTCGCGTCGCTGGTCGCCTACATCGCTAGCCCGCTTTCTTCGGCAACCACCGGGGCGGCGCTGCGCGTCGATGGCGGCACAGTGAAAAGCGCGTTCTGACTATGATCGTGAAGCGCAAGAAGGCCATGAAGATTCCCGGCGCCGAGGAATGGGCCGGATACAAGGATGACTTCAACGCGCGCGCCGCACATGCATTCTGGTTCGGCAAGTCATTGGATGACGTGCTGCCTTTCTTCGTGGGCAGCCAGTCCATCCAGCGCGGCCAGGAGTTGCTGTACATGCCACTGGCGGCTTTTCAGTTCTACATCCTCGCGTTTGCGCAGTATGTGATGTCTGATGTCGCGATTGGAGATGCCGACGCGGCCAGTACATTCCTTGGATTCCTCACGGCACGCGAGAAGCGCGAGCCGGGAAGTGTGGCCAGAATTTATGATCGGCTGCAGCCCACGATCGAATTTGTTGCGGAGAGCCAGGCTCGATTCTCTGCCGCGCACGATGTCTATGGTGACTTTCGAGAGAAAGCCGCCGCGCTCGCGGCACTCTGCGGCAAAATCTTTGAACCACCCGGCCCTCTCGACGAGATGCTCGACTCTACGGATGACGCCTGATGACAACCGACTACCAAGCCATGCTCGAAGTGGCGATCGCGGAAGCGAAGCGCGGCCTCGACGAGGGCGGCATCCCCATTGGCGCCGCGCTGTTTCACTCGGGCGGCAAGTTGTTAGGCTGCGGCCACAATCGACGCGTGCAGGAAGGCGACCCCTCCGTGCACGGCGAGACCGACGCATTTCGCAAGGCCGGGCGGCAACGCAACTACCGCGACACCATCATGGTGACCACGCTCGCGCCCTGCTGGTATTGCAGCGGCCTGGTGGTTCAGTTCCAGATCGGCACGGTGGTGGTGGGAGAGTCGCGCACGTTCCAGGGCGGCATCGACTGGCTGCGCGAACGCGGCGTGAAGGTGGTGGATCTCGCCTCACCCGTCTGCGAGAAGATGTTAGGCGACTACATCGCCGCGAATCCGGAAGTGTGGAACGAGGACATCGGCGAATAGCCGCATCCTCACGCAGCTTCGCGGTCTAGGGTTCCAGCGGCGCGGGCGCGATGGTGTATTCGAGCGTGAGCTGGCAGGGCGTGCGCCCGTTCTTGTCGCGAACCCGCTGTCCGCCGCACTTCGCCGTTCCGTGCATGTGCGGTTCTTTCGAACGCGCGAGTTCCGCTACGACGCTGCCGAGATCGAACTCACCGTCACAATCGGCGTAGGGACACGGAAATACGAAATACGCCTGGGACGGCGGATGCATGACCAGCAGATGCGGCGCGGGCGCTGACGCCTCCGGATCCGGTTCGCTGAAATCGAACTCCAGCTTCAACGAAGCGAACTGCGGGTACATGGCGCGCATGACCTGCGCCGTAGCGCGATCGCGGCGCTGCCGCTCGCGCAACTGGTTGCGGCTGTTGGCGCTGGTGAATCTCACGACGCCTCCTTGATGGGCGGCACGACCAGGATCTCTCCGCTTGCGGGTGCTTCAGGCGCCTCCGGATCGCCGGTCACCCGCGCGAGCTTCTTCGCGAGCTTTTCCTGCTGGCGGGCCTTGCGGGCGTTTTCCTTCTGGCGCTTCGCCTGATTGTAGTTAGTCTTAGCCAAGGGTTCGGTCTCCAGCCGCCGATAGCAGCGTCAATTCATGGCAGGCCGCCGAGGTGCCGGGATTCCTGCCGGGCACAAAAATGTTGAGGCAGGAATCGTCGCCGTAGAGCATCCCGGCGGCGGTGCGCACGTGGGCAAATGGGCCGAGCATCACGGGAGCATCGTTGGCGCCCATGGAGCATCGCAGCTTCACCGGCCCTTCACAGTCGAGCTCGCGATGCATCCGACCGCTCAGCTGCCAGCAGCCGTCCACGCAGCGTGCCACCAGGTAGTTCTCGGGGCCACGCAGCGTTCCGTCCGCAAGAAAACGAAAGAATGTGGCCACCGTCAGCGTGGGCGCATCACCTTTGATGGAGCGGAAATTCAGTCGCAGCATGTAGCGGGGATAACCTTCAGCGCCGGTTGTACCCGCCGCCGCCACCACCGCGCGGTTTGTCCTGCGCTTCGTTGACCTTGAGCGGGCGGCCACCGAAATCGCGGCCGTTCAGCGATTGCATGGCCTTCTGCGCATCCGAGTTCGACATTTCAACGAAGCCGAAACCGCGCGGCTGGCCGGTATCGCGATCGTTGATCAGTGCGACTTTCTCGACGGTGCCATGCTCGGCGAATAACGCGCGCACGGTGTCTTCGGTGGCCGAGAAGGGAAGATTTCCAACGTATAGTTTCGTCATGGATGAATTCCAATGGGCAGTGGACCTGCGGGACTATTCCGCCGGTCGGGCGCGCGAATGCTTTGAGGTGGCAGACTCTGGCCGGGAATGCGTCGTGCGACGCGGGCCCAGGGACGGACAAGACGAAAGATCACAAGCCGGGCCTCAAGGTACCGCAATTGGGCCGCCGTGACGGGGCTAAATGGAGTTTCGAGGCCAAATCCCGGCTGCGAGGCCCCCATTTGGGCCACCCGATCGAGCCGAATGCCGGGCTCAACGGCGAGTAATCACCACCTCGAGATACTCCGCGTTCACCAGCATCGTGCTGTCTGTGGCGCGATTGAACTTCGCCACCAATTCCAGCAGGTCGGATCGCAGGGCCCGCTTCCCGGCGTCGTCCAGCAGCGAGAACGTCCGTGCAACGGGAAGATAGCTGGTGCGAAGCTTGTCGATCCAATCCATCGGCGTGCGGCTGCGGAAAGCGACGTGCTTCTCCATGAGCCACAGATTGCCGTACGCGCCAAACAACTCGGCGAGGCGCGCACCCGTACCCCACGCACATGAGGCGACGGCGGCTCCTTGCGGCGCATGTTTGCCCACGATCCGGAACAGTTGGCCGACGAAGCCCTCCGGCGTCCAGTTGGCGAGGCCAACCTGCCGGCCACGCCGGCACACCCGGATCATCTCGGACGCGGCGCGTTCCTGGTCGATCGCGAACATCGCGCCGAACGACGACACCACGGCATCAAAGCTCTGGTCAGGGAATGGCAGCGCTTCGACATCACCGTCGACGAAACGCACCCCCATCGATTCGGCCTCGATTCGCTGACGGCTGCGCTTCACGAGATCGGAGCCATGGTCGGCGGTTGTGACTTCACACCAGCGGCGCGAGGCGGCGAGTGATGCATGGAAATTTCCCGCGGCCACGTCGAGAACCCGCTGGTCCTGGCACAAATTCACGCTTTCGCAGAGTTCTTCGCTAACCAACTGCAGCGCGTTGCCGACGACGGCATAATCTCCACTCGCGTAGTTCCAGTGCTGGCGCGCGAGCGCCGCCCGATGATCGATCCTTGTGGCATTTCTCGAGAGAACCGCATTCATGTCATCCCTTCCCAATTCAGAATCCGTAGTGCAAGACTAGAGACGAGGCGTGGTAACCAGCGTGGGAAAGCCCGTGGAATCGCTTGCCGTCAGGCTGCTCGGACCGCTTGCTTTGTCGCGCGGAAGCGACGCCCTGACGCTCCCTTCCTCGCGCAAGGTGCGCGCGCTGCTGGGATACCTGGCGCTGGCAAGCCGGCCGGTGGCGCGCTCGCAGATCTGCGAGCTCCTGTGGGACGTGCCCAACGACCCACGTGGCGAGCTGCGCTGGTGCCTGTCCAAGATCCGCGGGCTCATCGACGAAAAGGGGCGCAAACGCGTCATCGCCGATGGAACCACCATTCGGCTTGATCTTTCCGATTGCCGCGTCGACACGCTCGAGGTCACGCGAGCGCCCGAACATGGCATTCAGAAGTTAGGCGTCGAGCGGCAGAAGGAACTCGCCGCGCTGTTCGCCGGCGAATTGCTCGAAGGCCTCGAGATCGCGCGCAGCCCGATGTTCGATGCCTGGATCACCGCCGAGCGCCGGCGCTTCCGCAGCATCCAGGCCGTCTTGCTCGAAAACCTCGCGCGCGCCCTGCCACACGATGCCGCGGCTCCCTATATAGATGAGTGGCTGAAGCTCTCGCCATTCGATCGCCACGCGCATGAGCTGCTGCTGGCGTCGCTCGCGCGCCAGGGGCGTATCGCCGAAGGAGAAGCGCACCTCGTCCGCCGCCTGCAAGCTCTTCGAGGCAGACGGCCTCGACGGTGCGCCCCTTGCGCGAACTGTGGCGCAGCACGCGCGAGAAGAGCGCTGCACAGGCGCAGCCAGGCCCGGTGCTCGAACTGGTGAGCGCGAACCTTACCGAGATCCGTCGATTCGCGCCTGACACGCCGGCGTCCACGCGCCGCGCGTCCATCGCCGTGATGCCGTTCGTCGATCGCTCGTCCGAAGCCGACAAGCGCGGCGGCGCCGCCGATGCGCTCGCCTACGACGTCATCACGCGGCTGGCGAAGCTTCGCAGCATGTTCGTCATCGCGCAGGGCACCACCTTCGCGCTGCGCGATCGCGCCATCGGGCCCGAGGAAGCCGGGCGCATGCTCAACGTCGACTACGTGGTCAGCGGCTCGGTGCGCCGCAATGGCCGCAAGTTCACCGTGAGCGCGGATCTCATCGAGACACGCACTGCACGCATCGTCTGGGCGGAGGTCTTCGACGAGAAGATAGACGACGCGCTCGACGTGCTCGATGAAATCGGCAATCGCATCGTCGCCTCGGTGGCGCACGAAATCGAGATGGTCGAGCGCAATCGCGCCATCCTGAAGCCGCCGAATTCGCTCGACGCCTGGGAAGCACATCATCGCGGCCTGTGGCACATGTATCGCTTCAACAAGACGGATAACGAACGCGCGCGGCAATTCTTCGCGCAGGCCGTGGATCTCGACCCCACCTTCGCGCGTGCCTATGCCGGGCTGTCGTTCGCGCATTTTCAGAACGCGTTCCTCGGCTGGAAAAAACCCAAACCCGAGATCGACCGCGCATTCGACGCCGCTGGCAAGAGCCTCATGGTCGACGACCGCGATCCGGCGGCGCACTGGGCCATGGGGCGCGCGCTTTGGTTGCGCGGCGGCCAGGACCAGGCCGTCATCGAGCTCGAACGCGCCGTGGACCTGTCTCCCAACTACGCGACCGCCCACTACTCGCTCGCGTTCGTGCACTCGCAGTCGGGCGATCCGCAAGCGGCCATTGCGTTTTCGGATCACTCACGCCAGCTCTCGCCGTTCGATCCGATGCTGTTTGCGATGCTCGGATCGCGCGCCATCAGCCTGGCGCGGCTCGGGCAACACGAGGAAGCCGCCGAGTGGGCCGTAAAGGCGGCGGCCCGCCCCAACGCCCACCAGCACATCCTGGCCATCGCCGCCTGCACGCTCGGGCTCGCGGGGCGCATCGAGGATGCCAACACCTACAAGGCGAGGATCCGCGAACGCGTTCCCGACTACGCGATGGCGGACTTCCTGGCGGCGTTCCGTTTTTCGCCCGATGCGGCGGCGGTGTTCAAGCAGGGCGGCCAGCGCATAGGAATCGTTTAGACATGTTGCCCACGATCGATCTCGCACTCTTCGCACTTGCTGCTCTGGTCATGGTGCTGACGCCAGGGCCAAACATGGTCTATCTGGTGTCGCGCTCGCTGTGCCAGGGTCGGAAGGCGGGCGTGATATCGCTGTTTGGCGTAGCTGCCGGCTTCCTCGTGCATATGTTCGCTGCGGCTGCAGGGCTCACCGCCGTCTTCATGGCAATCCCCCTGGCATACGAGATGCTGAGGTGGTTAGGCGCCGCGTACCTGCTGTGGCTCGCGTGGCAGGCGCTCAAGCCTGGCGCCGGTGGGTCGCCGTTCGAGCCGCGCAGCCTGGCGGCAGACTCGCCCCTCAAACTGTTTGCCATGGGGTTTCTCACCAACGCGCTCAATCCCAAGATCGCCGTGTTCTACCTGTCGGTGTTTCCGCAGTTCGTACGCCCCGACTACGGGTCAGTTTTCGCGCAGAGCCTGCAGCTGGGCCTGGTCCAGATCATGGTCAGCTTCTGCGTGAACCTGGCGCTCATCCTGTCGGCAGCCCGCCTGGCCGCCTGGTTCGCGAAAAACCCGTTGTGGCTGGCCGTTCAGCGGCTGACCATGGGCTTCGTGCTCACCGGCCTCGCCGTCCGCCTGGCGCTCGAGGAACGCCGCAATTGACGAGCCTTCCACGGCTGTGATTTATTGATCGCGCAAGGGGGCCCCAATGAAAATACTGAACAGTCTGGTTGCCGTCACATTGTTAGGCGCCGCCTCCGTCGCGGGCGCGCAGATCAATATTCCCAATCCACAGCTGCCTGGCGGGTCTTTCGAATCCGCTGTACGCCTCGTGGTCACCAACGAAATGATGCTCGACCGCCAGATCAAACGTTGGATACACACGCACTACCCGGGCTGGGACGCGGATCCGCACGAATTCCAGGACCTCGGTGAAGAGCGTTATGCGATCGTGTACATCACCTCGGCCAACAACCCCGGGCGGCGCGTGTATTTCCGCGTGCAGAGATCCCAGGCCGATGGCAACAACGAACCCGGGTCTTTCCCGCTCTAGCACTCTGCTCGACTTGGACTTGATGCACTGCGATTCGGGCGGTGTGGCGAGCGCGCGCATCGGCGCCGTCTGACAGAAGAGGCAAACCCTGGGGTACATACTCCCGTTGCTTAAGGCCTCTAACAAGATCAAGCCCGACTGAAATCGAGGAGATTCCGATGCGTATTGCGAAGATGTTCGTGGCGCTTACCGCGACCGCCCTGGCGCTGGCTGCCTGCGCAAACCACAAGGAACCCGCCGAAAAGGCCATAGCCCAGGTCGAGTCCGCGCTCGCGGAGATCCGCGCAGATGCTGAGAAATACGCGCCGGAAGACCTCAAGGGCCTGGATGAGTCGATCGCGACGCTCAAGCGAGGCTTCGGCAACAAGAGATACAGCGAAGTACTGACGGCGCAGCCCTCGGTGGCATCCGCTGTAACGGCGCTCAAGGAGACCATCGCCAAGGCAAAGGCCGACAGTGAAGAGATCCTGGCCGCGGCGCAGGCGGAATGGACGGAACTCAATGCGAGTGTCCCGCCACTCGTCGATGCCATTCAGGGCCGCGTCGACACTCTGACGAAGTCGCGCAAGCTGCCCAAGGACGTGGACAAGGCCACATTCGAAACCATCAAGACCGACTTCGAGACGGTGAAAACCGACTGGACCTCTGCAACCCAGGAATTCACCGCGGGCGCCGCTGCGGACGCGGTGCGCAAGGGGCGCGCAGCCAGGGCCAAGGCCGAAGAGATTCAAGCCAAGCTGGGCATGAACAGCTAGCCGAGGTCGATTCGCCCGACGATGACGCGGTTGACTCGCGTCGGCACCGAGAATTCGAGCGGCAGGAAGTAGTCCGTCCACGCGCGCGGCACGATGTAGAACACCCGGAGGCCGGCTTTCTGGAAATAGCTGGCCTTCCAGGTATTCAGCATCGCTTCGGCCTCATCGGCGAAGAGCCCTTGCGCGAGCAGCGCCTTCTTGAGCGAGGCGCGAAGTTGCGCGGCGCCGGCATCGGAGTGATCGCCGGCCCCTGATCGCTTGATCCGTGCGAGCACCTTCCCCGCTTCTTCCTTGCGCAGAGTGACGGCCGCATGTTCGCGGAACGCGATCAATCCATCCGCACGCACATCGGCGAGCCAGATGTTCGGCACGGTGGCGGACGCTTCGAGCCACGCGAGCTGCGTCGGAGCACTCAGCGTGACCTGGCTGTCGGTGACTTTGGTCTGCAGCAGCGCTTCGAGATGCGCGACGCCGCGATAGAAGAGGTATTGCTCGCCCTCACCCGCCGCTGGACTGAATACGCTGACGGAACTCACTGCGCGCGGGGCCAGCCAGATTTCGCTCTGGGTCAGCGGCGCAACGACGGTGTCGTGCAGGCGCAGACCTTTCCATTGCAGCGTGCCGACCACGTAGTTGTTGAGCACGTCCCCGTTCCATTCCTTGATGACGCCTGCCTCCATCTTGTCCTGCACGCGCGGCGTGTCGAGCGCAATGGACGCTTCGGCATCCGGGTAGAACTCATTGAGCACACCGCCGCGGAAACGCACCGTGACGTCGATGGGAGTGTCGTACTTCTGGTTTGGCGGCGGGTGGAAGTAGATCACCGGGGTCTCGAGGCGCAGGGTCACATCCGGGCGTCCTGGCACCTCGGCGACTTCGCGAGCCTGCGGTCGGGCTGCCGCGTGGTCGCGGGTTCGTAGCGATGTACGAACTCCGGCAGCACTTCGGTCTTCATCGATGCGATTGAGGCCGGTCGCGGGTTTGCCGGCCGCGTCGTGGATGGTGGTGACGGTGCCCCACTCGTGGATCACGAGATCCGCGGCCTGCGCCGTTCCGAACGCCACCAGCAGGCAGACAAACAAGCTCGACTTGCGCATGGCGGCCATTCTCCGCTGGAAGCACGCGCTAGTTGTGACTCTCCCACCGGCGCGATGGTTCAGCTCGCCCTGGCCGGGCCCGCGACCATGCGCTTGCGCACCAGCGCCTGCCGCGCCTCCCACTCCTTCTCGGGCGGCAGCGCAACGATGAACTCGGACTGCCCCGCGGAATGCACCGCCACCGGCACGCCGTCGCGATACAGCACGCGGTTGTTGGTCAGCGCCGGCACGCGCGCGCCCGGCGTGACGATGCCGGTGAGATTGAGCGGATCGGCGGCGCTCAGCGAAACGAGGTCGCCCCTGCCTTCCTGCCGGCGAATCGCGCGCATGGACGCGACCGCATCGGGCAACGCGTATTGTTCGCCGCTCATGCCCGCGACGAAGCGCCCTCCGCGAATCTTTCCCTGCGCCTCGAGCCGGCGGAATACGCGCAGCAGCGCGTGCCAGGGCGGCAGCCAGTCCGCCTCGCGCTCGAGCACCTTGCGAAACACCACGCCGTAGCGGCGCAGCAGGATCTGCGCCACCTGCTCGAGCGCTTCGGCATCGTTCTTCGCGGCGCCTTTTCGTATCAGGCTCCAGCGCCCGGCGTCTTCGAGTCCGAACAGCGCCACGCGGCGACGGCGCGCCACGAGCTGACGCCGCTTGTCGCTGGGGATCAGCAGCGCACGCAGGCCGGAATAGCTGTCCGCATTCACGAGACCGGCGGAGACCAGTTCGCCCAGCGCGGTTTCCGCCTGGGCGCGCAGTAGTTTGGTGCCGCTCACCAGGTCGTCGAAGAACGAAGCGCCGTGCGTGGTGAAATAGTCGAACAGTGCGCGGGCGCCATGGGAAAGCTGCACTTCCTCGCGCGGCGCCGCCGCCAGCGCATGCCACAGCGACCAGTTCTTGCGCGTCACCAGCGCGATGGGCGTGGTGCGCACCGGCGCGGCGGTGACGGATTTCGCGGGCGTGAGCCGCGCCCACAACGCGCGCCCCGCAAGGCACAGGCTGTCGAGCCAGTGCGGGTCGTACTCGTTGAGGCGCGCGGGAAGCACGTCACCCTCCCAGGCCGCCGCCGGGACCTCATACCCTTCGAGCTGCGTGATGACCGCCGCAAGACTTTCGACGCCCTCGGGTTTGGGCTGGCGAGTCACGCCCTGCCATTCGAACAGGAAGCGCATGAAGTCCGCGCTCGACACCGGCTCGATCTCGGCGCGCAGCGTCTTGATGGTGTAGCGATGGATGCGCGCCAGCAGGCGGCGTTCGCACCACTCCAGCGTGGCGTCGCCCTGCTCCACGGCTTCGGCCGCGCTGGCTTCTTCGGTGAATCGCCCGCGAAGCACGAAGCCTTCGCTCTCGAGTTCGATGAGCGCGATGTTGATTTCGGAGAGGCTGAGGCCCAGCGTCGCGGCCATGTCGCGCGCGGTGATCGGCCCCACGCTCTGCAGCCGGCCGCGCACGAGATCGGTGATCGCTGCCTCGCGCTGCCAGATTTTCTCCGCCTTCTCGGCGGGCGGCTCGACGTGCGGATCGCGCCGGCCTTCGGGATAAACCGGCCAGCACCAGCGGCAGACATTCGGCGCACACCCAGAAGACCTGCGACGCCGTGTGCAGCCGGGTGGCGCGCCGCGCGTCGATGAGTTCGTCGAGGTACCGGGTCCAGCCGCGCGCTCGCGCCCTCCTGCTCGGTGATGACGCCCATGGCGTGCATGGCATCGTGCAGTTCATCGGCGTTCGTGACTTCCGGCCACGCCTGTTCGCGGACGGCGGCAATGGCCGCGGGATCGAGCTTGCCGATGTCCGCAGCGCTTTCCGGGTCGAGCCAGCGGCGCTGCGAGACCGCGAGCGTGCGGCGCTCTTCGAGAGGCGCGTCGTCCAGATAGGCGTACGGCCGCGCGGTGAGGATTTCCGCGGCGAGCGGCGAAGGCTCGATGAGATCCCTGGCCACCACCTTGATCGCGCCCGTCTCGAGGCCTAGCAACAAATTGCGCAGCCCGTCGATGTCCATCGCGTCGTGCAGGCAGTCGTGCAGCGTCTGCTTGACGAGCGGGTGATCCGGAATCTCGCGCGGACCCGACAGGTTTTCCGCGCAGGCGATCTGGTCGGGGAAGAGCACGGCGATCAGATCCTCGGACGCCATGCGCTGGATCTGTGGCGGCGTGCGCTTGCCGCCGGAGCTGCGGCGGATGGCGAGCGAGATGCTGGCGTTCCAGCGCCAGCGCGCGGTGAACATCGGCGAGTCGAGCATCGCCTGGATCAGCGTGTCTTCCACGGTCTTGCTGTTGAGGAACCGCGCCACGCTCGGAAGATCGAAGCTGTGCGTCTCGCCGAGCGACAACACGATGGCGTCTTCCGTGGCCGCCGCCTGCAGCTCGAAGTTGAACGTGCGGCAGAATTTCTTGCGCAGCGAGAGGCCGAAGGCGCGGTTGACGCGCGCGCCGTAAGGCGCGTGGATGATGAATTGCTGTCCGCCGGATTCATCGAAGAATCGCTCGAACACCAGCGTGTCGCGCTTGGGAAGCTGCGCCGAGCACGGCTTTCGCCGCGCCCAGGTATTCGACCATCTGATGCGCTGCCGGGCGCGGCAGGTGGTAACGCTCGATCACGATGTCGATCGCGCGCGCGAGGGATTCAGCCGTCACCTCCGGCAGCAACGCTTCGATGTCGGCGCGCAGGCGGGAAACCGATTCCGAGAGCTCGTCGGTGCGCGCCGGCGCTTCGCCGAGCCAGAACGGAATGCTGGGCGGCTGGCCCTTCGCGTCTTCGACGCGCACGCGGCCGGCTTCGACGCGCAGGATGCGATACGACGTGTTGCCGAGCTGGAAGATGTCGCCCGCGAGGCTTTCGATGGCGAAGTCTTCGTTGAGCGTGCCGACGAAGATGCCGGCGGGCTCGAGGATCACCTGGTAGTCGGCGTTGTCGGGAATGGCGCCGCCGCAGGTGATGGCCGTGAGCCGCGCGCCCTTGCGCGCGCGCAGCACGCGGTTGACGGCGTCGCGATGCAGATAGGTGCCGCGGCGGCCGCGCTTGGTGTCGATGCCCTCGGCGAGCATGCGCACCACGGCGTCGAAGTCCTTTCGCTCGAGATTGCGGTATGGATGAGGCGCTGCGCACCAGCGCGAACAGCTCGTCCTCGCCGTACTCGCGCGCGGAGACCTCGGCCACGATCTGCTGGGAGAGCACGTCGAGCGGATGTTCGGGAATGTGCAGCCGATCGAGCTCGCCGCGCCGCACCGAGTCAAGGAGCGCGACGCAATCTATCAACTCGTCGCGGCTCGCCGGGAAGATGCGACCCTTCGGGATGCCATGCACGGAGTGATTGGCGCGACCGACGCGCTGCAGGAAGACCGAGATGCTGCGCGGCGTGCCGAGCTGGCACACCAGCTCGACGTCGCCGATGTCGATGCCGAGCTCGAGCGAGGCGGTGGCCACCATCACCTTGAGTTTGCCGGCCTTGAGACGCTGCTCGGCATCGAAGCGGGTTTCCTTCGAGAGACTGCCGTGGTGGGCCGCGACATTCTGCTCACCGAGACGCTCGGCGAGGTGGCGGGACACGCGCTCCACCATGCGGCGGGTGTTGGCGAACACCAGCGTGGTGTGGTGTTCTTCGATGAGCCTGGCGAGCTGGTCGTACACCGTCGCCCAGACCTCGCCCGACATCACCGCCTCCAGCGGCGCGGGCGGCATCACCAGGTTGATGTCGCGTTCGCGGATGTGGCCACTGTTGACGATGCGGCATGCAGTGCTGCCGGGAAGCGGTTCGAGGGCTTCGCGAGGAAACAATTCGTCCTGTGGACTACCCGAACTCCGGGAGTTCCTTCCCGGCACCGCTGTCGCCAACCAACAGCCTCGCGACATCTTCGATGGGCTTCTGCGTCGCGGACAGCCCGATGCGCTGGACGGGCTGCGCGGCATTCGCGTCCATGCGCGCCAGCGTGAGCGCCAGGTGCGCACCGCGCTTGGTCTGCGCGACGGCGTGGATTTCGTCGACGATCACCGTGCGCACCGTCGCGAGCATCTCGCGACCCGAGGCGCTGGTCAGCAGTAGATAGAGGGACTCCGGCGTCGTCACGAGGATGTGCGGCGGAGTGCGCCGCATCGCAGCACGCTCGGACTGCGAGGTGTCGCCGGTGCGCACCTGCGCGCGCACTTCCGGCGCGTGCATGCCCAGCCGGATCAGCTCGGCGGAAATGCCCGCGAGCGGCGCCTCGAGATTGCGCTGGATGTCGTTGGAGAGCGCCTTCAGCGGGGAGACGTAGACCACACGCGTCGTGTCCTGCAGCCTGCCGGCCGCCCCTTCGCGCATCAACGAATCGATGGCGGCGAGAAATGCGGCCAGCGTCTTGCCCGAGCCCGTGGGCGCCGCGATCAGCGCGTGTTCGCCGCTCGCAATGGCCGGCCACGCGTCGAGCTGCGCAGGCGTCGCGCCGTTCGGGAATGTGGCGGCGAACCACGCCTGCACCGCAGGGTGAAATTGAGGCAGGGGCATGGGCGGCACTTTATCCAGAGCCGACGCGTCGATCCATCCAGTGGCGGCGGGTCGCTCGCCCCTGTATGGCTCAGCCGCCGCGAGCGGCCTGCGCCGCCACGATGAGCGCGGCCTTGTCCCGCACCAGATGTGCCGATTCGCCGGTTTCGAGCAGGGTCTTGAGGTCGCAGAGCACGATGGCAAAGCCCTCCACCGTGCCGGTGGCTTCCGCCAGCGCGTCGGCGCCTTCGAATCCGCTCACCCGCACGGAGGTCTGGGTCGCACCGTCTCCGAACAGCTCGAAACTCATGTCGACATGCATCGTGTCGTCCCAGTCGAAGGCCAGGTGACGCGGCGCCTCGAAACGCGTCACGGCCACCTTGGCCGTGGCGCCCGGCACCATGAACTGCCACTGCACCCGCGCACCCGGCGCCAGCGGCCCGCTCGCATCGGTCAACCAGAACTTGCGCAGGGTTTGCGGGTTGACGAAGGCAGCGAATACCTCGCCCGGCGGACGACTGATCAGCATGCTGGCTTCGACGGACGGGTCTTTCATGGCGGCATTAGATCGCGTTCGCGAGAAACCAGCCGTAGGCGATTGCCGTTTCATCGCATCGCTCTGTTTTATTAGTTAGCTGTGTCGAGCGGCCCGGAAGTCCGGTGCCGATTCGCATTGCCGGTTGGTCGCGCTGCAGCATGAGGGGGCGCCGCACGCCATCGCCTTTCGGAGGTACAACGTCACAGTTTTGCGAGGCGCGCACGCTCCAGGTGGGGCTTTTCGCAGGGCCGCGACACAGCCTTCATGTAGGCATCATCTGAACCCCGCCGCATGAACCTCCGCTCCCCGAGCATCGTCACTCGCGTCGACGAAGCCGACGCAGCTCACGGCCCGCGACTGGGACGACATCTGGCTGCTCACCAGCGAGTTCTACGACGTCGAGCGTGAATACGCCGAAGGCGAGTTGCGACGCCGCCAGAACATCGCGATGTTCCGCATGGGCGATGCGCTGCTCGGCATGGCCGCGATCGACACCTACCTCACGACATTCCGCGGCCGCGACATCGTGGTTCTCCATACCTCGCACCTGCTGATCCGCGAGCACTGGCGCGGCCGTAACCTGGTTCAGAAGCTCGGAGCGCGCACCTTCCTCGCCAGCCCGCCTGCGATATCCGCTGCGGCCTATCTACTGGTTCTACGATGCGCTGAGCTACAAGAGCTACCTGCTGCTGCCGCGAAACTTTCGCACCTTCTGGCCACGTTTCGATTCGCCCACTCCGGAACCGCAGGCGGCGCTCATCGACCAGCTTGCAACACAGGCGTTCGGACCCGCGTGGCGACCCGCGCGCGGCGTGGTGGTTCGGTCCGGAATGAGGCGTCTGCGGCCAACCACCGCGCCACTGATCCTCGATTCGGACAGCGAACCGGAGCTGGCCTTTTTCGCCCGCGCCAACCCTGGTCACGCCTCCGGCGACACGCTGGTTTGCCTGTGCCCGCTGACAGCATCGAACTGGCTCAGCCTTGCCCGGAAAGCCTTCCAGCGTTTCCGACGCCACCGCGAGATACATTGACGCCGCCGCTTCATTGACGGAGATTCCGTCCATGATGGACGTGCGGGCCGACGAAATCGAGATGCTGGTGCGGCTGCTGGCGGCGCTCGCGGCGGGCACCTTCATCGGATACGAGCGCTCGTTCCACGGGCGGCCGGCGGGACTGCGTACGCACGTGCTCGTGTGCCTGGCCTCGAGCCTGCTCATGCTGGTCACCGTGTACGAAGATTACTGGGTGCGCACCCCGGGCATGTCGCGTCTCGATCCGACACGCATGGCCCAGGGAATCATGACGGGCATCGGCTTCCTGGGCGCCGGCGTCATCGTGAAGGAAGGCCTCAACGTGCGCGGCCTCACTACTGCCGCGTCGATCTGGATCACCGCCGCCATCGGCATTCTCGCGGGCGTCGGGCTCTATCTGCCCATGGTGATCTCCGTGCTGCTGACGCTCTCGGTGCTCGGCGTGTTCCGCTGGATCGAACAGCGCGTGCCCACGCAGGCCTACTACCACTTCGATGTGAAGTACTCGCGCGAAGGCAACCTCTCCGAAGAGGCCATGCGCGAGTTGCTGGGCAAGCTCGGCTTCAGCATCGCCAATTTCAGCTATCGGCTCGATGGCAGCGGCGGCGATCGCGTCCTGCGACACAACATGACATTGCGGACCACGGATCGTGGCGCGGCAGCGCGCCTGGCACGCTGGCTCGAAGAAAATTCCACCGTGCTCGAATTCCGTCTCTCGCCAACGGGCGACTGAGGACCCATGGAAAATCCGACGTACCACGAGGGCATGCGCGAACTTCAGGACCTGCGTGAGACGCGCGCGCTCGCCGACCGGCTCGAAAAAGTCACGATGCGCGCCGCGTTCACCGATGACGACAAGGCTTTCATCCAGCGCTGCCGCATGTTCTTTCTGGCCACCGCCGATACGCACGGCCAACCCGACTGCTCTTACAAGGGCGGTTTGCCAGGATTCGTCCGCGTGCTCGACGACCGCACGCTCGCGATCCCCGACTACGACGGCAATGGCCAGTATCGAAGCTGGGGCAACGTGCGGGTGAATCCGCAAGTGGGATTGTTGTTCGTGGATTTCGAAACGCCGAAGCGGCTGCGCGTCAACGGCACCGCGGTGGTTAGTCAGGACGATGCGTTGCTCGCGGAATTCCCTGGTGCGGTGTTCATCGTTCGGCTGGTGGCGCAACGAATCTTTCCGAACTGTCCCCGATACATTCACAAGATGCAGCTGGTCGAGGAATCCGCCTATGCGCCGCGGCCGGAATACACACCGCCCGTGCCCGCCTGGAAGACCTTCGATGCGTTCAAGGATGCGCTGCCACCGCGCGACCGCCCGCCCAGCGGGGACAATGAAGGCCTGAGTCAGTCCATCGACTGACATCGATTTGGTTGTTTGTCCGGCAGTCTGGTGCACGGCTGGCGCGCCAGCATTCCAGCATGAACAAGACACTGTGCATCGCAGTTGCGGCACTGGCGCTGGCCGCCTGTGAAACTCCAAACGGCGCAGGAACTGGCTCCGGAAATGTTCGCGGTACGTCCAAGCCCGTGGCATTCACCTGGCAAAGCGAAGGCGATCACTCAGGTGGCATCACCGCGACTTTCGGCACGGGACGCGTCTTCAAGGGCGAGTACGTGCAGATTTCGCCCGACATCCGCACCGAAAGCCTCGATCCGCTCTGGGATGGCTGGGAACAGCCACCTAGCAAGAACGCCTGGCGCTACTGGAAGGCGGATTCGCGTTCCGAGTTCGTGCGCGAAAACAGCGGCCGCGTGCTCGCGAATCTGCAGTCGCAAGACGGTGAGTACATGCGTTGCCGCTTCACGCTCATCAGCCCGAATCGCGGCATGAAGGGTGGCGGCGAAGGCCGTTGCCAGCTCTCGGAGTCCGGCAAGGAAATCACCGCGGAGTTCGATCGCCAGACTTGATACGCTCCGCGAGGAGTGCCGCAAGAGCTGACACACACGAGACTGACGAAGGCGCTGGCGTGGACTGCGGCAGCGCTCTTCGCTGCTTCGTGGTTCCTGCCGGTGCTGGATGACGTGCCGGGGTGGATGGCGTTTCGTTACGCGCTGGCGCCGCTGGTTCCTTTTCGAGACCGGGACGAAGGATCAGTCGGCTGGGAAGACTCCGCGCCCCAGTTGATGAGCGCGCTCACGAACGTGGTGTTCGTGCTCCTGTTCGCGCTGTGGGCTACGAGACAGAGCCCGCGACCAGGGCTGTTCGTGCGCGTCGCCCTCGCCTGCTTTCTGCTGAACCTGTACTGGTTCGTCACCGCGTGGCGCGACAATGCGCTCAAAGATCTGCTGCTGGGATACTACGTGTGGCTCGCGGCGTTCGCGCTGCTGCTCGCGGTTGCGAGCCTCATCGCTTTCGCAAACCGTCGAACATCGAAAACACCCATGGCCGACACGCCATCATGAGCGCCACGCTGCGTTTTTCGCGACTCGGGACGTGACGGTCGAGATCCGCGAGCTCGTTGAAATCCGCGGTGAGCCGCGCGAGCTTTCGCTGTAGAACCTGGCGCGAAGCTTCGGACAACTCGGCCGAACGGAAATGCAGCGCTTCGTCCTGCGCCTGGAAGCTCGAACGCATGAACTCTTCGCGCACCTGTTGCTCGTAGGTGCGGCGGATCGGGCCATCTTCACGCCAGGAGATGGGCGCATGCACGCGCAGGCGCGCGCCGAGCCGCGCGCGCAGCTCCACCAGGTGCAGGTTGTCCAGCTTCACCAGCCAGCGACGCAGCAGCTTTTCATCGGCACCGAGCTCGGCCGCCACCTCGCGCGGCGTATGGCCGTTGGTGAGCAGGTAGAAGCAACCTAACAATTGTGGATCGGCGGCCAGCGCCATTTCCTGTGCCGCGCTCAGCGTGCTCGAATTCCCGGACTGGGCCGAAGGCACCGGCCGCATGAGCTCTTCCATGGAAAGACCTGCGGCTTCGCAGATGCGCTCGAGCCGCGGCAGGCTCAGTGAGCCGCGCGACAGGATGCGCTTGACCGACGGTTCGCTCAGCGAGATGCGCTTGGCCAGCATCGCGTAGGTGATGCCGCGCGAACGTAAACCCCGCTTCAGCGCGAGGATGATGCGATTGGTTTCTCCCATGGACGGCGATTGTGCCGCAACCGCGGCGGTTTGGCGTCATCACCCTGGGTATCGGAACCTGATACCTCTTTTTTGGGTATTGCTTGCTGCCCAGGTGTGGCCCAGTTTGCGACCCCATGCACGCCCGACTTCGTCCGGTTCGCAGGGTCGCAAGCCCGCCCAGGATCCACAGGGCGTCTTCCAGAGCGACCGGTATCGCCATATGAAGGCGTTGCTCGCATGAACCCTGCCCCCGTCCGTCGTGCCACCAGCGCAGCTGCGTTGCTCTGGACCTGCGCGGCATTGTTCGCGTCGCGAGTGATCGGGCAGCTCGAAGTTTTATTAGTCGCGCCGGCATGGCTGCCGGACATGGACGCCTGGTATTCGGGACTGATGCCTTACCCCGTGCTGCTGCCGGCACAGATCGCGATTCTCATGCTCATGGCCGTGGTCGCGTGGAATCGGCGCGTTCGCGGTGGACAGTTCGCACGCGCGAATCCGCGCGCCGCGGAAGCGCTGCGCATACTGGCCGTTGTGTACTTTGCGGTGATGGCGATACGGCTCGCCGTCAACATCAACGAGAACGGCGCGGATTTCTGGCGCGAGGGTGCGATCCCGGTGGCTTTTCACTGGGTCCTCGCACTCTTTATCCTGGTAAGCGGCCGTGCCTCAGAAACGATGCGGGGCATGCGGATGCCACCCCAGCATCGCCATCAGCACGATGAAGCCGACGACATACCCTATGGCGACGTGCCAGCCCTCGCGAATCCACTGGAACACGGACTTGGCCTCGGGGTAGAGGTTCGACACCGCCACGCCAGCTGACGAGCCAAACCAGATCATCGAGCCGCCGAATCCCACGGCGTAGGCCAGCACGCCCCAGTCATAGCCGCCCTGTTCCAGCGCGAGCTTGGTGAGCGGAATGTTGTCGAACACCGCGGACACGAAGCCCAGCCCCAGAGTAGTTTGGGCCGAGGCCGCCGGGAGTTCATCGACCGGCATCATCGACGCCAGCAGCACCAGCGACAGCAGGAACACACTGCCCTTTGCGGCGCCGGGCACCACCTTCCAGTCGGGACGACGCCAGGGTGTCAGCAGCAGCAGGACGCCGAAGACCGTCGCGCCGATGTAGGGAAACGCAGCGGCCTCTTCCGGGGCCAGCCGGTTGGCGTGGATGTTGGCGGCGATGGCGCTGACCAGGATCAATACCACGATGATCACGCGCGCCCAGTCGACGTGGACGTCGGCATCCGGATCTTTCGTGATGGGCGAGAAGCGCTGCTGCTGGCGCGACGCGGGGATGGCGAACACGAAAAACGCGGCAATCGCCGCAACGTAGGCGTGCAGCACATCGAGCGGCGCGACACCATCCAGCCACATCATCGTGGTGGTGGTATCGCCCACCACACTTCCCGATCCACCGGCATTCGACGCCGCGACGATGGCCGCGAGATAGCCGATGTGCAGTTTGTTGCGGTAGACGGTGCCCGCCACCGTGGCCCCGATCATGGCGGCCGCGATGTTGTCGAGAAACGCGGACAGCACGAACACCAGCGCCAGCAGCACGACACCGCCCTGCCAGTCGTCGGGCAATACCTGCGGCAGCAGCCGCGGAAGCTGGCTTTGGTCGAAATGCCGCGACAGCAGCGCAAACCCGACCAGCAACGCAAACAGGTTGGCGAGGATCACCCACTCTTCCTGCAGGTGCCATTGCAGCCCGAGCAGTCCCGGCTGCCCGTCGAATCCTGCGTAGAAGACCTTGTAGGCCGCGACCACGGCCAGGCCGAGCAGCGCGATGAGAAGCGTGTGGCGGTGGAAGATGGCCACACCTAACAACGTGACACCGAAGATCAGGAACTCGACCGGAATCGGCACCGTTGGACCTACGGTGCGTGCGCGGCGATCACGCCGCCGTTGACCGCGTCGGCCATGGCCGCGATGTCGGGTGCGAGGTAATGGTCGATGTCGTAATGCGGCACGCGCGAGCGGATCTCACGCATCACGCGCTGCAGTCTCTCGGAGGTGAGATGCGGCGCGCGCAGGTCCACGCCCTGCGCGGCAGCCAGCAGCTCGATGGCGAGGATGATGGCCGTGTTCTCGCAAAGGTCGCCGAGCTTGCGCGCGGCAAAGGTGGCCATGGACACGTGATCTTCCTGGTTCGCGGAGGTCGGCAGCGAGTCCACGCTGGCCGGATGCGCCATCAGCTTGTTTTCCGAGGCGAGTGCCGCCGCCGTCACATGCGCGATCATGAAGCCGGAGTTCACGCCGCCGTCCCTGACGAGAAACGGCGGCAGTCCCGACAGCGTGGCGTCGATGAGCAATGCAATGCGACGCTCGGACAACGCGCCGATCTCGGCCACCGCGAGCGCGAGATTGTCAGCGGCGAAGGCCACGGGCTCGGCGTGGAAGTTGCCGCCCGAGAGCACCTCGGCGCGGCCGCCCTCGCCGATGAAGACCAGCGGATTGTCGGTGACCGCATTGGCTTCGCGCAGCAACACCACGCGCGCCGCCTCGATCTGGTCGCTGCAGGCACCCATGACCTGCGGCTGGCAGCGCAGCGAGTAGGGATCCTGGACCTTGCCGCAATCGCGGTGACTGGAGTTGATGGGACTGCCTGCTAACAACTCCCGATAGGCCCGGGCCGCGGCGATCTGCCCCGGATGGCCACGAAGCTCGTGGATGCGTGCGTCGAACGGACTCGCCGACCCTTCCGCCGCATCCACCGACAGCGCGCCCGCGACCAACGCCGTGGAATACAGGTTGTCGATTGAAAAGAGATTGACCAGCGCGAGCGCGGTGGAGACCTGCGTCCCGTTGAGCAGCGCCAGGCCCTCCTTGGCGGCGAGCTTGATGCGCGTGAGCCCCGCACGGGCGAGACCCTCGTCAGCCGAAAGCGTTTTACCGTCGCAGACGACTTCGCCCACACCTAACAACACGGCCGACAGGTGCGCGAGCGGTGCGAGATCGCCACTCGCTCCCACCGACCCCTTCGACGGAATGACAGGCAGCACGTCGGCGTTGTAGAGCTTGACCAGCGCATCGATGAGCACGCGACGCACGCCAGAATAGCCGCGCGCCAGCGTCGCGATCTTGAGCGCGAGCGTCAGCCGCACCACCGCGGCGGGCAGCGGATTGCCTACGCCCACCGCATGCGACAGCACGAGGTTACTTTGCAGCAGCTCGAGCTGCTCGTTGGGAATGTGGGTTTGCGCAAGCCGCCCAAAGCCTGTGTTCACGCCATAAGCGGGCTCGCCGCGCTTCACGATCTCGGCCACGGCGGCCGAGCCTCGCTCGATGGCCGCGTACGCGGCCTCCGTAATCGAAAGCCTGACTCCGCCGCGCGACAATTCGCGCAAGGCGCCGAAATTCAGGGGATTGCCGATTGCGAGCATCGCGCGATGATGCCGGAAATCACCCGCGGTTTGGCTAGAATGCGCGCCTCACTCGAACAAGGTTCCCCATCATGGCAACCGCTCGTCTGGCCGCACTCGCTTGTTCTGGAGCGGCCACCCTCCTCGTTCTCCTGACCGCCTGCAGCACACACATGAAGCAAACTCCCGCCGCCGTTGTCGCTATCCCCGTGGTTCCACAGCCGCCTGTTGCTGCGAAGAAGCCCTACCAGGTGGTGTCAGCGAATGGCAGCCGCGAAGACGAGTACTACTGGTTGCGCGACGACAAGCGCGAGAACGCCGAGATGCTCGCCTATGTGAAGGCCGAGAACGCCTACGCCGACGCCATGCTGGCGCACATCAAGCCGCTCGAGACCAAGGTCTACAACGAAATCATCGGCCGCCTGCAGCAGGACGACTCCACGGTGCCGTATCGCATGAACGGCTACTGGTACTTCCGCCGTTTCGAGACAGGCAAGGAATATCCCATTTACTCACGCCGCGCCGACGTCGCGAACGCGCCCGAAGAAATCCTTCTGAACGTGAACGAACTGTCGAAGGGCCATGACTTCTTCGAAGTCGGCGAAATCGCCATCAGCCCCGACGCCAGGCTCATGGCCTGGGCAGAAGACACGGTCGGCCGCCGGCAGTACGTCGCCAAGGTCATGGATCTCGCGACTCACAAGGTGTACCCCATCGCGCTGCCCAACGTGGAAAACAATATCGTCTGGGCCGGAGACAACCAGACCTTCTTCTACATCGAGAAGGATCCGAAGACGTTGCTGGGGTTCCGCGTGCGCAGCCATCGTCTCGACAGTGCCAACCACACCGATGTCACCGCGGATCCGGTGGTGTGGACGCAGGAAGACGAAAGCTTCTACACGCAGCTCTCGCGCACCAAGGATGAGAAATACCTTCTCATCCACACGCAGAGCACAGTGTCGACGGAGGTCTGGTACGCGGACGCCGCCTCGAAGAAGCTGGAGTTCAAGATGTTCCTGCCACGAGAGCGGGATCATGAATACCAGGTGGAGCACGCCAACGACCGCTGGATCGTGCGCACCAACTGGCAGGCGAAAAACTTCCGCATCGTCGAAGTGCCGCGCGGCGCTGAGGGAGACCGGACGAAGTGGAAAGACATCGTGGCGCATCGCGATGATGCGTTCGTCGACGCTTACGACGTATCGCGCAATTTTCTCTCGATCGAAGAGCACTCGGGCGGCCTGCGCAAGTTGCGCCTCCGGCCCTGGAAAGTGGGCAACAAGGGGGGTGAGGATGTGTTCGTCGAAGCCGATGAGCCCAGCTACACCATGGCGCTCGACGTCAACCGGGAGTTCGACAGTGACAAGCTGCGCTACACCTATCAGTCCATGGTGACGCCGAAGACCACCTACGACTACGACTTCAGATCGGGCAAACGCGAGATGCTCAAGCGTGAGCCGGTGCTGGGCGGCTACGACCCTTCTAACTACGCCACCGAGTTCGCCTGGGCCACGGCGCGCGACGGCACGAAAGTGCCCGTGTCCATCGTGTACCGCAAGACCACGCCTCGTGACGGCAGTGCGCCCCTGCTGCAGATCGGCTACGGGTCATACGGATCGACCTACGATCCCGAGTTTTCCTACCTGCCGCCCTCGCTGCTCGATCGCGGCTTCGTCGTGGCCATCGCGCACATCCGTGGCGGCCAGGAGATGGGCCGCGCCTGGTATGAAAACGGCAAGCTGCTCAACAAGAAGAACTCGTTCACGGATTTCATCGACGTGACGCGCTGGCTCGCGGCCAACAAATACTCCGACCCCAAGCGCGCATTCGCGCTCGGGCGCTCCGCTGGCGGCCTGCTCATGGGCGCCATCGCCAACATGGCGCCGCAGGACTACCGCGGCATCGTCGCCGGCGTGCCGTTCGTGGACGTGATCACCACCATGCTCGATGAAAGCATTCCGCTCACCACCAACGAGTTCGACGAGTGGGGCAACCCGAAGAAGAAGGAGTTCTACGACTACATGCTGTCGTATTCACCGTACGACAACCTGAGTGCTCAGAATTATCCGGCCATGTTCGTGCATTCGGGACTCTGGGACAGCCAGGTGCAGTACTACGAGCCCACCAAGTACGTGGCACGGCTGCGCGCGCGTCGCACGGGTGACAGTCTCGTGGTGTTGCGTACCAATATGGAGGCGGGTCACGGCGGCAAGTCGGGGCGCTACGAGCACTACCGCGAGTACGCGGAGCAATATGCCTTCATCATCGATCAGGCCGGCATCAAGGAGTAAATGGGGACATTCCTCGTTTCCTGGCAAACGGGGACGCGCCTCAGCAACGATGACCAGCGTCAGTCGGATCCTGATCTGCGGCGTACTCGCGCTGCTCGCAGCTTGCGCCACCCCACGCAAGGGCGCGGTCACGCCGGCGCCAACGGTGCGCTTCGATGCCGTGAGCTGGTCGAAGCTACCTGGCTGGCGTGCCGACGACTCGCTCGCCGCCTGGCCCGCGCTCGTGAATTCCTGCAACGCCATCCACGCACGTCCGGAGTGGTCCTCGTTCTGCGCAGCGGTGGTCGCCGCGAGCCCCGGCGACGCCGATTTTTCGCGCGACTTTATCGAGCAGCAGCTGACGCCCTACCGCATCACTCGCGTCACGGGCCGCAAGCGCGAGCAGACTGGCCTCGTCACCGGCTACTACGAGCCACTGCTGCACGGCTCGCGCGAGCGCAGCGAGCAATTCGCCACCCCACTCTATCGGCGTCCCGCCGACTTGCTCATCGTCGATCTCGCCAGCGTGATACCCGAGCTCAAAGGCAAGCGCGTGCGCGGCCGGCTCGAGGGCAACAAGGTGGTGCCCTACTTCAGCCGCGGCGAGACGCGTGAAGCTGCCGGCCTCGCCGGCCAGGAGATCGTCTGGATCGACAATGCGCTCGATGCCTTCATGCTCGAGGTGCAGGGGTCCGGCCGAGTGCAGCTAACTACAGGCGAGACCATCCGGCTGCAGTACGAAGACCAGAATGGCCATCCGTATCGGTCGATCGGCAAATACCTCGCCGACCAGGGCGTGATGCCCATCGAGCAGGTCAACATGCCCGCCATTCGCGCCTGGCTCGCCGCCAACCCGCAGCGCCTCCACGAAGTGCTCGACGTCAATCCAAGCGTGGTGTTCTTTCGCGAGGCGCCGCTCGAGGACCCATCCATCGGCCCGAAAGGCGCCCTCGGCGTTCCACTGACCGCAGGGCGCTCGATCGCCGTGGATCCTAAGTTCCTGCCGCTCGGCGCGCCGATGTTCCTGTCGACGACGCACCCCGGTACGACGCTGCCGCTGCAGAGACTGGTGGTGGCGCAGGATACTGGCGGCGCCATTCGTGGCCCCGTGCGCGCGGATCTGTTCTTCGGCTTCGGCGCCGAAGCCGGCGCGCAGGCAGGCATGATGAAGTATGACGGCGAGATGTGGCTGTTATGGCCGAGATCGGCGCCACCGCCACACTGAGAAACACCTCACTCCGGCATGTACCAGCTACCGCAGCTGGCAGTCTTGCTCCACTGGCCATTGATCTTGTCCAGTCTCGCGATGAATCCTCTCTCGCCATTCAACTCCACCGAGAGCCAGGCACTCTGGCCGGCAGGAGCGAATACCACGCGCGACATTGCGAAATAGCGCTGGCGTGGAATCTTCCGGTACGCGATCCCGAAGCCTGCGGATTGCGCGAACGATTTTTCGAGTTTCATCGGCTCGGCGCTGGCTGCCTTCAGCTCGGAGATGAGTTCCCGCGCTTCCGGCCCCGACAAGCCGCACACTCGTTCGCGGTCAGGATCTATCAACGCCGTCGTGATGAATGACGCCGACGTGAAGTCCGACTGAAAGTACCAAACCTTGTAAGGGGTCGACATGTAGTCGCGCGCGACGACCTTGGCCGTAGCCTGCCAGACCGCGAGCTCGTCGCTCGAAGGCTGAACTTCAGTCCGCGCGGCATGGGCAGTCGTGAAGGCCAGCGCAGCCAGGCACGCGATGCCGGCGGCAATTCGGAAGCGGAATGTCTTTGTTTGAGTTTTCATGAGCGCGGAAGTTAGACAAACACCGCGCGCCATACCACTGCCAAAACACGACACTGCGAACTGCGTCAGCCGCGCACTTTGTCAGCGCGTCAATCTTTCGTTCGCGCCAACGCGGTGCGCAGTTATGCCGCATTCGCGATGAAATTTTCTCAAGCGAGCGCGAGTTTCACGCGGCCTCTCGCTCCGCCTTCAGCAGGTTCGGCACATTCCGCTCGACCCATCGGCTGAACAAGCCTCCGAGCCGCGCCAGGGAGCGACCCAGCGGTGTCAGGCGGTACTCCACGCGCGGCGGCACTTCGGGATAAGCCTTGCGGCTCACGAGCCCGAAGC
Organism: uncultured Pseudomonadota bacterium; assembly: GCA_963736955.1. Classification (GTDB taxonomy): domain Bacteria; phylum Pseudomonadota; class Gammaproteobacteria; order Steroidobacterales; family Steroidobacteraceae; genus CADEED01. The sequence goes on from CAVTQT010000006.1 coordinate 47,466, forward strand.
CTTCGAGCTTGCGCAGCGTCTGGATCAGCATCTTTTCCGATACCCCTTCCACTCCGCGGCGGATTTCCGAAGTGCGCATGGGGCCGTTCGCGAGTTGCGTTACGACGAGCAGTGTCCACTTCTCAGCCAGCACCGCCATGATGCGGCGCGATGGGCACCGGGAACTGAAGACATTGGCGGCACAGGCAGGCTTTGACATGCGCGCGACCCTACCACACCAGGGGTACTTACCAAAAGGTAAGTACCTGTCTGACATTGCGTAGGGTCACTTACCGCGAGGTAAGTACTTGTGCGTTGGTGGGGGCGTCTCCAGAATCGCCCCCTCTTCGAATCACCCAACGTAATGGAGTATGTCATGCAGTTGTATTTCGCCCCCGGTGCCTGCTCGCTCGCCTCCCACATCACGGCGCGTGAAGCCGGCATCAATATCGATCTCAAACGCGCCGATACCAAGACCAAGAAGCTCGAGGACGGTTCTGACTATCTCGCGGTGAATTCGAAGGGCGCGGTGCCGGCTCTCAAGCTCGACAATGGCCAGGTGCTCACCGAAGGCGTGGCCATCATGCAGTACCTCGCCGACCAGAAACCGGAGAGCAATCTCGCGCCGAAAAACGGCACGTTCGAGCGCTATCGCGTGCAGGAATGGCTCAACTACCTCACCAGCGAGTTGCACAAGACGTTTTCGCCGCTGTGGAACCCGGCAAACGAGCAGGCCGTGAAGGACTACGCACTCACGAACCTCAAGAAGAAATTCGACTGGCTCAACGCGCAACTGGCCGGCAAGAAATATCTGACCGGCGATAACTTCACGGTCGCCGATGCCTACATGTTCACTCTCTTGAACTGGACCAACTTCCTTTCCATCGATCTCGCCGGCTGGCCAGCACTGAAGGAGTTCCAGGCGCGTGTCGCCGCGCGTCCGAAAGTGCAGGAAGCCATGGAAGCTGAAGGCCTGACCAAGAAGGCCGCCTAAAAAGCTTAATGGGGACATTCCTCATTTCGCTGTAACAAAAAGGCCGCACCCCAATCCAGGGTGCGGCCCTTTCATCTGCGTGTCGGGAGCCTCGCCGCGCTTTCGTCAGCGCCGGGCACTCTCCGCTCTTATTTCCCCATCATCGGAAACGCGTACAGCGTGTAATACGCGTTGAGCTCCGCCGATGCATTCGCATCGAATAGCGTCTGCGAGGCGAGCTTCGCGTGATACACGCGCGCGGTCTGGCGCGGATGCACCTGCTTCTGCTCGATCGATGCCAGCTTGATATCGACGGACTTGCGGTCCGCCGAAATCACGAGCGCGGTCGCACCTTCATCGTGAAGATCCAGCTCGGGCGAGCCGTAATCCGGCGCATCGCGATAGGTCCACGATTCCATCGACAATGCCGAACGCAGGATCGCCTCGCTCACACCATCGCCCAGCGGTTGCGTGAGATCGATGCGGAAGCCCTGGGGCGTGGCGATCATCGCGACGATCTGCGGCGCGATGGTCTTTCCATCCCAGGTCACATGCTGAAGCGCCGCGACCTTGCCGCCCTTGGCCTGCCAGCCGCGGCCGGTCTGGCCTAACAACAAGCTGCCGTCGGGCAGGAACACCGGCCGCATGACGCCTGACTCGAGCCCTTCGAAGAACGGCATGACGCTGCCCTGTTCCACGTCGCCCACCTTCTGAAGCGCGACGCGCAACAGATTTGACTGAGTCTGGTCGCCGATCAGCATCTGCCCGGCGAATGGACCGAACTTCTTCTGCGTGACCCACGCGGGATTGCCCGGCGAATTCGCGACGCGGTTGTGCGGGAACAAGACCGCAGGCGTCGCGCGCCGATCCGCGACCTTGTCGTACTTGATCTCGGGCGAGTCGGGTGTCATGCCCGGCAGATCGACCAGACCTGCGGGATGGCCGTAGAACTGGTCCTTCCTGAGCTCGAACAACTTCGAGGTTGCAACAAAGTCACCTTGATTATCCGCATACCACACGCGGCCATCGGGGCTCACGCCCAGGCTCGCGGGACTACGCAGGCCGTTCGCGAACAACTGGAACTTGCCAGGACCTTCGACGCGCACGGCCCAACCGTTGAAGCCGCCCCAGGTTCCCATGACGCTGCCGCCGCCCATGTAGGCGGTGCCACCACCGTCGTGCACGAGGTTCAGCGTGAGGTAATAGGCACCATCCTTGCCACGCACGGGACCGTGCATGTAGCTGTGATAGTTCGCGTGGTACGAGTGCGCGTCGAACAGCGTTTCGTACTTGTCCGCGATGCCATCTCCGTTCGTATCGGAAATGCGCGTGAGCTCGGCCTTCTGCCCGGCGACGACCACGAGGCCTTTGGCGTCTTCAGCGACAACGCCGAGACTGTCGAACAGCCCTTCCGCGAACAATCGCCACTCACCGTTGACGATGCGCCACAACCCGGCGCTACGCGTCGCGACGACGACCGTGCCGTCCTTGGTCAACGAGAGTCCGAGCGCCTCGAACAACTGGTCGCGCCCGTAATTGTCCTTGGGCGAGAAGTAGTCTTCGATGCTGTAACCCGCAGGCAACGTTGCCTTCGACGGCGCCTTGACCAACGGCGCGCGCTTGTACGCGTAGTTGGACGCCGTTGGACGCCAGGCATTGCTGGCCACGGAGATGCGGCCTTTCAACGTGGCGTTGGTCTTGCCAGCGGGAAGCGTCCAGCGATCCGCCGCAATGGAGCCGGCGCTGGAAGTAGCGCCCTTCAGCAGCAGCGGATTCAGTGCGAACACCTGCGAACTCACGAGCGCGCCACTCACGTTGATCGCGAGGTCGCCGGTGGCGGAGATCGTGGTGGTCACCTCGACGACATTCTTGCCCACGCGATATTTGAAAACGGGCGCGGCGAGCTTGTCGGTGGAGTTGCGCGAGTAGCCCAGGAACTGCGCATCCACGGCGGCAATGCGCGCGAGCTGGTCATCCTTGCTGTACAGCGAGGCCTTGAAAGTGGCGAAGTCCTGGAACTTGCCTTCCTTGAAACTGAAATCGACGGGTACACCCGCGGGATTCAGCGGCGCGAGCAGATATTCGCGATCGCCAAAGCTGATCTCGCGGCTGTCGTAACCGAGCGCGAGACCGTTGTTGCCGCGATTCGTGAACTCCCCCGACATCTCGAGGAAGCCGCCCTGCCAGATCTTCACCACGGCGAGCAGGCGCGGATCGAAGGTGTAGTTCACGCCCGTGGGATTCCCCACGTGAATGGCACGGCCGGACGTGCCCGGCAATGGCCCACGTTGCATGCGCACTTCATCGCCGACCAGCCACTGCATGGCGTCGGCGAGCGGGTCATACAGCTTCGCGGGAGCGAGCGCGGCGAGCTTCGTCACGGGACCGCGGCCGGGCGGATCGTTGAGAGTGGCGAGGTAGTCGCCGATGGCGTCGACCTGGGCGTCGCTCAGGGTCTCCTTCTGGAAAACCGGCATCACGGGTAGATAGGGCTGGCCTTTCGTCGCACCGCTCTCGGCGACCGCCAGCTGCTCCATGGGTTCGCGCACGGAACGGTGCAGGTATTCACGATTGGCCTTCACCTGGAAGCGATGACCCTCGCCGCCTTCGACCACTTCGCGCGTACGCGCGTCGGCGCGGAACAGGCCGAAGAGGTTCGGGCCTGTGCTCACGGCGGCGCTGTTCTTTTCAACGAGATGGCAGGCCTCGCAGCCGAGCTGCGTGAACGACTCCTTGCCGAACGCGACGAGATCCTTGAGTTCCTTCTCGTTGGTCTCGCCACCAGAAGCCTGAGGCACGTTCAATTGTTCGAAGTCGGCCGGCTCGACGCGAGCGTTGCGCAGCGCGAACGGACCCGCCTGGCGCACGAAGATGAACGAGGGTCCGCGGCGGTCCTCGTTAGTCCAGAACGCGCCTTCACTGGCGCCTTCGAGGCGGACGTTACGACGAAAGTCGGTACCGTTGCGTACGTCGAGAACGAATGCGGGCTGGGTCTTGTTGAAGCCCACGTCGAAGCGCGGCGCGCGGAACCGCAGCGCGAAGGGCTGCCAGTCGCCATTGCCGACGAGTTCGAACGCATATCGCCCCTGCACGTACAACATGGCGCGCGATCCGGCCGGGGCGCGGAAATCGAAGCTGGTAACGCTGTCGGCAAGCGTCGAACGGGAAACCAGGGGAGTCTTGCCGGCTTCGGCTTGCGTAGTCAGCGCGCCATCGACCACGGTCCACGCCGGGTTGTCGCGGAACGCGCCGGCAGGCGGCGTGGCGTTCTGCGCGGATGCGATATGGAAACTTGCGAGCGCGGCAATGGTCAGAACCGCCACTGAGTGGCGGCGCAGGAACTTCGGCATGAGACCCCCTTCGTGTGCGGCTACACTAACGCAATCGCCACGAACGAGAAACGCCCTTGATCTGGATTCTTCTTGCCGCCAACGGCGGCGTTGCCATGCCCACTTCGCAACCTGAAATCATCGTGACGGGCTCGCGCGTGGCCACCACGGCGGACGACATCGCGGCCAACATCACCGTACTCAAGCGCGAAGATTTCGACGTCGAAAAGCCTGCCAAGTTGAGCGATATCCTGCGTCGCGTCGCTGGCTTGCATGTGGACCAGGTTGGCGGACGCGGCGGCACCGGCTCGCTGTACATGCGCGGCGCCGATCCTAACTACACGCTGGTATTGGTCGACGGCGTGCGCGTCAACGACCCGACCAACGCACGCGGCGGCTCGTTCGATTTTTCGGCGCTGGACGTCGCGGACGTCGAGCGAGTGGAAATCGCGCGCGGGCCCTACTCAGCCGTCTATGGTGGCGACGCACTGGCCGGCGTCATCAACATCGTCACGCGCCACGCGCCTGCGGAAAAAGGCCACGCCTCGGCCGATGCCATGGGCGGCGCGTACGACTCGCACGAGATCTCGGTGAACACCGGCGGCCCGGTGGCGGGCGGCGACTGGAACATGGGTTTCAGCGACAGCCACGAAGGCGATCTGGTGCGCGGCAACGAATTTGACTCGCAGAGGGTCTCCGGCAGCTTCGATTTCGGGCTCGGCGGCGATACCACGGTCAACGTCTCGGGACGTTATTCGGAAACCGAGCGTGCTGGCTTTCCAGACGACAGCGGTGGATATGAATTCGCGGAAGTTCGTGACGTCGAAGAACGCGAGGCGAAGGAAAAGGTGTTCGGTGCCGGCATCACGCATCACGCGGGCGCGGCAACATTCGCGCTCACGCTGGGGTATTTCGATCGCGACGACCACATCGATTCTCCCGGCGTCGCGCCCGGCATCCGTGATCCATTTGGCGTGCCCCCGAGCATCGTGGATACGAATCTCACGCGCTTCACGGCCACGCTCACTGGCACGCAGAAATTCTCCGACTTCGTGTCGTTGGCTTATGGCGCGGAGTGGCAGCGTGAAGAAGGCGTGAGCAATGGTTCCCTCGACTTCGGCGGTGGTTTCGTATTGCCCACGTCGTTCGAGCTCACGCGCACCTCTTGGGCGCCGTTCGCGGAAGTGCGTCTCGACACGAGCTTTGGACTTTCGACGCAGGCCGGCGTGCGCGTCGACAACCCGGATAACGAAAGCTCGGTCACCAGCCCGCGCGTACGCGTGGCCTATGAAATGGCGGACACAGGTTTCACCGTGGCGGGCGCCTGGGGCAAGGCGTTCAAACTACCCAGCCTGTATGCGCTGGGCCATCCACTGGTTGGTAATCCGGATCTCGTGCCTGAACGCGGTGAATCGTATGAGCTCGAGCTGTCGCAGGACCTGCTCGACGGCGCGGCGCGCTGGAGCGCAACGTGGTTCGACGGTGAATTCCGCAATGCCATCGACTTCGATTCAGGTCCGCCGCCCATGCTGGTGAATCGTAATCGCGTGGATACGCAGGGTGTCGAGCTCGCGGGACGGCTGAAGGTCGCCGAAGCTTGGGTGCTCGACGGCTCGGTCACGAATGCGAAGAGCCGCATCGCTTCCACGGGCGGCGAACTGCGCAACCGACCTGAGTGGCGCGCGGGTTTTGGCGCGCACTGGGCACCGACGGCGGCGCTCAGGTTCTCGGCGGCGGCGACCTATGTGGGCACGTCGTTCGATTCCTCGATCCCGACGGGAGACGTGGAATTGCCGGCGTACACCACCATCGACGTGAGCGCGGTGTGGAAGGTGTCGCCGCGGCTCGAGACCTATCTCGCCATCGACAATCTCACGGACGAGCAGTACGAGCAGTTTGTCGGGTTCGAGGTGCGCGGCATCGCGCCGCGCCTCGGAGTGAAGCTCAGTCTTTGACGAGCGGCTCGCCGATGTGGATCTCGTTGCCGTCGGGATGTAGGCCTGCCCCGGCGCGGGCACCGGCTCCGGTTCATTTGCGACGCCTCACCTGTTGAACGACGTCGAGCACCGCGTCGATGACGAGTTGCGGTTCCTCGCGCTGGATGTTGTGTCCGGACTTCGTGGCGATCACCTGCCGGCTACTGGTCGACAATCCTAACAACTCGCGTTGCAGCTCCTGGTGGACTCGATTCGCGTCCGGTTGCTGTTCCGGCGGGATGGCCGGGTCCACCGAGTCGGGGCTTGCGGTCAGCACGATGAGCGGCTTGCCACCGATGCCGTTTGCTTTTCGAAGCAGCGTCGAGTTGGCTTCCAGATCGATCCACTCGGGAGACTTTGTCAGGTCGGGGACTATGCGAGCATCCGCATCGCTGGTGTCGATGAGGACCATGCCGGCGACTAGTTTGGGATACCGGCTCGCAAAGATGCGGCAGTTCGATCCGCCAAACGATTGACCGGCACAGACGACGGGAGTGGCGATTTTCTCGTTGTGCAGGAGCGCGTGCAGGTCGGTCACGACATCGGCGCTGGTACGCGGCAGCGGCGCCTTGCCACTGCGCCCGAGCCCGGCGCGGTCGTAGACACAAACACGCGTCGCGTGTTCGATTCCTGCAATGACGTCCAGCCAGCCGGGCCGAAAGCCGAGAGTCCGCTCCCAGGAATACAGCGTTTCGAAAGAGGTGGCGCCGCCCGCTTCGATGAGCACGGTGGGCGCTCCCTCCCCTGTGCAGCGGTAGCGCAGCTTGCGCGTCCCCGCATTGCCATCACGAAAGCCCGGCACGGGTTCGGTGGATGGCGCAGCCGCGTCGAGCTGCTGCGCGAAGGAAGCCGTGACTGCGCCAGAAAAGAAAATGGCGGCCACGAATGATTTGATCATTCGTTTGGCCGCCATTGAGGTGCGTCCCCGTTTGCTAGATTGGAGTCCAGCAGTAACTACGAAGCGCCGTTGGGTGGCAACGGCTCTACTTCTTCAGGTCGAGCACCACGGGCTTGTAGCCACCACGGCTGCGGAACCACAAGATCAGGCCGAGATACACCACGAACATGCCGACCGGCAGCCAGGCGATGGTGCGCAGCGCGTCGTGCTTCGACTCGCGATCAGCCGCATCGACGGCGGCCTTCTCGTCGCCCGCGAGCGCGGCACGCTTCGACGGATCGATGGCCGTGTAGTCACCCAGAATACCGGTGCGTTCGGTCTTCAGCGTTTCCACCAGCTGCGTGCTGTGCTGCGCGTCATATGCCGCCACGCCATGAACCATCTGTCGATCCAGCACCTGGCCGATCAGCGGGCCGCCGATGACACCGGCGCCTAACATGCCGATGCCGGCGACCACGTTCATGGTGATCGCGCCACCCTTCGGGGACTGCTCGGAAACCACGCCGAGTGACGTCGGCCAGAAGAACGCCTTGCCGAAACTGTAGACCGTCGCCGCGACCACGATCGCCACCGCGCTGGCAGCGCTCGACAGCAACCAAAGGCCGAGTACCGCAATCAACGCGGAGATGGCGAGCAGGCCCAGCGGCGAGAACCTGTGCACCAGCGGGCCGGCGAAAAGGCGCAGCACCAGCACGATGGCCATGGCGTAGACCAGCACCCAACCCGCATTGAGACCGAGGTCGGTCATGGCAGGGGTGAGTAGTTCGGTGATCCAGCTGTCCGTACCGAGCTCGGTGATGGCCAGCGGAATCATGACGAGGATCATCACGATGAACAGCGGCCTGCCCAGCGAGCGGGACCACAGGCCATAGCCGATCGTCATGACGGCGATGATTGCCCACTTCACGCCATCGGACCAGCCGAACACGCGCGCGAGCTCGGACATCATCATGAAAGCGACGACCAGCGCGCTGATGGCTCCGGCCTCGGCGAGCATCTCGCGATAAGTGACGCCGGCGGCCACACGCTCGCTTGGCGGAAACTGCCGCGGCAGCAGCATCACGATGTACGTGATGACCGGGATGAGGATGAGCCCCATCTGGTAGCGCCAGCCCATGTCTGACGGGAACATCATCGCGAGCAGACCACCGAGCACGAAACCCGCCGGCCATCCGGCATGCAGGCGGTTCAGCCAGGTGGTCTTGTCGTGGCGGAACTCGCGCGCGATGAGCGGATTGATGCCCGCTTCGACGGCACCGTTGCCCAGCGACAGCACGAAGGTGCCCCAGTACAGCGACCAATAGCCGTTCGCCTGCAGGATGAGGATGAGACCGAGCAGATGGCACGCCGCGGCGAACCACAGCGTCATCTTGAAGCCGATCTTGTCGATGATCAGCGAGAGCAGAACGATGCTGATGGCGAAGGGCCACAGGCCCACGCCCGCGAGCTCGCCCATCTGCGTCTGACTGAGATCGAACTCCTTGCCCCACGCGCCAATGGAGAACGCGCGAAGAATGAAACAAAAGGATGTGGCAACCAGCGCGGCGAAACACACCGCGAAAGTTTTTTTGGCCTCGGCTGACGCGGTCATTGCTCCGGTCATAGTGGCTTCTGTACTCATGCTCCCAACCCCCTCAAGCCTATAGTTAGACGTCTTATATACGGGTCCAGGCGCTGTTCGCCTGGCCCGATTTCAAAACCGCTTCGATGAATGCCATGACGCGCGTGCCGGTGGCGGCATCGGGCGCAAACAGCGACGCCGCCTTGGGCGAGCGTTTCTCGAGCCGCGCGGTCACGCGCTCGGCGAAGTCTGTGTAGAGCTGCGAGAACGCTTCGATGAAACCTTCGGGGTGCCCACCCGGCAGCGCAACCGAACTCGTCGGCGTGCCCGGGTCGCCACGGCGCACGCTGCGTGGCGCTTCACCCTGCTCGACGACCAGCAATTCCTCCGGCCGTTCCTGGAACCACTGGATGGAGCCAGCGTCGCCATACACGCGCAGCCGGTGACTGTTGAGGTGGCCGATGGCCACCTGGCTCGCCCACAAACTGCCGCGCGCACCATTGGCGAAGCGCAGCAGCACGTTGACGTTGTCGTCGATGACGCGGCCCGGAACCAGCGCCGACACATCGGCGGCGACTTCCTGAACTTGCGCTCCGGTGACGAACTCGGCGAGCTGGAAAGCATGCGAACCGATGTCGCCGAGGGCACCAGCGCCGGCCTGCTTCGGATCCGTGCGCCAACTTGCCTGTTTCTGGCCGCTCTTCTCGAGAGCCGTCGACAGCCAGCCCTGCGGATATTCGACCTGCACGACGCGCAGGTTGCCGATCAGACCGTCGGCAACCAGCTGCTTGGCGTGCCGGATCATCGGGTAACCGGTGTAGTTGAACGTGACGCCTAACAACCGCTGCTTCGACGCCGCGAGCTGCACCAGCTTCACGGCATCGGCGAGATTGGTGGTCAGTGGCTTGTCGCAGATGACATCGATGCCGGCTTCGAGGAACGCCGCCGACTGTGGGTAGTGCATGTGGTTCGGCGTGACCACCGAAACCACCTCGACGCCATCGGCACGCTGCTTCTCCGCGGCAATCATGGCTTCAACGGACGGGTACGCACGCGCGGGATCCACTCCCAGCGCTACCGCCGAACGCTTCGTCTTCTCCGCGTCCGAGGAGAACACGCCCGCGACCAGTTGGTAACGCCCATCAAGTCGCGCGGCCATGCGATGCACGCCGCCGATGAATGCGCCCTCACCGCCGCCGATCATTCCCCAGCGCAGCGGCCTCACTGTTTGAGCCCCAGCGTGCGCAACGCGACCGACGTATCGCCACCTGCGGCGAAGTCGTCGAACGCCTTTTCCGTCACGCGGATGATGTGCTTCTTGATGAAGGCCGAACCTTCGCGCGCGCCATCCTCGGGATGCTTGAGCGCGCACTCCCATTCGAGCACCGCCCAGCCTTCGAAGTTGTTGGCCGCCATCTTGGAGAAGATGCCGTTGAAATCCACCTGGCCGTCGCCGAGCGAACGGAAACGCCCGGCGCGATTCACCCAGGGCGCATAGCCCGAGTACACACCCTGCCGACCCGTCGGACGGAATTCCGCGTCCTTCACATGGAACATCTTGATGCGGTCTTTGTAGATGTCGATGTAGGCCAGGTAGTCGAGCTGCTGCAGCACGAAGTGCGAAGGGTCGTACAGGATGTGGCAGGCCTTGTGGCCTTTCACGCGCTCGAGAAACATCTCGAAGGTTTCGCCGTCGAAAATGTCTTCGCCCGGATGCACCTCGAAGCAGCAGTTCTGGCCGTTGGCTTCGAAGATGTCGAGGATCGGCTTCCAGCGTTTGGCGAGCTCATCGAACGCGGCTTCGATGAGGCCCGGCGGGCGCTGCGGCCACGGATATAGATAGGGCCAGGCCAGCGCACCGGGGAACGCTGCAACGTTCTTGAGCCCCAGATTCTTGCTGGCCTTTGCCACGTATTCCATCTGCTTCACGGCCCAGGCCTGGCGGGCCTTTGGATTGCCGTGCACTTCGGATGGAGCGAAGTTGTCGAATTGCAGATCGTAGGCCGGGTGCACCGCGACGAGCTGGCCCTGCAAGTGCGCGGAGAGCTCGGTGGGCTCGATGCCATGCTTGGCCATCACGCCACGGAGCTCATCGCAGTAGGTCTTGCTCTCGGCGGCCTTTTGCAGGTCCATGACCCGCGAGTCCCAGCTCGGGAGCTGCACGCCGATGAAGCCGCACTCCTTGGCCCACTTCGCCATGTCGTTGAGATTCTGCAGATGCGGGCCACCGCCCGCGAACTGCGCCAGAAATACCGCAGGGCCCTTGATCGTTTTCACGACTTCAAATAGCTAGTTTGGTCAGGTAGTCCGCGCTGATCTTCGCCGAGTCCAGGATGGGCTTGGTGAACGGCTCTTCCTGCTCGTAGAAATAGTGCTTCACGCCATTGGCGTTCGCGGTGCCGATAACCTTCTTCCAGTCGATGGTGCCCTCGCCCACGGCAACGGTCGTCGCCTTGTGCGGATCCGGATCGAGCTTGCCGATATCCTTCACGTGCAGCGCGACCACTCGGCCCTTGTACTTGTTGAGGATGGCGACCGGGTCCTGCGACGCGGCCACGGCCCAGCCCACATCGAGCTCGATCTTCACGAGGTCCGCATCGGTGGCTGCAAACAAAGTGTCGAAGCCGGTCTTGCCGTCGAACTTTTTGAACTCGACGTGATGATTGTGATAGCCGAACTGCATACCAGCGGCCTTCACTTGCTTGCCGAACTTGTTGAAGAGGTCGGCGTTGAGCTTCCAGTCGCCCGCGTCGAGCGCATCCATCTTCTTGGCCCAGTCGAGCTTGGCTTTCGCCGCGTCCGACATCGGTGAAGAACAGATGATGTATTTGAGGCCCAGCGTCTTCGCATCGGCGATGACCTGCTCGCCACTCGAGGCGATGAGGTCGGCGCCCGCATGCGTGCTGACCGGCGTGAGTCCGATGGACTTGAGCAGCGCGCCAATGTCGGCGGCGGGTTTGCCGTAGTAGCCGGCAAACTCGATCTCGCGGAAGCCGAGCGCATAGAGCTTGCGCAGCGTGCCTTCGAGATCTTTCTCCGCTTCGGACTTCACGGTCCAGAGCTGGATGCCGAGCGGGATCTTGATGTGATGGTTGGCGAACACGGAGGTACTCAGCGCGCCGGCAGCCGCACCGGCTCCCGCAGACACGAGAAATGAACGACGGCTCAACATCTTGGACCCCTCCGAGTGTTCTGGACGCGGGAGTACAAGCCATCACACCGTGGCGCGTCAAGCCACCTTACGTCGCGCCTCCTTGCGTCGCGAGTCCGCAGGCACATTCGGCGACCGCCCGGCCGCGACATGCGGCATCCCAAGGTCCGTTATGACCACAGGGAACCCATCTCTCGCCTATGCCTCCACAGGCTGAACGAGCGCCTCGCGCAGCTCCCACATGTTCGGAGGCTTGCTCAGTACCCGGTCGACGTCGGCCGGCACGTCACTGCCTCCCGCCATCAACTGCCCCCACCCGGTCAGCATGATCACTTTCGCGGTGCGCTCGATGCTCTTGATTGCCGTTGCGACCTGGCGGCCATCGACGTGCGGCATACCGAGGTCGGTGATCACCGCGGAGAACGGCGTATTGCGGTCGCGGGCCGCGCTGAACATATCGATGCCGTCCTGCCCGCCTTGCGCACAGGTCACCTGGTGCCCTTCGTATTCGAGCGCATTGCGCAGTGACTCCAGGATCAGCGGATCGTCATCGATCAGCAGGAGCCGCAATCCCTGTACGGCCTGCGGGACTTCGCGCTCTTGGGCTGTGGCTACCGCGCCCGCCGAGTCTGCAAACAGCAGGCGAATCGTCGTCCCCTTGCCTGGCTCGCTATCTACCTGCAGCTCGGCGCCATGCCGCTGCGCGATTCCATAGACCATCGCCAGCCCGAGCCCGGTGCCGCGTTCGCCCTTGGTGGTGAAGAACGGTTCCAGGCAGTGGTTTCGCGTGTTTTCGTCCATACCGACGCCATCGTCGTTGACCTCGACGACAACCATGGGTTTCGCGAACCGCGCGTCCGCGGCCTGGCAGCGGACGCGCAGCGTGATTCGTCCGCCGTCGGGCAGCGCGTCCGCTGCGTTCAACACCAGGTTGATGAGCGCTTCGCGAACTTCACTCTCACTGGCCATGATCGTGGGTGCGTCCGGCGCGACTTCAACGCGCATCTCGATAGAGGCGCCGCGCGCGAGCGCCATGTCACTCCAGCGCGCTCGCGTGAGGTCAGGCACCTGGCCAAGGATGGTGTTGATATTCACCGGAGCCAGAGTCGCCTTGCTCTCGCCCTGTCGATAGAACTCCCCCATTCGCGAAACTGTTTGCGCAATGTCGCCAATGGCGCGCTGCACGGTCTCGAGTTGACCGCGAGTCCTCACGTCCAGATCGGATGCCCGGGCGAGTATCGAGTCGACGTAGAGCGTTGCCGGCGAGATGGCGTTGTTGATGTCGTGCGCGATGCCACTGGCCATCTGACCGAGCGCACGCAGCCGCTCCTGCTGCATGACCGCCTGCTGCGTGTTGCGCAGCTTTTCGTAGGCATTTCGCAGCGCGAAATGCAGTTGTGCCTGATTGCCCGCGAGCGCGACATTTTCCCCGAGCTGAATGAGGAATTCGCGGTCGCTGCCGCTGAATCCGTCGGCATTCCTGCGCGCGACCAGCAGCACACCGAAGGCTCCGCGACGCTGTTCGATGAGCAATGGAACCGCGACGAATGAACGCAGACCGCAATTCCCGAGGCGCCGCGCGAAGGCAGAGTTGGCGGCGCCGATGTCGCGGTCGTACAGCAGCTCGCCACGAATGCAGCGGCCCAGTCCATCGTCGTCGACCTCGACTTTCGTCAGTTCGGTGAGGCCGATCTCGGCTGCGCACTTCGAGCTGTTCGAGCCAACCCGCGCCACGGTCAGCTCGCGCTCGACCGGGTCATACTGGCACAGGCACGCGAAGTCGACATTCAGGTGATCTTCGAGACTACCTACCACCACCGTGAAGATGCTGGCGAGGTCCTGGCGTTCGGCGATGGCGTGGGTAGTTTGCTGCAGCAGGCGCAGCCGGCTGAGCTGGTCGAGTGTCTTGCGCTCGGCCAGCTCGCGCGTGGCCGCTTCGGAGCGCAACGCAGAATTGGCTTCTTCCAGGTCCGTGGTTCGCTCGCGGACCCGGTCTTCGAGCGCTTCGTTGACGCGGGTGAGGACGTGCTCCACCCGCATCCTGCGCGCCGTGTCGATCGAGCCCATCTGCGTGACCGTGAACAGGAAAAAAAGGCCGTTCGCAAATCTGGCGGCATGCGCGAGCATCGAAGCACGATCTGCAGGCGACTCCGAATACAACATGGCTGTGTTGCTGACAACGGCGAGCACCGCGAGCAACAGGATCACCGGTCCCAGGCGTTCGGTTTCGCGTAGATGCCAGTAGAAGACTCCCACGAGTAACGACAGGACGGGCACCAACGCCAGCGAAGGGCGTGTGATGCCAAACCAGGTCGGCGCCGTGTACGGTGGGATGGGGTCGAAGATCAGGAGCAACACGGTCCCAAGGATCAGCAGGCCGATGGCCAGCGCAGGCCGTGCGTACGCGTGCTGCTTGCGCAATGCGTATGCCGCGCACAGACCGATCGGCAGCAAATGCGCCGCAGGTGGCCACGTGACCGGACGCAGCAGTCCGGCAAGTCTCGCGGCGTCGACGGCGTCCCGCGAAACTTCCAGCGCCGGAAGCACGTGGATGAGCTCGAAGGCGGCGTTGATGCCGATTGCCACGGCGATCAGGCGCGTGAGGTGGTCGTCGGCGCGCCAACCCATATCCCACAGCAGCATGGCCACGACGCTGCTCACGACGACGATGCCCGCGTCGAAGAAGGTGTGCATGTACGGCGACTCGTTCGCGGGCGCAATGAGAATGGCGACCGCACACGCGGTGAAAAGCGCGACTGCATAGATGAGATTGCGGAAAGGCCGCAATTCACGCTCGTCGTCCATGCGAACCTCCCCCAAGAGAGACCCGGGATTCTACGTGTTCTAATTGCTGCCATGAACAACCGACTCGACAGGTCCGTCGATAGCGCCCGAGATCACGTGCTGGGTGCGCCGACTGCTGCCATAACGCTGGTGGAATACGGAAGTTATGACTGCCCTCACTGCCGTGCCGCCAATGCACGAATCACCGAAGTGCGCGATCAGCTGGGCGAGCGTGTTCGATACGTATTCCGGCATCGGCCCATTTCGGGTAGCGATCTGGCGCGCCGCGCCGCGGAGTTGGTCGAGCAGGCGGCGACGCCCGACGAGTTCTGGAGCGCGCACGTCTCGCTGATGACTCGCTCACGCACGCTCACCGACGATGATCTGCGCGTGGTGGCGGACGATCTGCGCCTCGGCGAAAACCCTCCCGATGTCGCCGCGGCGATTGAAGCCGATGCGCGCGCACGCGTGGATGCAGACGTGGCGAGCTCACATGCCAGCGGCGTGCGGTTCACGCCGACATTCTTCATCAACAATCAGCGTTACGACGGGCCCTGGGACGAGATCTCATTCACCGATGCGATGTTAGGGTCGCTCGGCCATCGTGTACGCACCGCCGCGCTGGGCTTCGCAAGCTGGGCGCCATCAACGGGACTGTTGCTGCTCCTGGCCACTTTGTTAGCCGTGATCCTCACGAATACGGATGCCGGCCCGGCGTTCACCCGCTTCTGGGAAACCGAATTCGGTCTGACGTTCGGCGACTCGGCCTTCCGCATGTCGCTGGCCCACTGGGTCAACGACGCCCTCCTCACGGTATTTTTTCTCGTCGTTGGCCTGGAGATAAAACGCGAATTCACCGTCGGCCATCTGGCCACGCGGCGCAGTGCGGCGCTGCCCATCGCTGCGGCCGTCGGGGGCATGGTTGTGCCCGCTCTTATATATGTGTCCCTGGTGCCCGGCGGGTCCTGGGCCCATGGCTGGGGCGTTCCCATGGCGACCGACACCGCCTTCGCGGTGGCGCTGATCGCCGTCATGGGTGCACGCGTGCCCGTGGAGCTGCGCATCTTCCTGACCGCTGCGGCGATCGTCGATGACATCGGGGCCATCATCGTGGTGGCCATCTTCTACTCCGACACACTCAACGTGGCAGCCTTGTCGGGCGCGCTGGCGGCGGTGGGATTCCTGGTGGTGCTCAATCGCTCGGGCGTGTATCGCGTCACGCCGTACGTGATCACGGGCGTGGTGCTCTGGGCCTGCGTGCACGCCGGCGGCCTGCACGCCACGCTCGCCGGCGTGTTGTTAGCGACCTTCATTCCGACGCGCAAGTCGCCTGACTACCGCGCGCTGGCGCTGCAGGCCGAGGCGATACTCGCGTCCGAGGCCAGTCACGGCGGCGAGCAGTTCCGCCTCGGGCCCTCCGAACCCGCGCTGCGCGAACTCGACGCCATCCACGACCGCATCGAATCGCCCGCCGACCGGCTGCTGCGGAACGTTGCGCCGCGCTCGAGTTACCTGGTGCTGCCCATTTTCGCGCTGGCAAACGCCGGCGTGGTGCTGGCAGCCGAAGTCCTCAGCGGCCACGGCATGTTGGTGGCGGCCATCGTGTGCGGACTGGCCATCGGCAAACCGGTGGGCTTCATTCTGGCGTCATGGCTTGCGGTGAAGCTCGGTGTGGCCGAAAAGCCCGCTGCGTATTCCTGGCGCCAGCTCGCGGGAGCGGGGGCGCTGGCAGGCATCGGATTCACGATGTCATTGTTCATTGCGGGGCAGGCTTTTCCCGCGATGAGCGATTTTGCGGCAGCGAAAATTGCGGTCTTCTCGGCGTCGGTACTTTCGGCCATCATCGGCGTGATGGTGTTGTGGGGAGCGCCGTCGCAAGACATCGAGAAGGTGAGTCCATGAATACTCTGTTGAACCCCGCCCCCGCCGGCACGCCGCCAGTCTCGCGAGAGACCCTGGTGCACCAGTTGTACGAAGCCGCCGAGCTCGAGCACAACCTCATGTGCACCTATCTATATGCGGCGTTCAGCCTGCGCAGCGGTACGGAGGAAGGCTTGAGCACAGCGGAAGCTGACGCGACAGCGCGCTGGCGTCGAACGATCCTCAAGGTCGCCGTGGAAGAGATGGGCCACCTCACGGCGGTGTGGAACATCACCGCGGCGCTGGGCGCCAGTCCGCGTTTCGGGCGCCTGAATTTTCCGCTCGACCCGGGCTCGCTGCCAGCCAACGTGGTCGTGAGACTGGCGCCATTCAACGAGGAGGTGCTGCAGCACTTCATCTACCTCGAGCGCCCGACCTGCTCTTCAGAGCCGGACGGCGCGGGGTTCACGCCCGACTTCCTGTTCACGCGCGGTGATTCGCGGCCGCGCGTCACGCCCATGCCGGTCGACTACGAGACGGTGGGTGCGTTCTACGAAACGCTGTCGAAGAATCTGGCCGCGTTCGTTGCGCGCGTGGGCGAGAAAGAGGCGTTTTGCGGCGACCGGAACCTGCAGATCTCTCGCAAGGAAATCGATTTCCAGGGTTGCGATCCCGTGATCTGTTCGATCACGGCCCTCAAGGCGTTTGATGCGATCGTGAGCCAGGGCGAAGGGGCGTCGAAAGAGAACAAGGAT
Organism: uncultured Pseudomonadota bacterium; assembly: GCA_963736955.1. Taxonomy (GTDB): domain Bacteria; phylum Pseudomonadota; class Gammaproteobacteria; order Steroidobacterales; family Steroidobacteraceae; genus CADEED01. The sequence continues at coordinate 64,732 of CAVTQT010000006.1, forward strand.
TCACACTACTGCCGCTTCATCGAGATCCGCGAGGAGCTTCGCGCGCTGCGCGCGGCGAATCCGGACTTTCAACCGTCGCACCCCGCAGCCGTCAATCCGGTGTTGCGTCGCCCGGTGCGCCCCGGCGCAAGGGTGTGGCTGGAGAACGAAGAGGCGGCGGCCACCGTCGATCTCGCCAATACCGCGTACATGCTGATGCTGAGGCTGCTCGCGCATTCCTATCTGTTGCCGCGGCCACATCCGGCAAAAGCGCTGTGCGTGAATCTGGGACTCGGATTGATGCGCGCCATGTCACCGCTTGCCGAGCGCGCAGCGCGTCTGCCGGCGGGGCCATCGAATCCCGATTGCAACGGCGGCATGTCGTTCACCGCATTGCGCGACGCAGCGCCGCTGCCTCCGGGCGTCAGTGCAGGAAACTTTTTCCTTGAGCGGCTGCGTGAACTGTCAGCCGGCGCGATGACCCTGGCCGCCAACGGGGACGCGCGAGTGACTCAGTCATCGCGAATCATCAACGACCTGCTGCAGCGGGCCGAGCGCACCTTCGCGAACATCGAGCAGGATTCCGGCGTGGTGATTGCTGCCCCGCCAACTGTGGCGCGTGTGCCAGAAGTCGCTCCGCCGGCAAACGACGCTGGCGTGATCGAGCCAGGCAACGTGGCGCCGACGCCGCGCACGGTCGACGGCGTCGATTACATCGAAGGACGCGATCTCACTCTCATCTACGAAGGAAAAAAGTGCATCCACTCGCGCTTCTGCGTGACGCTGGGACCGAAAGTATTCATCGCGAACGTGAAAGGGCCCTGGATCAATCCCGACGCGATGTCCACCGAGGCGCTCACCGAGATCGCGCATGCCTGCGTGTCGGGGGCCATTCGCTACAAGCGTAAAGACGGCCATCCCGATGAAGGCCCCCCGCCGGTGAATCTCATCTCGGTGCGCGAGGGCGGCCCCTACGCTGTTCGCGCAGAGATCCGGCTCGATGGCGCGCCGCCAGCTAACTATCGCCTGACGCTGTGCCGGTGCGGCGCGTCGAAGAGCAAGCCGTTCTGCGACGGCTCACATCACGAAGTGAATTTTGCCGCGAGCGGCGAGCCGCCCACCGGCAAGGCCGACATGCTGCCGGTGCGCGACGGGCCACTGGCCATCGACCCGCTCACCGACGGTCCGCTGCAGGTGCGCGGCAACATGGAAATCATCAGCGGCACCGGACGCGTGGTCGCGCGGGTCGAGTCCGCCAATCTGTGCCGCTGCGGCGCGAGCAACAACAAACCGTTCTGCGATGGCAGCCACACGCGCGTGGGCTTCAGATCTTAAATGGGGTCAGGCCCCGTTTTCCGGAGCCTAACAAGGAGGCTGTCAGGCCTTCGCGCGCTGCAGAATGGCGACCATGGTATTCGCGCGTCCCCAGACGGTGGAAGGCAGGACGATCTGCGAGAGATGCCAGCCTTCGGCGCCTTGCTTGTTCAGCATCTCGGCCACGTCGACGGAATCATCCTGAAAGATTCCTGTCTTGTAGGGCAGCAGGATGGTTTTGTATTCGATTTTGCTCATGCGGTGCTCCGGGAATCCGCACGAAGAAATGTCCGGCGGGTCGCGATCGTCGCACGCGTGCAATACAAAATGTAAGCGATGGTCACGACTGTGACATCGAGACGCGAATGGGACTGGGCCCATTCGAGAGTCATGCGGGGGGCGCTGCATTGCCTTAGGCTCAACCCGCTTCGGGCGGGATCACTTCAAGGGCAGGCGCACTTCGCTGTAACCCATGTACTCGAGATTGCCTTGCGACTCGAGCTCACCCACGGCGACCAGGCGTCGCACGCGCTGCGCGTAGTAGATGTCGGGAACATTCGGAATCCGCTCTGACAGCTCGACGATCGTCATTCCCACGACGCGCGCGACCTTGCGCCACGTGGGCGCGGATTGCGCGAGTAGCACTCGATCCATTTCCCACAGGTCTTCTTGTTTGAGCCGGGAAACGCGCAGTGCCTGCTCGGGCGTTAAAGGCGGATCCGGCTTTACGTCCTGTTCGCTCATAGAACCAGCCTGGTCATGCGCGATGATGTGACGCCGCCCCACCAAGAAGCAATCGGCGTTGTCCGGCTGTAGACTTGCGCGCATGAGGGCGTGCCAGGGATTGTTCATTGCCGTGTTGTTAGCCGGCGGCGTTCAGGCCGAGCCGGTCGGCATGTTCACCGACGTCAAGGATGTCGGCGCCGTGAGCCGCGCGACCGAGGCGGCATACGAAGCCAATACTGGCACGTACACGATCGGCGCGAGCGGTGACAACATCTGGGCCGGGCGCGACGCGTTCGGTTTCGCCTGGAAGCCCATGAGTGGAGATGCGGCATTCGCCGCTCGCATCGAGATTCAGGGCACGAGCGCGCAGGAGCATCGCAAGGCGGGGCTGATGTTCCGGCAGTCGCTCGAGCCTGACTCTGCCTATGTCGACGTGGTCGTTCATGGCAACGGACTCACCTCGCTGCAGTTCCGCACCGAAGCTGGCGGCCCCACTCGCGAGATTCAGTGCGCGAAAGACGCTCCCAACGCCGTGAGGCTCGAGAAGCGCGGCGACTACGTGCTGTTGCAGATGTCGGATGTCAACGGGAAAGTTCGAGCCCTCCGGTTGCACAATCAAGCTCGCGTTTCGCGGCGTCTACTACGCGGGCCTCGCCGTGTGCGCGCACGACAACAAAGCCTTCGAGACGGCGCTGTTCAGGCACGTGTCGTTGGGACTTCTGCCGAAGCGATCCGAGGTACGCACCTCCGCCATCGAGATCATCCCGCTGGGTTCGCTGGATCGCCGGGTCATATATCAGACAAAATCACGGCTGGATTCGCCGAGCTTCACCGGCGCCGGCAACGCCGTGTGTTTTCGCGAGGACGGCCGACTGGTGTACTTCAGTCTCACGGCGAACGCCGACCCTCACCTGGTGGGCAACGAGAATGCCGATGAGTGCGATCTTGCGCATCCCATCACGAGGTCATCAATCCTGGTATCGCACGAGGTCAAGGGGAAGCAGGCGCAGATTGTGCGCAGGGACTCCCGCGACGGGAAGCCCCTGCGGCTGACCAAGGATCAATATTCGAACTGGACGCCTCGTCTGTCACCTGATGGCGGATCGATGGTGATTATCTCCGGCACGGCGCCGGCGGACGATGGCAAGCCCTCCGTCGGTGACTATCTACTGCGCGAGTTGCCGCTCGACGGCGGAGAGCCGCGCGAGCTGGCGCGGTTCTACGGTGGTCCGGGCGCACTCGGCCCAGCCCCCTGGTCGACGGATGGCAAACAGCTGGTATTCGTGAGCCGCGAGCCGGAGTAGCGCAGGATTCGGGTGGATTCATGAGGCAGCTGCTCGACAACATCATGTGGAACTGCCTGTCGGGCCCGCACGCGAAGTTCGCGACGGGCGCGGGTGCGGTGCGACGCTACGCGCCGGGTTTCTCGCCCATCGTGGGCTGCGAAGATCCCGAGCATCCTGATTTCGCGACGCTCGAGAATTTTTGCGAGCAGGGTGAAAGTTTCTATTTCGACGTCTGGCCGGGATCCGCGCCCGCCGGTTGGCGCATCGAAAAAGAAGCGCAGATGTTCAAGATGGTCTGGGAGGCACCGCCGCCGGTCGAAGACGCGGCGCCGGATGCCGTACTGCTCGAGCCCAGGCATTTCGGCCAGGCAGTGGATCTGGCGAAGCTCACGAATCCCGGGCCGTTCGGTCCACGCACGCCCGAACTGGGCGAATACTTTGGGTACTTCGAGGGCGGCCAGCTGATCGCCATGGCCGGCGAGCGCATGTGCGCCGGCAACCTGCATGAGGTCAGCGGCATCTGTACGCACCCCGCCTTTCAAGGGCGTGGGCTCGCACGAAAGCTCACGCTGAAGCTCGTGCACCGGCAATTGAAACGTGGCAAGACTCCTTTCCTGCACGTCATCAGCCACAATACTGCCGCGCGCGCCTTGTACGAGAAGATGGGCTTCCGAATCTTTCGCGAAACACTGGTGCGCGTCGCCCTTCGGATACTCTGAAGACTGCTTGACCCGAAATCCGCGCGCTTGCCGTTTGTGTTGAGGAGGGAATCCACATGAACACCAGGATCACGATCGCCATTGCCGCCTTGGCTGGCTTGCTGGGCTGCAGCACTCCAGAAACCGCGCAGACCACGCAGTCGGTGACACCTCTCCCGCCGCTTCCTGACCTTGCACCCGGTGATGAGTTGATGCGCCCCCAGGTCTGCAAGCTCGGCACTTCGTGCCTCGCCATGGATCCACGGCCGTTCGAGCCCTGCCTGCTGTCGACGAAGCATTGCAGTGACAAGGCCGCCGAGCCGCTGCTGGTCGCAGCGACGCCATCGATCATCCCCGCACCGCAGGCAGTGGTGTCTCGCTAACTCGTTCCGCGGCTGCGGCTTCTTGCGGGTGACCGCGCTCCCGTGCTGGGATACCCGAATGGTCACTCGCCAACATGCGGATCAGTTAGTCGACGCCTGGCTCGAGGAACACGAGATCGCTTCGTTCGATTTCGACTCCCCTTTGCCCCAGCATGAAGATCGACATGTGCAGAAGCTGGTCGTGGTGCGGGTCGACGAGCATGACTTTGGCTGGCTCTACTTCTATGACGGCTCCGGGCACGCTAAAACCGGCAGGCCCAGTGATGCAATCGTCGGCAATGCACCTCTGATCGTCGACAGGACTGACGGCAAGCTGTACATCACGGGAACGGCGCATCCGCTCGAGCACTACCTGCAGGAGTACCGCCGCGGAATTCGAACCCACGCCTGACAAACTGCCCGAGCGCGTCATGAAGAAAACCGGACCAAAGAGCGGCAAGCCTGCTTCGCAGCAGATAGATGCGCAGATCAAGGCACAGGATGACTGGCGTGGCGAGATGCTCAGCCGGCTCCGCAAGCTCGTCAAAGAAGCCGATCCTGAAGTCGTCGAGGAATTGAAATGGGGAGGCGTGCCGGTGTGGTCGCACGACGGCATCATCAGCACGGGTGAGACTTACAAGAGCGTCGTGAAGATGACCTTCGCCAAAGGCGCGTCCCTGAAAGATCCTTCAGGCCTCTTCAATTCGAGCCTCGAAGGAAACACGCGTCGCGCCATCGACTTCCGCGAAGGCGAGAAGATAAAAGAGAAGGCGCTGAAGGCGCTCATCCGCGCTGCCGTGAAACTGAACCAATCCAAGGCAAAAAAGTAAATCGGGGCATGAGGATGGCTGGCAAACGCCCAACGACGATCGCCGAATATATTCGCTCCGCACCGCGTGTCGCCCAGCCGCACTTGCGCGGGCTTTACGCGATCCTCAAGAGTGTCGCGCCGGACGCAAAGGAAGCGATCAAGTGGGGAAATCCTTTCTTCATCGATCCGCGATTCCTGTTTGCCTTCTCCGCGCACAAGGCACATTGCAGCTTCGCGCCCACATCGGCGGCGCTGGAAGCCTTTCGCAAGGAGCTGCAAGACCAGGAAACGACCAAGAACTTCCTGAAGCTTCCCTATGACAAGCCGCTGCCCGAGAAGCTGATTCGCAAGATCGCCAGGTACCGCCTGAAGAACATCGGCGACGGCGATGGGTTTTGGGACTAGCTGATGGAACCTCAGACCCCAAACCTGCGATTGATTCTTCAAACACGCGAGGATGTCCGATCGATGATCGACGGCATGACGCCGTTCGAAAAGGCACAGCTCTCGGCGGCCTGGCTCGCCCAGTTCGAAGCGTCGACCGCTGCAGATCACTGGGTGCACGGCTTTCGGCTATTGCACCGAAGCAGCGGCAATATCGTCGGGTTCTGCAGCTTCAAAGGCCCGCCTACTGACGGCGTCGTCGAAATTGCCTACGGCATCGCTCCCGAAGAGCAGGGAAAGGGTTACGCCACGGAAGCTGCCAGAGCCCTGGTGGAATTCGCCCGCACGTTTCCTGAAGTCCGGGTGATCCGCGCACACACGCTCCCGGATGGTGCCGCCTCGAAGCGCGTGCTGGAGAAGTGTGGATTCCAGCACACAGGCGAAGTCATGGACCCCGAAGACGGGCTCGTGTGGAGATTCGAGAGCGCGTGTCCGGTTTAGTTAGTCGGGTTGCGTGCCACGACAGATCCGGCCGGCAATGGTGCAACGTCAACGTCTGAAGCCGCTGCGGGCCGCCGCGATTTCTTGTGACGTTTCTGCAGCCAGGAAATGATCGGCCGCTCGATCAACGCGTAGACCAGGCAACCGAGCGCAATGGTCGCCGACAGCACGAGCAGATATGTGGCGTGGGCACCCACTGTGCGATAAAGGCCGGACGCCATCGCGACCTTGAGCAATAGCCCCTCGATCGAGATGTGGGTGAGGTAGATGGTGTACGAAGCGTTGCCGATGTAATTCAGGAAATTCGGCACCTTGATGTATCCGGCAAGCTCCATCTTCGTCGCGCCCGCCACCAGCAGCGCGAAGCCCAACACGAGAGCCAGGTACGAAAGCTTGTAGGGCAGGTCCAGCGTGATGGCCGCCGCAACCGTGACGACGACTCCGGCCGCGAATTCGTAGAAGCCGCGTCCACCGCGCCGATAAAGCCAGAACGCGCCCATGCCGAACAGGAAGAACAGGTTGTAGCCGGCGGTATAGACGTTGAAGGGAGTCCGGTTGCCCGGCAGCGGGAATTGCCAGAACGCGACGCACGCACACGCCCAGATTCCGAGCGCGATCACTCCGACGCGCACATTGAAGATCAGCAAAGAGAACATCGCGTAGAACGCCACTTCGTGAAACAGCGTCCAGGCCGGAGGGATCGGCGGCCCCGCGTCGGTGAATCGAATGAGCGTCCACGACGTCAGCCAGTCTGCGAAACCCTGGGGGTTCTTTGCCTCCGTGCCGAAACCCAACAGGAGCAGCACGACAATTCCCGCCGTGTAGAGCCAGTAGATAGGAAATACGCGCACGAACCGCCGATAGGCGTATTCCTTCCATGCCGCCGGATGGCCGAGATCCTTGAAATGTGCGAAGAAGATGATGAAGCCCGACAGCACGAAGAAGAAATCGACGCCGCGAAACCCCTGGCGCGTGAAGTCGGTGAATACGGACACGCCGCCATAGCGATCGACTCCCATGTGCATCGACAGGTGGAACGCGGCAACGCCGGCGGCGGCCAGTCCACGACCGGCCTGAAGTACTCGAAGCATCCGGATCCTCACCGAGGAACGCGCGGGAGCGCGCGGTTTCCAGCAGATTGTTGCCGGAGAACCTAAGTGTTTGGAGTCGTCGGGCAGGAAGCGAGAAGTAAGAGACGGACTACTCAACCTTTCAGAATTTCACCATTACGTGCCGGACCGCCGTGTAATCCTCGAGCGCGTAGACGCTCAGGTCCTTGCCATAGCCCGAGCGCTTCATGCCGCCGTGCGGCATCTCACTCACCAGCATGAAGTGCGTGTTCACCCAGGTGCAGCCGTATTGCAGGCGCGCGGCCACTTTCATCGCCTTGCCGACGTCCTTGGTCCACACGGAAGAAGCGAGCCCGTAGTCTGAATCGTTGGCCCACTCGATGGCCTGGTCGGCATCCTTGAAGCGGGTGACGCTGACGACGGGACCGAACACCTCTTTCTGCACGATCTCATCGGTTTGCTTCGCACCGGCAATGACCGTGGGCTCGAAGAAAAATCCGCTGCCCGCTTTCGCTTTGCCGCCGGCCGTCACCTCGATGTGACGTTTCTCGGCGGCGCGCTGCACGAAACCCGAAACGCGCGAACGGTGTTTGGCGGTGATGAGCGGCCCCATTTCCACGCTCTCTTCTTCCTGTGTGCCCACCTTGATGCTGCTGGCGGCGCTCGACAGATCAGCCACCAGCTTGTCGTAGATCTTGGGCCCGGCGTAGATGCGGCAGGCTGCGGTGCAGTCCTGGCCGGCATTGTAGAAACCGAAAGTGCGCACGCCGCTCACCACCGACTCCAGGTCCGCGTCGTCGAACACGATGACGGGCGCCTTGCCGCCAAGTTCCAGGTGCGTGCGTTTGGTGCCATTCACGGCGGCCGTGAGCACCTTCTCGCCGCTCGCAACGGAACCCGTGAGCGAGATCATCGCCACCTCGGGTTGCGCGACCAGCGGCGCACCGACCGTGTTGCCGCGGCCACAAACAATGTTCACGACACCGGGCGGAAACAACTCCGCGCAGATCGTCGCCAGCTTGAGCGTAGTGAGCGGCGTTTGCTCCGACGGTTTGAGCACAATCGTGTTGCCGGCGGCGAGCGCCGGCGCCATCTTCCACGCCGCCATCATCAGTGGGTAGTTCCACGGCGCGATCGACGCCACCACGCCGATGGGATCGCGGCGGATCATGCTGGTGAATCCCGGCAGATACTCGCCCGCCAGTGCGCCATGCATCGTGCGTGCAGCGCCCGCGAAGAAGCGGAATACATCGGCTATCGCGGGAATCTCATCGTTGAGCGCCGCGTTCAGCGGCTTGCCACAGTTCTGCGATTCGAGGCGCGCAAACTCCATGGCCTCCGCTTCGATGCGATCGGCGAGCTTCATGAGCAGCGCACCGCGATCCTTCGGCACCGTTTGGGCCCAGCCCGTAAAAGCCTTGGCGGCCGCTTTCACAGCGGCGGTGATCTGCTCTTCCGAGGCCTCGGCCACTTGCGCGATCACCTTGCCCGTGGCCGGGTCGAGCACGCCGAGTTCGTCGCCCTTGCCTTTGACCAGCTTGCCGTTAACGAGCAGTTTCGTGTTCATCGTCGGGCCTCGTAAGGTAGTAAGCGAGCAGGATCGGGATCAGCGTCACTGCGATCACGATGACGGCCACCACATTGGTGACGGGGCGATCACGCGGCCTGAACAGCTCGTTGAAGAACCAGATGGGCAGTGTGCGCTCTTTGCCGGCCGTGAAGATGGTGACGATGATTTCGTCGAAGGACAACGCGAAGGCCAGCATGCCGCCGGCGAGGAACGCGGTGGCGACTTGCGGCAACAGCACGTATCGCAGGGTCTGTGTCCCGTCGGCGCCGAGATCCATCGACGCCTCGACCCAGCTCGGTGGCAATCGGCGCAATCGCGCGATGACGTTGTTGTAGACGATCACGGTGCAGAAAGTCGCGTGGCCCGCGACGATGGTGAGGAACGAGGCGTCGAGCCGCGCGAGCTTCATGGCGGCCAGCATGGCAATGCCGGTGATGATGCCTGGAAGCGCGATGGGCAAGACAAACAGCGCGGTGACCGAGTCCCTGCCCGGAAATTTCGCGCGTGCGAGTGCAAACGCAGCGAGCGTACCCAACACGAGCGCCACCGCTGTCGCGCAGGCTGCCACACCCATTGACAGGCTCAACGCCTGCCAGATGTCGGCGCGGCCAAAGGCGACGTCGAACCAATGCAGCGTGAGACCGGGCGGCGGGAACTGGTAAGTGCGATCCTCGGTCGTGAATGCGTACAGGATGATGACGAGCACCGGAATGTGCATGAACGCGAGGCCGGCGAACGCACCGACACGCATGAGTAGTGAGGGCTGGTCGGGTCTGTATGTTTTCCTAGAGCGCATCGAATGCCCCAAAGCGTTTGGCAATCGACAGGTACACGAAGATGAGCACGATGGGCACCACGGAAAACGCCGCGGCCAACGGGATGTTGCCGGCGGTTCCCTGCTGCACGTACACCATCATGCCGATGAAATACCCCGGCGCACCGACCACGCTTGGGATGATGTAGTCGCCGAGCGTCAACGAAAACGTGAACACCGATCCCGCGGCGATGCCGGGGACAGCCAGTGGCAGCACCACGTTGCGGAAAGTCTGCGAAGGACGCGCACCCAGATCCGCGGAAGCCTGCAGCAACGAGCCGGGCACGCGCTCCAGCGCCGCGGCCATGGGCAGGATCATGAATGGCAGCCACATGTACACGAACACGAAGAACATGCCGAGATACGAGGACGACATCGATGGCCCGCCGATTCCCGGCGTCGCCAGCATGGCCTCTAACAAGCCGGAGAGCCCGAGCTTGGCCCACAGCCAGGGGAAGATGCCCTCTTTCGCGAGCAGCAGGCGCCAGGCGTAAACCTTCACGAGATAACTGGTCCACATCGGCAACATCACGCCGACGTAGAAGAAGGCCTTCATGCGGCCGCGCGCGTATCGCGCCATGTAGGTGGCGATAGGCAGCGCGATGACGGCGCAAGCCAGCGTCACCGCGATGGCCATGGTCAGCGTGCGCACCACGATGTCGATGTTGGCCGGCTGAGTCACCAGCAGCTTGTAGGTGGCGAGCGTCGGTTCGCGCACCACCTGCGCGGTGAAATCGTCGATTCGGTAGAAGCTCTGCGCCAACAATGCGAACAGCGAGCCCAGGTACACCGTGCCGAACCACAACAGCGGCGGCACGAGCAGCAGCGCGAGGTACCAGTTCGGGCGTCGGTAGAAAAACGTCGACGCCGCGCGCAGATTCATGACTGTAGCGTCACTGCCGCCTCGCGCGGCCAGGAAAGTTTGACGCGCTCTCCGACTGCAAGACCGTTCAGCGCACGCGAATCCTCTTCGGTCACGAGCGCGCTCCACACCTCGCCCGCGTCGAGCTTGACCTGCCAGCGGCTGACGGCGCCGTGGTACTGAACGGCAACCACGACTCCGGCGGCGGAATTGCCTGACGGCGACGCCGCGGCGGTTTCTGTCAGAACCACGATGTTCTCGGCGCGAATCGCGAATGGCTGCGTCTGGCGTCCCGCGAGCGTTGTCGCCAATTCGGCATTCGCGACATTTGCCCCACCGACGAACCGCGCGACGAACGACGTGGCGGGCCGTGTGTACAGCTCGCGCGGCGCCGCGAGCTGTTCGATCTTGCCCTTGTTGAACACCGCGACGCGATCGGCCATCGACAAGGCTTCGCCCTGGTCGTGCGTCACGTACACGAACGTGATGCCGAGCCGGCGCTGCAGGCTTTTCAGCTCGATCTGCATTTCTTCGCGCAACTTCAGGTCGAGTGCGCCCAACGGCTCATCGAGCAGCAACACCTTGGGTTGATTGATGAGCGCACGCGCCAGCGCGACTCTCTGCCGCTGGCCGCCGGAAAGCTGCGCCGGGCGTCGCTCACCTTGCATACTGAGCTGCACGAGATCCAGCATCTCTCGCGCGCGCTGTGCGCGAGTCGTTGCATCGACGCCGCGCACGCGCGGACCGTAGGCGACGTTCTCCAGCACCGTCATGTGCGGGAACAACGCGTAGTCCTGGAACACGGTGTTGACGTTGCGGTCGTATGGCGGGACCGAGGAAACGTCCTGACCATCGAGCAGCACCTGCCCGCCATCCGGCGAGTCGAAGCCCGCCACCAGCCGCAAACAGGAAGTCTTGCCCGAGCCCGAAGGCCCCAGCATCGCGAAGAACTCGCCGGGCTCGATGGCGAACGACACATCGTCCACCGCGCGCACGTCGCCAAAGACGCGCGATACGCCGCGGAACTCGATTGCCGCGGTCATACGATGGCCGGGACTTTATTTCCCGCCGACGATAGCTACGTAATCGGTTGTCCAGCGGTTGTAGGGCACGCAGCCTTCGACATGCGAAGCGCACTTGGCTTCCGGCGTGCGCCAGAAAGCGATCTTGTCGAAATTCTCGATGCCGTTGGTCTTGCAGCCTTCAGGGCCTAACAACGCGTTGCCCTCGCAGGCCTTGGGAACCACGGGATTCGATCCGAACCAGGCAGCCACGTCACCTTGCACCTTGGCCGAGATCGACCACTCCAGCCACTTGTAAGCGCAATTTGGATGTTTGGCGCCGGTGGCGAGCATGGTGGTGTCCGCCCATCCGGTCGCGCCTTCGGCGGGCACGGTGGTGGCGACCTTCGCCTTGTTCATGAGGAGCGTGTTCGCCTGGAAGGGCCACGAGCCCGAGGCCACGATGCCTTCGTTCTGGAAGTCCTGGACCTGCACGTTGGCGTCGTGCCAGTAACGCTGGATCAGGGGATGCTGGCCGCGCAGCACCTCGAGCACCGCCGAATACTGCGATTCGTTGAGCTCATACGGGTCCTTGATGCTCAGCTCAGGCTTCTTGGCCTTCAGGTACAGCGCGGCATCGGCGATGTAGATAGCGCCGTCGTAGGCCTGCACGCGACCCTTGTTAGGTTTGCCGTCGGGAAGCTTCTGCGGCTCGAACACCACCGACCAGGACGTCGGCGGCTTCTTGAATGTCTCGGTGTTGTACAACAACACGTTCGGGCCCCACTGATACGGCACGCCATAGTGCTTGCCGTCGACGTAGTGCCAGGCAGCCTTCTGCAGCCGCTCATCGATGCTGGAATAGCTTGGAATTCTGTCGATGGCCACTGGTTGCACGGTGCCGCCGCGAATCAGGCGCAGCGATGCGTCACCCGAAGCCGTGACCAGGTCGTACGGCGCATTGCCGGGAGGCGGCCACGATGCATCGCCCGGCGGACTCGGCTGCGGACCACCGCTCGCCATGAGCGACACCATTTCGTCCGATGTGCCTGCAGTCTTGACCGTGACTTTGCAACCAGTCTCGCCTTCGAACGCCGAGACCCAATCGTATGCCTTGTCGGTCTGGCCGCTTTCGATGTAGCCAGGCCACGCGACGATGTCGAGCGCCCCTTCGAGCGCGGTCGCAGCCATCATGTCGGCAGCCGCTGGAGCTTCTTCTTTCTTCGAGCAGGCTGCGAGCGTCAGCGTGGCGCTGCACAGCACGACCAGCAAAGACCGTTTCGCGGTGACGGAGAACATGGCGAACCCCTTTTTGTATGCACCGGTGCAACTGTGCCCGGTCGCTTTGCCGCTATTCTAGGCCGAAGTTTGCATGCAGGAACGCCTTCGTCCGGAATCATTCCAGGTGTTTGGAAGCCCGCGAGCGCCAATTTGAGGCAACTGCTATGCGATCGATTGACAACTGGATGCTCACTTCGGCAACGTTGGCACCGAGCGGTCTGGGGCGACACCAAACTAATTAATAAAGTCGCCAGCATCTGGGAGGGTGTAATGACTTTTCGTGCGGTTGACGCCTTGCGCGTCGCGATTCTCTCTGCCTGCCTGTCTGTCCCCACGATTTGTGCTTCCAAGGCGAAGGAAGTCGAGCCTGTAGCGGCCGTCACGCCCCTTCGCGTGCTGGTGCTTCCCGTGGACTTCGATGTGCTCGAGATGTCGGCATCCGGCATGGTCGAACCGGTTCCAGCGGAAACCGTGCAAGCCGAAGAAGCCCTGAGCGGGGCCACGCTTCGAGTGCTGACGCACACGAAGCAATTCCAGATCATCGACATGCCGGTGATGAGCGATGCGGAGCGGGAAGTTCTCAAAGAACACCTCGCGCTCTACAAGCTCACGGCGTACAACGCGGCGCAAATGATTCGCCTGGGTGGTCCCACCTGGAAGGCCAAGCAGAAAAACTTCGACTACTCGATCGGTGACGGACTCAAGTTTCTCGTCGAGCGCAGCGGCGCGGATGCAGCCGTGGTGGTGGCGGGTGCCCAGTTGAATTCGAGCGGCGGGCGCGTCGCCATGTTCATCCTGCTGGCGGCGGCGGGTGTCGCCATTCCGCTCGGCGGGGCCCAGGGATCGGCCGGAATCATCGATCTCAACACCGGCAACATCCAATGGCTCGAAGAGCGCGCCGGCACCAAGGGCGACATCAAGGACAAGAAGGGCGCCGAGCAGACCATGATGAACATGATCGGCGGCTATCCCGCCAGCACCTTGCTCGGCATCAAGGGCACGAAGAAGAAATGATCCGCGCAAGGGCGCTTTCGTTGTTAGCCGCCGGGGCGCTCGCCTGCGCCTGTATGCCGGCATCCGCGCTGAACGAAGAAGAGCAGCGCGCACGCATCATCTACCAGGCCGACGAAGCGACCCACGTCATCGACGAGCTGGACATCCTCTACACCGACCCGGTGCTCGACGCCTATCTGCAGGGAATCGTCGACAAGCTGTTTCCGGAATCTGGCGGCAAGCTCGTGATCCGCGTGTTCAAGGCGACGTCCTTCAATGCGTTCGCGATGTCGAACGGCCGGCTCTACATACATACCGGTACGCTGCTGCGTCTGAAAGACGAGGCCGAGCTGGCGTCGGTGCTCGGCCACGAGGGCTCGCACGTATACGACGACCACATCTACCGTTCGGTGAGCTCGGCCAAGATCACCATGCCGATTCTCACCGTGCTCGGGACGGCACTGGGCGCGGGCGCGCTCGGACAGCTCGCGGGGGTGTCGTCGATCATGGGCATGTCGCGCGCGCACGAACGCGAAGCCGACATCCATGGATTCCAGCGTCTCGCAAAGGCGGGGTATGACACGTCCGGTGCGACTGAAACCTTTCGCCGGCTGCTGCGCGAGCTCGACGCGCTGAACATCAAGCAACCGATGTTCTTCGCCAGTCATCCGGCGGTGAGCGACCGCATCGCCAATTACATGGCGATGTCCAAGCAGGCGCCTCCGGGTGGCTCCAGGTTTTCAGACGAATACCTGATCCAGACCGCATCCGCGCGCGTGGCGGCACTCGACGGGATCCTGCGTGAGGGCAATGGCAAACTACTGGTACATCTGCTCGAACGCGAAGATCTGCTCACGACGCTGCCGCCGTTTTGCCGATTCCACCTGGCTGAAGGATTTCGGCTTCGCAACGCAGAGGGCGATCGGGACAAGGCGCTGGCCGCCTATCGCGAGACGCTGACGGCCGCTCCCGATTACGCGCCCACCTACGCCGCGCTCGGCAAGCGCCTCATGCACGACGGCGACAAGGCCGGTGCGCTGCCATTGCTTCGCAAGTATCTCGAGCTCGAACCCGACTCCGTGGAGAAGGGATTCATCGAGCTCTACATCACAACGCTCGAGAAGGAAACGGCCCAATGACAAGAATACTGAAACTCACGGCTGGCGCGACGATGTTGATGCTCGTCGGTTGTATGACCTGGCAACCCACGAAAAGCCAGGCCATTGCAAACAACGGGGGCAAGTACAGCATCCAGCTGCCGGCCGGATGGAATGTCCTGACTTTCGGCACCCAGCAAATGGTCACGCGTTACGGCATGGGGATGCAGCAGTTCGTCGTGGGCCAGACGAAGAACAAGGGCGCGTTCGGATTTGGCAAGGAAAAGTCGGACGCGAGCCCAGATATGGATCCGCGCGACCTCTGCACCAAGGTGGTCGCCAACATGAAAATCCAGCCGAATCACGAGACGCTGGAGATCACTTCGGTTGCGCCAGCGCTGCTGGGCGGGCGCGCCGGATTCCGCGCCGAACTCACCAGCAAACGGACTTTCCAGGCCGACGGCATCCGGTACAAGCACCTCCTGTACGGCGTGGTTACGCCGAACGGCTTGTACACGCTCCACTACGAAGCGCCGGTGCTGTACTACTTCGACAAGGACGTCGCCGAAGTCGAAAAGTCGGTGAGCACCTTCAAGCTGATGTAACCGTCAGCGGAAGGAAAAACTCATGCGATGGCGCGGACACTTCGCGGGCCTTGCGGTGATCGCTGCGCTCGCCGGCGCACCGCTTCAGGCCAAAGACGATCCGGTAGTACTCGCGCCGAATGAGCGGCTGCTCGTTCTGCCATTGGCGTTCTCTACATTCAAAGTTGGCCCCGTCACCTTCGAGGTGGCCACCGACAAGACTGATCTCGGGCGGCGCAACCTCGACAGTTCGTTGCATCGCGCGTTGCAACGAGAACGGGCACTGCAATTCATCGAGGTACCCGATCTTGGTGTCGATGAAACGGCCGCGGTGCGCGAGTACACGGAGCTCATGCGGGCGATGGCTGCCTCCGCGGTTTACGGCCTGAACCACAAGACTGTCCCCTGGCGCGACAAGCGAGCCTGGCGCATCGACTACGGGATCGGCGACGGTCTCGCATTCCTGGCGGAGCGTACCGGCGTCGAAAAAGCTCTGTTCGTCAGTGGCACGCGAGTGGAACCCACGACCGGGTTGGCGTTGGCTCTCGGCATCAACCTCATGTTCGGCGCACTACCTGCGGAGGTGTTCAGCCTGCGGACGTTCAGCGCGATGGTCGTGGACCTGCGAAGTGGCGACGTCATCGGCGTGTACTCGCCGGTGCGCGGCCTCGAGGGTGAAGCACATGATATTGCGGGCGCGAACACCTGGGTAAGGGCGTTGTTCGATGACATTCCCGGGCGCGTCCGCAGTGAACCTCCTGCCAACCAACCTCCACCCAGGAAATATGAGCGGCACGTGCGTTCTCTGATGGGCTTCGCAATCATGCCGCCGAAGGGATGGAGAGTGTCGATTCAAGGTGCCTCCTTCTTTCGCCGGCACGATGGTCTCCTCGAGCTCCTCGAGCAGATCAGTGTTGATCGGACCCCGCTGAAACCCGTGGCCGACCCGATGGAGCTCGCCGCCAACGCAATGGATCTGCTCAAGGCCGATCCCGTATACAAGGACATGGAAGTCGTGTCGTTGGCGGGTGCCCGTGTCGGCGGTCGTGACGGCTTTCGTGCCGAGCTCAAGTCACATCTCAGTATCACGAACTCACCGCGTCGCGAGCGACACCTGGTCTATGGAGTCGCGGGCGCTCGTGCCGCCTATCTGCTGCGTTTTGACGCGCCAGCCATCTACTACTACGAACGGCACGTCGCCGAGTTCGAGACTGCCGTCGCGACATTCGAACTGCTGTAGACAGGTCGCTCAACGCATCATGCAGCGTTGCAGGAATTTCATCGCCGTCGCGTTGAGGCAGGTCGCTGCGGCGACGCGCATCCACGTGCTCGGCAACTGCGTGGGCGAGAACAGGCTGCCGGGCGCACACAGCACTCCTTCGCGACTGCCGGCGGTCGCGAGCTCATTGGTATCGCGCCCGAAGTCCGCCCACAGGTACATGCCTCCGGGCGGCGGCCCGGCGATCTTCGCGCCCATGCGCTGCAAGGCTTCCGCGGTGCGCGCGCGACACTCATCGAGCTTGATGCGCAGGCGTTCGAGCATGCGTTCGTAGCTGCGTTCGATGATGATGCGCGCCACCACGCGCTCGCCCAGCTCGCTCGACGACAATCCGGTCAGCGCCTTGATGTCGCGAAGCTCGCGCGCCAGCGAAGGGTGCGCGGCCACGAAACCTACGCGCAGATTGGCCGCGAGCGTTTTGGCGAAGCCGCCCACGTAGACCACGCGCCTGCCGTCATCGAGGCTTGCGAGCCGCACTGCATGCCGGCCCTGCAGATCGCCGTAGATGTCGTCTTCGAGGATCATGAAATCATGGCGTGCGGCGAGCTCCAGGACGCGCGTCGCAACCGCCGTGCTCATGCAGGAGCCCGTGGGGTTGTGAGCCACGGAGTTGAGGATGAACAGTTTGGGCCGTTCGCGCGCCAGCAGGCTCTCGAGCGCGGCGATATCCGGTCCATCAGCACCACGGGGGACGCCCACGATGCGCGCACCGAAAGCGGCGAAGCGCGCAAACATGACGAACCAGGCGGGGTCTTCGACGAACACGAGGTCGCCGGGCGCCAGGAAGCGCCGCGCCACGAGGTCGATGGCCTCGGTGGCGCCCGCACTGGTGACGATCTGCTCGGGCGCGACCTCGATGCCAGCCTGCGCGAGCCGCGTGCTCAAGGCTTCGCGCAGCGGTAGATAGCCCTCGATCGCGCCGTACTTGAGCAGCCACGAACCGCGGCTGCGCCCGACGCCGCGCACGGCGGCCGCGACCATCTCATGATCGAGCCAGTCTTCCGGCAGCAGCCCGGCGCCGGGTTGCTCGCTGCCTGGTGACTGTCGTCGCTGCGCGCGCAACAGCCAGCTCACGTCCAGCACGGTTCCCGGCAACGGTGCTGCCGAGGCACGACGCTGCGCGAGTTTGTTGGCGCGCAGCCGGACGTAGAAACCCGAGCCTCGCCGCGATTCGATCAGGCCGGCGGCGATGAGCTGGTCGTAGGCCTCGACCACCGTCGAGCGGCTGACGCGCGATTCGACGGCGCAATGCCGGATCGACGGCAGCCGCGTTCCCGGACGCAGCGCATGGGTCTCGATGCGCTGCGCGAGACGCGCGGCGAGCTGTGCAGGAAGCCGATGGTCTTGTTTGGTCTGCAGCGCCATATATAAGAGCGGGCCAGTCGAGTGGTTTGGAATGCTAACTGTACTGTAACTGTACTGGATCGCGCGCGTATATTTCCACCCCATGAATGCCGCAAACCCCATGAGTCAGTCGCCAGATATTGAATCGCCTGCACTGCCGGACCGCGCCGCCATCGAGTCCGCGGGGCAATTCATCGCAACGCTGGTGCCGCCGACGCCGCAGTACGTGTGGCCGCAGATCGCCGCGGCATTCGGCACCGAAGTGTGGCTGAAGCACGAGAATCACACGCCGATAGGCGCTTTCAAGGCGCGCAGCGCTGCGATGTATTTCCAGAAGCTCATGCAGCGCGAGCCGCAATGCCCCGGGGTCATCACCGCCACTCGCGGCAATCACGGGCAGGCCGTTGGCCTGGCCGCAGGCCGCTTCAAACTACCGGCGACCGTGTACGTGCCCCGCGGAAACAGCGTCGAGAAGAACACCGCGATGCGCGCACTCGGCGTGAAGCTCGTCGAACACGGTCACGATTTTCAGGAAGCGCGCGAAGAAGCCGCGCGCGTGGGGGCGCGTGATGGACTGCACATGGTCCCGGCATTCCACCCGGACATCATGCTCGGCGTCACGAGCTATTGGGCCGAGTTGTTTCGCGCCGCGCCGGATCTGGACGTGGTGTATGTGCCGATCGGCCAGGGGTCCGGCATCTGCGCAGCGGCGGCGGTACGCAATGCCTACTCCCCTCGCACGCGGATCGTCGGCGTCGTGTCGGCGCACGCTCCAGCATTTGCCAGATCTTTCTCCGCGAGGCGCGCGGTCGAAGCGCCGGTCGAAACCGTGCTTGCCGACGGCATGGCCTGCCGCAAACCGGATGTCGACGCGCTTGCGATCATTCTCGCCAACGTGAGCCGCATCGTTGAGGTCACTGACGCCGAGCTCGCGAGTGCGATGCGAGCAATCTTCTCCATGACGCACAATGTCGCCGAGGGCGCGGGCGCAGCGGCGTTCGCGGCGGCCTGGCGTGAACGCGAGTCACTGGCCGGACAGCGGATTGGCATCACGGTCAGCGGCGGCAATGTCGACACGAACATGTTCGCCGACGTGCTGGCCGGCAAATACTGAGCAATGAAGATCGCCGGCCTGCCATTTGGCATCGTCGACTGGAACACCGTCGAGCGCATCACGCATGCCGGGCAAAAGGGGCAGGCGCACTGGCGCACGCGCCACTTCGGCGACGTGCGGGTTCGAATGCTCGAATATTCCGCGGGCTATCTCGCCGACCACTGGTGCTCCAAGGGTCACTTCCTCTTGTGCCTCGAGGGAGAGCTCGAGACCGAACTCGCCGACGGCCGCCACTTCACACTGCGGCCGGGCATGAGCTACCACGTGGGCGACGCCGCCGAACCGCATCGGTCCTCCACGCAGCTCGGCGCAAAACTCTATGTCATCGACTGAATCCGCCGCACCCGGCGCCTACGAAATCTCCACCGATCCCGCCCGGCTCGACGTCGCCGCGATTCACGCGTACCTCACACGTTCGTACTGGTCGCCCGGCATTCCGATCGGGATCGTCGAACGCGCGCTGCGGCATTCGCTGTGCTTTGGCATCTATGAATCCGCGGGTGGCGCGCAGGTAGGACTCGCGCGAGTCGTCACGGATTACGCCACCTTCGCGTACCTGTGCGACGTCTATGTGCTCGAAGAGCACCGCGGGTTCGGCCTGGGGAAGCGCATGATGCGCGAGTTGATGGCGCACCCCGCCCTGCGCGGCGCTCGGCGCGTCATGCTCGCGACGCGCGACGCGCATGGGTTGTACGCCGGGTTCGGATTTCTGGAAGCCGGTGCGGCGAAGAACCTCATGGAAATCGTGCGACCGGATATTTACAAGCGCACCGTATACTGCGGTGCATGAAATTTCTCAGCTACGGTTTCCGATCGTTGACGCTTGGCGCATCCCTGACACTCGCCGCCTGCGGCACCACCCCCACTCGCGAGCAACCCCTCAAGTCCGTAGTTCCACTGACCGCGCCGGTCCTCGCGCCGGGTGTGAACGCCAATTCGGACAAGCTATTCGTAGTCGTCACGTTTTCGGGCGGCGGCAAACGCGCGGCGGCATTTTCCTTCGGCGTACTCGAAGCACTGCGCGACATACAGGTCACCACACCCGACGGTGAACAACATCCTCTCCTGGATGAGATCGACCTGATATCCGCCGTGTCGGGCGGCGCGTTCACGGCCGCGTACTACGCGCTCAATGGCAAGGCGGCTTTCGAGAGCTACGCACCGCGCTTCCTCGATCACGACACCGAAAAAGATCTGTGGCACAAGGTGCTCTCGCCGGTGAACTGGTCCCGACTCGCCAAGACGGAGGTGAGCCGCAGCGATCTCGAAGTCGAATATTTCGATGAGGACCTGTTCAAGGGAGCCACCGTGAACGACATCATGACGCGGTCGCCGCGCGTGATCGTCTCGGCAACTGACCTGGTTCGCGCCAAGCCGTTCGCGTTCACACGCGAGCAGCTCAACGGCATCTGCGTCGACCCGAAGAGCGTGCCCGTAGCGCGCGCGGTGTTCGCATCCGCGGCCACGCCGATCTACTTCGCGCCGCTGGTCATGCGCAACTACGCAGGGCAATGCGGCTACCAGCCGCCGGACGGCGTGAGCAATAACGCGACCAGCGATGAGGACGTCTATCGCCGCGAGCGCGCTGACCGGCTGCTGTCGTTTCTCGATTCCACCAACTACCCATACCTGCATCTCGCCGACGGCGCGCTGGCCGACAATCTCGGGGCGCGCGCGATTCTCGACGAGGTGGCGCTCGGCGAATCGGTCACCGACGCGCTGCGGCGCAATGGCTATTCACGCGCGCGCCGCATGTTGTTCATCGTGGTCGACGCGCGCACGGGCTTCGATACCCGCAACGCCCAGCGGCCCGAGCCCCTGGGAATCAAGAAGGTCATGGACGCGGTCGTCAGCGTCACCTTCAACCGCTACAGCTTCGAGACCATGAACCTCATGCGCACGCGCGTGAAGCGTTGGGAGACGGAAGTCCGCAACACCCGATGCAAGGCGGCGCTGGCGATTCCCGACTGCGACAAGTTCGACGTGGACCTCGTGGAACTGAGTTTCGAACGCGTGAAGGATGTCGCCGAGCGCACCTACCTGGATCGAGTTCCGACCGCGTTCACCTTGTCCGCCGAGCAAGTCGGCAGGCTACGCAACGCGGCTCATCTGCTGGTGACAGAATCTCCCGAGCTACGCGTTTTTCTCGAAGAATCCGCGCATTCGGCTCGTGCGCAGACCAGGTAGGGCCTCTCCGACAACGCCATCAGTAATCCTCCGGATGCAGCTGCCGCCGCAGTTGCGAGACGCTCGCGCGATGCGGCCGATCCGTCACATCCTGGTTGCCGTCAAGAATCCCTCTGCGCGCGCGCTGCCCGCGGTCAACAAGGCTGCGCAGATCGCCAAGGGTCTCAACGCGCAACTCACGCTGTTTCACGACATTGCAACCCCGCTATATGCCGAGTCGCTGCAGGGACGCGACATCGACCTGCAGTCGTGGCAGCGCGAAGTGCAGACCGCGCGCCGCGAGCAGCTCGAAAAACTCGCGGTTCGAATCCGCAAGCATGGAATCCACGTCGACGTGGTGGCGGATTGGGATTTCCCGCCGTACGAAGCCATCATCCGCAAGGTGCAACGTCTCTCGGTCGATCTGCTGGTCGTCGAGAACCATCACGGCACGGGACGTCATCCTGCGCGCTGGCTGCTGGCGTATACCGACTGGGAGCTGCTGCGTCTTTGTCCGGTCCCGGTATTGCTGGTCAAGAACCGAAAGCTCTACCACCGTCCGCGCGTGCTCGCCGCAATCGATCCTTCACATGCATTTGCAAAACCGAGCAACCTTGACCGGCAGATCCTGCGCGCCGGCGCGCAGCTGGTGCATGCGCTGCATGGTGAGCTGCACGCGTTGCATGCGTTCATTCCCGGCGTGCCCGTCGTGCCGGCCATGCCCGACGGACCTATGCTCGATGTGGCCGCGGGACGCGACGAACTCGAACGCGAGGCGCGTCGAAAGATGGAACGCGCCGTCGACGGCTTCGACGTGAAACGCAGCCACTGCCACCTCGTGCAGGGCAGGCCCAACGAAGTCATCCCTGGCACTGCCAAGCGAGAACGCAGCGCCATTGTCGCGATGGGTGTGGTGTCGCGCTCGGGTCTCAAGCGCTTCTTCATTGGCAATACGGCCGAGTTCGTGATGGACGCCGTGTCGGCGGACATCCTGGTGGTCAAGCCTCCCGATTTCGAGTCACGGATACCGCGCTCTGGACGCGGAGTTCAGATCCTCTCGATGCCGATTCTGCCGGGCTGAGTTGCCGCTTCACTCAATATCGCGAGTCCGCGCATCGATGAAATTAATCGATGCTCTAATCGATAAGTCGCCGCGCAACCAAATATTTCGCCACTGATAATCCCGCAGATAGCTGATTTTCAAAGATATCCATCCAAACCACGGGGAGTTACGGCCATGCCACGTGAGAAAAGTCCCTCCACCCAGACTCCTCGCAAGCGCGCACCCCGCAAGAAGGCTGCTGCGGCGAGTGCCGCCGCAACGACCTTCGGACAGTTTGTAGGTCCCGAACAGCGTGCGGCGCTGATCGCCGAGGCAGCCTTCTTCCGGGCGGAGAAGCGCGGGTTCGCCACCGGCCACGAAGTCGAAGACTGGCTCGCCGCTGAATCCGAGGTCGACGCAAAGCTCATGCACGCGGTCGAATCCGGCCCAAGGACATAATCGCCCTCGCCTAACCAGTCGAGCTCCTCACAAGCCGGGCCGTGCAAGGAGTATCTTTGCAGGGCATGACCGCGCCGACACCCGATGTACTCGCGCTGCTCGCGGCTACTCTCGACGCGGTGGTGATCATGGACGATCGCGGCCGCATCATCGCGTTCAACGCATCCGCCGAAGAGATGTTCGGCTACCGGGCCGCAGACGCGTTGGGCCGAAACGTCTCGATGCTGATGACGTCAACCGACCGCGCGGAGCATGACGAACACCTGAAACGATATCTCGCCGGCGGCGAGTCGGGCGTGCTGGGGCGCGGCCGCGACGTGCTTGCGCGGCATCGCGATGGCAGCGAGTTTTCGGTATTCCTGAGCGTCGACCGCATCCCCAACGTCTCGCCCCCGCAATTCGTCGGCTTTCTGCACGACACGTCCCTGCGCCGCAAGGCGCTGGCCACGCTCGAGATGGAACGGCACGTCAATCGCCTGTACCTGGACCTGGCGCAGGTCATGCTGGTGGCCACCGATCGGTCGGGGGTCGTGCAGCTGGTCAACCAGCGCGCCACCCGCGTACTTCGCAAGTCCGGTTCGCAGATCGTGGGCAGCAACTGGATCGAGAGTTGCGTGGCGCCGGAAGATCGCGCCGTTGCACGCACCGCGTATCGGGCGCTGCTCATGAGCGGCAGCGATGAGCCGCAGATTTCCGAGTACCACGTGCGGTCGTCAGAGGGTGAGGATCGGTTCATCACCTGGCGCGGAGTGGCATTGCGCGATCCGGACAACGTCCCCACCGGAATCATGCTCTCGGGCGAGGACATCACCGACCAGCGTCGCGCGGAAAGCGAAGCGCACAAGGCTCTCGAGCGCCTGAACAGCGTTTCGCGCCTCGCCACCATGGGCGAGATGGCCGCGGGCATTTCGCATGAACTGAACCAGCCGCTGGCCGCGATCGCCAACTATGCCCAGGCCTGCGTGCGCCTCCTTCGCCAGCCGGCGGCGGATATTCCGGAAGTGACCGGCGCACTTGAACAGATCGCGGGCCAGGCGCTGCGCGCGGGTGAAATCATCCGGCGCATTCGCTCGCTGGTCCGCAACGAGGACGTGCGGCGCGAGTTGCAGGACATCAACGAGCTGATACGTGATGTGCACGGCCTGCTGGCGAGCGACGCCCGAGTCCATGACGGGCGACTGGCGCTCGATCTCGGCATGCAGCTCCCGCGGGTGATGGTCGACGGTGTGCAGATCCAGCAGGTGCTCATGAACCTGGTGCACAACGCGTTCGAAGCTCAGGGACCGGAGCACGACGGCGCTCCTTTCGAGGTGCGGATTGCGACCCGGCTTACCGACGCAGCCGACGTCGAAGTATCGGTCAGCGACATGGGGCCTGGCCTCGCGGGCGAAGTGGAGCAGAGGATCTTCGAGCCTTTCTTCACGACCAAGGCTACGGGCACGGGGCTCGGCCTCGCGATCAGCCGTTCCATTATCAAGGCACATGATGCGCGACTTGGATATCGCGCCAACCAGCCTCGTGGAGCATGCTTCTATTTCGTGCTACCCGCGCATCAGGAGACCCCGCCATGAAAGACATGCCGCAAACCGTGTTCGTAGTCGACGACGACGACGCGGTGCGAAATTCGCTGCGGATGTTGTTGAAGTCCGCTGGCGTTCATGCCGAGGCCAGCGCCTCTGCGCAGGAGTTCCTGTCGACCTATGAGGTCACACAACCCGGCTGCCTGGTACTCGACGTGCGCATGCCGGGGATGAGCGGCCTCGAAATGCAGCACGAACTCAATCTGCGCGGCGCCACCATCCCGGTCATATTCATCACCGGCCACGGCGATATCCCGATGGCGGTGGAGGCCATGCAGCACGGTGCGTTCGATTTCCTGCAAAAACCATTTCGCGACCAGGAACTTCTCGATCGCGTTCAGCGCGCGCTGGTCCGCGACGCTGACTATCGCGCGCGCCTGCGTCAGACGGACCGGATCCGCGAGCGACTCGCGTCGTTGAGTCCGCGCGAACGCGAAGTTCTGGATCTCGTGACGCAGGGCAAGGCAAACAAGATGGTTGCCGGCGACCTAGGGGTCAGCCAGCGGACCGTGGAAATTCACCGCGCGCACGTGATGCAGAAGATGGAAGCCGGATCGCTGGCCGAGCTGGTGCGAATGATGATGGCCGTCTCGCCCTGAACGTCGAGGCGGCGCTGGCGGCACGAAGAAATACGTATTTATCAGACCAATTCTCAATGCAATGCTCCGCCCCGATGAACGCGGACAACAATGGTGGAAACAAACGCGTTCGCACAATCATTGTTGCCGGACAATCCTCGGAACGAACTCGCGAAGTGCTGCGCGCACTGCGCGGATTCACCAATGTCGTCTGGCCGGCCTCGCTGGAGTCGGCGCTGGCGCAGACCGGTTCCAAAGACGCCGGCTGCCTCGTCATCGCCGATGACTTGCGCGAAGAACCGGTCGACGAATTCCTGCAGGAAGCGCGGGAATTGCAGCGCAATCTGCCTATTTTCGTGATCACCGATCCCGATGATGTCGCGGAAGCCGTTTCTGCCATGCGGCACGGTGCGACGGCGGTCATCGAAATTCCGCCGTCCTATGCGGCGTTGTGCGCAGAGGTCTCGCGCGCGATGCAATGAGCGCGTCGCAGCACTGACACGCGCGCGTCACGTCGCGTTGTGAGCATTGCTGTAGGAATCTTCCGTATTGACGTATTCCCGACGCGGGCGAAAAATCGCGTCGGCCAACTACCCAACTCAACGTCAGGCAGAGCGATCATGTCCGCACAGCTCGCGAATGTCGTTGCGCTAACAATTCCCGAACCGGCGCGTGGCCTGATCCTGCATGTCGACGATGATGAGGCCATGCGGCGCTCCACCGCGATGTTGATGCGCGCCGCCGGTTTCGAGACGCGCGAAGCGGCTTGCGGCGAAGACGCAGTCGCCCAGGTCGATTCGCTGCGCGGCCGTCTCGATGTGCTGATCGTCGACTACAACCTTGGCCACGTCGATGACTGGCACCGAGGTAGCCGAAGAATTCGCCCGGTTGTTAGGCCACGCCGTTCCGACGGTGATCCTCACCAGCGATCCCGCCAATGCCGAGGTGCCCTGGCTGGCCGATGCGCCCGTATGGCTGGCGCGCAAGCCACTGCATCCCGACACCTTGTTAGCCGCGCTGCCCCCGCTGGTGGCGTTCCGGCGCGCCGTCGCGGATACACAGCGGCGCTGACTGCCTGCTCAGTTCCAGTCGTTCAACTTCTCTTGGCGTACAAGGGCAGCACGCGCGGCAAGTTCTTTTCGATATCCCGGATCCGTTCCTTGGGCGCCGGGTGCGTGCTCAGGAATTTCGGTGGCGAGGATGTTTCTGCTGCTGCCATCTTGTTCCACAGCGTGAGTGCCGCACGCGGGTCGTAACCGGCGCGCGCCATGAGCTCGAGGCCGATCTGATCCGCCTCGGATTCCTGTTCACGGCTGAAAGGGAGCTGGAAGGTGACTTCGGCAACCATGTTGGCGATGTTGGCTGCGCCTTCACTGACGCCAGTGACTGCGGCAGCGCCCGATAGCACCAGCTGCTGGGCGTACGAACGCGAAACCCGTTCGCGTGTGTGTTCGCGCAGTGCGTGCGCGATCTCGTGAGCCAGCACCGTGGCGAGCTCCGCATCGGACAAGTCGAGACTCTCGATGAGCCCCGAATAGACCATGATGCGTCCGCCCGGCATGCAGTAGGCGTTCAGCTCCTTGGTCTTCTGGACATTGAACTGCCAGTTCCAGGCCGCGGCGTCGGGGCGGAACACCGGTGTCGCCGAGACGATGCGCTTGGCGATGGTGGTTACGCGCGCGAGCTGCGCCTTGTCCGTATTGAGCACACCCTTGTCGCGCGCAACCTTGAGTTCGGCCTCGTAGGCCTCCGCAGCACCCTGGTTGATGGTGTCGGTCGGGACCAGCATCTGCTGCTTCCGGTCCACGCCGACCGCGCCCGCGTTGGTAGTTTTCACCGTCTCACAACCAGCGGTGCTGATCGCGACCGCCGCGGCGGCAATGAATGCAAAGAGTCTTGAGTTGTTCATCGTCCTCATACTCCGCGAGATTGATTGCGCTAACAATCAACCTTTTACGGTCGGGAAGTTAGGACGAGCGGGAAAATGGTGCAGGCTTTCTCCTATAAACCGGCTATCTACAGGCGGGCGCTGGCCTAGGAGATTTCGCGCGATTGTTGAGCTTGTGAACCACGTCGCAAAAACGTAGCACAAATCACACAGACCCAAATCGCAGCCGGGTGCACAATTCGGCGCACTCGTCCCACATATGTGAGTGAAAACATAGACTTCACTCACATAGACGCCGATGGTTGTCACCGGTGTCATTTTTGTGGGATAAAAGCGCATCGGCAGCTTCTAGTCGCTGCTTCCGATGCACACCGTTCACAGCTAACGTCCGCCCGCTTTGGGCGCTCGTCGAGGAGGGACCCAGATGTCGATCAAATTCAGCCGGAAAAACACTGAGATTTTCCGCGCAAGCACCTTACTTACGGCCACCGCAATCTGGAGCTTCGCCAATGGCGTATCAGCTCAGGAGGCCGGCGTCCGCCAGTGCAGACGGGCGCCGAAACCATCGAGGAAGTCGTTGTAACCGGTTTCCGCGCGAGCCTTAACAAAGCGCTCGAAGCGAAACAGGACCAGGTTGGCGCGATCGACATGATCGTCGCCGAAGACATCGCCGATTTTCCTGATTTGAACCTCGCCGAATCTCTGCAACGCGTTCCGGGTGTCGTGATCGCGCGCGATGCCGGTGAAGGCCGGCAGATTTCCGTGCGCGGCTTGGGCCCGCAGTTCACGCGCGTGCGCATCAATGGCATCGAAGCGATGAGCGCCAACGGAAGCACCGACGCATCGGGCGGCACGAACCGCGGTCGCAACTTCGACTTCAACACGTTCGCGTCGGAACTCTTCAACAACATCACGGTGCGCAAGACCGCCTCGGCCTCGACTGAAGAAGGCTCGCTCGGCGCCACCGTCGACCTGCAGACCGGCCGCCCCTTTGACTTCGACGGATTAACCGTCGCGGGTTCTGTGCAGGCGGGCTACAACGACCTGACCGAAGACAGCGATCCGCGCGCCGCATTCCTCGTCAGCAATACTTTTGCCGACGGCAAGTTTGGCGCGCTCCTGTCGGTCGCCTACACCTCGCGAAAACTGCAAGACGATGGTTCCAGCACCGTGCGCTGGCAGCCGAACCCCGGCATGGGAACGCTGGATCCGCTCTACCCTGTTCTCGATACCAGCAAGCCCACGCTGGCCCAGATTCGCGCCGCATTCGTGCCGCGAATTCCGCGCTTCGACAAATACGAGCACGACCAGGAACGACTTGGCGTCACGGCTTCGTTGCAGTTCGCACCGAGCGACGCAACCTCGTTCAGCCTCGACGCTCTGTACTCGAAGTTCGATGCCACTCGCGACGAAATCTTCCTCGAGACGCCAGTGTTCAGCACCGGCGGTGCCGACACGACGGACGTCAATCCGGTCGACGCCGCGATCGATGCCAACGGCTCCCTCGTGTACGGCGTGTTCAACGACGTGGACATTCGCTCGGAAGCGCGTCACGACGAGCTGACCACGAAGTTCACGCAGGTCTCGCTGGAAGGCAAACATGCGTTCAGCGATGCCTTCAACATGCGCGCCCAGGTAGGGTTCGCCGAAGCGAACCACGACAACCCGGTACAGACGACGCTGTTGTGGGATGCGCTCAATATCGACGGCTACAGCTACGATTATCGTGCGAACAGCCGCCTGCCGCTGATCACGTTCGGCACGACGGATGTCGCCAATCCGGCGACCTGGAGCCTCTCGCAGATCCGCCTGCGTCCGCAGAGCACGATCAACAGCTATCAGACCGCATCGCTCGACTTCGAGTGGGCAGCCTCTGATGCCTTCTCGCTGAAGTTCGGTCCGCAGTGGAAGAACTACATCTTCAAGTCCACTGAAGCGCGCCGTTCCAACGGAACAACGACAAACGTTGAACCGATTCGTCCGGTCACGGCTCCGATCACCTCCTACAGCACTCTCACCCAATTCGGCGACGGCCTGAACATGCCGGCCGGCAGCGTCACGAGCTGGCTCACGCCGGACCTGATCGCCGCGGTTGACGCGCTGGATCTCAACAACACCAGCATCTACCGGATGGGTATCGAGCCTGTGCTTGGCAACAACAACGAAGTCGAAGAAGACGACCTGGGCGCGTACGTCCAGGGCGACTTCAGTTTCGAGCTTGGCGCTCATACGCTGCGCGGCAACGTCGGCGTGCGGTACGTCAAGACGGACATGACTTCGACCGGCCTTGTGATGGTTGCCGGTGTGCCGACCCCGCAAGTGGCCACGCATGACTACGACGACACGCTTCCGTCGATGAACCTGGTTTACGACCTCAGCGAATCGCTGCTGCTGCGCTTCGGCGCCGCGAAGGTCATGACTCGCCCGAATCTGGGTCAGATCACGCCGGGAGCCTCGGTCTCTGTTTCGGGCAACGCCCGCGCCGTGACGGTGGGCAATCCGACGCTCGATCCGTTCCGCGCCAAGGCCTATGACCTGGGCGTCGAATGGTATTTCGCCCCCGAATCGCTGGTGTCGGTCGCGCTGTTCTACAAGGATGTCGACAGCTTCGTACAGACGCTGCGCGATCAGCGTCCGTTCACCGACAATCCTTACGGTCTCGACGACAGCGTCGCGATCGCGGCTTGCGGTGCGACAGCGGGTTGCAGCCCGTCATCGATCTGGGACTTCAACACTCCTGCGACCACCCCAGGCGGCCCGGTCAAAGGCTTCGAAATCAGCTATCAACAGCCGTTCACCTTCCTGCCCGGCGTGTGGAGCAACTTCGGCGCCATCCTCAACTACACCGGTGTCGAGTCCGAGATCACGTACCTCACCGTATCGGGCGCGACGGGCACGACGCCCATCATCACCGAGACGACCAACGATCTCACCGGCCTCTCGAAGGATGCCTACAACGCGACACTGTACTTCGACAACAAGACATTCAGTGCGCGTGTGGCGGCGGCCTATCGGTCGGACTACCTGACGACGGTGCCGGGTCGCAACAGCAACGACGTCGAAGGAACCGCTTCGACGATGAACATCGACTTCTCGTCCTCGTACAACATCAATGATCACTTCTCCGTCTCGCTCGAGGCGCTGAATATCACCGATGAAGTGCAGGACCAGTGGGTCGGCGATGCGGCCAACCGCCTGTCGTACTACCACCACCAGGGCACGCAGTACTACCTGGGCGCCCGCTTCAAGTACTAGTTAGATCGGGGACCGCCCCGTACTTCGATGCAATTGAATGGGGACAGAAGAAATTCTGTCCCCATTTTTGTTTGAGCGGCATACTTTGCAAATGAATCGTCGCCAGATCATTCTCGCCAGCACCATGGCTGCCATCACTCCCGTTGCTCAGTCGGCGCCGGCCGCTTCTGACGGCTCGACACTTGCGCTGTGGCCCGGCGGCGCACCCGGGGCGGACAAGGTTACGGTGCGCGAGGAAATCGTCGAGCGCCTGCCGGATGGCCCGATGCGCGACCGCTTCGTGCAGCACGTCACGCAGCCCCTGCTCACGCTCTACGCTCCCAAAGCCGCTTACAACGGCATCACGCTGCTCATCGTCCCGGGTGGGGGCTATGTGCGCGTGGTCATCGACAAGGAAGGAGTCGAAGCCGCCGAGTGGTTCACGGCGCGAGGCTTCGCCGCCGCCGTATTGCGCTATCGATTGCCTGCTGACGGTTGGGCTTCGGGCGCCGACGCGCCTGTGCATGACGCCATGCGGGCTCTGCGGTTGTTGCGCAGTCAGCCCATCGCGGGTGGCTCCGCGCCTGGTCGCGTCGGCGTCGTGGGTTTCTCGGCTGGCGGCCACTTATGTGCAAGGCTGATCACCGAACCGGACCTCGCTTATACGCGCCGTGATTCGGCCGACGACTTGTCCGCTCGCCCCGATTTCGCGGTGCTCATGTACCCGGTCATTGCCACCACGGGAGCGCATGCGCACGCAGGCTCGGCCCAGCAGTTGCAATCCGCGGGCGTCAGCACTGCGGACCTGGCGCGTTATTCGCCGCAGCTCAATGTCAGCGCAAAAACCCCGCCCACGCTGCTCGTGCATGCCGCCGACGATTCCAGCGTGCCGGTGGAGAATTCGCTGATGATGTACGAAGCGCTGCGCAAGGCAGGCGTTCGCAGTGAACTGCATCTGTTCGACGCTGGCGGCCATGGCTTCGGTTTGCGCGGCGTGGCGGGCAAGGACGTAGCCGTCTGGCCGACACTGGTTCAGAACTGGGCGCTTCACAATGCCGCGCCCTGACGCCGTCGATCAACGACGCCGGCGTTTGTTAGGGGCGGCGTCGCTCGGGATGCTGGCGGGGACGCCGCTCGCGCGTTCCGCCGCCGCGTCGCCCATGGTTCGGACGAGCGCCGGCCGCGTGCGCGGAACCATCGATGGCGACGTGCAGATATTTCGCGGCATTCGGTATGGCGCCGACACTGCACCGCGACGATTCATGCCGCCCGTGGCTCCCGAACCCTGGCGCGGAGTTGTCGACGCAACTGCTGTACGGCGCTGCGAGCCCGCAGCCAGGGTCGGAGGCGAACCAGTCCGAAGACTGCCTGTTCCTCAACGTCACGGCGCCAGTCGCGAAGGCTGCAAGGCCACGGCCGGTAATCGTCTACATCCATGGCGGAGCCTATTCGAGCGGCTCGGGATCCAGCCCGCTCTATGACGGATCCACTTTGTGCAGGCGCGGTGACGTCGTCGTCGTGACCGTCAATCACCGACTGAGCCTGTTCGGTTACTTGTATCTGCCCGGCTTTCCAGATTCCGGAAATGCGGGAATGCTGGATCTGGTGTTTGCGTTGCGCTGGGTGCGCGACAACATTGCGTCGTTCGGCGGCGATCCGGACTGTGTCACTTTGTTAGGGCAGTCAGGAGGCGGCGCGAAGATCGCGACACTGATGGCTGTTCCGGCAGCGTCCGGCCTGTTTCATCGTGCAGTCACCATGAGCGGCCAGCAGCTGACAGCCTCTGGCCCCCTGCACGCGGCAGGCCGCACGCGAGTGCTCCTCGACAAACTCGGCGTACCCACTGACCGCGCGGCAACGCTTGCTGGTCTTCCGGCTGCCGACCTGCTGCGTGCCCACGCAGGCACCGTCGATCCTTACATTGGCCGCGGCAGTGTCTACATGGGCCCGGTGCTCGACGAGCGCACGCTCACTCGTCACCCGTTCTATCCGGACGCGCCGGAGCAGTCAGCCCGCATCCCCATGATGATCGGCAATACCCACGATGAGACGCGCTCGCTGATCGGGCGTGGCGATCCCAACTCCTGGAACATCACCTGGGAGGCTTTGCCGCAACGCCTCGAAGCCGAGTTACGCGTGGATATCTCGGGCGCACTGGTGGTCGCCGAGTACCGCCGGTGGTATCCGCAATATTCACCATCGGATGTGTTTTTCTCGGCGACGACGGCGGGACGCTCGTGGCGGGCCGCCATCGTCGAGGCGGAACTGCGTGCCGCGCAGGGCTCACCTGCATTCGCGTACCAGCTCGATTGGCGCTCCCCGCAAGACGGCGGCAAGTGGGGCGCATTCCACACGCTCGACATACCGCTGATGTTTGGCACCCTCACCGCGCGCGAATCGATGACTGGCGATGGCGCAGAGGCGCGCCGCGTATCGGCAGTCATGCAGGCGGCACTGCTGGCGTTTGCGCGCAGCGGCGATCCAAACCACCCAGACCTCGCACGCTGGGAACCGTACACGCTGCCACGGCGCACGACCATGGTGTTCAACCTCGAAAGCCACCTGGAAGACGATCCACGCGGGGCCGAGCGTCGTTTGTTTGCCAAGGTTCCCTTCATTCAGCAGGGCACCTGACTCATCGCGGCAATAGTTAGACGCTTGACGAGCTTCATCGTGCTCCCGGGGAAGCTGATGAGGCCGTCGGATTGGGAACCCCTGATGCGCCGAGCAGCCTTTTCAGGCGCTCGGGGCGAGCCTCGTAACCCGTACGATTTCCCCCGCCCCCGGCCAACCCGAAAGGCGGCCACAGCCGCCCTGGGCCCGGAAATGGGAGTGACGTCTCAGCGGCAGAGGCAATTTCCGCGAACAATAATGCGTCGAGCAGAAATCTACGATATGACATGCAATGTCCCCCCGAACCATTGAAAATGACACCGGTTTCCCTATATAACGTCGCCTGTTGCCGAACGCCGAAATAAAGAAGGTTCATAAATTGGTTTCTGTTGTCTCCGACCTCGCGTTCGACGCCAAGGGTGTGGCCGCCGAATTCGTAAAGGCGCGCCGAACCGCGGGCGCTTTCACGCAATATCCCGGCCCTCAGCCGAAAGACCTCGAGTCGGCATATCGATGCCAGGACGAGGCCATCGCGCTCTGGGGTGATTCGATAGCCGGCTGGAAGGTCGGCTGGATCCCCGAACCACTGAGCCAGAAGTACGGCGCGCAGCGGCTCGTGGGTCCCATCTTCGATCGTTCGGTCCAGCGCGCCAACGGCGATGCAACCTTCGAAGCGCCCGTGTTTGCGCGAGGATTCGCGGCAATCGAGGCTGAATTCGTGGTGCAGCTTGCGAAGGACGCGCCGGCGAATGTCGCCGATTGGACCACCGAAACGGCACGCCGCTTCGTCAAAGCGATGTACATCGGCATCGAGATCGCGAGCAGCCCGCTTGCCAACATCAACGATTTCGGACCGGCGGTGGTTGCCAGCGATTTTGGCAACAATGCCGGCCTGCTGCTCGGCGCGGAAATCGTCGACTGGCAGACTCGCAGCCTCGAATCCCTCCATTGCGAGACCCGCATCGACGGTGTGGTGGTGGGTCGCGGCAGTGCTGCCGCCGTGAGCGGTGGCCCGCTGGCCGCCCTTGCCTTCGCGCTGCGGTGTAATGCACGGCGCGGACGCCCACTGCGCGCCGGTGAATACGTCTCGACCGGCGCCGCGACCGGTGTCCACTCAATCGGAGCAGGACAAACCGCCGAGGCAATATTTACCGGCGTCGGCAGCCTCAAGTGCGTCACAGTGCCTATGACACCGGTGCCAACGACCTGATTGTTAGAGGACATACCTGCCCCAGGCGCGCCCGCTTCCGTACAATCACCACCATGACACGCATCCGGAAAAAAGCCGCGGGTAACCGCGGACTGCCCAAGGTGCCGACACCGGCAAAGGTGACCGGCATCAAGCCCGGCCGCAATGCCACGATCAATGACATAGCCCGGCTGGCAAGCGTCTCGAAAAAAACCGTTTCGCGCGTCATCAACCAGTCGCCCCTGGTCCAGGAAGCCACACGCGCCCGAATCCAGGCAGTCATCGACAAGTTCGGCTATGTGCCCGATCCGCAGGCGCGCGGACTCGCGTTTCGCAAGTCCTTCCTGATCGGCCTGGTCTACGACAATCCGAACGCGCAATACATCGTGAATCTCATGGAAGGCGCGCTGGATGCCGTACGCAATTCCGAATACGAACTCGTGGTGCATCCCTGCGACCGCAAGAAGCCCGATTTCATCGCGGGTGTGCGCAAGTTCGTCGAACGCCAGAAGCTGCGTGGCGTAATCCTGCTGCCGCCGGTTTCCGAGAACGACGAGCTCACGCGTGCGCTCACCGCCGCTGATTGTTCCTACGTGCGCATCACGTACACGCAGCTCGACGATCCGGCGCGCATCGTGATCTCGAACGACCGGCTCGCGGTCTCGGAAGTCGCGAACTATCTCGTGTCACTCGGCCACAAGCGCATTGGGTACATCGCGGGTCCACCAGGATTCCGTTCCGCCATCGAACGTCTCGCGGGATTCCGTGAAGCAATGGCCGCGCGCGGCATACAGTTCGGTTCCGATCTGATCGTCGAGGGCGGATACACCTACGAGTCCGGAGTCGCCGGTGGCGAGAAGTTGCTGGCATTGAACCCGCGGCCCACCGCGATTTTCGCGAGCAACGACGAGATGGCGGCTGGCGTGTATCGCGTCGCGAATCGTCTCGGACTTGCGGTGCCGGGCGATCTGTCGATCGTCGGCTTCGACGACGGCCCACTCGCTTCGCGACTGT
Organism: uncultured Pseudomonadota bacterium; assembly: GCA_963736955.1. Taxonomy (GTDB): domain Bacteria; phylum Pseudomonadota; class Gammaproteobacteria; order Steroidobacterales; family Steroidobacteraceae; genus CADEED01. Next base: position 99,565 of record CAVTQT010000006.1, read on the forward strand.
TGCCCTCACTGACCACCATTCGCCTGCCGATCCGCGAGCTCGGCCGGCTCGCTGCGAACAAGATCCTGCATCCGGAAGCCGCGGGCGGTACACACGCGATGGTGACGCCGCTCGAGCCTCACCTCGTGATCCGCGATTCCTGCCAGCCGCCGCCCCGCTAAGCCGGTACCCGCTCTTAACATTTCACGGACGCCGTCGCTTCGACCGCGTTTAAAAGTGGCCGTAGGCCTGAACATGACACCGGTTTCCGCGCCGTCGCGAGACCTGTAGAATCGCCATCCCCGCAAAGACCCCCGCACGAGAGAAACATGAAGTTCGACACCCGTCACGCCAGCCATCAGAGCATCGTTCAAACCGCCGACACCTCCAAGCTGCGAGAGATGTTCCATGTGTCCGGTATATTCGTGCCGGATGACGTGAGCCTCACCTTCAGCCATGTCGAACGCATGATCGTCGGCGGCGTGATGCCAGTGTCGAAGACTATCGACCTCAATGAAGTGCCGGCGCTCAACAAGGGCCCGTTTCTTGCGCGCCGCGAGCTCGGCATCATCAACATCGGCGGACCCGGCAAGGTGACGGTCGATGGCAAGGTCACGGCGCTGGCTTCGCGTGAAGGTTTGTACGTGCCCATGGGCACGAACGCGTTGTCCTTTTCCTCGGACGCCGCCGCAGCACCCGCCAAGTTCTACCTCGCCAGCACTCCGGCGCACGCGCGTTTCGAGACGGTGAAAATCGACGTCGCCAAGGCCAACCCGATGCCGGTGGGCGCGGCGGCAACCGCCAATGAGCGGACTATCTACCAGTACATCAATCCGGACATCTGCAAGTCGGCGCAGCTGCTGATGGGCCTGACGTCGCTCAAGGAAGGCAGTGTCTGGAACACCATGCCATGCCACCTGCACGAGCGCCGCTCCGAGACCTACTTCTACTTCGACCTCAAGCCCGACGCGCGCGTGGTGCACATCATGGGCGAGCCGCACGAAACGCGGCATATCTTCGTCGCCAACGAAGAAGCCGTCATCGCGCCGCCGTGGTCCATCCACACCGGTTGCGGAACGACGAACTACAGCTTCATCTGGGCGATGGGCGGCGAAAACCAGGAATACAAGGACGTCGCCTGGGTCCCGATGAACGTGCTGCGGTGAATAACAGCTTCGATCTGAGCGGGCGCGTTGCCGCCGTCACCGGCGCGAACACGGGCATCGGCCGCGCCATTGCTGAAGCGCTGGCGGGCGCCGGCGCTGATATCGCGGCAATCGGCCGTAGCGACCCGGCCGAAACCCTCGCCGCGGTGAAAACGCTGGGTCGTCGCGGTGTGTGGATCAAGGCGGATTTCGGGGCGAAACCCGATCACTCCGCCGTGATCGGCGAAGTCGTTGGAAAACTCGGTGGCCTGCACATTCTCGTCAACAACGCAGGCACGATCCGCCGCAACAACTCCATCGATTTCACCGAGGCCGACTGGGACGCGGTCATCGACGTGAATCTCAAGTCGGTTTTCTTCCTGTCACAGGCCGCGGCGCGCCACATGATTCCCGCGGGCGGCGGCAAGATCATCAACATCGCTTCGATGCTTTCGTTCCAGGGCGGCATTCGCGTGCCCTCCTATACCGCGAGCAAGAGCGGGCTCGCCGGTCTCACCAGGCTGCTCGCGAATGAGTGGGCCGTGAGCGGCATCAACGTCAACGCCATCGCACCGGGATATTTCGCGACCAACAACACGGCCGCATTGCAGGCCGATGTGAAGCGGAACGCGGAAATTCTCGGGCGCATCCCCGCCGGACGCTGGGGCGATCCGAAAGACCTTGGAGGCGCCGCGGTGTTTCTCGCCTCGAGTGCCGCCAACTATGTGCAGGGGATCATCCTCCCGGTCGACGGCGGCTGGCTGGCTCGGTAGTCGCAAGTCTCATCCCGGCTCTGGTACCTTGAGCCGGGATGTGTCGAATTCTCCGTAACTTTTTCCTTTGCGCCGCAGCGTTCGGCGCGGGCCCGCTGGCACATGCGGCGCCCGACCATGTCGACATCACATGGATGTCGATCACCAACATGCATTTCGCGCTCGGGAAGCAGCGGATCCTCGCGGATGGCTACATCACACGAATACCGCAGGAAGTCTTTTTCGGTGGCGCCAACGGGTTCGATTCGACTCGGCGACCCATGAAACCCGACCTCGCAGCGGTTACGGAAGTGTTCGATGCGATCGGCGGGAAATCGGCGGTCAATCTGCTGCTCACAGGCCACAGCCACTTCGACCACTCGTTCGACACCGCGAACTGGGCCCGGCTCTCCGGTGCCCGCATCATCGGTTCACCCACAACCTGCCTGCAGGTGCGTGCGGCGAAGATTCCCGCGCGGCGTTGCACGCCGGTGTTTGGCGGGGAAAAGTTCACGCTCGAAACCGGCGTCGACATGTACGTGATCCGCTGGAATCACAGCGGCGATCCGGAAAAGAATGGCAAGCAACATGACCCGTTCGAGCTGCGCGAGGCGCCCAGGCCGGACGCAACAGGTGCTTTCCGGGCGGGTGTCGGCGAAGACTTCCCGAACGGCGGCGGGAATCGCGCCTATCTCTTCAAGGTCGACGGACCGCAGGGGCAATTCAGCTGGCTGTTCCAGGACTCGGCCAGCGCCGTCGATCTGCGCGTCCCCATCATCATCGACGGCCGCAATTTCGGCGCTCCTCTCGACAATCTTCGCGCCGCCATGCAGGCCGCCAGGCTCGAGTCAGTCGACCTGTGGATCGCCACAGGCGGGCGTGATGTCGCGGCGCTGGTGCTGCCGATACTGAAACCCAAAGCCTATCTACCCGTTCATTGGGACGGCCTGTTTGGCGCATTCAAGGCGGGACCCCCGCAGCCCTATGCCGATGCCGCGCTCGAGACCCTGCTCGAGGAGAGCGGGGTGCGGCCGATCATCCCGGTGCAATACATGGATCGCTGGCGGCTCGACGCGAAGGGAGTGCAGTTGCTGGAAAACCGCGAGATCAAGCAGAAGCTGGGTTTCCATTGATGCGCATCGCATTTCTCGGTCTCGGAAATATGGGCAGCGGCATGGCTGGACGCTTGCTGGCGGCGGGCCATTCACTTGCGGTGTTCAATCGCACGGCGGCGCGCGCAGCCCCTTTCGAAAAGTTGGGAGCCCGCATTGCGGATTCGCCGCGCTCCGCGGCATTGCAGGCGGACATCATCATCGGCATGACCGCGAACGACGAATCGTCACGCGCGATGTGGCTGGGGCAAGACGGTGCGCTGGCCGCTGACAATCTGCCGGACGCGCTCGCCATCGAATGTTCGACGCTATCGCACGACTGGGTGCTCGAACTCGCCGCAAAGGTGCGCGCGCGGGGATTTCGCTACGTCGATGCCCCTGTTACCGGTTTGCCGGATGCAGCCGCCGCAGGAACCCTGACGCTCCTGGTGGGAGCCGACGCGGCTGATCTCGACGCCGCGCGACCCATCCTTACGTCTTTGGCGACGCGCGTACTGCACTTCGGCGCCGTGGGCCAGGGGACGGTCTACAAGCTCATGATCAATCTCATGGGCGCTGTTCAGATCGCGGCGGCGGCGGAAGGCATCGTCCTGGCCGAACGCGCGGGTCTCGATTTGAAGTTGGTAGCGGACGCGGTGGCCAGCGGCCAGGCCGCCAGTCCACAGGTAGTTCGCAATGTGCGGCGCTTCGTCGCGGGTGATCATGGTGGCGTGGTTAACTTCACGCCGGCGCTCCGCCTGAAAGACATCGACTATGCGTTACGCCTCGCAAAGAAGTCGGGCGTTGACTGCGCGTTTGGAAACGTGGCTGCCGAGGTCTATCGCAGGCTCTGCGAACAAGGCTACGCCAGCGACAACGAAAGCCGCGTCATCGATATTCTGCGCAGTCGCTAGAGCGTGCAGACGGGCGCCGACTCGGTGCCCAGGGGCTTGCTCATTCCGACATTGCCGGTCTTCTCGGGCAGCGCACGCAACAGCATGCCCCATGGAGTGCTGCGATAGGTTCCGGGAGAGATATCCGGACCGACCAGGCGCACTTCCGTCGCATCACGCGGTTGAGGCCGAAGCGCGCGTATGCGCGCCGCGATGACTTCAGAGTTCCCTTCGACGCGCTGCAACTGGACGCAGATTTCATCCTGCGTGCCAATGGTGATGCTCCGCGGCTGATCGCCAACTCGCAACATCAGTCGCTGACTGGCTGGGCCGACGTAGCGCGCGGTATCGACATCGAGAAGATAGGTGCTGCTGCTCGCTTCGACTTGCGCGAGCGCGACTCCGACGAACGCGACACAGACTGCTGCAGGTAGTACGAGTTTGTGCATATGGGTATCGGAACACATTCCCTAAGAGAAGTTCCCTCAGTCTTTAGGCCTACGCATTGTCAGCAATGGACGACAGAGACCTCACACACAAAAGAAGACGTGTTAGTACAGAAATTCACATTTGCGCTGCGCTGCCGCACTGCAGCAGTGCATGGGCGGGCTCACTTCGGTAGTTAGTGATGGTCACAACACGGCACCGGCGGCGTCGAGCATTTCCTGGCGGACGAGGGGAATCGGAGGCGAACCGAACGAAAGGAATTTGTCGTGGAACTGCTGCGGCGTAGCGCCTGGATTGGCGCTGAGCCAGTCCGTTCGCAGCTTACGAATCATCAACTTGCCGAGCGTGTAGGCGAGATACCCGGGGTCGTACGCGCCGCGCAATGCCTGCTGGCGCGCATTTCCGGCATCGGCAAATGCCTGTTCCCGGAACATCTTTTCGGACTCCTCCAGCGACATGCAGCCACTGTGCAGGCAGATGGCCGACAGGAACCTGACGTCTCGCAATAGTGCATTCGTCAACATGCCGATCCGCATCTCCGGCTGTCCTGCGCCCAGCCCGGCGTCGTACATCATCTCTTCGGTGTAATGCGCCCATCCCTCACCGAACGCGTAGTCCCACCACAGGGCTGCGACGCGCGACGGGTTGGCGTTGGTGAACTGCGATTGGAGGTAATGTCCGGGCCACACCTCATGCGCCGAGACGTAGAGCAGGTATGCCTTCCCAGGCAGGTAGGCGTTGCGTTCCGCCGCGCTCCACTTCGCATCTGGCGGTGCAACATAGTAAGTGGCCTTCACAGCCGGGTTTTCGAACGGACCTGGAATGCTGATGTATGCGAAGTTGCCGCGATTGTAAGGTGGCGATTCGCCGACCAGCGCCTGCTCCTGATTCGGGATCGTCACGATCTTCTTGTCGATGACGAACTGCCGCAACTCCGCAAGCTGCGCGCGGGCGCCCTCGACGGAGCCGCCCGAAGGCTTGTTGGCGCGCATCTTTCCAACGCAGGCCGTGAGGCCGACTTTGGGCGCGAAGGCCCCGCAGGCATCCTTGAGCGCCGCAAGATTGCGCTCGAGATCCTTGCGCGCCACCAGCTCCAGTTCTTCGAGCGGAATGTCGACGCGCTCCGTCTCGCGCAACATCTCGAGGAATTTCGGCGCGCCCAGCGCGAAATCTGCGGTCGCAGTTGCGCGCTGCGATTCGAGCCAGGTAGTCAGTTCATCCATCGCAGCGGCGGCCGCTGCGGTTGCTTCACCGAGTTCGCGTTTCAGCTTCTCGTCGGCAAGCTGGGCGAAATATCCTGGCATTTCGTTTCGGAAGAATGTGGCGTAGCCGCCGAAGCCAGCCACCCCACGTTCGATGAAGGCTTGGGGCAGCGGCGTGTGCAGATTGGCTCGGATGCTGGCGGTGAGGGCCGGCACGGCGCGGGCGTAGCCGAGAAACCCCTCGAGCCTTTTCGGCAGCGGCGCGTATTCGCGCGTCAGGTACATCGATGGATCGAGCCTTTCGAGGTACCACGCAGGATTGCGATATGGCGCTTCCGCGCTCGCGAGCCAGAACAACTGCGTGTCTGCCACCCACTGGAGATATTCATGTTCGAATCGCTGGTCGGGCGGTCAGCGACGCAGGTTCGTAGTTCGCGAGGTCGACCTGGAATTTTCGCAGCTCGGCGACTTCGGAATCGAGAGCTGCCCGGCTCCAGTCCGGCATTTTGCCGTCGAACTCGTGTCGCCCGGCCTGCACTGCGAAATAGGGGTCGGCCTTGAAGCGCGCCTCGATGAACGAAGCGACGAAACCTGGCCAGCCGGCATCCGTCTTTTCGACTGGAGCAGTACTCGCCGCCGGCTTGGGTTCGGGCTCGCGCGAGCATCCGGCTAACATCATCGCGGCCAGGACGCTCACGGCAGCGAGACATTTCGCAACGTGCATCGCAATCTCCTTCAGGCAGTCGTTGCACCCGATCGTAATGCAACTCGCGCGTGCGTGAGTTTGAGTACCCGTCCAGGCGTGATGGGTTCCGAGCGGCAGGCGGCCGCGTTTCGGTTGAGAACGTTTCCTATTTGCGCTTCAGAACGGTTTGACGACTACCAGGATCACGATGGCAATCAGCAGCAAAGCCGGCGCCTCGTTGAACAGCCGATACCACCGTTCCGAATGCGTGTTTCGATCTGCAGCGAACTGCTGGAGCAGCGCGAAGCAGGCTCCGTGATATCCCACCAGGACCAGGACCAGCGCCATCTTCACGTGCAACCATCGCATGAGTAGATAGCCTGGCGCGCTGGCCAGCATGGCGACACCAAAGCCGATTGCGATCACCGCCCCGATGGTCATGATCATGAACAGCTTGCGCTCCATGATCTTGAAGCGCGCATTGCCTGCGTCATCGTCGATGGCCGTGCCTGGAATATCGGCGCCCTGTATTTGTGCGTGATATACGAACAACCGCGGCAGGTACAGAAGCGCCGCAAACCAGCTCACGACGCCAATGATGTGAAAGGCCTTCAGCCACAACATGCAGGGGCTTCCTTTGCGCCTGGCGCGCCGGGCATTGCTTGCAGCTCGCGCATCACCAGCGCGCTGAGCGACGCAACGTGATCGGCGCGCGCATTGAGTGCCGGGATGTAGTGGTACTGCTCACCACCCGCCGCAAGAAAGACGTCACGGTTTTCCATGCCGATCTCTTCCAGAGTCTCGAGGCAGTCGGCCGCGAAGCCAGGGCAAATGACGCTCACGCTTTTCACCCCGAGTCCGGGAAGCCCCGCGAGCACCTCGCTGGTGTAGGGCTGGAGCCAGCGCGCGCGACCGAAGCGCGACTGGAAGGAAACGCTCCACGCGTCAGCGGCGAGTCCGAGCCGCTGCGCGAGCAACGTCGCGGTGCGCTGGCAATGATCGCGATAAGGATCTCCCAGTGCTACGTAACGCTCCGGCACTCCATGAAATGACATGAGCAGATGGCGCGTGATACCAAACTCGCGGCGATGTTCGTGCACGCTCGCCGCCAGCGCTTCGATATACGCCGGATCATCGTGATAGTTCGACACGAATTTCAGCGCCGGCACCGAGCGCATCCGTCGCAGGGCACCGCTCACCTGGTCGAAGACTGCGCCGGTGGACGCTCCGCAATATTGCGGAAACATCGGGATCGCGAGGATTCCCTCAGCGCCTGCCTTGCGTAGCGAATCTATGGCGTCGGGGACGTTCGCGCCGCCGGTATAGAGCATGGCAAGCGCGACTGGAATTCCATTCCCGAGCAGCGATGCTTCGATACCTGCACGCAGCGCCTCGCTCTGCACGGCGAGCGGCGAACCCGCGGGCGTCCAGATCGCAGCATACTTTTTTGCACTGGCACGCGGCCGTATCCGAAGGATGATGCCGTGCAGGATCGGCCACCACAGCACCTTCGGCAGCTCGACAACACGTGGGTCGCCAAGCAATCCGGCGAGAAAGGCGCGAACATCGCGCGTTGCGAGCGACGCCGGCGTGCCGGAATTGACCAGCAGCACGCCCCAGTTCATGACGACAGCCAGTCGCGGGGCTTCAGATATTCGGTGAGTTCGGCTTCCGGTGTGCCGGGCGCCGGGCGATAGTCATAGCGCCACTCGGCGCGCGGCGGCATCGACATGAGCAATGATTCGGTGCGGGCCTGCGACTGCAGGCCAAAACGCGTGCCGCGATCGAATGCCAGATTGAACTCCACATATCGCCCGCGGCGCAGACGCTGGAAATCCTGTTCGCGCGTGCCGAACGGAGTTGCCGTTCGACGCTTCACGATGTTCACGTAAGTTTCGAGATAGGCGTCGCCGATGCGCCGGATCAGCGCGAAGCAATGCTCGAAGGATCCCCCGATTTCAGCGGTGCCCTCGTTGAGGTCATCGGCGAACAACCCGCCGATTCCGCGCGTCTCGCCACGATGCGGAAGGTAAAAATATTTGTCGCAGGCATCCTTTAGCAGTGGATAGGCGCGAGGCCCCGCGGGAATGCACGCGGCGCGCGCGGCTTCATGCCAGGTGCGCGCGTCTTCTTCGAAGGCATACACCGGCGTCAGGTCAAACCCGCCACCAAACCACCAGGTTTCACCCTCGCGCGCGGTGAACAGGCGAACATTCGCATGCGAAGTCGGCGCGTAAGGATTCACAGGATGGACGACGCAGCTCGTGCCCATGGCGCGAAACGGCTGGCCAGCCAGCTCTGTATGGCGCTCGCTCGCCGCCGCCGGAAGTCGCGCGCCGCTCACGTCGCTGAAAGCGACGCCGGCGCGATCGAAAGTCGCTCCATTCTCGATGAGCGACAGGCGGCCAGAACCGCTGAGCACATCGCCCGCCGGCCGCTGCCATTCGTCACGGCGCTGCTCGCTCGGCTCATCCAGCGATTTCCAGGCGTCGCTGAGCCGCGTGTGCAGGCCCAGAAAATATTCACGCGCCGCATTGATTTCACGGGCGCCGATGGGCGAAACGCGAATGGGCTGCGCGACACTCATGGCGCGCTACGGAACAGGTAGCCCCGCCCGCGCAACGTGACGATGTGCACCGGATTTTCGGGATCGGGTTCGAAGAGCTTGCGCAGCCGCAGGATGAAGTTGTCCACCGTGCGATCGGTCGGGAACTGATCCATGCCCCAGACTTCTTCGAGGAGATCGGTACGTGTCAACGCGCGGTTCTCGTTGGCAGAGAACACCTCCATGAGGCGCAATTCCTTGTCGGAGAGCGACACTTCGCCTTCGTTCGTGAACGCCTGGCCCGTGTCGAAGCGCACCCAGAAGTTCGCAAAGACGAGGCGCGGCGGCGCGCTGGCGGGCCGCCCGCTCGCACGGCGCAGCAGCGCACGCACGCGCGCCAGCAGTTCGTTCACGTCGAAAGGTTTGGGTAGATAGTCGTCGGCGCCGGCATCCAGCCCCCGTACCTTGGAGGTGGTGTCGTTGCGTGCGGTGAGCATGAGGATGGGCGCGTTCACGCCCAGATCGCGTGCAAAGCGCGTCAACGCGAATCCGTCTCCGCCGGGAAGCATGACGTCGAGGATCGCGAGCTGGAAATCCTGGGCGGCGAGCAACTGCTTGCCGTCGGCGAAATTTTCCGCGGCGACGATCTCATAACCTGCATGTCGCAGGTTCACCGCCACCAGCTCGCGCACCAGGCGTTCGTCTTCGACGATGGCGATGCGGTCAGCCATGCGCAGCGCCCTCCGGAATCCCAGGCAGCGCGGACTGTGGCGCCAGCAGCATGGTCACGGTGAATACCGCGCCTTGCCCGGGGCCAGCGCTGTAAGCGGCGATGTCACCGCCCATGCGACGCGCGAGTTGGCGCGCGATTGCGAGTCCGAGACCCGCGCCGTGGGTGACGCCCTCCCCGCTGCCGCGATTGTGGAGGTCGAACAATTTCTCTGCCGTCTCCTGTGCGAAGCCGCGCCCCTGGTCGCGAATCTCGAGGCGCCACCGGCCCTCGCCGGTTGCCGCGGCAAGCCGGACGCTACCGCCGCCATACTTGTGAGCGTTGTCCAGCAGGTTTTCGACGATCACCCGCAGACCATCGCGATCCGCCAGCACATGCACGGCATCGATCGACCCGGCTTCGACTTTGCCGCCGACCGCCGTGCGTTCGCGATGTGCCAGCAGGTCGGAGATGAATTGGGCGGCGTCGATGGGCTGCGTTCCTTCACGCGGATCACGCGACATGGCGCGCTGATAGGCGAGAATGGTCTCGGCCAGATGTTCCAGTCGATCACATTCGATCTGGCCCAGTTTGAGGAGCTCGGCGCGCTGCGCTTCGGGAATGCTGCCGATGGCCAGGCTCTGGAGCAGGCCTTTCACGCCGGCCACGGGAGTCTTGAACTCGTGGCTGGTGAACTGCAGCAGTTTTTCCATGTCCTCGCGCTGCTGCTTGCGGCGCTGGGCGAGCAGGAACAGCACCACGAGGCTGCCGGACAGCATCAACGCCAGCAGTGTGGATTCTCCGACGAGCATGACATTGCGCCGATCGTGATGGGCCGCGATTTCGATCTGGCGCTCGGCTACCTGCTGCGTCGTGAGGCCGCTCTGTTGCTCGAGCACCGCGCGCTCCAGCGCCTCGTTATTACGCATCTCGCCACGCAACAGGATGGTCCACCAGAACACCAGCGACGCGGTGGCGACGAGTGTGACTCCGAGTGCGATGAGCTCGGCTCTCTCGGCAAACCACAGTCGAAAGTTCGGTCGCATCAGCTTCGGATCCGTCAAACCGGCTCGCTCGTGGCCAGCACGTCGAGCAGTGTATCCAGATCGGCGGTGGTGTGAGCCGCCGACAGGAAACACACTTCATAGGCCGATGGCGGCAGATACACGCCGCGCGCCAGCCAGCCGCGATAGCGTCGGTGATATTCGGTCACGGCAGAGCCCGTGATCGACGAAGCCGCCACCGGCAATGCTGCCGCCGCGTCGAAATATGGCCAGACGATCGGGCCCACGCGTGGCAGCTGGGCCGACTTCGAAAGCGCATGGCGCGCGAACGCGGTATCCAGGTGCTTTCCCAACACATCGAGGTGGTGGTACACACCGCCCTCCGCCAGCTCCGTGAGCGTCGCAATTCCGGCGGCGAGGCACACGGGATTGCCCGCCATGGTGCCCGCCTGGTAGACGGGTCCCAGCGGCGCAACCTGCTCGAGCAGTTCGCGCCGACCCAGCACCGCGGCCACGGGCAGGCCGCCGCCGACGATCTTGCCAAGCGTGGTGAGGTCGGGCTGGATACCTAACAACTGGTCGTAACCGTGGTAGCCGAAACGAAATCCGGTGATCACTTCGTCAAAGATCAGCACGGCGCCGTGCGCACTCGTCAACTCGCGCAACTTCTGCAGGTATTCGCGCGACTGGACCAGCAGGCCATTGTTCGCGGGCAGCGGCTCGATGATGGCCGCGGCGATGTCCTTGCCCTGCTCGCGGAACGCCTGCTCCAGCGCGGCGATATCGCCCAGCGGAATGACCAGGGTGTCGGCCGCGACCTGCGCGGGCACTCCCGCGCTGTCGGCCAGGCCCTGAGTGATCACACCGCTGCCGGCTTTGACCATGAGCGAATCGACGTGCCCGTGGTAGCAACCGTCGAACTTGAGAATGCGGCGGCGGCCGTTGGACGCACGCGCGATTCGCACCGCGGTGGCCACCGCCTCGGTGCCGCTGACCACGAATCGCACCAGCTTCGCGTACGGATACGCCGCGAGGACGCGTTCGGCCAACTCCCCTTCGGCGCGATGCGCGGTGCCGAACGCGAGGCCATCGGCGGCAGCGCGTTGCACCGCTTCGACGACGCGCGGATGCGCGTGACCCAGGATCAGTGGACCCCACGCCATGCAGAAGTCGAGATAACGGTTACCGTCTTCATCGATCGCGTGAGCGCCTTTCGCCTCGCGGAAAAAAACCGGCGTGCCGCCAACCTTGCGAAAAGCGCGTACCGGGCTCGACACGCCCGCGGGTATCAGCGCTTCAGCGCGCGCGTACAGCTCGGCCGAGCGTGCCTGGATGAGTTTCTGAGAGTTCGACGGGCTTGCAGCCCGCGACGGCTCCGCGGATGAATGAGTCACGTTGTGATCCTTCTGACAAATGACGTGGAAGCTCGGTGGTGTGCGCGGTCCAGCCGCGTTCGGTGGCGAGCCCCAAGTGAACGCGATCGCCAGCGACGTAGCAGCCGAAGGGCGTGGAACACCCACCTTCGATGACGCGCAGGAACTCACGCTCCCAACGCGTCGCCTCGACACAGGCAGAGTCGGCGAGCAACGCGACCTGCGATTCGATTTCCTGGTCTCCGGCGCGGCACTGCGCCGCGAGGGCTCCCTGCCCCGGCGCAGGCACCCACCATTCGGGCGGCAGTTCGATCACCGCGAACGGGGACAGATCGAGCTGCAGGCGCGTGAGCCCGGCACCGGCCAGCACGATGGCATCCACGCTGTGGCCTTCGGCGAGTTTGCGCAATCGCGTCGGCACGTTTCCTCGCAACGGCACAGACAATGCGTGCGGCGCGAATTGTCCGAGCAAGGCGCCGCGTCGCAACGAAGAAGCGCCGACACGGGTGCCAGCCTTGAGTGGTAACAGCCCATCTTCACGGGGCACGTGAAATTCGTGGCGCACCAGCAGCCAGTCAGCGGGCGTGGCGCGCCGCAGAATCGTGCGATTCGAAAGCCCCGAAGGCTCCGCGGTTGGCAGATCTTTCAGCGAGTGAACCACCAGGTCGATGCGCCGGTCGAGCAGCGCCAGCTCGAGCTCTCGCGTGAAGAACCCTTTCTCCATTTTCCCGACGAGCAACGGCGACTGATCGAGGTCGCCGCGCGTGGCAATGACCGTGATCTCGGAATGCCAGGCAGGCGCCGGCGCAGCTTCGCGCAGCGCCGCGAGCACTGTACGCGACTGCCAAAGCGCGAGATCGCTGCCGCGGCTGCCAATGTTCTTCGACGTCACGGCTCGCGCCTCGCCGCGGAGATGAACTGGTGCAGCATGGCATTTACCTCGGAGGTGAGTTTGCGCGCGCGTTGGGGAGGCATGCCTTCGAGCAGCGCCGGTAGTTTGTTCTGCATGAATTCCGTCCGCATGGCGGTCATCGCCGCGAGTGTGTCGCTCGGCGGTGGTTGCAGCAAAGTCTGGCAAATCCGCTCCGCCCCGTTCGCGCATTCCACTTCGAGCGCTGCAAACTCGCTTTCGGGCAACACGGCTCCATTGCCATCCAGCAGCTCATCGAGCGACGTGACTTTCCATGCGGGCGCGGCAATCACCTGCAGAGGGCTGCCAAGATCGAAGACCTGCTGTTTCCCGGCGGCGGCGGGCAGTGTGAGCCAGGCGTGCGGCGCGCCCGAGCAAACGATCAGGGTGTTCGCGCGCTGCACGGCGCCTTCGAAGGCGCGCATGCTGGCGCGGTTGAAGCTCTCGACCGCCGTGAATCCGGCGTCGGCCAACGCGCGCAACATGGCCTGGCCGATTTCACCGAGCCCGAAGACTGCGATCGGCGCGTCGCGCGGCACGGTGACGAGCCGCTGCAGTACCAGCGCCTGCACACCGCCCGTTCGACCCTGCGGGAGAACGCGGCGCGCGCGGTTCAGCAGATCGCCCACGCCCCGCCACGCCACGTGCAGACTGCGGCACACGGTTCCCGCTTCGTGAGCACGCTCGAACGAACGGATGACCTGGTTGCCTATGGCGTGTTCGCCCTGAGCTACCGAGTCGAGGCCCGCGGCGACGCGCAGCAATGCGCCCACCGCGGCGGCGCCGTGCCGCACGCGGGGTCGCACGTGATCGGGGTTATCTGCGGCGCCGATGAGCGCCGCGCCAAAGAGCTCGGCTGCCCAGGAAGGCCGCGCGGACGCCAGCAGCCACTCGACACGCGCGCAGCTTTCGATTCGAACCACGCCGGTGATCTCTTCGGCGGCGAGCAGTTGCTGCGAGGGCCCACTGGCATCGGAATCGAAAGCGGCCAGTGCCGCGCGGACTGCGGAGGGCGCCTCGCGATAACTCATGCCGACGAGAGCCAGCGGAATCATGCGCCCTCAGCTGAATTCCGCGGCGGTCTCCACCAGTGCTGCCACCGTCTCCGGCGGCGTACCGGGCAGAATGCCGTGGCCGAGATTGAGAATGCAGCTGCGCCCGCCCGTGGTTTTCTTCATGGTTTCGAGCAACGCGCGCGTGCGCTGGCGAATCACGTCGGCGCTTCCTAACAACAGCACCGGGTCGATGTTCCCCTGCAGCAGGTGTTTCGGATAAAGATCCCGCGCCACTTGCCATTCGGTGCGCCAGTCGAGCGAGAAGCCGGTGACTCCGCTCTCGCCGAGCAGCGGCAACAGGTGATGACCGCCGCGCACGAACAACAGAGTGGGGACCTTGCGCGCGTTCAGCTTCGCGGTAATGCGCTGCAACGCAGGCAGTGCAAAGTCGCGGTACTCATCGGGAGCCAGCAGGCCACCCCAGGAGTCGAACAACTGCACGGCATCGGCGCCCGCGTCCACCTGGGCTAACAACAAGTCGGCGACCACGTCCGCGATGGTGCCCAGTGCCCGTTTGGCAAGCGCCGGATCGCGATGCATGAGTGTGCGTGCCTCGCGGAAATCGTCGCTGCCGCCGCCTTCCACGCAGTAGGCGAACAGCGTGAACGGCGCGCCGGCAAAACCAAGGATGCCGTAGCGATCGTTCAGGGTCTGCTTGAGGTGTGCGACCGCGCGCGGCAGATAGGCGATGCGGTCCAGAACGCCATCGAGCTGCCAGGCATCGTAGTCGGCGCCAGTGCGCAGGGGCTTGGCGATTCGCGGACCTTCGCCGGGTCCAAAACTCACCCCGAGGCCCATCGCAAGCGGCACCACGAGGATGTCGGAGAACACAATGGCGGCGTCGAGCGCGTATCGATCCAGCGGTTCGAGTGCGGCGCGGGTAGACAGCTCCGGGTTCTGGCAGACGTCCCAGAAGCTGTGCTCGGCGCGCAGCGCGCGATAGCCTGGCAAATAGCGCCCGGCCTGCCGCATGAGCCACACGGGCGGGCGGTCGAGCGCGTCGCCGCGCACGGCAGCCAGGAATCGCTCACGCGGATTCATCGGTTATCTCCAGGGAAATCAAGTGAAAGCCTACGGCGCACCCATCGGCCATCTGTCACAGCTGTGTCATGCCTCGGGCAGCGCGGGTTCCCCGGGGCTAACATCCATGACGGAGTCGTTACATTGGCATTTACCTGGATAGTCACGAAGTCGCAGCCGCATGCCGACAGCCTGGTCATCCAGCTGCGGCGGCAGGGTCTCTGCGCGCTGGCGATCCCGTGCATCGAACATCGGTGGAGCGACTGGCCGGACCTGCGGCGCATCGGCGCCTCTGGCGCGGCATTGTTATTCGTCACCAGCCGGGCCGCCGCGGCTCGCATCGATGTTCCTCAAGGTGTCCTGGTCGCCGCCATTGCACCGACCACGTCTGCAACGCTCGAAGCTCGCGGTATACGCGTCGGCCTTGCCGCACATGGCGGCGTGCGTGAGCTCGCGCAGGCAGTATTCGATTCCGCGGCCATTCCCGCGGGCACCGATGTTTTCTATCCGACCAGCGACGCCGCGTTGCGGCAGCCCGAGCATCTGGCGGCGGTGGCCACTCTGTCGCAGCGGCTGCGCGTACACACGCAGGCGGTGTATTCAACGGTTGCGCCCGACAATCTGGTGCAGGAGCTTGCGGCTTTGCGTACTTCGGACGCGCCCACGGGCGCACCACTCGGGTACTGCTTCTGGAGTCCGTCGGCCATCGAAAATTTCGCCAGCGCGCGTGGTTTTGAACTTCCACCGGGGCCAGTGGTGCTGATCGGCGGCTCGACGGAGCGCTGCTGGCGCGAGAGCGCACCGCCAAACTGGCGGCAAGGGCACAGGCATGATGCAAAGACGCCGCTCGAGTGGTCGCTGCGATTCCTCGAACGCGGCGCGGCAGCCGGCGATAGTTAGCCGGTTATTTGATGGACCCCGGCTTGCGCATCATCTTGCGGATGTCCGCGAGATGCATCTCTTCAGCAGCGATCTGGTCGCGCGCGTATTCCTCGAGCAGGATGCTCTTGCCTTCCACGAGCTCGAGCAGCCGGTAGTACGCGTCGAGGCCTTCCTTCTCGTGTTCGTGCGCTTCGACGAGGATCTCGTTGACGTCGTGCTTGTGTGTCTCGAGCAATGAACCGATCTTGAGCGAAGGATGTCCGCCGAACGCCGTGATGTGTTCGCCCGCCAGGATCGCGTGCGCGTTGGACTCATTGGACTGGTCGCGCAGCCAGGCGACGATCGGAATGCGGTTGTGGCCGAAGATCATGAAGCTGTAGTGCATGTAGCGCACCACACCGGCGAGTTCGAGCTCGAGAATGCGGTTCAGGTTGTCGACGACTTTCCTGGTGAGTTTGGCGTCGAGCGATGAGTCGGTCATGGCGTTCCCCTGAAGTCGGATTGTTGTCGCGGGCAGGCATGGTAGTTCAGCCCGGCGGCAATTTCAGGTCTGCGAATGCCAATGCGAATCCGTCGCAATCGGGGGCGCCCGTAAAGACAAAGGGCGGACGGACTTTCGTCCGCCCGCCCGCTCGGCTAACCCACCGTCTCATCAGAACTTTGCGCGTACGCCGAGATACATGCGCTGACCGAAAGTCTCGTTACCAATGCGGCGGAACGGGTTGTTGAACTCGACCTTCTGCTCGTCGAGCAGGTTCACCACGTCCAGGAATACCGTGAAGTTAGGGTTCACGTTCCAGCTCGCCGAGGCGTCGAGCGTTCCGTAGTCATCGTTGAACTCGGGCAGACCGCCTCTGCCCGCGGGATTGAGGAGCCAGCTTTCGCGCCAGTTGTAGGCCGTGCGCACGCTGAACGTCTCGTTCTCGTAGTAGAGCGAGGCGTTGTAGCTGAGCTCCGAAACTCCCGGGAACGGCAGGATTTCGCCAGTCAGCAGGTTGGTCCCCTTGAACCCCTCGTCGTCGGAGATGGTGGCGTTCGCCATGATGCCGAAGTTCTTCCACGCTCCCGGCAGGAAGTCGAACGCAACCTGGCCTCCCAGTTCGAACCCATCGATGGTGACCTCGTCGGTGCCGTTCACCGGCCGGCTGATGGTGTAGGTGATGCCGTCGATCACTTCCGGGGCCGGAGGTATTGACGATGAATCGCGAAATTTCCGTGCGGAAGAATGCCGCGGAAACGTAGCTGACGTCGGAGAGGTAGTACTCGACACCCACGTCGTACTGCGTGGCGCTGAACGGCAGCAGGTCCGGATTGCCGCGTGTACCGGTGAGGCCGATGATGTCCGTCGAGCGACGGAACGCCATCTGCGCCGGATTCGGCCGCGCCATCACTTCGCCCGCCGTCATGCGACCGACGAACTTGTCGGTGAAGTCAAAGCGAAGATTGAGTGACGGCAACCAGTCGGTGTAGCCACCGGCCTGCGAAGCCGGCGGGAAAGTGATGACCGCGCCCTGCTGCACCCGGTTGTAGCCCTCCGACAGCGTGTTCGTGTCGAAGTAGCGAACACCGAGCAGCGCGCTCACCGGCACGACGGAGTTGTCGAATACGAACGATGCCTGCAGGTATCCGGCCAGCGTTTCCTCTTCCACCGACCAGGTGTCGAGATAATTCTGGAACGTGCCGTTGGTGCCCGGATTGGCATTCGGTCCGTACGGATCCATGGTGAGACCGCTGGCGGCGATGGTGGCCTCGTACGTCGGATCACCGTTGTCGTTCCAGAACTTGATGCCACCGCCGAAACCGAGATCGCCCGTATCGAAGAACGGCACGTCGTTGGTGCCTGAGTTGTTGTCGACGATGCCGGCGATCACCGACTGCGCAACCGCGACCGTCGTGGTCGCGCCGGCGCTGGCCGGCGTCGGCGTCCGGCTGCTGAGCTGAATCGTGCGCGCGTACAACAGACTTTCCATCGTGACCGTGCGTTTTTCGACGCCTGCCTTGATGGACGGGAGCCAGTCGATCTCCGGCTTGAATTCCACGTTGAATTGCGCGCCGTCTTCTTCCTGGTTGTTGTTGCGCGGGTTGAACACCGCGCGCGATCTGGTTCACCAGCGCTGCCGTTCGTGGTGTCGACGCCCGGGAATGAGAAGTTGGGAGCGCCTTCGCTGCCGGTGTAGTCGACGATGAGCCTCGGCAGCCCGAATATCGTCGCGGTGGAGTTCTTCTCGTCGTTCTGCACTTCGCCGCGCGCGTAGTTCACGCGCCCGTCGATCTTCCACTTGTCGCTCGACCACTCGCCGCCAATCATCGCGTTGTACTGCTCGCGCTCGAGCTGGCCGTTGATGTTGCGATAGGCGAGATCGATCGGGAACGCGGTCGCTGCTGGTGAGTTCGATGTGGTTCGACCGTGTTGTCCGCGCCGACACGGCGAATTGGCGTAGTCGATGAGGCCGGCGGCGCCGCCGAGCTGCATGAGCATGCTGCTCACGTCTTCCTGGCCCTTGGAATAGGTGCCGTCGAAGTACATGGAGAAGTTCTCGCTCGGCTTCCATTGCACGACGCCGTTGAAGGCCTCACGCGTCGTCTCGCGCCGATCGATGATGTAGCGCGGAATCTCCGGGATCCAGTCGAGCGTTCCGTCCGCATTGACGTCGGTGCCGCGACCTGGGGTCGCGCCCGGACCCGTCGGAGTCGGAGCGCGACGCAGCCAGCCGGTGGTGCGGGCGTTGTTGCTGTCGATATGACGCTGTTTCGTATTGCGCCGACAGCAGGACACCGAGCGTGTTGTCGAAGAAATTCTTGCTGCCGATGAGCGCGATTTTCGGATCGGTGGCGTCAGCGAGATCGCTGTAGACACCCTGCACGGAACCCGCGAGATAGCCTTCGGGGTTATCGAACGGTTTGCGCGTGATTACACGCACCGTGCCGATGCCGCCTTCGGTCATTTCGGCGGTCGGAGTTTTCACGACTTCGACGCGCGAAACGAATTCCACCGGCAGATCGCGGAAATCGACGTCGCGGCCGCCACCGACGGTCAGCGACAGCGCCGAAACTCCATTGAGCTCGACGCGGATCAGTGACTGGTCGGCGCCACGAATGCTGACGCTGCGCCCTTCGCCGTCCTGGCGATTGATCTGAACGCCGGGCACGCGTTGAAGTGCTTCACCGATGTTCTTGTCGGGAAAATCGCCGACGTCTTCGGCGGAGATGGCGTCCACCACCTGGATGGATTCTCGCTTGACCTCGAGCGAGTCGCGCATCGACGCGCGGATACCGCTGACGACGACTTCCTCGAGCTCTTCACCGGCAGGGGCTGCATCCTGCGCGGAGACCTGAGAGCTCATGGCAATTGCAAAACCCGCCAATGCGCAGGTAGCTCCTGATGCACTGGAACCGAAAACACGCTTGATTGAAACCACGGCTGGCCCCCCGAGTGGTTGAAAAAGGACGTGGCGCCCTCTCGCGTCGACGTCCGTGGACGAATCGAATTGTGCGCGAATTTGCTCCTGATTGACTGCTATTGCAACTTTTTGGCTAAAAACCCTCGCGCGCGGAAATGTGAGCGGTCACATTCGCGGTAGTTTGTTGCCCGAAATACACAGCGACCTATGCATCGATTCCTACATTTTCACGGGTCGGCGTACATCTCGCGAGATCGGGTCTGTGACTTTTCGGTCGCAAAAGCTGCAAGAAATGGCCTTTGCCGTTCCGATCACAATTGTGCATATTCGATCACGCGCATCCGTGGCTCTCGGGGGAAATGCATGCGAATGATTCATGGGCTGGTGATGTGGGCGAGCCTGACCGGCCTGGTCGTGACCGAAGTGCATTCGGCTGAAGCGCCGACTGACTGGATCGACTCGGCGACCGGCCATCGCGTGGTCCGACTCTCTGCCGATCGCCGGCACGCGTTCGCTGTACTTCCATCAGAACAGCCTCACGCCGGATGGCCGCTTCGTAATCGCCGAAGGTACGGCCGGCATAGTGGCCATCGAGATCGCTACCCGAAAGAACACGTTGATCGTCCCGGGCAAGGTGCGAGCCTTGTTCGTCGGCCGGAAAACCGGACTTGTGTATTTCTCGCGCAGCGAGGGCGCCGGCAATTCCGAGCAGCAGACGCCGACTTCCATATTCACGGTGCCAGTGACCGGCGGAAAGCCGCGACGCATCGCGCAGATCGAACGTGGCTTCATCGGCTCGGTGAATGCCGATGAGACACTGTTGTTAGGCGTGTATGCCGAACGCGCCTGGCAGCTCGAACAGGGCCCGCGTGATCCGCGATTCGACGCCAACTACGCGGCCACGGGCAAGGATGGCAAGCCACTGACCTTCGCCGAGGCCAAGGAAGTGCGACTGCTGCAGCGTGAACAGGCGAGGATTCCCATGGCGATGTTCACGGTGAACACCGCCACCGGCGAACAGACCATCGTCCATCGCTCCACCGACTGGCTGAACCACCTGCAGTTTTCACCCACCGATCCGAAGGCGCTGATGTTCTGCCATGAAGGGCCGTGGCATCGCGTGGATCGCATCTGGTCGATGCGACTCGGCGAGGAACCAAGGATCGTTCATCGCCGCTCGATGAACATGGAAATCGCCGGTCATGAGTTCTTCGACGTGGACGGCAAGTACCATCTGGTACGACCTGCAGACGCCGCGCGGCGAAGTGTTCTGGCTCGCGGCCGCCGCACCCGATGGAAAGCGGCGCTGGTATCACGTGGATCGCGACCAATGGTCGGTCCATTTCAACATCTCGCCCGATGGCAAACTGTTCGCCGGCGACGGCGGTGACGAGGAAATGGTCGCGCACGCCAAGGATGGGAAGTGGCTGTACCTGTTCACACCCCAGGCAATCCCCGATGTCGCCGGTATCTCCGCGCCGAACGCCGACGATCTGGTGCATCCGGGAACGTTGCTGCCTGAGCGCCTGGTCGACATGAAGACGCACGACTACCGGCTGGAGCCGAACATCTTCTTCACGCGCGATGGAAAGTGGCTGATCTTCCGCTCGAACATGCATGGCGACGTGCATACCTACATGGTCGAAGTGGCCAGACACGCCAAATGAGTTCGCGTCCGTCCGAATCCGCCTGCCTACTTTGCTTCGAGCCGGTGGCGCCAGTTCGCCTGGTATTCGAGCAGGCCTGGCAGTCTCAGCGGCACTACCGAATGCAAGGCTCCCGGCGCCGGCGATGGCAGGCCGGCGAGATGCGCGGCGACACGCGTGCCGCCGCCTTCCGGATACGTGCGCACGGTTCCGACCGGCACGCAGGCGGCTAACAACCTTGCAAACAGGGGATTCCGCGCGAGGGGACCATCGACGAAGATCTCGCCGGCGGCGCCCAATGATTCGATGAGCACCGCGGTCATCAGCGCCGAGTAGACAGTCGCGAGCGCGGCCCGCTGTGCGCCTTGCAGCGACTCGACGCCTTCGAGCCGCCCGGGCCTGCCGGCATAGGGCCCGGCGCTGGCGAACGACGGCAGCGCAATCGCGCCGCTGGGACAACACCTCGATCACCGCGTCCACCGTGGGTTCGTCGCCACTTTGCGCGATCGCTTCGTATTCGCGGCCGCCCATGTACCGAGCCGTGGCCACCGGCGCGCCGAACACATTGACGTTGGCGAGCATGTCGCGTTGCTCGATCAGGCGCCGCAAGTCTCCGCGGTTCGCCATCACGATGGTCCAGGTGCCGCTCGACACGACGGTGAATGCCTCGCGCTCACGATCCATCAGGAAGCGCAGGTACGACGCATTCGAGTCATGAATGCCGCATGCGACTTCGCAGGCCGCGCTGAGCCCGGTGGCGTCCGCCACGCTCTGCCTGATGCGACCCAGTCGATCGGTGGCCGAGCGCTGCGGCGGCAACATGCGCGCCCAGCCCTGTTTGCGGGCCAGCGATGAATAGGCCTGCTCGTGCGGGCGCCACAGATCGGTGTGTGTACCCAGCGAGGTGAACTCGGCGGCCATGGCGCCCGACAAACGCCACGACCAGTATTGTGGGTACAACAGCACATGCGCGGAACGTTGAAACAGGTCCGCGCGCAGCGTCTGTAGATAGAACAGTTGCCGGCCGAGATTGAGTCCCAGCGGCAGACTGGGAGAAAACGTCAGCGAGTAGTCATCGCGCAGCGGCAGATATTCCGCACTCACTTCGTCGAAGCACGGGTCTTCGTAGTCGGGCGCCACCACCACTTCGCCCGCGCGATCGACCAGCACGGCCGCAGCGCCGTGCGCGATCGGCACGATGACCGCGATGCGCTCGCGTCCCGGTGCATTGCGAAGCGATTCGAGCAGCCATGCTTCGATGGCAACAATATCGAGCTCGCGGCAGGCGGTGCCTTGCACGATATTGTTGGCGCGGCGCGTGCTCCAGACCTCCTGGCCAAGCGTCGGATCGATCAGCGTGAGCTTCGCGTTGGTCTTGCCCACGTCGAAGACGGCGATCAACGCGGTGTGGGCGCTCATCGGCGATTCACCAATGCAGGTACAGCAACGACGAGGATCAGCAGGAGGCCGGTGAAGATGGAAAGGACGATGCCCGGAATGTTCATGAGCCCGAGTCCGAAAGTCATCAGCCCGAACACCAGTGCAGCGAGCACCACCCCGAGGATGCTGCCCTTGCCACCCCACACCGATACGCCGCCCAGGATCACCATGCTGATGATCTCGAGCTCCCATCCTTGCGCGATCGAAGGACGAGTCGAGCCCAGGCGCGAGGTGAGCAGCACTGCGGCTACCCCGCTGAACAACCCCGTCAGCGCAAACAGGGCGAACCGGTACCGATTCACGGCAATGCCCGAATAGCGACTGGCTACCGGATTGGCGCCGACCGCGAAAGTGACCCGGCCCCAGCGCGTTCGATGCAGGAACACGCTGAACAATATTGCGAACAACGTGAACAGCGCCAGCTCGATGGAGATCGGGTCCGACGAGATAACCCTGGCCGAAAATCGCGAACGAGTCGGGATAGTCCTTGAGCACCCGGTCACCCAGCACGGCATACGCCGCGCCGCGAAACAAAGTCATCGTGCCGATGGTCGCGACGATGGAGGGAACGCGGCCAATCGCGACGAGCGCGCCATTGATGCAGCCGGCCAACAATCCCGTGCCGAGCCCGATGGCGACGAGGCCCGCCGGTACCGACTCCCTGCGCCGACGCCATCCCCATCGCGACAGAAGCCAGCGCGATGATGGCGGCCACCGAGATGTCGATCTCGCCCGCAATGATCAACAGCGCGAGTGGCAACGCGACGATCGCGCGCTCGGTGAAGTTGAAGGTTGCGTCGGAGAGTGTGTCGACACTCAGGAAATAGGGCGACAGCGATCGAGAAGACGACGAACCCGGCAATCAGCACCGCCGCCAGCATGGTCTCCCATCGCATGAGACTGGCCGCCTTCATGCGCGCGCCTCGAGGATGGTGCGTTTGAATTGCCGCTGCCGTGCACTCAGGAGCACCGCGACGAGGATCACGGCGCCATTGATGAACATCTGCCAGAACACCGAAATTCCCACCAGCGGCAGACTGCTGCGGATGATGCCGATGAACAGGCATCCGAGCACGACGCCCGCGGCCGTACCGGCTCCACCCGAGATCGCGACGCCGCCGATCAGGCAGGCGGCGATCACCGAAAGCTCGAACCCCAACGCGATGTCGGTGTATGCGACGGCGAAACGCGCCACCCACAGATAGCCGCACACGCCCGCAATGGCGCCGCAAATGGTGTAGGCGAGAAACTGCATGCGACCCGGATCGATGCCGGAGTAGTTCGCCGCCTCGGGATTGCCGCCCGCCGCGTACAGATCGCGCGCCGCTTTCGAGCGTTGCATTGCGAAGACGAACGTCGCGGCCACCGCGAGCGAAATCCACGAGAGCACCGAAACGCCGAGGAACTCGCCGCGCGGAAATGCCAGGAACTCGCGCGACATCTCGTTCTCGTTGACCCACGCGCCCCGGGACAAGCAGATAGATCGCGCCGCGATAGATGGACATGGTGCCGAGCGTCACCACGATGGGAGGCAGGCGCAGCTTCCACACCAGCAGGCCGTTGCAGGCGCCTAACAAGCCGCCGGCTATCAGCGACAGCGCGAGCACTGGCGCGACGCCCATGCCCGGCCAGGCACGATTGAACAACGCGGCCATCATTCCGCACAACGCCAGATTCGCGGCGATGGACAGATCGATGCCACGCCCCATGATGACCAGCATCTGGCCCAATGCCAGCATGATGAGAATCGCGGTGTCGTCGAGCAGGCCAGCCACACTGCGCGGCGTGGCAAAGCCGGGAAAGGCGAATGTCACCGCGAGGAACAGCGCGAGCGTGAGCGCGGCGAATGCCACGTCACGGCGCGCGCTGTCGGAGATGCGCGGAATCGCGCAGCGCTCATGCGTCGCTCGCTGCGCGCAACAGGCTTTCGCTGGTGGCCTGCGCGCGAGTGAAATGGCCGCGAACCTTCCCGCGCCGCATGACCAGCACCCGGTCGGACATGCCGATGATCTCCGGAAGGTCGGAGGAGATCATGAGAACGGCGCCACCGGCGCGCGCGAATTCGCTGGTGACCGCATGTACGGCTGCTTTGGCTCCCACATCGATGCCCTTGGTGGGCTCATCGAGAATCAGTACGCCCGGATTGCGCGCCAGCCACTTCGCGATCACGACCTTCTGCTGATTGCCGCCGGACAGGTGATGTACGGGTTGCTCGGGTCCCTGGGCCTTGATGCCGAGACGGCCTATCCACTGGCGCGCCAGTTCGGATTCGCGCGCAACACTGCACCAGCCGCGCGGCGCGAGCGTGGCCAGATTGGGCAACGCGATGTTCGCGGCCACCGAAAATGGCAGCACCGCGCCCTGCCCTTGTCGGTCTTCGGGCACCAGGGCCACTCCCGCGGTGCCAGCCGCGAGCGTAAAGGAACCGGAACTGGCCGCGTTGATCCCGAACAGCACCTGCGCAAGCTCGGTACGCCCCGCGCCCACCAGGCCGTATAGCCCGACTATTTCTCCGCCGCGCAACGCAAAGGAAACATCTTCGAATTCGCCGGCACGGCACAGGTGTTCGACGCGCAGGAGCTCGGCTCCGGGTTGGATCTCCGCTTTGGGAAACAGCTGACTGACCGGGCGACCGACCATGAGGCTGATGAGCTCGTCGCTGGTGACATCGCTGACCCGCCCTGCTGCTCACCGACACTCCATCGCGGAACACCGCATAACGATCCGCAAGCTCGAATATCTCCTCGAACTTGTGACTGATGAAGAGCAGCGCGCAACCGGCGTCGCGTAAGCTTGCGCACGATGCGGAACAACTCCGCGCATTCGCGCTGCGATAGCGATGCAGTCGGTTCGTCGAAGATGAGTACGCGCGATTCATGGGTCAGGGCGCGCGCAATCTGCATCACGTGCTTCTGCGCGATGCTCAGGCGGCCGGCAGGCACATCGGCGTCGAAGTCGGCACCCAGCTCGCGCAGTATCGTCGTCGCCCGTGCGCGCAGCTCCGACCATTTCACGAGGCCGCCCCTGGTCGGCTGCGAATTGACGAACAGGTTTTCCGCGACCGAGAGGTTGTCGAACGCCAGGCATTCCTGGTGAACCACGCCGATTCCCAGCGCGCGCGCCGCTTGCGGAGTGGCGATGCGCACCGCAGCTCCATCGAAGCGGATTTCACCGGCGTCGGGTTGATAGATGCCGGACAGTATCTTCACCAGCGTGGATTTTCCGGCGCCGTTCTCGCCGATCAGCGCGGTGACCGCGCCGCGCCGCAGCTCGAGACACGCGCTCTCGAGCGCTCGCACACCGCCGAATGACTTGCGGATGTCGGTCAGCGTCAGGAGGGAAGGATGCACGGAGTCGCTTCGCGGCGCTCTTCAGAAAATCTTCGCGAATTGAGCCGTGTTGCTGAGGTCGTAGATGAATGGCTTGCTCATCGCACCCACGCCGTCTTGCCCGAAGGTGACCTCGCCCATGCGGCCCATGTACACGGGCTTCGCCGGATCGTCACCGCGCGCGAGACGCGTGGCGATCTGCATCGTGGAGTAGCCGAGATCGATGGGATTCCAGATGGCAAATTTGGGCACGACGCCTTTTTCGACGTAGCCCACGAGCTCCGACGGCAACCCCAGGCCGGTGACCTTCACCTTGCCGGTCAGGCCCTGATCTTCCACGGCACGCGCCGAGGCCACGATTCCGACCGAGCTGATGCTGACCAGCACCGCGAGATCCGGGTATTGCTTGAGCAACGCCACGGCTTCGCGATACGACTTGTCGGAAACGTCGTCACCGTAAACCACACTGACGAGTTCGAGACCCGCATGAGCGGCGAGTGCCTTACGCATTTCAGCGAGCCAGGAATTCTGGTTCGTGGAAGTCGGCGTCGCCGAAACAACCGCGAACTTGCCTTTCCCCTTTCCATCCACCTGCGGCGCGAGCTCCGCCGCCAGTGCGACGACGGTTTCACCGATGAGCTGGTCGGACGATGGCGCGAGATGCGCGATACGGCCGGCCGCGTCGACACCAGAGTCATAGGAAATCACCTTGATGCCACGCGCCATGGCGCGCTTGAGCGTGGGCACCAGTGCATCGGGGTCGTTCGCCGAGATCGCGATCGCGTCGACGCGTTGCGCGATCAGGGAATTCAGCACTTCGATCTGACCTTCTGCGGTGGGCGTGGTGGGGCCCGTGAAAATCACTTCCGCGTCGAGTTCCTTGCCCGCTTCGTCGGCGCCTTTGTGCACGGCGTCGAAGAATCCGTTTCCCAAGGATTTTGCCACGACACCCACGCGGGTCTTCGCAGGGTTTTCAGGCTCGGTCTTGCTGCAGCCGGCAAGGCTCGCGACGAGCACCGCCACACCGGTGATCAGAAATCTGAAATTCAACTTGAACCCCCGACTCGCGCTCAGGCGAGTTTTTTCATCTCGTCTTCTTCAGTGACTTTCGCGACGATGACCTTGATGCCCGCGCTGCGGAAGTCCTCGAGCTCTTCGGCCTTGGCGCCGTCGTCGGTGACGATGGTATTGATGCGGTCGAGGCCGGCCACGATCATCGCGGACTTGCGCCGCAGCTTGGAACTGTCCGCCATCACGATGACGTGTTCGCTGCGCTTCAGCAGTTTGGTCTGCGCCTGCACGATGAGCGGATCCGCTTCCATCATGCCGAAGCGATTGAGTCCGTAGCACCCGACGAACAGCTTATTGCCCCAGAAGCTTTCGATCGTGTCGTTTTCGAATGGACTCAACACGATGTTCTGCTCGCGGAAAATCGTGCCGCCCGGCAGCGTGATGCGGTTGCGGCTGGTCGCAAACAATTTGGCGGCAATCGGAAACGAGTTGGTGAGGATGTCGAGATCCGAATTCTCGAGGAACTCGACCAGCGCATAGGTCGTGGTGCCGCCATTGATGATGATGCTTTCACCGGGGACTATGAGCTCAGCGGCGGCGCGCGCGATGGCTCGCTTCTGGGGCACGCTCACGTCCTGGCTCATCGCGAACGGCATGCCGACCAGATGTGGCTGGTGTCGCGGACGCACCGCCTCGGCGCCGCCGCGAATTCGTTTGACCTCGCCCTTCTCCGCGAGCGCGTTGATGTCGCGCCGAATGGTCGCCTCAGACGCTCCGAGCAAATCCAGCAGGTCGCCGACGCTCACAATGGAACGCTCATTTACGAGCTTCAAAATCAGGTTATGGCGTTCTTTTTCCAGCATGGGGTCACCCGCGACCTTGGTCGTGATCGATTATGAACGTGATTGATTGTATATGACGGCTTCGTGTGTTACACAGCCTCACCGTAAAACGAGGCTGGACCTGCGTACTTTAGCGCCGTTCAGACCGGAGACATTGGATGACTGTGGTTCAGATGGCGACCCAGGCGTCACCCGAAATCGAAAATCGATGGGATGACGCCCATGCGGCCCGGCTTTCACCAGCCGAGCTGCTGCTCTACCGTTCAAATCTGCTTGGCAGCGACAAGCGGATCACCAACTTCGGCGGCGGCAATACGTCGGCGAAGATCAGGGACAAGGACCCGCTGACCGGCGCCGATGTCGAAGTGCTCTGGGTCAAGGGCTCGGGCGGCGACCTCGGCACCATGAAGCTCGACGGCTTCTCCACGCTTTATATGGAGAAGTTTCTCGCACTCGAGAAGTTCTACAAGAATAAGGACAGCGACAGCACGCTGGTGCCGCTCTATGCGCACTGCGCTTTCAATCTGAATCCGCGCGCCGCCTCGATCGACACGCCGCTTCATGGATTGGTTTCACGCGCGCACGTCGATCACATGCATCCCGATGCGTTGATCGCGATTGCCGCGTCCGCCGACTCGAAGAAGCTGACCGAAGAGATTTTTGGCGGCGAGATCGGCTGGCTTCCGTGGATCCGGCCCGGATACGAACTCGGCCTGAAGCTTCGTGAGCTCACGCAAAAAAATCCGAAGCTCAAGGGCGCGGTGCTCGAGGCACACGGCCTGTTCACCTGGGCCGATACATCGAAGGCCTGCTACGACAACACGCTCGACATCATCAATCGCGCTACCACCTGGCTCGCCGAGCACAGCCGCGGCAAGCGGCCCTTTGGCGCGGTTACCACGCAGGCACTGACCATCGATCGACGCCGCGAAATCGCGGCGGGCGTGATGCCGGTCATCCGAGGCCTGATTTCGACGGCGCCTGAAGGCGTGACGCCCTCGATCAAGGTCGGCCACTTCGACGACAGCGAAACCGTGCTCGACTTCGTCGGCGGCGAGAAGCTCACCGGCCTCGCGGCGCTCGGCACTTCGTGTCCCGATCACTTCCTGCGTACCAAGATCTGGCCGCTGGTATTGCCCTTCGATCCCGCACGCGATTCGGTCGAGGGACTCGTCGCACGGATAAAGCCCGCGATCGAGGCGTATCGCGAGCGTTACGCCGGGTACTACGACCGCTGCAAGCGTCCGGGCTCGCCGAAGATGCGCGACGCCAATCCCGTCGTCTACCTGGTGCCCGGCGTGGGCATGATCACCTTCGCTGCCGACAAGGCCACGGCGCGAATTGCGGGCGAGTTCTACGTGAACGCCATCAACGTGATGCGCGGCGCCGCCAGCGTCTCGAACTACCGCGGCCTGCCTGAGCAGGAAGCCTTCGATATTGAATACTGGGATCTCGAAGAAGCGAAGTTGCAGCGCATGCCAAAGCCGAAGGCGTTGGCCGGGCGTGTCGCCCTGATCACCGGAGGAGCCGGGGGCATCGGCCTTGCGACCGCGCGGCGGCTCATGGACGAAGGTGCCTGCGTGGTGATCTGCGACATCGACCGCGAAGCGCTCGCGGGCGCCGAGGCTGAACTCAAGAAGAAGTACAGCTCGGACGTGGTCGCCAGCTCCTGGGTAGATGTCACGCGCGAAGACGCCGTGATTGCCGGCTTCCGCGACAGCGCCTGGAAATTTGGCGGCGTCGACATCTGCATTTCCAATGCCGGCATCGCCTCGGCCGCGCCGGTCGAAGACACCACGCTCGCGCTCTGGCAGAAGAACATGGACATCCTGTCCACGGGTTACTTCCTGATCGCGCGCCAGGCATTCCTGCTGTTCAAGTCGCAGGGTATTGGCGGCTCCATCGTATTCATTGGCTCGAAAAACGCCCTCGCCGCTTCGCCTGGCGCCGCGGCGTACTGCACGGCCAAGGCCGCGGAGCTGCATCTCGCCCGCTGCCTCGCGCTCGAAGGCGCGCCTTTCGGCATTCGCGTGAACGTCGTGAACCCGGACGCCGTGCTGCGCGGGTCGCGAATCTGGCAGGGCGAGTGGGCGCAGCAGCGCGCCGCCCAGTATAAGAAGAGCGTCGACGAACTCGAGTCGGTATATCGCGAGCGCAGCCTGCTCAAGCGCAGCGTGTACCCGGAAGACGTGGCCGAAGCCGTGGCATTCTTCGCCTCTGAGCGTTCCGCCAAGTCGACGGGCAATATCGTGAACGTCGATGCCGGCAATGCCGGCGCGTTTACGCGTTAGCGTCTCAGGGGAATCTATGAACTACGCCGATCCGCGTGACGCGAGCTACATCGCGTCGGCTAACCAGCTGCACGCCTCCGCACTTGCCAGCGACTATGCCGCTCTCGGCGCGCAGCTCGAGCGCCGCGGCATCCGGATCGATGACATCACGCGTGCGGTGGCCAATTTCAAGGTGGCGATTCCGTCCTGGGGTGTGGGCACCGGCGGCACACGCTTCGGCCGGTTCCCGGGCTTGGGCGAGCCGCGAAACGTATTCGAAAAGCTCGAGGACTGCGCGGTCATTCACAAGCTGACCGCCGCAACTCCGACGGTGTCGCTGCACCTGCCCTGGGATCGCACCGACGACTACAAGGGGCTCCGGGAACACGGCGCCGCGCTCGGACTCGGGTTCGACGCGATGAACTCGAACACCTTCCAGGATCAGGCGGGACAACCGCTCTCTTACAAATACGGCAGCCTCACGCACACCGATGCCGCGGTTCGCGCGCAGGCGGTGGCTCACAACATCGACTGCATCAAGGCGGGCGTCCTGCTCGGATCGCGGGCGCTCACGGTGTGGATCGGTGACGGTGCGAATTTCCCGGGACAATCGCATCTGGGGCGTGCCTTCGAACGTTATCTTGAATCGACGAAGACCATCTACGCGGCGCTGCCCGGCGACTGGCGAATGTTCATCGAGCACAAGATGTATGAGCCTTCGTTTTACGCCACCGTCATTCAGGACTGGGGCACGTTCGCTCATGGCAGCGCAGACGCTCGGCCCGAAGGCTTTTTGCCTGGTGGACCTGGGTCACCACGCGCCGAACGTAAACATCGAAATGATCGTCTCGCGGCTGGTGCATGCGCAGCGCCTCGGTGGTTTTCATTTCAACGATTCCAAGTACGGCGACGACGATCTCGACGCTGGCTCGATCGAGCCCTTCCGTTTGTTCCTGGTCTTCAACGAACTGGTCGAGGCCGAGCTCGCGAATGCGCCCAACTTCCGGCCGGCGCACATGCTCGATCAATCGCACAATGTCACCGACCCGGTGGAAAGTCTCATGACCAGCGCGATCGAACTGCAACGCGCGTACGCCCAGGCGTTGATCGTCGAACGAAAGGCGCTGCACGAATACCGTCTCGGCAACGATGTACTCATGGCCGCGCAGACGCTCAAGCGCGGCTTCACGACGGACGTGTCGCCGATCCTCGCGCAGGCGCGCGCATCGAAGGGCGCGGCCATCGACCCGGTCGGCGCGTATCGCAAGAGCGGCTATCGTGCGAAGTGCGGTGAAATGCGACCGGGCAAACAAAGCCTCGGTGGTGGCATAGTCTGAGGACATGACGGTCCTCAACAGCATCGAAGATCTGCGGCAGGAAGCACGCCGCCGCGTGCCGAAGGCCATCTTCGACTACGCGGACCGCGGCTCGTACGACGAGATCACGTTCAATCGCAATCTGGCGGACCTCGCCGCCATCCAGCTGCGCCAGCGCGTCATGGTCGACGTCTCGCAGCAGCAACTGGCGACCACGATTCTTGGCGAGCGCTGGGAGATACCGGTTGGCATCGGACCCACCGGCCTCACCGGCCTGTTCCATGCCAATGGCGAGATGTTAGGCGCGCGCGCGGCGCTGGCGTTTGGCGTGCCTTTCTGCCTTTCCACCATGTCCATCTGCTCCATCGAAGACGTGCGCAGCGCGGTGCAGAAACCGTTCTGGTTCCAGGTCTATCTCATGCGCGATCGCAGCTTCAATGCCGAACTGCTCGACCGCGCACTCGCGGCCAACTGCTCGGCCATCATGCTCACCGTCGACATGCCCGTGCAGGGCCTGCGCCGGCGCGACCCGAAAAATGGACTCTCCATTCCGCCCAAGCTCACGCTCAAGAACATGTTCGAAGTCGCGATGCGGCCCACCTGGGCGCTCAAGGTGCTCACCGGCCGGCGCCGCACCTTCGGCAATCTGGAGGCGCGCATGAAAGGCACAGGCGGCCTCAAAACGCTGTCCGAATGGATCGCGCAACAGTTCGATCCGACAGTCACCTGGAAAGATCTCGCCTGGCTGCGCGAGCGCTGGCCGCGCAAGATCATCATCAAGGGAATCCTCGATCCCGAGGACGCGAAGCTCGCGGTCGAACACGGCGTGGATGCGATGGTGGTGTCCAACCACGGCGGACGTCAGCTCGACGGCGCTCGCTCCACCATCTCGGCGTTGCCTGGCGTCGTGGAAGCCGTCGCCGGCCGTTGCGAAGTGCTGTTCGATGGCGGTGTGCGATCCGGACAGGACGTGCTGAAGGCGCTCGCGCTCGGGGCGAAGGGCTGCCTGATCGGTAAAGCATTCCTCTACGCGCTCGCCGCACGCGGCGAAGCAGGCGTTTCGCTCGCGCTCGACATCATCCGCAAGGAACTTGCCATCAGTCTTGCGCTGACCGGCGCCAACGACGTGCGCAACGTGACGCGCGATCTGCTGGTGACGCCGGGCGACTGAAAGAAAAAGACCTCCGCCGTGCGTTCCTGCACGGCGGAGGTCATCGCTCACGCGAGGGGGGCCCGCGTTTAGAACGATACGTTCACGCCCATGAACACGGTCATGCCGGCGTAGTCGTAGGTCGAGGGGAAGGTATTACCGTATCCACCGAAGCCAGCGACGATCGGCGGATCCTCGTCGAGGACGTTGTTCACGCCCGCATAGATCTCGGCCTTTTCACCGATGTCGAAGGTCGCCGACAGGTCGAAGTAGTTCATTGCATCGAAGCTCGGATTCGTCAGCGTCGTTGCCAGCGGCGGAGTGAGACCCGCCGTCTTCGGCAGCACGATGCGGTCAGTCGTCACGCTGTCGATGAAGCGATGTCGGAGGCTCACGCCCAACGGACCCGTGGTCCAGCTGAATCGCGTAACACCCTTGTACTGGGGAATCGGCTCACCGCAGGTCGATCCATACGCGCCCACACAACGGTTTTTGTTCGCCGGCACGGCCTGCATCGGCGTGATCGTGAACTTGTCGGTGTAGGTCCACTGCGTCGTGATGTCGAAGCGGCTGCCGCCTTCCATGCCGAAGCCCACATCCCATCCATAACGCGCGCCCAGGTCGTAGCCGATGGTCGCGAGCCGGCCGATGTTTGCCTGCAGCACATCGAGCGAGTACGGAACCGTGATCGAGCCCGAGGCCGGGTTGCGATGTACGGACTGGCAAAAGTCGCTGCTGGCATCCTGCACCGTGAGATAGCAGAGGTTCAGGGTGTTCTGCGCACCGCCGCCGAGCTGCGCAATGGCGCCGTCGAGCTTGATGTCGAAGTAGTCGAGGGTCACGACCAGGTTATCCAGGAAGGTCGGCGAGAACACGACACCCAGAGTCGTCGTATCCGAGGTCTCCTCCTGCAAATTCACATTGCCGCCCGAGCGGGTCGGAATGATGTTGTCCGGCTGGACACCCGCGGTAAAGACCGACGCAGTGGGAACACCCGTTGCCACGCACAACGCCCGCACAGCGGCCGTTTGGTTTGCCGTGTTACGACTCGAGCAAGGATCGTTCAACGTCTGGAAGTTCAGTTGCAGGCCGCCATACAGGTCACCGATGTTCGGTGCGCGAATGGCGCGCTGAAACTGACCGCGGAATGCGACCGAATCGTTCACGCGCCAGTCGAGGCCATACAAGTACGTTTCGACCCGGCCCACGCCGTCGAGGTCGTAGTCCGAACTGCGATAGCCACCATTGGCCGTGAGTTTCTGCACGAATGGCAGATCGGCCAGGATCGGCACGCGCACTTCGGTGAAGATTTCATTCACCGTGACATCACCGGACGTCGGCAGGCCGGGATTGAAACCAATCACGTCGCCTGAACGCAGGTACTCGTCCGGGATGTATTCCGCTTCGGCCGTGCGCCACTCGAGGCCCACCGAGAAGTTGACCGCGCCAGCGGGCATGTCGAATGCCTCGCCGCCGAGAGTGGCCACGGCCACCTTCTGCTCCGCGTTCGTCACGTTGGTGGCGTTGATCTTGATGGCGTTCACTGCCGCGGCCGACAGGTTCTGGCCGAAAATGTTAGCCACCGGCGGATTGAGTCCACTGGAGAGCAGCGCCGCAGCGTAGCGGCTGCGCGAGGCCGCGCCTTCCTGGCGGCTGCTGTCCTCGGAGCGGGAGAAGGTGAAGTACGCGTCGTAACTCAGATTGCGCAGGAAGCTTGTCCGACACATCGCCGAGGTCACCCTTCATGCCGAGCGCGACGCGCCACACGTTGTGGTCGTCGACGTTGTGCCGGAAGGGCAGCTCTACCAGGCGCCTCCCGGCGGTGAGAACCGCCAACCCGTCGTTCGGAGTGGTGGTGTACACGATGGGGCCCTGTTGCAGGGTCCTCGGCCCTGTTTCGGCCGCGTCCAGCGCGACCAGAGTTGCGCGCATGTTGGCGTCGAGATACGGGTTGTTGGTGTTGAACAGGAAGTCGCCGCCGATGTTGGCCTGCGTGAGCTGCTGATCGACGCGGTTGTTGCTGAAATGGAATTCCAGGTAGCCCGTGGCCGCTGGCGCAAATTCGTAGTGCGTGAATGCGTTGAGCATCCAGCGTTCCTGCGGCACTTGTAGATAGTTGAACTGCGTCAGGTTGAAATCGTCCGCCGGCCGGTTCACCAGCCGCTGGCTGCCCTGGGCACCGGCGTCATTGAATGTGAAACCGTTGGAACCCAAGCCCGCAAGACCCGCTGCGGCCAGTGGGGTCTGCGCGGCCGCCAGCTGCGCTGGCGTCAGCACGAAGCGACCATTCGGAATGTCTCCGCTGCCGGAGAAGACGAAACCCATCTTGCCGCCCGACGCCGCGCAATTGGCGGCAGTCGCTCCGTTGGGCGTGCCGATCAGGCTGTCGCTCCAGGTAGCCGGGGTGACGCAGCCTTCTCCGTAGGGTAGTTCGGCCCAGTCGCCGCGCTCGGAGCGCGTGAATCCTTCGCGCTTGTAATAGTTCAGCGAAACGACTGCGTTGCCCTTCCCTTCCGCGAAATTGCCGCCGATGGTCAGGTCGGTGCTGAAGGTCGGTGTGCTGGTGGAGCTGTCAAAACCGTACTGCCCACCGATTTTCACGCCTTCGAAGTCGTCCTTCATGATGAAGTTGACGACGCCGGTGATGGCGTCGGAGCCATACACCGCCGAGGAACCGCCCGTCACGACTTCAGTACGCTCGATCAGCGCAGTCGGAATGGTGTTGAGATCGGTCACCTGCTCCGGGCCGAAAATCGCAAAACGCCGCCCATTGACCAGCGTCAGACTGCGCGTTGGACCGAAGCCGCGGAGGTTGACGTAGGCGGCGCCGGCCGCTGAGCCGGCGGGAACCGTATTTGCAGTCGCACCACCATTGGTGGCGGCAACGAACTGCGGCTGGTCATTCAGGACTTTGTCGATACTCGTCGCGCCCGATAGTTTGATCTCGTCCGCGCCGATGATCTGGATAGGTGTCGAAGCATCGGTTACGTCGCGCGCAATGCGCGATCCCGTGACGACGATGACATCGCCTTCCTCTGGCTCCTGAACTGGTTCCTGCGCGAGTACACCCGCGCCGCTCCCCAGCGCGAGGCCGGTCAAAAGATAGACGGCGACGCGCACTCTGCGGGCGTCGCCCGCAAAACGTTTGCTATTCATGATTTCCCCTTCGTTTTATAGACCTCACTGCGACGCACGCTCAGCGCTTTCGCGCTGAAGATGCCCGGGCATCGCAGACCGAAACGGGGCCGGAGTTTCCGCGCTCTACCTCGTTCCTGCCTCGATCATGGATGAGCGAATTTGCTTGAGCAAGACCGAAAATCGTCCGCAAACGTACGCGCACGCTCGAAAGCGAGGCACATTCCGTTCAGAGACGGGCATTTACGAGCGTGCGATCGCCCGAAAGGTGGGTGAGATACGAGGTTGGAGATAGGTGGAGCGCCGCCAGCGAAGGGGTGCTGGCGGCGTTCCGATTGTCGAAAAGCACACAGAGCGCGGACAAGGTGCACTTCTCGGACTCAGCAGAACTCTCTTGTGGAGTTCCAGAAATCGGCGCGCTGTATCAATTGTTAGCGGTCACAATCGCTCAATTCTGCGCATTACCAATCAAATCAGCGCGCTTTTTATCACAATTTGACGGAAATCTCGATCAAAAATCGTATTTATGGGCCGGGAAATCACTAATCCGGAGCCTACAAGCCTGATAACGCTACCGGCCAGCGCGGCTTCACCAATGACTGAAGATTTCGCCCGCGACCACGGGCAAGCGGAACGCGCGTTATCTGCGAGCTAGTGCGGCGGCCTGGCGCAGGGCTTCGATGAGGCTGCGTTCGTCGGCGATGCCTTTGCCCGCGATGTCGAACGCCGTCCCATGATCCACGGAAGTTCTTATCACCGGCAGGCCGACGGTGATGTTCACGCCCGATTCGAGTCCCAGCACCTTGATGGGACCGTGGCCCTGGTCGTGATACATGGCCACGACGATGTCGTAGTCACCGCGTGCCGCGAGGAAGAAGAGCGTGTCCGCAGGTAGTGGACCTACGACGTTCAATCCGCGGGCGCGCGAGGCCTCCACCGCCGGCACAATCTTGTCGGCCTCTTCTCCGCGGCCGAACAAACCGTTTTCGCCGGCGTGCGGATTGATGCCGCACACGCCAATGCGGGGATTGTTGATTCCGGAATTCACGAGTGCCTCGTGAGCGCGGCCAATGACGCGCTCCACCAACGCGGCATCGATGCGCTCAATGGCGTCCAGCAGGCCGATATGCGTGGTCACGTGAATGACCCGAAGTTTCGGCGCGACCAGCATCATCGAGACTTCCGGAGTGTGGGTGAGCGCCGCAAGTAGTTCGGTGTGACCAGGATACTTGTGGCCCGCGGCATGCAGTGCCTCCTTGCTGAGCGGTGCCGTGCAGATCGCTTGCGCCCCACCCTGTTCGACGATGCGCACGGCTCGCTCGATGTAGCGATACGCTGCTTCGCCCGCAATCGCGGAGGTCCTGCCGAAAGGCAAATCGGCGGGAATCAACTTGAGGTCGATACACTCGACTTTGTCCGGCGGAATAGCGCGCTTCGCGGGCATGGTCGAGGCTCTTCACCCCGAGCGTGCTTCCGACGAGTTCTCCGGCCCGGCGAAGGCGCGCAGCATCGCCGATGACCAGTGGGTTGCACAGCGCGCGCACCACAGGAGCGCCGAGCGCCTTCATCACGATTTCGGGACCAATGCCTGCGGCATCGCCCATGGTGATTGCGATCGTGGGAAGGCTCATGCCACCGTGCCCGTCTGTCTGATGAAGCGAAGTCTCTCGATGATGCGTCTCAAGCAACCTTCATTGCCGAACCCGCCGGCCTTGGTTACGGCCGGAACCGAAACTCCGCCGAGTGTAAGGCCGAGCGGAATGCCGGGCTCGATCTCATCCAGAAGTTGTATCCCATTGACGCCGAGCCGAGTGAGCAATGCGGCGGCAGTTTCGCCGCCAGTTGCCGCCAGCGCACTCGCGTCGCGGGCAGCCGGGCCAAGCAGGCTCGCAAGCGCCGAAACGAGATGTGGGTCGCCAGCGATTTGCGAGGAGGTGGTCGAAGCGATGTCCACCACGACGTCCATACCTGTCTTTAGCGCATTCCGGATTGCATCCGAGAGTGAAGCGTGGACCGCTGATTGCAGATCGCCGCCGAGCAGCGACGGCTCGACGCTGAATCGTTCGACATTCGGCAACGTCGTCACTTGCGCGAGAGCGGCTCTTGACGCCTGCGAGCGTGAGCCGACCACAACCAGCGCTCCGCGCGTCGACGGCTCGCAGCAGCAAGACGGACTGCGGAGGAGTACGCCGGCTCGTGAAACACAGTGCGCCAACGCGTGCGCGAACCCCCCGCTACCGATAAAAAAGCCCGGACGATCGGTTGCCAGGCTGGCCTCCGCAATCCGTTCGAGATCTTCATCGGTCTCCGCGTCGCAGACCGCGACCAAAGTCCTGTCCGCCTTGGTGAGCGCTGATTTCAGGACGTCGAAATCGCCGCGCACCGTCGCCAACTCGACGGCGCGAGCGCGCAAGCCCGCGCTCTCGAGCAGGAAGAGGAGATTGGCAAGCGCAGGGTCGCGGCTCTCGGGCCAGTATTCGGTGAATGGCAGAGGCACGCCATGCACTCGCACCTGCGCATCGCGCACGGTTCGGCCCATGGCAGGAAAGGATGGCGCCATCACGACGCAAGTGTCGGGCTCCTGCGCAAGAACGACATCGAGCATCGCCGCGATTTCCTCGGCGGGGCTCCCGCGCAGCGTGGAATCTATTTTCTTGAATAGCCGCGCCGGCGAATGCAGGAAGCGCTGCAGTACTTCCCTGTGACGGCGGGCGGCGAGCGCCGCATCGAGCTCACGGGTCGCAGCGTCGTATGCAAGCACCATCGCATCCGGATGCACCTGCGATGGTGAGTCGCCCCAGACAACCCTTGCTGGCACGCGCCTGCGCGCGAAGGCAATCGCGCTATCCGCCGCGCCGGTGAGATCGTCGGCGAGGATGAACCACGGACGGCCCATCTACTGTGCGGTCCTGGTTACCCGGCGTGCCGTCCAGGCCGTGACCAGCGGCACGAGGATCGCGGTGACCACGATACTGGCAGCGACCAGGATCGTCGCCTCCGCGGCGGCGTCCCGGTAGGCGGGATTGGCGCTCGCGATGATGGCGGGAACCGCGACGGCGTTCCCCGCGGTCGAGGCCGCAGCTACGCCCGCGACGCCGCTGCCGCCGGTGAGGCGATCGGCAAAGAACAGCGGAATGCCGGTCACCACGACCACAGCCACTCCCAGCCCCAGGCCTAACAACCCGGCGAGCCACACCTTGCCCAGATCGAGATTCGCTCCCAGCGCGAATGCGAAGAACGGAATGAGCACCGGGATGGCGCGACTCAGGAACTCCCGCATCTCGCGGTCGAGGTTGCCAATGAGCATTCCGGCGAGCAGCGGCAGGATGCCGCCGACCAGCGTCGGCCATGGAAATGCGGAAAGTCCCGCAACTCCCAGGGTGACCATGGTCAGAAATGGCCCGGATTCCAGCGACATCACGCTGTACGCGCCCACGTCGCGCGGCTGGCCATACTGCCCCATGAGCGCCATATACAGGCCGCCGTTGGTGTCGTTCATTGCCGCCACGATTGCCAGCGTGGAAATGCCGGCAAAGACGCCGGAGGTGATCGGCGCCTCACCCAGCAGCCGTCCGAATATGAGGCCTAACAGGATGCCGATACCCACCTTGACCGCAAACAGCGTGCCGCCCTTCTTGAGGATGTACGGTGTCGCCCGGAAGTCGATGCTCGCGCCAGTGCAAACGAAGAACACCGCGAGGATGGGCAGTGCGCCGGTAAATAGCGCGCCGGTGAATGACCCGAAGAAATGCGGCATAGCGGGAAAAAACGTGGCGAGCAATGCCCCAGTCAGCAATGGCACGACCATCAGGCCACCGGGCACGCGCTCTATGGCCCGCTTGATGGGAACCTGCTTCATTCTTGCCATCCCCCGCGAGCACAGGTAGCGTGCCGCCCCATGAACAAATATACCCGCTTCGGATTGGTCGTCGGCCTGCTCGCCGCCAGCTTTGTCGCTCACGCGGAGCCCGCGAAGGTCGATTGCAAGATGAAATTTACGATGAGCGGCTGGTCCGTGTTCTACAAGCGCGCGAGTGGCACCGGCACGATCACCTGCAACAACGGTCAGACCGCCAGCGTGAAACTCGAAGCACGCGGCGGCGGCATCACGGCCGGCAAATCCACCATCGAGGACGGCACGGGCGAATTCTCGAACGTGAAGAACATCGACGAGGTCTTTGGCAGCTATGCCAACAGCGAAGCGCATGCCGGCGCAGTGAAATCTTCCGACGCGCAGGCCATGACAAAAGGTGAAGTCTCGTTGGCCCTGCACGGCAAGGGTCGCGGATGGGATCTCGGGGTCGCGTTCGGCAAGTTCACCATCTACGCGTCAGTAATCACGCCTTCGCCTCCGCACTCGCCAGCGGTTTTGGCGTTCGCGACTGGCCGAGGCAGGCCGTGAACTCCGCGCCGAACAGGAATATCTGCGCCGAGTAATACAGCCACAGCAGCAATGCGGCGAATGACGCCGCGGCGCCATACGCCGTGGGCTGCGTCGCTCGTCCGAGATACAGGCCGATCCCCCACCGCCCCAGGTGAAAGAGCAGCGCAGTCACCAGCGCTCCGATGAGGACGTGACGCCACGCGAGTCGCCGCGCGGGCAGATAGCGATACATGAGCGCCACCAGTCCGGTGCCGAGCACGATCGACAACAGGAAGTCCATCGACGCGAGCAGACCGACCAGGCCCTCGAAGTGCCGCAGGACGTACCCTCGCAGCGCTGCCAGTGCGGTCGTGAGCGTGAGCGAGACGAGCAGCAGAAAGCCGATCGCCAGAATGAATCCGAACGAGATGAGGCGCGCGCGCACGAACGAACGCCAGCCACGCGGCATGGAGTTGCGCCCGCCCCATACCTGTTGCAGCGCGCTTTCGAGCGCGGCAAAGACGGTGCTGGCGCCGACGAGCAGCATCACGACGCTCAGTGCCGTCGCCCAGATTCCGTCCGTGGACTGCGCCCCGTTCATGGCGGCAAGGATCAGATCGGCACTCGGCTTTCCGAACAACAGCGTGAGCTGGCTACCCACATAGGAAAACGCGAGCTCGCTGCCCACGATCCATCCAGCGATCGACACGATGATGATCAGCAGCGGCGCGAGCGAAAATGCGCAATAGAACGCCAGCGCGGCACTGATGCTGGAAGCCTGATCCTCCAGCCAGTTTTCCGTCGTGCCTTTCAGAATCTTCCGGAGACTGCGCCGTGCGCTCACATCGTCGATTCTGCCCGAGCCGGCGATCTAACAAGTCGCCGGCCCTGTCGGCGCAGATCCGCGGCGCGCGACAGCGCTTGCCTACAGTGTCATTTCGGCGCCCAGGTCGGAGTGTGCCTCGCCACAAACTCACCGTTGCTGCGGGCGATGAGCAGTGCAGCGAGTCGGCGCCGGTTCGCGAGCGCGACGGCGTCGTCCGGCGACATCGCCATCAGCACCGTCGCCATCGCGTCCGCCTGCATGCAGTCCGACGCTATCGCCGATGCTGAGACCGTGTCGTGCGTCACCGGCCAGCCGGTGCGCGGATCGATGATGTGCGAATAGTGTTTTCCGTCGATCTCGAAGAAGCGCCGGTAGTCGCCCGCGGTCGCCACGCTCTGGTCGACCAGCTCGATGATCGCAGGCGTAAAAGGCGGCTGGGGGGATGTGGCGTCTGCAACCGGCGCCTCCACGGCCACGCGCCACCGTTCGGCATGGATGTTGACGCCGCGCGCACGCAGCTTGCCCGACAAGTCGATGAGGTAGTTAGTGATGCCCTGCGCATCGAGATATTCCGCGACGCGGTCGACGCCGCGGCCTTTGCCGAGCGACGAGAGATCGATGCGCACACCAGGAGCCTTGCGCGCACGGCGCTTCGTCGCGTCGACTTCGACCTTGCGCCAGCCCACGCGCATGCGTGCGTTCTCGAGCGCCGCCGCTTCTGGCACCCGCCACGTCGCCGGATCGGGACCGAAGCCCCAGAGATTCACCAGCGGCCCCACCGTCACGTCGTAGGCGCCGCCACTGTCCTCCGCAAGACTGAGTGCGTACGACAGCACCTCGCCGAGCTCGGCATCGATATCGACCCACTGGCCGCTGTCGTCATTGTTGAAGTGACTCAGCGCCGAGTCGGCTCGATAGGTGCTGAGCGCAAGGTTCACCGCGTCGAACCGCGCCTGCACGCCGGCGCGCAGTTCTTCGGCGGACGCGGGCAGATGGCCCGCGATCTTCACCGTCCAGGCGCTGCCCATGGTCTGCCCGGACAGCAGCGTTTCACGCATCGGCGGCTGGGTCGCGCATCCGGCCAGCACGAGGCCGGCCAATGCGATGATTGCCCGCATCAAACTACTGTGTGAGCACTTCGAACGTGCCGGCGTAACTCGCGCGGCGCTTCTTGACGCCGGGTGCGGTCGCTCCCTCGTCCTGCACCGAGACTTCCAGCCAATACATGCCGGCGGCCGGCCAGGTGATGGCGACTTCGCCGTTCTTGTCGGTCTTGAACGTCATCTCGCCAGGCGCGTCACGATATCGCGTGCCGCCCGCGATGACTTCGACGTCCAGATCCTTCGCCGGCTTGCCATCCAGCAGGAAGCGAAACTTCGCGGTTTCGCGTGCGTAGAGATCGTTCGGATGCTGTATCGGCGCGAACTCGATACCGGCGCCCACACTCGGCTTCACTTCAGTCGGTGTGCCGACGCTCACAAAGGTCTCAACGCGTCGCTGCGTCTGT
The DNA here is from genome assembly GCA_963736955.1 of uncultured Pseudomonadota bacterium. Taxonomy (GTDB): domain Bacteria; phylum Pseudomonadota; class Gammaproteobacteria; order Steroidobacterales; family Steroidobacteraceae; genus CADEED01. Next base: position 141,493 of record CAVTQT010000006.1, read on the forward strand.
TCCACTTCCAGCTTCGCCGCGTTGGCGGGAATTCCGGCCGCCATTTCGGCCGCGGTTCCACGCCAGCGTTTCGGCTTGCCGTCTTCTTCCCAGCGTGCCGTCACCGCATCCTCGGCCACCGCGATGCGGTAGGTGCCGGCCTGGCGCAACTCCAGATCGAAGGTGCTGCGCGAGCGACTCTTCGTGACGTTCTGCGGAGTCACCGGTTGACCATCGGGTCCAGACACGACGAGCGTGTCCACCGGCATCGCACCCTGGTTGACCGAGAACAGATCATCCGCCATGGCCGCGTCCACGGCGACCCAGCCACCGGAACGCGCGAGCACGGTTTGCGACGGAAGCAACCACGGCCGGGCGGCTTCGCTCACCGCGGGAACGAGCAGCGCGGACAGCGCAACGACTAACGAGATTTTCATCTGGCTCTCCTCAGCTCACGGATTGAGCGACAACGCGACGGCGCCGAGCTCTTTACTGCCGGTGGCACTGGCGCGTTTGGCGGCCTTGATGGGCCACTCGAAAGGAATGCGCACCGCTTCGCGGCCGCCCACTTCGCGAACCGCTTCGACCACCACGGCATATTGACCCGGCTTGAGAGCCGCGAGCGGCGGCTGCGCGGCGTCGAACTTCAACAGGTGCTGGCCGACTGGCCGCGTGGCTCCCGTGAGTCCGTCGACCGGAACTTTCAGATCGCGACCACCGCGGCGCCACCACTGGCGCAGGTCCGGCAACCACTTGGTGTGATCGCCGCGCACCTGGTACCAGACAGCGAGGTTGGCAGCGATGTTCTGATCGGCGCCTTCGATCCAGATGGCGACATAGGGACGGTGGTACTCCGCCACCGGCAGCTGCGGGATCTCCACGCTGAGGCTGAGATCGGCAGCGTTGGCTGTTCCCCAACCGGCGGCCAGCGCCAGCAGCAGCGCGACACGGGATTTGCGAATCATTCTTTGCTCCAGACTTGAGACTAACTATTCAATGTGCGAAAAGGATCATGAGGGCAGCCACGATGGCGATACCGCCGCCGACCAGTGGCCAGGTGGACGTGCGCCGCCCTGCCTGGATCCACAGAAGCACCAGGCCCGTCAGCGAGAAAAACAGCACGGCAACGGCAACGACGTCGATGAAGATCGTCCAGGCGATGCCGGTGTTGCGGCCCTTGTGGAGGTCATTGAAATACGCCACCCAGCCGCGATCGGTGGTTTCGTATTTCGCCGCGCCACTGGCTCGGTCGATGGACACCCAGGCGTCGCGACCGGGACCCGGAGCCGACAGATAGAGTTCTTCATCCGACCATTCCGCCGTCGCGCCGCGCAACGACAGGTCGAATGCCTCCTCCGCCCAGTCGATAAAGAGGGCCGCATCCGGTTCTACCGCATCGCCCTGTTTCACGAGCTCCGCGAGCAGGTTCTGCGGCAATTTGGCGGTGCCGCTCGTGACTACCGGCTGCGCGCCGATCGAATTGGCGTGATTCAGTGTGATGCCGGTAATCGTGAACAGCGCGAGCGCTGCAAAACACACGGCTGCGCTGATCCAATGCCACAGGTGCGTGGTGCGATACAGCTGCCTGCGTTGGTGGGAATCCATCTGCGTCCTGCTCCAAAAAGGAGTGCGAACGCTACATGAGAAGAATTCTTATTTGCAACCGCACTCTTCTATAAGGGACACAGAACGTGGTTCCGCTACGGCGAAACCGGCTCCAGAGGCAGGGGTCGAGGGTGATCAATGGTGACCGTGCCGAAGTCCGGAGGCTTGAATCGTTTGAGGTTTTTCTTCCTCCACGCGGCGTACTCGGGAAGCGAGAGGCCCGCGGGTGGCACGACGCCCCACGCCTCTCGATGCCGGTCCACCCAGAGGTACTCCTCCAGGAACCCGGCCTTATCGATCTGAGTGATGGTCTTGCCCAGCCTGGATTTGGCCAGCTCCTGGCCGGGCTCGAACATGCCGCGATAGATTCCAAGCTCCGTATCCAGGCTAGGCACGAACTCCCCGCCGCACACCGGTGCCAGTTCAGGCGATTTGTCCGCGACCGTATTGAGCAGCATCAGGTACCAGACGCCCGCTTCGAGCGCGTCGTCCGAACCGCCGCCAAGCCCGCCCAGGTTGAAACCCAGTGAACTCCCCGCGTTTTCCGACTTCGGATCGGGCGGCACCAGGTGGGGTTTGATGGCCTCGCCCATCACCCCAAGCACCGCGCGGCGCGCCTCCGGCAATTCTTCGCGCAGTCGCGGATTCATGCTCAGGCGCAGCTTCACGAAGTGCTTGGCCGCGGTCGTGATCCAGATGAAGGAGATCGTGGGCTTTCCTTCGCGCTCGTATTCGTACTGCGCTTCGCGCATCTGCGGCAGGTCGTCGGGCGGATTCAGACGCACCAGCTGCTCGACCTTGAGCTGCGGCTTTTGATACGTCTGCAGCACGCCCGTCTTTGGCGATCTCGAATTCCCGGCAAGTCGACATGGTGTCCGCGCCGTCGACGAGATTGGTCTCGCCCGAATCGTAGATGTACACGGTCAGCGAGAGACCATCGCCACCGTACTGGTAGGACACTCCGAGACGGGGATCGTCGTACTTGTGTGGAGCGCCCGTGTATCGCATCGGGCCGATACGCGCAGGCAGCGTGATCGGCGAAGGCAGCAGCGGCACCAGCGCAGTCGGCTCCGCGCCCGCGGCGACCGCCGTTTCAAATGACAGCGCCGTCCCACAGGCGACGGCCAACCAGAGTCCTCTATTCATGTCGCTACCTTGCCGTCGGCCATCCCGACGGCAGTGTAACGAATCCCCGCGGCCGCGGGAGCTAACTACCAGCGCTCGCGAGGGCAGCCGCCGGCGGGCGCGGTTCCGGCACGCGGTTCTTCACGGCCGGTATCGACTGGAGGTACGAGGAAATCGCAGCCAGGTCGGCATCGGTGAAATTGCTGTACATCGGTATGGGCATGGGCGGGAGGATTTCCCGTCCGCGGCCCAGATGCCCCGGGCTCGGCGGCGGCGCCGGCGCGGGTGTCAACGAATGTCTCCGGGTTGTCCAAGCAGCAACGTTCGGGCACTGCACTTGCGAACAAGCCGAGAAGGTCCGAGCGGACTCGTCATCCGCTCACAGGTCGGCAGCATCAAGGTTGGCGACACGCCGCGCGGATTCGGCAGCGGACGCTCGCAGTTGGCGATGAGCCCGGCGGCCCACGCCAGCCATGGTCAAGTCTTGTCGTCAGGTCGAGACATTCACGCCGGGACGACGCTGCGGTATACAGTGCGCCGCGCGATACTAGCTACAGGGAGCCGTCAAATGTCGTCTAACAAGATCCTGCTGTGCGCGGCGCTGGCCGCCGCGGCGTCCAGCGCCCAGGCCGATGTCACCGTCACCACGCAGACCTCCGGCAAGGCAGCCTTCATCAACGTCGGCGGCGAGGCGGTACACCAGATCAAGGGCACGCGTCAGCGCAGCGATCAGTCGCACAACGGCAAGACGCAGACGACGATCATCGACATCGACGGCCGTCGCTTCGTGAGCCTCGATGCAAAGAAGAAGTCCGCGCAGGTGACGCCACTCGATTCGATCGCCGATGAGCTGCAGAAGGTGGGCGTCGGCACCCTGGACGCCACCCTCAAGAAAACCTCGGAGACCAAGCAAATCGCCGGCTTCCCCTGCACGGTCCACGACATCAATCTGTCGCTGCCGTTCAGCCCCACGGGTCAGAGCGGCCAGGGAATGGACCTCAACATGGTGTTGTCGGGCACCGTGTGCCTGAGCACCGCCGCTCCGGGTCTCGCGGACTATCAGGCGTTCTACAAGGCCGCGGCGGATTCCGGCTTCATCTTCGGCGATCCGCGCATGGCCAAGTCGCCCACCGGCGCGGCGCAGGCCAAGGCCTATGCCGCGTTGACCCGCAAGATGGCCGAGGCCGGCAGTGGCGCTGGAGAGCCGCATCAACATCTCCGCGTCGGGTGACAATCCGATGGCGAGCCTGATGGCGAGTGCCGCCAAGAGCGACATCATCACCACCGTCACCAAGATCGAGGCCGGCGCACTGCCGGCCGAATCCTTCGAGATTCCCGCGGACTACAAGGTGAAGACGCAGAAGTAGCGCCGTCTGCTTATGCACGGCCCTATTTACGCTGCGCGACCTTGGCCTTGCGCACCAGCTGAACGAATTCGGTCCGGTAGCCGAAGGCGGTCGTCACCCTTGGCGGCCTGCGCCTGGCGGATCACGTCTTCGTAGCTCAACGGCCCTGTGAATTTGCCACCGCGCAGCAACTGGCCGAAGCCCGCTACCGCGGTGGAGAAACTGCACGTCGCGCAGCAGCTCGCGGTCACGTCGCGCGCTGGCAAGCGGGATCGGCTGCTCGATGCAGCCGCGACTGTCGACTGTCGGGTAGTTTGTAGCGGATCTTCAGGAAACCGTATTCATCCCTGGCGGTGCCGCGCGATGCCGGCCCGCCGATTCTTCGGAGTAGCGAGCTTCAGGTCGACCATGCGCGCCTGCGAACCCACCGGAGTGATCTCGTAGATGGCGGTCACGGTGTGGCCCGAGCCGACGTCACCCGCGTCGATGGCATCGTTGTTGAAATCCTCGCGGCGGAGCGCACGCGTCTCGTAGCCCACCAGACGATACTCAGCCACCGTGGCCGGATTGAATTCCACCTGCAGCTTCACGTCCTGCGCAATGGTGAACAGCGACGAGCGTCGCTTCCTGCACCAGCACCTTGCTGCGCTTCGTTCAACGTGTCGATGTAGACCGCGACGCCGTTGCCGTTCTGAGCCAGTGCCTGCGCAAGCTCATCGCGATAGTTGCCCTGGCCGAAACCCAGCACCGACAGAAAAATTCCCTTTTCGCGCTGGCGCTCGACGTAGCCCTTGAGCTGCTCGGTGCCGTCGATCCCGACATTGAAGTCTCCGTCCGTGGCCAGAAGGATGCGATTCACGCCGCCCTTGCGGAAATGCGCCGCGGCAAGCTGATACGCGCGCTCGATTCCCTCGGCACCCGCGGTTGAGCCGCCCGGTGTGCAGATTCGCGCAGCGCACCCGAGGATCTTTTCCTTGTCCTCACCGGTGTCGGCTCGAGCACCGTGCCCGCAGCCCCCGCATACACCACGATGCCCACGGTGTCGGTCGGCTTCAGGCTCGACAGCAGCAGCTCCATCGACTGCACCGCCAGCGGCAGCTTGTCGGGCGAGTCCATCGAGCCACTCACGTCGAGCAGCAATACAAGGTTGGCGTCCGGCGCTTCGTTGCGCGGATCTCGTAGCCCTTGACGCCGATGTGCACGAGTCGCGGCCCTTGCCCCACGGAGAGTCACTAACTACCACCGTGGGCTCGAACGGCACTTCGGCGGATCTTGCCGCTGGCCAGGCATAGTCAAAGTAGTTGACCATCTCCTCGACGCGCACCGCGTCCTTCTGCGGCAGTCGGCCTTCGTTCAACATGCCGGCGGGCAAAGCTATAGGACGCCGTATCCACGTCCGACCGAGAATGTCGACACCGGCTCGTCGGCGACGCGCCGCAACGGGTTCACTTCGAAGTGCTGGAACTTGTCGCCTGCCTCAGAGGCGAGCTCGGACTCGGGCGCAGGCAACGCCAATGCATTGTTGCTGGAAATTGTGGTGCCCGGGATTCGCTGCAGACTCTGAGCGACATTGGCATCGGGAAGAGCCCCGATGTCCTCAGCCATGATCGCATCGACAACCGCGGTCGATTGTCGCTTCATATCCATCGACGCTTGCAGTTTTGCGCGAACGCTCAGTTACCACGATCTCTTCCGCGCCTTCCTGCTGGGGAGCAGCCGATGCATAACTCGTCCTTGGGCTCGATATTGGTCTGCACACGCTCAGATCGTGCGGCTTTCTCAGCTTCCTTCCTGAGCTGCACCTGCAGCCGGAAGCCCGCGAAGCCGCGAGCTCTGCCCGCTCGTCCAGTCGCGCCGGCGGCGCACTCAGCGCGCGCGGCGGGCGGCTCCGAAAGCGCGACCGATTCCTGGGGCGGCCCAATGTCGGCCTCGATGGTCGCCTGCACCGTGGCGACAGACCGGTTCCTCGCCGTATCTCGAGAAGATAGGCCACACCATCGCGATTCCCAATCCCACTACGCAGGCGCTCGCGACACCGGCAAACAGATTCCGTCTAACAAACCAGGCCATGGAAGTACTCCCGTGCGATGAGTCGTCACGGAAGAGACGGAGCGCGTCCCACAAACCTTTGGACGCAGCCTCGGATGCTTTTTCGGCAGCCTGGTTGGCCGCGTGCACGCGCGCGAATTCCTCGAGCGCCGCACGCTTGGCCCGCAGGCGCGCTTCGGGATCGGGAGCGGGCGCGCTCACGCGCGCCAGTTTCGCTTCGAAGGATTTCTCATTCATAGGCCAGGCTCGCACGGGCTTGAGGCTGGCCCATGTGTTTGCGAATCGTGTGCACGCGCCAGGAAATCGTGGATTCCGACACTCCGAGAATTGCGCCGGCCTCCGCGTGGCTCATACCTTCCGCGTGCACCAGCAGCGCGGTTTCCTTCATGCCCTCGCCGAGCTTCGCCAGCTGCGCCAGCACCTGGGCGAGGTAGATGCCGTCTTCAGGGCGTGAAGATTCCGTCATCGGCTCCTCATCCGGCAGTTCGTCATGGTCGTGACGCTGCTGCGACCGTTGCCAGTCCTGTGCGCAGCTGATGACCAGTCGATACAGCCAGCTCGTGAACGCCGCCTGGAATCGAAACTGCGTGAGGCTCGTGGCCAGCTTCATGCAGGCCAGCTGGGCAATATCCTCGGCATTGGCCGCGTGACCGCACCATTTCCAGGCGAACCGGTAGATGGTGTCGTAGTGCAAATCCAATAGCTCGGCGAAGGACGTGGCGTCCCCACCCTGCGCCCGGCGTATTAGAGCTTCATCCATCCGTTCAGCCGCTTGTAACTGTTCATTGGACGCGGCGATACCGCGAATCCTTGGAACGGGACTCGGAAAATGATTATGACCAGTCCGCCGAGCCGTCCAGGCTATGCATTGGATAACGCTCGGACGGGCATCAGGGTGTTCGGCGGCGAGCGATTCAGGCGCTGCTGACGCTCGGAACCTTGTAAGGCGCGCCCGGAACTTCGCGCACCAGCCGCGGTACGAGGTAACCGGACAGCCGGGTGCTCAGGGCCTCAACGAGGTGCTGCGCTTCGGCCTCCGCGACATCGAAATGCGCGGTGCCACGCACACGATCCAGCAGATGCAGGTAGTAAGGCACGACCCCCGCGTCCATGAGCGCTCGCGACAGATCGGCCAGCGTAGCGACGTCGTCGTTGACTCCGCGAAGCAGCACGGACTGGTTCAGCAGCGTGACCCCCGCGCGGCGCAGCTTTGCGCAGGCGGCGCGCACCTCGCTGTCGAGCTCGTTCGGGTGATTGGTGTGCAGCACGAAGACGGTGGGCCGCTGGATGCCTTGCAGCCAGGAAATCAGGCCGTCATCCACGCGCGACGGCAGCACGATGGGCTGGCGCGTGTGTACACGGATGCGCTGAACGTGCCGGATGCCGGCGATCGCATCGGTGATCTTTGTCAGGCGTGCGTCACTCAGCGACAGCGGATCACCACCGCTCAGGATGATTTCCTCGATGCTCGTGTCCGCGGCTACACGGTCGAGCGCGGCGCGGAATCGCGTGGCGCCCTCTTCCGCGGCCTCAGCTTGAGCCGAATACGGGAACTCGCGCCGGAAGCAGTAACGACAATGGATGGCGCAGGCCTGGGTCGTGATGAGCAGCGCACGTCCCTCGTATTTCTGCAGTAGCCCGGGAGCAAGCGTCGATTCGTGTTCGAGCAAGGGATCAGCCCCGTACCCCGGCGTCTCGAGTAGTTCGTCGGCGAGCGGCAGCACCTGGCGCAGCAATGGATCATTCGCGTCACCACGACGCATGCGCGAGAGATAGCTGCGCGTGACGCGCAGGCCGAACGCGGATGAAGCCACGCGCGCGGGCGCCGCCAGCGCGGCGTCGAGCCCGAGGATTCTCAGCAATTCGTCCGGGTCGGTGATGGCGCGCTTGAGATCCTGCTGCCAGGTAGACAGGGGGAACGTCGACAGTGCGTTAGTCAAGCTGGCGAATCCGGATGTTGCGGAACCAGACCGGCTGGGATTCGGCCTGCAGCGCGATGTGCCCGAACGACAGCTGCAGCGGCGCACCCGCCGCGAGTAACGCCTTGGCGCTGTCTTCCTTCGGGTCGAGCTGCGGATGCTGGTAACGCAGCACCTCGACGCCGTTGACGCGATGGATCACCTCGGCGTTGCCGTGCACTTCGACTTCGACTGCCACCCACTCATCCACGGGAAACAATTTCGAGGTGGAGTCGATGATGTGATCGGTGAGCAGCTTGCCCTTCATCTCGAGGTTGGTGCCGGGGGTGCAGACGTTCCCGGTCTGCCTGCCCGCGGTGGCGCCCACGCTCAGGAACTGGAACTCCATGCTCGCGGGCCATGGCTGGTTCAGGCCCATGCTCATCGGTGACTGCGAGTGGATCATCACGCCGCTGTTGAGCTTGGCCCAGGGAGGCGAATCGGCGACTGCGGCGCCGGTGATGCGGTATTCGAGGCGCAGGATGTAGTTGGAGTAGGCCTGGTTGGAGTACAGGTGACCGAACTGTTCGTCGAACTTCCCGTAGTGGTCGTAAGCCACCTTGATGACGCCGTCCTCGACGCGGAAGGTGTCGCCGTAGTTCTCGCCGAGCGGGTGTTTGTTGATCTTGACGGTCCAGCCGGACAGGTCGCGGCCGTTGAAGAGTGAATGCCACTCGCCGTCTTCCGCCGCCAGAGCGCCCGCCGCCCACAGGCCGGTCGCCCCAATCGCTATCATCGCCAGGTATCGTTTGTTCATGTTCGCCCCTCGGGCGCGCATTCTAGCGGCGCAGGAGCTCGACGATCGAGGCGATGTCTTTTTCCCCGAATCCGGCGCGTTCCGCCGCAAGAAACGCTTCACGCGCGACGTCGGCGCTCTTGAGCTCGATCCCTGCACGGGCGAAAGCCTGGCGTGCGTAAGCCAGATCCTTGGCCATGAGAGGCACGAAGAAGTTCGGCTCATACGCGCGATCGAGCATCCGTTGCGCAACGATCTTGACCAGCGGGCTTCCCGGTGAGCCGGCTCCGAGTACGGCGGCAGCCTGGCGCGCGTCGAGTCCACTGCGCTCCGCCATGGCCATCGCTTCGGCGAGGCTCGCCACCTGCACGCCGCAGAGGAAATTGTTGATGAGTTTCATCGTCGCGCCGCTGCCACTGGGTCCGAGGTGCGCGATGCTGCTGCTCATGGCGGCCAACGCCGGTCTCGCGCGTTCGAGCAGCTCCGCAGGCCCGCCCACGAGGAACGCCAACATTCCGCTCTCGGCCTGAGCCTTGCTGCCAGTCACCGGCGCGTCGAGGAATCCGATACCGCGCGAACTTGCGGCAGCCGCGAGTTCGCGCACCCATTCGATGGTGAGCGTGCTCGATTCGATGGCAATCGTGTCGCGACGCATGGCGGCGAGCGCGCCTTCCGCGCCCAGCCACACTCCCCGCGACGCGTCGTCGTCGGCGAGCATCGCGAACACCAGGTCGGCACCGCGCGCGGCGTCGGCCGGCGTAGCGGCAACCCGCGCGCCGAGATTGCCGAGCTGTGTGCACTTCGCCGGATTGCGATTCCACACCGAAACCTCAAAGCCTTTCGCGACGATCTGGCCCGCCATGCCGGCACCCATGATCCCGAGGCCGAGCATCGACACTTTCATGTGATTCCCTTCAATCGAGTACGACGAGCGCGACACCTTGCCGCGGGATGGACAAATCGAGCTGTACTGTCCCACGGCGAACGGTTTGCGTCTGCAAGGTCTGCGCTTCGAGTGCGGATGACTTCTCCAGCTGCTCGTATTGGGCTGCATTCGGTGACTGCGGCGAGCCCATGGCTTTCCACGCCGCGAAAGCATTGCCATGCGATTCGTCTACTCGCCATAGCGTCGCGGCGCCGGTGTCCTTCGGCTTGCGGCCCTTGATGGTCAACCGCACGGCGGCGGCCGGTCCCGGCACATCATCGTCGTGATAGTTCCACACCAGCACCGCAACGCCTCCCTGCGGAGTGCGAGTCGCCAAAGCGCCCACGTCGGTTTCACCGCGCACGCCGTCGGCCACGATCTGATCGAGCGGTATCTGCGCGTCGCTCTTGGCGGCGATGCGTTCTGACCCAAGTTTCGCGAACATGCGGAATACGTTGAGCACCGGCAGATTGACGCCGTTGGTAGATAGCTGGCGATAGCCGGCAAACCAGGGCTGATTCTCGAATTCGAAAGCCCAGGTCAACACGCCTTCGAGATTCACGCGGCGCTTCTGCGCGAGCTCCCAGATGCGCACGAAGCTTGCTGCGGTATAGCTCGAATACATCGTTCCGTTGCGATAGGCATTTTGCGGGCCGGGACAGGCGGCGCAACCTTCCGGATCGCTTTCGCCGATCACGATGGGCTTGGCGGCAAGCGCGGTCACCGCGGCGATTTTCTGAAAGCCGTTGTCGACTTCCTTCAGATGCGTGGAGATGCCCATGCGCACGTGGCCATCGACAAAGGCCGGCCGGCCCTTGGCGTGGAAGGCGAGAAAATCGGTGGGCGTGCCGATCTCGCCCGTCACGTAGTTCTTTCCCGACGACACATGTTCGAGGAAACCATCCATGAACGCGCCGCCCGCGCCGGCCACATCCGGCCCGCCGACTCGCGCCACCGGCAATGCGCGGCGCACCGCGGCGATAGCGACATCGTGCAGCTTGTAGAAATCCTGCGGAGTGCCCTGCCAGTAGAAGTTCGAGTTGGGCTCGTTCCAGACTTCGAAGTACCACTTCGCGACTTCGTCGCGGCCATAGCGCCCGATGTTGTGCAGCGTCCACTGATAGACCAGCTCGCCCCACTTCTCATAGCTCGCGGGTGGATAGCTCCAGCCCGTGGCGATCAGCTTGTAGTCGAAGCCGGGACGCCACAAATGCTGGTAGGGCACGCCGGCCGGCGCCGTCGACAAAACCTCGGGCATGAAGCCAATCTGCAGGTAGGGGTGAATGCCGCGTGCGAGGTAGGTGTCGATGATGCGATCGACCACCGTCCAGTCGTAGACCGGCTTGCCATCGCGGGTCTCCGTGTACGCATTCGTGCTGCCCCACTTGAATGCCGGCGTGCCGTCGCCGGTGTTCAACAGGTTATGGGCACGAAAATAGACTTCGCCGCGTCGCAGGTTGCCCAGCTCAACCAGCAGCTTGCGGCCGTCTTTCATGGTGGCGTAGTTAGGCTCATCCGCGCCGAAGAAGCGCCACACCGGAGGCAGTGGTCCTTCGGACCGGGATGCATCGACGGTGACGGTCACCGGCCTTCCGGCGTCGGCGGCGATCGCAGGTGATGCCAGGGCCGCGGTCAGGACCCAAAAAACGATCGATCCCGCCCGCACCAACGTCGCCTTCATGTACTTCCCCCGATTGCGAGCGCGAATATGGACGGGTCCAATTGGGCTTCGCAAGGATGCGCCGTTAGACGGACCGCCGATATCACAATGGATATGAATGCCACCAAATTGGTGATCGCGCCGACCGCGAAATGTCCCGCTCATGGGGCCATGCATGGCACCGGTTTTCGATACTCCCATTTGTGTTAGCGCAATCATTTCCATCCGGCGGGCCGCTGCCCGTGGTTGCCGCATTGCCAGAATTTCCCGGGGAAATGTGCATTCGCGACAGGATCGAGCAATCGAATACCCAAATCGAAATTGGGATAGCGATGGTTAATTCTTTTCAGATGCGGTAGAAAGCGGTCAAATTCACTCATCTTTGTCTTGGATAGGTAACCGGTTTCCTTCGGTTCGAAACAGGATGAAGATTGCGACGGTTTTTTCGATTTCAGAACTGAACTAAGGGGGCTCTTCAATGAAGAAATTCGATCAGGCATCCACGTCTTTACGAACGGCGATTTCGCTAGCGCTAGCCGGCGCCGGGCTGATGCTCCCGGTGCACATGGCCCTCGCGCAGGACGCAACTGATCAGGAGTCTCAGGAACTCGAGGAAGTTGTCGTCACCGGTTTCAGAGGATCTCTGAACACCGCGCTCGGCCAGAAACGCGAAGCGACGGCCGCCATCGACAGTATCGTCGCTGAAGACATCGGCAAGTTCCCCGACAGCAACCTCGCCGAATCCATGCAGCGCATTCCGGGCGTGACGCTCTCACGCACCGATGGTGGTGAAGGTCGAAACATTTCCGTGCGTGGCCTTGGCCCCACCTTCACCCGCGTGCGCATCAACGGCATGGAAGGCGCGTCGCAAACCGGATCGAGCGACATCTACGGCGCCGGCAATAACGGGCGCAGCTTCGACTTCAACATCTTCCCGACAGAAATCTTCTCCTCGCTCACGGTGCGCAAGACCTCGTCGGCGGATGTCGAGGAAGGTTCCCTGGGTGCAACGGTCGATCTTCGGGCCCCGCGCCCGTTCGACTACGTGGACGATAATGTATTCACGTTCACGGGCCGCGGTGTCTACAACTCGGTCTCCGAAGACGTCGATCCGCGCGTTTCGATGCTCGCTTCGAAAAAGTTCTTCAACGATACATTCGGAGTGCTCATCTCGGCTGCGTATCAGGAACGGTTCATTCGAGAGGTTGGCTATTCGGCCGTCGACATTCTTTCGGCCAATAGCAACGCCAACGACCTGACTCCTGCGCCCGCGCCGGCCCGGACCTTTCTGCCGTTCTGCACGCCCCTCGGCTGGACTGCAACGGGTCCCAGTCCTGCGATTGGTAACCGCGGCGCGACCGACGCCCTGTGCACCACCAACAATCCGCGCACCAGCGATCTCACGGCGTTCAACACGGTATACAACCTGCGTCGCGCCGATTTACCGAACGTTCCGGGCAGCGGCGCATTCCTGCCGCGCCTGCCGCGCTACGTGAATTCCGAGCAGGACACCGAGCGCACCGGCGGCACTGTCACCCTGCAATGGATGCCGAACGACGATACCAGCCTCTCGCTGGATGGCCTCGTTTCCAGGTACCAGCAGGAGCGACGCGACAACTACATCCTCGGCCTCTCGCTCGGTCGCCAGATCAACAACGGCGGCCAGCCCATGGTGTCGGTGCGCAACATCACCTTCGATGACAAGGGTTCGGTGCAGACCGCGACGTTCGACGGTATGGATGTCCGCTCCGAAGGCCTCGTGGACCAGTTCACTTCCACGTTCGAACAATTGAACCTCGATTTCGAGCACCACTTCTCCGAGAACTTCAAGATCACGGCGACCGCAGGGCGTTCGATTTCCGAGTGGGATGGGCCGATGCGCCTGCAGACGTTCATGGACAAGATCGACGTTTCCAATTTCACGCTCGATTTCACGGGCAGAGAAACCCCGCTGATCGGTTTCGGGTTCGACGTCTCGGATCCGAACCAGTTCGTGTATGCGGCCACGCCGGATGCCAATCAGACCGTGCTCGGTGGCTTCTCCTTCCAGGGAAAGCCGTCGCGTAATGTCACGGCGAACACCATGGCCGAGCTGAACGCTGAATGGAAGACGAACGACACGTTCACGGTGAAGGGCGGTTTGCAGTGGCGTGAGGCGAACTTCAAGGCCACGACTTCGGGAGTCATGAACCCCATCATGACGACCACCCAGAACCTGCCGGCCGGCGTCACGATCGCCGACATCACGACCCAGATCAGCGGTCTCGACGATCTGTTCGGTGCGGGGGCCCCCGCAAGTTGGGCTGCGATTGACTCGCGCGCCTGGCGCGATACGTTCAACTATCCCGACTTCGTCCAGTTCTGCAACATCGAATGCGGCGCGAACCGCACCCAGCTCCTGGAAGAGGTGAGCAGCGCCTACGGCATGCTTTCATTCAACACCGGCGACCAGTGGTCGATCCCGATCCGCGGCGACATTGGCGTCCGTTACGTGTACACCCGCCAGTCGGCGGTTGGCTATATTCCGATCGCCCAGCCGATGGGCGTGCTGCCCACGCAGGTCGGCAGCCGCCGCGATGTAGATCAGAACTACGATGACTGGTTGCCGTCGTTGAACGTGGTGTTCGAACTCAACCCGGACCTGCAGCTGCGGTTATCGGCTGCGAAAGTGATGTCGCGCGCTGAATTGGGAAGCCTGACGCCGAGCATTGCGGCGACTGTCACGACGCAGAACGCCACCGTAAACAATCCGCTGCTGGAACCCATCCGCGCCACGACGGCGGACCTGGGACTCGAATGGTATTTCCGGCCGGGCTCACTGCTGTCGGTGGCCTACTTCTACAAGGACATCGAGACCTACATTCAACGCATCACGTCCGACGAACCGTGGAGCTCACTGGGATTGCCTGACTCGCTCCTCATCGGCTCGCCGTCGAACCCGAGCAGCATTTTCCACGTGGCTCGCTGGGAGAATACCAATGGTGGCCCGCTGAACGGCCTCGAGTTCAACGCGCAGATCCAGTTCGACTGGCTGGAAGGCTGGATGCGCAGCTTCGGCGTCCTGGCTAACTACACGCACGTGGAGTCCGAGATCGAGTACATCCTGACGAGCGTGAACGGTGTACCGACCGTAACGACCACCAACGACCTCGTGGACCTCTCGCCGAACTCCGCGAGCGGCACGCTGTTCTACGACAACGGCACCTTCAGCATCCGCACGACGGCCTCATACCGTGACAACTACATTCGCGCCATCCCGGCGTCTGCAGGCAGCGACGTTCGCGCAAACGCGGCGAACACGTTCGTGGATGCATCGGCGTCCTGGAACGTGAACGACAACCTGTCGCTCATCTTCGAGGCTCAGAACCTGACGGACGAGCGCAACACGCTGTACATCGACAGCGTGCGACAGGACACGCTCTTCCAGACGGAGATCGGCCGCACCTTCACTCTCGGAGCGACCTACAAGTTCTAACCAGTAGAATCTGCTAGTCGTAATCGGCCGCCCCTTGGGGGCGGCCTTTTTTTACTTAGAACGCGAGCGACGCGAACGCCATGGCGCCGCCGTAGTTCCATCGCAGCCGGCCGTCGAAGAGCTGCTTGTCGAGATCGAATCGGAAACGGAAATCGTTGTAACCCAGGCCCACTCCAAAACGCGGCGTGGCCTGCCAGACGATGGTCGTTTTCAGATCTGAAAGGCTGCCGTTGTATTCGTTGTAGTCGATGTAGAAATATTGCGCCTGTGCCGTGAAGTAGAAATCGTGCGGCAGCCGCCAGATGCCGCGCAGGCCGAGCACCGGCAGCGGCGCGCCCGTCGAGCCACTCTGCAGACAGCTCGCGCGAAACGGACCCGCCAGCGCCCGTGATTGTGGCGTCCATACCCAGATTGGCGTGGAGCACGTGGAGGCCGACGCCGGCGGCAAGCTCGTATTTATCGCTACGCTTGAAGGCGTAGTCATACGAGACCTGCATGACCTCCAGTTGCCAGCGCGCGGTGGTAGTTGCACCCAACGGGTAGGTTTCATCGCCGAAGTTGATATCGCGGGAGAGCTCGTTGGTCCCGGTGCGATCGTTCTTGAAGTACGTGCCGCGTATCGAATGCTTGCCTTTGATCCGCCACAGTCCGTCAATCCGGAAACGCTGAAAGCGATCGATCCCGAAGGTATCGTCGAAATCGATGGGGTCGCCGACCATGCCGCCTTCTCCATCGAGGCGAACGCGGATGTCCGTCGAGAGGAAAAATCCGCCCATGTCCACGACCGCGGTTGCGTTGAGTGGATTGCGATCCTCCGCCTGTGTCGCAGCGACACCGACGATCCAGAGGAGGACTACGTTTCTTATTGTTGTTTTCATACGAGACCTCGCTATCAACCGGGCATAGCGTACCAAGAAATTGTCGGCACGAGGATGCCGGAACTGCCTGTTAGGAACTATTTGGCGCATTCGAGGTACGCGAGCACCTGAACGCGCGACTGGGAACCGTTAACAAAATCTGGGTACTCACGTGGTGAAAGAACCTGACCCGTGAGAGTTTCCGATGCGCTGGCTGTTCGCCCAACAACTCCGTCCGTTCGTCACGCTGGCCGCCGGCGCCAGCCTCCTGCTCAATCTGGCGCTGCTGGCGCCGGCGCTTTACATGTTGCAGGTCTTCGACCGCGTCTTTGCCAGCGGCAGCATCGAAACGCTGGTGATGCTCAGCATTCCGGTCCTGCTCATGCTCACGTTCGGCTACTTCATGGATGCCGCGCGCGCCCGTGCGCTGGCAGCCGCGGGCCGGCGTGTTGAAGCCAGCCTGGCGCCGGCCGCCCTTGGCAATCAGCTCCATCATGCCGCCACCGCCGGTGCGCAACGCACCGACGATGCACTGCGCGACGTGGCCCAGTTACGCACCCTGCTCGCCACTTCCGGCGTCGTGGCGCTCTTTGACGCGCCGTGGGTGCCCCTTTACCTGCTGTTGATCACTCTCATGCATCCGCTGCTTGGCGGCGTCGCCACGCTCGGCGCGATAGCGCTGGTGGCGTTGAGCCTGTTCACCGAGCACGCCACGCGCCAGCTTACCGAGCGGGCACTACAGGCCACGCGCGCCACGCATCGGCGCGCCGACTCGCTGGTGCGCAACGCCGAGGTCATCGTCGGCATGGGGATGACGGCGCCGGCAATCGCCACGTGGAAAGAACAATGCGCCGAGCAACACGAAGCGCAGGCGCAGCTGGGCATCGCGACCGCGCGCTTTGGCGCCCTGGCACGCATGGCTCGGCAATGCCTGCAGGCGCTGGCGCTCGCCCTCGGCGCCTGGCTCGTGATCGGCCGCCAGGCCTCACCGGGCATCATGATTGCCGCCACCATCCTGTTGGGCCGTGCGTTGCAGCCGGTGGAGTTCCTCATCAGCGGCCGGAAGTCGCTCAGCGAAGCACGCAGCGCCTGGAAGCGTCTCTGCGACCGAACTATCGCCGAAGCTCCGCAGTCACGGCTCGCGCTGCCCGCTCCGAAGGGCCGCCTCGATGTCGAAAGGATCGTCTTCAGCGCCATGCCGAATCGACCGCCCGTGATTCGGGGTGTGGAGTTCTCGTTGTTGCCCGGCGAAAGTCTGGGTGTAGTCGGCCCGAGCGCATCCGGCAAGACCACGCTGGTGCGGCTGCTGCTCGGCATCCGCGTGCCGCAGGCGGGCAAGGTCAGGCTCGATGGCACCGACATTGCGCGCTGCGATCGCGCTGTGCTCGGCCGCGCCGTCGGCTATCTACCTCAGGACGTCGAGCTGTTCGCGGGTTCCATCGCCGCGAACATTGCGCGCCTGCAGCAGCCGGATCCGGAGGCGGTGGTGCGCGCCGCGCAACTGGCGCGGGCGCACGAACTCATCCTGCGACTGCCGGACGGCTACGAGACCGAGATCGGTGAAGGCGGCTGCCTGCTGTCGGGCGGCCAACGCCAGCGCATCGCGCTCGCTCGCGCGCTATACGGCGATCCGCGCCTGCTGATCCTCGACGAACCCAATGCCAATCTCGACGAAGAAGGTGATGAGGCTTTGTGCGCCGCACTCGCCGAGCTCAAATCCCGTGGCGTCACCGTGGTCCTGGTGGGCCATCGCCGCCGCGTCATGAACCATCTCGACAAACTCGCCGTCCTGCGCAATGGCGCGATCGAGGCCATCGGCCCCACCGCAACGATCCTTGCGCGACTGCGCGGCGCGCATGTAGTGCTTCCCTTCCCCGCCACCGAACCCAAGCAGGTGCAGGCATGAGCCTGCCCGTCACGTTCTCGTCGCTGCTGGACACGCCGCCCCTGGAAACGACGGCGGCCCGCTCGCTCAGCCGTCGTGGCGTGCTTGTTCCGCTGGCCATCGTCACAACGCTTCTGATCGGCTGGTCGTCGCTCGCGCCGATCTCGGGTGCGGTGATCGCCGCTGCCCGCATCAAGGTGGAACTCGAGCGCAAGACCGTGCAGCACCGCGAAGGCGGCATCGTGCGCGAGATTCGCGTGCGCAACGGGCAGAAGGTGCGAGCCGGCGATGTGCTCGTGGTGGTTGATGACGTACGCAGCGATGCCGAACTCAGTCTGCTCGAAGATCAGCTGATCGCCGAACGCGTGCGTCATTCGCGCATCCTCGCCGAGACCACGCTCGCCAGGGACTTCAATTTCGACGCGCAACTTTCCACCGAGCCGCGCGCCCGTGAGCACCTGGCGCGCGAGCGTGAACAATTCTCCGCGCGTCGCCGGACGCTCGATGAACAGATAAGCGCGCTTCAGGCGCAGGTGCGCGAAGCGCACGCACAGGCTGAGGCGCTCGGCAGCCAGATCGAATCCATCGAAACCGCCGGACGGCTTTCGGCCGAAGAGCTCAAGCTCAACGAGAAGCTGGCCGGAGAAGGCTTCGTGCCACGCGCGCGACTGCTTCCGCTGCAGCGGGCCGACGCCGACTACCGCAGCCGCCTCGGAGAATCGCGCGGCGAACTCGCGCTGTCGCGACAGCGGACCGCCGAGCTGGCCGCACGCATGGCTGACGCGCGCAATCGCTATCAGCAGGCGGCCACCGACGAACTCGAGCAATCATCGTCGCGGCTGCGCGAGATCGAAGAGCGCCTGCGCCCGTCGAAGGACCAGGTGGATCGCCAGGCGATTCGCTCGCCGGTCGATGGTGTGGTCATGGGTCTGCGCGTGTCCTCGCCGGGCGTAGTGCTCGCCGCCGGCGCGCCCATCGCCGATGTGGTTCCCAGCAACGAACTACTGGTGGTCGAGGCGCGCATCCGGCCACAGGACATCAATCATGTGTTTGCCGATGCAAAGGCGAACGTGCGCTTGGCAGCCTACGACGCCCGCACCACACCCTTGCTGCCCGGCCGCGTCACGTTCGTTTCGCCCGATCGCATGAGCGACCCGCAAACCGGCGAGTCGTGGTTCACGGCCACGGTCGAGGTGGACATCGCCGCACTCAAACATCATCCCGAAATCCAGCTCAAGGCCGGCATGCCGGCGGAGCTGTTCGTGACGACTTCGGATCGCACGCTCGTTCAATACCTGATGCGTCCGATCACTGCATTTACCAGTCGCGCCATGCGCGAAACCTGAACTACTCACCAAGGAGATCTATTCGTGGCTGTTACAAGCACATTCGGTTCCGATCAGCTGACCGTCATAGGCGATTCGCTCGACAACGACGTCACTTTGAGCCGCAATGCGGCCGGCGCCATCCTCGTGAACGGCGGTGCAGTCGCAACCGTCGGCGGCACACCCACGGTTGCGAACACCACGCTGATTCAGGCGTTCGGACAGGCTGGCGATGACGACATCTCGCTTAGTGAAATCAATGGAGCATTGCCGGACGCCAACCTCTTCGGTGGGGCTGGAAACGACAGGCTGACCGGCGGCTCAGGCAACGATCAGCTCTTTGGCCAGGATGGCAACGACACGCTGCTGGGTAAAGGTGGCTTCGATCTGCTGTTCGGCGGCGAGGGCAACGACACGCTGACCGGCGGCGACGCCGACGATCAGATGTTTGGTCAGGGTGGCAATGACCGCATGATCTGGAACCCCGGCGACGACTCCGATCTCATGGAGGGCGGCGAAGGAACCGACACGGCCGAAGTGAACGGCGGCAACGGCGCGGAGCAGTTCACGCTCACCGCCAACGGCACGCGAGTGCGCTTCGACCGCGTGACTCCCGCCCCTTTCTCCATCGACATCGGCAC
Source organism: uncultured Pseudomonadota bacterium (assembly GCA_963736955.1). GTDB lineage: Bacteria > Pseudomonadota > Gammaproteobacteria > Steroidobacterales > Steroidobacteraceae > CADEED01. The sequence goes on from CAVTQT010000006.1 coordinate 161,059, forward strand.
CACTGAAAATATCGTGGTGAACATGAACGGTGGTGACGATTCCTTTGACGCCTCGGGCAATCTTGCGACGCTGATCTCCGTCACGGTGGACGGCGGCACGGGCAATGATTCCATCCGCGGCAGCAATGGCAACGACGTGTTGCTCGGCGGCGACGGCAACGACTTCATCGACGGACAGCAGGGCGCTGACACCGCATTGCTCGGCGCGGGCGATGACGTGTTCCAGTGGGATCCGGGTGATGGCAGTGACGTGGTCGAAGGCCAGGACGGAACCGATACGATGCTTTTCAACGGCGCAAATATCGGCGAGACCTTCAATGTCTCCGCGAATGGCGGACGCGCATTGTTCACGCGTGATATCGCGAACATCACCATGGACCTCAACGACGTGGAGCGCATCGAGCTGCGAGCGCTCGGCGGCGTCGACGTAATCAACGTCGGCGATCTTTCCGCGACCGACGTCACCGAAATCTCCATTGACCTCGCCGGCAGCACGGCCGGCACTGCCGATGGCGTGCGCGACCAGATCACCGCGGCAGGCCGCGACTCCGCGGACAACGTGACGATCGCGACGGTGGGCGCGGAGACAACGGTGACCGGGCTGCCGGCAACCTTGCGAATCGTAAATGCCGACGCGACCGACACGGTGACCGATGCGCTGGTGATCAACACCGGCGCCGGTGACGACACCGTGAATGCCACTGCGCTGCTCGCCAACGGCGTTGCACTTATCGTGGAAGCGGGCGCGGGTAACGATCAGATCCAAGGCAGCGCGGGCAGCGATCAGCTCTTTGGCCAGGATGGCAACGACACGCTGCTGGGTAAAGGCGGCTTCGATCTGCTGTTCGGCGGCCAAGGCAACGACACGCTGACCGGCGGCGACGCCGACGATCAGATGTTTGGCCAGGGCGGCGACGACCGCATGATCTGGAATCCCGGCGACGACTCCGATCTCATGGAGGGCGGCGAAGGAACCGACACGGCCGAAGTGAACGGCGGCAACGGTTCCGAGCAGTTCACGCTTACTGCCAACGGCGCGCGAGTGCGCTTCGACCGCGTGAACCCTGCCCCTTTCTCCATCGACATCGGCACTACCGAGCGCGTAGTGGTGAACATGAACGGTGGTGACGATTCCTTTGACGCGACGGGCAATCTTGCGACACTGATCTCCGTCACGGTGGACGGCGGCACGGGTAATGATTCCATCCGCGGCAGCAATGGCAACGACGTGTTGCTCGGCGGCGACGGCAACGACTTCATCGACGGACAGCAGGGTGCTGACACCGCATTGCTCGGCGCGGGCGATGACGTGTTTCAGTGGGATCCGGGTGATGGCAGTGACGTGGTCGAAGGCCAGGACGGAACCGATACGATGCTCTTCAACGGCGCGAATATCGGCGAGATCTTCAACGTCTCCGCGAACGGCGGACGCGCATTGTTCACGCGCGATATCGGGAACATCACCATGGACCTCAACGACGTGGAGCGCATCGAGCTGCGAGCGCTCGGCGGCGTCGACGTAATCAACGTCAGCGATCTTTCGGCGACCGACGTCACCGAAATCTCCATTGACCTCGCCGGCAGCACGGCCGGCACTGCCGATGGCGTGCGCGACCAGATCACCGCGGCAGGCCGCGACTCCGCGGACAACGTGACGATCGCAACGGTAGGTGCGGAGACAACGGTGACCGGGCTGCCGGCGACCTTGCGAATCGTGAATGCCGATGCGGCGACCAACACGGTGACCGACGCGCTGGTGATCAACACCGGCGCCGGCGACGACACCGTGAATGCCTCTGCGCTGCTCACCACCGGCGTTTCACTCAACGTGGATGCCGGCGCGGGTAACGACCAGATCCAGGGTGGCGCGGGCGCGGATGTGTTATCTGGCGGCGCGGGCAACGACGTCATCGACGGCAATCGCGGCAACGACACCGCATTCATGGGTGACGGTAATGACCTGTTCGTCTGGGATCCGGGCGATGGCAGCGACACCATCGACGGCCAGGCGGGTTTCGATACGCACGAATTCAATGGCTCGGGCGCAGACGAAAACATCTCGCTCGCCGCAGGCGGCAATGACGTGCTCCTGACGCGCAACGTCGGCAACATCGTCATGACCCAGGACAACTTCGAGCGCGTCGAGATCTTCGCGGGCGACGGCATCGACAACATCGATATCGGCGATCTGCGCGGCACGGATGTGCGCGAAGTCGTGGTTGACCTCGCCAAGGTCGCGGATGGCACCAGTGGCGATGGCGTACGCGACACGGTCACGGTGAATGGAAGTTTGCGCAGCGAAATCCTCACGGTCACCGCCAGCGGCGACGACCTCATCGTCAACGGCCTGGCGAACACGATGCGCATCACGAACACCGACATCAAGGACAACATCGTGGTGCGCGGTGGAGACGGCGCGGATGTGATCAGCTCGGCAACGGTGCCGTTCAATTCCGCGAAGCTCACGCTGGATGGCGGCGCCGGCAATGACGTGCTCCTCGCGGGCCGCAACGACACGACGCTGCTCGGCGGGGCCGGCAATGATCTGCTGATCGGCAACGCGGGCGATGACACGTTGAATGGCGGCAGCGGGCGCGACATCCTGGTAGGCGGCGGCGGCCACGATCTGTTCGCTGGCGACGATGACTTCACCATCCTCGACTTCTCGGCGGGTGCCGGCTTCGGGGATCAGATCGATCTGCGCAACGTTGCGGGCATCGATGACTTTGGTGACGTCCTCGCGAGGGCGCATGGCGTCTTCGGCGGCGTGGTGCTCGACTTCGGCGACGATGAGATCACCCTGCTAGGCGTCCATGCCACGCAGCTGAACGCGGATGATTTCCTGATCTGAGAAGTTTTGGTTCGCTTACCCGTCGTTGGCAATCGGGAGTACGATCCCGCTGCCAACGACGGGAGCACCATGAAACGACGAACACTGCTGACCACCGGAGCCGGCGCGATGATGCTCGCGACGCAAATGACACCGGCCCGTGCCAACACCGCCGTGCAAAAGCACAGCAAGGACCTCTACGCGCTACTGGGCAAATTGCCGCCGCGCGACCGCAAGGTCAGCGCGCAGATCGTCGCTACCGAAGATCGCGGCGCTTACACACTCGAGAAGCTCGTCCTCGACCTCAACGGCATCGAGCCGGCTCCGGCGTACTTCGCAAAGCCCAAGGGAAAGACCGGCCCGTTACCCACGGTGTTGTTCAACCACTCACACGGCGGCGGCTACAAGATTGGCAAGACGGAGTTCATCGAGGGGCGCGAATACCTGGCCAATCCGCCCTACGCGGAATTCCTGACTTCGCTGGGTTACAACGCGCTGTGCTTCGATGCGTGGATTTTCGGCGAACGCGCAAATCGCACCGAGCTCGAGACCTTCAAGGACATGTTGTGGCACGGCCAGGTGCTGTGGGGCATGATGGTCTACGATTCGCTCAAGGCCGTTGACTATCTAGTCACCCGCCCGGACGTCGACGCTAAGCGACTCGGTACGGTGGGCATGTCGATGGGCAGCTCGACCGCGCAGTGGGCAGGCGCTCTCGATCCCAGGCTCAAGGTGGTGGTCGACATCTGCTGCCTCACGGATTGGCACACGCTCGTCGAAGTCGATGGCCTCAAGGGCCACGGCATCTACTACTACGTGCCCGACCTGCTCAACCACTTCACCACCGCACAGATGAACGCACTGATCGCGCCGCGTGCCCATCTGTCGCTCGCGGGGAACCAGGACAAGCTCACGCCGCTCGCCGGCCTCGAGAAGGTCGATGCGGAACTGAAGAAAGTCTACGCCTCCGCCGGACATTCCGGGAACTGGAAGCTGCTGCGCTACGACGGCGGGCATCTGGAGAACCCGCAGATGCGAGAAGAGATCCGCAAGTGGTTCGTGGAGAAGCTTTGATGCCCGCGGCGCGCCGCGCCGCGGGCATCCAATTCGCTTCGAACTCGTTCACTGCTTCAGGATGACGACGATGCTGCGCGCCGTGAGCGTGTTGGCGTCCCCGTTATAGGAACCCGACGCGGTCACGCTCACCATCGCAGTCGATCCGTTGAGTTGTGTGCCCAGTTCCGCGACGAATTCGGCGAAGTCATGGAAAGCATGTGACTCGTCGCGCCTGACGATCAGGTAGGCCGTCGGCCCGTTGTCCGGCGGAACGATGCTGGGCGAGGCGGGCAATGCCAGCAGGTCGAGCACTCTTGGACCGACGCTGAGGAAATGCAGCCTGCCGATATCTGGATTCGCGAGGTTGAGCACGAGAGCCGAGGCCTCCTGGCTGCTGAATGGTGCCGTGGTGCCGTTCGGTCCGAAGGTCAACGTCATCATTGCGGGCAGCCTCGGGAAATCGACGAGCGTGCGTGCATCGAAGTCGGGCGGCGCCAAGCCGAAGGCCGTCGGAAAGCCGATGAGCTTCGTGGGTTCGCCGACGCTGGCGCCGGAGAGATTGAGCGTGCCTGTCGCCACCTCGTAATTCATCGGGTCCGCATCCTGCGCAGGACTCGTGCCCGTGCCCGCGAAGTCGAACGCCGATACCCTGCGGCCCGCGATCGAATCGAGCTGCAGAGTGAGCGCGCCGGTGGAGGCCTGTTTCACGAAGCCGAAGATGGGCGTCGGATTCATGCGCACACGGCCGGCGGTCGCGTCGAGTGCCCAGTCACCCGACATGGAAGCGCTGCTGACCGGAGTCGCTGCACCGAACGCCACGATCGACTGGCCGACCGAGATGGCGGCGAGAGTCGCCATCTCCGCGGGCGACGTGCCACCCCTCATCACCTTGGTGTCGGGACCGATCGTCACCTGGACCTTGCCACGCGCGAAATGCGCGCCGTCGCTGTTGCGAACCACCGTCGCGCCGCGCACGGTGAGCACATCGCCGCTGCGCGCAATCACTTCGCCGAGCACTGTGTCGACGCCCGCGCCCGGAACGCTGGTACCGGCGTGGACGATCGCGGCATCGAACTCGCGCGTCTGCGTGGTCAAAGTCCCGAACGCGACGGTCGCGGTCCCCTCGCCCGCCGCCGCGAGTGCCGCGAGACCAGCACCGCCCATGTAGCTAGTGCCATTCACCTCGAAGGTGGTGTCCGCATCCGTGTGCACGGTCACCTGGCCGAACTTCAGGCTGCGGCCGTGTGAAGGGCGCACATTGGCAACATAGGCGCCGGCGGCTGCGTCGACGCTTACCAGTGGTCCGCGCACTCTCAAGTCTTTCTGATCGACGAAGTCCAGCGACGCCACGAGCGCGGGCGTTACAGTGACCTTGGCCGGCGTGGCCGTCAGGTCGACACTGTTCGAGGCCGCGAGGTTGAAGTCGAACGTCAGCAATGACGGCAGGCCAGGCGACACGACGAGATGGTGTCGATTGTCGAGTGTCACGCTGACATCGACGACACCGAGCGGATTGCCGCTCGCATCGACTGCCTGGGCCGCAACCGGTATGCCGTCTTTTTCAACCGTGATATCGGCATTGCCATAGTCGAGCCGCAACGTGGCCGCAAAGTAGGCGCCGTTCGGAATCGTCCCGACTGTGAGGAGTTCGGTGAGGTCGACGTATTGCGCGAAGTCGATGCGCGTGGTCGCCGGCAACGTCTCGACGACGGTGCCATTCGGCCGCTTGAGCTTGAGGGAAACGACGTCGACGGTGTAACTCAGGAAGTCGCCGTCCGCGTCGGTCATTGCGACGAAAACGGTGTTGCAGTCCGATCCACAACTCGATGAGGAAGGAGGCGGAGCGCTGCTGGCGGACGGACTATCGCCCATTCCGCCGCCACCGCCACACGCGGTGAGAACCATGAAAGCGCTGAGCGCGCCAAGGCGCGATAGTGCGCCGCGAAAACGCGATAGGGTCAACATGGGTACTCCCCGCTGCTGTAGTTGGGAGTAGTAACGCCGGAGGGCACGCCCGGTTGACAGAGGCGCGCAAATGACGCCGTCTGGCGACTTCAAGCCGCTTCAGCGCTGCATTCGCCTCCGGTGAACTCATAACGTTTGCGGGCGAGTTCCGGATAGATCGCCAACAATTTGATCAACACCGCATTGGTCCAGGCGAAACCATCCTGCACGGGGTACTCACCACCCGCGCCCTCAGCCGCCTCGCGCACGTTGTACTTCTCCACCAGCTTGCCCGTCGCGCAATACACGCGTGCATTTTCGGCGACCCAGCGTTGCGCGATGTCCGCGGCCAGATCTCCTTCCCCATGGCTACGCAGACCCTCGATCGCCATCCACTGCAGTGGCGCCCAGCCATTCGGGTCGTCCCATTGCTGCCCGGAGTTCAGGGTGGTCGTCGCCAGACCGTTCGGCATGAGAAGCGACGCGCGAATGGTTGCCGCGATGCTCTGCACCTGCTGCTCCGACGCTATCCCGACGAACAAGGGGTACACCGTCGCGGCCGTCAGGCGATTCATTCCGCGTTGGTTACGCCAGTCGTAATCCACGAACGCATTGATCCTGCCATCCCACATCAACCGGAGCATGGTCGCGCGTCGCACGCGCGCGTTCGTCAGCATCTTCTTTTCGCAGTCGGGCCGTTTTGCCTCCTTGCAGCCGCGCGCGATGACGAGCTCCAGCTTGTACATCAGGCTGTTGAGATCCACCGGTGCGATGTCCGTCGTACGGATCGAGCCCAGGGTCTTGCCGTCTGCGAGCCACCGCGAACTGAAGTCCCAGCCGCTTTCCGCCGCTGCGCGCAAGTCCCGATAAACTTCGGCCGCGGGCCGGCCACTGTTACGTGCGGCTTCCATGTCTTCCAGGTAGGCCTCATCGCGCGGCACCGCCAGGTCATCCCAGTTGCGGTTCAGCAAACTACCGTCGGCGAGTCGAACGACACGACGGTGAGCAGCGCCGGGAGCAAGGCCCTCCGCCCCGTCCATCCAGAAGCGGTATTCACGTTCCAGCTGCGGCAGGCGACGCGTCAGCGCCCGCGCCCCCTCGCGTTCCGCCTGCAGCTCCACCATGAACGCAAAGAACGGTGGTTGCGAGCGGCTCAGGTAATAGCTGCGAGTGCCGTTGGGAATGTGTCCATACCGATCGATGAGCCCGGAAAAATTCTCGACCATGTCGGCCACGAGATCGTCGCGTCCGCCCGCCGCAAGACCCACCATCGTGAAAAAGGAGTCCCAGTAGTACATCTCGCGAAAACGCCCTCCCGGCACCACGTAGCGATTCGAGAGTCGAAGCTGCGAACTCGCACCGCGTGAATATCGCGGCGTTCGAGTCAGAGCGCCCCACAGCCTGTCGATGTGCGCATGGATCTCCTCGCGTGGCGCTGTCTTGAATTCGATCGCCGACGAATCGGGGATTACGAAGTTCTCGGCAACAAATTGCCTCAGGGAAAATCCTTCGCGATCGCGCTCCGCTTCGTATCTGCGCACGATTTCGCCGGGCTCGGATTTCGCGACCGCGTCGGCAAACGTCTTGCTGTCGGCGAAGATTCTTTCGGTTTGTACGTGCTGGAACAGCGCACCGTACAACTGCGATGGCGGAAGGGGCGCGATTTCGCGCGCAGCCGCAATGCCGCCGCACAGCGCGATCTGCAGCGAAACGAACGCGATGAAGGCGCGCGCGCGAAATCGCGTGGTGCGTGGATGCATGTCGATTGGGTGCATCGCGGGAACAATATAACTCTCCATGGGAATGCGGCAACGCGAAGAAACTGTAGTCGACGACTGACGCGACATTGCGAGTTGTTTACACGTCGGGATTTTCCAGAGTCGGAGGAAATTTTCCGGCGGGCGAGGAAACTCAAACCAGCTGTTACCGCTTTGCGCAAGGGGGAAGCATGAATACGACATTCACCCGCAGCGTCATCGGGCTGTTTGCAATTCTCGCAGCCGCAGCTCCATCGACAATTCGGGCACAGGAAGCCGAGCCACCTGACTCTGACAGCAGCGAAAGCTCGCTGGAAACCATCGTCGTCACCGGCACCGCGATCGCCGGTGGCGTCAAGAAACTCGAGGCCAGTTACAACATCGTCACGGCCACCGAGGAAGAGATCAGGCGCGCGAATCCCAAGAGCACCGCGGACCTGCTGAAGATTTCACCGGGCATGTGGCCGGAATCCACGGGCGGCCAGACGGGCGCGAACATCGAGATCGCGGGATTTCCGGGCGGCGGTGACGCACCGTATTTCACCGCCTTGCTCATGGGCTCGCCGCTCTATGGCATGCCGACGCTTTCGTTCTTCGAGACGACGTCCATCGTCAGGCTCGACGACACGGTGAAATCGGTTGAAATCCTGCAAGGCGGACCCTCGGTGGTATTCGCCGGCGGACAAATGGGGGCGACTGCAAACTTCCTGTTGAAGACCGGCACGGATACTCCCGCGGGTAGTTTGGGCGTGACCTATGGCGATGAGAATCTCTGGCGCCTCGACGGGTTCGCCGGTTTCCCGCTGGGGGGTGACTGGTATGGCAGCGTCGGTGGCTTCTGGCGCGTATCCGACGGTGTGCGCGATCCGCAGTTCACGGCGGACGACGGGGGCCAGCTCACGGCGACGCTCAAACATGAATCCGATGCAGGGCAACTCACGCTGTATGCGCGATATCTGGACGACAAGAACCAGTTCATCACGCCGATCCCGGTGATCCAGCACGGCACGGACAGTTTCAGCGCCTATCCAGGTTTCGATCCGCTCACGGCGACCTACAACGGCGAGGCCATTCGGCGCGTCCGGCTCGATGGCTATCCGAACGGCGGCACTACCGCGGATCTGGCCGAAGGCCGCGGCGCGCAGATGTTGTTCGTCGGCGCCGACTTCGACCAGGAACTGGACGGCGGCTGGTCGATCACTAACAAACTTCTCGCGAACGGTGGCGACGTCGATACCAACGCACTGTTCTCCGGCAGCAATCCGGCCACGCTGTTCGACGAGCTGTACACCATTCCCACCAATCTCGGCGGTTTCGCGCTGCCGGCGGGATCCGCGACAGCAACGTTTGTGGGCGGTGGCGCGGTCGCGGCCGATCAAAGCGTCATCCATCAAGGCTGGTGGTTCATCCACAAGGAACTCACCAGCATCAACAACGATTTTCGCCTGGGCAAGGCGCTGTCCGAAGACAACACGCTTACTCTCGGCCTGTATCTCAGCTACTACGAGATGGACGACGAATGGGCGCTCGGCAACCAGATGTTCATGACCAACGAACCGAATGCGCGACCGATCACGGTGAGTTACGTGAGTGGTGGGCAGACGTTCCTGCGCACCGATGAGCAGGGCTTCCTCGACAACGGCGCATTCAACATCACGCAGCACGGTCACGCGTTCAACAGCGCGGTCTATCTATCCGATTCCTGGCGAGTCAACAAGTGGCTGCTGGACGCATCCGTGCGCTACGAGAAACAGGACGCCACCAACCATGTCTGCAACCGTACCGACACCGACACCGATGGCAATCCTTTGACGATTTACAACAACGTTGTCGGCGTGTGTAACGGAACATTCGCGACCACGGATTACGACGAGGACTTCACGTCGTGGACGGTGGGCGCCAACTACAGCTTCACGGATTTCATGTCGGCCTATGTCCGCGTGAATCGCGGCGGCCACTTCCTGGATTTTGACAACGGCATTCGAGGCAGCACGACGGGCAATACCCCGCCCATGCAGCTCATCCGCAACTATGAAGGCGGGTTCAAATTCGAGAACGAACTTTTCTATGCCGACATCAGCGCTTACTTTCGCGACTTCACCGGCCTGCTGTATCAACCAACCGATGATGCCGGCGCAGCGATCGGCGATCGGATCCCGTATGGATCGGAGTCGAAGGGAGTCAATTTCATCGGCGCGATCACCCCCGGCGACAACTTTCGCTTCCAGGTCGTTGCCAACTATCTGGACGGTGAGTACACGGACTACGACGCCTGTATTCCATACAACAACGTAGTGACCGGCGACGGCTGCGCACCGATCGAGGGGCAGCAGCTGCAGCGACAGCCCAAGTTACGATTCATGCTGACGCCCAGCTACCGTATGCCGATCGGCTCCGGCGACTTCAATGCCTATGTCACCTACACCTACGTCGGCGATCACACCCAGGATCAGTCTGGCCTCCAGCAACTGGGAACCTACGAGACCTGGGATTTCGGCATCACGGCGGATATTGGCGAGAACTGGCAGTTTTCCCTGCGCGGCACGAACGTTTCCGACGAACTCGGTCTCACCGAAAGTAATTCCCGCATCTTCGGTGTGGCGGCCGATGCCGGCGGCGTGTTGCTGGCGCGTCCGCTCGAAGGCCGCGAGATCAGTTTTCAAGCGAAGTACCATTGGTGATGCCGAGGAACACCGTGCTCCACAGCTGCGCGGCATTGGATTCATCCGCGTCGGCAGTGGAGCGGCCGAACGGCTCCACGCGGTAGTGGCCGTCCGCGTACGACCACGACCACAGCTCCGACGTGCGCAGCGTCCGCGAACGCTCTATCACCGTCCACAGGTGCTCACGCGCATGCGACAGCTGCGTACGCACCGCAGCCGGAAGATCGGTGCGCCGCAGCTGGCGCTCGAGCCCGGCGGCTAACAAAGCCTGCTGCCACGACCAGACCACGGTTCCGTGATAGGCAAACCGCGTGAAGTCACGTCGCAGGTCCGCGTTCGCGAGCGCGGGATTCGCCACGAGCAGACCTATGTCGGTCATGAGTCCGGCCGGAAACGGACGCATGATGGCCACGACGCATCGCGTAAGCTCATCCGGCGCGGGCTCCGTCAACAGCAGCCTGAAGCCCTCGTCCGAATGCAGGATCGGGATGGGCGTGCCTTCATCGTCCAGCGACAGTGCGTGGAATGCCAGTGGAGCGGCACTGAGGCTGCGTCGCGCGCGCCCACCATCCACACCGGTTTCCTTCGCGTAAGCGGCGATGTTTTGGCGTGCCCGCATTGCGGAAACGTCAACGTCGAACAGGCGCGGTGCCTGTGCCGCCCAGACTTGCGCACTTTCGCGCGCAGCCTTCAGCGTGCGAAGTTGATCGACATCGAGGTATTCGTCGAGAAGGCCGCTATCGAGCAGCCGCGCCGTTGCACCGAGCGCTGCGGGAACCAGCGCGGCATTCACGTCATACGCATATCGACCCTTTCCAAGTCCCTGTTCGCTGTCGCGCCAATTCCCGGTCATCCGGCCGGGCTTGAAACCGACGAGATTCAAGGCACGAGGGTCCTTTGCAAACGACGCCGCACGCTTCACGACCCACGTGAGATTACGTGCCAGCGCTTCGCCGTTCCTTTCGAGACCGACTGCGCGCCTCAAGAGGAACCGCGACGCCCGCGCACGGTTGCGCTCGTCACCCAACATCCAGCTCGCCGCCAGGGGCGCGAGCAGGAAATCGTCGTCGACCATACCGTAGTCGTACACAGGCGTGTCCACTCGGCCGCGCCCCTCGCGCATATTGCGCAATATCGCAAATTCGCCAATGTCTTCCTCGTGAGCCACTTCGCCATTCGGGGCCAGGCGATCAAGCACCGACGCGATGGCGCTCTCCACCGCCTGCGGATCCAGCACCGGGGCGAGCAGCAATCCAGTGATCAGTGTGTCGCGTCCGAAGTAGGTATCGAAGCGCCAGGAGCCGGCGAGAAACTTGTCCTGGTAGGTCAGAAAAGAGAGTGCATCGCGAGCACGCACGTCGTTACCCGCGCGCTGCGTCAGCAGGGCTGTCAACGGCACCAGCGGCACCTCTCCGGTGAGCGCCTGCACCTTGAGTCGCATCGACCCGGACGAGGATGCGAGGAAGCGATCGGTGGCCACGCGCGCACCCTTTTGCCCATCGATCGACAGCCTGAATCCCGCGGCGCCATCGAGCCGGTCTCGCTCCCACGAGATCACGTTGCCGGTGACGCGGGGTTTCACCATCACTTCATCTGGCGCATTACGCTGCAGCTCGTAGTCACGCAACACGCGGACCGACGAGAGGACGGCAGCAAGCGGCTGCAATTCAGGCACGTCGGCCGAGATCTCGAATTCGATACCTCGCAATGGCCGGCGCTCTTCGTCGAGCCTCGTGACTGGTTTGGGTGGCGAAACCAGCGTCCAGGCGACGTTTGCGCTGGTCTTTTCGAACCACAAACCCACACCGCTATTGCCTGCGGGGAATGCCACGAGAATGCGTGGCTCGGTGCCCGACCGCAGCAGCAGGTGCGCGGCCACCGGGCCATCTCGCAGAAAGCTATTGATGTTGCGACCTTCGTCGATGCGAAAGGCCAATGTTCGTGCGCCAAGCGGCGCAATGGCTTCGTCCGACCTGGCGATGGCCGAGATCGCCAGCAGTCCAAACAGGAGTAACCGCAAATTCATGGCTGCGGGAGTCTGCTGGCGGCAAGTGAGCATTCGATATAGGAGGGTGCGAACTCCGCTGTAGGGCAGCACGCAGCCAGCGGCCGTGACCAGGCCGGCCTAACAATCTCGCGCGTTCCGATTCGCGTCAGGAAAACAGCGCGATCAATTCCTTGCGTTGCGCCGCCGTCAGCAACGGCCCGTGTCCAGCCCTGAGGTTATCGGCCTGACGATCGGGCTTGCCGGTCGCGGGAATGACCGCCGTCACGGCCTCGTGACTCAACGAGTACTTCAGGAACATCTGCGCCCACGATGTGATGCCCGCCTCCGCAGCCCAGCCCGGTAGCGGCTTTCCCCCGACCTGGCCAAACAACGCGCCATCGTTGAAATTGCGGTTGGTCAGCACCGCGACGCCCAGCTCTTTGGCGAGCGGCAGCACGCGCGTTTCGATGCCGCGATTGGTCACCGAGTGATTAATCTGCAGGAAGTCCGGCTTTGCGGCCTGCACGATGTCCGCAATTTCATCGTGAGCGGAATCGGTGTAGTGAGTCACACCGACGTACTTCACCTTGCCTTGGCTTTTGAGCTCGCGCGCCACTTCGAGCTGCGTCTTCCAGTCGCGCAGGTTATGGACTTGCAGCAGCTCCACTTTGTCGGTCTTGAGCCGACGCAGCGTGTGGTTGAATTGCTCGAGGCCAGCTTCGCGCCCGGTGACGCCGGAGAGTTTCGTCGCGATGAAGGCCTTCTTGCGGTATCCCCCTTCGCTCAGAAGCGGTCCCAGGTTGTCCTCCGCATTGCCGTACGTCGGCGCAGTGTCGATGAGCGTCGCGCCGCCTTCGAAGAATCGCTTCACGACCTCTTTGAGCGCCGCGTATTCGGCGCTGCCGGCCGGTATCTGGAAACTTCCGGAGGTGCCCATGCCGATGGCGGGGACCAGTTCGCCGGAGGATGGGATCGGCCGGCGAAGCATTTCTGTCTTCGAGGCAGCCTGCGCGAGGTGCGTGATGCCGGCGGATCCAATCAACACTGCCCCGGCGGAAGACTTCAGGAACTGGCGGCGGGTAGGCATGGGAACTCCTTCAGAGCGGCAGTTCGAACTTCGTGTGTGTCTCCGTCAGCGGGTGCGACTTGCCGCGCCAGGTGAAAGTTCCGGGGAGCGAGGCGGGCCGATCGATCACGGCGATCAGTTGATTGTCGGCGATGCGATAGCTCACCTTGACCGGGCCATGCGGCGTCGCCGCAGTGGCATCGAGCGAGGTCAGAGACCCAAGCCGCGGCTCGACACGCAGGCGCGAATAGCCCGGCGCGGCTGGACGAATGCCCGCCACGATGCCTAACAAGTCGGCCGTCGGGTGTGCACTCCACGCGTGCGTGTCCGAACGGGGTTGGTCTCGCGATTCGGGCCAGGTGGTGTAATTCAACGCCAGGAGGTCTCGCCAGGTCTTGAGCAGCTCGAAGTAGCGCTCGGGCTTTCCCACATGCTCGAAGGCGCGCACCAGATACCACGCGAAGTAGGCCGTGGGCGCGTACATGCCCGACGGCGCATCGATGCCGCGATCGCGGATGGTGATCTTCTCGAGTATCGCGGGGGCTTCGTCAGGAGTCGCGATGTCGTAGAGCACCGCGAACACGTTCATGTGTTGGCTGAAAACCTTCTTGTCGCCATCGTCGGCAAACAACCCTTTCTCAGCCACCCAGCAGTGCTCGCGGATCGCGGTGCGCGCGCGATCGGCCTTCGCGTCGAACTCCGCGGCGCGCGCCGCGTCGCCATGTGCGCGTTCCAGTGCGGCGCCCTGCCGCAGCGCGCCCACCCACATCGCCGTCGTGAGACAACTTCCGTTCTGACTCCCCCACGAAGGAAATGTGTCGCGGTCGTCCCACTCCTGACCGGACCAGTCGATGAAATTCCATTGCGGATTCTTGCCGAGCAATCCCTGCTTGTTGAGCAGAGGCTCGAACCAGGTGAGCGCGCGGCGCATGCGCGGCAGGTGTCTCACGATGAATGCGGTGTCCGGTTGCTCCAGCGCCCAATCCGCGAGCATGCCCACCCACGCGAACGAGAACGTGGCGATCACGTTGGGCAGGCGGGACGGGTAAGCGCCCTGCACGAGACCGCCATCGACGTCGGATTCCGCAAATGCGTCTATGGCCTGTCGCGCGAGCCGGGCGTCGCCCGACACCGCGTAGGTGATCAGCATCTCGAGACGCGTGTCGCCGGTGTACTGGAGCTGCTCCCAATAGGAGCTGTCCATGAACGTTTCGTGCGAGTCCACACGCATCGTGCGCCAGCCGATCTGCCAGATGCGATTGAGATCCGCATCGCTGCTCACGAAACTCGCCACCTGCGGGAACGGATAACCGCTTTCGTGAAGCTTCAACGCGCGCAGCGTGAGTGGTTTGGCGGAGGTCTTCACCTCGATCTCCAGATAGCGAAATGTGCGCCACCACAGCGGCGCGAACTCGCGCATTTGCCCGTCGGCGATGAAGGTGTCATGGAACCCGCGCAACTGGCGGTCGGCGATGAGGTTGCGATCGCCCTTCTTTCCATCCTTGTCGTAGAGCGCCTCGCCGTACTGGAGATTGATGGTCGCGTCTGCGCCGCCCTGCACTTCGAGCGATGGGTACGCGGAGAGCATGACGTCGCGCTGGATGAGTAGTTTGGCCGTGGTGTTGGGCGGAATCGTCACCGGCCGCACCGGGAATTGGTCACCGCCCTCGAGGGAGCTGCGCACGACCTTTCCGGGATCAGCCGCCACGAAGAGTTGTGGCGGAAACGGATCCACGATGAGCGTGCGCGCCGCCGCGGCAGGCGCCGGCACTGCGTCCTGCCAGTGCGCGTCATTGATCTTGCGCGCGTCGATGACTTCGGGCGCGCTCGCCACGTAGTACTGCCAGGAGATTTGCTCCTTGGCATTGATGGCAGTGCGACTGTCATCGATACGGACGCGCCAGCCGGCTGCGCTCGTGGAGATCGGCTCGCCGATCAGACGGAATCCCGTCGCCACGGTCTGCTGCGACGCCGGCGCGACGTCTCCGAAATTCCACACCACCGCTTCGATCACGTTCTTGCCGCGCTTGAGCTGCGGAGCAAGGTCCAAAGATCTCTGCCGCCAGCTCTTCACCGTGCCGGTAGAAGGACCGTCGGCCACCCGCAGACCGTTCACATAAAGAATGTAACGATTATCGGCCGTCACGCTGACCAACAACTTCGCCGGCACGCGGTCGAGCTGCAGCTCACGACGGAATTGCAGCACGATGGGTGTGCGTGAGCCGGCATCGGCGTGCGTGATCCATCCGCCTTCGCCCTGACCCACGGCGGCTGGCGCATACGCCGCGGCAATCAATGAGGTCGCCAGCGCCAGGATCGTCGGCAATGGTTTTCGCATGCGCGGAGTCTAGGCCTCTCGGCGAATACCTAGAAGCACGTCGACGCCGAGCGCCATCGCACGCAGCTGCGCCGGTTAGCGGGGCGCCTGCGCAAGCCACTGCACCAGGACGTTCATGTTGCGCAGATATTCCTGGGTGGAGATCGACACGGTTTTTGCCGTGTCCGTGTACGGCGAAGTGTCGGTGTCGTCGCCGACATGCGTGGTTCCAAAATCGCCCTGCACTTCGGCCTTCGTCGACGGGCCTTTATAGGGATGACTGGTTTGCGGCAACGGCGCCGGCCAGAAGCCCGTCTTGTTCAGCGACGAGAGCGAGCCGCGCACCTGTCCTGGCAGATCCTTTTCCGCCGGCGGCGCGTATCGATCCGCGAAGAACCGCGGTAGTTCGACAATGCCGGTGCCAGGCGCGATCGGGGAGTTTTTCGCCAGCACCTGCACATCCGCCTTGAGCGCGTCCTCGTAGTGCTTGCGCAACGCGGCAGTGTTGATCTTGCGAGTCTGGCCGTAGTGCCCGATGGGGCGCTCCGGGTTGTAGTCGATGTAGTACTCGCCGTTGACGATGTTGGAGCCGCGCCGGTGCACGTACATCGGGCGGTTCGTCTGCAGCTCGATGTAGGTGGGATGGGTTCTGCCACCCGCATCCGGCTTCGCCAGCTTCACCTTCTCGAGCCACTCGATGCCTTCGGGGACGCGCGCGAGATATCGCGTGTCACCCGTGAGGTCGTAGAACGTGATCAGGTGTTCGAGATTGCTGGCCGTCGTATGAGTCGCCAGCGCCAGCGGTTCATAAGTGCGGGCCGCGGCCGGCTTGAGGTCGGTCGTGTACTGCAATGCCCAGCCAGGATTCGGGGCGCCCTGCTGCGCGAGGATGAAGAAATTCATGCCGCGCATGATCGGATCGAGCAGCCGTTGTTCGCCGAGCACCTGGTAACACTGGATGAGGAAGGAGACGTTTTCCCAGGCCACGTCGTCGTTGAAGGTGTAGTAAGACGAGTAGTCAGCCAGGCCATGCTTCGAGAACTCGTGGTTCAGCGGAAAGCGCTGCGGCCACGCGCCAATGGGATATTGGCTGTCGAGTACGAACTGGATGGCGCGATCGACGGGGGCCTTGTAGCGCGAGTCCAGCTTCTCCACGTACAGCCGCAACAGGAAAGTCGCGGCGTCGGTCGTGACCTGGTCATCGAAGGTTGCGTTGCCGTAGTAGTGCTGAAACTCCTCGAGACGCCAGGCGTTCTTCCCCACGGTCGCATACCAGTCGCGCAAGGACCGGTCGCCGGCGAAGTCGACCAGGTAGTTCCAGCCGCCACTCGGATGCTGCCCCCAGATCAGCGCTGCACCCACCTGCTCGGCGGCGCGGTAGTAGTACTCATCGCCCGTCGCGTGGTACGCGTCCAGGAAGACGTGGCCCATGCTCGAGGTGCCGGGAGGCTGCAGCCAGATCATCGTCTCGCGCGCCTCCATCTCGCCCCAGCGCCGTGACATGTCGGGTAGATAGTTCCAGAGGTAGCCGCCGCGGTATGCGACCTTGTCGACCATGAACTGCGTCGCGCGCTTCATTCCGGCTTCGACGTCTTTGCGAACCGGCTGCGCCTGGGCAAGAACCGGCGGCGCGGAGACGATGCAGGATACGGCGAACAAACACAGGCCGGCGCGCCAACCCGCGCGCACCGCGGAAAATCCACTCATGATTGAACCCCTCGAGGCTTTGATAACCAACAGGGTTGTGAGTATTGGCGATTCCGGCCGGGCCGTCACCCAAATGAAGGTAATTTCATGCAATCGCGCAAGCGATCATCGGCCCGCGAAACGCGCGAAAAAATGTCCCGTGACAACACTTGTCCACTCGAACCTTGTCCTCTTGGGCCGCCCGAGCGACAAACTGGGGACATCGGCGCATGACATACCGGCATCGCGCGAGAAGTTAGATCATCATTGACGCCGGCAGTCCCTACCGGGCTCGCAGCGCGACGCGCGTTGGAGAATCGCGATCGGCCTTGAGCGAGTCGCCCTCCTGTTGCAACTCCACGACCTGAATGGAACTGCGCCGCGTTTCATAAGTGTCGGCCTTGGTGTCCTTGCGGCCGGGATGTGTGAAATAGAACAGCCAGGCGCGATCACCACTCACAACCACATCTGCATGAGCGCCTTTCACCTCATCGTCCGCGCCTTTGCCGGGCGCCTCGAGCAGGTTGCCCGGCTGCCTTTTCCATTCGAGGCCGTCGTCGGATCGATAGACCGCAAGGCCGTGCCACACGTCGGTGATCAACCACCACTTGCCGCGCCATTGGAATGCCTTCGGCCCTTCGCCGGCCTGATCCGTGATGAGCTTGCCGCGATCGGTCCAGTTCTCGAGATCCGCACTGTCGGCATACCAGATCGCCTTGTTGTCGGTTTCGTTGTTGTAGAACATGCGCCAGCTGCCCGATGGCAGCCGGATCACCGAAGCATCGATCGCGCGATCGGTCGCCAGTTTGACGGGCCTCGCGTCACGCCACGTCCGCAGATCCTTGCTGGTGAGATGCACGATGTGCCGCGGATGATTCCAGTCCTCGAAAATTCCGGGAACTGCCGTGAGGAACATGTGGAACAAGCCCATGTCATCGCGCACCACATCCGGCGCCCAATGCGTGGCGTTGGCACCGCCGAACTCGGGTGGTAGTTCGATGTCCGCCTCGCCGATGTATTTCCACGTGACGCCGGCGTCGAGCGACTCGGCAATGCCGATGCGCGAACCGTGCACCCACTCCACACCCTTCGTCGATTGCGCATTCGCGCGGCGGTTGGTGTAGAGCATGTACCAGCGGCCGTAGGAGCCTGTGTAGACGATGACCGGATCGGCCGCTCCGTCAAAGAGTGGATCGCGATACAAAGGTTTCGGCGCCACTTTTCCTATATCCGCCTCGGGCTCGCCGAAGTCCGGCGTGCCATCGCCGGTCCAGCGCAACACCTGCGCACGCGTGTTGCGGTTCGGGTCGGCGAGTTCCGAGCCCAGGATGTCGCGGTATTCGCGTGCGTGATACACGAGCAGATCCGTCTTGCCATCGCGCGTGGTCGTGAAGCTGTTGTGGCCGGGACCGTATTGCCCATTTGCCTCACTGGATTTGAAAACCGGCTCGAGCGATTTCTTCCACGATGCGGGATCAAGCAGATCCGCATCCGCGGACGCGGTCAGCAACCCCATGCAGTAGTTGGCGTCGATGGCGCTCGCCGAGAACGTCATGAACACCCTGCCATTGCGGACGAGCACCGCGGGACCTTCGTTGACGTCGTACTTGCGCTTCTCCCATTCGTACTCGGGACGCGTCAGCATCGTGACCTTGCCAGTGATCGACTTCGGAGAATCCATCTGCGCGATGTAGATGTTCGTGCCGCGACCTTCATCCGGCGTGCGTCCGCGCTGCGTCCAAACGAAGTAGCGCTTTCCCTTGTGCTTGAACGTGGTGCCGTCGAGCGAGAAGCTGTCCCAACCAGTCTCGAGCCGGCCGAGTTCTTTCCATTCGCCCTTGAAGGGGTCGGCCGATGCGTTTTCGAGCACGTAAGGCCGCACTTCCCATATCGAGTCTTTGCGGCTTGCCGTGAAATAGATGTACCACTTGCCGTCGATGAAGTGGATTTCGGGCGCCCAGATGTGCGCGCTCATCGGCCCCGCGCCGTGTTCGCGCCACAGAACCTTTGCTTCCGCCGTCGCCAACGCGTTCAGGTCACGCGTGCGGCGCAGTTCGATGCGATCCCATTCCGCCGACGTGGCCATGACGTAGTACTGCCCGTCGGTGTGCAGCATCACCTGCGGGTCGGCTCGCTGGCGCAGAAGCGGATTGTCGAATTGGATCTCGGTCGTCGCGGCGAAGAGCGGCATCGTAAGCAACGAGCACGCGACAGTCTTTAGTAGTGTTTTGAACATGGCGCAAGCCTAAACGTTTCATTGCGTCTTTTCCCCAGATGCAAGAATCGTGTGCGACCTATACACGTTCCGCCGGGCAGTTCCCGTGGGTCGGGTTGTTTGCCTGGTAGTTCGAATTCAGGAGAGCTTGACGCCGGTAAGTTCAGCCAGCTTCGCGATCAGCCTGTCCTGAAAAGCGGTGTCGACCGCATCAGCGGCGGGCTTTCGTGGCTTGCGATGATGCCAGTACGCGCCACTGACCTTCGCGGCGGCCTCGTCGCTGACCGCGAGCCAGGTCTGCGTGCGGTGCCCTTCTTCGAGATCGTCGGGTGCGCCGGCGCCGCCCATCTTGGTCGGCACCCATCCCGGATCGACCGCGTTGCTCAGCACCTTCGGCCATCGCTTCGCGAGCGCGATGGCGAGCGCGGTGATGAACAGCTTGCTGTCCGAGTAGGCCTGGTTCGTGTCCCAGCGGCGCTCGGTCCAGTCGACATCGCGCAATGACGCCTCGCCGCCGTAATGCATGCTGCTGCTGAGATAGACGAGGCGATCAGGACGCTCGATGAGTTGCGTGAGCATGTAGGGAGCCAGCACATTCACCGCGAGCACCTTCGCGTGACCTTCGGGCGTCGCGCCACGGTTCGGCTCGCGATAGATGCCGGCGTTGTGAATGACGGCGTCCATCCGTCCGATCTTGTTGACCTGCTCTGCAAGCGCGCGGGTCTCGGCTGCGCTCGCGAGATCGCCGATGGCCACGCCCGCCGCGCGCGGCGCCAGATCTGCCAGTGCCGAAGCCCGCTGCTTGGAGCGAGCGTGCAGAACGACCTGATGGCCTTCGTCGATCAGCGATCGCGCCGCGTCGCGGCCCAGGCCATCCGTCGAACCGGTGATGAAGACACGCATGCGAGGATCCTTTCCTTGCGCCATCGGCGACAGAAGTGTGGCAAGGGGCATCGCGGCGAGACCGAGAACGCGACGTCGAGACAATGATTGAGTCATCGGTGGCTCCTCGAATCAATCAGACAGCAAGAAGTACTGACCGGCCTGGGCCGGTAAAGGTTCGCATTGCATTACCACCGGTGTCATCGCATAGAATCGGCCGTCGGCTCATGGACGAGTGGGGGCTCCCCTGCAGCCAGACACGATCGATGGATTGATCAACTCAGGGGGAACCTATGTCACTTCGCAGACCTTCCGCTGCGAAATGGCGCAGTGGGCTCGCGCTTTGCGCGTTGCTCGTCGCGTCCATTTCCGCTCCGTCCCACGCCCAGCTCCCGACCGCGCAGACCGTCGCCGGCGGCATCCGGACTGGCTGGAATCTTGGTAACACGCTCGAAGCCCAATGCGGTGAAACCGCCTGGGGCAACCCGGCGACCACACAGGCATTGATCAACGCGGTGAAAGCGGCGGGCTTCAATGCCATCCGCATTCCCGCGGCGTGGAATTGTCACATCACGTCGGGAACGACCATCGATCCCGTGTGGATGGCGCGCGTCAAGACCGTGGTCGATTACGCCTACAACCAGAACATGTACGTCATCCTGAACATCCACTGGGATGGCGGCTGGCTGCAGGACCATCCCACGTTCGATTTCCAGACGGCTAACAACCAGAAGCAGGCGGCGCTCTGGACGCAGATCGCTAATACGTTCAAGACCTACAACGAGCGCATGCTGTTCGCGGGTACGAACGAGGTGCATGCCAACTACAGCGAGCCAACCTCCGAACACATCACCGTCCAGCAGTCGTACAACCAGACTTTCGTGAACGCGGTGCGTGCCACCGGCGGCAACAACGCCACGCGTACGCTGGTCGTGCAGACCTACAACACGAATGCCTGGCACGGGCTCCACTACTTCACGATGCCGAGCGACAGCGCGTCGAACCGGTTGATCGTGGAGTTCCACCACTACGATCCCGTACGACTACACACTGAACCCGAGCGGGCCGTGCCTCGCCTGGGGCGCGCAGTTCACGCAGTACAGCAACTGCTCCTGGGCGCAGGAGAACTATCACACCGACTTGTTCGGACAGATCCGCACGAAGTGGGTGGCCGCGGGCATTCCGGTGATCATGGGTGAGTACGGTGTCGCGCGCCGCTCGAACCTGGACGATGCTTCGCGCCAGTACTACCTGGAGTTCGTCAACCGTACCGCCACCACGAACGGCATCAAGACGTTCTACTGGGACAACGGCGCCACCTCCGGCGCCAGCGATGTGTTCGCGCTGTTCAATCGTTCATCCGGCGCCATCGTCGATGCGAACGGCCTCAACGCCATCATGCGTGGCGTGGGCGGAAGCAGCAGCACGTTCGCACTGGCGGTGACGAAGAGCGGCACCGGCAGCGGTACCGTAACGTCGTCCCCGTCGGGCATCAATTGCGGCTCGACCTGCAACGCGAGCTACAACAGCGGAACGTCGGTAACGCTCACGGCGGCAGCGACCAGCGGATCGACATTCGGCAGCTGGGGTGGCGCGTGCAGCGGCACGGCAACGGCATGCACCGTGTCGATGACGGCGGCACGTAACGTCACGGCCACGTTCAACAGTTCGAGCGCGAGCTTCACGCTCAGCGTCACCAAAGCCGGCAGCGGCACGGGCACCGTGACGTCGGCGCCCGCGGGAATCAACTGCGGCAGCACCTGCAGCGCCAGCTACTCGAGCGCCACGTCGGTGACCTTGACCGCGGCGGCGGGCAGCGGCGCGAGCTTCGCGGGCTGGAGCGGCGCCTGCTCGGGCACAGGGACGTGCACCGTATCGATGACGCAAGCGCGTTCCGCGACGGCGACGTTCAACACCGCGTCCACTTTTGCGTTGGGCGTAAGCCGCGCGGGAACTGGCAGCGGTACGGTGACTTCGAACCCGAGCGGCATCAACTGCGGCACCTCGTGCACGGCTAACTACGCCAGCGGCACGTCGGTGACACTGACCGCCGCGGCGGCCAGTGGCTCGACGTTCGCCGGCTGGAGTGGTTCGTGCTCGGGCACCGGCAGCTGCGTGCTGGCCATGACGGCCTCGCGTTCGGTCACCGCGACGTTCAACACCAGCGGCGGCGGAACCGGCGGCACCTGCGCAAACCCGGTCACGTTCACCAGCCAGTCGGGCAATTTCAACACCACGGGTGCGGTCTGCTATCGGACCAGCATGAATATCCAAGGGTGGGGTTGCTCGAACTTCGACGGACGGACGCTCACGGTGGGTGGCGTCGCACGCACCTGCGGACAGTTGCCGCTCACGAAGTCGGCCGACGGTTACTACTACTTCTCCGTAACCGCGGGTCAGTACTCCTGGGCAAGCCTGTACGCCTGGTAGGCCGGTCGCAGTTGTAGATTGACGATAGCGCTCTGGCCCGCCGTCACGGGCGGGCCAGAGTTCACGCTTTAGGAGTTGTCGCTTCCGTGCACGCCCCGACCCACTCTCGCAACGAACCGTCTTCGTTGCGAATGGGTGTGGCACGGATCACGACCTGCCGATATTGACCGCTATGCGCATGCCAGAGCCTGGCGCGATGTTCGTAAGGCTGTGCTGCGAAACAGGCCGCGGACCAGGACTCCTGAACTTCGCCGCGATCATCTGCATGGATTGCTTCGAACCAGCCGTGCCCCGCATGCGTGTCCCAGGTCTGCCCGGTGTAGTTTTCCCAGGCCGGCTGAAGCTGCGCGAAGGCGCCGTCGGGCCGCGCCTGCCATGGTACGTCCGTCAGCAAATTTGTCAGCGTGCGCAGCCGTTCTTCGCGCCGGCGCAGTTCTTCATCCTGGGTTTTCCTCTCGATGAGATCGGCCGCCAGACGCGCCAGGATATCGAGCAGCCGCAGATCGCGTTCGGAAGGCTCGCGAACGTCGCTCCAGTGCGTCGAGATCATTCCGACCAGCTCACCTCGTCGCGAGAGCAGCGGAGTCGACTGAACTGCGCGAATGCCTGTTTCCCGATAGCTCGCCAGGTCTGAGGTTCCCGCGAGATAGGGAGCCTGCTCTACGTCGGCGGCGACTACACGCTGGCGCGAGGCAAGAGCCCGGCCACAGGTGCATGAAGAATCGGCGCGTA
The DNA here is from genome assembly GCA_963736955.1 of uncultured Pseudomonadota bacterium. Lineage (GTDB taxonomy): Bacteria > Pseudomonadota > Gammaproteobacteria > Steroidobacterales > Steroidobacteraceae > CADEED01. The sequence continues at coordinate 184,624 of CAVTQT010000006.1, forward strand.
CCCAGGTCCAGAACTTCGCGGCATCCGCGCTGAACCCGCGGAACCCGAGCAGTTTCAGTTCGCCGTGGGCTCCGAGATGCGGGAAGTACTGCTGCATGCTCGCGAAATCGGAACGTGCGATGGTCTTTGCGACATCGAGAATTTTTTCATACAGCGCCTCGACATCCACCTCATGCGCGAGCTCGACGCTCAGCGATTGAAGCAACCGTGTCGCCGCCAGTTCTTCGGCCAGTTCCGCGTCGCGATCCTGCAGCTGACGCTGGGTGCGATTGCGCTCGATTGAAAATGCGAGCTGGCGCGAAATCGCCAGGCTCACCGCGATATCCTCTTTGGTGAACACATAGGGTTCGCGGAAGTAACCCATGAATTTTCCGATGAGCGCGCCGTCACAGACCAACGGGACAAATGCGGTGGCGCGAATACCTTCGCGAAGGACGGTGGCCTTGAGATTTTCGTCGAGGTCGGCGCTTTCCACATTGGGAATATCAATCGGCGCAGCATCTGCTTCGTGAACCTTCCAGGGAGAATGCCCGGTCACCGCGCCACGATATTCGTCAGACAGGCCCCGCGAAGCGACGAACTGCATGACACCGGCATCATCGAACAACAGGATCGCGGAGCGATCGCAGCCGAGCGCCGACACGATGCCGTCCATCGCTGCGTCGTATATCTCCTGGAGAGAATTGGCGCGGTGAAGTTGCTCGCTGAGTAGATAGAGCGCGTCGCGCTGCCGGTTCGCAATGGCGAGCTCGGAGAGAGGAACGTGCTGACGACGCGCGTGCTGAGGACCCACGTCGGTGGTGCCGACCAGAGAGAGTGAGGCGCCCTGTGTCATGGAGACCTTCTGACCGCCAAGTTGCGGCTTTTGTTGACTGCAGTTTATTCGCACGCTCGCGTCGCTACTGTCATCAAGCCACTGACAGATTGTAGGAATCGTCTGATCTTTTGGGGGAACCGCACGCGGCAGTGGAGTCAACGGAGCAGGCGTTTCTGACGCACTTCAAACGCGTGACGGACAAAGGTAAAGGCTTACACTTTCCGGCGGTGAGCACGCTCTGTCGAGCTCGCCTTGACCGGGCGCAAGCCGCATCTCGACGTGCTAGAAAGTTATAGCGGGCCTTCAATCCGCCCTACCGAGCGAAAGATCAATCGTGCATGACTTCGAACCTGCATCCGCGGCGCTGAAAGAATTGGCTCGCTACTTGTCTGAACGGCGTGAGCACATTCTCAGCGCCTGGCGGCAGGCGGTGGATGCGGATCCGGAACTCACCACCGCGTCGACGACCACCCGCGCACAATTTGTAGACCATATTCCCGCCGTCCTGGATGCATTCGCGTGGCGTCTCTCGGCGCAAGACGAAACCGAGCGGCTACAAGCGCGCGAGGAGCAGAAAGAGTCGTCGGCCGAGCACGGCCTTCATCGTTGGCAGCAGGGCTACAACCAGCCAGAGACGATGTCCGAATGGGGCCACTTGCATTTGTGTCTGTTGGACGAGCTGGAGCGTTTTCAAGGACTCAACCCTGGCATCTCTCCCAGCGTCATGCAGACAGCGCGCCGGGAACTCGTTCGACTCTGCAGCGAGGGCGCAAGCACGAGCGCCTCACGATACGCGCATTTGCAGCAACGCGAAGCTGCGAGCCGGGTACTCGAGTTGGAGTCCGCGCTCGCGCAGTTGCGAGAGCTCGAGCAAGCAAGAGCGGAAGCGTGGCGCGAAGCGGCCCACGACCTGCGCGGCCGTGCGCACGCGATTGCGAGCGCCTCGGCAGTCCTTACCCGCGACGGCGTACCAGAGCAACATCGAACCCGATTCTCGGAGATGCTGCGGCTGGGCGTGCAGTCGCTGAACAAACTACTCGGTGATCTGATGGATCAGGCGCGCCTCGAAGCCGGGCACGAGCGGCGCCAGATCACTCATTTCGACGTGGCAGCGACCCTGAAGGAGTATTGCGATACGACAAGGCCGGTCGCGGCGGACAAAGGACTATTCCTGGTCGCCAGGGGCGCAGAATCGCTGATGGTCGATGGCGATCCCGCAAAGATCCAGCGAATCGTGCAAAACCTCGTGCTCAATGCACTCAAGGTCACCGAGCGTGGTGGCGTAAAGGTGACCTGGGAAGCGAGCGACGATGTCCGTCGGTCCCAATGGGCACTATGTGTCCAGGACACAGGCCCGGGTTTCAAAACCGGGTCCGCGACACCTCTTGAACGCGCGTTGAAACGCGCGACTGACGATGCTCACGAAGTGGAACAGCGGAACGTCGCACCGAGCCAATCCGATCCACAGGCGGACTCCGCTCCCACCCTGGCATCGCAGTCGACAATGTCACGAGCACAAGCGCCTGCCGGGGAGGGAATCGGGCTGTCCATCGTGAAAAGACTCTGTGAGATGCTCGACGCGAGCCTCGAGCTCGAATCGTCCGAAGGGGAAGGCACGACTTTCCGGATCATGTTCCCCCGCCGATACCCTGAAGCAACGGGTACCAACTAACTACGACCGACCGGCCCATCGGTCCCGGCGCCATGGCCTCGGGATCGCCGGGCCCGACTTAGGGTCGGTGGCGGCAACGCAGCGCGCCCTTGCATCGCCAATCGGTGAGTTATAAACTGAACCATATGGTTCAGTATACGCAGTCCCATTTCAATGCCTCTTTCGCCGCGCTCTCGGACGCCACCCGACGTGGCGTTCTGGAGCAGCTCGGTCGTGCAGACGCTTCGATTACGGAGCTCGCCGACAAATTCCAGATGACGCTCACCGGCATGAAGAAGCATGTCGGCGTCCTGGAGCAGGCGGGGCTCGTCACCACGGAGAAGATTGGGCGCGTGCGGACCTGCAAGCTCGGCTCTTGCCGACTGGAAGAAGAGGCGGCATGGATCGAGAGGTACCACCAGCTCTGGGCCTCACGCTTCGACGAGCTGGACAAAGTTGTCGAAGAATTGAAACGGAAGGAGAAGGCCGATGGACGCAGGAAGAGAAAGTGAGCCCACCCCCATGAAGAACGTTACGACGGTGGAGCGGAAATCCGAGCGCGAACTGGTCGTCACGCGAACTTTCAACGGCCCGGCGCGCCTCGTGTTCGAGGCGTGGACTAGCCCTAAGCTGTTCAGGCAGTGGTGGGTGCCCAAGTCGATGGGCATGACCCTGTATTCCTGCGAAATGGATGTTCGCGTCGGGGGCAAGTACCGGCTCGAGTTCAGCGAGGATCCCGCAAATCCTATGGCCTTCTTCGGTACATACCTGGAAGTGACACCGCACTCGCGCCTCGTCTGGACCAATGAGGAAAGTGACGAGGGTTCCGTCACGACCGTGACCTTCGCGGAAAAAGGCGGCAAGACGTTGCTGGTCCTGCACGAGCTTTATCCCTCGAAGGAAGCTCTCGACGCCGCCGGCACCGGGGCGGCGGATGCGATGGGAGAGACATTCGGGCAACTTGACGAGCTTCTCGTCACCCTGGGTGCGCACTGAAGGCATAGTTTGACGGCGAGGTGCTCGAAGCTTCGAACCCGGTAGACAGCGAGCACTTCGATCCGTCCGGAAAACACTGGCTCCTCTTCAGTTTCCTTCGGCAGATGCGTACCTCTGGCAATGGATGTCCATTCGGACATTCGGGACATTGCCAGCCAGGTGGCCTTCACTGATAGACGTCGGTGTGCCCGTGAGCTAAACCGCAACCGGGGGACTGCCATGTCGATGGAGTAAGGATCGCTAACAACCTTCAGAGGGATTTTATGAAAAGGACTTTCAGCAGACTCCGGTTTGTCTGTGCCATCACCTTCCTGTGCGTCTCGGCCGGCGCGAACGCGGTGATCTATCAGGCAGAGAGCTTCAACAACGCGAACGACACCACCGCGGGCAACTCGGGCGGTGCGTGCACGAACAATGTCAACGTCAACGTGGATATTCAGGGAACGACCGACGCCGGGGGCGGTTGCAACGTCGGTTGGATCGCTCAGGGCGAATGGCTGGCATTCAACGGCCTCAATGTCCCGACGACCGGCAGCTACACCATACGGCTTCGTGTGGCCAGTCCGAGCGGCGCGACGGCTTCGGTGGACCTGAACGCCGGCGCCATTCAGCTCGGAAATTTCGCGATTCCCGCGACGGGCGGCTGGCAGAGCTGGACGACGGTGTCGCGCACGGTCACGCTGAATGCAGGCACTTACAACCTCGGGGTGTTCGCGCAGACCACGGGTTGGAATTTCAACTGGATCGAAGTGGTGTCGGCCGGCGGTGGCCCGACCCTTACGTGGAGCGACGACTTCAACAGCATCAATACCGCAACCTGGAATCACGAGGTCGGCGGCGGCGGCTGGGGCAACAACGAACGCGAGTACTACACGGCCGGCAACAACGCCTTCATCCAGTTCGATTCTCAGGCAGGCGGCAACGTGCTGGTGCTGGAAGCCCGTCGTGACAACCCGGGCAACTACAACTGCTGGTATGGCCGTTGCGAGTACACGTCGTCGCGCATGAACACGTCCGGCAAGCGCACGTTCCAGTACGGCCGCATCGAAGCGCGGCTGAAACTGCCGCAGACGCAGGGCATCTGGCCCGCGTTCTGGATGCTCGGCAACGACATTGGAACAGTCGGCTGGCCGGCCTCAGGCGAGCTCGACATCATGGAGCACGTGGGTTTCGAGCCCAACATCACGCATGGCGCGATGCACGGACCAAACTACTCGGGCAACACGCCCTTCGCTGGCACGAATTACCTCAACGAGCGGGTCGATGCCAACTACCACGTGTACGCGATCGAGTGGAATTCCACGAGCGTGCGCTGGTTCGTCGACGGCGTGCAGTTCTACAGCGTGACGCGGTCCCAGGTGCAGGGCTATGGAAACTGGGTGTTCGACCATCCATTCTTCCTGATCCTCAACGTGGCCGTGGGTGGCGGCTGGCCCGGCAACCCTGATGGCAGCAGCGTGTTCCCGCAGCGCATGTACGTCGACTACATCCGCGTCTATCAGTAGGTAGGAGCGCTTTGCCAAAGAATCGGCGCCGGCAGGAATGGCCTGCCGGCGCTGTTTCGTTCGCAGGCGAAATGCGCGGTCGCCACCGCCGTCCCGCTACGACATCCATCAGGGCCGGATGGCTGCCGTCAATGAAGACGGATCAACCGCCCATCCGCATCATCCGTGAGCACCCACAACGCGCCATCCGGCCCCTGGCCGACCCAGCGCATCATCTGCTTCTGATCGAGCAGCAGTCGTTCTTCTCCGACGACGCGATGGCCATCGAGTACCAGCCGCGCGACGTGCTGGCCCATGTGTGCGGCGATGAACAGGTTGTTGCGCCACTCGCGAATGAGTTTGCCGTCATAGAAGGCCATGCTGGTCGGCCCGATGGCCGGGTCCCAGAAGTACTTCGGCTGCTGCATTTGCGGAGAGTCCGTGAGCCCGCCGTTGATGGGGCGCCGGTCATACTCGGTGCCGTAGGCGATCAACGGCCAGCCATAATTGCGGCCGGGCTCGATGAGATTCAGCTCGTCGCCGCCCGCTTCGCCGTGCTCGATCGACCATAGTTCGCGCGTGACAGGGTGATAGGCGAGTCCCTGCGAATTGCGATGTCCGTAAGTCCAGATGTCCGGCAGTGCGCCAGCGGTCTTGGCGAACGGATTGCCGGCCGCCGCACTGCCATCGACGTTCAGTCGCAGTAGTTTGCCCAGCCGCGAGTCGAGCTGCTGGGCCTGCACGCGAAGCACGGGGTCCATGCGTTCGCCGGAAGTCATGAACAACTTGCCCTTGCGGTCGAACAACAGCCTGCAGCCGAAATGCGAAACGCTGGTGTGCGTGGGTTCGATGCGCAACAGGATGCGCACGGACTCGAGCGCGCTCTCGTCGGCGCTGAGTCGCGCGCTCGCGAGCGTGAGTCCCGATCCGCCGGTGCGCGGTTCGGAAAAGGCGAAGTACACCTGGCGATTGCGCGCGAACTTCGGGTCGATCACCAGATCGAGCAGGCCGGCGTCACTCTTGTAGAAAACCTCCGGCACGTTGGCGATCGGCGCGCCCACTTCGCCGGTGGCGGACACCACGCGCATGGTTCCGGGCTTCTCGGTGATCAGCATGTGTCCATTCGGCAGGAACGCCAATGCCCACGGATGATTCAAACCATGCGCGATCAACGTCGTCTCGACTGGCGTTCGGGTACGAATCGCTGGCGCGCGTGTCTGCCCGGCGAAAGCGGGCTTCTGATTCGCACCCACGGGATCACGCGTCTCGAGCGGCTGCCCAACCACGGGCTCGGCATCGGGTGGGCGGCCGCCGAGGATGAACGTGCGGCCGCCCGGCATGCGTCCCGCTCCCGGCCGAACCGGCATTCCCGGCGCGAAATGACTGGCCAGGTAGTGCGTGATACGCGCGGCTTCCTGGTCGGTAATCATCGCCCCGCGCCCTCGCATGGCATCCACCACGCCTTTCCATTCCGGCTCGGTTCGCTGCTGGCCCAGCATGGCCATGATGGGATGGCAGAGATTGCAGCCGCGCAGCAACTCCTCACGGCCCTCCTGCTGCGGCAGCGATTCCAGACTCGGGACGGGGAACGGCGACTGGCTGAATGCCTGCGGGATGACCGCCGCTAGAAAAAAGCCAGTGATCAAGAAGACCGAAGAAGAACGCATGAAGTGAATAGCTCTCACGGGCGCGGAGGTGCGTATGGTGCCATGTACCGGCTCGGGCTTTGCCGCACTAATTCACAATGTACGGGCCGTACGCTACCCAGGACGCGAGATGCGCCGAAGGTTTACCCAAACTTCACAGGCGCGGACAGCTTCCCGACCGCGCCTGAGTTGCAACAGCTAGAAATTTACGCTGTCGATATACACGGTGCCGTTGAACGCGCCATTCGTTGCGAACTGCACGCCCAGCGAAGACAGCAACGCGGCATCTGCAGGAACCTGCACTGCAAGCGTGTTCCATGCGCCGGTCTTGAGCGCGCTGATGGGCTGCCAGTTTCCTGTCCAACGCCAGCCACCGGCAGCTCCTTGCAGCACATAGGGCTGTACCGAGCTGATCGCGGCACCCGCCGGGAGGTATACGCGGAACGTAACCGTCTGGCTCGCCTTCGCTGCGGGATTCGCGACGCTCACCAACGCACTGCCTGATCCGTTGATTCGTACCGCAAGCGAACTCGCCCCCGCAAACTTCACGCTGGTCGACCGCGCCACGCTGACAACCGGCGCAGAACCCTGCCAGCCCTGAGTATCCGCCTCGAAGTTGTAGTCAGTCGCATCCGTTGGGGGAGGTGGCGGCGGGGGCGTCGAGGAACCTCCGGGAATCGCAAGGCCACCAGCCTTCAAGAAATTTCCCGCCCGGCTCTTCAGGAACAACTGGCCGTCGGTGTAAGTGTCGTTCTGATAAGAACTCTGCCCGCCCGCTCCCGCGCCGAACAGCAATCCGAAGACCCCGCTCGATGCGAACTTTTCGAGGTGCGCCTTGGAATTGGTGCCGAAGAAATACTCGGGCCGATTGTCCTTGTAACCCTGACGCGACGCGCCGTTGTTGTACACGTTCAGATGATTGGAGTTGCCGACAGGAATCTGCCACAACAGCCACCGCTTGGACGATTTCACATTCCACAGCCGCAACCATTCCGCATATCGATTGAAGCTGCGCGAGTTGATCGAAGCATTGTCAGCCGCATTCCACCATCGATCCGAATTCTGTGTGAGCGCGTAGAAGTCCGCATCCCGATCCAGCGGATCGCCAACCAGGAAATCGTACGTTGCGCCTGTGGCGTTCGCAGCCAATCCGAGCGGTGCGAGAAACGCATAGACCTTGTCGACTTCGGGCTGCAACGCGTCAGTCACGGAGTAGTGAACGATATCCTTGCCGCTTGCCCATCCAGAAATGTGAACGCCGAGCACTACGTTCGTCGCTCCTGTGGATTTACGCAGCTGAAGGAATGCCATTCCCCACCCGGCCACCGTATTGGGAATACCTGCGAGTTCCGGAATCCCTGACGCGGCGACGGCTGCGTAGGCATTCGCGTTCTGGTTCGACTGTTGCTCGAGGAACGCGAAGCCGTCCGCTTCGAGCATGACGACCACCGGCTTGCGAAAATCCTTCGCGCGCTGCATCAGCAACTTGAAATCGCCGAAGTAGGTTGCCATCGTT
>CAVTQT010000007.1:0-141476 GCA_963736955.1 uncultured Pseudomonadota bacterium
TAACCACTCGTTGGTATCGCGCGACGTTGCGCACACGCCGCGTCGCGCGTGAATGCGCTTTCATTTCTCGCGTCCCATGTCCGGCCCGGGCGAAGCTCCGCTTCGTCTAACCATTCCTCCGCCTGGTCAAATCGTTCTTCTGTCTTCGCGCTGCGTTTCGCATCCTCTTCGTGTTGAGCGAGGGAATTCCGCGCGGCCTCTGTCGTGTGGAACACACAGTGGGTTTCAGGACACGCGGAGGAACGCATTCATGAGTTTCATTACCGGAATCAGCCACATCAGGTCGAAGGCGCTGTTCACCATCGTGGGCGGTGCGGTGCTCATCAATCCCGCCTTTGTTCAAAAAACATGGGCACAGGAGCAGGAAGCGCAGGGCGAAGAACTGCAAGAGGTCGTGGTCACCGGACTGCGCGGCAGTCTCAAGGCCTCGATGGAGACCAAGCGCGACGCGATCGGCGTGGTCGATGCCATCAACGCCGAAGACATCGGTAAATTTCCGGACACGAATCTGAGCGAGGCGCTGCAGCGAATCACCGGCGTCTCGATCGACCGCCGCAATGGCGAAGGCGCAGTGGTGACCGCACGTGGATTCGGGCCGCAGTTCAATATGGTGACACTCAATGGCCGCCAGATGCCGGCAGCCGATGCGTTCGGCAACGGCGCGCCGACCGGCGGTGGCGTGTTTGGAAATTCGCGCTCGTTCAATTTCGCGAACCTGGCCGCCGAGGCGATCAACGCCGTCGAGGTCTACAAGACCGGCCGCGCGGATATCGCCACTGGCGGCATCGGCGCGACGATCAACGTGCGCACCGCACGTCCGCTCGACAACGACTCACTGGTGCTGAACCTGGGCGTGAAGGCGCTCAACGACACCACGAATCGCGTGGGCGACGATTTCACACCCGAATTGTCGGGCATCTTCAGCTACGCGAACGACGACAAGACTTTTGGCGTTGGACTCTCCGCCAACTATTCGAAGCGCGACAGCGGCAACTCGAATTCCACGGTGAACGACTGGCACATCCAGCCGTGGAACTCGACCGTCGCTGCGAACCGCGATGCCGCACCCCTGTTTGTCAACAACAACGACACGCCGTATATCAATGGCGATGATTTCGTCGATGTGGATGTCGTCAATGCGCCGGCCAATGGCCAGCTCTACGGCATCCCCAACGATATCCGTTACTCGTTCTCGGATTCCGAGCGCGAGCGCGTCAATGGGCAGTTCACGCTGCAGTACGCGCCGGTCGAAGGCCTCACGCTGACGGCGGACTACACCTATGCGCTGGTGAACCTCAAGGAAGATCGCGGCGAGCAGACCATCTGGCTGCAGCGCAATGGCTTCGATCGCCTCGAGTTCGACACCAACGAGGCGGTCGCGACGCCGGTGCTGCTGCATGAGTTCACGGGCGCCAGCAAGGACTTCGGCTACGAACAGCAGCATCGCGAGCAGGAGAACGAACTCAAGTCGCTGGGGTTCAACGCGAACTGGGAAGTCAGCGAAGATTTCACGATGTCCTTCGACTTCCACGACTCGAAGGCCAGTAGCCTGCCGGATGACCGCGTCACGGGTGGCGGCGAAACTGCGTTCAGCGTGGCGGGTAAAGTGCCGAGCACCTGCCTCCAGTTCTACGCGCCGAATCCCGCCGATCCAACGGCGACGGTTCCGTGCCGAAATGCGTCGAACTTCTGGACGCAGAGCTTCAGCTTCAACAACGGGTTGCCGGTAGCGGGGCGTACGCTGTTTCCAACGCAACTCGATGCCTATGCCGGTACGGGCGGCAATTCCGATTACTCGTTCGGTCCAACGAGCATGGGATCACAGATCCTGCGCATCGCCTACCAGGATCAAACTACCGACATCAAGCAGTCGCGCATCGACGGCAAGTTCGACATGACCGAGAACAGCACACTGGTGTTCGGCGTCGAGACGCGCGCCATGGATTCGCGGCAGCGCGCTTCCGCATCTAACCTCACCATGGGCGACTGGGGCGTGGGCGACAGTGGCACCGTGCCCGACATGGTGGCGTTGATGACGCCGTTCAGTCTCACCGGGGCATTCGATGACTTCTCACCAGTCGGAGCTCCGAGCGGCGGCTGGAAGGGCAATGCCAATGTGCTCGGACAGTGGGCGCTCGATCACGGCTACAGGAACTGGACCGAGAGCTCTGCTCCGGACGGCGAGCTGCGCTTCAACCCGGGTTACAACACCGACAGCACCGTGACGGAAGACACGCAGGCGGTGTATGCGCAGGTGGGGTTCAAGATGGAGCTGGGCACGATGCCAGCCAACCTGGTGGTTGGCGCGCGTTACGAGGAAACCAAGGTCGATGCGGCCAACAGCATCCTCGTGCCCACGGCGCTGCTCTGGCAGGACGACAATGACTTCCAGGTAGTGAGGCCGAATGTCGGCAACGAAACGCTGGTCACCGGCAGCGGCAGCTACAACAACCTGCTGCCCAATCTCGACTTCGACCTGGGGCTCACCGATTCGATGAAGGCACGCTTTTCGTACAGCAAGACGATCGCGCGCGCCGGCTACTTCAATCTGTCGGCCGGACAGATCCCCGGTACTCCCGGGGGTTCGACGCTGAACGGCTTCACGCCGCCGGGCGGCCAGAACAACCCCGCGTTGTTGCCGCTCGAGTCGGACAACTTCGACATCTCGGTGGAGTACTACTTCTCGGACAAGGGTTACGTCTCGCTGGGTGCTTTTCAGAAGAACGTCGAGAACTTCATCGGCAACTCGGTAGAAACCATCAATCTCTACGGCATTCGTAACCAGACTGGCGGTCCACGCGCGCAGGCGGCACTCGCGGCATTGGAGGCGCAGGGAGCGCCGCGAGACGATTCCGCGCTGTTCACCATGATGGCGATGATGGAGCACCCGGAGGGCACGACGTATCACGACGCCGCAACCAACACGGACATCTTCTTCCCGGGTGGCGCGGCGGCCTACAACCGCTCGAACGCGCAACACGTGGCATTCGCCACGGCGTTCGACATCCTGCCGACGGCCGCCGATCCGGAGTACGTGTTCAACGTGAACACGCCGACGAACAACAAGGAAGCGAAGATCCACGGCTTCGAGTTCGGCGGGCAGTACTTCTTTGGTGATTCGGGGTTCGGCGTGCTGGCCAACTACACCGTGGTGCGCGGCGACATCGGCTACGACGTCACCAGCGATCCGAACGAAAACCAGTTCGCGTTGTTAGGCCTCTCGGATTCGGCCAACGCAGTGCTGATGTTCGAGAAGTTCGGCGTGTCGGCGCGGCTGGCCTACAACTGGCGCGACCAGTTCCTGCAGAATCTCAACGTGGGCCAGTGGCGCAACCCGATCTTCGTCGAGGAGTACGACCAGATCGATCTCAACGTGGGCTACGACATCAACGACAGCTTCGCGGTGTCGTTCGAAGCGGTGAACCTCACGGGCGAGGATGTGCGCTGGCACGGCCGCTCCACGAAGCAGATGTGGCGCCTGGAAGACCAGGGCGCGCGCTTCGCCGTGGGAGCACGTTACAAGTTCTGATGATATGGAAATGGGGACATTCCTCATTTCGTTGTAACAATCAATCGAACGATTCGAGGCAACGCACTGGCGCGCGATTGTTACAGCAAAATGAGGAATGTCCCCATTTTCACCAGGCGACGCTGCGGCCGCCGTCCACCGCCAGGATCTGCCCGGTGATGAACGGCGCCTGGGATGCGAAGAACAGCGCGGTGCGCGCGATGTCTTCCGGAGTGCCCATCTTCTGCAGGATGGTGCGCTGGATGATTTTCGCGCGCGCGGCCTCGTCGCCTCCGGATTCCGGCCAGAGCACCGGTCCCGGCGAGATGCCGTTGACGCGCACCTCGGGTCCGAGCTCCTTCGCCAGCGAGCGTGTCAGCATGTGCAGGCCCGCTTTTGCAGCGCAGTACACCGTGTAATGGCGCAGCGGTCGCAACGCGTGAATGTCGACAATATTCAAGATCAGTCCGCTGGACTTCTTCAACTCGGGTGCCGCGGCCTGCGACAGGAACAGCGGCACCTTGAGATTCGTACCCAGAAGATCGTCCCAGGCGGACGGTGTGATATCGCCGATCTTCGTTGGGTAAAACGTTGACGCGTTGTTCACCAGCACGTCGAGCGAACCAAAGCTGCGCACGGCGAACTCCACCAGCGCTGGAAGCTTGCCCAGGTCCAGCAGATCCGCCTGGAAGGTAACGACGGATTTCGCGCGCGAGCCGTTGAGTGCGTCGGCCAGCTCCGCGACCTCGTTCGCCGATTTGCGGTAGTGGACGACGAGGTTGGCGCCAGCGCCGTGCAGCGTTCGCCCGATCTCGGCGCCCACGCGGCGCGCACCGCCCGTGATCAGCACCGTCTTGCCAGCTAGACTTACGTCCCTGTCTTTCACGCCCGCACTCTATGACTTCTCCCGCATCCGTCACAACCCTGCCGCTGCTCAATGCCGAAGAACGCGTGCATTCCGAACGTGTGGTCGAGCACATTCGCGCCTTCATGCGCGAGCGCGGCGGGGTGATCGGCTTCGATGCCTGGATGCGCCTCGCGCTGTACGCTCCGGGACTCGGCTATTACAGCGCCGGCGCCACCAAACTCGGCCGCAACGGGGACTTCGTCACGGCGCCGGAGATCTCGAGTCTTTTCTCGCGTTGCCTCGCGCGGCAATGCGCCGACGTGTTGCACGACACCGGCGGCAATGTGCTCGAGCTCGGCGCGGGGTCGGGGCGCATGGCGGCGGACATACTGACGGAGCTGGCGGCGCTCGACTGCCTGCCGGAGCGCTATCTCATTCTCGAAGTAAGCGCGGACCTCGCCCAGCGCCAGCGCGCGCGCATCGCGGAACTTCCACGCGGCCTTTCGTCGCGGGTGCAATGGTTAGATCGCTGGCCCGAGCGCGTCATGAGCGGCGTGGTGCTGGCCAACGAAGTACTGGACGCCATGCCGGTGGAACGCTTCGTTCTGCGCACACGTCCCGACGGCCTCGATGTGCGCGCGCTCGGGGTGGGGTTGTCCGCTGACGGCTTCGAATGGCGTGAGACCTCGCCCAGCCCCGAACTCATGCACGCGGTCGCCGATATCGTCGAGTCTTTGCCTGCGCCGTTGCCCGACGGTTACGTCTCGGAAGTGTGCCTGGCATTTCAGCCCTGGATGGCGAGCCTCGCGGCGCAGCTCGAAGAGGGCGTGGCGTTACTCATCGACTACGGACTGCCGCGCGCGCACCTGTATCACCCGGAGCGGTCGGCGGGCACGCTGCGTTGCCATTTCCGCCATCGCGCGCATGACGATCCCTTCATCAACGTGGGGCTGCAGGACATCACCGCCTGGGTGGACTTCACGCGCGTCGCCGAGGCCGCCGACAGCGCAGGCCTCGAAGTACTCGGCTTCGCGAGCCAGGCGGCGTTTCTCATTGGCGCCGGCATGGAGTCGCTGTTGACGGCGGGCATGCAGCTCGCAGGCGAAGACAATGTCGCGCGCTCGCGCCTTGCCGGAGAGGCGCGGCGTCTCATGCTGCCCGGGGAGATGGGCGAGATTTTCAAAGTCATCGCGCTGGGTCGCGGTTACGAGTCACCGCTCGCAGGATTCAGTACCCAGACGCTGGCCCTGTAGCGGGTTTTTCGCATTTGGTTCCAGACGCTGGTCAACAATTTCGGCCAGTTGGTCAAACAACCTTATCTGCGCCGGTGCAATTGCGCTATTTGCTAGGCGCATGTCCCGCGCAAGCCAAGGATCGAGTCCTGAGACAGGCCGTCGGTGGCCGTTGCTGCCATGGCTGGTGCTCGTTGCCGTGTCGATGGCCGGTGTCGCGGTGCTGGCGAACGACGAGGCCCGAGTCTTTTTCCCCGTGGGCTACCGCGACTGGACCGTCGCCAAGTTCAAGTTCGTCGGACCCGAGAGTCCCAACTACACCGCGCAGGGCGGCATGCGTCACCATTTCGCCAACGACAAGGCACTGGCGAGCTGGGGCCAGTTTCGTGATGGTTCGGTCATTGTCGACGAGCGTGTCCACGCCAGGCTCGACGCCGCAGGAGTCTGGCAGGAGGACGGCCTCGCGCATGTCGCCGTGATGCGCAAGGAGGCCAAAGCGCATGCGGACACGGGCGGCTGGTACTTCAATATCTTTTCCGCGCATGACACGGCCATTGGCATAACGCCGGCGCAGGCGAAGGCGCGCTGTTTCGATGCGTGTCACAAGGCGCAGGAAGCGCGCGACTACGTGTTCAGCGACCCGCGTCGCTGAGGGTTAAGCTCAGGTCCACATGAACCTGCGCAAGACCAGGCCCTGGGTTTTCTACTTTCTCGCCTGGACGCTGATCGGCCTCATCTATTTCGCCCAGAACGTCACGCGCCGTTTCTACTGGGATGATCCGAATCCCTGGCAGGACCTGCGTTACTGGTCGGTGAACATCTATATCGCGGCGTTGCTCACGCCGCTGATCGTCTGGGCCGGCCGCCGCTGGCCGCTGGAGCGACAGCATCTCCCGCGACTGATCGGGCTGCATCTGCTGCTGAGCATTGCGTGGGAGTTGCTCCGCCTGTCTCTCGAAGCCGCGTTCCACCTCACCTGGAACGAGTTCTGGCCGATCAAACCGCCCATCACCTTCAAGAGCGAAATCACGCTGCTGTTCATTTTCGGCTTCCACACGGGAGTGGTGACCTACTGGGTGGTGCTCAGCATCCAGACCGCGGCTCGCAACTACGCACGATTCCAGGAACGCGCGCAGGCGGTGCTGCGCTCGGACCTGCGCGCCTCACAACTGGAAACCCAGGTGGCGCAGGCGCGGCTCGGCGCGCTGAAAGCGCAGTTGCAGCCGCACTTCCTGTTCAACACGTTGAACGCCATCGTGGTCCTGGTGCGCCAGCAGAAAGGCCAGCAGGCCGAGGAGACGCTGGCGCGCTTCAGCGACCTGCTGCGCGCGGTGCTCGCCGACATGGATGTGCAGGAAGTCACACTGGCGCGCGAGCTGGAATATCTCAAGCTCTATCTATCCATCGAGCAGCTGAGATTTTCCGACCGCCTGCGCGTGGACATCGATGTGGATCCCGAGTTGCTCGACGCCGCTGTGCCGCACATGGCCTTGCAACCCATCGTGGAAAATTCCATCCGCCACGGCGTCAGCCAGAGCTCTGCCCCTGGTGTCATCAGCATTCGGGCGGAACGGGTGGTCGATG
The DNA here is from genome assembly GCA_963736955.1 of uncultured Pseudomonadota bacterium. Classification (GTDB taxonomy): domain Bacteria; phylum Pseudomonadota; class Gammaproteobacteria; order Steroidobacterales; family Steroidobacteraceae; genus CADEED01. The sequence goes on from CAVTQT010000007.1 coordinate 7,172, forward strand.
CATTGCACGTGATAGTGCAGGATGATGGCCCCGGGTTCGCGGCGCCGGGTGTGCCCGGTGGACTCAAACTCGGGCTCGCCAATACGCGCGCGCGCCTCAAGCAGTTGTATGGTGACGCCGCCGAGCTGCGCACCGGCAGCGCACCCGCGGGCGGCGCATTGGTCACCATGATCCTGCCATTTCATTTCGTATGAACGTACTGATTGTCGACGACGAACCACTGGCACGCGCCGGAATGCGCATGCTGCTCGAGGAGGAGAAGGCGATCACCTCGATCGGTGAGGCACGCAATGGCGCCGAGGCCGTTGAAACAGTCCGCGCGCAACGCCCGGATTTGCTGCTGCTCGACGTGCAGATGCCCGGGATGGATGGCTTCGGCGTGCTCAAGGAGCTCGGTGCGGAACTCATGCCGCCCGTGATTTTCGTGACGGCGCACGACCGGTATGCCATCCAGGCATTCGAGGTGAACGCCATCGACTATCTGCTGAAGCCGGTGACGCGCGAACGATTTCAGCAGGCCCTGGCGCGCATGCGCGAACGTGTGAGTACGCAGGGCCTGGACAACCGGCATGTGCTGTCGCTGCTCCAGCAGCTCTCCGCGCCGCCGAAATACCTCGCGCGCGTGGCCTTGCGTTCAGCCGGCAAGATCACGTTCGTCAATATCGAAGACCTGTTGTACGTGCAGGCCGCGGAAAATTACGTGCAGCTGCATCTCAAGGCGTCGCGGCACCTGCTGCACGTGCCTATCGCCACGCTCGAGTCATCGCTCGATCCCGAAATGTTCCTGCGCATCCATCGCTCGCTGATCGTGAACGTGCGCCATATCCATGAGCTCGAGACCGGCCCGCATGGCGAGTACATCGTGGTGCTGAAGGGCGGCGCGCGGCTGCAGTCGAGCCGCAGCTTTCACGAGAAGATCAAGCGCTGGGCGGCGAATCCGTTCTAGCGCGGTACGGCGATGAGCGCGTTTACGCGCTCATGGCAGCGTTCGCGCCCGCCGAGTCCAGTACCGCACTCACCATGGGTTGCTCGCGGACCACGAAATCCGCGGGATTGAGCTCTGCCCAGAACGACAGCGCGGCGAGACCATCAGCGTCCGGCCGTTTGTTCTGCGACATGCGCGCCAGTGTGGATTTGCCAATGCCGATTTCGCGCGCCACCTGGCGCCACGAAGCCGCGCGCTCTTCGCGCTTTGCATTGACCGCTTGGTAAAACCTTTGGAAGTCGAATTTCATGGACCTGAGTTTCAGGTGCATGACATGACCCGGAAAAGGGAATTTTGACGAAATGGAGAAATCTGGTGACGAAGCGGGGCAGTGAAGTGGGTGGCGGGGCAAGGTGGTGGTGCCCCAGCGATCGCACCCGCACAGGGTTGAGTTCGCTTTTCGCCGGGCCCTTCGATAATTGAGTGTCGCTAGTTTGCTGGCCGCCGCCTGACGCGATGACGTCTTGGCGCGGTTGGGGTCGGAAGATGGCGAAGAGTCCGTTTGAAGCGGGGAGGCGGCTTCGTGCCTAACGAGGTCAGGTGCCCGGCCCGCTCACTCAACCCTGTGCGTGTACGCTCGCTGGGGCGCAGACGTCACCGCACCGCGCCCCATTTCCCCGCGGAGTTGGATAAGAGAAGAGACGCGAGGGTCTAGGTCTTCTCTTCCCCAAGTCGGGGAATCACTCCGCATTTCTCTTCGAATAGGACCGCGGTTCGTGGGTGGTGGGGCGAGCGAGCGGTGTCCGTGCAGGGACGAGTGAGCGGGCCGGGCACGTGACCTCGTTAGGCACGGAGCCGCCTCTCTATTTCATCCGGACTCTTCGCTGACGTCTCACCCCACTGCACGAGGACGTCATCGCGTATGGCGGCGGTCCTAATCTTGCGAATCCAATTGAGCGAAGGGCCCGGCGAAAAGCGAGCTCGTCCCTGCACGGGCGCCGATCGCTCGCCTCTTCTCAACAAGGTGCGGCCCCATTCCGAGGAAATGGGGAGTGTCCCCAATTACCAGTGCACCAGCCCCGTATATGCCGTGATCAGAATCACTGTGCCGAACACGATGCGATACCACGCGAAGCCGGCGAAGGAGTACCTGCTCACCACGCGTAACAGGAACTTGGTTGCCAGAAATGCACTGATGAACGACACCACGCAGCTCACGACCAGCGTCTCCACTTCCGCAGCCGCGAACTCGGCGCGCGCCTTGTAGATTTCAAGGGCGGTGGCCGCGAGCAGCACCGGAAGCGCGGCAAAGAACGAGAACTCGGCGGCGGTGCGTCTCGACAGGCCGCACAGCAATCCGCCGATGATCGTGGCGCCGGAGCGACTGGTGCCCGGAATCAGCGCCAGCGCCTGGAACAGACCGAGCTTCACCGCATCGAGCGCCGTCAGCTCATCCACGCTCTGCACGCGTTCCGTGTGTTTGCGTTTCTCAGCCCACAGAATGACGCCGCCGCCGACGATGAGCGCAATCGCGACGGAGACCGGATTGAACAGCACCGTCTTGATCTGATCTTCGAACAGGAGGCCCAGGACCGCGAGTGGTACCGAGACGATGAACAGATTGATCACGAAGCGGCGTGACACCGCATCTCTGTGCAGCGTGAACGCGGTGTCGAGAAGTTTTTTCCGGAACTCCCAGCACACCGCGAGCATCGCGGCGCCCTGGACGATGATGAGCAGGCGATCGACCGCCGCGCCTTTGAGGCCTAACAAGGACTGGGTGAGGATCAGGTGTCCGGTGCTCGAGATCGGCAGGAATTCGGTGATGCCTTCGACAAGGCCAAGGATGATCGCTTCGAGCCAGGACATGTTTGGCCTTTGTTGGAATCCGGGCGCGCAGTTTACCCGGGCTTCAACTGGTCCCGCTCGTAAGACTGCGTCGCCTACTGCCGACTCCCGGGCGCTGGAATCAGCCCGGCGCGCTGGCGGCTTTCAAAGTCTCGATTGCCGCCACGCGCCGCTTGCGCAGCTCCTGTCCGATCTGCTCGCCCGAAAGACCGGTGCGTTCTTCGGGCGTGAGGATCACGGCGGTCACGGCGCTACGCGCGGCGGCGAAGTATTGCCGCTGCGGGTAGTCGCGCATCTCCAGGCCTTTGCGGCCGCGAGCGTCCGCTTCGCAGGCCAGCAGGAAATCCTCGAATCGTTCCGGCCGGCGCAGCGCATCGCAACCTTCGAGCGTCTTCAACACGGTGTCCGCGCGCAATTCGGACGCACGATGCACATGCGTGTGATAACGCGCGGTCATGACTGCGAGCTCGCGCAGGTGGTTAGGCACGCGCAGCCGCGCGGCGAGCTGCTCGACCAGCGCGACCCCGGCATCTTCGTGACCGTGGTGCGAGGGCAGCTTGTCGGCCGGCGTCACGCCTTTGCCGAGATCATGCATGAGCACCGCGAATCGCACCGCTACACCCCCGCCGAGCTTGACCGCTTCGCGTAGCGCCATGAGCTGGTGGATGCCGGTGTCGATTTCAGGGTGCCACTTCTCGGGCTGCGGTACGCCGAACAGCGCGTCGATCTCGGGGTAAACGACTTTCAACGCGCCACAGTCGCGCAGCACGCTGATGAAGACATCAGGGCAGGGTTCGCCCAACGCTTTCTCGGTTTCGGTCCACACGCGTTCGGCCACCAGTGCGTTGGCCTCACCATCGGCCACCATCTGCCGCATCAACGCCAGCGTTTCATCCGCTATTTGAAACCCCAGCGGTGCGTACCGCGCGGCGAAACGCGCCACGCGCAGGATGCGCACCGGGTCTTCGGCGAAGGCTTCTGAAACATGACGCAGCAGCCGCGCCTCGAGGTCCCGCTGCCCGCCGTAGGGATCGACGATATTTCCCGCGCTGTCTTGCGCCATCGCGTTGATGGTGAGATCGCGCCGGCGCAGATCGTCCTCGAGCTTCACGTCGGGAGAGAACTCGGTGGTGAAACCGCGATACCCCGGCGCCACCTTGCGCTCCAGGCGCGCCAGTGCATGTTCTTCCTTGGTCTTTGGATGCAGGAAAACCGGGAAGTCGCGGCCCACAGGAATGAACCCCGCGCGCTCGAGCTCGCCCGGCGTCGCCCCGACCACGACCCAGTCGCGCTCGGACACTTCGCGCCCGAGCAGTCGGTCCCGAACCGCGCCGCCCACCAAGTACACTTGCATGGCGCGCATGTTAACTGACGTTCGACTAGGGCTTCTGATCCTCGTCTGCCTCGCACTGGGCGGCTGCGGCACTCTTTACGTGGCCCAGGCCGCCAAGGGGCAGCTGCAGATCCTCCATGCGCGCGAGCCGATCCCGCACGTGCTGGCCGATCCCAAAACTGACCCCGCACTGAAGGAACGCCTGGAGATGGTGCGTAAAGCCCGGGAGTTCGCTTCCCGCGAGCTCTCACTTCCTAACAACAAGAGCTACACGTCGTACGCCGATCTCAAGCGTGAATTCGTGGTGTGGAGCGTGGTGGCGACGCCGGAGTTTTCGGTGGAGCCGCGCGAGTGGTGCTTTCCCATCGTCGGCTGCGTGGCCTATCGCGGTTACTTCAAGCAGGCGAGCGCCGAGAAGTTCGCCGAGTCCCTGCGCGCCGACGGTTTCGACACCCTCGTCGGAGGCATACCGGCCTATTCGACGCTGGGCAAGTTCAATGACCCCATCCTCAACACCATGATGACGTATGGCGACGATGAGCTCGCGTCCATCATGTTCCATGAGCTGTCACACCAGGTGGTCTACATCGCCGACGACACCTCGTTCAACGAGGCCTTCGCGGTCACGGTCGAACAAGAGGGGCTGGCGCGCTGGCTGAAGTTCAGTGGACGCGAAGCGGATCTTTCGAAGTATCGCCAGCGTCGCGCGCGCCAGGCCGAGGGTGTTGCGCTCGTTGCGCGATTTCGCCGCGAGCTCACCATGCTGTACGGCACGCTGCTCGAAGCCGACACGATGCGTGCGCGAAAACGCGAGGTGTTCGCACGGCTGGTCCGGGAGTTGCGCGCACTCGACCAGCGATTTGGCACCGAATCCAGTCTCGCGGCCGCGCTCGACGGCAAGCCCAACAACGCGCGGCTCGCGTCTCTCGCAACTTACTATGAGTGCGTCCCCGGATTCGAGCGCCTGCTGGCCGACTCCGGCCACGACCTGCCGCGCTTCTACGAGGCGGTCCGCTCGCTCGCCAAACTACCGCGCGAAGAACGGCGTGCGCGACTCTGCCGTCCGGAGGCCCAGTCGCAGCCTTGATGCCGCCTTATGTCACGTCAATTAATTGGCGTGCAGGCGCGTTTCGCGCGGGTCATGATCGGCCGCAAGGTCACACGATTCATGCGCAATCTCTTCCGGGCACGACCGAAGTCCTTCCTCGATTCAGCCCGCCGCGAATGGCAGTTCGACGCCTTCGCGTGGCTGCTGCGCAATTGCGGCGGCTATCCCAAGTTTCTCGAAACCACCCTGGTATTGCCGATCGGGGAACATTTTCCGGATCGCGGCATGAGTGGCCACGCGGGCGTCACCGCGCTGTTTCGTTGTGTGCGAGATCATGCGGGCATGGCCGACTGGCCCTGTACGGTTGAGCCTAAGTCGCCGGAGCCGCGCACCACGCCGCTACCGCCGAACCACATACCGGTCTTCACCTACAACCCGGACATCCTCGAACCAAAGGCATTGATTCCGAATTTTGCGCACGCGCTCGCGCGATACCTGGTCGAGACTTTTGAGGAACCCGCGCCGGGTGGCGCGCCGCTGCATGAGCCGGCCATCGAGTTGTCAGCGGTATTCATGGGTTTCGGGGTGTTCATGGCGAACTCCGCCTTTTCCGACGCCAGCTACGATCTCAACGAAGGAGAGTTCGTGCATGCGCTCAGCATGTTCTGTCTGTTGCGCAAGCTCGACCCGGAAGCCGTGGCGCAGCACTTGAATCCGCACTTGCGCAAATATCTGCGGCTGGCGGCGCGCGATCTCGCGCAGTACCCATCAGGCTTTCAGCGCCTGCGCTCGGTGTTCGCGCTGAGGTCGCTCGACGAGGCGGATCGCACGCTGCCGACGAGGTGAGCGGCTAGACTTCGCGGCCATGCGCCGCCCGACGCATCTTCGCAATCCGCGAAACGTTTCGACATTGACGCAATCCGCCCAGGCCCGGACGCTCGCGATTTGAGGAGGCCGCATGATTCGCATATTCGGGCTCGCAGTAATCACGACGCTACTGGCCAGTGGCACCCGATCCATGAGCGCCGAGGAACCACTCAGGTCCGGCTGCAAGGACGGCGCGTCGCGGCAGTTCGACTTCTGGGTGGGTCATTGGCGCGTGACCGAACATGGCAAGCTGGCGGGCGACAACCGGGTCGAACCCATACTCGATGGCTGCGCGTTGCTCGAAAACTGGACGGGCGCGAAGGGCGGGGCGGGAAAGAGCCTGAACTTCTTCGACCGTGAGGATGGCCTTTGGCACCAGACCTGGATTGATCGAAGCGGTGGTGCACTGTTCCTGGCGGGCAAGTTCGAGAACGGCGCCATGCGACTGGAGGGTGAGCGCGCGGCCACCGGCGAACAACCCGCGACGCGCCATCGCATCACCTGGACGCCGCTACCTGGCGGCAAGGTGCGGCAATTGTGGGAGTCGACGGCCGTGGGTAAAGACCTGTGGAGCACGCAGTTCGACGGCCTGTACGAACCGGCCGACTAACTAGTAGCGGAACGGCAGGAAGCCCCGGCAAGGCGGCTCATCGAGCCGGCGCACCACCCGCGCGCCGGCACTCCCTTGCGCGCGCAAGCTTCGCCATAGCGCCAGGCGCGACATTCCGACCTGCGCGGCGACTTCGGCCACTCCGAGCCTGGTTGATCGCAGTATCGCCAGTGCGCGCCGCGTGCGCAGCTCACGAAGAAACGCAATCGGCGTGCGGCCGTGCGCCGCCTGGAATACGCGCAGGAAATGGAACCGCGAGAGGCGTGCGGCTGTGGCGATGTCTTCGAGCGTGATGTGGTCGGCGAGGTGCGCATGCATGAAATCGACGGCCCAGCCCAGCCGGCGAGTGAGCTCCGAACGTTGCGGCCATCGAGCGCCATCCAGCTCCGCGGCGAGCAGCGTCTCGCGATGGCGATGAGCGGTGATGAGCCGTTCGAGCAGGAACTGGCATTGCTCCTCGAGCCAGTTTTCGTCGCGCACGCCGGCGGCGATCTGGCGCTGGATGAATCGCAATACCGGTGTGACCTTCGAATCGTGATGCTGCAGGGACTCATCGAATTCGAGGGCGGCTTTCATCGGGAGTGATCCGTTCTCAAGCGCTGCGCCGAGCGAACTCTGGAGACCGGCGGCGACTTCCTCACCCAACCCGGGCCTGAAGAAGATCGAAAAGCTGTAGGTGTCCGTGGCGCTGCTCAGGGAGCTCGCGTATGTACGCCCCTCATTGAGCACCAGGAAAGTGTCGTCACTGACCGCCACGCGGCGCTGATCGACGAAGTAGATCTCGCTGCCCTGGGCGACGCACTTGATCGACAGCGTCTGCCGGAACAACCCGTATTCGGCGTGCCGGGACATGCCGGAAACCACGCAGTTCTCGCGCCCCCAGCGCCGGTAGAAATCGCGCCGAAATGCCGCGGCACGGGGAGTGAGCGGTCGCGGAGGCAGATCGGGCAACTCCGTCAGGATCATGGCGCCATGTTTCGGCGTGATCGCGATTCACGTCAAGACGCGGATGTTTCGCGGATTGCGGCCTCGAGTGGCGCGCACGCCTGCGCGCCCGGCTTCAGGTGCCCCCGAGCCTCAGGGCGCTCGCAACGGCACCAGCATCAGCTGGTTTCCGCGGCGAATCGTCAGCACCAGCGCTCCGCCGCGCCTGGCCACATCGCGCAGTTCCTTGACGCCGGCTATGGGCTGGCGATTCGCGCCTTCGATTCGATCGCCCGCGCGAATCGCGGCGGCTTCCGCCGCGCTACGCGGCTCGACCGCTTTCACGATGACTCCGTCACCTTCGGGCGCGTCCGCGAGCGTCGCGCCCTTGAGGCCCGGATGCAGCGCGCTGGAATCCGGGGCCGCGCCCGATCCCGCGTGCGAGTTCGGTGCGGTGGCCGCGGTGGTCGGAATTTCGGTGATCACTGCGGTCACGTGCATGGGTTTGCGATCGCGGATCAGCGCCACATCGAGCTTGTCCCCCACCCGCGAGAGGCCGATGGCGTTACGCAGTTCGCTGTTCGATTTGATGGTCTGGTCGTTGATGCTGGTAATGACGTCGCCGGCCTTGATGCCGGCTTTCTCCGCCGCCGAGCCTTCCGTGACCTGCGAAACCAGCACGCCCTGCGTATTGGTGATGTTGAGCGACTTGGCCATGTCGGGCGTGAGCGAGTAGATGTTGACGCCTAGCAAGCCACGCTTGACCGAGCCGTACTTGAGCAGCTGATCCATGATGCTGCGCGCCATGTTGACCGGGATGGCGAAACCGATGCCGATATTGCCGCCTGAGCGCGAGAGGATGGCGCTGTTGATGCCCACCAGCTCGCCCTTGAGGTTCACCAGCGCGCCACCGGAGTTGCCCGGGTTGATCGACGCGTCGGTCTGGATGAAGTCTTCGTAGCCATCGGGATTGATGCCGGAGCGCCCGAGACCGCTGACGATGCCGGACGTGACGGTGTGCTGGAGGCCGAAAGGATTGCCGATGGCGACCACGAAATCGCCGACCTCGAGTCGCGTGGAGTCCCCGAGCGCGACCTGGATCAGCGCGTCAGGCGGCACTTTGAGAACCGCGACGTCCGAAGGGACGTCGCTGCCGACCACAGTTCCGGTCAAATCACGGCCATCCTGCAGCGTGACCGTGATTTCCGTGGCGTTATCAACGACATGGGCGTTTGTAACTATGTAGCCGTTTTTTGCATCAAAGATGACACCGGAGCCCGCGCTCTGGAACTGGCGCTCGCGGGGACCCATGTCGGGGATGTCGAAGAACCGGCGGAAGAAGGGGTCCTCGAGCAGCGGATTCTGGGGTGAACGCTCGCGGACCGTGCCGCGGGTGGCGATGTTCACGACGGCCGGCGAGACGCGCTTGATCATGGGCGCGAGCGTCGGCACCGGGGTTTCGCCCACGACAGGTGGCAGGGCGGCCTGGCTTGCAACCGCGAGCGTTGCCAGTGCGTAGATAAAGGCGAATCGAAGGTTTTTTGCACGAATGGACATGTGGACGAGGATACTCAAACGATGATCAGTTTTCTCTTATGGGCCTTGTTGTTTGTGATCTGCTGGCCGCTGGCAATACTTGCCCTGGTGCTGTGGCCGATCGTGTGGCTGATTTCGCTGCCGTTCCGCCTGCTCGGGATTGCCGTCGAAGGCGTGTTCGAATTGTTGCGGGCCGTCATTTTGCTGCCGGCGAGGGTTTTTGGCGGCGGGGCGCCTCGCTGACGAAAAAGGCGCTGCGATAGCAGCGCCCTTCGGTCAGCTCTTCTTGAGTGGGGCCAGGCACCGTTTTCGCGGACGAAAACGGAGCCAGTCCCCACGATCCTATGCAGCCTGTACTTCGATGCGGCGCGGCTCGGGCTTGGCGATCTTGGGGATCGTGAGCTCGAGTACGCCGTCCTTGAATTGCGCCTTGATGGCGTCGGTCTGCACGTTCTCCGGCAGCGTAAACGTCCGTACGAACTTGCCGCTGACGCGCTCGACGCGCGAATAATGGCCGTCGACATCGCGCTGCTCGATCTGCCGTTCACCGCGCAACGTCAGTACGCCTTTGTCGGCGGTTACTTCGATGTCGGCGGGCTTCACGCCCGGCAGATCGGCGCGCACGATGAAGCGCTGCGCTTCCTCGTGGATGTCGACCGACGGGGTCCAGGACGCATCACGGGCGGCGGCTTCAAACGTCTGGTCGAACTCTCGATGCAATCGGTTCAGCAGAGCCCAGGGCTCGTAACGCACAACAGTCATATCCATCTCCTTTCGGTGTGTTGGCTAACTACCGGGGCCTCCCGGCGTCGCATGCACCCTAGTTGCGGACCGACTTTTTCGTTTCAAGCGGCTTGAAAAACCGCGGTTCGCAACGATGCTGCGGCGCCCATTTGGTCCACCCGAAAGAGCAACCTGTGGATGACCTGTGACTAAGGAGTGGGCAGCAGGTGGACACAATTCCTTGTGTCCGGCCCGATTCCTGCATCTGTCAAAAAGAAGCGTGTTGACAGGCGATTCCTGCGGCGCAAAACATCGCAACTAGCTGAAATACAAGCTAGAAAGCGGACTACGATTATGACAACGATGTTTCTTGACGCGCCGTTTTCACGTATCTACTCTTCCGACCCCAACACAAGATGTTGTGTCGCGACATCTTGAGTGGTTGGGGAGCCGGGGAGAAGACTGGCGGCTGTCTGACAGCAGTCGCTTCATATAAAGACGCTTGTAGCCTCCATGTCATGGGGGTCATGGGCCGTTCTTTCTCCGGTTCGGGCGTTTATAGGGAAACAGTCCAGAACTTAGGGGGAGCGGTACCCATCCATGAATAGCGTGGTCAAACTCGAGCACAAAGACGTCGACGCAATTCCTTTCCAGGAAGCGTCGCTCGATATCTGGGACAAGAAATATCGCTTGTCCGCGAAAGACGGGACACCCGTCGACAAGACCATGGACGACACCTACAAGCGCGTGGCCCGCGCCCTGGCGGATGTCGAACTCGAACCCGTCCGGGATCAATGGTACGAGCGTTTCGTCTGGGCCCTGCGCCGCGGCGCCATTCCGGCCGGCCGAGTCACGTCCAACGCCGGCGCGCTGGAGCACAAGCCCGCGACCTCCACCATCAACTGCACCGTGTCCGGGACCATCGTCGACTCGATGGACGACATCCTGAACAAGGTGCACGAAGCCGGCCTCACGCTCAAAGCGGGCTGCGGCATCGGTTATGAATTCTCGACGCTGCGTCCGCGCGGCGCGTACGTCTCGGGCGCCGGCGCTTACACTTCCGGCCCGCTGTCGTTCATGGATATCTACGACAAGATGTGTTTCACCGTGTCGTCGGCCGGCGGCCGCCGCGGCGCGCAGATGGGCACCTTCGATGTCGGCCATCCCGACGCCCTCGAGTTCATCCGCGCCAAGCGCGAGAACGGCCGCCTGCGCCAGTTCAATCTTTCGCTGCTGGTCACCGACGAATTCATGCACGCGGTGCGCAAGGATCTGGACTGGAACCTCGCCTTCCCGCTGCTCAAGAAGGAATACGACCCCGCCGAGCACAAGCTCGATGACGCCACCAAATTCGTGTGGCGCGAGTGGCCGAGCACCAGCACCTATGTCACGCGTGATGACGGACTGGTCTGCTGCAAGATTTACAAGACACTGCCGGCGCGCCGCATGTGGGACGTCATCATGACGTCCACCTATGACTTCGCCGAACCGGGTTTCATCCTCATCGACCGCGTCAACGAGATGAACAACAACTGGTGGTGCGAGAACATCCGCGCCACCAACCCCTGCGTCACCGCCGACACCTGGGTGCAGACCAGCGAAGGCCCGCGCCAGGTGGCCGAGCTCATTGGCAAGCCGTTCAACGCGCGAGTCGACGGTGCGGATCATGCGAGCAGCCCCGAAGGCTTCTTCCGCACCGCGATCAAGCCGCTGGTGAAACTGGCGACGGCCGAAGGACACTCGCTGCGACTCACCTCTGATCATCGAGTGCGCCGCATCTCCACCCTCACACGGTTCCGCCTCGTGACCGAGTGGTGCGCCGCCGGCGATCTGAAGGCTGGCGACAAGGTGCTGCTACAGGATCATCGCAAAGCGGCCGCGTGGGCCGGCTCGCTGGAGCACAACTACAGCGCGAATGAGGGTTACCTCATGGGCCTGCTGGTCGGTGACGGCACCATCGCCGAAGACCGCGCGGAGCTGTCCATCTGGGCGCGTCCCGCAGTCGGCAACAGCGACATCGATGTCGGTGGGCCGCATTCGGTCATGGCGGCGGCGCTCGACGCTGCGCGCTGCTTCAACCATCGCGCGGATTTCTCCGGCTGGCACCAGGGCGCGGGTCGCGGCGAATTCCGCCTCGGCATGGGCGCCATCACCGAGCTCGCGCGCGATCTGGGCCTGCGACCGGGCCGCCAGACCGTGACGCCGGCCATCGAACGCAGCTCGAGCGAGTTCTATCGCGGATTCCTGCGCGGGTTGTTCGACACCGATGGCAGCGTGCAGGGCAATCAACTGAAGGGCGTGTCGGTTCGCCTCGCGCAGTCAGACTTGAAGTTGCTCGAAGGTGCGCAGCGCATGTTGCTGCGGCTCGGCATCGCCTCGAGCATGTACGAACGTGCGCAGCACGAACTCGTGATCACCGGCGAAAACGTTGCGCGTTTCGCCGAGCTCATCGGCTTCGCCGACACGGTCAAACGCGCGCGTCTCACGCGCCTGCTGGGGGGTTACAAGCGCACGCTCAATCGCGAGCGATTCGTCGCCACGGTCGAGAGCGTTGCAGCCGATGGCATGGAAGACGTGTACGACGTGCAGATTCCCGGCATCAACGAGTTCGATGCCAATGGATTCCACGCCCACAACTGCGGCGAGCAGCCGCTGCCGCCCTACGGTTCGTGCTTGTTAGGCTCGGTCAATCTCACGCGCTTCGTGAAGAATGCGTTCACGGACTTCGCCGAGTTCGACTGGAACGAGTACCGCGAAGTCGTCAAAGTCTTCACGCGCATGCTCGACAACGTGTGCGAGATCAACGGCCTGCCGCTCGAGCAGCAGCGCCGCGAGATCATGCGCAAGCGCCGCCATGGCATGGGCTTCCTGGGGCTGGGCAGCACCATCACCTGTCTCGGCATGAAATACGGCGCCGAGGATTCGGTGAAGTTCACCGAAGACATCTCGCGCGAGATGGCCGTCGCCGGATGGGAAGCCGCGCTCGACCTCGCCAAGGAGAAAGGTCCGGCGCCCATCATGAAAGAAGAGTTCACGGTCACTGCCGAGATGCTGCGCAAGCGTCCGGAAATGACCAAGGACGGCTGGAAGATCGGCGACCTCATTCCCGGGCGCATCCTGCACGCGCGCTACAGCAAGTACATGCAGCGCGTGGCGGAAACCGCGCCGTGGCTCGTGGACCAACTCGCCAACGTCGGCGCGCGTTTCACGCACCACACGTCCATCGCGCCCACCGGCACCATCTCGCTGTCGCTGGCCAACAACGCCAGCAACGGCATCGAGCCGTCGTTCGCACATCACTATTTCCGCAACGTCATCCGCCCCGGCAAGAAGAGCAAGGAGAAAGTTGATGTCTTCTCATTCGAGCTCCTCGCCTATCGCGAGCTCATCAATCCGCGTGCGATGCCGAACTCAACGAACCCGGCCGAACAGCTGCCTGGCTATTTCACGACGGCAGATGACATCACGCCGCGAGAGCACGTCGATATCCAGGCGGCGGCGCAGAGGTGGGTCGACAGCTCCATTTCAAAGACTGCGAACGTGCCTACGGATTACAAATACGAGAGCTTCAAAGACATCTATCTGTACGCCCATGAGAAGGATCTGAAGGGCTGCACCACGTTCCGCTTCAACCCGGAAGCCTTCCAGGGCGTGCTGGTCAAGGAAGACGACCTCAAGAACACGACCTACGTGTTCACGCTCGAGGACGGCTCGGAGATCTCGGTGAAGGGCGACGAAGAGATCGAATACGACGGTGAGAAACACACCGCGGCGAATCTCTACGACGCATTGAAAGAAGGTTACTACGGCAAGTTCTAGTTAGAGCCTGCGCCCAGAGACAGAGCCAAGGATTCGAATATGTCAGCCATCAAGATCGACAAGAAAATCGCCAAGTACCGCGTGCAGAAGCCCGAGGACAAGGCCGCCGCCGATGCCGCTGCGACAGCGGCCGCCGGCGCGGTGGCCAGTGCGGTAGCCGCGGCGGTTGCGAAGTTCGAGCCAAACGTCGAGATGACGCACGACAAGCAGGGCCGCTCCTCGAAGGTCGTGCGCATGACCGAGGAAGTGCAGCGCCCCGAGATGCTCGTGGGCTCCACTTACAAGATCAAGACGCCGGTCTCCGATCACGCCATGTACGTCACCATCAACGACATCGTGCTCAACGAAGGCACGCCTTACGAGCAGCGCCGGCCGTTCGAAGTGTTCATCAATTCCAAGAATCTCGATCACTTCCAGTGGATCGTGGCGCTGACGCGCATCATTTCCGCGGTGTTTCGCAAGGGCGGCGACGTCACCTTCCTGGTCGACGAGCTCAAGGCCGTGTTCGATCCGCGCGGTGGCTACTGGCAGTCGGGCGGAAAATTCATGCCCTCGATCATCGCCGAGCTGGGCTACGTCATCGAGAAGCACCTGCAGACCATCGGGTTGCTCAAGAAGCCCGAGCTCGACGAGAACGAGAAAAAGCTCATCGCCGAGAAGAAGGCGGAGTTCGAGCAGCGCACCAAGCAGACCGACGCATTCGCCAAGTCGCATTTTCCGGAAGGTGCGCAGCTCTGCGCCAAGTGCAGCACCGCCGCCGTCGTCATGATGGACGGCTGCATGACCTGCCTGAACTGCGGCGACTCGAAGTGCGGTTGAATTCTTGATTCCTGGGGAGGGTTAGAACCCTAGTCTCGCGGGTCATCGCCGGGTTCCCCGCTCGGCTCATGCACGAACGGATCAGGCCGTCGGCAGATGATTCGCGTATTTACAAGGCAGCCGACTGGCTGCCTTGTTTTTTGTCGGACTCCACCCAGGTTTCGACGGGCAATTTCGTCCGCCATCCGGAAGTCCCCCTCGCCAGTTCGCCGACGACACTTGCGGTCTTTCCCTACTGCCAAGGGAACCGCGTCGCGCGCAGGATCCTCCGCAATCATTGATAACCGGAGTTCCCATGTCGAAGCTCTCTGCCTTTTCGACCTCGGTAGCCGCCACGCTGCTGCTGGGGGCGCTCAGTTACGCCGGCGGTTCGGCCACTTCCAACAAGTGGCGCATCGAGATGAGCGGACAGGCACTGACCACGGGCGAGATCGTTTTTCGGGTTACGCCTCGACAGGGCGAAGCGGTCGACGTGAGCGTCGGCATCAAGAGCGGTCGCGACGAGAACAATGTCGCGAAGGACGTGCGCGACGCGCTTGCCGCCAAGTTGAGCCCGGACCGCTACAGCGTCGAAGTCGATGACGGCGAGGACATCCTCATCAAGAAGAAGGATGGTCAGCCGGACTTCGCGCTCGAGCTGCTGGATTCGAACGTGCGCAACGTCAATATCAAAGTGGAAGGCGAATAGTCTTCTGAAATGTCGGTGCGCCCCGGAATCCGCCGGGGCGCGCCTGCCCGGAGCAAGCGGTGAAGATTCGCATCATGCTCATCGCCACGATCGCCGCCATCGCACAGATGGCGGCAGCTGCCAATAGTTTGCCGGTATCGAATGCGTGGAACATCGCGCCGAGTGGCAACGCCACGTCGTCCGGCTCGCTGCATTTTCGGATGACAGCGGGCGACGCCAACCCGGTCGACATCACGGTCCCCATCATGTCTGGCGCGAAGGAAGGCTCCATTGCGCGCTATATCCAGCGCGCATTGAGCTCGCAATTGCGTGCTCATAAAATCGATGTCGAAGCGGGCGAAGGCACCAACGTGATATTGACGGGCGCCGGCGACGACGGTTTTTCGGTCGAGCTCGTCGGCTCCGACGTGGAAAACGTACGCGTGGCGGTAAGGAGCTCCGAGCCGGCAGTTCCACCTACCGTGCCGAAGCAGTCAACTCCCGCGAATCCACCGACGCCGGCGACACCGCCAGCTCCGGGGGACGCGGTGCCGCGTGAGACTGCGCTCACCGACCATGCAACCGCCGGCCCAACTCCGCGAAGCGAAGCTGGCTTGCGGCTGCCGATCCCTAACTTCCGCGCGCGGTTCCGCTAGCAGGCGCCGACGGAGGGCAACGCGACTGTTGCCAGTCGCGTGCCCCCAATCAACTTACCAGGCGTATATACCCGCCCACGGGAACTGGCCCGCGGTCGCTGAGAAGTAGTAATACCCGTCCGCCGAGCGCGTGAGCGGCATCTGCCCGCAGGTGCGCGCGACGCCACCAACGGTCAGCGTGCGGCCGTCGAAGTTGTAGCAACCCCAGCCGTTGATGTTGGCGTTGGTGCGATAACACGCCGCGCCTGTGGTGTTGAAATTGCCGGTGTTTCCGCTGAACGTGACCGGGTTGGGACAAGTGCCGCCGGTGCCACCGCCGGATCCGGCCTGCGTTACCGCGACGGTGCGCGTGATGCCTCCGCCGCTCACCGTGACGGTTCCCGTGCGGCTGGTCGTCGCGGTGTTGGCCGTGGCGCTCAATGTGAAGCTGCCATTGCCGGTACCGCTCGTGGGTGAAGCGCTGAGCCAAGTCTGATCGTCAGTCACGCCCCAGGCCACGTTCGAGGTGACGCTCATCGCGGAAGTCGAGGCCGTCGCCGCCGCCGACCAGGTCGACGCCGACAGCGTGAGGTTGCTGGCCGTCGTTCCTGCTTGCGTCACCGCCACGGTGCGTGTCAGTCCGCCACCCGTCACTGTTACCGTGCCCGCGCGACTCGTGCTGCCCGTATTCGCGGTGGCGCTTACCGTGAAGCTGCCGTTGTTGCTGCCACTGGTCGGCGAGGCGCTGAGCCAGGTCTGGTCGTCGGTCACCGTCCAACTGACGTTTGCCGTGACGTTGACGGCCGACGAGGCCGCAGCCGAGGCGAACGACAATGAGGTCTGCGACAGCGTGAGGTTGTTAGCCGTCGGTGCAGCTTGCGTCACCGCAACCGTGCGCGTGAGACCGCCGCCAGTGATCGTGACCGTTCCCGTGCGACTCGTCGTGCCGGTATTGGCAGTGGTGCTCACCGTGAAGCTGCCGTTGTTCGCGCCGCTGGTGGGTGATGCGCTCAGCCATGTCTGATCATCGGTGATCGTCCAGCTCACGTTCGCAGTCACGGCGACGGCGGACGAGGAGGCCGCAGAGCCGAACGACAACGTTGTCGGCGATACCGTGAGATTGTTGGTCGGCGTACCGAACACGCTGGCCAGCACCGAGGTCGTGCGGATGCCGCTGGTGCCGTTCACGATCCGGTTGCCCCAGGTCGTGAGCTGTGCGGGATCGAAGTTGACCGTCATGTCGAGACCGGTTCCGCCGCCACCGTTGCCCGACCAGGACCAGCCGATGTAACCATTGCCGCGCAGCTGCGCCTGCGCGATGACTGAATCAGAGTCGACGAACTGCCCGTTGTTGATCGGGCCGAATTCACCGATGACCAGCGGCAGCCCCATGTCGTCGAAGCCCTGCATGTACGTCTGGATGGGCGCGAGCGACTGGTACACCTCGTACATGTGCACGCTGAACAGCAGGTTGCGGCGCGTGTCCGCGTTCCACAGCTGCATGGCATTCGTGCGCATGGTGTTCTGCCAGTCCTGACCCCAGGTGGCCCCGTCGATCATGATCGTGTGCGTGAGGCCCGCCGCGCGCAGCGCCTGGATCGCGGCAATCGTGTCGGGCAGGTAGTTAGCAGTCGTGGTGTTGCCGAAAGGCTCGTTCGCGATGTTGATGATCACGAAGTTTTCCTGGCCGTTGATCGCGGCGCGGATGTCCGAGCTGGTCCAGTAGGCCGTGGCGTTCGAGATCGGCACGGCAGTCGTCTGCTCGCTCCAGCCGGTGGAGTCGTGCACTTCGAGCACCGCGATCATCTTCAGGTCCTTGCACCACTGGATGAGCTGCGCGACCTGCGTGCCGTTGTTGCGAGCCCACTGTCCGCCGGTAGCGAGCACGATGCGTACCGTATTCGAACCCGTGGCCGCTATCGCTGCGAGATCGGCTTGCGTGTTCCGCGACTGGAACCACGTGTACGGATAGTTGACGCCACGCATGATGAAAGGCGTGCCGTTGTTGTCGACGAGTTGCCCGTTCGAAACCGAAAAGCCAGCGAAGCTGGCGATGGGCAGTAGTAAGAGAGTGAAAAGGATTGAGGCGCGCCGAAGCACGCGAAGAACATTGCTCATGACTTCCCCCTGAAGTAGATCCGAATCCATACGGTCGAGCGCGGCGGATGATATGCGACTCTCCCTCGATTAACGCAAGCAAAAATACTTATTGTCCCGTGTGCAGTCTCGATGTCTTTCGCCGTGTCCAGGTGGTTGCGCTAACAAGTGCCCGGCAAGCGCATCGCATGAAAGACCTCCGCGAAAAAGTCTACGAGCGCACGCTCGCCGTCGAAGCGCACATGACCTGCGACCTGCTTGCACGCTCGGGAATTTGCGCGCGCGTCGACGGGGAATTTCTCGCAGGTCCGGGTGGTGAACTGCCATTGGGCTTGACCATCAGGTTCGCGTCGATCCAGCGCGCGCAGCGGAAGCTCGCGAAGTCATCGATGAATGGGAACGTCTGCAGCCGCCGCCCGAGCCGACCGCGATTGCGCCGCGCTCGCGTTTTCGGTCGCCGTTGTTTTTTCTCGCGGGGTTGCTGGCTGGTGGGGTGCTGGTGTTTCTCGCGCTGAAGCCGGTGGCGACCTTGTCGAGCGCGGATCAAATACAACCGCTACGGCGAGCCGGTAGCTAAGTAGTCGGCCGAGGGGATTTCCTAGGCCGGGCCCGCAGCGCGATGCGTGTCCCGTCGACAATCGTCGGCAATCATCGACAGCTATCTACTCGGATCCGGTTGCACTAGTCTCAATGCGACCCCGTCAATTCGACAGGCCTTCCGATGACGACAGTACGGATACTGGGTTCCCGCGCCCGCGAACAGATGCCAGGGACGAGCATTACACTGCTCGCACCTGGCTTTCGCGGCGCGCTCACGCAGCAGTCGGCGGGGGTCGTCTCCGGAAGCGACCATGACTTGCCGTTTGTCGGGGCCGCGGCCGGCGCCGAAGTCATGCTCGCCTCGCAGCTCACCTTGAACCTCGAGGCGCGCACCGTTCCTGGCGGGCTGGGACTGCGCTCGCGCAGCGCGATGGTCGCGCATCCCCGCGTCATCGTGCCGCGGCGAAGTGGCGTGGCCTACGCGATGCTGCAGACCGACGAGACCGGCGCATCGAGCTTCGTGCTGCCAGCCTCGAGCGACGACACCGAAGCAGCCTTTCCTCTAACTATTGCGATGCAGGGCTCGACACGTCGCGTATTGCGCGTGCTCATGTGGCCGGTACAGCCGGTGCTCGCGTCCGGAGCGCTGGCGGTCGCCGGCCGGTGGGAACGCTTGCGCCGCCCCAACCAGCTTGCACAGTACAGTGGTAACAGCCAATGGCTTTCACCCGACTGGCGTGCGCTCCGCGACGGCCCGGTGCTGCTGCTGTTGCACGACACGTTCGCAACGACGCAGGCGGCATTCGCCGACTGGATTGGCGACCCTTCCTTCGTGCCGGTGCATCAGGCGTATGGCGGCAGGTGCCTGGCCTTCACGCATCCCACGCTGGCCGCCGGTATCGACGACAACCTGAATTGGCTGGTTACTCATCTGGCGCAGTTGCCGGGACCGATCGACATCGTGGCGCATGGTCGTGGCGGACTACTGGCGCGCTCGCTCGCCGCCGACGGCCGATTGCCGCTGCGGCGGGTGTGTCTCGTCGGCACGCCTAACAAGGGCACGGCGCTCGCGCAACACTCCAGCCTGATCCGCTTTCTCGACGGCCACGTCGGCATGCTGGCCCGGGTTTCCGCGAATGTCGCGCAGGCCACGCTCGAAGGTGCGTTGTGCATGCTGCGTTTCGTCGCACTCGAGGTTGCATCTGCGTTGCCCGGCATCGAAGCGTTGCAGCCGCAGAGCGCGACGCGGCGCGAATCGGGCGCTCTGGTAGCCGGAGCGCAGGAGTGGTTCACGGTGAGCGCGGATTTCAACCGTACCGATGGCCACCCCAACGACGCGTACGACGATTTCGCGTCCGCGTCGAACGACCTGGTGGTGCCGAGCGCGGGCTGCCATGACGTGGATGCCGATATTTCCGACTCGCTCAAACTCGTGGGCTCGGAAGTTCACCACCACAGCTATTTCGCGAACCAGCAGGTGCGCGAGCGTTTGGCCAGGTGGTTTGGTTTGTAGGACTGCGCTGGCTTTCAGACTGGATGCGCGGCGATGGTTGCGACGCAGTACGTGGCGCAACCTGTCCCCAGTCGGTGGCGGCCTACATTCAGGCCGGCACCAGTCACTGCAAGGACCCCGAAAATGAGTTCCACCAAGATCATCGCCATCGTTCTGATCGTCGCCGGAGTGTTAGGACTTGCCTACGGCAAATTCAGCTACACCAAGGAAACGCACGACGCGAAGGTGGGCCCGATTGAAATGTCGGTCACCGACAAGGAAACCGTGAACGTGCCTGTGTGGGCCGGAGTCGGCGCAATCGTCATTGGGGCCGGCCTGCTGCTCGTCGGAGGCAGACGCGCCTGAAGTTTCGTATCGGGTTGCCGGGATCCGCTTTGCGGTTCGGCACCCTGTTGAGCCTGGGGGTGGTTCCGCCTTGTGGTGCGGAGCCACCCCTAATTATTTGGGGACACTCCCCATTTCCTAGCAAAAAGGGCCGCACCTCGTTGGAGAGGAGGCGAGCGAGCGGCGCCCATGCAGGGACGAGCTCGCTTTTCGCCGGGCCCTTCGCTCAATTGGATTCGCAAGATTTTGGGCCGCCGCCACACGCGATGACGTCCTCGTGCA
The DNA here is from genome assembly GCA_963736955.1 of uncultured Pseudomonadota bacterium. Classification (GTDB taxonomy): domain Bacteria; phylum Pseudomonadota; class Gammaproteobacteria; order Steroidobacterales; family Steroidobacteraceae; genus CADEED01. The sequence continues at coordinate 27,682 of CAVTQT010000007.1, forward strand.
GTGGGGTGAGACGTCAGCGAAGAGTCCGTTTGAAATAGAGAGGCGGCTTCGTGCCTAACGAGGTCAGGTGCCCGGCCCGCTCACTCGTCCCTGCATGGACACCGCTCGCTCGCCCTTTCTCCCACGAACCGCGGTCCTATTCGAAGAGAAATGCGGAGTGACTCCCCGGCTTGGGGAAGAGAAGACCTCAGACCGTGCGTCTCTTCTCTTTTCCAACTCAGCGGGAAATGGGGACGCGGTGCGATGACGTCTGCGCCCCAGCGAGCGTGCCCGCATAGGGTTGAGTGAGCGGGCCGGGCACGTAACCTCGTTAGGCACGAAGCCGCCTCCCCGCTTCAAGCGGACTCTTCGCCATCGCCCGACTCCAACCGCGCCAAGACGTCATCGCGTGTGGCGGCGGCCAGCAAACTAGCGACACCCAATCATCGAAGGGCCCGGCGAAAAGCGAGCTCAACCCTATGCGGGTGCGATCGCTGGGGCACCGCTGCCTACGCCGCCTCTCAATTCTTCAATTTGTAGCCGGTGCGGAACATCCAATGGATCACCGCGAGGCACAACAGCATGAAACCGACCGTCATGCCGAAGCTCAGGACCACGTTCACGTCGGAGACGCCGTAGAAGCTCCAGCGAAAGCCGTTCACCAGATAGACCACCGGGTTGAACAAGGTGATCTTCTGCCAGATCGGAGGCAGCATCGAAATCGAGTAGAAGCTGCCGCCAAGGAAGGTCAGTGGCGTGACGACCATCATCGGCACGATCTGGATCTTTTCCCAGCTATCAGCCCAGATGCCGATCAGGAAGCCAAGCAGCGCGAACGTAACTGACGTGAGCACCAGGAACGCGATCATCCAGAACGGATGTTCGATGGAAAACGGCACGAACAGTCGCGCCGTCACCAGGATCACGATGCCGAGAATGACGGACTTGGTCGCCGCGGCGCCGGAATAACCCAACAAGGTCTCGGTGAGCCCGACGGGTGCCGACAGCAGCTCGTAGATGGTTCCGGCGAATTTCGGCATGTAGATTCCGAAGGAGCCGTTGGACACGCTTTCCATGAGCACGGTGAGCATGATGAGCCCCGGCACGATGAATGCGCCGTAGCTGACACCGTCGATGTTCATCATGCGCGAACCGATCGCCGAGCCGAACACCACGAAATACAGCGAGGTGGTCATGACCGGCGTCGCGATGCTCTGGAACAGCGTGCGCCAGGTGCGCGACATTTCGAACCGGTAGATAGCCTGGACGGCGTGGAAGTTCATGGGCGCGACCTCACCAGGTTCACGAAAATGTCTTCGAGCGAACTCTCCGCGGTGTGCAGGTCTTTGAACTCGATGCCTTGTTCATTGAGTTTGCGCAGCAGCCCGGCGATCCCGGTTTCGCTGGCCTGGGTATCGAAACTGTAGACGAGTTCGTTGCCCTCCTTGGCGAGTTCGAGCGGCAGGCCGGAGAGCGCCGCGGGAATCGCGGCCAGTGGCGCCTGCAATTGCAGCGTGAGCTGCTTCTTGCCCAGTTTGCGCATCAGCGCCACCTTCTCCTCGACCACGATCAGCTCGCCCTTGCTGATGACGCCGATGCGGTCGGCCATCTCTTCGGCTTCTTCGATGTAGTGCGTGGTGAGGATGATGGTGACGCCGCTGGCACGCAGCTTTCGCACCATCTCCCACATGTCGCGGCGCAGTTCCACGTCCACGCCGGCGGACGGTTCGTCCAGGAACAGGATGTTGGGTTCGTGGGAGAGCGCCTTGCCGATCATCACGCGACGCTTCATGCCACCCGAGAGCGTCATGATCTTCGCGTCCTTCTTGTCCCAGAGCGAAAGGTCACGCAGGACTTTTTCGATGATGGCCGGATTGCGGGGCTTGCCGAACAGACCCCGCGAGAACGTGAGTGTGTTCCACACCGTCTCGAACATGTCGGTGGTCAGTTCCTGCGGCACGAGGCCGATCTTGGCGCGCGCTGCGCGGAAGTCGCGCACGATGTCGTGGCCATCGGCCGAGACGCTGCCCGTGGACGCGGTGACGATGCCGCACACGATGTTGATCAGCGTGGTCTTCCCGGCGCCGTTGGGCCCGAGCAGCGCGAAGATTTCGCCGCGGCGGATCTCGAGATCGACGTTCTTGAGCGCGTGGAAGCCGGAGGCGTAGGTCTTGGAAAGACCCGCAACTGTGAGGACAGACATGGAGCGCGAAGATATCGGAAGCTCCGCCACCGGCCAATGACCCAATGGGGGTACGCAGCCGAGTTTTCCTGAATCGCGATTAACCCGCGCTTGCGTTGCCCATGACCCCTCCCGGAAACTTTCGCCGGAGGTTTCGCTTGAGAAGCGCAGTCCTGTTCGCGGCCGTTGCCGCCTGGTTGTTTGCCCCGATCGCCCACGGCGGCAATGCGGACATCGTCGCCGCCGCGCGCAGCCAGATCGGGGTGACGATCCATTACGATCCCGCCTACCGAAGTCTCGCCTATCCCGGTGGGGATGTCCCTGCCGATCGAGGGGTGTGCACCGACGTGATTGTGCGCGCATTGCGGGTCGCGCGCGCCATCGATCTGCAGCAGCGGGTCCACGAGGACATCAAGGCCCACTGGGACGCATATTCACATCAGCGCCGGTGGGGTCTCGCCCGGCCCGATCCGAACATCGACCACCGTCGTGTCCCCAATCTCATGGCCTTCTTTCGGCGTGCCGGCTACGCCACGCCGCTGACTTCCGCTGCCGCCGACTATCTACCCGGCGACATCGTGGCGTGGGATCTCGGTCGCGGGATTCTGCATATCGGCGTCGTGACCGACCGGAAGAGTGTCGCGGGAGCGCCGCTGGCGGTGCATAACATCGGCTCAGGCGCCCGGGAAGAGGACATCCTGTTCCGCTTCACGGTCATCGGCCACTACCGGCTGCCTGCGGCCGCCACCTCGTCACCTGTGGTCTCACACTGACGCCTTTCCGCATCGATTCACGGTAATCTTCGCCGGCAGATGACCGCCAAGCCCCGACTCGCGAAACAACCCGAAATTCACGGCGAAGTTCTCAACTCACCGCGACAGTTCTTCGGGGTCTTCAAATACAGCAAGCGCGCGCTCGAGTTGCTCTGGAGCACGAGCAAGCCGCTGTCGTTCCTGCTCGCCTTCTGCACCGTTCTAGCGGGCGTGCTGCCTTCGGGTGTCGCCTGGGTGGGCGCGCGCATCGTCGACAGCGTGTACTGGGCCACACGTGCGAACGCGGCCAACGTGACCATGGACATCATGCCCACGGTCTGGTGGGTGGCGGCCGAGGCCGCCATCCTGGTGTTCATCACCGCCGCGCATCGCGGCATCACCCTGTGCCAGGCGTTGCTCAAGGCCAAGCTCTCGAACAGGGTGAACGTGCTCATCCTCGAAAAGGCGCTCACGCTCGACCTCACGCACTTCGAAGACTCCGAGTTCTACGACAAGCTGACGCGCGCGCGCCGCGAAGCTTCGAGCCGGCCGCTGTCGCTGGTGATGCGCACGTCGGGCCTGTTCCAGAACGCCATCGCCATCACCAGTTTTGCGGTATTGCTCGCCGGGTTCTCGCCGTGGGCGGTGTTCATTCTATTGTTTGGCGGCTTGCCGGCGTTTTTTGCCGAGACGAAATTTTCGGGCGATGCGTTCCGGCTCTTCCGCTGGCGAGCGCCCGAGACGCGCATGCAGACCTACCTCGAAACGGCGATCGCGCGCGAGGATCACGTCAAGGAGGTCAAGCTTTTCGACTTGGGCGCATTGTTCCTGGGTCGTTACAAGGCTATCTACGAGGGACTATACGAGAAGGATCGCAATCTCACGGTGCGTCGCGAGACCTGGGGATTCGCGTTCACGCTGGTGAGCATCGCGGCCCTGTACAGCGCCTACGCCTGGTGTGCCATCGAAGCCGCGCGCGGCCTGATCTCGCTCGGCGACATGACCATGTACATCATGATGTTCCGCCAGGGGCAGGCCGCGGTGACCGCGAGCCTCGGCGCCATCGGCGGCATGTACGAGGACAACCTCTATCTATCCACGCTCTACGAATATCTCGAGCAGCCGGTCGAGCAGAGCGGCGGCACGGCGGTCAGCGGGCCGGATCCGACCGCCGGCGTGCAGTTCGAAGACGTGGAGTTTCGTTATCCGGGCTCCGACAAGGTGGCGATCACCGGCGTCAACCTGCAGATCAAGCGCGGCGAGAGCCTGGCGCTGGTCGGAGAAAACGGCTCGGGCAAGACCACCCTGATCAAGCTGCTGACGCGCCTGTACACGCCCACCCATGGTCGGGTGCTGCTCGACGGTCGTGACTTGCAGGAATGGGACACCACCGTGTTGCGCCGCCGCGTCGGCGTTATCTTCCAGGACTTCGTGCGCTACCAACTCATGGTGGGCGAAAACATCGGCGCGGGTGACGTGCGCGCCTTCGACGATGAGGCGCGCTGGAAGGAAGCCGCAAACTCGGGAAAAGCCGCGCCGTTCATCGATGCCATGCCGCTGCGGTTCCACACGCAGCTCGGCAAGTGGTTCAAGGACGGCCGGGAGCTCTCGGGCGGCCAATGGCAGAAGATCGCGTTGTCACGTGCGTTCATGCGCAACGACGCCGACATCCTGGTGCTCGACGAGCCCACCGCCGCGATGGATGCGGCGGCCGAGGCGGAAGTGTTCGAGCACTTCCGTTCGCTCATGGGCAACCGCATCGCCATCGTCATCTCGCACCGGTTTTCGACCGTGCGCATGGCCGACCAGATCGTGGTGCTCGACCAGGGCCGCATCGTCGAGCGCGGCAATCACGAGTCGCTCATGAAGGAAGACCGCATCTACTCCAAACTATTCACGCTGCAGGCACGCGGCTATAGATAGATTTTTTCGGCTACACTCGCGCACCTTCCAGAGAGTGCAGGGGAGCACCCGTCATGCCGATGAACCAGCGTCTTTCCGTTTTTATCGTGATTTGCGCCGCGCTCGCCGCACCTGCATGGGCTGCCAAGAAACCCAAGACGCCACCGGCGCCCCCGCCGGCGGCGGCTCCCGCCGCCCCCGATCGCATCACCACCGTGGAAGGCATCACCGAGTACCGGCTGGCGAACGGCCTGCGCGTGCTGCTGTTCCCGGACCAGACCAAGCAGACCCTCACGGTCAACGTCACCTACCTCGTCGGCTCGCGCCACGAGAACTACGGCGAGACTGGCATGGCCCACCTGCTCGAACACATGGTGTTCAAGGGCTCGACGAACCACAAGGACATTCCAAACGAGCTGAGTTCGCACGGCTCGCGTCCCAACGGCACCACTTCCTGGGATCGCACTAACTACTTCGAGACTTTCAACGCCACCGAGGAGAACCTGCGATGGGCGCTCGACCTCGAGTCCGACCGCATGGTCAATTCGTTCATCGCCAAGAAGGATCTCGACAGCGAGATGACCGTGGTGCGCAATGAATACGAAGGCGGCGAGAACCAGCCCGTCAGCGTGATGTTCAAGCGGCTGCTGTCCGTCGCCTACGACTGGCACAACTACGCCAACACGCCGATCGGCGCGCGCTCCGACATCGAGGGCGTGCCCATCGAGCGGCTGCAGGCGTTCTACAAGACTTACTACCAGCCGGACAACGCCATCGTGCTCGTGGCCGGGAAGTTCGAAGAAGCTCCCACGCTTACGATGGTCAACGAGTATTTCGGAAAGATTGCGCGTCCCGCCCGCGTGCTGCCCGAGCTGCACACGCTCGAGCCGACGCAGGACGGCGAGCGCCAGGTAGTCCTGCGCCGCGTCGGTGACGTGCAGTGGTGCGGCACGGCGTATCACATCCCTGCCGGCCCGCATGACGACAGCGCACCGCTTCAGATCCTCAACGAAGTGCTGGGCAACACGCCGGCGGGCCGCATGCACAAGGCCATCGTGGAACCCGGCAAGGCGGCCGCCGTTTTCCCGGCCAGCCTGCAGATCCATGACCCGGGGATGGCCGGCTTCTTCGCGCAGGTGCGCGATGGTCAGCCGCTCGAGCCGGTGCTGGCGCAGCTCATCTCCATTGCCGAGAAGCCTTCGGCGAAGCCGGTCACCGATGAAGAAGTGGAGCGCGCGCGCACCCAGATCCTCACGCAGATCGAGCTTCAGCTGAATTCCTCGGAGAACGTCGGCCTCGCGCTGAGCGACTGGGCCGGCATGGGTGACTGGCGGCTGATGTTCGTGAATCGTGATCGCCTGCGTGCCGTGAAGACGGCCGACGTACAGCGCGTCTGGGCGGCGTACTACAAACAATCCAACCGCACGACTGCGCTCTTCTACCCCACGAAGACACCCGATCGCGCAGAAATGCCGAAGGCGCCCGACGTCGTCGCGCTGGTCAAGGACTACAAGGGCGATGCGGCCAAGGACACAGGCGAAGCCTTCGACGCCACACCTGCCAACATCGAGGCGCGCACCACGCGCTCGAAATTGCCCGGAGGCCTCCAGCTCGCGCTGCTGCCCAAGAAGACGCGCGGTGGCGCGGTGTTCGCGGCGCTGTCGCTTCGCTTCGGCGATGAAGCCAGCCTCAAGAACCTCGGATCGACGCCTGGCATGACGACCGCGATGCTGATGCGCGGCTCGCTCAAGCACACGCGCCAGCAGCTGTCGGATGAGTTCGATCGGCTCAAGGCACGAGTCAACATCAATTCCTGGGGTTCTGGCCAATACGCTTCCATCGAGACGACGCGCGAGAACCTCCCTGCGGTGCTCGCGCTGGTCACCGAGGTCGTGCGCGAACCGGCATTCGATCCCAAGGAGCTCGAGCTGATGCGCGCCGAGTGGCTCGCAGGCATTGAGCAGCAGCGCAGCGATCCGTCGGCGCTGGCCTTCACGCAGTTCCGCAAGCACCTCAACCCCTATCCCAAGGGTGACATCCGCTACGTCGAGACCATCGACGAGAGCATTGCCTCGGTCAAGGCGGTCACGCGCGAGCAGGTGGTGCAGTTCCATCGCAATTTCTTCGGCGCACAGCCCGCGGAGTTCGCGGCCGTCGGCGACTTCGACGCCGCCGCCATCGCGAAGCAGGTGGCAGAGTTGTTAGGGAACTGGAAGAACCCGAAGCCGTTCAAGCGCGTCGGGAACGAGTTCTTCGACGTCAAGCCGCTCGAGACCTCGATCGAGACGCCTGACAAGGCGCAGGCATTCTTCGTCGCCGGCCTGAACCTCCCGTTGCGCGACGACGACGCGGACTATCCGGCGCTGATCCTCGGCAACTACATGCTGGGTGGCGGGTTCCTGAACTCCCGTCTCATGGCGCGCATCCGCGGCAAGGATGGACTGAGTTATGGCGTGGGTTCGCAGCTGACCGGCGACAATTTCGACAAGGCCGGCCTTTTCTTCACGTACGCCATCTATGCACCGGAGAACCTCGCGAAACTGCAGCAGGCGTTCAACGAAGAAATTGCGCGCGTGCTAGCCGAAGACTTCACCAAGGAAGAGATCGACCTCGCCAAGTCCGGTTGGCTGCAATCGCGCAGCGTGGCGCGGGCCCAGGACAACGAGCTCGTCGGCAACCTCGCGAGCTTCCTCTTCATCGGTCGTACGCTCGCGTGGGATGCGGAATTCGAGAAGAAAGTCATGGCGCTCGATGGCCCGCAGATTCGCGCGGCACTCAAGCGTCATCTCGATCCGTCGAAGTTCACGATCGTGAAAGCTGGCGACTTCGCGGGTGCCGCGAAGAAGCAGGCCGCGCCGCCGGCGCCCGCGGCCAAGTAAAGTTTCGCAGCGGCCGGGTGTACTTGAAACATCCGGCCGCTCGCGATGACTCGCCCATGTCTGGAATGTCGCGCGGACATCTGAAAATGCGGCTGAAAGTGTGATCCTTCTCGCACACCAGCGTTGAAACAGTTTGTTTGCCCGCTGAATCCGCGGCTATGGTTACCCCCTTCGACAGGGGGTTCCAATGAGTTTGATGTCTGTTTTCCGGACGGTGCTGTTCGTGATGCTCGCGGCACTCTCGGCCTGCGGCGGTGGAGGAGGCGGAAGCAGCAGTAGCAGTAGTAGCAGCAGCAGCGGCGGCACTCCGCCGCCAGTGCGCACGCTGTTTGTCGCGACCCAGCCCTCGGGCGCGGCGCCCTCCGTGGCGTTCGCCACGCAGCCCGTCGTTCAGGTGCGAAGCAATGGTGTTACCGACGCCGCCGACAACGCCACAGTCGTCACGGTATCGATCGTCGCTGGCACTGGTGTTGCGGGCGCGGCACTCACTGGCACGACCACGGCAACCGCCGTCGCAGGCATCGCAACGTTTACAAATATCGGCATCAACACGGCGGGAACCGGCTATCAGCTGCGCTTCACCGCCACCAACGCCACGGAAGCCACGAGCTCCGCGTTCGCGATTACCGCGCCGCCGGTGAGCCAAGTGACCTTCGCCATCGACAGCTCGCAGGACGTTCGCGCGATTTCGCGCTTCATCTACGGGATCAACGGCTGGGATGCGCGTACGGCCGACGAATCTGACGCTGTCGCGCTCGGGCGGCAACCGCATGACGGCCTACAACTGGGAAACCAATGCCAGCAATGCCGGTGCGGACTTCAGAATCGAGAACGACACCTTTCTCGGTGGTGGCGCACGTCCGAATGGCGCCGTGGCGCCGGGCCTCGAAGCGGCACGCAACGCCGGAGCGGGCATGCTCGTCACGATGCCGACTGATCGGCCACGTGAGCGCAGACAAATGGTGCCGACAAGGAGACGTGACGTCAGCGGACCTAACTACCTGGCAACGTACGGCTTCCCGGAGTTCGCCGCGCAAAGGCCAGCTGTTCGTGCTGACGCCGGATCACGACCGATCGACTTCGTCTACCAGGACGAGTACGTCAATTTCCTCGACAAGACCTACGCGGGCGCATTCGCGTCGACCGAACGAATCCAATCATGATCAATCTCGACAACGAGGTGGATCTCTGGGCAAAGCACGCACGCACGTCTGCGCGGCGACGCCAGACCCGTCGCGATCACAGGCCGGCACGACAATCACCTACGCCGAGATGGTGCAGCGAACCGTCGACTATGCGAGCGCGGCGAAGGATGTGACTCCCACCGTGCAGATCTTCGGGCCCGTGAATTACGGTTGGAGTGGTAATGTCGATCTTCAGGACGCAGCCAGATGCCGCAGGCCGCGATTTCCTCAATTTCTATCTGCAGCAGATGTCGGCGGCGGAAGTGACCACCGGCCGTCGCCTGGTCGATGCGCTCGACGTGCATTGGTATCCGGAGGCACGTGGCGCCTGCGTCGGCAATCCGATGGACGGCTGCCGGATCACCGACAACAACAATCGAGACGGCGTGGTCGCCGCGCGCATCGCTGCCCCGCGCAGCTTGTGGGATCAGCACGTACGCGAGAACAGCTGGATGCGCAGTCGCTCGGCAAGCCAGGCGCATCAACCTGCTGCCGCGACTCAAGGGCAAGATCACCACTAACTATCCGGGCACGAAGCTCGCGAATCACCGAATACAACTACGGCGGCGCCAATCACATCTCCGGCGCGATCGCGCAGGCCGACGTGCTCGGCATTTTCGGCCGGGAAGGGTTGTACGCCGCCACGTTGTGGCGCCTGGAGTCGAACAACAGACTTCATCTACGGTGGCTTCGATGCATTCCGCAACTACGACGGCACGAATGGAAGCTTCGGCGACACCAGCATCCGCGCGACCAACAGCGATCCCGTCAACACCTCGGTTTATGCCAGCGTGGATGCCGGCAATGCCGCACGCATGGTCGTCGTGGCTATCAACAAGACCGGCGGCGTCCTGACCGCGGGGATCGCCGTCACCCATGCCACGCAGTTCCATACTGCGCAGGTGTACGCGCTGACCAGCGCCAACTCGGTGCCGCAGCGAATGCTGCCCGACATCAACATAACGCTGACCAATGCCTTCCAGTACTCGATGCCGGCTAACAGCGTGACCACGCTGGTGCTGGTGCCGTAGCGGGTTTTCACAGCACGCAAGGGGATGCCGCGTAAGCCCGCGGTTCGTTCAGCGTGACGCAACTGCGAGATGCGTCACACGCCAACTGTGACCCTCCAGTCGCGCTCCACCGCAGAACGGCACAACTTCACACTCGCCCCGCCAGCATCGGTCGTGCGGCTGGTGCGACGCCGCGACTCTGTTAGGCTCTTTCCAAAATGAGCCTCGAAGAAGAGGCCTCCATCAGAAAATAAAAAGATTCGGAGTCTCTCCATGTCGAATCGTTTCCGTCTCGCGGCGGCGTTCTGTGCTTTTGCCTTTTCGTCGGCCACCCTCGCCGACAACGTTCGTGGCGCATGGTCGCCACCGTTCAACTGGCCGCTCATCGCGGCCCACATGATCCTCACGCCAGACGGCCGGATCCTGAGTTACGGCACGGACGGCAACGGCAACCAGACCGGGTTCTTCATCTACGACGTCTGGGATCCGAACGCCGGAACCACCGGCGGTGGCCACCTGACGATGCCTAACATCTCCGGCACCGACATCTTCTGCAGCTCGCAGGTGATCATGGCGCTGAGCGGCGACATCTTCATCGCCGGCGGTGACAACTACGTCAACGGCGCGACCACCAACACGGGCAACAACAACAGCAACGTCTTCAGCCCGGCGACCAATTCGCTGGCGCGCGGCAACAACCTCAACCGGCCGCGCTGGTACTCGACCTCGACAACGCTGTTGAACGGCGAGATCTACGTGCAGGGTGGCAACGGCGGCGGCGACTTGCCGGAAATCCGCAATACCGCGGGCGGATTGCGGCTGCTGTCGAACGTGAACACCGGCGGATATTCCGCCACGTTTCCGCGCAATTTCCTCGCGCCGGACGGACGCATCTTCGGCTTCGACAACAGCGGCAAGATGTACTACGTGACGCCGGGCGGGGCGGGCTTGCTGACGCCCGTCGGCCAGTTGCCCGGCGCTACGAGCTGGACCGCGAGTGCCGCGATGTTCCAGCCGGGACGCATCATCCAGATGGGCGGCGCGTCGAGTGCCGCGCTGGTCATCGACATCAATGGCGCACAGCCGGTAGTGACATCGACGCAGTCGATGTCGACGCAGCGCCAGTGGGTGTCCGCCACGGTATTGCCCGACGGCAAGGTGCTGGGCACTGGCGGCAGCTCGGTTGAAAACCAGCTCACCGGCGTGAACAACAGTGCCGAGATGTGGAACCCCGCCACCGGGACCTGGACAGTGGGAGCTTCGGCCGTCAATGCACGCCTGTATCACGGATCGGCGCTGTTGCTGCCCGATGCCTCCGTCTTGATCGCGGGCGGCGGCGCGCCCGGCCCGCTGAGGAACCTCAACGCCGAAATTTACTACCCGCCTTACCTGTTCGACGCCGCGGGTGCGCGCGCCGCGCGACCGGAGATCATTTCGGCTCCGGACACCGTGCTGCCTGGCGCGAGTTTCCAGGTCGGTGTTGCGGGCGCCGGCAACGTGAGCCGAGTCTCTTTCATCAAGACCGGTTCGGTCACGCACAGCTTCAACATGGATCAGCGCTTCTTGCAGCTACCGTTCACGGCGAACGGCGGACTGCTTACCGCGCAGCTGCCCTCGCGCGCCGGCGATGTGCCGCCGGGCTATTACATGCTGTTCGTGCTCAACGAGCAGGGGGTGCCGTCGGTGTCGCGCATGGTGCGCGTCGGCATCGACGACGGTGGATTTGCCGGTCCCCCCGGTCCCCGACCAAACGCCGGTGGCAGGCGGCACAGGCGGCGGCGCCTTCATGCTCGCCTGCGCCGCGGACGAGGTGCTCGTCGGCATGAACGGCACGACGGCGACCTACGTGCAGCAGGTCAGCCCGTTGTGCGTGCGCGTGAACCAGAACGGCCAGTGGCTCGGCACGCCGGTGGCGCGCGGCATCACCGGCAACGCGGGTGCGACCAGCTACTCGAAGATGTGCCCGGTCAACTCCGCCATCAGCGGCTTCCGCGGCCGCGCCGCGCAGTACGTCAATCAGATCGATCTCGAATGCCAGTCGCTGACGTCCAGCGGCAAGCTGACGGGCGATGGCGCGTTCCTGGGTGCGGTCGGTCCCGACACCGGTACGGCGGTTGGCCCGTGGCGTTGCGGCACCAACAACCCGGGCTACGCGCTCTACGGCCGCTCGGGTAGTTGGATAGACAACTTTGGTGTGCAGTGCCGCCAGGCGGCAGCGACATTCGTGAATTCACCGCCCAGCCTTGCGAATCCGGGCAGCCAGTCGACCATCGCTGGATCGGCGGTCGATCTGACCATCAGCGCCTCGGACGCCGATGGCAATCCGCTCACCTTCAGCTCCCTTGGCCTGCCCGCCGGGCTCAGCCTCGATTCCGGAACCGGGCGCATCACCGGCGCGCCCGTCCAGGCCGGCGACTACGCCGTCGGAATCAGTGTGTCCGACGGCACGGTCAGCGCGAGCGTGAATTTCTCCTGGACCGTCACGACGCGGCCGCCGTTCACGCTCGATCCGCTGACGCCGGCCACGCCAAAAATCACCGGCGAGCCGGTGACGTATACGGCGACGACGCACAACGGCTCGAACGTTCTCTATAGCTGGTTATTCGACGACGGCACGCCCGCGTCGCCGTACTCGAGCTCAGGCTTGATCACGCATACGTTTGCCACGCCGGGCATCTACTACGTCACCGTGACGGCCTCGTCGGATGGAAATCCGGCGCAATCGGAAACGGTCACGCAGGTCGTACACGCGCCGCTCACGGCGAACCGGCCAGCCGATGTCCAGCAACATCGTGTTCGATGGCAACGCGGGCCGCGTCTGGGTGGCGAACCAGGACAACAACACGGTTTCGGTGTTCAACGCCGCGACCAACGCAAAACTCGCTGAAGTCGCGGTGGGCGCAGGTCCGCGCACGCTGGCGGTGGCGCCGAACGGCTCGGTCTGGGTGACCAACAAGCATGCCGCCACCATCAGCGTCATCGATCCTTCGACGCTTGACCGTCTCGCAGACGGTGGTATTGCCGTACGCCTCGCAGCCCTTCGGCATCGCGTTCGCGCCCACCGGCGGATTCGCGTTCGTTGCGCTCGAAGCGAAGAGCGCATTGCTCAAGCTGGATGCGTCGACGGGAGCAATCCTCGCCACCGCGAGCATCGGCCGCAACCCGCGGCACGTTTCGGTGACCGCGGACGGAACCCTCGTGTACGTCTCGCGCTTCATCACGCCGCCGCTGCCGGGAGAATCCACGGCGCAGGTGTTGCCGGCGGGCGCGGGTGGCGAGTTGGTCGTGGTGTCGGCGGACTCGATGACGGTATCGAACACCATCACGCTGGCAAACAGTAATAAACCGGATTTCGAGATCCAGGGCAGCGGCGTGCCTAACTATCTCGGCGCCGTGGCGCTGTCGCCCGATGGCTTGAGCGCCTGGGTGCCCTCGAAGCAGGACAACGTCGCGCGCGGCACGCTGCGCAATGGCGCCAACCTGAACTTCCAGAACACGGTGCGCGCAATCGCTTCACGTATCGATCTCGGCGCCGGCGCCGAGGACCTGGGCTCGCGTGTCGACCTCGACAACGCGAGCGTGGCGAGCGCGGCGGCGTTCGATCCTTTCGGCAACTACCTGTTCGTGGCGCTCGAGACCAGCCGCGAAGTGGCCTTGCTCGATGCGCAAGGACGGTACGAGATCTTCCGCTTCACGGTGGGCCGCGCTCCGCAGGGCCTGGCCGTGTCCGACGACGGCAAGCGCCTGTACGTCAACAATTTCATGGACCGGACCGTTGGCGTGTTCGATCTCACGCGACTGGTGGAGCTCGGTGAATCGAACGTGACGCAGCTGGCGACGTTGTCCGCGGTCGCGGCGGAGTCGCTCACGGCGCAGGTATTGAAGGGCAAGCAGTTCTTCTACGATGCGCGCGACACGCGACTCGCACGCGACGCTTACATGAGCTGCGCTTCGTGCCACAACGACGGTGATGGCGACGGCCGCACCTGGGACCTCACCGGCATGGGCGAAGGCCTGCGCAACACGGTGAACCTGCGCGGACGATCCGGCGCGCAGGGGTTCCTGCACTGGTCGGGCAACTTCGACGAAGTGCAGGATTTCGAAGGGCAGATCCGCGCGCTGGCGGGCGGCACCGGGCTGATGAGTGATGCCGAGTTCAATACCGGCACGCGCACCCAGACACTGGGCGACGCCAAGGCCGGTGTGAACGCGGACCTGGACGCGCTCGCCGCTTACGTCGCATCGCTGTCGACATTCGCGAACAGCCCGCACCGCAACGCTGATGGTTCGCTCACGGCGGCGGCAGTGGCGGGTCGCGAGGTGTTCCGCGCTTCGAACTGCGCAAGCTGTCACGGCGGGGGGTCTTTCACCCTCAGCGCGGCGGCGAACCTCACGAATGTCGGCACGATCAAGCCCGCGAGCGGCAACCGTCTCGGCGGACCGCTGAACGGCCTCGATGTGCCGACGTTGCGCGACGTGTGGGCAACGGCGCCGTACCTGCATGACGGCTCCGCGCCGACGATCGCGGCCGCGGTCACCGCGCATGCTGGCGTCAGCCTGAGCGCCACCGATCTTTCCAACCTCGTCGCGTATGTCGAGCAGATCGGCGGCCAGGAATCCTCCGCGCCGCTGCCTAACAACCCACCGGTGGTGACCAACCCGGGAAATCGCAGCGGGTACACCGGTGTCGCGGTCAGCCTCGCCATTGCCGCAAGTGATGCGGATGGAGAAGCATTGACGTTCAGCGCCACCGGTTTGCCGGCGGGGCTCTCGATCAACAGCGCCACGGGTGTCATCACGGGTACACCTGGCACGGCGGGGAACTACACCGTCACGGTCACGGCTCGCGACGCGCTGGCCGCCACGTCCCAGCAATTCACGTGGAGCCTCACGGTGCGCGACACCACGCTACCGTCGAAGCCCACCAACGTGGTTGCCTCGGAGGCGACCGGTGTTCCAGTCCTCACGTGGAACGCATCAACCGACAACATCGGTGTCGCCGGTTACATCATCTATCGCTCAACCAATGGCACACAGGGAGCGGAAGTTGCCAGGACTACGGCTGCGGTGCGCACCTGGACCGACACGGATTTCCAGGAAAAGGTTAAGTACACCTACTCCGTGCAGGCGTATGACGCCGCCGGCAATCTGAGCCTGTTGAGCGGGTTGAGGTCCGTGACGCCCTCGGAGCCGCCGTCGACGCCTTCCCTGAGCGTCGTGCTGTCGAATGGCAAACCGCGTCTGACCTGGACGTCGTCCACCGACAACGTGGGGGTGGCGGGCTACATCGTCTATCGCGCCACGGGCAGCGGCAACGGAACGGAAATGACGCGGACCAGTTCGCTGACATGGACTGACCTGTCGGCGGTCGCCCGGAAGGCTTACAGCTACAACGTGCGTGCCTATGACGCGGCCGGCAACCTGAGCGCGCGTTCGACGTCCGTGACAATCGTGGCGCAATGACGATGCGCGCAACGCTGCTGGCATCGTTGTTAGTGGCGTCCGCAGGCGTGGCGGTGGCGTCAACGAAGCCGCTGCCGAAGCTCGACCGCGTGATGACGATGGACACGCCGCGCTCGGTCGGTGACCTGGCGATGACCGATCAGGACGGAGGCCCCAGGCGCATCAGCGATCTGGCCGGTGCTCCCACGCTGGTATTTTTCGGGTTCACGAACTGCCCGGATGTCTGTCCGACCACGCTCCGGCAACTGGCGCTGATCAAGTCATCGCGGGCCAAAGAGCTCGCCGGATTGCGCATCGCATTCATCAGTGTGGATGGCGAACGCGATACCCCGGTCGTGATGAAGGACTATCTGAAGCGTTTCCCGGCGGAATTCGTCGGCCTCACCGCACCGGCTGAACAGGTGCGCAATCTCGCGCTGCGTTTCTCGGCGCCGTTCTTCAAGGATCCGCCCAAGGATGGCGAATACGCCGTGCAGCACTCGAGCCGGCTCTTCGCTCTCGACAAGCAGGGCAGGCTGCGCGCCGAGATCTACGACGCCTCGCCCGAGGCGGTAGTTGGGATAGGGCGCGCGCTTCTCGCGGAGTAAATTCCGGCAGGCAAAAAAAAGCGGCGCCACCAGGGCGCCGCTCAATTTCGATTGCTTCGTGGTTTAGAAGCGGCCGCGGCCGCCGCCACCACCACCACCGAAGTTGCCACGCGGGGCGCCGCGCTCGCGCTCCTGGGCTTCATTGACCTTCAGCGGACGACCACCGAAGTCTTTGCCATCGAGCGCCTGCATGGCGCGGGTGGCATCGGCATTCGGCATTTCAACGAAACCGAAACCGCGCGGGCGGCCGGTCTCGCGATCGTTCACGAGCGACACCTTGTCAACGGTGCCGTGGGTTGCAAAGAGGGCGCGCACCTGATCTTCGGTGGCAGAGAAAGGCAGATTTCCAACGTAAAGTTTCGTCACAAGAATCACTCACAAAAATTGAACACGGTGACAGGTCAAGCCCTGTCTGCTGGTCGCGGGATCTTTGGGGTTAGCGGCGCCGTGAATACGGAGTCGTATCGACGAAAGAATCTGCAAGCCGGCGGCGACGGTACAGGAATCCTAGGGCGGAGGCGACAACTTCTGCGCGAAATTGTAAGGGAGGCCCCGGCCAGCACCCTTTCGGGGCGCAGGCCGGTGGCCATTAGGCCCTGACTAGTGCAGCTGACCGCGGATTTCGCCGGTCGGCCACTTGCTCGAGTGGACGTTCGCGTAGGCCGTGCCATTTCGAATGGCCGCCACTATTTCGGCCATGGCGCCAGCCTCGATACCGCTACCAGCGGGACCGACTACCTGTTCGGCGGCGATGACCCCTGTGAGTTCCGCCGGGCCGACCGGGCAGGCTTGTGTGCCAACCGGGCCATTTCCCAGGTTGCTGCACAGGAAGAAGCTGACGCCGCCGTTGACACTCAACTGGCCGAAATGCACATGGGCCTGCTGCACGTCGCCCTCGAGTCCCTGGTAGCTGAGCTTCCAGGTAATCGTGTTTGCCTTGGTGTCGACCCACGCGCGGAAGCGGCCCGAGGCAACCGTGGATATGGCCGGCACTTCCTGGAAGCCCTCCAGGTCGGCCCGGACCGCGAACCTGTCACGTTCGCGATCGCCCTCGTCATGTGCCATCAAACTACCGCCGAGCGTCGCCAGTGCGAGCGCGGCCAGCCCCGATTTCAACATACGTCCATTCATGGAAATCCCCTGTTTTGGTGGTTGAGACGGTGAGCCGCCCCTAAACTAAATGCGGCACAAGACCCTTTCGTGACCTCAAGGAGCCGTGACCTCATGTCTGAACTCAGTCTCGTCTACCCAATGCTGGCGCTGGTGCTGCTCACCTGTGGCGTCCTCATCGTGTTGTTTCGATCCCGGGTCCGAATGGTTCGCGAAGGCCTAGCCCCGGTGAGTTACTTCAGAGTGTTCCAAGGTTCCCCGGAACCCGAATTTGCCGCCAAGCCGGCCCGGCATTTCACCAACCTGTTCGAGGCGCCCACTATTTTTTACGCGGGGTGCCTCACTGCGATGGTGGCCGGCGTGACAGGCGCCGTCGTGTTAGCGCTAGCGTGGGGCTACGTCGCGATGCGGTGTCTGCACACCTACATTCATCTGGGTTCCAATCGTGTCCGGTATCGCATGCGCGCGTATTTCGCCAGCTGGCTGTTTCTGGTGGCCCTGTGGCTCTACGTCGCGGTGTTCGTGGCCATGCAACATTGACAACCGTTTGATCTCGGCAAAATAGAACATCGCTTCGAGGCGGGGGTGCGGGGTGGAAGCCAGATGGATCGCTTGTGCGGTGCTCCTCGCGGCAGCGGGTGCCGCGCCCGCTCAGGAAATGGAGATCCGGCTCGCCGAAAAGGTGAATATCGCGGCCGAAGCTGGTCATGCGGAGTTCGAGGCCTTTGGCAGGCACTTCTCCATGTAGCTCGAGAGCAATGAGCGCGCACTGGCCAGGCTGCCCGCGTCCCGCAAAGCGGAGATCGCCGGAATACGGCATTAGCCAATACCGCAAGCTGCTAGGCAAGATTCGCCAGAATGCGGCCGCTGTCGTGGTGAGTGATCAGCTTGAGATTTCCATCATCGCCGACAGCGCGCTTCAGGCGAAGTTTACGTCCTCGCCTGACGAGCTCCCCCGTACCCTGCTGATCGCGTTCAACATTGCCGAAGGCATCTTCGATACACAGCGGGTGAGTACCCGTATATCGATGCGGCTAATGACCCATTCACGTCCGACAGTGCATCGACGCTGCTCGAACAATTGTCCGAGTATCGGCGCGCCACCCAGGCAGTGAGCGCCAAGGGTATCGCGCATCTCTTCAGCGGCCGCGTGCTGAACAGCCCAGGCACGCAATAGCTGCGTGACGCCTCTGAATTTTTGTCAGCAACATCCGCGGGGCGCGCGCAACGACACCAACCCCGCCAACGATAGCGTCGCCTTGTGGATCACATCGACGGCGGTCATGGCTCCCCTTCTTCGCACCCGGGCGAATCCGTAGTCTTCGGGTGGCGGCGGCGGTGGCGGCCGCATCGAGTGGCTTCTGCTCGTGTTGTCAGGCGCGCTGGCCTCGCGCCGGGTCCGGATTCAACGCGCAGCCTGACCTGGGCGTCGGATGAATCCAACCGTTGCGCCACGATCGCGCACGGTGTTGCCGCGATCGAACACGCCGTGTGCTGATTTCGTGCGCGTGATTTCACGCGCGATTGTCGTGCCTTTCACCTGAAAAGCTGCACCACAACGGCAAGCGAGCACGCGAAAATCGCGCGCTTGGCTTTTTCCCCACGCCTGGTTTTCGCATTGCATCCCGCGCGTATCCCTCACCGCAAACGCATCCAACTCCGCGCTTTCGCGCGACATTCACGAGGTTGTTAGGCGGCTCCGCGGCGCGTGCGCGCGCGAGTCGCGCTGCGTTGGCCGGCTTATTGCAACACCCGGGTACTTTCCTGCGGACGCAGGAAACGCCGACGGAGTTCTGCTTCATCGGCGTGCATGAAAAAAATTTGAAACCCAGGGAGATTTTCTCATGCGTAATGAACGCACACGCAGCTTGCTCATCAGATCCGCGATCAGATCGGCCCTCGCCGCACCGCTCGTCCTCCCCTCCGCGCTGCTGCATGCCCAGGACGCGGACGTCGCAGCTTCCGCTTCCACGACCGCCAGCGCGGCGATGAGCATTGCTGAGGCGGAAACGAAAGGAGCCGCGCTGGAAGAAGTGGTCGTGCTCGGCACCCGCCGAACCGATCGGTCAGTCACTGACTCGGCTTCTCCCGTCGACATCGTCGGCGCCGCCGAACTGAAGACGCAGCCCGCCGCAGACATGCTTGAAGTCCTCAAGAACGTCGTTCCGAGCTTCAACGTTCAACAGAACCAGATTTCCGACGCCTCGACCTTTGTTCGCGCGCCGTCGCTGCGCGGCCTCGCGGGCGACATGACGCTGGTCATGATCAACGGCAAGCGTCTCAACCGGGCCGCGCTGGTGCAGGTTGCGGCCGGTGACCCGACAAACGCGCTGTCGCAGGGTGCGGACCTCGCCGTACTGCCCTCCATCGCCTTCGGCGGCTTGCAAATCCTGCGCGAAGGAGCGACCGCGCAATACGGTACGGATGCCATCGCCGGTGTCATCAACTACTCGCTCAAGAAGGAAGAAGGCGTCGAGATCAACACCCGCTACGGTCAGTATCTCGATGATGGCGGCGACGGCGACGCCAAACAGGTTTCAGCCTATCTCGGCGTGGCATTGGGCGAGAGCGGCTTCATCTCGCTCGCAGCCGAATACAACGATGACGGCGGCACCTTCCGCAACGAGACGCGTCCTGCTGCCGTCCTGTTCGCGGACGCGCATCCGGCAATGGCTGACCAGCTGCCTAACTATCCGGACCCTGTTCAGCTTTTTGGCAACTCGCCCGCCGAAGGCTGGAAATCCGTGGTCAACTTCACCTATGACGTGGCCGAGGCTGCCCAGATTTATGCGTTCGGCAATTTCGCCCATTCGGAGATCACGGAAAGCTTCAACTTCCGTGCGCCCGAAACCTTCACGGCGGCCGACACGGCGGGCGTCGTTCACACCCTGGGCCGAAACGGCGCCTTTGCTCATCCTATCTACCTGACCAGCTGCCCCGCGGGCAATGCGACCTGCCCCGCAGGCGGATTTGTGCTGGATAACAACAACTTCTCTTTCAACGAGATGTACCCGGCGGGTTTCACGCCGCAGTTCGTGGGTGAGAAAGACCAGGCTTTCGGCGTGGCGGGCGTCAAGGGTAATTTTTCGGACAACCTGGCGTACGACCTCTCGGCATCGCTCAGCAAGAACGAACTGACCATGTCGATGTACGACTCGCTCAGCCCGACCTATGGTCCGGATACTCAGGATTCATTCGAGTTCGGTGCGCTGATTCAGGAAGAGACCGTCGTGAACAGCGATTTCGTCTGGTCGGTCGATACCGGCCTGCCCAGCCCGCTGACGGTGGGTTTCGGCGCGGAATACCGCGAGGAAACTTATGAGGCGACCGTGGGCGACGAACAATCCTATGGCATCGGGCCATACATCACTCAGCCGCTCTATAACCAAACGTCTCCGGGTGTTTACGCTTTCGACTCCACGGTCACCATGGCTTTTCCGGGTGCCAGCGGATATGGCGGCACCAGCCCGGACGCCGCCAACGCCTACAAGCAGCATAGCTATGCCGCCTATGTGAGCGTGGAAGCCGACCTGACCGAATCCTTCTCGTTAGGCGTGGCTGGGCGCTTCGAGGACTACAACACGTTCGGCTCGACCACTGTCGGCAAGGTGAACGCTCTATGGACCATCACGCCGACGTTTTCGCTGCGCGGCACGGTCGGCACCGGCTTTCACGCGCCGTCGCCGGGCCAGAGCAACGTGCAGATCCTGACTACCGCGTTCACCAACGGTGTGCAGGTCCAGACGGGCACCTATCCGGTCACCAATCCGATCGCGCAATATTTCGGTGCTACCGCGCTCAAGCCTGAAGAGTCGACCAACTTCGGTTTGGGCTTCGTGTTCGAGCCGTTGGAAAACCTGACGGTGACGCTCGACGCCTACCGGATCGAGGTGAACGACCGCATCGGTCTGTCACAGACCTACAGCGTGACGGCTGCGGACATCGCCGCCGAGCCCGCCCTTCTGGCCGTGGGCGAAGGCGGCGACGTGCAATATCCCACCAGCGCCTATGACTCACGCACGACTGGCCTCGACTTCGTCGGTACCTATAGTTCGCGGCTGGGGTCGGGCTCGCTAGACCTGTCGCTGGCCTATAACTACAACGACACGGAAGTGACGGCGTACGACGCTGATATCATCGGCGATGCCCAGAGGGCTGACATCGAAGGCACCATCCCGAAGCATCGGGGAACCTTGGCAGCAACGTATGGGATCGGCGGCTTCACGCTGTCGGTGCGTGAGAACTACTACAGCTCGTTCGCGCTGGAACAGGAATTCCCTGGCCAGACCTTCGGCTCGAAGTTCATCACCGACCTGGAGGCCAGCTACACGTTCGACGATAGCTACATGGTGGCAGTGGGTGCGTCCAATGTGTTCAACGTCTATCCGGACAAGATCATGGCCACCGAGGTCAACCCGATCTATGTCCTGACCAATAGCCTCTCGAACGGTCAGGTCTATCCCAACGGTGGTGGTCCTTTCGGCGCCAATGGCGGCTTCTGGTACGCGCGTTTGAACGTGAAGTTCTGATCGATCAGCGTGCGGGCCGCCCGGTACTCTTCGGGCGGCCCGCAAATGGCATGAGTGTCTCTGGCCGGGCTGGAGGCGGCCCGGGCTCCTCGTACGAGTCCTGATAGTGGGTTCTGTCAGGAGGTCGGGCAAGGTGGGCGAGCGCTCGTGGACTCGCCCACCTTGTTTGCTTACTTGACGAGCTGGACTTCGATTTCGACCAGCATGCCGGGCGCGACCAGGCCGGCCACCTGCACGGTCGAACGGGCCGGAAGATTCGGCTGTTCCTTGGTGCCGAAGAACTGCGTGTAGGCAGCCATGAAACCTTCGAAGTCCATGCGGCCGCCCTTGGCCGGATCGCCGACCAGGTACACGGTCATCGCCACGACGTTGCCGAAGTCGAGCTTCATGGCATCGAGCGATTCCTTGATGCGCGCGAATGTGCTCAACGCCTGCGTCTTGGTGTCGCCCCAGTAGGCGGCCGAGCCGGCCTCGGCTTTCGGATCGAGCGGCGCCGGCGTCGTGCCGCTGTGAAAGATGATGGTTTTGCCAGCCGGCACTTCCACCGCACGCGCGATAGGGAAAGTGTTGCCGCCCGGCAGCGGATGACGAACGACGTCGGCGGCGCTCGCGACTCCGCCAGCCGCCATCGCCAATGCGCAGCCCACGGCCGCGCGAACCAGGAATACAGAACCGTCTCGATATGTCATGGCGACTCCACTATTTCAACGTGTTGATGTAGGCCACGACATCGACGATGGCCTTCTCATCGGGAAGCGTGCTGATGATGGCGCGCATCTGCGCGCCATACGTGTCTCGCGCATCGGTGCCGCGCAAGCCTTTCTGGTAGTTGGCGAGCTGCGTCGCGAGATACCAGTCCGAGCGTGCCGCAAGCGCCGGCGCCTGCACGGATGGGTTGCCTTCGCCCTTGGCGCCATGACAGGCCACGCAACCGGCATACAGTGTTTTGCCGTGCGCCACGTCGCCCGTCATGGTGGGCGCCGGCCGTCGTGACTCGAGCGTGCCGATGAATTTCACCGCGCCCTCGAGCGAACCTTCGGTTTTCACGCGCCAGCCCACCGGACCCATCTCGTGCCCCGCCGCGTCCTCGGGCGGAACTCCACGCGCACCGGACGCGAAATTTTCGAGCTGCCGCGCGAGATACCAGGGCTCCATGCCGGAAATCTTGGGAGCGCGAATGCCGTAGTTGCCATTGGCGTTGGCGCCATGACACAGCAGGCAGTAGTCGTAGTCATTTCCGGCGGAGGCACTGCCCAACACCAGCGCGAGGGCAATTCCCGCTGCGATCCTGTTGAGGCGCTTCATGCTGCCACCGAGCCGGCAGCGCGCTCGCGCGCGTCGATATCCGCGATGGCGAAATGTGCCGAGGCCATCGCGCCCTCTTGCCAGCCCGGGTGATAACTCACCTGGTCGCCCATCAGATAGTGGTTGCCGACCGGCGTCTGCAGCGTCTTGAACCACTTCTTCCAGAGCTCTTCGTCCCACTGCGCCGCGCAGCCAAGCATGTGATTCATCTGGTGCCAGGCGACGCTTACGCCCGTTTCGACGTAGCTGCCGTAGCCGGGGTGAATCTTTTCGCCCTGCGCGATGGCGAGCTTGAAGCGGTCCGCCGGTGCCAGCCGGGCAAATTTTTCTCCGGCCGCCGGATCGAAGGTGTACGCGCCTAACATCACGCCCTTTTGCCGGTTGATGCCGTGTGCCGGATACCAGAGCTGCTGAATGTCCTGCAGCGTCCAGGAAATGCCGCCGTAGATGCCTTCCTTCTCCCAGAATCGCTCCTTCATCTGGAAGCCGATCTTGAAGAGTTTGCCGCGCGGGATGGAGGTGAGCCCCGCCGCGAATTCCTTGGGGAAATTGTGTTCGATTCCAGCGAGCAGGTGCATCGGGATGCAATTGAGCACGTAGTCGGCCTTCGCGGTGACGTACGCGCCGTTGCGGCGGTAGGTGACCTCGACGCCCTTGCTCAACACCTTGATCTTCTGCACCTGCGATTCGAGCTGCACGAGATGTCCGATCTTGCGCAGGAAACCCGCCGGCACACGGTCCATGCCGCCGACCGGCTCCATCATCATCGCGGCCTGATCGTCTGTTTCGCCGAAGCTCATGATCGCCATGAATTTCGACTTGAGCAGTTCCCGGCCGTCGAGCGGCTTCTTCAGCACGTCCGGGTTCGTGTAGTCGTGCACGGCGAGACCCGCGTTGCTCGACCCGACGTATTTGAAGCTGGGGTCGAGGCTGCCCAGGTACTTGAGGTATTCGCGCAAACGCTCGACGTCGTCATTGGTCATCGGGGCGGCGAACTGTTCCGGCTTCAGGGACTTCGACATGAGCTCCGCGACGAAGCCGCGCGAATCCGTCATGTATTCGCGTGCGCGAACCGGCTTGCCGCCGAACATCGAGTCGTCCTGCACCCAGGCCAGGCGGTTGTCATTGATGAACGGCGCGAGTTCGACGTCGAGCTCCTTGCAGTAGTTGAGCAGCGACTTGTGATGGCCGGGAATGCGGGCCGGGCCGCAGTTGAAGTAGAGGTCGGGGTCCTTGTCGAAGTTGCAGACCTGTTGATAGCCGGTTTCGTCGATGCGATCGCCGTTGCGCACGGTCATATTGCGTCCGCCGGCGCGAAACGAGGCTTCGAGCACCTGGACTTCGTACCCTTTGCGGGACAGCTCGTAGGCCGCGGTCAGACCCGAGATTCCGGCACCGAGGATCAGCACTTTCCGGGATTTGTTGAGCGTTGCGAGCTCCGGCCGTTCGGCGTGTGCGACGGCCGGCAGGATGCCCAGCGCCACGGCGGCGCGAAACACGGCAGTCGAGCCGCCGAGCGCGCCTGCCAGATTGAGGAAGTCGCGGCGCGACACGGCTCGTTTCATAGATGTGGACCCGTCGTTGTAGTTATTGCGGCGCTGCATGCTGAGCGTGTCACTTTGCATATTCAAGTTGTGTGCCAACAAGGAATCGTGGAATCAAGGCGTTGCATCGCATGCGAACGCAGGCGTTGCGCCCACGCTGCACCGCGACGCGCTTGTTCCGCGCGCAGGTGCGCAAGCGCAGGGCACGACTCGCAATGGCACTTAATGTCCCGCGAACCATCGTTGAGGTCTGCGTCACTTATTCGTGAATCGCGGGACTGCATTGGCGCGCGCCTCGATCACGCTACAGATACAGTGCCGTCTCCGAATGCGCTGATTTTTGTCACGCGCCACGGAAAAAGAACATCGCCATCAAGGCGTGGGGGCACAGGGGTGCGTGCAGTCGGCGGCCGATTAGCGCTGTGGTTGGCAGCATTGGGTCTGGCGTCTGGCGCCATGGCCCGAGAGCCGTCGATCCAGTACGCCGAGCCCGTGGCAATCGCCATGAAATCCGGCATCGCGCAGTTCGATGCCTATGGCCGAAGGTTCTCACTGACGCTCATCGACAACGAGCGCGTCCTCAGCAAACTTCCCGTCGAGCGCAAGCAGCAGCTGCAGGCCTATCGCATGCTGCGCGGCTCACTCAATGGCGCTCCCGGCTCGTGGGTCCGGTTGACGGAGTTCAAGGGCGGCGTCGAAGGCGCGATCTGGGACGGGCAGGATCTCTACACCGTCACCACTTACGAGCGAATCGCGCCGTATCTCACGTCACCCATCAGCGCTGCCCCGGGTCAGACCGTGGTCTACCGACTTTCCGATTCACGCGACGTGTTGCCGCGCGACTTCTGCGAGTTGGGCGACGACGCGGTAATGGCGAAAGCTTCGAACGGGCTCGAGCAGTATGAGGCCGTGGTGCGCGGACTCGAAGGCGGTGTGATTACGCAGCAGCTCACCCACCAGATCGAAATCTCGCTGATCGCGGACAGTGACTTCCAGGCTGCCGAAGCGGGCGATCCCACCGCGGCCATGCTGGCGCGTCTCAACATCGTTGAAGGCATCTTCAGCGAACAGGTGGGTCTGCTGGTGCTCGCCACCGACGTGCGCCTGATACCCGCGACCAACGACCCATTCAAAGCCACCAAGGGCTCGACGCTGCTCGAACAGTTGGGCGCGTATCGCAAAGGAACGCCGGCAGTGCGCGCGCGCGGCGTCGCGCACCTGGTGACCGGCAAGGATCTCGACGGCACCACGGCCGGCATTGCCTACGTTCGCACCGTATGCGAAGTGGAGACCGGCGTATCGATCAGTTCGCGTTCCTTCGGCACCACCATATCGGCGCTCGTCATGGCGCACGAGCTGGGCCACAACTTCGGCGCCGAGCACGACGGCGAACCGGGCACCCTCTGCGCCAACGTCACCGGCGGCTTCATCATGGCCTCGACGGTGAGCGGTTACTCCACGTTCTCCCAGTGCAGCATCGACAGGATGCAGCCCGTAATCGCATCGGCGAGCTGCGTCACCCCGGCGGAATATGCGGATGTCACGCTCGACGCTGGCGTCACTGCGGTGTCGGGTGAGGGCGGCGCGCCGTTCACGCTGCCGTTCGTCGTGCGCTCCGCCGGCAATGTCGCTGCGGAGAGCACGGTGTTTACGCTGACCCTGCCGGAGAGTGTCGCCTTCTACATCGACTCCGCTGCCACCGAAATCGGCAGTTGTTCGGTGTCCGACTTCACAGCGATCTGCGAACTCGGCTCGATGCCGGTCGATGCCACGGCCCGGGTCAGCGTGGTGGCTCGCAGCAGCGGTGCCGCGACCTTCCCGGTGCAGGCGCGCGTGACGGCTGACAACGACCGCGTCACCTCGAACAACAACCAGCAGATCGCGGTGACTATCCGGTCAGGGATAGACGCATCGCTGGCCCTGTCGACGAGCGCGAGTGAAGTCGCGCTCGGCGCACCCATCGAGATCTATGCCGACGTGAAGTCGCAGCGTTCGATGGCCGTGCGCAACGCGGTGCTCTCGGTCAATCTCAACCAGGCGGTGATTTCGGCCAGCATGTCCGGCGGGGTCTGCACGACGAATGCGTCGTCGGTGAGTTGCGTGATCGCCGAGATTCCCGCCGGAACGACGCGGCGACTCATCGTGCGCGCCACCACGCAGGTTGCCGGCTCGCTGTTCGCGGGCGCGAACATCAGCACCGTGGGAGATGGCGACTTCTCGAACAACAATGCGAGCACCACGGCCTGGGTGCAGGCGGAGCGCGATGTCGAGATCACCGCCGGAGTGGCGACGGCTTCGCTGGGTGTCGGCGCCGTTTCCGAGTTGCCCTTCACGGTGCGCTCGCGCGGTCCGCTGCCCACCGGCGAGGTCACCCTGACATTTTCGATTCCCTCGATCGCGCTTACCGTCGATTCGATCGATGCGGGAGGCGCCACCTGTTCGTCGACGGATTCCATGCTGTGGCGCTGTACGCTCGGGGTCATCGCGCCCGGCGCGTCGCGCGTGGTGCGACTGCGGGTACACGGCACGAGCCCGGTCACTGGCGACCTCATCGCCATCGCCGTTGCGGCGGACGACGCCTATACGGCTAATAACAATGCCGTAGTTCAATTGCGCATCGATCACCTGGTGGACGTGTCGGTCATCATGGGATCTGGCGGTACGGGCCTGGAAGACATGCCCTTCGAAGGCCAGGTCGGCTTGCGCTCGAACGGGCGGCAACCGGCCGCGGGCGCCACGCTCAACATCGATCTGCATTCTGCCGGCACGCTGCGTTCCGCGACCATCCACAACGGCGCCGACTGCACACTGCTGAGCGCGCAACGCGCACGCTGCGCGTTGCCGGTCATGGCGCGCAATGCCCAGGTATTCGTCGACTACAGCGCTGAGTTTGCCGAGCCGGGCAACTACGACGTGACCTTCTCGGTTGCGGCGCCTGGCGATACCGCGCCCGACAACGACTCACTGAATCGCGTGATCGTGGTGAGGCCTTACAACGACATTGCGGTGGCCGGCAGTCTCGACCTTGAGGGCTTGTTCGGCGGCCAGTCGCGTGAGGCGACCTTCATCGTGACCACCGATCGTCGCGCGCTGGCCGGTGCTCGGTTCCTGGCGAGCCACGTGCTGCCAGGTCTCAGCGTGCAGGACATTCGCTTCAGCGCCGGCGAATCTCAACCTGGAAGTTGTCGCGTCGACGTGAATCTCGGCGGAATCTGCGATTTCACCGACCTGCCAGCGTTCACCCGTGTGTCTGTGACCGTGACCTACCTGGCTTTGCAAGGCTCCTGGTCACTCGATCCGGTAGTGAGTGTGAGCGCCGCCGGCGATGTGGTCAGCAGCAACAATGCAGTCACCGCGCATGTGGAAACTCTCGCTGCCACGGATCTGGAACTCCGCGTCGACGGTTCCCTGAAGGGCAGTCCGATGACTGAACTAAGTTTCCCGCTGATTTCGGTGGTCAATGGCGCCGAGGAAGCGTTCGGCGCGCGGCTCGACGTTACGCTGCCATCGCAGGTCACCCTGGTAAGCGTATCGGCGTCGAGTGCCATCTGCAGCGGCACCAACGTGTTGCGTTGCGACTTCCCGGAGCTCCCGCCGGGCACCACGGCGACTGTGACGCTCGTCGTGCGCGCCAAGGCCACGGGTAGTTTCGTCAGCGCACTCAAGCTTTCCGCCAGCAACGACAGCAATCCGGCCAACGACACGCGTGAGGTCAGCGTCGAGATAACGGGCACCAACGTCGCCGCCGTCAGCGAATCGAGCGCGGCTGGCAATGGCGGCGGCGGCCGCATCGAGTTCTGGATGCTCGGCTTGTTAGCGCTGCTGGCCCTACGGCGGTACACCGCCCTTAGGAACCCTGTTTTCCAGTAGCGAGAAGTTAGAGAAGGGCACTAGAATCGCTGCGCAATTGGTGAACCGCTCTGAGGGAACATGGTCAGACGCGTTATGTCCGTCGCGCCTGTATTGGCAATCCTGCTGTTCTCGCTAACAGGATGCATTGCGCCGCCACAGCAACTGACCAGCATCGGCTTCGTGCCGCCGGGCGGTAACCCCAAAATCATCGTCATGCGCCCGGATGTCGCCGTGGACTTGCTCACCGCAGGCGGACTGCTCGAACGGCGTGAGGACTGGACCAATGCCGCGCGCGACAATGTGCTCGCGTCACTGCAGGCCCTGCAGGCGAGACGCGGCAGTAAGACACGGGTCGCCATCACCCGCGCTTCGGCCGGCGGCGAAGATGCCACGGTCACCGAGCTCAACCAGCTCCACGCGATAGTTGGCCAGTCGGTGTTGATGCACAAGTTTTCTCGGCAAGCCGCGCTGCCGACGAAAGATGGGGTGTTCGACTGGACGCTGGGAGAGATCGCGGTCCAGTACGGCAGGGAGTCAGGCTACGACTACGCGCTGTTCCTCTACGCTCGCGACAGCTTTGCGAGCAACGGCCGGGTCGCGCTTCAGGCGGTCGGATATCTCGGGTGCATGGTGGGTGTCTGCGCCGTGGCGCCGGGCGGGTCGCAAACGGCATTTGCCTCGCTGGTGGACCTCAAGACTGGCGATCTCGTGTGGTTCAACTACATGCAGTCGAATGAGGGTGACATCCGCACGCAGGAAGGCGCGGATGTTCTCGTGTGGACGCTTCTCGACAGCATGAGCGCCAAAGAACGGGCGAATAAAGGGAGCTGATCCTATGCATAGCTCGCGAAGACAATTCATGTTGGGAGCCGGCGGTTGTGCCGCCTGCATGTCGGGGCTGACGAGGGCACACGTGCTGCCCACCGACCTGCCGCCACTGGTCGACGTCGACTACGAACCCGTCGACGCCGACGAGCGTGGCATCTGGCAGAGCATGGAGCAGATCGAAGAAACCATTCAGGCCTCTCCGCAGCGGCTGAACGCTCCCGAGTTGCAAGGCTACACGGGCAGCATCATCGAGCAACTGATGGGGCGCGAGACGCCCGACCTGCGCATCTATCTGATGCGGAGCGCTCTTTTCAATGCGTCGATGTTCCCGACGGGAATGATGATCGTGAATACCGGGCTGATGGCGCGCGTGCGCAATGAAGCGCAACTGGCCGCGGTGCTCGGGCACGAGGCCGGACACTACTACCGCAAACATTCGATCGAACGATATCGCAGCCTTCGGAACAAGACCGCCACGATGGCCTGGGTCGGGGCCATCGCCAATTTGGGAGCGGGTGTTTATTCGGTCGGGCCTTACAGCAGCAGTGACTGGATCTACGTGGCCCAAGGCATCAACACCCTGGTCACGATGTCGATGTTTCAAATGAGCCGAACCCAGGAGGAAGAAGCGGATGCCTACGGCATTTCGCTGATGGCGCGCTCTGGTTACACCCCTGATGCGGCCTCACAGGTCTGGAAGCAGTTGATCGAAGAACGGAAGGCGAGTGCGGCGCAGCGCGACAAGCGCTATCGCGATCGTTCCGCTTCGTTGGTGTCGACGCATCCGCCCACCGAGGATCGCATGAAGGATCTTGCGGACACGGCGGCCTATCTCGCCAAGGGCAGCAACCGCGGGTCGACCGATCGCCGCGACGAATGGCTCGCCGCGGTGGCGCCGCATCGCGCGATGCTGCTCGACGAGCAGATCAAGCTCAACGATCCAGGCGCGAGCCTCTATCTGATCAACAGTCTCGCGGAAGACGGCTGGAACGGGCTGTTGCGCTACAACGAGGGCGAGATCTACCGGCTGCGAGGCGAAACCGGGGATCAGGAGAAAGCCGCGGAGGCCTACGCGGCAGCCACTGCTTTCACGGACGTGCCCCCCGAGGCCTGGCGTGCCCATGGATACGCACTGCTCAAGGCCAAGAAAGTCGACGATGGGCGCTACGCCCTGAATCGTTACCTCGAACTGAATCCCGGCGCGAAAGACGCGGGAGTCGTCCGTTACACACTGGCCCAATAACGGCCCAGCCAATGAGACTACGAATCGCATTTGCGCTTGCCGCTTTCACGCTCGCCGGCTGCTTGCCCGCGTACAAGCTCGTTCCCGCCAGCGAGATTCACGTCGCAGGCAAACAGCTCGTCGTGAAGCCTGGCAACGAGTGGAACATGTTGCCGCGCAGCCCCAGTCAGAGCGAGTGGGACGAGACCTGGACGCTGAACGGACCACTGCTCGATGCCGTGGCATTTGTGGGCGGACTTCCCGACGGGAAGTCGTTGCTCACGCAAAAGAAGAAGGACGATAAGAAGGTGCCGGTCTTCCACGCCGATATGAACTCGCACGATCTGGTGTCGATGATGGAGGCCTCGTACCGCGTTCGCGGAATCACGGTCTTCGACATCGAGTCAGTCGATCCGGCCGATTTCCTGGGCGGCAAGGGATTGAGAGTGCACTACCAGTACGCGCCGACCGACGGAATCTCCCGAAAAGGAGTCTGCGTTGCGCGCGTCGTCGACAAGAAGCTCTACGCCATCAAGCTCGAGGGAGTTTCGAGCCACTACTTCGATGCGGCCTTGCCGGAGTTCGATCAGATGGTCGCCAGCGCCAGGCTGGATCAATAGGGAGGCTGATCGGTTGTTAGGCCGCTCTCACTCACGCACATAGCGCAAGTGTGTGGCGGCTGGGCTATCAACCACCCGGTCGATTCGAAACCGCGGCACCGGCTCGCGTTGGTTCTCGAAGAGACGTCTCCCACCGCCGAACACCACTGGTGCCAGCGCGATCTCCAGCTCTTCGACCACACCCAGGTTCAGGTACTGCTGGATCACGTCCGCGCCGCCCGCGATGCGAATATCGCGACCGCCCGCAGATTGCCTGGCCTGCTCGAGAGCACTCTCCGGGCCGTCATTGACGAAGTAGAACGTCGTGCCTCCCGGCCGGACCCAGGCTTCGCGCTTCTCGTGGGTAAGAACGTAGACCGGCGTGTGAAACGGGGCCTCCTCGGGCCATGCCACCTCACCTTGATCGAACATGCGCTTGCCCATGATGTTGGCGCCGATGCGTTCTGTGGTGTTGCGAAGCATGTCATTGACCGGACCGGTCTCTCCCCCTGGCCCGAGCTTGAGGTTCTCGCGGAAGTGCTGCTGATTCATGATCCAGCCCATCAGCGCACTCCACTTCGCGCCCCAGCCCTTGTACTCAAAATTTTCCATGGTCATTCCTTCCGGTGCCATGTAGCCGTCGAGGCTGAGACCGATGTTCACGAATACCTTGCTCATGCTTCTCCTCTCGCGACTATGGAGTGCGGCCTAACTGTTGAGCTGAGCGCCGCGGATGTGGATGCGACGTGCCGAATTTTAGAATATTCCGCCGCAACATGCGCATAGCCATCGACGTGGGCATCGACGTACGCGCTGATGTCCCGACGAAGGGCCGCCAATGCGTGCCACGCGCCCGAACAAAGTGGGTTTCACTGGCGCGCTTATCAGATGATGCGCAGCGTGATGGCCTTGAGCACGGCGCGCGTGCGATCACGCGTGTCGAGCTTTTCCAATATGTCCGAGACGTAGTTCTTCACCGTGCCCTCGGCGAGATGCAGCGAGCGGCCGATTTCCTTGTTGGAGTAGCCGCCGGCGAGCAGCCGCAGGATGGCGACTTCGCGTTCGGTGAAGAGCTCCTTCGGTGCGGAAGTTTCGCGGTAAGCGTAGCGCTCGCGCACGGGATCCGTCGCGACGGGTTGCAGCAGCGACTCACCGCGGCGCACCTGCAGGATGCCCTGCCGCAGATCCTCGGGCGCGGCGTCCTTGAGCAGGAAGCCCTGCGCGCCCGCTTCAACCGCTTCGAGCAACACCGCGCTGTCGTCGAAGGTCGTGAGCAGGATCATGGGCGTGCGATCACCGCGCGCACGCAGTGCGCGCAATGCCTCGATGCCGGACAACGCGGGCATGCGCACGTCCGAGACGATCACATCGACCGTCGCCGTCGCGAGCTTGTCGATGAGCTCGCGGCCGTCGGCGGCTTCCACTGCGATCTCGATGTCGAGGCTGCGCAGCACGAGCTTGAGTCCCTCGCGCACCAGGGCCTGGTCATCGGCAAGGGCGATGCGGACGACGGCCATCAGGAAATGGGCGCCGTGATGCCGAGCACCACGCCTCCGCCACTGGCCGTGCGAGACTTCGAGCGTGCCGCCCACGGCGTCGATGCGTTCGCGCATGCCCTTGAGCCCGAACCCTTCGCGCAGCGGTACGATGCCGCGGCCATCGTCGCGGACAGATAGCCGCACGACATTCCCCTCACGCCGCAGGTCGATCCAGGCGTTGTCGGCATGCGCGTGGCGCACGATATTGGTCAGCGCCTCCTGCACGATGCGAAGCAGGGTCTCGGCCTGGGCCACGCTGTCGACGCGCGCGTCCTCAGCGACTGACAAGTGAATCCGCGGTGTTGGCAACGGAGCGATGAGCTGCGTGAGCGCCTGGCGCAGATCGAGGCCGTCGTGCTGACGGATCTGCGCGACGACGCCGCGGATATCGTCCAGCAGTTCGGTCGCGAGCTGCGAGGCCACTTTGACTTGCGGCTGCGCGCTCAAGTCGCTGAGCTCGAGCGCGGTCAGGTTGAGCTTTAGGGCCGTCAATTTGTGGCCGGCGACATCGTGCAATTCTCTCGCGAGGCGCAGTCGTTCTCGATCGCGCGCGCTTTCCTCGAGCAACGAGCGCGTGGCGAGCAGGTGGGCGTTGGTCTGTTTCAGGTCGTTCGCCGTCTTCTCGGAGCGCCTTGCGTACCAGGCGGTGAGCGCGGCGAACAATTGAAAACCGATGTACGCGAGCAGGGCCTTCGCAGGTTGCGACATGTGCCAGGACATGGCGGCGATGATCCAGAGCGCGACGTTCAGCACGATGCCGACGCCGATCAGCGCCGTCGCACCCAGCAGCATCGCGCAGTCGGCGATGAACACGATGGTGAGGACCGGCGCCATGTTGCGCGGCCAGACCACGCACAGCGCGAGCACCGCGAGCCCTTCCGCCGCGAGCAGTGGATAGTCGCTCCAGTGCGGTCGCTCCGACGTGGGTATACCCTTGATGAGGAACGCAGCGAGAAAGATGACCATGATCGCGAGCGCGGTGCCGCGCTCGCCGTTGAGGAAACTCGTGATCGGTGTATCGAGCAGCGCGAGCAACACGGCCAGCCATGTGACGTAAGCCGCGAAGTACAAGGGCTGAATCAACTGGCGCAGGACGCGAAGGGCGGTGCTCATGGGTGCAGCTTCCGCTATTGGCTTACAGGCCCACAAGCCCTGGCGGTGCGTTCATGACTTTCGTCACCTCGCGTCGTGACCAACGGCACTGCCCGGCGGGCGCCCACCGCCAGCACACTCACGCCATCACAAACCCGCCAGGAAAAGGATCTCCGATGAAATCTCTATTGATGTTCCCGAGCTTCGCCGTGCTGAGCCTGATTGCCGTCGCTGCGCAAGCGGGTGAACTGGCCGTCACGATTACCGACATCCGCGAGTCACAGGGTTTGCTGATGGTCTCGGTGGTGAACTCCGACGCCGCCTGGAATAACCAGGCCAAACCCGTCGCGGCGCAAAAAATTGCCGCCATCAAAGGCGAGATGACCCTGAATTTTCCCGACCTGCCTCCCGGCAAGTATGCGGTGCAGGTCATGCACGATGAGAACGGCAACAACAAGCTCGACGCCAACTTCCTCGGCATTCCCTCCGAGGGTTATGGCTTCAGCAACAACCCCAACGTGATGCGCCGCGCGCACTTTGACGAAGCGGCCTTCGAAGTTGGCGCCGACAAAACGGTCATCACCATCCGCTTGCGCTGAGGTGAGCCATGCAACGCCGTTCGTTCACACAAGGATTGCTTCTCGGCGCCATCGCGGCTGCCGGCAGGCCAGGATTTCTGCGCGCCGAGACGCTGGCGCCCAATGGACCCGCGCGATTCGCCGCCGGGCTGGCGCGCGAGCCGTGGCTGGCCGGCTGGAAGACGGTCGGAGTCGAGTCGCTGGGTCCCACCGCAGGCGACCGTCGAGGGGCGCTGGCCCAATAGTTTGACCGGTGTTTTGTATCGCAACGGGCCCGCGTGGTTCGATCGCGGCGACCTGCGTTATCAGCACTGGTTCGATGGTGACGGCATGTTGCAGGCCTGGCGGTTCGGTGACAGAAAGGTCACGCATGCGGGGCGCATGATCGCCACCGCGAAGTTCTCGCAGGAGCAGAAGTCGGGTCGCTTCGAGTTCCGCGCCGCCGGCACCACGATTCCCGGTGCGCGGGGCGTCCGCAACAACGACGACATGAATACCGCGAACACCGCGGTGGTCAGACTCGGCGGCCGCATGTTCGCGCTGTGGGAAGGAGGATCGGCGATCGAGGTCGATCCGGAAACCCTTGCGTCGCACGGCCCGATCACCTGGCGTAGCGATCTCGTGGCGGCGCCATTTTCCGCGCACCCGCTGCTCGAGCGCGATGGAAGCGCGTGGAATTTCGGGTCACTCGACTTTTTTGGCGCCCACGGCGTTCTGATATGGCGCATCGGCGCGGATGGAAAGCTGGTGCGCACGTCCGTACTCGATTCGCGCGAGCCCGGCTACCTGCACAGCTTTGCGATGACCAAAAAATACCTGGTGTTCATGTTCATGCCGTATCGAATGGCGGAGGGCGGCGGCTCGTTCTTCGAACGTATGCAGTTCGCGGGAGATCGCGCGTGTCGCATTGCCCTTGTTCCCAAGGACGCGCTCGACGCGCCACGCTGGTTCGAGGCGCCCTTCGCGGCGATCTATCACTTTGCCGATGCCTACGAACATCGCGGCGAAGTCGTGGTGCGCGCCGCGCAGCATTTGGATCTCGAGGAGGCTCGATCGCCGATGGCGGCCGAAATGCGTGGCGAACGCGGCGCGCAGGGTACGCCGACTGAGCTCGTCAGCCTGCGGCTCGACCTCGCGCGCAATCGTGCGCGGTGGGAGACGCACGGCGTGAACGGATTCGAGTTCCCGACCTTCGACGAGCGCACTCCGGGCGATGAGCCGGCACTGCTGTTCGCGCCGACGACCGCCGGCGTGGCGACCGCGCCATACTTCAACGCCATCTCGAGCATCGACACGCGCGCCGATCGCATCCGAGTACATCGCTATGGCGCCGATGTCATGGCTGAAGAACATCGGTTCGTGCCACGGCCGGGATCGAGCAATCCCGGCGACGGGTGGTTAGTCGGAACGCTGCTCGATTTCAAGCGCGGCCGAAGCGGCGTGGCGGTACTCGATGCGCGGCGAGTGGAAGAGGGGCCCCTCGCCACCGCGTGGGTGCCTTACACGGTGCCGCTGGGCTTCCATGGGTGGTATGCCGGGTAAGCGACGCAAACGGGGCCTGACTCCATTTACAAGGCGTCGGAGTTCGATACGAACGCCACGTGTGTCCCGTCCGGCGACCATGACGGCACGTTGATCGTCCCCTGGCCGCCGTACACGTACGCGATCACCTTCGGTGGCGCGCTGCCGTCCACGGGCATGAGGCGAATCAGGCAGTGCTTGTAATACGGGTGGTTAGACGGCTCGACGTCGAGCCCGTACGAGATGATGGTGATCCACTTGCCGTCGGGCGAAAAGTGCGGGAACCAGTCGTTGAACTTCGCATCGTTGGTCACGCGTTCCTGGTTCTTGCCGTCGAGATCCATGCGCCAGATCTGCATCGTTCCCGAACGCGTGGAATTGAAGTAGATCTTCTTGCCGTCGGGGCTGACTTCCGGGCCGTCGTCGAGGCCCGGCGACTTGGTGAGATTGATCTCCTTGCCACTGCCGTCGGAAGCCGCCTTGTAAATGTCGAACTCGTTTTCCTTTGCCCCTTTGGGTATCCGGCCGCCGGTGTAGATCAGCCACTTCGCATCCGGTGTCCAGCTGTGCATGTAGCTGGGCGTCAGCGGCGTGATTCGCTTCGGCGTGCCGCCCGCCGTGGGCAACACGTAGATAGTCGACTGGTTGTTGTCCTGGCTCTGGTCGCTGATCGCGAGCTGCGTGCCGTCGAACGACAACACGTGGTCGTTGTTGTTGCGAATCGCAAAGCCGGTGTCGACGAGCGAAGGCGTGCGTGTCGCGAGATCGAACTTCCACAGCCGCCCGCGCGTGGCGGGATCACCGCCGCTGGCGTTGTACAGCAACGCGGAGCCATCGGGCAGCCAGTTAGGCGCTTCGAAGGGCACTCGCGAGCTGTAGTACACGTTGCGATGACCGCTTGTGACGTTCATCACTTCGAGGCGGCTGCCGATGTAGTCGCGATAGGGCTGGAAGCCGACCTTCACGGGCTTGATCACACGCACGTGCCGAAAGACCACGGTCTCTTTCACCTCGGGATTGTGCGAGGAGAGAAACAGCCCGACGAAGGCCTCTTCGGGAACGTTCGGCACGTCCTTGATCTCTGCGACCTCGAACGGTTCGCCAAATCTCGCGGCCGAGAAGATGAACACATTGCCGCGACGTTCGAGCTGGATGACGTTCGCGCCCTTGGCGGCGGGCATCTCGGTCTGCGCCGTGTCTTCGCCCTTGGCCTTGCGGAACTGCAGTGACGTGAGGCCGTCGCCGTGCAATGCGCCGTCGACGTAGGCCGAATCGAAATCGGCGATCGAGGTGCGCACCATGATGCCGGCCTTGCGATGCGGATCCACGCCCTTGCCCTGGAATTCCACCTGCGCCTGCACGATGAAGTCGCCCTTCATGCGGCGGTACGCGAACTGGAATTCATCGCGCTTCGCCCAGATGTTCACCCCGCCCGCACTCAGCGTGTACACCTGCGATGCCGCGTTCCAGGTGGCGTAGCCCGCGATCTTCGGCGAGCCGACGTCCGCGTGCGCCTCGAAGTCGCCGAGCGGCCCACCATTCGGTGAGGCCAGGATGAGCGCCGGCCATGCCAGCGCCGCGAACCAAAATGATGTTCTTTTCACGAGTCCCCCTAAAAAACGTTCTCGCGCCGATTGTTACAGCGGAAAGGGGGACATTCCTCATTTCCCTGTAACAATTCCTGACGGCTGCTTCTGCGCGGCCGCACCCGCCAATTGTTACAGGGAAATGAGGAATGTCCCCATTTCCGCGACTTTGGTCTAGCTATCGGTGTTATTCATCTCAACAGGGCGGTCGCGCTCCACAACATGGGCGCCTGCCCATGCGTATCGCCCACCGCGCGCGGGCGGTCCAGGTAGTACTGCAGGTCGTTCTTCTTGCCCGTACCCACGCAGACTTCGCGCAGCAAACCCTCGGGCGTGAGATAGCCCACGAGCGCGATCCAGGCCTTGCGCGCCGCAGGCCCGTAGGTTTCTTCGGCGAGCCAGCCATTCTTCACGCCGGTCACGAAGGCATAGGTGAACATGGCGGTGCTCGAGGTCTCCTCCCAGCTCTCCGGGTGGTCGATGAGCTGGCGCCACATGCCGTTCTGCGCCTGGTGCGTGAGCAGTGTGGCCATCATCTTGCGATAAGCGGCGAGCACGGTCTTGTAAGCCTTGTGCTTCGGCGGCAGGTCGCGCAGCAGTTCGGTCATGCCGACCGCCACCCAGCCATCGCCGCGACCCCAGTAGAAGGGCACGTCCGGCGCGTGGAAGAAGAGGCCGTTCGGCTGCTGAAGCTTGGCGAGGTACGCGACCATCGACTGCGTGGCGCGCTCGAGATACTTCGAGTCTGCGGTGGCGCGATACGCCGCGATCTGCAGCGCGGTGATCATGTACATGTCGTCTATCCACCAGCGCGTCTGGTTGCTGAGGCCATCGGGCAGCGGCCGATCCCATTGTGCGTCGGCAAACGCGAGGCCCATCACGCGGTAACGAACGCGCGCCTCCTGCAGGTAGAGCTCGAGCGGCAGCGCGCCGAACACCGTGCCGTCCACATGATCGGCGCGCGGCACGAGTGTTCCGATGGCGGTCAGGAACGGATCGAAACGATCGACGAGGCGCTTCTCGAGGTCCGCGTCCTTGGTCAGGCTTGCAAACTGCAGCGCGCCGGTCCACGTGGCCACGTGCGAGTAATGCAGCGCCTGCGGGCCGTGGCTGCTCATCTCCATGTTCGGCGTGGGGATGAAGCGCTCTGCCACGCGCTTGCCGACTTCGGCAGGCGAGGTGCCCGCCGGCCAGTCGGCGAAATATTTGTTCTGCGCGAACGCCGAGGACGCGAAAACTGCCAGCGCCATGGCGCCCCACCACCGCTTCTCCGCCTTCACTTGCCTGCACTCACGGTGACGGTCAAAGGCTTCTGCGTGCGCGCGGCAAACTCCTTCACGTAGCGCTCCCAGGCGGCGCGCCCATCGAACTGCCCGCTCTTCGTCCAGCCGGCGCCGGTGAGATAGCGTAGCGGCACGCCGTCCTTGGCCTTCACCAGCAGCAGGTTGTTAGCGTTGCCTTTGCCGCCAGGCGCATCCTCGTGCGCAAAGCCGGTCGGTGTCGCGTCATTGGCGAGGATCACCGCGATGCCGAGCCCGCCGTCCTGGTTCTCTTCCCAGAAGCTCATCCAGCGGCCTTGCGGGTCGCGCGTCAGCACGGCCGCGGGGAAACCTTGCACTGCCGGATGTTCACTGATGCCAATGCCGACCACGGCGTCGTTGCCCGGGAAATCGAACACGCTCTCGACCGCATCGAAGTTGCGGCCGCAATCGACCGTGAATTGTTTGGTCTCGGAGACCTGACTTTGCGCGCCGGCATCGAAGGGCGCGTAGTTGAGCTTGAATGCCGCACGGCGCGGCCCGTTGGACAACACCTGGCCATCGACGAAATTGTCGGAAGTCCACAGCTTCGTGCCATCCCACACGCCGGTGCCGCCCGCGCCGCGCGAGCCGCCGATGCTGTAGAGGTCGAGCCCTTCGCCTTCTCCGTCCTTGTGAAACTGATCGTGCCCCTTGGCGTACCAGCGATCGACGATCGGGTAACTGACGCGCTTCGCCCACACGTCGATGCCGCTGCCGCGCAACCGTTCGCCGCCGGCAGCCGGCGTGTTGAGAGCGAAACCGTACATGCGATGCGCGATGCGATCGTTCTCCCAGGCGACGTCGTCGAAGCGCTCGGGAACCATGCGCGCATACACACAGGGCGCATCGGGTGGCGTGGCGGTGGCCACTGCTTCGACCGTGAAAGTCGCGCGTTTCTCGCCCGCGGCGAAGTCGTACGTGAACACCAGGTCGTCGTACTGCGCGCCGCGATGATCATGCTGGTAGTTGGTGATCTGCAGGGGCAGTGCGCGGCCCTTCGCGTCACGCACCACGACGTGATACATGCGCAGCGCAGGGGCGATCGCGGCGATCTGCGCGAAAGGCACCACGACGATTTCAGCCGGACGTGCCGCGTCGAGCTCGTGCGTCACCAGAATAGTCGCGTCGGCGGCGCCGGCAGCGGACGCGCCCAGGCAGAGCGCGGCCAGCGCGGTAATGACTAACTTCATGGGTCCCCCACCGGCCGCGGCC
The DNA here is from genome assembly GCA_963736955.1 of uncultured Pseudomonadota bacterium. Taxonomy (GTDB): domain Bacteria; phylum Pseudomonadota; class Gammaproteobacteria; order Steroidobacterales; family Steroidobacteraceae; genus CADEED01. The sequence goes on from CAVTQT010000007.1 coordinate 67,437, forward strand.
GGACTGAATTGTTCGGCTGCGATTGTCCCTTATTCGCGCGGCGGTCGTCTCGACTATGGAACCTGGATCGACGGATCGACCACGGCCCAGAAAGCCCATTTGGGAAGGCCCTCGGTGTCGAACAGCAGTGGACGATTGGTGCGGGACACCGGGAAGGTGTTGAGCCAGGTGTGATTGTCGGCGATGCCCCAGAGGCTCACCGAAGTCACGCTCGGGCGATTGAAGGCATTGAACAGTGCGCGATACAGCAGCGCCTGTTGTGAGAGCACGGTCTGCGGCGGATTGGCGCCGTAGTCGGCCTGGCAGGGCGGGATGGCGGGCGTCGAATAGCAGCTGCCGGGATCCGAGTAGATCGACACGTCCAGCTCGGTCACGTGATTCACCAGCGTGCTCGACACACCTTCGACGGCGACCAACGCCGCCGTGACCTCGTTCACGTCCGCGTTGAGCTGCAGGTGGAACTGGTGCCCGACGCCGTCGATGGCGTAGCCGCCATTGACCAGGTCGCGCACGATCTGGATGACATTGGCGCGTTTGCCGGGAAGCTCGGTGTTGTAGTCGTTCAGCATGAGCTTCATGGTGGCGCTGTTCTTGCCGATCGACGAGCGAGCCTGGTTGGCGAAAGTGAAGGCGTCGCGCACGTAGTCGCTGCCGTTGAGCCCGCCGACGCTATAAGCCTGGTACCAGTCGCTGTCGGTGCGATAGGGATTCGCGGAGTTTTGCGTGTCGCTGGCTACTTCGTTGACGACATCCCAGGCGTACACATTGGGGAAGTGCTGGACGACGGCGAAGATGTAGTAGCGCAGGTTCTGCTGGATGGTGGCGCGGTAGTTGAGCGGCTGCGTGGTCGGCCCTGCAAGCATCCACGACGGAATCGTGCGGTGCCACAGCAGCGTGTGGCCGCGAAGCTGGATGTTGTTGATTTGCGCAAAGTTCACGAGAAGGTCGGCCCGCACGAAGTTCGGCGAGGCCGCGGGCTGCGTCGTACCCGGCACGCTGGGCCAGATCGTGTCTGGCTTCATGACGTTTTCGGCGGTGATGCTGCTGAAGTGCTTGATGAGCAGCGCGGACTCGGTCGCGTTGGTGAGCGATGCAGGTTCGATGGCTGCGCCCACGGGATAGTCGAGCACGCCGAATCGGCCGGCGATCGTGGTCTTCAGGGATGGCGCGCTCGCGGGGTTTGGCAATTCGGGCGCGTTGCCGCCACTGGAAGACGACGAAGATGATGAGGGTGGGTAGTCCATACTTTCGCCGCAGGCGGCGAGCAGTGAGACTGCTATCGCAAGCGCCGCAATGGCGCCCATCTGATTGCCACGCATCATTCGATCCTCATTCACTTTCGAGCGGCCACGCGCGTCAATGGTTCCGGGATCACGGCCGCGCGAAAGCGCTCGCAAGAATGGCGCGAATCTCGTGCGTTCGCTTTTTGGAAGGCGGGCCGAGCAGGCCGCGCTGTTCGGGTGTCAGGTGGCCCATCGAGACTTCGGGATCCGAGAAAATGTAGTGCTCGAACAGTTCGCGCCACACCGCACGCTGATCGGCCGGCATGTCGCGCAGCGTGAGCGCCGCATGCAACAACACGCCGAAGGGATTACCCATCCTGGGCGCGGTGTTCCACCAGTAGTTCACCAGCACGTTGAACGGCGTCAGCGATTCGACGTGATGCCACCAGCCATAGGGAATGTACAACGCATCGCCGGGCGTGAGCTCCGCGCTCTGCGCGTTGCGCAATGCTTCGACAAAACGCGGGAACCGCGCGAGGTCCGGTTCGAGCAGCGACACCATGCTGACGGGTACACCCGAAGGCGTGAAATCGACCGGACCCAGGTACAGGTTCGGCGCCTGCTCGGGCGGAAAAAGCGTGAAGCGCCGGCGGCCGCCCACCACGCAGGCGATGTTCTCGAACAGGTCGAAGTGCGTGCGCACGATGACGCGGTTGCCGATCCAGATTCGCGGCTGGAATTCGGGCGCTACCAGCGGCATGGAATGCGCGGCGGCAAAGGCCGGAAGGCAATTTTCCGTTTGCGCCGACTCGATGAAAATCGTTGAAGGATTCGCATCATCTGCCTGGGCGAGCAACCGTTCGAGGGTCGCACCGACCATGCCGGGCTTGCGTTCGAAATTGAACCCGCTCATGTCTTCGCGGTAGAAAATGCGCCCGCGGATCGAGGGCGGGCCTTCCATCACGATGATCTGCTTGCCCTGGTCGAGGCTGCGAAGGTAGTTCGCGAGTGCGCGCGGCGACTCGCGTCCGGCGCGCACAGCGGGCCAATCCTTGTTGAGATCCTTGAGCACCACCGGCTTGCACGCCGGCACTATCTCTTCGCGAAATGCCTTGAGATCGATGTTCTCTCGGACCAGTATCTGCGCGGGTTCATTCATGCGGGAGTGCGGATGTTACAGCGAATGCTGGTCGGATTTTGGGCTCTGCTGTCCATGTCCTTCACCGGCGCGACACAGGCCGAAGAGCCGCTGATGAGCGGACTGTTCGTCGATCACGCAGTGCTTCAGCGCGACCGGCCGTTGAGCGTATACGGCCGGGCGACGGCCGGCGAGGAAGTCAGCGTGTCGATCGCCGGCGCATCCGCAAGCGCAAAGGCGGACGCGAAGGGCGCCTGGTTTCTGACGCTGCCGGCGATGGCAGCCGGCGGGCCTCATACTCTCGTCGCGCGCGCAGGTGCGAAAACGCAGACTGCCAGCGATATCCTGATCGGGGACGTGTGGCTGTGCTCCGGGCAATCCAACATGGAATGGCCGGTGCGCAAGACGCTCGATGCAGAATCTGAAGTGGCTCTCTCGGCCAACGATCGCATCCGGCAGGTCACCATCGCGCGCGCCAACAGCGCCGCGCCGCGTACGGATTTCGATGCGCCGCTCGAGTGGCGAGTGGCAGGGCCGACCACCACCGAGCATTTCTCGGCCGTGTGCTACTACTTCGTACGCGAGCTGCAGAAGACTGTGAACGTGCCGCAGGGCATCCTCTCGTCCAACTGGGGCGGCTCGCGCATCGAGCCGTGGATGAGCGAGGCGGCGTTGTGGCCGCTGCCCGGGTACCAGCAGCCGCTCGAGTTGTTAGGCGAGTATCGGGCGAACAAGCCCGTGGCGTTCTCGCACTGGGGCGAGATCTGGCAGAAGTGGTGGAATGAGCAACGCGCCGTGACCGGAGGCTCGCAGCCCTGGGCCTCGTCGTCGAACAGTCCCGGCTGGACCCCGGCACCCGCGGACCTCGGCTACTGGGAAACCTGGAACGTGCCCGAGCTCGGCCGGTACGACGGCATGATGTGGTACCGCGCACGCGTCACGCTCGACAGGGCACAGGCAAAGCAGGCCGCGAAGCTCTCGCTCGGACTCGTGGACGACGTCGATGTCGCCTGGGTGAACGGCCGCGCCGTGGGCAATACCTACGGTGACGCGCAGCGCCTCTATGACCTGCCGTCGAAGCTCCTGAAGGCGGGCGAGAATTCCATCGTCGTCAACGTGCACGATTTCTGGGGCAACGGCGGCATCTACGGTCCGGCGAGCGAACGCGCATTGCTGCTGGCCGACGGTACGCGCGTTCCATTGACCGGCTGGAGTTACCAGGTTGCGCCGAAAGGGGTGGGGTCGCCGCCGCATACGCCGTGGGAATCGCTCAACGGCGTGAGCGTGCTCTACAACGCGATGATCGCGCCGCTCGGCAAGTACGGGCTTCGCGGAGTCGCGTGGTACCAGGGCGAGGCAAACGCGGGACTCGACGATGCGCGAAATTACCAGGCATTGCTCGCCGCATGGATGGCGGACTGGCGCCGCCAGTTCGACGCGCCGTTGCCATTCCTGATCGTGCAGCTGGCGAACTTTGGAAAACTCGTCGACACACCGGTAGATAGCGGCTGGGCGCGGCTTCGCGACGCTCAACGGCGCGCCGTGGCGGCGGACGGGAATGCGGGACTGGCGGTGACCATCGACATCGGCAATCGCGACGACATCCATCCGGCCAACAAACAGGACGTCGGCAAGCGGCTGGCGCGCGCAGCTCGTCATGTGGTCTTCGGCGAGAAGTTGTCGGCTTATGGCGCGCAGCCCGTTTCCGCAACGCTGGCCGGCGGCGACGTCTCGGTCACGCTCGGCGCTTTCGAGGGCGAGTTACGGGTGATCGGCGGCAGGGATCCTTCCGGCTTTGAGCTTTGCGGTACCACGCAGGACACCTGTCGTTTCGTGCGCGCGCAACTGCAGAGCGGTGGCAAGGTGCTGCTCACGGACACGAATGCACGCGCTGCCACGCGCGTGCGCTTCTGCTGGGCCGACAGTCCGCTGTGCAATCTCTACGACGGCGTCGGTCTTCCCGTAGGACCGTTTGAAACAGACGTGAAGTAGAGAAGAAACGAGGAATTTCCCCATTTACACCAGGGAAACGGGACGCCCCTTCTTGATCGACTCATAAATGGCTAACAACACCTTCACATCGGCGAGCCCCATTTCACCGGGCACCTTCGTCGGCCGCTTGTTGATGATGCAGTCGGCGAAGTCATCGAGCTCAGTGGCGAACTGGTCGGGAGCCGCCAGATTGATCTCCGGGCCATCGCTGCGCCGGCCGCGATTGTTGTTATAGAAATACGCCGGGTCCATCGCGAACCAGCCGCGCGTGGTCGCACAACGAAAGCCAGCGAGCCCGTTGGCGGAATAGGTGCAGATGGAGTTCGATACCACGCCGCTCGGGAATTTCGCCTGCCACAGAACAGTTTCGTCGACTTCCTTGAACTTGACGGCGTCGGTCTTGACCTCGCTGGCATTGATCCAGACGGGATCCTCGCCGGTGATCATGCGCGTGGTCTGCAGGCAGTAGATGCCAACGTCCATGAGTGAGCCGCCGCCCGCGAGCGCGCGCTTCAGCCGCCACTGCGTGGGATCGCCGATGGCAAAGCCAAAGTTGGCGTCGATGATCTTGACGTCGCCGAGCACTTTCTCGCGCGCCAGTCGAATGCATTCGAGCGTGTTCGGCTCGAACTGCAAGCGATAGCCCACACCGAGCATTTTGCCGGCCTTCTTGCAGGCGTCGATCATGCGCTGGCAGCGTTCGACGGAAATTTCCAGCGGCTTTTCGCAGAACACGTGTTTACCCGCCGCGGCCGCGGCCAGCGTGTGTTCCATGTGCAGCGAATTCGGCGTCACTACGTAGACAATGTCGATGTCGGGGTTCGACGCCATCTGCTGCATGGTCTGGTAGTTGTAGATGCTCTTGTCGGGCAGGTCGTATTTCTTCTGCCATTCCGTCGCCTTCGATGGCGTGCCGGTGACGATGCCCGCGAGTCGGCAGAAGCGGGATTTTTGCAGTGCAGGCGCGATCTGGTTTGTCGAGAGACTGCCGAGTCCGCACAACGCGACGCCTAACTTTCTTCCGGGAACCTGAGCGCTACCGATGCTGGTCAGCATTGGCAAGGCGGCAATGGCGGCTGTCTGTGTAAGAAAACGACGACGGTGAATCTCGGACATTGCGAATCCTCGAGGTGGCGGGTTCGGGAAGGCGAAAGAGTCTAGCCGAACGCGCAGCGAGACGTATCGTCAATGCGTCTACTGCGCGGAACCACGGGCGACGTCACCGGTACTCAGTCTTTAGTGACTGGACGTCGACAGAAGGGAATGCCGTGAGCTCTCAATTCAACAAGCTGCTGGCCTGCATGGGCTTTTTCGTGCCGCCGGTGGTGCTCCTGCTCGCGGGTTGCGCCGGAGACGGTACCGGGCTCGATGCAAACGGCCGTCCGATCACGGATTTGCCGGGTGCCAATGGCGATTTTCAGGAAATCCAGGACACCATCTTCACCCCGGTCTGCACCACCTGTCATGTCGGTGCCGGCGCGCCGCAGGGATTGCGGCTCGATGCGGGCAATAGCTACGCGCTGCTGGTCAACGTCGCCAGTGCCGAATCTCCGGGCACGACTGCGCGTGAACCCTGGAAACCCGAATGCCAGTTACCTCGTGCAGAAGATAGAGGGTACGGCCGCTGTCGGCGTGCGCATGCCCGCGAATGGCCCGCCCTATCTTCCACAGGATCGCATCGATCTCGTGCGACGCTGGATCGCTGCCGGTGCGCCGATGACCTCGGCGCCGCCCGACCGCTTGATCGTGACCAGCACGATTCCCGCCGTGTCGGAGGCTGCAGCTCCGGGACTCGGAAAACTCACCGTCATCTTCAACGCCAATGTCGACAGCTCCCGCGTGAGCGTCGACACCTTCACGCTGCGCGACGCATCCGATCAGCCAGTGAGACTGGCCGGCGTGCGCGTGCCGACGGGCCGTCAAAACGTGGTGGAACTCACCACGGCAGCGCCGCTAGCCGCCGGCAGCTATCAGTTGTCCGTGCATGGCGATGGGCCAGCGCCGCTCGCGGGCGAATCTGGTCACGTGCTCGACGGCGACGCGGACGGCAAGCCCGGAGGAGACATGCTCATTCCCTTCGATGTCAACGCTGGAGACGTCCGATGATTCGCCCGAAGATTTTTGCGCGCCTCCTCAGCGTATTCGCGCTGATCACATTCGCGGGCACGGCGAACGCGGAGCCGTACCTCGCGGCACAGATGGGATTGAAATGCGTGCAGTGCCATGTGAATCCGACCGGCGGCGGCATGCGCAGCGTCTTCGGCAACACTTTCGCGCAGACCCAGCTCGCGGCGAAAAAGATCGGCAGCGACGAAGACCTGTGGACCGGCCAGGTCATGAAGTTCCTCTCGGTGGGCGGCAACGCGCGCGCTAACTACAGCTTCTCGGATGTGCCCAATCAGAGCAGCACCAACGACTTCGCGGTGGAAGAGGCGCGGGCCTATCTCGACTTCGGCGTGATCCCGAACCGGTTGTCGGTGTACATCGATCAGCGTTTCGCACCCGGCAATTCCACCAATCTCGAAGCCAACATCCGCTACTGGATCACCGAGAACGGCGCCTACGTCAAGGCTGGCCGCATGTACCAGCCCTTCGGTTATCGATTCGAGGACGACAACGCCTTCGTGCGCCAGATGTCCGGCTTCAACATGCAGGCTCCGGATGAAGGCATCGAGTTCGGCTTCGAGAAAGGCTCCTGGACCACGCAGTTGGCGCTCAGCAATGGAACGGCCGGCGCGCCGGAAGTGGATGACGGCAAACAGATCGTGGCGCGCACGGAATACGTCGGCTCTGCCTGGCGCATGGGCGCGAGCGCGGCATTCAACGACACCGACGTGGGCGATCGCATGGGCGCCGGCCTGTTCGGCGCGTTTCGCGTGGGCGCGGTCACATTGCTCGGCGAGGTCGACTACTTCGACGACGACAGCATCGGTGCTGCAGGTCGCAAGCTCATGGCCTCACTCGTCGAGGCGGACTGGAAAGTCCTGCAGGGTCACAACGTCAAGCTCACGTTCGAGTGGCTGGAGCCCGACACGGACGTCGATGAAGACGAGCAGACGCGCACCAGCCTGCTGTACGAGTGGTCGCCTATCCAGTTCATCCAGTTGCGCGGAGGAGTTCGCATGTACGACGGCATTCCGCAGAACGATCTGCAAAACCGGACCCAGGCGTTCGTGCAGTTGCATGGCTTCTTCTAGACCACTGGAAGACGCGCCCGATCGGTCCTATGCGCCGAAGCTGGAGCGGTTTTCGCGTTTCATCCAGCCCGAGCTGAAACGGCTGTTTGGCGAGCTCGCGATCGAGCCCGGCGCCAGGGTGCTCGACGTCGGCTGCGGCGTCGGATTCGCGACACGCCTGTTCGCGGGGTTGCTCGGCAATGAGGCGCAGGTCGTGGGTGTCGACCTCTCGCTACCGCATCTGCGCGCCGCGCGCGCGGACTCCTCACCCTCTTGGGTGCAGGCCGACGCCGCGCAACTGTGTTTTCGCGACGCGACCTTCGATCTCATCTGGAGCTGCAACACAGTCAACCACCTTGCCGATCCTGTGGGCGCGCTGCGCCAACTGCGCGCTCTGTTGCGTGCTGAAGGACGCTTGGTGCTCGCGCAGAGCGGATTGCTTCCGGAAATGTATTTCGCCTGGGATGCGCCGCTCGACGACGCCGTGCGGCGTGCCTGTCACGCCTATTACCGCGAGCGGTATGGCCTCAAAGAATCGGATACGGCGGCAGTGCGCGGCATCGTCGGCCTGGTGAAGCGGGCCGGTTTGCGGCTCGGACGCGTACACACGGTGACGATCGAGCGAGTGCAACCTTTGTCGCAAGCCGATCGCGAATATTTCTCCGAAACCATTTTCAAAAGCACGTGGGGTGATCGCCTCAGACCCTGGCTTACCCCGGAACAATGGCAGGCCCTGCGCCGCAGCACCGACAGCGCTTCAGAAGAGTTCTGCCTCGACCGGGAGGATTTTCATCACATCCAGACGCTGACGGTTTTCGAAGCTCGCGCCTGAGGGCACCGGAATGATGGATTTGCGCACCACGGCCTTTGACGAATTGGCGGCGGAATACGACAAGGTTTTTACTGCCACGGCGTTGGGCCAAGCGGTGCGCGCCATCGCGTGGAAACGATTTCAAACCGCTTTTGCGGCGCGCGAACGCCTGCTCGAGATCGGCTGCGGTACCGGCGATGACGCGGTGCACCTCGCGCAGCGGGGACATCGTGTGCTGGCAATCGACGCATCGTCACAGATGCTACGCGTGGCGGCGCTCAAGGCCGAGCGCGCGGGTTGTGCGCACCGCGTCCAGTTTGTCTGCATGCCGATGGATAGCCTCAGGTCGGGGCTGGCTGGCGAGAAGTTCGACGGCATCTATTCGAATTTCGGGGTGATCAACTGTTCGCAGCGCATCGACCGGGTTGCTGCTGACCTCGCGCGGCTGGTCCCGCCGGGCGCACCGCTCGCCCTCGTGGCGATGGGCCGCTATGTCCCTTGGGAGTGGGCGTGGTACCTGGCACGCGGTGCGGGGCGCAAGGCATTCCGTCGGCTGAACCGCGACGGCGTCGAGTGGCGCGGGATCCACGTTTCTTATCCGTCGCCGCGCATGCTCGCCAACGCCCTGCGGCCGCATTTCGTCACGCAGCGTGCAAGCGCGTTGGGATTTGCGTTGCCGCCGAGTTATGCCGCAGGCTGGCTCGACCATTCGCCACGCATGTTGGCAGCGCTCACGCGAATGGAGCACGCCGCGCAACGATGGACTGCGCTGGCGGCATTCGCCGATCACTTCTATCTTCAGGCGATGCGGGTGGGCTTCGATGAATGACGGCCTGCCACTAGTCACGCTGTATCTGACCGAGCGCTGCAATTCGCGCTGCGTGACCTGTGACTACTGGCGCCACGGCCGCAAGGACGTGACGCTCGAGGCAGTGACCCGGTTGCTGCCGGACCTGCGGGCGCTGCGCACGCGCACCGCGCTCATATCCGGTGGCGAGCCGCTGCTCAACCCCCAGTGGCGCGAAATCGCCGAAACCCTGCGAAGCGAAGGCATCGATCTTTGGCTGCTGACTTCGGGACTTTCGCTGTTCAAACATGCGCGCCCGGCCGCCGGGTTGTTTAAGACTGTCACCGTATCGCTGGACGGCACCTGTGCTGAAACCTACACGGCGATCCGCGGTCTCGATGCCTTCGATAAAGTCTGCGACGGAATTCGCGCCGCGAGCGCCGCCGGCGTGGCGGTCGGGCTGCGAATCACGCTGCAGCGGGCAAATTTTCGCGAGCTTCCGCGATTCGTGACGCTGGGCCGCGAGTTGGGCGCGAGCCAGGTGTCGTTCCTGGCGGTCGATGTCAGCAACCCGCATGCCTTCGCTCGTCGCGAGGATTTCTCGCCGGAGCTGGCGCTGCGCGCCACTGAAGTGGAGGAACTCGATGCGCTGGTCGGGGACCTCGAGCGCAATCATGCTGACGATTTCCGGCGGCGCTTCATCGCTGAGTCGCCGGCGAAAATGCGCGCCATCCGCGACTACTTCGCGGCGCTCTCCGGCATGGGGCCGTTTCCACCCGTGCGCTGTAATGCTCCCGAGTTCTCCGCGGTAGTCGGAGTCGACGGCCGCGTGTCACCGTGCTTCTTCATTCCCGGCCCGACATCGGCAGCCGGCGAAGGACTGGCCACTCAGCTCGCTGGCGCGCCCATGGTCGAGCTGCGCCGCGCCATTCGCGACGGCGAACGGCGCGAGTGCGAACGTTGCGTGTGCTCGATGTATCGGCAACTCGACGTGCAACACACGCCCGTGAGTCTGGGTCTGGCGCGCAAGGTGCATGCCGGTGTCTGAGCTCGCCACACGGTTGCTGGGGTCCCGCGAGCAGGGCGGGCTGCGCCGGGCGATCGGCAGCCTGCTTGCACTCATCAATCGCGCCAGCGGACGTCACCGATACGATCATCAGCGGTTCGAGTACGTGCATGGCAGTCCGTTCATGATCCTGCCTTCGGTATTCAATCCACGCGTGCTGCGCACCGGCGAGTTTTTCGCCGAAGTCATCGCTCAGCACCGTCTCGGCGAAGGTGGCCGCGTGCTCGACATGGGCACGGGATCGGGAGTGTGCGCGGTGTTCGCCGCGCGTCGCGCACGCCATGTGGTGGCGGTCGACATCAATAGTGCGGCGGTAAAGTGTGCCGCCCTGAATGCGGACCTGAATCAGCTCACCCATCGAATCGAGTGCCGGCATGGAAATCTCTTCGAGGCGGTGGGCGACGAGAAGTTCGACGTCGTATTCTTCAATCCACCATTTCTGCAAGGCGCGCCCGAGAACGATCGTGACTGCGCGTGGCGCTCGCTCGATGTGGCCAGCCGTTTCGCCGCCGGTCTCGGGGAGCGGCTCACGGCGCGCGGGCGCGTCTATCTACTGCTGTCGACTTTCGGTGATGCCTGCACGGTGTTCGTCGAGGAGCTCGAACGCCGCGGGTACCGGATGTCGGTGCTCGCGGTGCGGCGCTACATCAACGAGCGAGTCACCATTCTGGAAGTGTGCCGGCCGCAGGCGGAGCAGAACTCGTGAATGCGCCACGCGTACTGCTCATCAACCCGGCGATCACCACGCGGCGGCGCGCGCGATTTCCGCTGTCGCTCATGACCATGGCGGCGGCGCTGCGGCCTGAATTCGAATCGACCCTCATCGACGGGAATCTCGACTCCGACGCGGTGCGCAGTGCGTGTGAAGCGGTGCGTGTGGGTTCGTTCGCGGCGGTCGGAATCACCGTCATGGGCGGACCGCAGGTGGCAACCGCGATTGAAATGTCGCGAGCCCTGCGGGCGGCCCAGCCCGCCTTACCCATCATCTGGGGCGGCTATTTCCCCACGCTGTACCCGGAAGTCACGCTCAATAATGATTACGTCGACTACGCCATTCGCGGCCAGGGTGAGGATGCCATGCGTGAGTTGCTCGGCGCGCTGGCAGGCAATGGCAGCATGTCGCCAATCGCCGGTCTCACGTGGCGCCAGGATGACAGGTTGGTGCACAACACCGCACGCGCATTCACTGCGCGTCGCATTGCGCCACCGCTCGACTACGGGCTGCTGCCCGATCCCCGGGCGTATCTCGTCAAGACTTTCCTCGGCCAACGTACGGCTGCACACCAGGCCGCGCTCGGCTGCCGGTTCCGCTGCACCTTCTGCGGGGTGGCCGCGATGTTTCGCGGCGGTACCGCGCTGCCGCCCGCGGATCGACTCGATCTTGATCTCGCGTTCCTCAAGCACCGGATGGGCGCTGACTCGATCCAATTCTACGATCACAATTTCTTCGATCGCGAGGTGGAGATGGTCCCGGTGCTGGAGGTGCTGGCTCGCCATGCGCTTCCGTGGTGGTGTTATGCGCGCGCTGACGCGCTGGTGAACCTCTCGGCGGACTCCTGGAAGCTGGTGCGCAAGAGCAGGCTGCGCATGGCATACATCGGCGCCGAGACTCCCAACGACAAACTACTCAAATCGATCCGCAAGGGAACGCGCTCGGACCAGACACTCGAGGTCGCCGAACTGTGCCGACAGAATGGGGTGATTCCCGAGCTTTCATTCATGGTGGCGCCGCCTGAAGATCCCGACGGGGAGACGGAGCGCACCTTCGATTTCATCCGTCAGGTCAAAAAGGTGAACCCGGACGCCGAGATCATCGTGTACATCTACACGCCGCTGCCGGCGAGCAGCGTGCCCGATGCCTCGCGCCTCGCGCTCGCGCCACTGCGCGACACACACGGGAACCCAGTGATTTTTCCGCGCACTCCAGAGGAATGGACACAGCGCCAGTGGGTAGACTATGCCTGTCATGCCGACGCGCCCTGGATGAGCGACCGGCTGCGAAGGCGCGTGCAGGACTTCGTCACCGTACTACGCTGCCGCTTTCCTACCGTGCAGGACACGCGATCACCTCGCTGGGCGAAGGCGACACTGCGCGGGCTCGCGGGCTGGCGCTATTCGCTGCGTCGCTACGATCGGCCCTGGGAGCTGCGCGCGTCGCAGAATCTCGTCGGTTTGCTCGATCCTCGTACCTCGAGCATCTGATGCGCGCGCCCCCCATCAATGCGCTGCAACTCAGCTTCTTCACCGACGCGCGGCGGCGCACCGGCGAACAACTGTTGGTCGACTGGCATTCACTGGTGGATGTCGCCGAATCGGCGGCCACCGCGGGCGTGCGAATTAACGTGATTCAGGCGAGTCACGAACCAGGGCACATCGAACGCAATGGCGTGAACTATTTCTTCATGGCGCCGCCCGCGACGGGATCACTTGTCGGCAGCCCCGAATTCATCGCCCGGCTCAACGAGCTCGCGCCACAGGTGATTCATATCCACGGGCTTGGGTTCGCACGCGACGTGATCGCGCTACGCGAAGTCGTGCCGCGCACTCCGCTCCTGCTTCAGGACCACGCCGACAGGCCACCGCACTTCTGGCGCCGGAGTTACTGGCGTCGCGGAATTGCGGCGGCGAATGGTGTCAGCTTTTGCGCTCGCGAACAGGCACGCGAGTTCTCGCGTCGCGGTCTGCTGCCGCCACATGTCGAGGTGTTCGAGATTCCGGAATCCACCAGCCGATTCACGCCCGGCGATCGCGCGGCGGCGCGCGCTGCCACCGGAATTGCGTGGTGATCCCTGTGTGCTGTGGGTGGGACATCTCGACCGGAACAAGGATCCGCTCGCGGTGCTCGCGGGAGTGGCCGCGGCGCTCGACGAACTGCCGCAGCTGCAGTTGTGGTGCTGTTTTGGCACGGCACCGCTTTTCGAGGAGGTCCGCGCGCGCATCGATGCCGATGCGCGGCTGCGCGAGCGCGTGCATCTGCTCGGCCGGGTGCGGCATGAGCAGGTCGAGATGCTCATGCGCGCCGCGGACCTGTTCGTGCTCGGCAGTCATCGCGAGGGAAGCAGCTTCTCGCTCATCGAGGCGCTGGCCACGGGACTCACGCCCGTGGTGAGCGACATCCCTTCGCTGCGGACGCTGACCAGCAACGGCGCGATCGGCGCGCTGTGGTCGCCTGGCAATGCGCGGGCGCTTGGCACGGCGCTGGTGCATGTGACACGCACTCTCTCCCCCGCATCCCGCGCGCAGGTGCGCGCGCACTTTGATGCCTGCCTGTCGCAACGTGCCATCGGCGAACAACTGCGTGCCGCGTATCGCGCCGTTATCGCGGCGCGCGAAGCCACGCCGATGACGGCCTGAGCCATGAGCGGCGACTTTCCTCCACGTGTGTCGGTGATCATGGCGAGCTGGAATCGACCGCAATTCCTCGCCTCGGCGATCGACTCGGTGCTCGCGCAGACTTATCAGGACTTCGAACTCATCGTCGCCGATGACGGTTCTGCCGGCCCCACACACGAGTTGCTCGAAGCCTACGCGCGCAGTCCGCGCGTGCGCGTGCTGTGGCTGACTCATTGCGGCGTTCCCGCGATGGTACGGAATGCCGCCCTGCGTGCCGCGCGCGGGGAATACCTCGCCTTCGTCGATTCAGACGACGTTTGGATGCCTACCAAGCTCGAGCGCCAGCTCGACGCGCTTCGTGGCGCCGACGGCGCGCGCTGGAGTTACACCGGCTGCACGCATATCGATGCGCAAGGTAAAACATTCGAACCCGTGGGCGTGCAGCCGTGGCGCGCGCACGAGGGTGACATTCTCGATGCGGTGGCGTGTCTGCGGGCACATTCGGCACTGCCCACGGTGATGATCGAGCGCACGCTCATCGACCAGGCGGGTATGTTCGATGAGCATCTCGCGCTGTACGAGGATCATGATCTGTGGCTGCGCCTCGCGCGGCTTTCGCCGGCGTTGGTCGTCGCGCTGCCGCTCGTCGGAATTCGTCGCCACGATGCGCACTATTCCGGCCGCGACGAGCTTGCGACATGCGAGAGCCGTGCGCTGTTTCTCGAGCGGGCCTGGTGTTGCAAAGTTTCACCGGCAGCGCGCGCCGAGTTGCGCCGCACGCGGGCACTCAACGCGGCCCGCCTCGCACGGTTGCACGCGCACGCCGGCGAGCGGAGCACGGCCTGGCGCTCGCTGCGCGAATCCGCCGCGAGCGGCTGGCGTTATCCGCGCTGGTGGGCGGACGCGCTGCGAACGCTCGCAACCGCGCCGCCGCGGGAGCACCGAGTTACATGAGCGCGCTGCTGCAAATCTGGCGCTTGCTCTCGCCCGCGCAACGCCGCCACTGCGTGTGGCTGCAGGCCGTCGCCATCGCGATGGCGCTGAGTACGGTAGTTGGGCTTGCCGCAGTCATGCCGTTTTTTGCCGTACTCGGAGACCCGACTCTCATCGAGCGCGATGCAGCCCTGCATTGGCTGCAACAGCGTCTCGGCAGCGTCGGCGAGCGTGAGTTTCTGGTTGCTCTCGGGTGCGGATTCATCGGCCTCCTGCTGGTGGGGTCGATCATCAACCTGTTCGGGAGCCTTGCGATGAGCCGCTTCGCGTACCGCATCGGCGACTGCTTTCGTATCGCGCTGTTCAACGAGTACCTGAATCGTGATTTTCTATTTCATGCGCGCAGCGGCGCTGCGCAGCTGTCGAGCAACGTTCTTTATCAGTCGGACCGCGTAACCGGAATGCTGCAGAGCGGTTTCGTGCTCATCACCAGTGTCGTCATGATCGTTTTCATCGTCCTCTCCATGGCCATCGTCGATCCCGTGGTCTCGCTCACCGTGTTACTGGTGTTTGGCGCCGGATATTCACTCGTCTATCGAATCGCACGCCGGCGCTTGCTCGACGGCGGCCGCGTCCAGACGCAAGCAGGCACCGAACGGGTGGCGGCGGTGGAGCAGGGATTCGCCGGCATCAAGGATCTGTTGGTGACGCAGGGGCAGCCGGTTTTTGCCAGCCGTTTTGCCGCCGCCTGCGAAACGATTTCGCGCGCGGCGTCGAGCACCCAGATGATCGGCCAGTTTCCACGGTATCTGCTCGAATGCATCGCGGGCACGGGCCTCATAGTCGCAGCGCTGCTGTTGAGCGCGCGCGGCCCGTCGGGCACCTGGCTTGCAGAGCTGACGTTCATCGGGTTCGCCGGATATCGGCTGCTGCCGGCCATACAGCAGGCGTATTTTTCGATCGTCACGCTGCGCGCGCATCGTGCGGCTTTCGAACACATCTGCGCCGACCTTGCGGCCGCGCTCGCGCGTCCGCCAGTCGTGCCGGTGACCGACCCGCAGTGGTCCGGCCGACCAAGTACCCGCGTGGAACTCGTTGATGTGAAGTTCCGCTATGAGAAGGGGGCGCCGCAGGTGGTCGACGGAATATCTCTCCGCATCGCCGCAGGCTCCGTCGTGGCCTTCACGGGCGCCAACGGCGCAGGCAAAACCACCACTGCGGACTTGCTGCTCGGCATCCTGTCGCCCGAGTCCGGCCGCATCGAAATCGACGGCGAGCCGCTCACCGCGAACAATCGCCAGTCGTGGCAACAATCGCTCGCCTACGTGCCGCAGCAGATTTATCTGCTCGATGCCAGCGTGCGCGACAACATCGCGCTCGGGGTCGCGACCGGGATGGTGGATCAAGCGCGCCTGGAGCAGGCGGCGCGGGAGGCGGGGGCCATGGAATTCATCGAGCGGCTGCCGCGTGGTTTCGAAGAACAGCTCGGCAATCGCGGCGTGCGTCTCAGCGGTGGCCAACGTCAGCGCCTCGGTATCGCGCGGGCGCTTTATCGCAGTCCCTCGCTGCTGGTGCTCGACGAGGCGACCAGCTCGCTCGACGAAGACTCCGTTCAGTCCGTCGTGGCGGCGCTGCAGCGGCTGCGCGGCAGATGCACGGTGGTGGTGATCGCGCACCATGAGGCGGTGATTGCCGCCTGCGAGACGGCGCATCAATTCGAAGGTGGCCGCATCGTGGCGAGCCGACTGATGGAGCCGGCAGCCGCACGCCAGCCGGACGTGAAGCCGGTTCGCGTGGCGTTGTGAAGAATCCTGCGCACGATCCATTCGGCGAACAGGAGCGCGCTCAGTACCGGATGCTTGTCGACGTCCTGGGTATTCGCGTGCGCGTGCGCAGCAACAGCCGGCGCTTGCTGCGCATTCTGGAGCAGGCTTTCGGCGCGCTGCCCGCGCATCGGTTCGCATCGCGCGCGCAGCAGGCCGAGCTGACCTTGCTGTTGCGCGATGGCCCGACGCCGAGTCGCATCACCACGCCGGAACCGATGCGGATGCATTCCGGTGCGGGGGTATTGTTAGGCATCCTGGATGCGAACAATCTCGTGACCATTTCCGTCGAGCAACGGCGAGCGTTGCTGTGCGTCAACCGCGCGATGCTCGGCTTCCCATATCACCTTCGCTACGAGCTCATGGAGTTTGCCCTCTACACGCTCGCACCACGGATGCAGCGGCTACTGCCGCTGCACGCGGCCTGTGTCGGTCTTCGCGGCCGTGGCTTGCTGTTGAGCGGCGACAGTGGCAGCGGCAAGTCGACTGCGGGCCTGATGTGCGCCGCCGACGGATTCGAGCTGCTGTCGGAGGACGCGGTGTTCGTCGAACCGACGTCGCTGCGCGCTACCGGCTGCGCAAATTTCCTGCATGTACGCGCCGAGACGGTGAAATTTGTGGACGACGCACGACTACGCGAGAGAATTCGGCGCGCGCCCGTCATCGTCCGCCGCGGCGGCGCGCGAAAGTTCGAGCTCGACGTGCGCACCTCGGGCCTCGCTGCGGCGGCGCGCCCACTGCGGCTGGCCGCGCTCATCGTTCTGTCCGCGCAGCGAGCCAGAGATGGTCAGCTCCTCTCGCCGTTGCGCAGGGCAGAGGCTCTCGCCGAATTGACACGAGCGCAACCGTACGCCGCGTCCGATCCGCAATGGAGCACCTTTTGCGATCGAATGCTGGCGCTGCCCGCGTATCGATTGCTGCGGGGTGCGCACCCCGCTGCGGCGGCGCTGGCGCTGCGGTCATTGCTGGATTCGCGCGACGCATGAAGATCGCGCTCATCGTTCCCGGCGGCGTTGACCGCACAGGAGAGGTGCGCGTGATCCCTGTCTTCATTGCGCTCATCCGCCGCTTGGCCGCGCGCCACGAACTTCATGTTTTCGCGCTGCGCCAGGAGGATGAACCGGGGACGTGGCGCCTTGCGGGCGCCACCGTGCACAACGCCGGCAGCCGCCAAGCCGCGCTGCGCATGCTGGTCGCGTTGTGGGCCGAGCATCGTCGCCAGCCCTTCAGTCTGGTGCACTCGCTGTTCTCCGGAAAAGGCGCCGCGATCGGCTGGGCGTTCGCTGCATCGCTGCGAATTCCGTTCGCGGTGCACGTGGCGGGTGGCGAACTCAAGCAGCTGCACGCGATTCGATACGGCGGCAGGCTCAGTTGGTTAGGCCGCCGTCGCGAGTCGGTCGTGCTGAGGGGAGCGGCGGTAGTGAGCGCGCCGAGCGCGTCGATGATCGACGACTTGAGCAGTCTCGGCGTCAGGGCGGAACGGATTCCGCTCGGCGCGGATCTCATGACCTGGGCGCCGCGCCAGCCGCGCGCGCGCTCTCCAGGCAAACCATTGCAGCTCATTCACGTTGCCAGCCTCAATCGCGTCAAGGATCAACCCACGCTGCTGCGCGCCCTGGCCGATATGCTCGCGCAAGGCCACGACTTCCGTCTCGATGTGGTCGGCGACGATACGCTCGCCGGCGAAATCCAGAGCAGCTGCGCGCGGCTTGGGCTGGCGGAACGCGTGCATTTTCGCGGCTTCCTGCGCCAGGCACCGCTGCGCGACCTCATGGCAGAAGCGGACGTCTGCGTGATCTCGTCGCTGCACGAAGCCGGACCGATGGTGGTGCTCGAAGCGGCAACCCTGGGTATTCCCACGGTGGGTACCCGCGTCGGCCACATCGCCGAGTGGGCACCACGTGCGGCGATCGCTGTTTCACCGGGAGATCACACCGCACTTGCTGCGGGACTCATCGCGCTGGCGAGCGACGAGCAGAGGCGGCTCGCGCTGGGCAAGGCCGCGCTCGAATTGGCGATTGAAGAAGACGCAGACTTCACAGCCAGGTGTTTCGAGAACCTCTACACGCGCCTGTGCCGCGCGCGTCATCCTTAGATGAGTCTCAGCGCGCGACCAAGGTGCGCAACGCATACAGCCGCCGTGCACACGCCGGACAGGTTGCGTACAACCGTGCGATCAGCCGTCGTCGCAGTCGTCCCCATCTCAACCGTCTCTCGAGCTGGCGCGTGCATCGCGTGCTCTGGCCGCGCCGCACGTAAACTGCGTTGAATTGCGGATTGGTACTCGGGTAGTCAGTCGCAATTTCCTCGAAACCCAGTGCCTCGAGCATCGCATTTGCCTCGGGGTACAGGCGCTGGTCGCTGCTGATGCATGCCTGCGATTCGACTTCGACATGCAACAGCTGGACTTGCGCGGCGATGTCGCGCATGCCTTCAAGAACTTCGCAAGCCTGGCCCTCGGAGTCGATCCACAACGCGATTCGCGCCTGCGCCGCGATGTTCTCCTGCAGCAGACTGTCGAGGCGCAACACTTTCACATTAACCGCTGCACCTGCATACGCCACGCCGTCGCGACTACGCAGTGAACTCATGCCGCGGCGCGCATTGTCGGTGAGGTAGTTCGCGTCGAGCACGAAGAACGGCGCAATGCCGTCGAGATTTGAAGCCGCCGCCGCCACAACCTCGATGCTCGCGCTCCGCAATCGCGCATCGTTGCGCATGGAGCGCAGGTTCTCCGGGTTCGGTTCGATGGCAATCACGCGGGCGCGCGGCCGGCGTCTCCGGAATGCCAGCGCATCGGACCCGTTCATGGAGCCGACATCGCATATCACGTCGATGTCGAGGTCGCGCAGCAAGGCGAGGAACAGCAGGCGAGTGTTGAGTGGAGTCACGCGGGCGAGGTTTCGCGCCAGGGTACAACGCCGCAGCGCTGGCGCCATTTGGTGTGGATACCGCTGGTGTGAAACAGCTGCGGTGCATGAGCGCGCGTCTCGTCGGAGAGCACGTTGCAGAAAAATACGGTATGCGAACCCACTACCTCCCAGCCGGCGATCGCGACCTCGCGTACGCGCAGGGCGTGTGACGGCACGCGCAGGCCGAAGCGGCCAGTTTCGCGTGTCTCGAACGGCAGCATGCTCCAGTCGATACGTGCCAGCGCATGATGGCGGCCGAGCTCATAGGCGAGAGCCCGGGTCTCGTATGACACATGCGCAAGCGCTGCGCGGCGCGCCGTCCTGAGGGTCTGCACCGAGGGGCTGGTATTGCGCAATGCGAGCGTGAATCCACCGCCGTGGATCGGCCCCACGAGATCCATCGGAAACATGTTCGCGTTGACGCCATCGTCGACCGAGACCAGCACCACCGGTCGTGGAGATATGTAGAGCACTTGCAAATGATCCACGGCCCCTGGCGGCATGTGGAAGTTGGGCGAGGCGCTGCGACGGCGGCGCAATCGCAGCAGGCGCTGCCAGGCCTTCGAGGCGGCGGGCAGGCAGCGGTGACTGCTGGCGCGTACGAGATGGCGGGCGAGGCGCGCACCAGGGAACTCGAGAGTGCCTGCCGGTGACAATGCCAGTGCTCCGAGCTCGAAGTCGCTACGGCAATCGTGGAACCGCAGCGAACCCGGTGCCGGCATGGCGCCATCAGGCAGGGAGACGCCGATCATCAATGGCGCCAGCGACAGGATTACCTGACCGCTCGTGACGTCGCGTTCGTATGCCGTGGTAGTTAGTACAACACGCACCAGCTGCTGCGGATCCTCGAGTCCGACCGCCGGCCACAGGGGCAGCGGGCGAAGGGCCGCGGCAAGCTCGCCGAGCTTCATCTGGTTGGCACCCGGTGCCGGAACAGCACGAAAATGAAACGACTCGACACGAATGCCGACCAGCTGCGCGGAGAGGCGCCCCGCAGCCGACGCACCATCGGACGCTCCGTCGCGCGCGCGGCCGGGCAATAAATAGCGTCGAGCTCGAAACAGTCCGAAGCCGCGGCCGCCAGTGCACCGGGTAACCAGCGCGTGATCGGCGCCTGCGCGCCAGCCACCGCGTAGCGCCCACGCGCCAGCAGAAGAGGCAGGCCGCGCCACCACCAGCCGTAACGCAGATCGCCGGCAAACCAAGGATTGAGCACGGCGGCGAGCACCCGCCCGCCGGGTTGAATCAGCGTCGCGAACTTGTGAAACAACGATGCCACGTCATCGACCAGGTTCACCGGCGCGAAGTTGGCGGTTACGAGTTCGGCGGGCGGCCATGCAGACGCTTCTCGTTGCATGAAATGACCAAAGTTGCCTTCGATGAGTTGGATGGCGCCGGCGGCGATGCCGGTCGCGCAATGCAGCCGGAAATGCGCACACATGGCGGCGTCAACGTCGTATGCGGACACGAGGTGTCCGCGTTCGGCGTACGCGCGTGCGTCGGTGCCGGGTCCACAACCGAAGTCGAAAATGTGAGAACCGGGTCCGACCAGCGTCAACGCCAGTTCGAGAAACGCTGCGCGACTCTTGCGATCTGAGCCACGCGCGCTGAGTGCGCCGATGTAGGCGTTTCCTGTAACGAGCTCGCTCATGAGTCAGGTCGAAGGTCTGCCAGCGCAGCACGCAACGAGACGATTGTCTGAGCGCGCGGCGGGCGCGCAAACAGCCAGCGTTGAATTCGCCGGGCGTGTGGTATGCCGTACCATGAAACTTGTTTCAGCGCAGGTTGCGCCGCTTCGGCGAGCTGAAGCTCGGCGACGGCGACGCGGCTCGGAAGAACGCGGCTTCGAATGAAGCGCACGACTTCACCCGGCGAGCGCGACCAGCAAATGCCCGGAAACGCAGCAATGCGCAGGTTGGACCATGAGACGCCGGTGAGCGTCATACGAGTTGCCACGTGGCGCAACGGCGCTGGGCACCGGGCGGTGAATTCCGATAACAGCGATTGCGCGATGGCTCCCGGATAGTAGCGAACGGCAAGGGCGAGCGGCGGCAGCATCCACCAGGCACCGCCGCGCGATTCGGGCGTTTCCAGCAGCTGCAGCCAATCCGCTTCTGCGAGTTTTCCCGCAAGCAGCGCGATATCGTGCAGCTGGATCTGCCGCAGCGCATGCGCACGCATGTTGCCGGCCGCGTGCAACAGCAGGTGGCGCATGAGCTCGGCCATCGCAGGGTAAGGGTTGATTCCGGACGGCGCTTCGCTGTCTAACCACCCGGCCGAAATTTCGACTTCCGCAACGGGCAGCATCTCGGCGATCCTCGCGTGCACCTCTATCTTGAGGACATTGTCAGGATGCTCACCGAACATTACCGCCGGCGCGCAGCTGCGTGGCGCGTAGACCGCGTGCCGGCGCGTTTCGAAGGACGGCACATAGTCGAGTTGCTCCATGACATGCGCAACTTCGCGACTATCGCGCGGCAGCGTCAGCAGGTCGATATCGCCCATGGGACGCTCACCCGGGCGATAGAGCCCGAGCGGCCGCAGCGCCGCGCCCTTGAGGGCGACACAGGGCACGCCGTTTGCGTGCATGGCGGTCCCGATGTGCGCGAGTAGCAATGTGATGCGCGCGTCGCGCTGCAGTGCCAGCTCGAGCTGCGCAGCGAGGAATGCCTGCCAGGATGGCGGCCCTCGCCAGCCCAGGCGGTTGGCCAGCATCACCGTGATTCCCTGCATGGCCGCGACCGCGCGGGCCACGTTCCATTCGAGCTCGTTCCAATCCGGCGCGGACGCGCGCGGTGCGTGCAGCTCGTGCGCCAGGAATTCGGTGGTACGGCCCAAGGCTGCGCGCAACACCGTATACGGGGGCAAATCGACCTGCGCCGAGCTCATGCGCCACTCCAACTGCGCAGACTGTCGCGCGCCAGGTACGCCGTGCCTAACAACTCCGCGGCGCGCGCGGGATCTGCCGCCTCGAGACGAAACGCTTCGACCTCGTTGCGCAGCCAGGCATCGGCGAGCTTGTAATATTCCTTGCCGCGGCGACCCGCGATCACGAAGTCGCGATCGGAAGCATCCGCCCACGCGATGGGCAACTCCACGCGCTCGCGCACCTTGTCGAAGTAGCCCGTGCCCTTGATCGGATAGGACACGGTCGTGAAGAACACGTCCGGATTGCTCTGCTTCACGTGCTCGACGGTGGCAGCGATGTCGTCGATCTCCTCGCCCTCGTAGCCCCACATGAGGAACATGCCGACCTCGATGCCCTGCGCATGCGCGAGACGGCACGCGTGCCGCACCTGTTCGACTTTGACGCCGCGCTGCATGGCGTCGAGGATTTTCTGACTGCCGCTCTCCGAGCCGATCCAGATGCGATAACAGCCGAGTTCGCGCAGCAAAGTGGCGGCGCCTTCGTTCTGCAAACGGTCGGCGCGCGTGATGGTTTCGAAAGGGCGGTGGATGCCACGGCGCTTGAGCTCCGCGGTATAGCTGGCGAGCCAGGGATGACTGATGGTGAAGACGTCATCGGCGTACCACACCTGGTCAGGATCGTAACGATCGATGATCCACTGCATCTCATCGGCCACGTTGGACGGGCTGCGCCGCCGATGGGAATGTCCGTAGACGGCGTGCGAGCACCAGTTGCATTTGTATGCGCAGCCGCGCGCGGTGATGAGGTTGATGCTGCTGGCGCCGTGGTGGGTCTTCCAGGCATCAAGGTACAGGCCGTGATCGATCGCCTCGCGATCGGGAAAGGGCAGCTCGTCGATGTCCGGGATGCGAACGCGCGCGGCGTTACTCACGATGCGGCCTTCTTCATCGCGAAACGCAATGCCGTGCACTCCGTGCAGCCGATGCACGCCGTGTTGTGGCAGCGTGCGCAGAAGCTCGGTGAGAGTAACCTCTCCCTCTCCCGTGACGATGACGTCGGCGCCCGCGTCGAGATATTCAGCGATGTAGTTGGCGCTCTCCGGGCCGCCGAGCACGACCGTCCAGCGATGCAGCTTCGCGGCCCGGACAATGCGCAGTACATTTCTGCGCGTCATGAGGTTGGTGTAGATGCCGACCACACCACCCGGCGTGGCCGCGAACGCATTCTCGAGCGCGGTGAACTCCGCGAACGTGCTGTCGAATACTTCGACCGAGAATCCGCCGCTCTTGAGAAACGCGGAGAGATAGAGCAGGCCGAGCGGCGGATACGGCTTCATGATCTGCCGCTCCTTCTCGTCCTCGGCGAGGAAGTAGCCGTGCGTGAGGAGGATGTCGGGCATTGCGGCTCAGCCGAAAGCCAGCGCAGTCGTCAACGGCTGGGGCGATGGCATTCGCCCGTGGGCGTGGCGGAACTCTTCCTCGCGTTCGATGAGATCGTTCCAGCGTGCCGTGAGTGCCGGGGCTCCCGGGTGCGTCACCTGGTCATGCAGGAGATTGCGCACGGCCCGGTAGAAATCGGACGTGTATGTGCCGTGAAACATCATCTCGAGATCGCTGCTTTCCTGCCAGTGACGCTTGTCTCCCATCTGTTCCTTGACGAGCTCGTAGAATTTGGTGCCCGGCAGTGGATAGGCGACGCTCACACCGACATCGTCGGGTCGCGCCTCGTCGACCAGCCGGCGCGTCGCGAGAATGTCGTCGAGGTTCTCGCCGAGATAACCGAGCTGGAGGAAGAACCCGACGCGAATTCCCTCATCGCGCAGGATGTGGCGCGCGGCGATGTTCTCGCTCACGGTCGTTCCCTTGTTCATGGCGTCGAGGATCTTCTGACTGCCGCTTTCGGCGCCAATCCACACTTCTCGGCAACCGGCTTCATACAGCGCCGCTGCCATGCGCTTGCTCACGAGGTCGGCGCGCAATTGAATGGTGAAGGGCACGCCGCCCCCGGAAGACGGCGAGCGTGGCGGCGAATTCGCGCACCCAATCGGCCTTGAAACCAAAGATGTCGTCGGCGAACCAGATGTGGTCGGGTCGATAGTGGCGCTTGAGATGCAGCATCTCCGCGGCCACGGCGGCGGCCGGACGTTGCAGATACTGGTTTCCCCAGATGGGCTTCGCACACCAATTGCAACGGAACGGGCAGCCGCGAGATGCGGCCATGTTGAGACTGAAATAGCCCGTGCGCACGCCGCCAGACGCGCCGGTATTTTTCGATGTCGATGAGATCCCACGCGGGCAAGGCCGCGAGCGATGGTTCCGGCAGCGGCGCAGCGGCCACCGAGCGTTTGGGCCCGGCGGGTGTCGCGTGACTGACATCGGGAAGGCCGGCGGCGAGCTCGGCGTTGGGCAGATCCGGCGCGCCATTGAGCCGGCAGACGAGCGCGCTCAACGCGCCCAGCGCTTCGCCATGCAGCACGATGTCGGCGCCCGCGTCTAGATAGTCGCCCGGCGCGTCGGATGCGTCCGAGCCCGCCGCGATGATGCGCATGCCTGCGGCGCGCGCGTCGGCGATCATCTCGAAGCACGCATCGCGCATCTTGCCGAGACACATCTTGCTCAGGAAATTGAAGTTGTCCTCGTAGAACAGGACTACCTGGGGCTTGATGACGCTCAGGCTGCGTTCGTAGAAATTGAGGTCGTCGGCGAGCATGGCGTCGAAAAACGACACCTCGTGTCCCGCCGCGCGCAGCATCGCCGCAACGTGCAGCGAGGCCAGTGGCGGATAGGGTTTCGCGCGCAACTGCTGCTTCTGGTCGAAGCGCAGGAAATATGAGTGGCAAACCAGTATGGAAAGCATGCTTAAGTCCGTTTCCCCTTGGTTACTCGCCCGTCAGTGGACAAGCAGTCGGCACGTCGAACATGCCGGCCCGAAGGGTGAGTCGCTCAGCGCGGGAATACGGTTCCCCGCGAACGGCGACTAATTCGCCCTAAGGATCAATTGCACGCGGAATTTGACCGGTGGATGGCCTCAGCTTTGCGCCGATGTAGGCGATTGCGAAGTGGAAATGTCAGACGAATCGCACGCCCCGCGGAACAAATGCGGGAGTCACACTCATTAGATAGGAGACATCCACCATCGGAGAAAACTCATGTCATTCCTGGATCATCGTCGATTCGGTTCTGTTGATGCGGCGCGCCGTACTTTTCTGGGAGTGAGCGGGCTGGGCCTGTCTGGTGCAGCGGTGGCATTACTCGCCGGGCGCGACTCACTGGCCGCAGCGGCCGAGGCGAGTGCCAATCCCGCCAATGACGTCGCGATCCTCAATACCGCACTCGCCGCCGAGCTCGAAGCCATCGCGGCCTACGGAGTCGGCGCGGGCAGCGGATTGTTGAAAGGCGCGGTGCTGACACTGGCCACGACATTCCAGGGACACCACAAACAACATGCCGATGTGCTCGCCGGAACGGTCGTGAAACTCGGCGGCAAGGCGGTCACCGCCAAGGCGAACTACACCTTTCCCGTCGAGACGCTGAAGACGCAGAACGATGTGCTGCGATTCGCCGCCGGACTCGAGAAGGGCGCGGTGAGCGCGTATCTCGGCGCGGTCCCGCTGTTCAAGGACCGCGAGCTCGCCAAGGCGGCCGCCAGCATTCTCGGCGACGAAGCCATGCACTGGGCGGTGTTGCGCCAGGCGATTGGCGAGGAACCGGTGCCCGCAGCTTTTGTTTCCTAGACTTAGAAATTGTTGATTGCCTGGCATGGGCGGGCGCGGCACAGTGCCGCCCATGCTGGGCATTCATCACTACTGGCTGTTCATCGCCACCGCGGTCATCCTCGTCATCACGCCGGGGCAGGATACCTTCTTCATTCTCGGACGCAGTTTGTCCGGCGGGCGTTCTGCCGGTATTGCTGCCGCGCTCGGCATCACCGCCGGCAGCGTGCTGCACACTTTCGCAGCGGCGCTGGGACTGTCGGCTTTGTTAGCCACTTCGCCATACGCGTTCATGGCGGTGAAGTTCGCGGGCGCCGCCTACCTGGTCTACATCGGCATCCGTGCGCTGGTCACGCGCGCAAGTGGCCTGCCGGGCAACGACGCATCCGTCGGCGATGACGGACGTTGGCCCGCGTTTCGGCAGGGTATCGTCTCGAATCTCCTGAATCCCAAGGTGGCGCTGTTCTTCCTGGCGCTTATGCCGCAGTTCATCGATGCGACGAGTACCCACAAGATTGGCGCGTTCCTGGCGCTGGGTTTGACCTTCGTATCGCTGGGAGTGGTCTGGTGCCTGGTGCTGGCCGTGGCCGCCGCGAAACTGCGCGGCGCGTTCCTGCGCAGGCCGTCCATGGCTAACGTGCTCAACAAGGTTGCGGGCACCATGTTCATCGCGCTGGGCTTGAAGCTCGCGACCGCGCGTCAATAACTCCTGGCATGGCGAGCCAACTCAAGGAGCAGTTTGGCGCGAGCGCGCCACGCGCCATCGCCGGCATGATTCGCGCCGTGCACGCCGAGTTTCCGCACGATGCGTTTCTGCGCGATGCGCTCTCGGGTTACGGAGCACTGTCGCTCACCGGTCGCGGGTTTCAGATAGCCGAGGCATTGCATAACCACTTGCCGGCGGAGTTCCCGGCGGCGGTCGACGTGTTGCTGGCGTCGGCATCGCAGCCTCACGAGCATCGTGCCTCCGGCGGCATGGCGGCCTTTCTCTACATGCCGCACCTGTTTTTCGTGGCCCGGCACGGGCTCGATCATTTCGAGGACTCGATGCGCGCGCAGCACGCATTGACCCAGTTGTTCACCGCGGAGTACAGCATCCGCGCCTTTCTCGAAAAGCATCCGGAAGCGACATTGTCGCGACTACGAGAATGGACCGCGGACCCGAGCCACCACGTGCGTCGCCTGGTGTCGGAGGGCACCCGGCCAAGATTGCCCTGGGCGCCGCGTCTGCGCGCCTTCCAGAAGGACCCGCGCCCGGTACTCGAACTGCTGGAGCTGCTCAAGGACGATCCTGAGCTTTACGTACGGCGCTCGGTGGCTAACAACCTCAACGACATCGGCAAGGATCACCCATTGCTGCTGACGGCGGTCGCGAAACGCTGGTTGCGCGGCGCCACGCCGGAACGGCGCTGGATCGTGGGACATGCACTGCGTTCCGCGGTCAAACGTGCCGACGCAAGCGCTCTCGGCGCTTTGGGATATGGCGGCAAGGCGGAAGTGTCGCTGCGCGATGCGCGCATCACGCCGAAGCAGCCAAAGATCGGCGGAAGCGTCACTGTGTCGTTCACGCTCGTGAATCAGAGCCGCAGCGTTCAGCGCGTCATGGCGGACCTGGTCGTGCACTTCGTGAAGGCGCGCGGCACGGGCGCGAAAGACCTTCAAGCTCAAGGCGCTCTCGCTGCCGCCGCGGGCGTCGATCGAATTGCGCAAGAAGATCGGCCTGAAGCAGCTCACGACGCGCAAGCACTATCCGGGAGTTCACCCGGTCGAAGCCCTGCTCAATGGGGTGCGACGAAAACTCGGATCATTTTCGCTGCGAGGCTAAGCTACTCGCGGAACTTCTGGGATCTCAGCGCCGGCGCGGTGTCAGCGCCCGCAGCAGCCAGCTGCGCATGTGCAATGCCAGTTGCTTGTCGAGCGTGCCCTGAATGCCGCGCTTCGCCGGCGGCAAATGCTCGGTCGCGCTGCCATCGGTTTCGAAGACGTGGTGCTCAAACACCTTTTTCCAGATTGCGCGTTTGTCGGGCGGCAGTGAATGCACCGACATCAGCGCGTGGAACAGCGCTTCGAATGGCGAGCCGTTCCACGGCGGTGTGTCGTCCCACCAGTAGTTCACCAGCAGGTTGAACGTGTCGAGTGCTTCGACGTGGTGCCACCACATGTACGGGATGAACAATGAATCTCCCGGTTCCATTTCGGCGACCTGGGCCTGTGCGAGCGCATCGCGGAAGCGCGGGAAACGCGCGTGGTCGGGCGCATCGAGCCGCACCATGCTGATGGGCTGGCCCGCGAGCGTGAATTCGAGTGGGCCGACGTACAGGTTTGCGATTTGCTCCGGAGGGAACAACGTGAATCGCCGCCGGCCGCCCACGACGCAGGCAAGGTTGTACGAGAGGTCGTAGTGCGTCTGCACCGTGACGCGATTGCTGAGCCACAGCCGCGGCACGATGCTCTCGGCCAGGGCGAACGTGTTTTGTTCCGCAAAGCCGGGCAACGCCGCGGGTGCCGCCAGCGCGCCCACATACAGCGCGGGTGGTGCGGACTCACCAAGCATCTCGAGCAACCGGTCGAGCGAACGGGCGAGGGGCATCGTCGTCCGTTCGAAATTCAAACCCGAGAGATCTTCGTTGTAGAAAAAGCGCCCGCCGATCGACGGATCGCCGTGCATGGTTTCCGCGGAAGACCCGGTGTCGAAGCCGCGAAGATAGTTGACGAGCGCCTGCGGGGACGTGGCGGCGCGCACCACGGGCCAGTCACGCACCGCGCCGCGGATCAGCGCGGGCTGCTGGGCGGGAAGGATTTCACTGCGAAAGATCGTGGCGCTGACATCGCGCCATTCGCGAACGGGAAGAGGAGTCGACATGGAGCCGATTCTGAGGCATTTGCCCCGGAAGGTCAGCGCTGTACGAGGCGGGAAGAGGAGCGATCGCCGTACATGCTTACTTCGTTGCGGCGATAGTCGATGACCAGCCGCTCCAGCACGCCGAGCATGTCCATGCCGATGAGCATCGCCGGTTCCTGGTCGAGCCCCCACAGCTTGAACACGTGGAAGTCGGCGAAGATCACTTCGAGATTGGTGAGCGTCATGTCGCCGATCGTGGCTTCACGAATTTCCTGGACGTCGCCGTCCGCAATGTCGGGAGTGGCGCCGTGGACGACGGCAGACACAGGTTCGCGCTTCTTGCGGCCCTTGTTCATCGCGCTCTGCAGCGCGAGATTGCCGAGCGAACGCTCGGCACCGGTGTCGATGACGGCCTTGGCGCGAATGCGGCGCCCGACACGCACGTCGACGATCATGAGGCCGTTGATGTTTCGCGTGGCGCGGGCGGTCACCATGCTGTAGTGAGGTCGCTTGCCGTTGGACTCGAGCACGCTCACGCGATCGCGTTTGAAGTCGACGTCGATGCGCTGATCCTGGAATCCGGCGACGCCGAGGATGCCGTCGGCGTTGCCCATGATGGAAGTGAAGATGACCGGGAGGTCCTGCTTCTCGAACCTGAGCGCGCCGATCTCGATGCTGTCGACCGCGACGGTGGGTACTTCAGCGGCGCCGGTGACGCCGTTGAGCATCACGTTGCGGCCCACCGAATGCTGAAGGTTGAGCGCTCGCGCGAGATGCGGCGCGAGCGTCGAGCGGCTGGCACCGGTGTCAATCACGAAACGAAAAGGGCCTTTGCCGTTCACCTTCACGTGCGTCATCACGCGGCCGATGCGATCGAGGCGCGTGGGGGCGGCAAACAAAGGTTCGGGATCGCAGATGCGCGCCCGACAGATCTTCGGGAGTGACCGGTGCGCGCGACGGAATATTGGGCTCTGCGAACAACGATCGTGAACATGACAAACCGCTGAGCGCGAGCAGCGCCTGCAGGGCCATGCGACGGTTGGTCGGTGAATCCCTCATGGGCAAACAACGTACGCCTGATTTGCCGTGAAGGAAACTCTGCTGCGCCAAACCGTGCGCGCCGCACGGTGCGCTGTCCCATTTATGGCACAGGCGTGCGCAAACCCTACGGAATCGAGGGGTCGGGCAATGCGTAGAACGCATTACGTAACGACTCGCCCCAGCCGTCACGAATGACTTTGAAGTAGGCGTCGTCCGGGCCGATGCTCCGGTGCAACGAAATCTGCAGCGCGTCGCGACGCACGATGGCGAGGTCCAGCGGCATGCCCACCGACAGGTTCGAGCGGATGGTGGAGTCCATGGAGACGAGAGCGCACTTGGCGACCGCGGGCAGGGGCGTTTCGGCCCTCACCACGCGATCGATGATGGGCTTGCCGTACTTGGCCTCGCCGATCTGGAAATAGCGCGTGTCCGCCGTGGTCTCGATGAAGTTGCCGGCGGAATACACATGGAACAGCCGGTGTGCTTCGCCGCCGATCTGGCCGCCGATGATGAAGGTGGGATTGAACTCGATGCCATGCTCCTTGAGCGGCTGGGCATCGCGAAGGAACACGTCGCGCACCGCGTCACCCACCAGCCGCGCCGCGTCGGACATGGTGCGTGTCGTGAGCAGGCTGGCTTTGGCGCTGGTGGCGCGCTCGCGCAGCAGGCCGGTGACCGACTGGCTGACGGCAAGGTTGCCCGAGGAGAGCAACACGATGACGCGCTCGCCCGGCATCTCGAAGAAAGTCATTTTGCGGAAAGTGCTGACGTGGTCTACGCCGGCATTGGTACGCGAGTCAGACAGGAACACCAGGCCTTCATCGACCTGGACGCCGACACAATACGTCATCGAATCTCCCGGCAGCTAGTTAGTGTAGTTATTTCCGCCGAGGTCGTTCATGGTCGCAGAATCGAAGCGACGGCCGACCCCGGTGAACGTGGAACGCGCCACGTAGATTTCGGCGCCCTGCGACGCTTCGTAGGAACCGCGTGTGCCGCCTATGGTGCTGTTGACGATGTGCACGCGCGCCTGGCGCGCAATGATGCCGACTCCGCCGGCGCGAATGCGCGCGTTGCTGATGTAGAGGTCGCAGCCTTTCTCGGCGATGACGGCATCGCCGGTGAACTCGATGGTTTCGCCATCGATGTGCATGAGCCGGTCGCCCTGGCAGATGATGGGATCGGTGCGACGTTCGACGTTGGCGCCGAGTTGTTCGGCTTCGGGCGTCTCCGCGGGAGCGCTGCGCGTGATGGTGTAGCCCGGGCCCTCCGCGAGTGACTGGCCGGGCGCCGCGCTCGCGACCGGTACCGTCTCGGTAGTTTGATCCTGCGCGAGCTGGTGCGCGGGCTCAGGAACGGCCGGCGTTTCGACCGGTTCGGCGACCGGCTCCGCAACGGGTTCCGACTTCGCCACCACCTTCGCAGGCTTCGGACCCGCGACGAGGTCTTCCAGCCGCAGCGTCTGCACCGTGCCAGTGGCGGTGTCACGTACCGTGAATACGCCCGTGGATTCGTCGGTGGCGACGATTTCGTAGGCAGGGTTGCGGGCGAGCGCGGACTTGGCCCAGTCGATTTCGCGTACGGCTTCCTGTTTGGCGCAGGCGCTCGCGAACGCCAAGACACATGCGACGAGGATCGATGGACACTCGGGTATTCATGGAGGGAATCGTAGGCGCTTGCACGGCATCTGCAAGAGGTATTTCTAGTAGAGTCCGCGCCCGTGACTCCGCAACTCGCCGCCTATTGTGAGCAGCAACTGACACGTGTCCGTGAATCGGGCGCGCTCGCAGTTTTCGAGGCGGCGGCGCCCGAGTTGCGCGACGCATTGCCACGAGTGCTCGCCGCCAGCGACTTCGTCTGCGGCGCGCTGGGACGAGATCCTGCCGACGCCCGGTGGCCCCTTGTCACGTTGGTTGATCGACGAAGCCGCGCTTACCCGCGTGCTGACGCGCGGCGAGATATCGGCGCGCCTCAAGGCGGCGGTGTCCGGCGAGCCGGATCTGGCCGGATTCATGGCGGCGCTCCGGCGTCAGCGGGAACGCGAGATGGTGCGTATCGCCTGGCGTGACCTCGCGGGCTGGGCGTCGCTCTCCGAGACGCTGACGGATACCAGCGCGTTTGCCGATGCGGCCATCGAGGCGGCGGTTGAATATGCG
The DNA here is from genome assembly GCA_963736955.1 of uncultured Pseudomonadota bacterium. GTDB lineage: Bacteria > Pseudomonadota > Gammaproteobacteria > Steroidobacterales > Steroidobacteraceae > CADEED01. The sequence goes on from CAVTQT010000007.1 coordinate 99,251, forward strand.
GGCCAGGATCTGGCGCGCATGTACGGCGAGCCGCGCAGCGTGGCGGGCGTTGCGCAGCCCTTCATCGTGCTCGGCATGGGCAAGCTCGGCGGTTGCGAGCTCAATTTCTCATCCGACATCGATCTCATTTTCGTATTCCCCGACAAGGGCACGACTTCCGGTAGCCGCTGCATCGACAACGAGGATTTCTTCACGCGCCTCGGACGGCTGGTGATCCGCCTGCTGGGCGAGCGCACCGCCGAGGGCAGCGCGTTCCGCGTCGACATGCGCCTGCGGCCCTTCGGTGACAGCGGGCCGCTGACTGTGAGCGGCGCGTTTCTCAACGACTACCTGCAGACCCACGGCCGCGACTGGGAGCGTTACGCCTGGATCAAGGCGCGCGCCATCACCGGCACCGAGGCGTACCAGTCGATCCACGCCGAAAGCGTGCGGCCGTTCGTCTATCGCCGTTATCTCGACTTTGGTGTCTTCGAGGCACTGCGCGAAATGAAGGCGTTGATCCAGAAGGAAGTCGCGCGCCGCGACCTGGCCGATCACGTGAAGTTAGGCCCGGGCGGAATTCGCGAGATCGAATTCATCGTGCAGGCGTTCCAGCTGATCCGCGGCGGGCAGGACCGGCGCATGCAGACACCATCGCTGCTCGCGGTGCTTCCGCAGCTCGCCGGCGGCAAGCTGCTGCCCGCGCGCGTCGCCCAGGAGCTCGAGGCCGCGTATGTGTTCCTGCGGCGGCTGGAGAATCGGCTGCAGATGCTCGCCGACAACCAGGTGCACACCATTCCCGCCGACGCCTTGACGCGCGAGCGCATCGCGATCGCCATGGGCTTCGCCGACTGGCAGTCCTGCGGCGCCGAGCTCGACCGGCACCGCGCATGCGTCACGCATGCGTTTCCAGGAAGTCATGTTTGCGCGCAACGAGGCCGCGCCGACCGAGATGCCAGGCGTGAATGGAGTCGTCGACGCGTGGCTTCGGGGCGCCGAAGGTCCGCAGCTCGCCGCCGCACTCGAATCCCGTGGATTCACGGACGCCGCGCAGGCCGCCGCGCTGCTCACCGGATTCCGCGGCACGAACATCATGCGCCGGCTCGATGCGCCAGGACGCGCGCGCCTCGATACGCTCATGCCGCGGTTGTTGGCGGCCATCGCCGATGTCCGGCATGGCGGAGTCGCCGCAGGTGGACGTGCTGCGCCGGATCCTGCGCGTGCTCGAGGCCATCGGTACGCGTTCGGCGTACTTCGCGCTGCTCAATGAAAATCAGACCGTGCGGCGCAAACTGGTGGAGCTCGCCGCGCGCGGTGAGTTCCTCGCTGCGCAGATAGCCTCGCATCCGCTGCTGCTGGACGAATTGCTGGACGAATCTTCCGGCGGGCTGCCGACGCCACGCGCCGAGCTCGAAGCCGAAATGACCGCGCGGCTCGCGAATCTCACCGAGGATGAACCCGATCGGCAGGTGGAAGTGCTGCGGCAATTCCAGCGCGCAGCGATCTTCCGGGTGGCCATGGCCGACCTCACGGGAAAGATTCCGCTGATGCGTGTGAGCGATTACCTCACGGAGATCGCCGAGATCATCGTCGGCGAGGCCATGCGGCTCGCCTGGGCGCAGATGACCGCGCAGTTCGGCGTACCGCAGACGAACAATCACGACGGGCCCGGGCGTCGCGCCGTCAAGGTCTGCGCCGTGGGCTACGGGAAGTTAGGCGGCAATGAGCTCGGTTACGCCTCGGACCTCGATCTGGTCTTTCTGCACGACGCGGGCTCCGGGCATTCCGAGACCGATGCCGCGAAGCCGGTGGACATCCAGGTGTTCTTCATCCGCTTCGCCCAGCGCGTCATCCACCTGCTCACCATGCACTCGGCGGCCGGTCGGCTCTACGAAGTCGACGTGCGGCTGCGCCCCTCGGGCAAGGGCGGCATGTTGATCACGCGCGTCGGCGCGTTCGCCGAATACCAGGAAAAGGAAGCCTGGACCTGGGAGCACCAGGCGTTGCTGCACGCGCGTGCGGTGGCCGGCGAGGCGAGCCTGCGCGCCGAGTTCGAGCGCGTACGCGTCGACGTGCTCATGCGCTGCGTGCGAGCGCGACACCTTGCGCACCGAGGTGCGCAGCATGCGCGAGCGCATGCGCAAGGAGCTTTCGAAAGCGCGGTCGGGCTCCGGCAAGTTCGACATCAAGCAGGACGCGGGCGGCACCGCCGACATCGAGTTCCTGGCGCAGTACTGGGCGTTGCTCTACGCCGGCTCCCATCCGCCGGTGGTGATGTTTGCCGACACCATCCGGCAGCTCGAATCCGTGGCCTCCGCGGACCTCGTCCCGCAGGAAACCGTCGACACGCTCACGCATGCCTATAGAAAGTATCGGGAACGCGCCCATCACCTGTCGCTCGAGCAGGGTGAGGCCGTCGTTCAGGCCGAGGAATTTGCGGACGACCGCGCGGCGGTGAGCGCCATCTGGAACGCGACGATGGGGAACTGAGTCCCTATAATCCGCCCACCATGCCAGCCACCAAACCGCTCATCCAGCCCAACGCGCAGAACGAATACAAAGTGGACGCCAGCGATCTGCCGCTCGCGTGTCCCGATGCCGGAGATGTATCTCTGGAACTCGCATCCGCGCGTTTATCTGCCGATCGAGCAGACCGGTTGGGCGAAGTGCCCGTACTGCGGAGCCGAGTACACTCTCCAGCGAGCTGACTGGCGCCCTTCATCGTTCCTAGCAAACGGGGTCACATCGGTCCGCGAGAACTCGCGAAGCTCAGGCCGTCACACCTGCTCGGAAACGAGGATGTCCGATTTCAGCCGAACGGCTTGTCGAGCGAAGGCGGTGGCGTCGAGAACCAGATCGGCTTCTCCGCGCCCATGTGGAAGCAATCCTCGAGCCGGATGCCGAACTTGCCCGGTAGATAGATTCCCGGCTCATCCGAAAAACACATGCCCGGCGCGAGCGGCGTCGTGTTCGCCCTGCACGAGATTGACGGGCTCGTGGCCGTCGAGGCCGATGCCATGGCCGGTGCGATGCGAGAGGCCGGGCAGTTTGTAGCCCGGGCCGTAGCCCCACTTCACGTACTGCGCACGCACGGCATCGTCGACACGTCCCGCCGGCAACGCCGACGCGCGCGGTTTCGATCGCGATCTGCTGGCCGTCGCGCATCTGTTGCCACACCTTGCGCTGCTCGGCCGTGGCCTCGCCGAATACGAAGGTGCGCGAGATGTCGGATTGATAGCCTTCCACCGTGCAGCCGCAGTCCATGAGAACCACTTCGCTGTCACGCACCGCCTGGGGTTTTCCCGAACCGTGTGGATAGGCGCTGGCTTCACCCAGCAGGATCAACGCGAACTCGGGCGTGGCGCCGAGGGCCGCGTGCGCCGCGTCCATCATCGCGCCGATGTCTTTCGGCGTCATGCCGCGCGCGACGCGCGGCGCCACGTGCCGATAGGCGGCGATGGTGATGTCGGCGGCCTTCTGCATGAGCGCGAGCTCGGCCGCGGATTTGATCATGCGGCAGCCGCGCACCACGGGCGCGCCGTTACGGATTTCCACGCGCGGCATCGCACGTCGCAGGCCATCGACCGCGAAGAAGCGCACGGTCTCTTCGACCGCGATCGGGCCCGATACTTTCCGGTCGCGCAGAATGCCGGCGACCGTGGCGAGCGGATCTTCGTTTTCGTTCCACACGCGCACTTCGGCGGGAACCCTGAGGCTTTCGCGTACGGACGGCTCTTCGAAATGCGGCGTGACGATGGCGATGTCGCCCTCGCGCGGCAGTACCGCGGCGGTGAGGCGTTCGCTGCGCCACCACTGCACGCCGGTGAAATACACGAGCGATGCGCCAGGCTCGATGAGCAACGCGCCGATGCCGTGCTTGCCCATGAGCGCGCGGGCGCGTGTCGATGCGCGCGAGGTATTCGGCGCGCTCGATCGGCTTGACGTCGCCCGTCATCGGCTTCAAGCCCGTCGCCGCGTCCTGCGCGAACAAGCGACTGGGAGCAAGCGCAGCCAGGGCTGCAGTGGCACCCGCCATCGACAGCAACGCGCGTCTTTCCATGCTCATCCCGGCTTGTATGACTTGTACGACTTCTCTTCGACGATGCTCGAGCCTAACAAGGTATTGATGCGCTTCTTGATCGCCGCGCGTTCGTCGTTGGTGACGTACACCGCGCGCGCCAGCTCGATGAATCGCTGGCCGAAGCGGCTGGCGCGCTCTTCGTCGCGGATGTCGTCTTCGATGACCCACAGCGCTTCATTCACGCGAGTCAGGTTGGCTTCTTCATCGCCCGAGATCGACGGCGGCGGCGCCGCAGTCTTTCCAGGTTTTCTCGAGCAGCGCGAGTTCGTGTTTGACGTTGGCGACTTTCGCAGCGTCGCTCATGCGCGCGGCCTTGATGCGCAGGATGGTGATCTTGTCGAGCATCTCGCCGGGGCTTACGGGAACGAGTATGTCTTTCATGGCTTCAAGGCTAGCAGTTCATCGAGCCGTGCGCAGACGGCCGGCGTTTCGATGAGTTCCATGACGCCGGGCTCTTCGATCTTGCGCGTCCACGGCAGCTCGGCGGCGGGCTTGCCGAGGAATTTTCGTGCGGCGTCGTCGTAGGCATCCACGCACCAGCGCCTCGACAGGTAGGGCCCGCTGCGCGCCGGATTGGTCGCGGCGTACAGGCCGATGACGGGAGTGTTCACCATGGTCGCCATGTGCGCGGGTCCCGAGTCCGGTGTCAGCAACGCCGTGGCGCGCGCCAATAACGCCAACAACTGCGGCAGGGTGTCCTTGCCGACCTGGTCGATGAGCGGCACGCTCACGTGCCTGGAAATTTCGGCCGCCATTTCCCGTTCAATGGCGGCCGGCCCACCGCACAAGATCACCTGCATGCCGTGTTTTCGCACCGCGTGCTCGGCCACCGCGGCATAACGTTCCGGCAGCCAGTTGCGTGCGCGATGACTGGAGCACGCGCTGATCACCAGCGTGCGCCGATGGGCGGGTATCAGTTGCGCTGCGTATGCGAGGGCGACGCGGCGGCAGGGGAATGGCCCAGCGCGGTGGCTCGCGCGCGATACCCAGCGCATCGGCGAACCCCGAGAAACTGTCCAGCACGTGCTCGCGCGTGCGCGGCGCGATACGCCGATTGGTGAACAACCACTGCAGCTCGCGCGCGCGCTCCTTGTCGAATCCCAGCTTGATAGGTGCTCGAATGCAGGCCGCGGCGGCGCTGGCACGGATCGATAGTTGCAGATGCAGCAGCAGATCGAATGCGCCGCGACGTAGCATCTCGGTTCGCAGCCGGCTGAACGCGGACAGGCCGGCGCCCTTGTCCACGGTGATAAGCTCCACATCCGGAATGAGGCTCATCAACTTCGCTTCGAGTTTTCCGATCACCCAGGTGAAGCGTGTGCGCGGCCATGCATCCTGCAGCGTGCGCAACAGCGGAACTACATGGCAGGTATCGCCGATGGCCGACAGACGGAGCAGGCAGACTTTTTCCGGTGCATCCATGGAATTGAGTGAATGAAGCGCCACTGGCCGGTGGGAGCAGAAGTCGTCGAAGCCGCCTTCGAAGGCGGCCGGATGCTATACGACACCCAACGCACGAGCAATTTCTCGCCCGAGTTCTTCGATCCGGAATACTGGCGCAAACACGATGCCATCGAGGGCACGGCGCGCGGCCGCGGCACTACGTGGTTCATCCGCACCGGCGACAGCAGTTTCGTACTGCGTCACTACCGACGCGGCGGGCTGATGGCAAAAATTTCCAGGGACCAGTACTGGTGGCATGGCGAATCGGAGACGCGCTCTTTCGCCGAGTGGTACCTCACCTATCACCTGCATCGCGCGGGCTTGCCTGTGCCCACACCCATCGCGGCGTGTTTTCGGCGCCAGGGGCTCTTCTATCGCGCCGACCTCATCACGCAACGTATCGATAACAGCGAACCACTGGCGGCGCGGCTGTTGAAAGGCCCGTTGTCGTTCACGCAGTGGATCGCCGTCGGCCGTTGCATCAGGCGCTTTCACGACGCGGGGGTGTGTCACGCGGATCTCAACGCGCACAACATCCTGCTGACGCCCGAGCAGGTGTACATCATCGACTTCGATCGCGGCGAATTGCGCAAGCGCGGCTGGTGGGCGGACACGACGCTGGTACGGCTATATCGCTCACTCGAGAAGGTGACGCTGCTCGCCGCTCCGGAAAGTTTTACCGACGAAGACTGGCACTCGTTGCTGGCCGGTTATCGCGAGTCCGCGGGTCTGCCTCAATCGACCGCCACCTGAAGCTCAAGCTTTGCGCTTCATCTACATCTGCATCGCCTACCTGATCTCGCCGCTATGGATTGGCGCGCTCGCGCTGCGCGGCTTTCGGGATCGCAGCCACTGGCAGGGATTCTCGCAACGCTTCGGCCTGGGACCGAAAGTGCGCGACCAGCGCAGCATCTGGGTGCACGCGGTGTCGGTGGGAGAAGTGCAGGCCTCAGTGCCACTCGTTGAAACGCTGCTGAAGCGCTACCCGACAGTCCCACTGGTGCTGACCACGGTCACCGCCACCGGGCGCGCACGTGCCCAGGCCATGTTTGGAACACGCGTCGATGTGCGTTACGTGCCCATCGATCTGCCAGGTTCGGTGCGGCGCTTTTTCCAGCGCGTGCAACCGCGGCTCGCGATCATTCTCGAGACCGAGATCTGGCCGAACCTGTATCACCGTTGCGGACGTCTGGGCGTGCCGCTGGTGCTGGCCAGTGCGCGGATCTCGCCTCGGTCAGTGAACAGTTATCGGCGGCTGGTCGGCCTGTTTCGCGAGACGCTCTCTCACGGGATCTTCATCGCCGCGCAGAGCCTCGAAGACGCGGAACGATTCGTGTCGATCGGCGCGAATCCCGCCCGCACGCATGTCGTCGGCAACATCAAGTTCGATTTTGGCGTTCCGCCCGACATCGAGGCGCGCGGCCATGAACTGCGGCGACTGCTCGGTGTGCATCGGCCGGTGTGGGTGGCGGGCAGCACGCACGCGAAAGAAGAAGACACGCTCATCGCCGCGCATCGGCTGGTGCGCGAGCGCTTCTCCAACGCGCTGCTGGTGCTGGTTCCGCGGCATCCGCCGCGCTTCGCCGAAGTGGCCGCGTCGCTGAAGGCACAGGAGGTGCCGTTCGTGACCCGCACCAGCGGTGGTGCCGTTCCGCCGAACACGCAGGTGTTCCTCGTGGATACGCTCGGCGAACTGCCGCCGTTCTATGCCGCCGGGGATGTGGCGTTCGTGGGCGGCACCCTGGTGCCCATCGGCGGCCACAATCTGCTCGAGCCTGCGGCGCTGAGCCTGCCGATCCTGGCGGGCCCCCACAATTTCAATTCCGCGGATATCGCGAAAATGCTGGTGGAGCATGGCGCGGTGCGCATCGCGCAGGACGCGCCGACGCTGGCAGCGCTCGTGGGTGACCTGCTGTCAGATCCCACCGCTCGCGCCAGCATGGGTGCGAGCGGCAGGAAAGCCGTGGACGACAATCGCGGAGCGGTTGCCCGCCTGATGCAGTTTCTGGAACCGCTGCTGTCGTAGTTACTGGGCAGGCGGCGTCGGCGTCGGTGCGGTACCGGTGTCGGAGTAGTGCCCGGCGGCGGCGGCGCCTCGAGCCAGGAATTCACGTCTTCGAGCGCCTTGCGGTCGAGGAGGCCCGCGGCCTGCTTCAGCCGCAGCACGTTGAGCATGTAGTCGTAACGGCTGCGCGAGTAGTTCGTATAGGCCTGGACCAGCGTGCGGCGCGTGGCGAGCACGTCGATCGCGGTTCGCGTGCCCACGTCATAGCCGGCTTCGGTGGCCTTGAGCGCGGTGCGGCTCGACTCCAGCGCCTGCTTGAGCGCTTCGACGCGCGAGATTTCCGACATGACGCCGAGATAGGCATCGCGCGCGGTGCGCTCGGTTTCGCGGGACACGCGCTCGACGCGCTGCTTGGCCGCCTGCCAGCGGTACGACTCCTGCTTCACGCGCGAGTGCGTGCCGCCGCTCGACCAGATGGGCACCTGCACCTGAAGCTCGATGGATTTGTCGATGTCGGTATCCCGCCCGCTGGGAACGGATCCCCCGTCGAACACACCAGGGACGGCAGGGAAATCTGCGACGTCAGCGCTTTCACTGTGCGACTTGCCGACCACCAGGTCGACGGTCGGCAGGTGACCGCCAAACGCGGTGCGCACGTTGTCACGGGCGATCTCCGCGCCGAGCCGGCTCGAGGTCAGCGCCAGGTTTTGCTCCATCGACGCTTCGACCCACTTCTGCGGGTCCGCGGGTTCCGGGATGGCGAGCGGCATGGTGCCGCGCGGAGTGGAGAGCACCTGGTACTGCATGTCGGTGATCTCGCGCAGCAGTTCCTGGGAGGTGGCATATGCGCGCTTCGCGGCGATCAGGTCCGCCGCGGCCGTGTCGCGCGCGGCGCGCGCTTCCTGCACATCCGTGATGGCGATGAGGCCGACTTCGAATCGCTTGTCGGCCTGCTCGAGCTGGCGCGAAATGGCGTCGAGTGCCGCCTGTTGTGCCTGCATGTTGTCGAGCGCCGCGAGCACGTCGAAGTAGCGCGTGGAGACTCGCAACGCGAGATCCTGCTGCGCGGCGCCGTAGTCCGCATCCGCCTGGGCGGCAATTCGCGACGACTGCTTGAGCGCGACGAGGCCGCCCCAGTTGAAAGACGGTCTGGCGTAGCTGGATGCCCCAATCGGAAGTTTCAGGCGAGAACGACTGGTTCTCGGCGAACGGCTGCAATACGAACCGCCCCGGATTGTTGGGATCCGGAATTTGTTGGCCACCGGTCTGGACCTGATCGCCTTCATTCTCGCCTTTGTTGTAGCTGCCGGTGATCTGCGGCAGATACGCGGCCCAGGCCTGCGGTCGCGCTTCGCGCGTCGCCTGGCGTGTGAACTCGGCTTCGCGAACCGTCGGATCGTTGACCACGGCCTGGTCGAAGATGGTGAGCAGGTCTTCGCTCGACGCGGTGAAGGAGGCGAGGCAACCCAGCCCCAGGGCGAGTAAACGGCGCATTAATAAGAGTCCTCTTTAGTGTTGTAGTTCACTATATCACCTGCCCCTGGGGTCTAGGCAATGGTCTTGAACGAACTTAGACGTTTCAGTACTGCGGTACGGTTGCATCCACGGCCTGACTCCAGGCAGAAATGCCTCCGGCGAGGTTGGCAACGTTGGTAAATCCCTGGCTCGCCAGAAAATGCGCCACCCGCATGGACCTTCCGCCTGCGTGGCACATGACGATCGTCTCCGCGTCTCTCGAAAGCTCTCCCAAACGTCGCCGGAACCTGGTTCATAGGCACATGTACGACGTCTGGAATGCGAGCAAGTTGCAGTTCCCAGTCTTCGCGCACGTCCAGGACCAGCGGATTTTCCCCCTGGTCGCGCCGTGCCTTGAGTTCTTCGACCGAAATTTCGCGGATCATGGATTTCCAGGTGCGTCGCTAGAACCGAAAAGGCTGCGGGCCGCTTCGCATTTTCGAGTGCGTCGATGGCGGTCTCGAACAGACCCAGGCTGCTCCAGGCGGTTTCGGAAGTGCGGGTCACCAGCAGTGCTTCCTGAGGAAGCCCATCGCCGGTCACGACAAAAAGCCTTCCACCCACGGCCAAGCGCGCGAGCAAAACGATTTCGTCGTACAGGGGAAGGGCTCCACATACCGCAATGAGCGCATAGTCCTTTCCCATATCCAAGTTGAAAGTGTCACCCGTGACAACCTCCACCTGTCCGAATCCGGCGCGCTTGAGATTGGCGCGCGCCGCTGCCGCAAGCTCGGCGTGAATTTCGATGGCGCGCACGCTGGCGCCCATGGCCGAAAGGCACGCAGGCACGTAGCCGGTTCCGGCGCCGACCACCAGCGCGCGCATGCCGGGTTGCGCGTCCAGCGCCTGCAGGAGACGTCCGACAATCTTGGGCGCGAGCATGTGCTGGCCGGCGAGCAACGGGATGCCGGTGTCGGCGAACGCGAGTTCCGCGTAGCGTTCCGGCACGAAAAATTCGCGCGGCGTGCGACGCATGGCGTCGAGCACGCGTTCGTCGAGCACGTCCCACGCGCGTATCTGCTGCGTGATCATCTGGGCGCGCGCGAACTCGGTCTGCATGACTTTCTCCGTGACTGGGATGCTACTTATTCTGCCCGAATTGAGCGTTCCGAAGGGCTTCGTTTCGTCGCGGAACCAGTCGTCACATCGCTTCTTTTTATGGTTAATGTTGAATGAGGGGACGACGCGATAGGACTATTCTGCTTTTCGGCAAGGATGCCCCGCACAAAAGATGCACTAATAACAACAGGATTACGTTTCGGGATGTCGATTCTTGGTTTGATCTGCGTGGTGCTCGCACTCGTGGCGACGCTGTTCATCGTGCTGTGCATTTTCCAGCGGCGCGATCTGCGGGCGATCTCCGAGTTGTCGCTCAACATTCAGCGGGCGATCGCCAGCGAACGCCTGCCGCAGCGCATCGAAATCGATCCTGAACACGAGGGCCAGCTCGATGTGCAGGCGCTCGGCGTGTCCGTCAATCAGCTTCTGCTGCGCGCCGCGCGCACCACGGGTCGCGAGCGATCCGGGCCGAAACTCTTCACCGAGCTTGGCGAGCGGATCCACGAAGCAGTGCTCGTGCATCGCGACGTCATCCTCTACGCCAACAGCCAGTTCGCGAGCTTCGTGGGTGTGGATCGCGTCGATCTCATCGACCGCCGCCTGTCGGACCTGGTCGCGCCGGAATACGCCGAGCTGGTCGGCGAAAACCTGCGCCGGCGTCTCGCGGGCGCGCACGGCGCCGAGCGCTTCGAAGTGGAAATGGTCGGGCTGCAGGGCCAGGTCAGCCTGCTCGAACTAACTACCGCGCAGATCGATTTCGAGGGTGCGCCGGCGCTGCTGGTCACCGGCGTGGAAGTCATTCCGACGAAGAAGCTGCGCGCGCTGGCCAGCGGCAAGATCGACGAGAAGGAGGCCGCCGCGCGAGCCGCGATGGTCGCGCCGCCGCTGCCACCCCCGCCACCGCCCGAACCGCCGCTGCAGGTGTATCGCCATGCAGTCGCTCGGCCAGGCCATCGTCACCACCGACATGGAAGGCCGCCTGGTTTTCCTGAATCCGGCCGCCGAGCAGTTGTTAGGCGTCGCGCGCGCGCAGGCGCTCGGAAAGCCTGCTCGAGGAAGTCGTCGGGCTGGTCGACGAGAACGACCGCAAGCAGCTCTCCGACCCGGTCAAGGAAGCGGTCGGCGGCGGCAACGGCAATCCGCACAGTTTGAGTCGCCGGGCGGTGCTGCTCGGCAAGGCCTCGGGGGAGGAGCGCGCCATCGAGCTTGCGGCATCACCATTGCGCGTGGACGACAAGCTCGTTGGCGCGGTCATCCTGCTGCACGACGTCACCGAGCTGCGCGGCCTGCATCGGCAGATGTCGTATCAGGCCACGCATGACGCGCTCACCGGCCTCGTGAACCGCCGCGAGTTCGAGCGACGTCTCGACGAAGCGGCAGAAGCCGCGCGACGTGGCGAGGCATCACACATGTTGTGTTACCTCGACCTCGACCGGTTCAAGATCGTCAACGACAGCAGCGGACACCTGGCGGGCGACAGCATGTTGCGCGAAGTGGCCAAGCTGCTGCGCGAAGCGGTGCGCGATTCCGACACGGTTGCACGGCTCGGCGGCGACGAGTTCGGCATGCTGCTGGTCGGCTGTCCGCTCGAGAAGGCGCGGCAGATCGCCGACGACGTGTGCCGTTCGATCGCCGCGTATCGTTTCGTCGTGGCACGACCGCGTATTCAACGTCGGCGTGTCCATCGGGCTCATCGAGATCGGCCGCGAAGCCGGCACCGTCGAGCAGCTGCTCGCCGCTGCGGATTCGGCCTGTTACACCGCGAAGAAAGAGGGCGCGGGCCGCGTGGCGGTGTACTCGGCGCGCGATGAAGCGCTGGCGCGCAGCACGCGGCGAGATCGAGTGGCTGCAGAAGCTGCAGACGGCGCTCAAGGAAGAACGCTTCGCGCTGTACTACCAGCCCATCGTCTCGGCCTATGGCGCCGATACCGTCGGTCCTTCGATGGAAGTCCTGCTGCGCATGCTCGACGAAACCGGCGCCGAGATTGCGCCGCTGGAATTCGTGGCTGCTGCGGAACGCTACCGGCTCATGGCGTCGGTGGACCGATGGGTGGTGCAGACCACGCTCGGGCGCGCTGTCGCGCAACGCGTTCCAGCTCGCGCCGGATCGCAGCGTGGCGATCAACATTTCCGGGCAGACGCTCGGCGACCCGTTGTTCCTCGAGTTCGTGGTCGATTGCCTGGATCGCACCGGAGTCGATCCCGACCAGGTGTGCTTCGAGATCACCGAGAGCGCCGTCATCGGCAACATGGATCACGCGCGCCGCTTCGTCGGCGTCCTGCACGGCATGGGCTGCAAATTCACCATCGACGACTTCGGCTCGGGCGTGGCCTCGTTCTCCAGCCTCAAGAACCTGCCGCTCGACTATCTGAAGCTCGACGGCTCGTTCATGCGCAATCTCGCGCAAGGATTCGGTGAGCCAGACCATGGTGACCGCGATGATCAAGCTCGCGCGCACGCTCAATTTCAAGATCATCGCCGAGCAGGTGGAAGACAGCGCCGCGCTCGACGTCGCCCGCAAGATGGGCGTGGATTTCGTGCAGGGATACGTGATCGCGCGGCCGGCCAGGCTCGCGCTCGCGGCCTGAATGAACGGTTTTCAAACTAACTAGATTGTCGATTCGGGGAATTCTGATGTCAGTAGCACAAAACCAGGGAAGCGCACCATGCCGCTTCCGCGGACAACATCCCACCGTGACGCGTCCGGCGTCGCGGATTTCTCTCGTGAGCGCCATGAACCGGGCCAGGGCCGGAGTGATGTGTGCGGATACGCAGCGCGGCCTGCGTGCCAGCAGCCGCCCGCGCCTGCGTGATTCGCGCGGCCGCCGGCCGGCGACGAGCAACTCGCCGCGGCGCAGAACTCGTAGGTCCCTAGCCAGCACGGCTGATCTCGGCAAATAATCCCGCCCCAGTACGTGAGGGCGGAATGAAGCTTGCGACTGCCATAAAGGGATGCGTGCTGCGCCCGTGGGTGCCGGCCGACAAAGCCAGCCTCATCGCCAACGCGAACAACCGCAATGTCTGGCGGAATCTCGCCGACGTCTTTCCGCATCCCTACACCGACGCCGATGCCGACGCCTGGTTTCAGATCGCGGCCAGTCCGGGCCGCAGCATCCATTTCGCCATCGAACTCGACGGTGCGGCCGTCGGCGGCATCGGTGCCAGGTCGGGCGAGGGAATCTTCGTGCGTACGGCTCACTTCGGTTACTGGCTCGGCGAGCCGTACTGGGGGAAGGGTGTCGTCACCGCCGCCGGCCATGCGCTCCTCGAGTATCTGAAAGCCGACGCCCGCTTCGCGCGCCTGGAAGCGCCGGTGTTCGAGTGGAATCCGTCATCGATGCGCGTGCTCGAGAAACTCGGATTCGAGCGCGTGGCCGTATTGCGCAAGAGTGTCACCAAGGACGGGCAACTCATCGACAGCGTGCTGTACAGCCGTCTGTTGAACGAGTGAAGGAGGAGTCCACATGCTGAAGACATACAAAGGTAGCTGTCACTGCGGCGCAGTGCGTTTCGAAGCCGACATCGACCTCGCGCAGGGCACGAACAAGTGCAATTGCAGCATCTGCACCAAGACGCGCAACTGGAACGCCATCATCAAGCCGGCCGCGTTTCGCCTGATCGCGGGCGAAGACGCGGTCAGCGATTACCGCTTCGGAAGCAAGCAGGGCTCGCATCTGTTCTGCAAGACCTGCGGGGTGCGCAGCTTCGAGCGCGGTCACGTCAAGGAGATCGGCGGCGACTATGTGTCGATCAAGCTCGCCAGTCTCGATGACGTCGATGTGAAGGAACTCATCGAAGCGCCGGTTCGTTATGCGAACGGCCGCGACAACAAGTGGTGGGAGCCGCCCGCCGAGACGCGCCACCTTTGACTTGAGCAATGGCCGCGCCTACGGTTGAGTCCATGACCGCAGGTCTCATGCGCAAACTTGCAGCCCTCCTGTTGTCGATGCTGATGACCTCGGTCTGGCGCCGGATCTGCCGCGACGAACGAGAAGGTCGCCACCATCGACGGGGAGCGCATCGCGTACGAAGTGAGGGGCAAAGGCGATCTGGCCATCGTGCTGGTGCACGGCTGGTCCTGCGATCGCAGCTACTTTCAGCATCAGCTCGAAACGTTCTCGGATCGCTACACTGTGGTGACCTGGATCTCGCCGGTCACGGCGAATCGACGCTCGGTCGGGAAAACTACACCATCGCGCTTTTCGGAGCGGATGTGGCCGCCGTGGTCCGGAAGCTGGACCTGAAGCGCGTGGTGCTGGTCGGACACTCGATGGGCGGCGACGTGGTCGTCGCGGCCGCGCGGCTGCTCAAGGGCCGGGTCGTGGGCCTCATCTGGCTGGACGACTACAAGGATCTGGGGGCGCCGAGCTCCGACGCGGAAATCGAAGCCTTCGCCGCGCAGTTCCGCGCGGATTTTCCGGGCATGACCAACAAGGTGGTGCGCAGCCTGTTCCGCCCCGACGCTGATCCCGCGCTGGTGAACCGCGTCGCCAAGGACATGGCCTCGGCGCCCATGAAGGTTGGCGCGTCATCCATCGAGTCCTCGTTCAAGTACGCGAAAGAGATTCCTGGCGCGTTGGCAGAGCTCAAACTACCAGTGATCGCCATCAACGCGGACAATGGCCCGACCGACGTCGCATCTCTCGCCAGACATGGCGTGAAGGCGGTCGTCATGCCGGGAGTCGGACATTTCCTCATGCTCGAGGATCCGAAGCGCTTTGACGAGTTGCTGGCATCTGCCATCGAGGAGTTACAAAAATGAAACGTGTCACCGGCATCGGCGGAATCTTCATCAAGTCCGCCAACACCGCGCGCCTGCGCGAGTGGTACCAGAAGCATCTTGGAATCGACATCGCAGAATGGGGCGGCACGTCGTTTGACTGGGCAGGGCCTCACAACCCCGATGGCCACGGCACCACCGCTTGGAGCCTGTTTGACGCATCTTCCAACTACTTCGAGCCCAGCGCCGCACCGTTCATGGTGAACTACCGCGTCGAGAAGCTGCACGACCTGCTCGCGGCACTGCGCGAGGAAGGCTGCCAGGTGGTCGGCGAGCCCCAGGAATCCGAATTTGGCAAGTTCGGCTGGGTCGTGGATCCGGATGGCAACAAGGTCGAACTGTGGGAACCGCCGCCGGGACAGTGATGTTCCGGCTTAGAGCTGCGCCTCGATGGAGTCCGCGAGCCATTGCTCGGTTGGCCGGCCACTCCAGCGCTTCTCGACACTGCCGTCGCGCGCCAGCAGGAACGTGATCGGGAAGAACTTGCCAGCCTGGTAGTAGTCGGCGGCGTGTTCGAGCCTTGCGGTGGTTCCGGTCAGCGGATGAGCGCGCAGGAACGGCTCGACGACTTCCCGATCTTCGAGTGATAGATAGACGACCACGAGGCCGCGATCGGCGTATCGCGCCTGCATGGCGGACAGCATCGGAAGCTCGTGCCGGCAGGGGGCACACCATGTGGCCCAGAAGTTCACCAGCACCACCTTGCCCCGAAGTTCGTAGATCGACCCCGGTTTGCCCGACGCCGTGGTCCAGGTCAGTTCAGGGGCCGGCGCGCCGCAGGCTGGGCAGCAGCATCGTCAGGGGAGTCGAGCGGCCGTCGGCGCGAATGACGATTGCCGCGAGGGCGGCAACCGCCAACCCCGCCGCCGGAATGCCCGAGACGCAACAGCGGGCGGTCGACGAGGCGGAACCAGGCCGCGATCGCGAGTAAAAAGATCGCCGCGGCAACATAAAAGGACGGGGCACGAAACCAGAGTTGTTCGACCCCCAGTCGCCCGGCCAGATGAAGGCAGGCGACGACGGCGGAAATTGCCGCCGCGAGCAACGCGGCACTCGCAGCGCCGATGCGAACCGCGGGGGCGAACCCGCGCGGACTTGGCGAAATGCAACACGGCCTCGGCGGCAGCCAATGCTGCCAGCGCGATCGCGAGTGCCACCATGACAAAGAGAGGAGGTGTCGACATGCGGCGCAATACTCGCAGCGTGATGCGCGCGGGAAAGTAGGCTGACTACCCATGCCACTCGCGCGCCGACTGACAAGTCCGGGTCCCGCCGATCAGGTCTTCTTGCCGATCACCCGAATCATGCCGCGGGGGCCGGGCTCACGCCGTGTCTCGAAACCAATGGTTTCCAGGCTTGCGATCACTCGTTCCGGCGCCAGGCGCAGCTTTCGGTAGCTGCTGACCCGAGTTTCCCACGCATCGCCCGCGCGCTCGTGCAGGATGTCGTGAACGACCACGGTGTCCTCCTCATATTCGAGGAAGCAGGTGAGGATGCGGCGTTCGTCGCTGTGCACCGCAATGAATCGCGCGTCACCCTCGAGCGGCTTGCTGTAGTCGCGGAACGAGAGCACGAAGTGTCCACCCGCTGCCAGCGCCTCGTGGACTTCCTGCACCAGAAAATCGACGTGCGTGTGCTCGGGCAGATGCGTGAGCGTATCGCCCATGCAAAACACTGCCGCGACCTGCTCTCGGGTGTGCGACCGAAATGACAACAGGTCGTCGGCAACGGACTCGACCGGGAGGCCACTGGCGAGCCGGTCAAGCTCTTTCAGTAGTTCCGTCGAGCTGTCGATGGCGAGCACGCGAACGCCGCTGCGCGCGAGAGGAACGGCATGCATTCCAAATCCCGCGCCGAGATCGACGACCAGCGCGCCGGGCGGCAGCGGCAGGTTCAGCTCGGCGAGTTCGGCATTGCCGGCGTCGAGCGCCGCTTCGACGCTCCCCGACATCCATGCATACACCGGCGCGAGTAGCCGGGAGTAGTGGTCGGAAACTGAGCTCATGAATCGAAGAGTACTCCGGGAATCCGCATCGCCAATGCCACGATGGCGGCAAGATGCAGGACGACGATGGCCCTGAAGGTGTCCTGAAAACTGGCCTTCTTCGACTTGTGGAAGAAAAGGCGTTGCGCGATGAGCGCGCCGGGCCATCCTCCGGCAAAACTCAGCGCATGGAGAGTGCTTTCGCTGGTTCTCCATCGTCGATTCATGGCTGCAGATTTATCGAACGCGTAAACACAAAACGTAAGGAGACTTGCGGTCAGGTAAACGACTGGGATCAGCCAATTTAGCCTGCCCAAAGCTGTGAGAGTCGCGACCGTGCCAATGAACGATAAGGCAAACAGGCTTGCAGGCAGGACACCGCGCGGCTTCGGTTCCTTCTTCTCTCGGCCCGCGGGTTGCTCGCGAAAGAGCACATTTTCAGCGCGCGGCCGGCCTTGTTTATCCCACGTCAGCTGGTATGTGATCACATCCCCGTCGCGCGGTCGACGCGTGCGATACGAGAACGCGCGGATGTGCACGAAGGCGCGCAGACCGCCTTGATCCGGAGTCACGAAGCCGAATCCCTTGTCGTCGTTCCAGCTCGTCAACCGCCCTTGATCGCGCATGGTCCTTTGGGACTAACCAATTCCGCGGTTCGAGGTCGTGCCCGTCGCCTGCGCCGCGGCACTGGGCGCGCGCGCGATGCCGAGCTTCTTCATGCGATGACGCAACGTTGCGGGTTTCATGCCGAGCTTGAGCGCGGCGCCATGATTGCCTTCGATGACCCAGTGCGTGGCGTTGAGCACCCGCAGGATGTGCTCGCGCTGGATGTGATGCAGCCCGGTGTTTTCGGTGTCATCGAGATTGATCGGCGGCTGTGCCGGCATCAGGATCCGGTGCACGCCCGTGGCTGCCGAAGCGACATCGACGCGCCCGTCAGGCGTATACGCCGCCAGAATTTCTGGCGGGATCTTGAGCAGCGGCGAGGTATTCAGGACGAGCGCGCGTTCGACGAGGTTTTCCAGTTCGCGCACGTTGCCGGGCCAGGGATAGCGCGTGAGCGCAGCAAGCGTGTCGGGATCCACGCCATCGACGCGCCTGCCCACGCGCGACGCGTATTTCTCCGCGAAGAATTGCAGCAGCGCCGGGATGTCGTCTGGGCGCGTGCGCAGCGGCGGCAGGTCGATCGGAAAGACATTGAGTCTGTAATACAGGTCTTCGCGAAACCTGCCTTCATTCACTGCCTTGCGCAGATCGCGATTGGTCGTGACGATGATGCGTACGTCGATTCGCTCCTGCAGTGCCGGCAGCAGCTTGGCCTGCGCATCGGGCGCAAGCTCGGCGATTTCGTCGAGCAGGATTGTCCCGCCGCTCGCGAGATCGAGCGCGCCTTCACCGTCGGCAAACAACTCGAGCGTGCGCAGGCGCGAGGGCCGCGCCGCGCAGTCGAACTTTATGAAGGCGCTGTCGGTACGGCGGCTTGCTGCGTGGATGGCGCGCGCGAAAAGCTCTTTGCCGGTGCCCGTCTCGCCGCTGATGAGCACGGTCGCGTCCGTGGGCGCGACACGGTTCATCGTGTCGAGGGCACGCAGGAGCGCCGGGCTGGTACCGATGATCTCGCCCTGGTCGTGCAGGTGGCGATGCCGCGCAAGCAACCCGGCACGCTCGAGTTCCATGCGGCTCTCGCTGGCACGCCGCAATTGCTCGGCGCGCAGGCGCTGCAGTTCGCCGGAAGCGCGTCCCGCGAGGATTTCGCAGATCATTCGCTGATGCGACGTCAGTGGCAGCGCATCCTGGCCGAAGGCGCACAGGTGGCCCAGCACCGCTCCATCGCCGCCGGTTATCGGTACGCCGTAGTAGCCGCGATAGTCCCGCGACGTGTGCGGAATCCTTCCCGCGCCGGATTCGTGATGCACGACCTCGCCACGCAGCACGGCCGCGCACGGTGTGCCCGCAAGGGCATATTCGTAGTTAGGCTGGGGAGCGCCGTCGGCGAACACCGCGAGCGTGCGTACGCGGCCTGGTTCGGCCGCGTGACTGATCAGTGCCGTCGATGCCTTGAGCGTGCGCGCGAACGCACGCGCCAGAGCGGTGTGCAGCCCATCACCACGCGCGCGCGAAGCCGACGCCGCGAGTTCGAGCAATCCGTCGAGTGTGTCGGTCCCTGACATTCCCTGCGACACCAGTAGATGAGAGTTGCGAGTATAGGCGAGGCACGCTGCGGCGCACATCCGTCGCGAAACACCCAGCGCTGCGCCACCGCGGTGCGCGCAGGGGTTGGCCTGACTATTCGTAGCGCAGAGCGCCCGCGGGTTGCGCGCGCCACCGCCTAGCTGTGCGCGCTGACGGTCGTGAGGGCGATGATTAGGGCGCGGCGAGGCGGCGCCGTGTTCTCGCTGGTGCTACCGGCGGCCTAACTTCTGATCGAGCGTCAGCGCGCCGCCACCGCACACCGCCAGTACGGCGAGCATGAAGCCCCACAGCACGTGCTGCGCGAGCGCGGCTTCATATCCTTCGCTGCCGAGTACGTGCCAGTAGGAGATCACCGCGAGTGCGTTGACGGCGAAAAGTCCCAGCGCACCGACGCGAGTGAGCAAGCCGAGCACCAGCAGCGTTGGGAACAGCAGCTCCCCCATGGTTCCAACGACAGCGGCAACGGTCGGTGGGAGCAGCGGCACCTGGTATTCCGAGTGAAAGAGTTCGAGCGTGACGTCCCAATGGGCGAGCTTCAGCCAGCCGGACTTCAGGAACTGCCAGCTCACCCAGAGCCGCAGGACCAGCAGCAACCAGGGGCGCAAGGAGTCGAGGCCGCGCTCGAGGGCGGCATGGGGTCGAAAGACCTGCGTCAGGCTGTTCATCGCGGCTCCGGCGGAGTTTGTTAGTGCGGGAGACCGGCTCGGAGCGGCAGATATTTCGCTTTTTGGAATCTTTTCAAATGCTGTGATGGCATTGCCGCAACGATTTGGGAAGTCGATTGAAAGTCACGGAATCAAATACTTAAGTGGTGGATCGCGTGCCAAGGCGTGGAGTTGTGGGGGCGGTGCCACGCAGCCCACCAATTTCGGCATTCCGAACTGTCGCCATGTGGAGAAATTGCGCGGGACGGTTGCAGCAAATTGCGGTAATTTCGCCCGCAATCGGGGTTTGGGAGAGAAAAGCGATGCAACTGTCGCAAATGTGGCGAGAGCATCTTCAAGCGGGGTGTCCGCCCGAAATGCGCGCTCTGAACATCGCGGGTACGGCTGCCAGCGCACTGGATGAGGAAATCACGGCCTGCGTCAGCGCCTGCGTCACTCACTCGCTCAAGATGGATTCGCGAATCGAGCGGCGTCTGCATGACATCGCGCACGCGCTCGAAGACTTCGAAGGTCAGGGAACGCCTGAGGTCGCCGCCTATTGCCATCGGCTCAACAAACTCGTGAGCGCGGTGCTCGTGAATGCCAGCCCGGCGCAAGCTGCGCGCAGCGATGTGCCCGCGGGATCGGAGACTGACAAACAACCCGTGCGGCCGCGGATGCGCCGCCGATAGCGCCTACTTCGGCTCGAACTTGAGCGACACGCCGTTCATGCAATACCGCTGACCGGTGGGCGCGGGGCCATCGTCGAACACGTGGCCGAGATGGCCACCGCAGTTCCTGCAGTGAACCTCCACGCGCGTCATGCCGTGCGTCGTGTCCGAGTTGGTGGCCACGGCATTCGGCAGCGGCTGCCAGAAGCTGGGCCAGCCCGAGCCACTCTCGTACTTGGTGGTCGACTCGAACAGCGGCTGCCCGCAGGCGGCGCAATGAAACACACCGGTGCGCTTCTCGAAATTCAGCGGACTGGCGCCGGCGCGCTCGGTGCCGTGCTCGCGCAGCACGCGGAACTGATCGGCGGAGAGGACTTCGCGCCATTCCTTCTCTGATTTCTCGACCGGAAAAGTCTCGCTCGCCATCGTTTGCTCCTTCAGTAAATCCGTACCTGTGAGACCGGCGAGATGGGGATCTTATTGCCAAAAACAAAAAAGGGCGCATCGGTGAGATGCGCCCTTTGGAGTGCATGGGCCAAGTCCGGCCCCGTTTTCTAGGAAATGGGGCCTGTCCCCATCTACAGCAGCGGCACCAGCAGCAGCGCCACGATGTTGATGATCTTGATGAGCGGATTGATCGCCGGGCCCGCGGTGTCCTTGTACGGATCGCCGACGGTGTCACCGGTGACCGAAGCCTTGTGCGCGTCGCTTCCCTTGCCGCCGAAGTTGCCTTCCTCGATGTACTTCTTGGCGTTGTCCCAGGCGCCGCCGCCGGTGCACATCGAGATGGCGACGAACAGGCCCGTGACGATCGTACCGATCAGGAGGCCGCCCAGCGCGCGGATGCCGGCGCCCGGACCCATCAGCCAGGTCATGCCGAAGGCGATGACAACCGGAATCAGGATGGGCAGCAGCGAAGGAATGATCATTTCCTTGATCGCCGCTTTCGTCAGCAGGTCCACCGCTTTGCCGTACTCCGGCTTGGCCGTGCCTTCCATGATTCCCTTGATTTCGCGGAACTGGCGGCGAACTTCGTTCACCACCGAACCCGCGGCGCGACCCACGGCTTCCATGGCCATGGCGCCGAATAGATAGGGCACGAGGCCGCCGATGAAGAGGCCGATGATCACGGCCGGATCCGACAGCGAGAACTGCACCATCTCGCGGCCCGAGGCGAGCAGATGCGTCTCGAGGTTGTGAGTGTAGTCAGCGAACAGCACGAGCGCCGCGAGGCCCGCCGAACCGATGGCGTAACCCTTGGTCACGGCCTTGGTGGTGTTGCCCACCGCGTCGAGCGGGTCGGTGATGTCGCGGATCTTCTTGTCGAGCCCCGCCATCTCGGCGATGCCGCCGGCGTTGTCGGTGATTGGGCCGTAGGCGTCGAGCGCCACGACCATGCCGGTGAGCGACAACATGGCGGTCGCGGCGATGGCGATGCCGTACAGGCCGGCGAGCTCGTATGCGCCGTAGATCGCGAAGCAGATCGCGATCACCGGCAGCGCGGTCGACTTCATCGACACGCCGAGGCCGGAGATGATGTTGGTGGCGTGACCGGTCTGCGAGGCCGCGGCCACCTTCTGCACCGGCGAATACTCCGTCGCGGTGTAGTACTCGGTGATGACGATCATCGCCGCCGTGAGCGCGAGTCCGATGAGCGTGCAATAGAACAGGTGCCGCGACAGGTCCGGTTCGGCTTCGGTGTTCAGCACGAGCTTTTCCGTGATGAACCAGAATGCGACCGCGGAGATGAGGCCCGACACGATCACGCCCTTGTACAGCGCGTTCATGATCTTGCCGCCGTCCGAGGTCTTCACGAAGAAGGTGCCGACGATGGACGAAACGATGGACGCGGCGCCGAGCGCCAGCGGATACAACACGGCGTTTTCGCCCATGCCCGACATCATGAGGCCACCTAACAACATGGTGGCGACCAGCGTCACGGCGTAGGTCTCGAACAGGTCCGCGGCCATGCCGGCGCAGTCGCCGACGTTGTCACCGACGTTGTCGGCGATGACTGCCGGGTTGCGCGGGTCGTCTTCGGGGATGCCGGCTTCGACCTTGCCAACGAGATCCGCGCCGACGTCCGCACCCTTGGTGAAGATGCCGCCGCCGAGTCGCGCGAAAATGGAGATGAGCGAGCCACCGAAGGCGAGACCCACCAGCGCATGCAGCGCGGCGTCACGGCCGATTCGCGGTTCGAGGAACGCGTAGTACCCCGCGACACCTAACAAGCCCAGGCCGACCACCAGCATGCCGGTGATGGCACCGCCCTTGAATGCGACCTGCAACGCGGCGTTGAGTCCGTTGTTGGCGGCTTCGGCGGTTCGCACGTTGGCGCGCACCGAGATGTTCATGCCGATGTAGCCCGCGAGGCCGGAGAGGATGGCCCCGATGGCGAAGCCCGTGGCGCTGTACCAGCCGAGCGGCGTGAGGCCGATGACTACGAACAACACCAGGCCGACGATGGAGATCGTGGTGTATTGCCGGTTGAGATAAGCCTTGGCACCGGCCTGGATGGCCGCCGCGATCTCCTGCATGCGTGCATTGCCGGCTGGCAGCTTCAGAATGGCCATCATCGAGAACACGCCGTACAAAACGGCGACTACGCCAGCGCCAATCGCCAGCCACAGCCACGTCGTGGCAACCATGGAGACTCCTTAAGAAATCAGATACTTAGTTGTTGTGCGGGAGTGCCGCGTCCGAGCCCGCCACCCCAAAAGGGCGCGCACTATAACAACGGCCTGCGACCGGGCCAACCGCAATCGGACAATGACAACGCAGGACAGCGACGCAGATCGCCGCGGCCGCAATCGCTAAAAAATGGGGTCTGAACCCACTTCTGTCAGATCAACTGCCACTCTCCGGCTCGCGTCTGGCAGGCATTGACGCGGCGTTCCGACTTTTTGTCGCCCCGCTTGGCGGTGAGTACGAAGGGCCGGCAGGTCCGTCCGTCGTGCTTTTTTCCCGCGCTTGGCACCAATGCGTAGGTGACTCCGGCGCGCGAATTCACCCAGGTGATTCGCTGGCCATCCTTGGCAATTTCCAGCGCATGGGCGACGCAGCCGCGATCGGCTTCATCGAGCTCGCGGCCGATGGCCGAGCCGATCAAGGCACCGGCGGCAGTGCCGAGAATGATCGCCACGGTGCGGTTCTCTTCGGAGCTTTTTGCCCCAACGACTCCACCCACCACGCCGCCGAGCACCGCACCGATCTCTTCGCGATTGCAGTGGCCGGAGCCAATGTCGTAATCGCGTTCCCACTCGGTGCCGGTATATCCCACGTAGGCGGGGTCGTGCTTCTTTCGCCACCCGTGCGCCGGGGCGTGAGCGGGTGGCTCGGACCAGGCCACGCTCGCGAGAAACACTGCGGCAATGGTGGAGATCAACAGGGAGATTTGCTTGCGCACGGTGGGCTCCTCGACGGAAAACGATGTCGTGTCTTTGACCGACATCGTTGTACTCGCGGGCTACCCCAAAAGGCGGCGGCGCTGCGCCGCTTGTGCGCCAAGTCTCATTTGGTCAGGGCTTGAACTCGGTATTGAGCTTTTTCTTCACCGCCACGCCCTTGATGGTCACGTAATCCGGCAGTCCGTTTTTGTACGGCGGATAGTCCTCGCCCACGATCAGCGGCTCGAGGTAGGCGCGGCACTTTTCCGTGATGCCGAAGCCGTCCTCGGTGATGAAGTCTCGCGGCACCATCTTCTCGACGTTCGCGACGTCGTTGAGCTTCACGAAGCCGACTTCCCATTTGTAGGGCTTCGACTTCTTGCGAACGATGGTCGGCATCACGGCGTCGTAACCCTTCACCGCGAGCTCGACCGCGGCCTTGCCCATGGCATAGGCCTGTTGCACGTCGACCTTCGAGGCGATGTGGCGCGAGGCGCGCTGTAGATAGTCGGCCACGGCCCAGTGGTATTTGTAGCCGTGCGCTTCGCGCACCATGTTGGCGACGACGGGTCCGACACCGCCGAGCTGCGTATGGCCGAATGAATCCTTGGTGCCGGCATCGGCGAGGAACTTGCCGTCGGCGTAGTGCGCACCCTCGGACACCACGATCACGCAGTAGCCGTAGTCGGTGACGCACTGTTTGACCTTCGCCAGGAACGCGTCCTTGTCGAACGCGATCTCGGGAAACAGGATGATGTGCGGCGGCTGCTTCGGACCTTTGCCCGCAAGACCGCCGGCGGCGGCGATCCAGCCCGCATGACGTCCCATGACTTCCATGACGAAAACTTTCGTGGACGTCTTGGCCATCGAGGCGACATCGAGCGCAGCTTCGCGCGTGGAAACAGCGACGTATTTCGCTACGGAGCCGAATCCCGGGCAGCAGTCGGTGTGCGGCAGGTCGTTGTCCACGGTCTTCGGCACGCCGATGCAGATGACCTTGTGCCCGAGCTGATCACCGATCTGCGACACCTTGTTAGCGGTGTCCATGGAATCGTTGCCGCCGTTGTAGAAGAAATAGCCGATGTCGTGCGCCTTGAAGACCTCGATGAGGCGCTCGTACTTGGCGCGGTCCTGTTCGAGGCTCTTGAGCTTGTAGCGCGCGGAACCGAAGGCACCCGCGGGCGTGTACCTGAGTCCCTTGATGGTCGCGCGGGATTCCTTGCTGACGTCGATGAGGTCTTCGGTGAGCGCCCCGACGATGCCGTGACGACCGGCGTACACCTTTTTGATGAGCTTCGTTTTCATCGCGGCTTCGATGACGCCCGCGGCCGAAGCATTGATGACGGCAGTGACGCCACCCGATTGAGCATAAAACGCATTCATTGGCTTCTGTTTCTTGGCGATAGGGCGCTTGCTCATGGGTTCTCTCGTATGTCTCGTGAAATGTCCCGCCGGCGTTTGCCGAACGTGAGTTGTTTGGGTACTGTGACGCCCCTCGCGAGGGGGTCTCGTTTTCAGGTCAAGAATTTAGCATGCGCATCGTTCTCATGGGCGCGCCCGGATCGGGCAAGGGCACCCAAGCCCAGCGTCTCATCAAACAATTTGGAATTCCGCAGATCTCCACCGGAGACATCCTGCGCAAGCACCGGCAGGAAGGCACCGAACTCGGCAAGCGAGCGGACGCCATCATGGCCAAGGGCCTGCTGGTCGACGACGCAACGATGCTCGACATCATTCGCGATCGCGTCGCACAACCGGATGCGCAAGGCGGATTCATCCTCGATGGGTTCCCGCGTACGCAGACGCAGGCCGAAGCGCTCACCAAGCTCATGAACGATCTCGGCACGCCGCTCGACGCGGTGGTGCTGTTCGAAGTGGGCGACGAAGAGCTGGTGCGCCGCATCTCGGGCCGACGCACCTGTTCGCTGTGCAACAAGGTGTTCAACATCCACACTGCACCGCCGCCGAGTCCGGCGACGGACTGCGTGCCGGACAGCAAAGAGCATCAGCTCTTTCAGCGCAAGGATGATGAGGAAGCCACGGTGGCCGAGCGGCTTCGTGTCTACGCGCGTCAGACCCAGCCGGTGCTGTCTTACTACTCAGATGCAGGACTGTTGCGCACCGTGCGCGCCGAGGGCTTGCTCGCAGACATCACCCAGCGACTGCTCGATGTGCTCACGTCGCAGGCCGCGAAGCCGGTGAAGCGTGCTGCCAAGCGACGCACGGCCGCGAAAAAGAAAGCCAAGCCGCGAACCCGCGTAGTCCAGCGGCGAAAGGCGAAGGTTGCGAAGCGCCGCCCAACCGCTCGAAAAGCGCCACGCAAGGTAGTTCGCAAGGTGGCACGCAAGGCGAAGCGCCTGGCGCGCCGAGTGCGCCGCAAGTCAAAGCGCCGCTAGCAAACGCTCGCCGACGATTTCCTTGCGCCAGCCGCGCAGCAGGCTGATATCGCGCTTTCCAGCGGCGAGCTTCTCGAGCTCGCGACGCGTCGCGACTACTTCGGAGCTGATTTCAAGGCTCTTCGCGGCTTCTGCCGCGATGTCGGCCAGGCGCTTCACCAGTGCGACCAGCGAAGGATCCGGGCGCTCGCGGCGAGGCAGGGCGGGCGGCGGATCGCCGATACCTGCGTCTCGCACCAGTGCCAGCAGTTCCTCTCCGCACTTGCGAACTACCGATTCCTGCATTTCCGGCAATGCCGAGAGCGCTTCGAGTGAGCGCGGCAAACGTACTGCGATTTCGCGCAAGCTCGCGTCGTCGAGAATCCAGCCGCGCGGCCGATTGCGTTCATCGGCGCGGCGCTCACGCCACGCGGCGAGCGCCTGCACCAGTTGCTGGCGGGCAGGATCCAGCGTGGGCAGACCCTTGACCTTGCGCCACGCATCCTCGGGCGCGACGCGCAGCGTGTCGGGATTGGCAAGCGCCGCGAGCTCTTCCTCGAGCCAGGTGAGCCGGCCTTTCGCGGCCAGCGTCTCTAACAAACTTGCGCGCAGCGCGGCGAGGTGGCGCACGTCGTCGAGTGCGTATTCCTGTTCCTCGGCGGACAACGGCCGCCGCGACCAGTCGGCGCGGGTGTGCGCCTTGGCGAGTTCCACTCCGAGCAGCCGCCGAGCGAGCTCGGCATAGCCGACTTGCGCCGGATGTCCGGCAAGCGAGGCGGCGATCTGCGTGTCGAACACGGGGCGCACCAGCCCCACCGCGGGGTACAGCACTTCGAGATCCTGGCGAGCGGCGTGCATGATCTTCACCACGCCCGGTGCGCCGAGCAGCGGCACGAGGGCCGAAAGGTCGGTCAACGCGAGCGGGTCGATGCAGGCCGCCCGATCGCCGTCGGCGATCTGCAGGAGGCAAAGCTCTGCGCGGTAAGTCTTCTCGCGCATGAATTCGGTGTCGAGAGCGAGCGCTGGTGCGCGCGCGGCGCTGGCGAGGAATGCTGTCAGCGCATCGGCAGTATCGATCATCAAGGGCGCCGTTCTCCGGGTGACGTGTACAATCGGCGCGCCATTATGCTTGTGAATCTCCGCGCAGTGCTCGCACGTGTAGTCGACATCGTCTTGTTGCGCGCCGGGCCGGAGACCTTGCCGGCGTCGAAAGGCCTGTTGGCCGTCGTCGTTGCGGTAAACGTTGCTGTGTCGGCAGCGGTGACCGCGTTCATGCCGACCGCTCCGCAAAGCTGGCCGTTACAGTTGCTGGTGGGAACCATCGTGACGGTCCTGTGGTTTCAGCTGGCCTTTGCGCTCGCCAACAAGCCAGAACGCTTCCTGCAGACTGCGACGGCAATTTTTGCCACGACCACGCTGTTCCTGCCGGCACTCATTCCACTGGTCACCGCGCTGCTGCCGTACCTCGACAAGCCTGATCCGGCGGTCGATCCGCCCGCGGCGCTGAGCATTCTCTGTGCGCTGCTCGCGATCTGGCTCCTGATCGTACAGGTGCGCATAGTCCGCGCGGCGTTCGAGTGGCCGTATTTCGCCGCGATCATCTTCATCTTCGGATTGAACTTCGCATCGGCGCTGGTGTACGGAGTCTTGTTCGGAGTTCCCTCGGGATCGGCTTAGAGGCACAGTTCGCGTCATGCACGTTCACATTCTCGGCATCTGCGGCACGTTCATGGGCGGCATCGCGGCCATCGCGAAAGCTGCGGGCCATCGCGTCACCGGGTCGGACAAGAATGTCTATCCACCCATGAGCACGCAGCTCGAGGCGCTGGGTATCGAGCTCACCGCGGGTTTCGAAGCCGGACAGCTCGTGCCCCGCCCCGACGTGGTGGTCGTAGGCAACGTGATGACGCGCGGTGTCCCGGTCATCGAGGCGTTGCTCGACAGCGGCATTCCCTACACCTCGGGACCGGAATGGCTGGCGCGCGAAGTACTGCGAGACGTTCACGTGCTCGGTGTCGCCGGCACGCACGGCAAGACCACCACCTCCAGCATGCTGGCCTGGATTCTCGAGCACGCAGGGCTCAATCCCGGGTTCCTCATCGGCGGAGTTCCTGGAAACTTTTCGGTCAGTGCCCGGTTGGGTGGCAGGAAGTTCTTCGTCATCGAAGCCGATGAGTACGACACGGCGTTCTTCGACAAGCGTGCCAAGTTCGTTCACTACCGCTCGAAGACGCTCATCCTCAACAACCTCGAGTTCGATCACGCCGATATCTATGAAAACCTGGCGGCGATCAAGAAACAGTTTCATCACCTGGTGCGCACGGTGCCGGCCTCGGGTCGCATTCTCTGGAACGCCGGCGACGAGAACCTGAAATCCACGCTCGCCATGGGTGCGTGGTCACCGCTCGAAGGATTTGCGCGGGCTCCCGGCCCGCAGGCACCGTGGTCGCTCGACCTGGAAAGCGGTGGCGACTTCTCCAAGTTCGTGGTCCTCGAAGGCGGCAAGCCCGTAGGCACGGTGAAGTGGAACCTTTTGGGCGGGCACAACGCGGAGAACGCGCTGGCCGCCATTGGCGCCGCCAGGCACGCGGGAGTGCCGGTGTCGCAATCCATCGCCGCGCTCGGCGAATTCAAGGGCGTGAAGCGCCGCATGGAACTGCGCGGCGAGGTGAGTGGTATCGCGGTGTACGACGATTTCGCCCATCACCCCACGGCCATCGCCTCGACCATCGATGGGCTGCGCCGCAAGGTTGGTTCGAGGCGCATCGTGGCGGTACTCGAGCCGCGATCGGCCACCATGCGCATGGGCGTACATCGTGAAACGCTGGCGCCCTCGCTCGCGGCGGCGGATGCGGTGTGGATGTTCGCGCCGCCGGATCTCGGTTGGGACGCTGACGAGGTCGTGGCGTCGCTCGGGTCCAAAGGCCGGCTCGCGCGCTCCCTGGATGAGCTGCTCAAGGGGCTGGCGGACAGCGCCAGCAGTGGCGACCAGGTGCTCATCATGAGCAACGGTGGATTCGGCGGACTTCACGGCAAACTACTCGAGGCGTTGGCCCGCAGGCCTCCGGCTGGGCAGTAGCATGGAGGCGCCGGTCGTGTGACGGACAGCAGCATCATCGCCCTGTTTCCGTTGCATACCGTGCTGTTTCCCGGCGGCCCGCTGCCGCTGCGCATCTTCGAAACGCGTTACACCGACATGGTCCGGCGCTGCATGCGCACGCAGGAGCCGTTCGGCGTGGTGATGATCCAGGAGGGTGATGAGGCGGGCGTGGTCGCGACCACCGCGACCGTGGGCTGCACCGCCCGCATCGTCGATTTCCACACCCTGCACGACGGGTTGTTAGGCATCAGCTGCGTGGGTGAGCGAAAGTTCCGCGTGCTGCGCGTGTGGCGCGCCGACGATGGCCTGAACATGGGAGAGGTTGCGTGGCTGCCGGTCGAGCCCGAGTTGCCGGTGCCAGCAGAGTGCGAGCGCCTGGCCAGCACCCTGCGCCGTGCGCTCGAAGAGCTCGCCGAGCACTATGAGAATGTCGCGAGAAAGTTCGACGATGCTGCCTGGATCGGAGCTCGGATTGCCGAACTGCTGCCCATCGAGCTCGCCGACAAACAGGCGTTGCTGGAGCTCGACGACCCGCTTGAACGCCTCAGGAGTCTGCTGACTGTGGTGAAGGAGTGAGCGGCGTCGGTGTCTCGCCGTGGGTTCGCGCGCGAGCTCCCGGTCGATACCACCAGCTGAGCGAGATGCCGAGCACCAGGGTCCAGGCAAGCACCAGCCATCCGATGAAGCCATCGAATTCGCCCAGCATCCAGGAGCCCGGCACGTCCGGGCGGCGGTCGGTGGCTGCGCGCACCACGTAGATCACCGCCACCCAGCCGGCGTGCAGTCCGATCGTTGCAGCGATGTTGCCGGTGCGCACGCGCAACATACCTAACAACACGCCGACCGCGAACAGGCACAGGAACGCATCGAGGATGTGATACGGCTGCGCGAACACGCCGAGTGTGTGGGTCAGCATGTCGATGCCGCTGCCGGCGTTGACGTCGGCCGGCGCGACGCGATAACGCCCGAAGAAATGCGTGGCCGCGTAGACCAGGGCGGTGAGCGCGATCGCGACACGCGCGCCGGACTCGCGCTTGATCGCCGTCAGCATGGCGCCCCGCAGGAAGGATTCTTCGATGAGTGAGACTGTGAGCCCAGTGAGGAGGCCGCCCACTATCACGTGTGCCCACCCACCATGCGGCGGCTTCTTCGCGACCTGGAGGAGGTCGAACGCGATCATGGTGAGCACTGCCGGCATCATCAGCAGCGCGCCGAAGAACACCGCTTTGCTCACTTCGACGACGAACTTTTCCCAGGGCAGGCCGAACCCCAAGCTTTGCCGGTCGGCAATTTTCAGGCGGCGCGCGACGAAGATGAAACCGAGTACCAGCAATCCCATGCCGACGCGGCTCGATATCCGGTGGAATTTTGGATTGTCGAGCCACGGTGAAATCACCAGCCAGGCCGGATAGCCGAGGACGGCGATTCCTGCGAGCCCCAGCGCAATCAACCCGATGAAGATCGCGAAGGCGCGCATGGCTGTGAGGTCACTTCTTTTTCTTGGCGGCCGGGACGGCGATGGGTTTGTGGCCATCCTTGCTGAGCAGGGCGAGCAGACCGTCGCGGCCTACGTAGTGCAGTGCGCCGACCACCACCAGGTAGTCGCGATCTCCCTTGAGCAGCGCCTCGATCTTCGGCAGCCATTGCCGGTTGCGCGCGCCTAACAAAGCGTCATACAGCTGCGGAGACTTGGCGCGTTCCTCGACGAACGCCTTTTCGAGCGCGCGCAGGTTGCCGCTGCGCCAGGCGTCGATGAGGTCCTGCAGGTCTTCGTTGAGCTTCGGCACGTCTTCGGCGGAGTCGAGCAGGAAGCGGGTCTGTTCCTCGAAGGTGCACGAATCGAACACGCTCAGCTGGTCGATCACGGTCTCGAGTCCTTCGATGGACTTGCCATCGGTGCGCGCTCGCTCGGTGATCTGCATGTCGATGCCGAGCGCCGGATCGAATCCGGTTTTGGTCAGTGCGTACTGCGTGAGGATGAGCGCCGCTGACCATGGCTCGAGTTTCGAAA
Source organism: uncultured Pseudomonadota bacterium (assembly GCA_963736955.1). Classification (GTDB taxonomy): domain Bacteria; phylum Pseudomonadota; class Gammaproteobacteria; order Steroidobacterales; family Steroidobacteraceae; genus CADEED01. Next base: position 130,478 of record CAVTQT010000007.1, read on the forward strand.
TCACGATCTCGGGCACCTGCAGCGACGCGGCGAGTTTGCTGACGCGCGCGTAGGGCTCCGCACCCACGATGTCCTCGAGCGACTGATTCGCGGGCAGCGTGCCGTTCGTGGTGATGAACTTGATCGCATCGAGCGGGTTCATGTCGTCGAGGTCCACTTCGAGCACGATGACATTGACTGCCTGGTATGCACGTTCCAGCTGTTCGGGGAACGCCGCATCGTCTTTCGGGAGGGCATGCACCGAACCGGCGAGATAGACGGTGTTGCGCTCGCCTTTCACGGACCACACCGAAGTTTCCCCACGCGCGTGCGCGACCTGCGCGGCAAATGCGAGCAGCAAAAGGCCCGCGAGGCCGCGAGCGAGGCCTCGGCACATCGCTTGTGGGAAAATCATGCCGCGGATTCTGCGGCAGTCAGGAAGTGCACGCCAGTGTCGATGGCGCCGTTGGAGTGGAGGGTGAGCAGCCGATAAGCCGGCGGCTGGTTGTCAATGACGAATTGGTCGGAGCGCGGCTGGAACTGCGCGCAGGTCGAAGGTGTGGCAATCAGCCGCACGCCGCGCCGCACACCTTCGAAAGCCTGGTGCACATGACCCCAAACCACTGCCTTCACGTGCGGATGGCTGTCGATGACCGACCAGAATTCGTTGGCGTTGGCGAGCCCGACGTTGTCCAGCCAGCGGCTGTGCATCGCAATCGGGTGATGATGCAGGCAGACCATGGCGTGGCGCTGGCGCGCGCGGCCCAGCTCCTCGTCTAGCTTGGTGAGCATTTCCACGGAGATGCGGCCGCCGGCCTGCTGCGGCACGACGCTGTCGAGCAGCACGATGCGCCAGGCGCCGATGTCGGCGGGGCCATCGAGATCGAAGGGGCGGCCCGCGAGTGCTTCGCGCATTTGCGGTACGAAATCGTGATTGCCGGGGATGCAGAGCACCGGCTTGTTCAAGCGCGCGAATATTCGGCGGAAGTGTTCGTAGCCTCCCGCGTCATCCTGCACGAGGTCGCCGGTGACCAGGATCGCATCGCAGATGGCGAGATGACCCGAGGCGTCGGCGAGCGTGCGTTCCAGCGTTTCGAAGGTGTTCACGCCGCGAAGCGTGCCAGCGATGTCGCCAAACAAATGGGGGTCCGTGAACTGGATGACTCTGATGGCACTCATTCATTCGAACTCTACAAACATGATGGGAATGGGCGGGTGATGCACGTCACGGGGCGCTTCACGGCACTGTGACGGGGTGAACCAGGTCGCAATCCACTCGCGGATTAATGTGAAGCCGAGTCTGTATATAGCGACTTTCCGAAGGTGTAACCGCTATCAAAACAATGGTAAATCGCTGCCCCGATATTGGACCTCACAATCGTGCTTGCGTGCGCGACGCGACTGTTTAAAGTGTCGGCCCACATGAAGAGACCCGGCAAGAGTGATCCGAGCCGGCCGCGGGAAGACGGCTACGACTACAAGCGCGAGTTCTATCGCAGCTCGACAGTGGCCGAAGACTACGACTTCCATCGTTTCAGCTCGCCCGAGCGGCAGAAGCGCAATCGGCGCAAATGGGCTGCCATCTGCAAGGCGCTGCGCGAAGCCACCGGCGTCCGAACTATCCTCGATCTACCCTGCGGCACTGGCCGGTTCACCGGCGCGCTGGCGCGCGAAGGATTTGAAATCGTCGGCAGCGACATCTCGATGGAGATGCTCCAAAAGGCAGCATCGATTCCTGACGGGAAACAGCAGGCGATTCGCGGCTTCGTACAGGCCAACGCCGAACACCTGCCGCTGCGCAACGATTCACTCGACTGCGTCGTCAGCATCCGCTTCATGATGCATGTCGACCCGATTTCACGGGTTCGCATGCTGCGCGAGTTTCATCGCGTGTCCCGCCGCTGGGTCATCATCGACTACCGCCACTGCTATTCGTTTCGGTACGTGCTCACGCACACCTTTGGGAGGATCGGCATCGGCCGTCCGCCGCTGTCGCGGGTGTCACGCAAGGAACTCGAGAAAGAGTTCGCCGACGCGGGCTTTGCGATCCGCAAGGTGATCCGAGTCTCGGCGCCGCTGCTGTCGGACAAGTGGATAGTGCTCGCCGAGCGGGCATAGTCGGATAGGGAAGATAGGCAGAGAGAAACTTTTGGCGTTCCCTGGCCTGGACATCTTCCAATGCTCGCGCGAAGTGCGCGCGAAGGCGTACCCGGTCCGGCAACTCTACCCAACCATCAGCGCCCGCCACCGACTCGTGGTCTTAAGAGCCGCCGGGGCTGACCGCGGCGCATGGGGACCGCCAAAAATTGTCCTCCGGGACAATTTTTGAAGCGCGCTCGACTCGCGGGCGTTTGAACCCTGCGAAACTACGCCCCCACAAGCCAACTTTTCCCCAGTTTGGGTTGCCCCCGCCAGCCCCCTGTCGGACAATGCGCGCCCTTTATGGATACCCCAGCCACAACCCCCACCCGCCGCGCCCTGGCCAACGCCATCCGCGCGCTCTCCATGGATGCCGTGCAGGCCGCGAATTCGGGACATCCCGGCGCGCCCATGGGCATGGCCGACATAGCGGAGGTGCTGTGGCGCGACGTGCTCAAGCACAACCCCGGCAATCCGAAATGGTGGAACCGCGACCGCTTCGTGCTCTCGAACGGCCACGGCTCCATGCTGCTGTACTCCCTGCTGCATCTCACGGGCTATCCGCTCGCCATCGATGAACTGAAGAAGTTCCGCCAGTTGGGCTCGCGCACTGCGGGACACCCGGAGCGCGATCTCGAGATCGGCATTGAAACGACCACCGGCCCCCTCGGGCAAGGCTTCGCCAACGCGGTGGGCATGGCGCTCGCCGAGAAACTGCTCGCGGCGCAGTACAACAAGGATGGCGCGGCGATCGTCGATCACCACACCTACTGCTTCGTCGGCGATGGCTGCCTGATGGAAGGCATCTCGCACGAAGCCGCGTCGTTCGCGGGTCACCTGAAGCTCGGCAAGCTCATCGTGTTCTACGACGACAACGGCATCAGCATCGACGGCAAGGTCGCCGGCTGGTTCACCGAAGACACACCGAAACGCTTCGAGGCCTACGGCTGGCACGTGGTGAAGAACGTCGACGGCCACGATGCCGATGCAGTTGCGGCCGCGATCAAGAAAGCGAAGAACCGCAAGGATCAGCCGTCGATCATCTGCTGCAAGACCGTCATCGGCTGGGGAGCGCCTAACAAGCAGGGCACCAAGTCGGCGCACGGCGAAGCGCTCGGCCCTGATGAAGTGGCGAACGCGCGCAAGACGCTCGGCTGGGAGTCTCCGCCGTTCGTGATTCCGGATGACATCCGCAACGCCTGGGATCATCGCGAGGCGGGCGCCGCATCGGAAAAGAAATGGTTGCGCGTGTGGCGCCGCTACAAGCGCGAATTCCCGACCGAAGGTGCCGAGTTCGAGCGCCGCATGAAGGGCGATCTGCCGGCCGACTGGCAGGAGATCGTTCAATCGGCTATTGCCGCTGGCGCTGCCGTCACCGGTGCGCAGGCGACGCGCGCCTCATCGCAGGCCGTGCTCAACGTGCTCGGCCCGAAAATGCCCGAGATGTTGGGCGGCTCGGCTGACCTCACCGGTTCGGTGAACACCAAGCGTAAGGACTCGGTGGATCTCACTACCGAAAACTTCAAGGGCAACTACGTTTACTACGGCGTGCGCGAGTTCGGCATGACCGCCATCATGAATGGCCTCACCGTGCACGGCGGCTACCGTCCGTACGGCGGCACGTTCCTGGTGTTCTCCGACTACGCGCGCAATGCGGTGCGCGTCGCGGCGATCATGCATTGCCCGACCACACTGGTGTACACGCACGACTCCATCGGTCTCGGCGAAGACGGTCCGACGCATCAGCCCATCGAGCATCTCGCCAGCCTTCGCGCCATGCCGAACCTGCACATCTGGCGTCCTTGCGATGCGGTGGAATCGGCGGTGTCGTGGGCAGCGGCTCTCGAGCGCAAGAACGGTCCGACCGCACTGATCTTCACGCGCCAGGGCTTGCCGCAACAGGCGCGCACGCCCGAGCAGTTGGTCGCGCTGCGCAAGGGCGGCTACGTGCTCATCGACAGCAATGGTCCGCCCGAGGCGATCGTGATCGCCACCGGTTCGGAAGTGGGATTCGCGGCCGAAGCCGTCAAGGAATTGCAGGCCGCGGGCAAGCGCGTGCGCCTGGTGTCCATGCCGTGTTGCGAGACCTTCGATTCGCAGCCGGCGCCTTATCGCGAGAGCGTGTTGCCGGCATCGTGCACGCGCCGCCTCGCGGTCGAAGCGGGTTCCCCACAGTCGTGGTGGCGCTATGTCGGTTCGCAGGGTCGCGTCATGGGCATCGAGTCGTTCGGCGCATCGGGCAAGGGCCCCGACCTGTTCAAACATTTTGGTCTGACTACCGCCGATCTGAAGGCGCAGTTGGAACAGCTACTTTCCTGAAATTGTAAATAAGAGGATTTGGACGCAATGGCCATCAAAGTAGGTATCAACGGTTACGGACGTATCGGCCGCAACATCCTGCGCGCGCTCTACGAAGCGAAGCGCACCAACGAAATCCAGATCGTCGCGGTCAATGACCTGGGCGATGCGCAGACCAACGCGCACCTCACGCAGTACGACACCGCGCACGGGAAATTTCCCGGCACGGTGAGCGTCGAAGGCGATTCGATCGTCGTGAACGGCGACAAGATCAAGGTATTCGCGCAGCGCGACCCGTCGAAGATCGACTGGGCCTCGGTTGGCGCCGAATACGTGTTCGAGTCCACTGGCTTCTTCACCACCAAGGCGGATGCGGGCAAGCACCTGGCCGGCGGCGCGAAGAAGGTCGTGATCTCGGCCCCGGGTGGCAAGGACGTGGACGCGACGGTCGTCTACGGCGTGAACCACAGCGTGCTCAAGAGCTCGCACACGGTCATCTCCAATGCCTCGTGCACGACTAACTGCCTGGCGCCGCTGGCGAAGGTTCTCAACGACAAGATCGGCATCGTCAGCGGTTTGATGACGACGATCCACGCGTACACCAACGATCAGCGCCTGACGGACGTCTATCACGAGGACATCCGTCGTGCGCGTTCGGCCACGATGTCGATGATCCCGGCGAAGACCGGCGCGGCTGCTGCGGTCGGCCTCGTGCTGCCGGAACTCAAGGGCAAGCTCGATGGCTTTGCGATCCGTATTCCGACCATCAACGTGTCGCTGGTCGACCTCGTGTTCACCGCCAAGCGCGCGACGTCGGTCGAAGAGATCAACAAGTTCGTGAAGGAAGCGGCGGATGGCGCCATGAAGGGCGTGCTCGCGTACACCGACAAGCAACTCGTCTCGATCGACTACAACCATGACCCGGCCTCGTCCACCTACGACTCGACGCTTACGCGCGTCACCGAAGGCACGCTGGTCAAGGTGTGCGCCTGGTACGACAACGAGTGGGGCTTCTCGAACCGCATGCTGGACACCACGATCGCCTGGTCGAAAGCCTCCTGAGGGCTTCTGCCATGAACGTGCTTCGTATGGCGGACCAGGACCTCGCCGGAAAGCGGGTCCTGATTCGCGAAGATCTGAACGTGCCCGTCGAGGGCGGCAAGGTCACGAGCGACGCGCGCATCCGCGCGTCGCTACCGACCATCAAGCTGGCGCTCGACAAAGGCGCGAAGGTGTTCATCACCTCGCACCTCGGGCGTCCGGAAGAGGGCGTGTACGCGGAGGAGTTCTCGCTCGCGCCCGTCGCCGCGCGTCTTTCCGACTTGTTAGGCAAGCAGGTGCCGCTGCGGAAAGACTGGCTCACGGGCGTCGACTGCCCGGCGGGCAGCGCGGTGCTGCTGGAGAACGTGCGCTTCAACAAGGGCGAAAAGAAAGACAAGGAAGATCTCGCCAGGCAGATGGCGTCGCTCTGCGACGTGTTCGTCATGGATGCCTTCGGTACCTCGCATCGCGCCGAAGCGTCGACACATGGCGTGGGCAAATACGCCAAGATCTCCTGCGCGGGTCCGCTGCTGGTGGGTGAGCTCGAGGCTCTCGAGCGCGCACTGGCGAAACCCGCGCGCCCGCTCGTGGCGATTGTCGCCGGCTCGAAAGTGTCGACCAAACTCACGGTGCTCGAATCCTTGTTAGCCAAGGTGGACAAGCTGATCGTGGGTGGTGGCATCGCCAACACGTTCCTCGCGGCCACCGGCGTCAACGTGGGCAAGTCGCTGCACGAGGCGGACATGCTCGACATGGCGCGCAAGCTCCTCGAACAGGCGAAGGCGCGCGGTGCAGAGATTCCGCTGCCGACCGACGTGGTGGTGGCCAAGGAATTCGCGGCCACGGCGCATGCCGACGTACGCAGCATCCACGAGGTGCGTCCGGACGAGTTGATCCTCGACATCGGACCGGATTCCGCGGAGCGGTTCGGCAAGATGCTGCAGACCGCGGGCACCATCGTCTGGAACGGTCCCGTGGGCGTGTTCGAATGGGATCAGTTTGGCGAAGGCACCAAGGCCATCGCGCACGCCATTGCCAGGAGCCCGGCGTTTTCGCTGGCCGGTGGCGGTGACACGCTGGCCGCCATCGAGAAGTACGGCGTCGAAGAAGACATCTCGTACATCAGCACGGGTGGCGGCGCGTTCCTCGAGTTCGTCGAGGGAAAGACGCTGCCGGCAGTGGCGATGCTGGAATCGCGCGCGAAGCAGTAACGAAGCGACGTCTCGCTACACGAACGGCGGCCTTCCTCTCGGGAAGTGCCGCCGTTTTTCTTTTTCTCGAACGTGTCGGCTACTTCAACGGTGAGTAGTCGGTGGCGTCCATGAACACCGACTCGACGCGCTCGACGATCTTGCCGTCCACTTGTGAGGCGTCGGAGATCTTCTTCCACTCCGGGTCGGCGTTGAATGCCGCCCAGTTGGCTTTCGCCGCATCTCGGCTGGCGTGCGAGATCACATAAATAAGGGTGCTTTCGTGGGCCGGACTGTCCTGCGGCACCCAGTACCCGACATTGGACATGCCGTGTTTCTCGAACATTTTCATGGTGTGTTCGCGGAAACGCTTGTGCAGGGCGTCGAGCCGGCCGGGAAAGGTGTGATACGTGCGGATTTCGAATACCTTTCCGGCGGATTCCGCGTCGGCGGCGCGGGTCCATTGCAGGCTCGCACCTAAAACGAGCCCTACGACCAGAAACAACCAGGACCGCTTCGCCATCGCACTTCCCCTTCGACTTGTAATTACGTCTTTCGATTATGCGCCAGCCCCCAATACACGTGGCAGAATGCGCGCCCATGCCAGAACGCCAGATGCACTCGCGCACCAAGATTGTCGCGACCTTAGGCCCGTCCACGGATTCGATCGAAGTGCTGACCGAAATGGTCCGTGCCGGACTCGATGTGGCGCGGGTGAATTTCTCACACGGAAAACACGAAGAGCACGGTCGACGCATCGATCTCGTGCACGAAGCGGCGCGCCGCGCCGGACGCTACGTCGGCATTCTCGCGGACCTTGGCGGCCCGAAGATCCGCATCGAGAGCTTCACTAACAAGAAGGTCGACCTCAAGGACGGCCAGGCTTTCGCGCTCGACACCGCGCACGATATCAACGCGGGCAACGAGGAAGTCGTCGGCTGCGCGTACAAGGATCTGCCGAAGGACGTGAAGGCCGGCAACATCCTGTTGCTGAATGACGGACTCATCGAGCTCGAGGTCACCAAGGTTTCCGGCACGCGCATCGACACGAAGGTGATCGCGGGCGGCGAGCTGTCGAACCGCAAGGGCGTGAATCTCAAAGGCGGTGGCATCTCGGCGCCGGCGCTCACCGACAAGGATCGCGAAGACATCAAGTTCGCATGCATGAGGGGCGTCGATTACGTCGCGGTGTCATTCCCGCGTGATGCCGCGGACATGAACCTCGCGCGCGACCTGGTGCGCGCCGCCGGCGGGCACGCCCACCTGTGCGCCAAGGTCGAGCGTCACGAGGCCATCCACAATCTCACCGAGATCATCGACGCGTCGGACGTGGTCATGGTCGCGCGCGGTGACCTTGGCGTGGAGATGGGCTACGCCGCGATCACCGGCTTGCAGAAAACCATCATCCACGAATCGCGCACGCGCAATAAAGTCGTGATCACGGCCACGCAGATGATGGAATCCATGATCACGAGCCCGGTGCCAACTCGTGCCGAGGTCTCGGACGTAGCCAACGCCGTGATGGACGGCACGGATGCGGTGATGCTGTCAGCGGAGAGCGCCGTCGGCAAACATCCGGTCAAGGCCATTCAGGCCATGGAGGATGTCATCGCTGGTGCCGAGAAATACGAGATCACGCACAACCGCATGCGGAAGCGTGACGAGGCCATCGTTGATCGCACCGAAGAAGCCATCGCCATGGCGGTGATGTACACGTCGAACCACATGAAGGTGCGCGCCATCGTCGCGCTCACCGAATCCGGCACCACGCCCTTGTGGATGTCGCGCGCGCGTTCGGACATCCCGATTTACGCATTCACGCGCCACGAATCCACGCGCCGTCGCGTCACGCTGTATCGCGGCGTGTTCCCGGTGCCTTTCGACATCCCTGAAGTGCGCACCGCCGAGCTGTTCAAGGCCATCCTCACGATGATGCTGCAGCTCGAGCTCGTGGAGAAGGGCGAGCTCGTCATCGTCACCAAGGGTGAGCTCACCGGTATCACCGGCGGCACCAACGCGTTGACGATCCTGCGCGTTCCGAAAGACTAACGGAACACTGACGATGCGTTGGCTCCGCTGGCTGCGATGGACTTTGTTAGTCGTCGCAGGCTTCGCGGTGCTGGCAGTCGGGTTTCTCTGGTGGGCCATGCGCCAGAGCCTGCCGCAGATCGAAGGCGAAGCGAGCCTGCCCGGTCTGGCTGCCGAGGCCACCATCGAACGCGACACTCGCGGCATTCCGGTGATCACCGCCGCATCGCGTACCGATCTCGCCTTTGCCACTGGCTATGCGCACGCGCAAGACCGCTTCTTCCAGATGGACCTGTCGCGTCGGCTGGCGTCGGGCGAGCTCTCAGAGCTGTTCGGCGCGGTGGCGCTGAAACATGACCGACGGACGCGCCGATTCGGCTTTCGTGCCGTCGCGCAGCGCGTCATCGAAGCTTCACCTGCGACCGAACGCGCGATCATCGAGGCCTATACGCGTGGCGTGAACGCAGGCCTCGCTAGCCTCGCCGCCCGGCCGTGGGAATACCTGCTCTTGCGCACGACCCCTGTGCAGTGGCTGCCGGAAGACTCCGTGCTGGTGGTGCACTCCATGTGGTGGCAGTTGCAGTACGGCACGCTGCGCGAAGAGATCGGCAGGCGCCGGCTCGAGCGCGCGGCGACCAAAAGCAGCGACCCGGCGGCGGCGCACGAACTCATCACCTTCATCTACGCTGGCCACTCGGATTGGGACACGCCTAACTATTCCGCCGAATCGCCCTGCGTGCAGTCAGCCTGCACCGACTCCGCGCGGGTGCTCACGCATTCCTTTCCGGCGCAACTGCGTTTCGCCGGTGCGGCGGACAAACCGGCGGAAGAGGCCGTCGCGCCCGGCAGCAACAACTGGGCGGTGGCCGGTGTGCACACGCGTTCGGGAGTGGCGCTCATCGCCAATGACATGCATCTCGATCTCGGCGTTCCGGCCGTGTGGTACCCGGCGCGCTTGCGCGTCACGGGTAATCCTGCCATCGACGTCACCGGCGTCACGCTTCCCGGAACGCCGGCAGTCGCCGCGGGTTCCAACGGCCAGGTGGCCTGGGGATTCACCAACAGCTATGGCGATTTCGCCGACGCGCGCTGGGGCAAGTGCGCGAGCGCCGAGTTTGGCGTGCGTCGCGAGACCATCGCTGTAAAAGGTGAGGCGTCGGTCGAAGTCGTCTATCGGGATGTCGGCGCCGGCGTTGTGCTCGACGGTGAGGACTATGCCGAGGATGTGGCCAGCGGCGAGTGTCTGCAGGCCGCGTGGCTTGCGACGAGAACCGAAGCGACCAATTTCGGGCTGCTGGATCTCGAGCGTGCGCGCGGCATCGATGACGTGCTGGCGATGGCCCCGCGCATCGGAATTCCGGGGCAGAACATGGTCGTCGGCGACTCCCGCGGACGCATCGCCTGGACCTTGTTAGGCCGTGTGCCACGCACAGCGGGGCCCGACCGGCTGTTCGGAGCGCTCGAATATCGCGATGCCATCGACCATCCCCGCATTGCCGATCCGCCCGTGGGCCGGCTGTGGACCGCGAACCAGCGCGTGGTCGCAGGAGAGCAGGAGAAGGTGCTCGGTGACGACGAGGTCGACGTGGGCGCTGGAGGCTATGACATCGGCGCGCGCGCACGGCAGATCCGCGACGATCTGCTGAGCCTTGCGCATCCGGCCACCGAGGCCGACATGCTCGCCATCCAACTCGACTCGCGCGGCTTGTTCCTGGCGCGCTGGCGCGATCTGCTGCTCGCCCTCATCGACGAGGAGGCGATGGCCGACGCACCGCTGCGCCGGGAGTTTCGCGCGCTGGTCAGCGAGGGGGCGACTGAAGCCAGCGCCGATGCCGTGGGTTATCGACTGGTGCGTGCGTTTCGGGGCAATACGCTGAATGCCTTGTGGCGCAGCCTCAGCACCGGGTTAACTAGTGTGCGTTTTGAAGAGCGGCGGCCCGGACTGTTCGAAGCGGCTGGCTGGCGGTTGGTCAGCGAGCAGCCCACCGCAATCGCGCCGCCCGGCGGCAGTGACTGGCGCGCGTTCCTGCTCCAGCGGCTCGACGCTGCCATAGAAGAGTCACTGAAAGACTGCAGCACGCTCGCCGCCTGCAAATACGGCGAGTTGGACCCCATTGCCGTGCGGCATCCGCTGTCGCGCGCCGTCCCGTTCCTGTCGAAGCTGCTCGACATGCCAACCATGCCGCTGTCTGGCGATCACCACATGCCGCACGTACAGGACGGCGCTTTTGGCGCCTCTGAGCGTTTCGCGGTTTCGCCCGGCCGCGAGCGCGATGGATATCTCACGCTGCCTGGCGGTCCGTCGGGGCATCCGCTGTCGCCGT
>CAVTQT010000008.1:0-875573 GCA_963736955.1 uncultured Pseudomonadota bacterium
ATTCACGCGCGGATTGTTCGAGGCCATCGGCATCGTGCTGATCGTGAGTTTCGTGAGCCTGGGCGCGCGCGCCGGTCTGGTCGTTGCGATCAGCATCCCGCTGGTGCTCGCGATCACCTTCGTGTTCATGGACATGTTCGGGATCAGCCTGCAGCGCATCTCGCTCGGCGCGTTGATCATCTCGCTGGGTCTGCTGGTCGACGACGCCATGATCGCGGTCGAGATGATGGTCAAGAAGATGGAGGAAGGCTGGGACAAATTTCGCGCTGCCACCTACGCCTACACGTCAACCGCATTCCCGATGCTCACGGGTACTCTGGTGTCGGTGGCGGGTTTTCTGCCCGTGGGGTTTGCCAAGAGCGGCGCCGGTGAGTACTGCTTTACCCTGTTTGCCGTGGTGACCATCGCGCTGCTGGTGTCCTGGGTAGTCGCGGTGATCTTCACTCCATACATCGGGGTCGCGGTGTTGAAGGAGCAGCCGTCCGGCCACTTTCAGGCGCAGACGGAAACGCCGATGACCGCGCGCTTTCGCCGCGCGCTCACGAAGTCGCTGGCCAATCGCGGCTGGGTGGTCGCCGGCACTGCGGGCACTTTCGTGCTCGCGGTGGTTCTGTTCGGCTTCGTGCAGCAGCAGTTCTTCCCATCCTCGAGCCGGCCCGAGCTCATGATCGACCTGCGCCTCGCCCAGAACGCGTCCATCGAGGCCACCGAGGCCGAGGTGCTGCGTTTCGAAAAGATCCTGCTGGCCGATCCGGACATCGACTTCCACACGTTTTACGTGGGATCGGGCGCCGTGCGCTTCTATCTACCGCTCAACCAGCAGCTCGAGAACGCGAACTTCGCCCAGGCGGTGGTGATCACGAAGCAGTTACGAGGTGCGGGACGCGGTACGTGCGCGCCTGGAGAAAGTGCTCGCGGAAGACTTCAGCACGCTGATGGCACGCGTCGAGCCGCTGGCGCTCGGGCCGCCGGTCGACTGGCCGCTGCAGTATCGCGTGAGCGGGCCGGACGTGAGTGGCGTGCGCGCCATGGCTGAAACCGTGGCCGCCACGTTACGCGCGAACCTCAACACTCGAGTGGTCAATTTCGACTGGAACGAGATGACCAAGGCCATGCGCATCCGCGTCGACCAGGAAAAGGCTCGCCAGCTCGGCGTCACGTCGGAGCAGGTGTCTCGCTCGCTGGGATCCGCGCTCTCGGGTCGCACCATCACGCAGTTCCGCGACGACATCTATCTCATCGACGTCCAGGGCCGCGCCCAGGCGAGTGATCGCGGCGATCTGGCGCATATTCGCGATCTCGAAATCGGCATCCTCGCCGGCAACTCCGTGCCACTCGCGCAGATTGCGACATTCGAATATGGGCTCGAGGAAACCGTGATCTGGCGCCGCAACCGGCTGCCGACCATCACCGTTCAGTCGAAGGTCGCCGATGGCCTCACCGCCGCCACGGTCACCAGGCAATTGAAGGGGCCCATCGAGGATCTCATGGCCAAACTACCGCCGGGGTATCGCATCGAGATCGGCGGCGCGGTGGGCGAGAGCGCCAAGGGGTCGGCATCCATCATGGCGGTGATACCGGTGATGTTCATCCTCATGCTGTTCATCCTCATGTTGCAGCTCCATAGCACGCAGAAGCTGCTGCTGGTGATGCTCACGGCGCCGCTCGCCATCATCGGCGTCACGATTGCGCTGCTCGTCAGCAATCGGCCGTTCGGCTTCGTGGCCATGCTCGGCGTGTTCGCGCTCGTGGGCATGATCATCCGCAACTCCGTGGTGCTGATGGCGCAGATCAAGGAAAACGAGGACGCCGGCATGGAGCGGGGCGAGGCGATCGTCGATGCCACCATGCATCGGCTTCGGCCGATCCTGCTGACTGCTGCGGCGGCCATCCTCGGGTTGATTCCCATCGTCAGCGAAGTGTTCTGGGGTCCCATGGCCATCGCGATGATGGGTGGGCTGTTCATCGCGACGGTGCTGACGCTGATTTTCCTGCCGGCGTTGTATGCGAGCTGGTATCGGGTCAAGAGGCCGGTCGTGGCGGCTTAGGCGTCCAGCGACTTGCCCGCCTGGATCGTTTCGACGCTCACGTCCTCGTCCCTGTGCGCCGTGGTTACCGCCTCCAGGACTTCGCGATACTGCTGGGCGAGGTTTGACCATCGAAAGCGGTCGATGCGCGCGCGCGCCGGCGGAGCACCGCTGAACAAAGTTCGCTCCAGCGCCTGCTCGATGCCATCGATGTCGCCGGACTCCACGCAATGCCCTGCGCCGCTGTCCTCGAGCAATTCGTAGAGCGCGGCGTCGCGCGGCGCGAGCGCGAGAATGGGCCGGCCGGCGGCCATGTAGTCGTAGATCTTGTAAGGCGTCGAATAGGTCATGTGGTCGCTGACCACGGCGAGAAGCGCATGCGCGCCCTGCAATTCCGTGAACAACGCGGTGAAGGGAATGCGCGGCCGTTCTTCGATGAAGGTCTCCAGCCCTGCCTCGCGAATGCGTCGCCATTCCGCGGCCGGCAGCGCGCCGTAATTGACGACCCGAATCGGGCGTGCCGGGTGGCGCGTACTCAGGCGATCGACGGCACGCAGCAACGATAGCAGCGAGCGGCTGCCGTAGATTTCCCCGGCGTGCATGATTTCGATCGGGCCAGTCGACGGAGGCGAATTCGTTGCCGGCGCCGCGTCGAAACCATTCGGCACCACGAAATTGCGCGCAGGCGAGGCGACCGGAAAGGATTCCTCGAACCAGTCGCACATGTCCGGTGTGTTCAGTACGCGCGCGGCACTGGCCCTCACCAGTCGTGCCTCGATGCGTGCCCCTAACCACTGCGATCAACCAGCTGCGATGCCATTGCGGCCAGTCGTAGGCGCTCCAGGGATCGCGATAGTCGAGTATCAGCGGCCAGCGCAGTCGCCTCGCGATGCGCGTGCCGGCGATCAATGCCGCGTGCGGCGGCGAGGTGGCGATCACGATTCCGCGCGGCAGTGTGCGCGCGACCTCGAGCGCCTTGCGGGTGGCCGCGCGAGCCCAGAAATACTCGAAGCCCACGGGTGCGAGCACGCGCCGCAGGATGGAATTGGCGAGCCTGCTCAGGATGCCTTCGCCCTTGAGCGGAACTTCGAAAGGCGCGGCGACAGCGATGCATCGTGCCGGCGAGCGGCAGGGAGTGGTCCTCGCGGCCGTAACGGGTTTCGCCACATGTCGTTGGTGATGACGTGAACGTCGTACCCGAGGCGAACGAATTCCCGCGTGAGGAAGCTGAAGCGCTTGGCGCCGACCAGCGGGCTCGGCGCGAAGTAGTACGAGACGATGAGCAGCGTGGGCTTCGCGTTCATGCGGCTTTCCGCCGCAGGATGGCGCGCATCACGTAGCCGTATTCCTCGCGCAGGATGATCCGCGCGGCGACCGCGTACACCAGCGCGAAGACGGCTACTCCCGCGACCATGCCGAGCGGTGTGGAGGGCAGATACAGCTGCGAGGCATGCAGTGCCGCCAGCGCTACCAGCGAGGAGGCCAGTGCGAGTCCGAGCTTGCTCCACTGGCACAGCTCCGACAGCGGAAGCTTGAAGCGCTTGAGCACCCTCGCGCCCAGGTAGATAGAAGTCCACGTCTGGCCGATGACCAGTCCGAGCGTGGGGCCCCACAGTCCGAACTTCGGCATCAGCGCGACGATGAGTCCCGCGTTGATGAGCAGCGCGACGAGATTGGCGTGCGCGAACGAGGCATTGTCCTCGACGCTGCGCAGCGGCGTCGAGAACTCGAAGCATTGCCGCACCATCAGCAGCAGGAACACCTGGAAGTAAGGGCACGGCCGCGACGTAGGCGTCGGTGAACAGCACGCGCACCAGCGGCTCGGCGAAGTAGGTGAGCAGCACCCAGGCGGGACAGATGGCCGCGAAGATCAGCACCTGCGCGCGTTTCCACAGCAGCAGCCCTTGCGTTGCGATCGCGCTGCGATCGTTTCACCATGTCGGGAAAGATCACATCCGCGAGCGCGCCCTGGACGATGTTGACCAGCGGTACCTGGTAGGCCGCGGTGGTGTAGATCGCCAGGGGCACCGGGCCCATCTGGTTGCCCACCACCACTTTGCCGAAATCGTTGAGCTTGTAGAGCACCGAGCCGGCACCGAGCGGCGCCACCAGACGGATCTGTTCGCGCATGGCCTGCGGGTCCCAGCGGAACACCAGCAGCCCGCGCCGCCGCAGCCACACGTAGATCCAGAGATTCTTCAGCGCTTCGGCGCACACGATGGTGACGAAGATCATCTGCACGTCGCGCAGCCAGAAGGTGGCCGCGAGCAGCGTGCCGAGCCGCCAGACGGTCATGGCGAGCGTGTAGACCATGACCTGCAACGACTGACGGTGCGCCAGCCAGTAGGACACCAGCACTTCGAGATTCAGGAACAGGAAAACGTACACCGCGAGCAGCAGCCACGCGTTCGCGATCTCCGGCGGGCACGATCCACTGGCGCGCGACCACCACCACGAGTGCGCTCACGAAGCTCACCGCCAGCATGAGCAGGCAGGTGTTGGTGATGTCCACCGACTGGCGCTCCGGCGTGCGCGCGATCAGGTAGTTGAGATTGGCGCTCAAGGCGAAGCCGGCCAGCGAGGTGATGAACATGGCGGTCGCCATGAACTGCCGGTAGCGGCCGTACTCGGATATCTCGAGCAGGCGCACCAGCAGCAATGGACTCAAAAGCGCCAGGGCCTGATTGAGTAGGCGCGCGCTGGCGAGCACGGCACCTCTCGAGACGAATGAACTCATGCGGTACGTGATTCTAGGAGGGCGGTCAAACGCCGCACTGTCGGACAAGGTAAGGAGCGCGCCTACATACACGCCGGTACTTCAATCCCGACCGATACCGGAGCGTTCCTAAATCGCTTTATCGGCGGTTGTCCTTAAATTGCCGCCTGATGAAAAAGCAAGAAGGAAGGCGTCGATGAGCGCGAGATCCAGGACCGGCGAGGCGACGCTGCACTTGTATTCACCCGAGATCACGGTCGGTTTCCCCGCGGTACTCGCGCGCTCGCGCATGATCGAGCTCATGGAGCTGGCGGCGGCCCGGCTCATGAAGCCGCATCTGCGCGATGCGGAATCATCCGTGTCGATGGAAATGAAAGTGACGCATATCGCCTCGACGACCGTCGGGGGCACGCTGCGCGCGGTCGCCAGCCTATGCCGGTGTCGCGGGCCGATTGCATCGCTTCAGGATCAATGTCTTCGACGAATCGGGATTGATCGGCAGCGCCGAGCACACGCGTGCCGTGATGAACGAGCGAAGAGTGTCAACCATGGCGCGTCGTCGCGCCGACCAGGCCAACTCGCTGACGCTGGTCTAGTGCGCCGCTGTTGCGGGCGTAAACCACAGGGAAAAGATGCCGAGCGCCACGAACGACAGCGCCGCGACGATGCGCACCCATTTCATCGGCACGCGCCGGATCAACGCATCGCCGAGATAGACCACCGGCACGTTCGCGATCAGCATGCCGAGCGTGGTGCCGAGCACCACCCACACGATGGAATGAAATTGCGCCGCGAGCGCCACGGTCGCGATCTGCGTCTTGTCGCCCATCTCGACCAGGAAGAACGCAACCACCGTGGTGAGGAACACGCCGTAGCGTGGTGTGGTGGAAGCTTCGTCGGGCGCGGAGTCGGGGATCAACGCCCACGCCGCCATGGCGAAGAACGACAGCGCGAGAATCCAGCGCATCACGTCGGCGCCGACGAGACTGACCAGCCAGCTGCCAATCGCGCTCGCGCCGGCGTGATTTGCGAGCGTGGCGACGAAGATGCCGAGCACGATGGGAATGGGCTTCCGGAAGCGCGTGGCCAGCAGAAGCGCGAGAAGTTGGGTCTTGTCACCGATCTCCGCCAGCGCGACCACGCCTGCGGAAACGAGCAGGGTTTCCAAGAGAACGGCTTCAAGCCATTGATTTGATTGGCGCTCCCAACCGGATTCGAACCGGTGTTACGGCCTTGAGAGGGCCATGTCCTGGGCCTCTAGACGATGGGAGCGTCAGAAAAGGCGGGTCCAGAATTGAGCGCGGTAGTATATGCGCCGCTTTTACCCTGCCAAGTGGAACTTTGAAGACTTGAACGACGTTTCCCCCCTCGATCCGGCCAATCGGCCGAAAGCACGCATCATCCCCCGTGCCGAACATTCCATATCGCGCTCCGCGATCTCTCCCAATGCGCTGCGTGTGCTGTACCGGCTGCGCGAGGCGGGCTACGAAGCCTTCCTGGTGGGCGGATGTGTCCGCGATCTGCTGATCGGCATCACGCCGAAAGATTTCGACATCGCGACGAGCGCGCTGCCTGAAGAGGTCAAACGCACGTTTCGCAATTGCCGGCTCATCGGCCGGCGCTTTCGCCTGGCGCACGTGTTCTTCGGGCGCGAGATCATCGAGGTCGCCACGTTTCGCGCGATGAGCGCGCCAGAGGTCGGTGAGGAAATCCCCGAGCCGGCCGCGGCCGATCTCGACGATGACGTCGATGACGAGCTCTCGACGATGACCTCGACGACGAAGACGACGAGACCGACGAGAGCCTGGTGCTCGCCGAGGCCGGCCCTCACCAGACCGGTTTCCACCGCAATTCGCCGATGCGTGAGCGCGATCGTTCGCGCCATGCGGGCGCCGGCGACGACGAGGACGAAGACCGCGTCACCGACGAGCACGGCCGCATCCTGCGCGACAACGCCTACGGCACCATCGACGACGACGTGTGGCGCCGCGATTTCACCGCGAACGCGCTGTACTACAACATCGCCGACTTCTCGATCTGGGACTACGCGGGCGGCGTCGAAGACATCGCCGCGCGGCGTCTGAAACTCATCGGCGATCCGGCCACGCGTTATCGCGAGGACCCGGTGCGCATGCTGCGGGCCGCGCGCTTCGAGGCGAAGCTGGGCTTCTCGCTCGACGGCGAGACCGGCAGCCTGATATCCAGCCTGCGCGGGTTGTTAGGCAGCGTTCCGCCGGCACGATTGTTCGACGAGACTCTCAAGCTGTTCCTCACCGGTCACGGTGCGATGAGCCTCGTGGTGCTGCAGCGGCACGGCCTGCTGGGTGAGTTGCTGCCGACGGTGGCTAGTTATCTCGAACCGGAATCCCGACGGGGCCGTGTCGCGGCTCGTGCGACAGGGTCTCGTCAACACCGATCAGCGCGTGGCCGCCGGCAAGCCGGTGACCCCGACGTTCCTGTTTGCGCTGCTGCTGTACGGACCGTTCGCCGAGATCATCGAGAAGCAGCCGCAGGAGAAGTGGCACGACATCGGCACGATTGTCGACGCCGTGGATCGCGCGGCGCGCCAGGCGCAGGGCCGCATCTCCATTCCGAAACGATTTTCACTCGGCGTGCGGGAAATGTTCGCGGCGCAGCCGCGCCTCGAACAACCGCGCGGCCGGCGCGCGCTGCGCATGCTGGAGCAACCGCGTTTCCGCGCCGGCTTCGACCTGCTGCTGTTGCGCGCCGAGATGGGTCTGGCCTCGCGCGAGCTCGCGGACTGGTGGACGAAGGTCCAGGAAGTCTCGCAGACCGATCGCGATCACATGGCGGATGCGCTGGCGCCACAGCAACGTCCCGGCAGGCGAAGGGGCCGGGCGCCGTGGCCCGCGTCGTCGTCGGCGGCGCGGCGGGGACCGCGCACCCGCGGCCTCATGAACGCCGCAGCGGCCGAGGTTGTGTCCGCAAGTACTCGCTGGTTGCCGGCCTATGTCGGCGTGGGCAGCAATCTCGAGGATCCGCGCGCGCAGGTGGCGCGTGCACTCGAGGCGATCGGCCGGCTTCGCGACTGCCGCCTGGTAGCTAGTTCGCCGCTGTACCGCACGCAGCCGCTGGGCGAGGTGGTGCAGCCGGCCTTCGTGAACGCGGTCGCCGGGTTGCTCACGCAGTCGACTCCGGAAGATCTGCTGTCCTCGTTGCGCACGCTCGAACGCGAACTCGGCCGCGAGCCGCCGCGCGAACGCTGGGGTCCGCGCGTGATCGATCTCGACCTGCTGGTGGTGGGGCGCGAGGCGCGCAGCACCGAAACGCTGACGCTGCCGCATCCCGGAATCGCCGCGCGCGACTTCGTGCTCTATCCACTGGCCGACATCGCCCCCGACCTCGAGGTCCCGGGCGCTCGGCACTGTCGCGGCTGCTTCGCGAGCGCGTGGTCAATCGCGGCATCGAACGCCTGTGAGCACACCGGAAGCCGAAACCGTCGCCGATACGAGCGGCGCCGCGCCACGCGGCATCGGCCCGGACGTGCCGGCGCAGCGTTACATCGTGGTCGAAGGGCCGATCGGTGTCGGCAAGACCAGCCTCGCACGGCGCCTGGCGGAGACTCTCGAAGCCGAGCTGGTGCTCGAGCAGGACGCGCAGAATCCCTTTCTCGAACGCTTCTATCGCAATCAGAAATCCGGCGCCTTGCCGGCGCAGCTCTTCTTCCTGTTCCAGCGCGCGCAGCAGCTCGGCACGCTCAAGCAGCAGGACATGTTCGCGCCACGGCGCGTGGCCGACTATCTATTCGAGAAGGACCGGCTGTTCGCGGGCCTGACTCTCGATGCCGCCGAGATGGCGCTGTACGAGCAGGTGGCTTCGCGCCTCGCCGTCGATCCGCCGAGGCCCGATCTCGTGGTCTACCTGCAGGCGCCGGTGGAAACGCTGCTGGCACGCATCGCCAAACGCGGAACGTCCTATGAAAGCCTCATCGACGCGGCGTATCTCACGCGGCTCAACGATGCCTACGCGCGGTTCTTCCACGAGTTCGACAAGGCGCCGCTCTTGATCGTCAATGCGGCGAGCATCGATCCGGTGCAGAACCAGGCGGACTACGAGGAACTGGTGGGCGCGATTCGGCGCATGAAGAAGGGGCGCATGTATTACAACCCGCTCCGCCACGGTACTATCTAGGCGCTGCGCGCACGTCGGAAATCGTCGCCGAAGCGGCGCCGATCATGAAGCGTCAAGAGACTGAGGGGCATCGTGTACACACATCTCGAACAACGCGATTCCACGCGGCCGCCGGTCTCGCTGGGCACGCTCGACCGGATGAAGCGCGAGCACGAGAAGATCGCGTGCATCACCTGCTACGACGCGAGCTTCGCGGTGCTCTGCGACAACGCCGACACCGATCTCGTGCTGGTCGGCGATTCGCTCGGCATGGTGCTGCAGGGTCACGACACCACGGTGCCCGTGACCATGGACGACATCGTGTATCACTGCAAAGCGGTGGCGCGCGGGCTGCACCGGCCGTTCCTCGTCGCCGACCTGCCGTTCGCGAGCTATCCGACGGCCGACATCGCGCTGGCGAACTCGGTGCGCCTCATGCAGGAAGGCGGCGCGGAAATGGTGAAGCTCGAAAGCGGGCTCGGCCAGCTCGAGATCGTCGAATTTCTCGCGCGCCACGACATCGCGGTGTGCGCGCACCTCGGGCTCAAGCCGCAGTCGGTGCACAAGACCGGCGGTTTCAAAGTGCAGGGTCGCGATGAAGCGGCCGCCAAGCGCATGCTCGACAGCGCCAAGGCGCTGGAATCGGCGGGCGCGGACATCGTGCTGCTCGAATGCATTCCGTCGGAGCTCGGCAAGCGAGATCACCGAAGCGCTCGAAGTGCCGGTCATCGGCATCGGCGCGGGCCCGGACACCGACGGGCAGATCCTCGTGCTCTACGACGTGCTCGACATCACCTCGGGCCGCAAGCCGCGCTTCGTGAAGAATTTCATGGACGGCGCCAGCTCCAATGTCGATGCGCTCAAGCGCTACGTCGAAGCGGTGAAGAAGAAGACCTATCCCGCGCCCGAGCACGAATTCCATGCTTGAGGCGCGGCGTCGAGACGCATGATGACCGTGACCACGATCGCCGCGGTGCGCGAGCAGGTGTCACGCTGGCACGCCGCGGGCGAGCGCGTGGTGTTCGTGCCCACCATGGGCAACCTGCACGCCGGGCATGTCAGCCTCATCGAGGCCGCGCGCAAACACGGCAAGCGTTTCGTCGCCAGCATCTTCGTGAACCCGATGCAGTTCGGGCCCAACGAAGATTTCGCGCACTATCCGCGCACGCCGACGCTGGACGCGAAGATGCTGGGCGACGCGGGCTGCGACCTCATGTTCATGCCCGAGGTCGGCGAGATCTATCCGAACGGCGCCGACCAGGCGACGCGCGTGGAAGTCCCGGGCATCTCCAACATCCTCTGCGGCGAATTCCGCCCCGGCCATTTCGAAGGCGTGGCGACCATCGTCGCCAAGCTGTTCCACATCGTCGATCCGGACGTCGCGATTTTCGGCGAGAAGGATTTCCAGCAGCTCACGGTGATCCGCCGCATGGTCGCGGACCTGTGCCTGCGCGTGGAGATCGTCGGCGCGCCCACGGTGCGCGAAGCCGACGGGCTCGCGATGAGCTCGCGCAATCAGTACCTCGACGAAGCGCAGCGCAAGCTGGCGCCGGCTATCTACCGGCAGCTGCAGCAGGCGGTGGCCGCGCTCGCAGTCCGGCGTGCGCGATTTCGCGAAGATCGAAGGCGCGGGGCGCGCCGCGCTCGACGGCGCGGGATTCCGTACCGACTACTTCAGCGTGCGCGATGCGCTGATCGCTCGCGCCGGCGCAGCCGGATACGCAGACGATTCGTGGTGATGACGGCGTCGCGCCTCGGCAAGGCGCGGCTCATCGACAACGTCCAGTACACGGCCTGATCGGCGCTGACCCGCGAAGCGTCGCTGCGAGTCGTCGCTGAGCTGTCGCGATCGCCGCCGACTGCACGTGCAGTCTCGACGCGTGCCGGGTCACTCACGCGCCGATCTCGCTCGATGCTGTGCAGTTCGCGACGGGCAGGGCGATCCGTCTGCCGCGGCATCCTCGGACGCGCCATCGTACGCGCGCTGAGTGTTCGGCGCGCGCCCACGCCGACGTGTTCGCGCACCAGCTCTGATGGATCGTCCGCGCGCGCGGCCAGCGCCGCGGTGTTCGCGGCGTCGCCGGCGCATTGCCCAGCGCCACCGCGATGTTGCGCAGCCAGCGTTCATAGCCGATGCGGCGGATCGCCGAGCCTTCGGTGCGTTCGAGGAATTCGCGCTTCGGTCCACGCGAACAGATCGCTCAGCCGCGACGCATCGAGCCGGTGCCGCGTCTTGAAATCCGGGTGCGCGGCGGCGCGCGCGAACTTGTTCCAGGGACACACGAGCTGGCAGTCGTCGCAGCCGTAGATGCGGTTGCCCATCATGCGGCGCAGCTCGTCGGGAATCGCGCCGTGCAGCTCGATGGTCAGGTAGGAAATGCAGCGCCGCGCATCGAGTTGGTAGGGCGCGGTGATCGCGCCCGTCGGGCAGACGGGAATGCAGGCGCTGCAGGTGCCGCAGTGCGCGCTGGCGGCTTCGTCGACGGGCAGCGGCAGGTCGGTGAGGATCTCGCCGATGAAGAAGTACGAGCCGGCATCGCGCGCGATGAGATTGGTGTGCTTGCCTATCCACCCGAGGCCGGCGTTGCGCGCCAGCGCCTTCTCGAGCACCGGGCCCGAGTCGACGAACACGCGGTAACCCATGGGCCCGACGCGCTCGACGATGTCGTCGGCCAGGCCCTGCAGGGCATTGCGCAGCACCTTGTGATAGTCGCGGCCCAGCGCGTACCGCGAGACGTAGCCCAGCTCCGGGTCTGCCAGCGCGCCGACGGCGTCGTGCGCATCGTCCGGCCAGTAGTTCATGCGCGCCGACAGCACCCGCACGGTGCCGGGCACCAGTTCGTCGGGTCGCGTGCGGCGCGTGCCGTGTTTGGCCATGTAGCCCATCTCGCCGTGCTTGCCTGCGTCGAGCCAGCGGTCGAGATGCGCGGCATCGGCATCGAGTTGGAGGTCGCTGACGCCGAGCGCGTCGAATCCGCGCGCCTGGGCGAGCGCCAGCAGGGCGGACTTGAGGTCGACGAGTGATTCAGTGGGCTGGGTCATGGGTCGCGGCCAGTATAATTCGCGCCATGAATCGCCCGACCGCCATCTACTCCGCCGCGCAGGTGCGCGCGCTCGACGCCTGGGAGATCGAGAAGCGCCGCGTGCCGGGCTTCACGCTGATGACCCGGGCCGCGGAATCCGCGCTCAAGATCCTCACGCGCGCGCTGGCCGCAGGCGAAGCGCGTCGCGGTGGTTTGTGGCGCGGGCAACAACGGTGGCGATGGCTACGTGCTCGCGCGCCTGGCGCGCGCGGCGGGACTCGATGCGCTGGTGCTGGCGGCCGCGCCGCCCGACAAGCTCGCCGGCGATGCGCGCCGCGCGCAGGAGGAATGGCTGGCCACCGGCGGCAGCGCGCATCCCTTCGCGGCCGACGCGCTCTCGGGCAGCGATCGTCATCGTCGACGCCTTGTTAGGCATCGGGCCTCAGCGGCGCGCCGCGGCCGGAGACGCTGGCGGTGATCCGCGCCATCAACGCGGCGAAGCGCCCGGTGCTGGCGCTCGACATTCCTTCCGGCGTGAATGCCGACAGTGGCGCCGTGCACGAGGCCGCGGTGCGCGCCGAGATCACGGTGAGCTTCGTCGGCGTTCAAGTCCGGTCTGTTCCTCGGCGCGGAGCCCGAACATGCGGGCGTCGTGCTGCTCGACGATCTCGGCGTGGTCGCGCCCGCGCTGCCGAAATTCGCGCCGCTCATGCGGCGCATCGACGAGGGCGAACTCGCCGCGACCCTGCCGCGACGCGCGCGCGAGTCGCACAAGGGCTCGAACGGCCGCGTGCTCGTCGTCGGCGGCGGCGCCGGCATGCCGGGCGCGCTGCGCCTGGCGGGCGAGGCGGCGCTGCGCGTGGGCGCCGGCCTGGTCGACGGTGGCGGGCGCGCCGGAGAACCTGGTCGCCGTCACGGCCACGCGTCCCGAGCTCATCTATCTACCCGTGTCGTCGGTCGCCAGCCTGGATGAGCCGATGCGCGGCGCCGACGTGCTCGCCATCGGGCCAGGCCTCGGGACCAGCGACTGGGCGCAGCGCCTGTGGTCGGCCGCGTTCGTCGGCGGGCGTGCCGACGGTGGCCGACGCCGACGCGCTGAATCTGCTGGCGCTGAATCCGGCGAAGCTGCCGGCCGACTGGGTCATCACTCCGCATCCGGGCGAAGCCGCCAGGTTGTTAGGCACCGATACCGCGGCGGTGCAGGCCGATCGCCTCGGCGCGGCGCGCGAGCTGCATTCGCGCTATGGCGCGGTCGACGGTGCTCAAGGGCGCGGGTACGCTGGTCGCGTGGGGCGCCGCTGGTGCGACCGAAATCGACATCTGCGAACGCGGCAATCCGGGCATGGCGACCGCCGGCATGGGCGACGTGCTCACCGGCGTCATCGCCGGGCTGCGCGCGCAATCCGGCGACAGCGCGCAGGCGGCGCGCATTGGCGTGCTGGTGCACTCGCTGGCGGGCGATTCGGCGGCGCAGGGCGGGCAGCGCGGCCTCTCGCGAGCGACGTCATCGCGGAATTGCGCGGCTGGGTGAATCCGTGACCGCAGCAGAGCCCGCGCGTGTGGCTCACGCACAGCGGCGAGGAAACCGAGGCGCTCGGCGCTCGCCTGTTAGGCGCACGCCCGGCGCCGGGCGCGCCTTGCCGGGTGGTGTTCCTGTCGGGCGAACTCGGGGCGGGCAAGTCGACGTTCGCGCGCGGCGTGCTGCGCGCGCTCGGCGCCCAGGGCCCATCAAGAGCCCGAGCTACACGCTGCTCGAGACCTACGAACTGCCGGACGTCGAACGCGGTCCATCTCGATCTGTACCGGCTGATCGATCCCGAGCTGAACTCGAACATCTGGGGCTCGCCGACTACCACCGTCCGGGCTTCCTGTGGCTGAT
This sequence comes from uncultured Pseudomonadota bacterium, assembly GCA_963736955.1. GTDB lineage: Bacteria > Pseudomonadota > Gammaproteobacteria > Steroidobacterales > Steroidobacteraceae > CADEED01. The sequence goes on from CAVTQT010000008.1 coordinate 13,777, forward strand.
CGAGTGGCCGGAGCGCGGCGCGGGTCGCCTGCCGGCGCCGGACCTGCGCTTCGAGTTTTCGATCACGGCGACAGGGTCATCGAATCGAGAGGATTGAAACTTCTACGGCAATTAAGTAAATTGCGCCGCAGATCAGGCGTTGAACTCCATGATGGGGAAGGTTTTTTGGGGAAGCGAATCGGAGTCTGGCTGACATTGCTCGCATCCGTTGCGGCAGTCTCCGGGAACCTCGTCGCCGCTGAAATCCGCGACGTCCGCATCTCCGCCACCGAAACCGGTACGCGCGTGGTGCTCGACCTCACCGGGCCGGTCAAACACAGCGCCTTCCTGTTCGATGATCCGGGCCGCGTCGTGCTCGATGTGTCGCAAGACCTCGCTCAAATCGAAACTGCCCGCGGGCTGATGGCGTAATCACGTCCATGCGCTCGGGCAAGTTGCCGCACAGCGGGCTGCGCCTGGTTTTCGAAGTGGCGGGGCCGGTCACCATCCAGACCAGCGTCGCCGCCCCGCGGGATGCAGGTCATCGCCTCATTCTCGACATTGCCGGCAAGGCCGCGGCGCGGCTGCAGCGAAGGTGGTGTCCGTGACGCCGGTGGTTCCCGCGGCGCCCGTGGCCATTCGCCCCGCGCATGCGCCGAGCGATTCCGGCCGCGACATCGTGATCGCGGTCGATGCCGGTCATGGCGGCGTGGATCCCGGCGCTTCCGGCAAACGCGGCACGCACGAGAAAGACGCGGTGCTGGCGATCGCCAAGGCGCTGGCGGCGCGCATCAACGCGGAGCCCGGCATGAAGGCGGTGCTCACGCGCGACGGCGACTACTTCATCAGCCTGCGCGAGCGGAACACGCGAGCCCGGCGCGCCAAGGCGGACCTGTTCGTGTCGATCCACGCCGATGCCATCGCCAATCCCGACGTGTCGGGTTCGTCGGTGTACGTGTTGTCGGATCGCGGCGCTTCGAGCGAGGCCGCGCGCTGGCTGGCCGAGCGCGAAAACGCGGCCGACCTGAAGGGCGGCATCAAGCTCGATGACAAGGACGCCATGCTCGCCAACGTGCTGCTCGATCTGTCGCAGACCGCGAGCATCTCCGCGAGCATGGTGGCGGCGGAGAACGTGCTGAAGTCGCTCGACCGCATCGGCGAAGTCCGCAAGCCGCGCGTGCAGCAGGCGGGGTTCGTGGTGCTCAAGTCGCCCGATATCCCATCGATGCTGGTCGAGACCGCGTTCATTTCGAATCGCGAGGACGAGCGCAAGCTGTCGCTGCCCGCGCATCGCACCAAGCTCGCCAACGCCGATCTTCGCGGGAATCGAGCAGTACTTTCAGGGCAATGCGCCCGACGGCACGCGGCTGGCCGCGGCCCGCCGCAGCGCCGGCTCCAGCACGCAGGTCGAACTCCGCGAAATAATGGGGTCAGGCCCCGTTTTCTAGGAAACGGTGGCCTGACCCCGATCTTAAACTGCGCGGCCATGCCGATCCGCGTTCTCGACAATCACCTCATCGATCAGATCGCGGCCGGCGAGGTCATCGAGCGCCCCGCGTCCATCGTCAAGGAGCTGGTCGAGAACAGCCTCGACGCCGGCGCGCAAAGCGTCGAAGTGGAGATCGAAGCCGGCGGCATGCGACTCACGCGCGTGCGCGACGACGGCAGCGGAATTCCCGCCGCCGAGCTCAAGCTCGCGCTGTCGCGCCATGCCACCAGCAAGATCGCGACCGCCGACGATCTCGGCGCCATCACCACGCTCGGGTTCCGCGGTGAAGCGCTGCCGTCGATTGCGTCGGTTTCGCGCTTCGACATCACTTCGCGCCACGTCGACGAAGAACGCGCAGCGCGCGTGAGCGTCGACGGCGGCACCGATCGGCGAGCTCGCCCCGGCGGCACATCCGCCGGGCACCACCATCGAAGTGCGCGACCTGTTCTACAACCTGCCGGCACGGCGCAAGTTCCTGCGCAGCGAGGTGACCGAGCAGGGCCACATCGTGCGCCTGCTCGAACGCCTCGCGCTGTCGCGCGACGACGTGGCGTTCCGGCTGCGCACCGGCTCGCGAACTTTGTTAGATGCGCCGGCGCTGGCTGCGGCCGGCGGCGCCGCGGCGCGCCTCGGCCGCATCGTCGGGCAGGATTTCGTCTCACGCGCTCTGGAGATCGAACATTCCGCCGGTCCCGTGCGCCTGTCCGGCTGGATCGGCGCGCCGTCCGCCGCGCGCGCCACCTCCGACCTGCAGTTCTGGTTCGTCAACGGCCGCGCGGTGCGCGACCGGCTGCTCATGAACGCCGTGCGACTCGGTTACCGCGACGTGCTGTATTCCGGGCGGCAACCCGCCTACGTGTTGTATCTCGACATCGACCCGACGCTGGTCGACGTCAACGCGCATCCGCAGAAACTCGAAGTCCGCTTTCGGGACAGCCGCCAGATCCACGACTTCGTGTTTCGCGCCGTCGAACGCAAGCTTGAGCGGCACCAAGCCCGGAACCAGCGCCGTGCCGCCGGCCGCTTCGCCCGGCGGTCACTACACGCAGCCGATGGCGCTGCACGCCGTCGACGGCGCACCGGCGCCCAGCGTGTGGGCGGTCGCCGAGATGCTGCGCGGCGCGAGCGCCGCCGAGCACGAACGCCCCGCGGAGCCTCCTGCGAACGCGCGCGCAGCCGCTCGGCGAAGCGCTCGCGCAGGTCCATGGCATCTACATCCTCGCGCAGAACGCCGCAGGGCCTGGTGCTCGTCGACATGCACGCCGCGCATGAGCGCGTGTTGTACGAGAAGCTCAAGGCGCAGTCCGGAACCGTGGCCACGCAGTTGCTGCTCGCGCCGGTGACGGTGGAAATGAAAGTCGATGAGCTCGATGCGCTGATGGCGCAAGCCGAGGAGTGGCAGGCCGCGGGCTTCGATGTCGAGCGGCTCGCGCCCGACACGCTGGTGGTGCGATCGGTGCCGGCCATGCTGCCGAGCGAGGACATCGCCGCACTGGTTCGCGAAGTGGTCGGCGACGTGGCCGTCGGACAGCGCCACGCATCATCTCGACAGCGCCACCGATCGCTTGTTAGGCACCATCGCCTGCCGCTCCGCGATCCACGCGCATCGCCGCCTGACGCTTGCCGGAGATGAACGCGCTGCTGCGGCAGATGGAGCAGACGCCGCGCGCGGATCAGTGCAATCACGGGCGTCCGACCTGGACGCAGGTCAGCCTGCACGAGCTCGATCGCATGTTTCTGCGTGGCCGCTGATCGCAAGACGGCCGATCGCAGTCCTGACCGGTCCGACGGGCACGGGCAAGAGCGGCTTTGCGCTGCGACTCGCGCGCGAGTTTCCGATCGAGATCGTCAGCGTCGATTCGGCGCAGGTGTATCGCGGCCTCGACATCGGCAGCGCCAAGCCCGACGCGGCGGAGCGCGCGGCCGTGCCGCATCACCTCATCGACCTGGTCGAACCCACCGCGAGCTATTCGGCGGGGCAGTTCGTGCGCGATGCCGCGCAGGCCATCGACGACATCGAAGCGCGTGGACGCGTGCCGCTGCTGGTCGGCGGAACGATGCTGTACCTGCGTGCGCTCATCGGCGGCATCGCGACCCTGCCGCAGGGCAGCGACTCGATTCGCGCCGCCATCGACGCCGACGCGCGACGACTGGGATGGCCCGCGATGCACGCGCGCCTGCGCGAAGTGGACGCGGCCGCGGCCGCGCGCATCCATCCCAACGATGCGCAGCGAATCCAGCGCGCGCTCGAGGTCTACACCGCCTGCGGGCGACCCATCTCGGAGCTGCAGACGGCGACCACGCGGCCGATTGACCGTGAATTCATTTGCGCCGCGCTGGTGCCGCATGACCGGGCGCGTTTGCATATCGCTTTGTCGCAGCGTTTCGAAGCCATGATGGCGTCGGGACTGCTCGACGAAGTGCGCGGGCTGTTTGCGCGCGGCGACCTGACCGACGGACATCCGGCAATCCGCGCGGTCGGATATCGCCAACTTTGGTCGCACCTCGCTGGCGCATATCCGCTCGAAATGGCGGTGGCCCGCGCCATCGCCGCAACGCGCCAGCTGGCCAAGAGACAGATGACCTGGCTGCGATCCATGCCCGACATCCGTGCGTTCGATCCCTATGAAACACAAAGCTTTGTAGGCCTCCGCGAATCCCTGATTGCCTCTTTTGAGAGAGCCTGAGCGCGTTGCCGGGTAGGGACCGCGTGGTATGCTCGCGGCCGTCCGCTTGCTTGAAAAATAAGGAGAACGTCATGGCCAAGGGCCAGTCACTGCAGGATCCGTTTCTGAATACTTTGCGCAAGGAACGAATCCCGGTGTCAATCTATCTGGTGAATGGAATCAAGCTGCAAGGCCAGATCGATTCGTTTGATCAGTTCGTCGTACTACTCAAGAACAGCGTGAGCCAGATGGTGTACAAGCACGCGATTTCGACGGTTGTCCCGGCGCGCAACGTGCGCATCACCAACGAAGACGGAACGACGATCGAGGCGGTCGCCGGAGAATGATGACCGGCGCGGTCGCACGCGTTCTTCCGCTTCTCGAGAATCCAAATTGTTCGAGCGACCACGCGCAGGTGAGCGGGCCGTGCTCGTGCGCCTTGGCATCGGCGCGCCCGCGGACCCCGAAGATATCCTCGAGTTCGAGCAGCTCACGCGCTCGGCGGGCGCGTTCCCGGTGGTGAGCATCGGCGGACGGCGCGATCGCCCCGATCCGCGATTCTTCGTGGGCAGTGGCAAGGCCGATGAGATTCGCGCCGCCGCGGTCGAACACAACGCCGACGTGGTGCTGTTCGATCATCCGCTCTCGCCGTCGCAGGAGCGCAATCTCGAAAAACTCATCGAACGCCGCGTGCTCGATCGCTCGGGACTGATCCTCGACATCTTCGCGCAGCGCGCGCGCAGCCACGAAGGCAAGCTCGAAGTGGAGCTCGCGCAGCTCAAGCACATCGCGTCGCGCCTGGTGCGTGGCTGGACCCACCTCGAACGTCAGCGCGGTGGCGGCATCGGCAACCGTGGTCCTGGCGAGACGCAGCTCGAAACCGACCGTCGCCTGCTCGGCAAGCGCGTGAAGACGCTCGACCGCGCGGCTCGAGACGATCAAACAGCAGCGCGAGACCGGCCGGCAGCAGCGCGCCGAGATTCCGGTTCCGTCGCTCGCGCTGGTCGGCTACACCAACGCCGGCAAGTCCACGTTGTTCCGCGCGCTCACCGGCGCCGACGCCTACGTCGCCGATCAGTTGTTCGCGACGCTCGATCCCACGGTGCGCAGCATCGTGCTGCCGGGCAATACGCAAGGTCGTGGTCGCCGACACCGTCGGTTTCATCCGCGAGCTGCCGCACGAGCTGGTGGCGGCATTCCAGTCGACGCTCACCGAGGCGCGCGAGGCCACGCTGCTGCTGCACGTGGTCGACGTCAGCGATCCGCGGCGCGACGAACACATCGACGAAGTCAATCGCGTGCTGGCCGAGATCGGCGCGGCCGACCTGCCGCAGATCCTGGTGTTCAACAAGATCGATCGCATCGACACGCCGGCGCGCGTCGAGCGCGAACGAAGCGGGAAGCGTGAGCCACGTCTGGCTGTCCGCGGCCAAGGCCGCAGGGCCTCGATCTGCTGCGCGAGTCGGTCGCCGAGCGCCTCGCGCGAGTTGCGCGGCGCGCGACGCTGCGCCTGCCGGTATCGGCCGGCGAGCTGCGGGCGAGGCTGTATGCCGCCGGCCTGGTGCGCGCCGAGAGGATTGCCGACGACGGCGCCTTCGAAATCGACACTGAACTATCCGAATTCGAGTTGCTCAAATGGGCGCGCGAGCCCGGCGTCGAAGTTCTGACGCTCGCGAGACGACTCAACTTGTACGGCCGCAAGTGCCTACCTACAATCGTCGCCCGCCTTGCGAAGCAGCTGATATGGCCTGGAATCAACCCGGTAGTCCGAACAACAACCCTTGGGGCAAGAAACCTGCTCCCGGCGGTGGCGATCTCGACCAGGCCTTCAAGGACTGGCAAAAGCGCATCGAATCGCTGTTTGGCGGCGGCGGTGGCCGTTCGGCGACGTCCATTGCTGTCTCATCGGCATCATCATTGTCGCTATCTGGATGGCCACGCGGCCTCTACCAGGTGCAGCCCGGCAACCAGGGCGTGGTGCAGCGCTTCGGCAAACACGTGCAGACGGTGGGCGACGGCTGGGGCTGGCGCATCCCGTGGCCCATCGAAACCGTCACCAAGGTCGACGTCGCCGGCGTCAAATCCACGGAATACAAGTCGAGCGTGCTCACCGCCGAACCGAACATGGTCGAGCTGCAGGTGGCCGTGCAGTACCGCATCAAGAATGCGGAAGACAATCTCTTCAAGGTGCGCGATCCGGCCGCCACGCTGAGCGAAGTGAGCGAGAGCGCCATTCGCGAAGTGGTCGGGCGCAACGACCAGCAGGCCATTCTCGAAGCGGGCCGCATCAAGATCGCCGAGGACACGCGCGTGATCATGCAGCGCACGCTCGACCAGTACGGCGCCGGCATCGAAGTGCGCAGCGTGAACATCACCGACGTGCAGGTGCCCGAGGCCGTGCAGCAGGCGCAGCGCGACTCGGTCAAGGCGAAGGCCGATCGCGAACGCATGATCAAGGAAGCCCAGGCCTACGCGAATGGCATCTTGCCCAAGGCCCAGGGTGACGCGGCGCGCGCGGTGCAGGAAGCCGAAGCGTACAAGTCGCAGGTCAGCCTCATGGCTACCGGCGACGCCTCGCGCTTCACGGCGCTGGCCGCTGGCCTACGAAAAATCGCCGGACGTCACCCGCGAGCGTCTCTACATCGAGACCGTCGAGAGCGTGCTCAAGACCTCGCGCAAGGTGCTCATCGATTCGAAGAGCGGCAACGGCAACATGCTCTATCTACCGCTCGACAAGCTCATGGATCGCCGCGACTCGGATGTGAACACGGTGACGGTGCGGCCGCCGGCTGGCGGTCGAGCCCGACCCGGCGCCGTCCACCGATGCACGCCAGAGGGTGGAACGCTGATGGGCTCGCGCATTCTCGCAATCCTGGTGGTGGTGCTGGCGGTGATCCTGCTGATCTCCAGCTCGACCTTCGTGGTCAATGAACAGGAGCTCGCCGTGCGCGTGCGCCTGTCGCAGATCAAGGGCGCGGACTTCGAGCCCGGCCTGCAGTTCAAGATTCCGTTCATGGACCGCGTGGTGAAATTCGACCGCCGCGTGCTCACGCGCAAGTTCAATGGCGAGCAGTTCCTGACCAGCGAGAGCCAGGGACTCACCATCGACTACTACATCAAGTGGCGCATCCTCGAGGCCGAGACGTTCTACCAGGCGACCAGCGGTGGCGATGAAGGCCGCGCCGAATCGCTGGTGGGCGACACCATCCAGGACGGCATCAAGAATGCCGTCGCGCGGCGCACGCTCAAGGACATCGTGATCTCCGATCGGCAGCAGATCACCGGCGAGTTCATGAAAGACGCCAGCGAGAAATTGCTGAAGCTCGGCATCCTGCTCGTCGACGTGCGCATGCAGCGCATCGCCCTGCAGGAAGAAGTCGCCAGCAGCGTGTACGACAGCATGAAGCGCACGTTCGAAGGCATCGCGCAGACGCAGCGGGGCGAGGGTGCGCGCGAGGCGCAGATCGTGAAGTCCGAGGCCGAGCGCCGGCGTACCGAGATCATCGCCACGTCGCTGGCCGACGCGCAGCGCATCCGGGGCGAGGGCGACGCCGCCGCGGCGAGCATTTACGCGACGGCCTACAACCGCAATCCGGAGTTCTATTCGTTCTATCGCAGCCTGCAGGCGTATCGCAGCGCGCTCGGCCGGGACGGCGACGTGATGGTGATTTCACCCGAAAGCGATTTCTTCCGTTATCTCAAGAGTCCGGCGCCGCCAAGCAAGCGCTGACCGACTCCTCCACTGCAATTCAAGAATCGCCGCGTTCGTGCGGCGTCGGGTAATCACGGGCAATCATGGGCAAATTCGTCATCATCATCGGGACCCAGTGGGGCGACGAGGGCAAGGGCAAGGTCGTCGACCTGCTCACCGAGCGCGCCGCCGCGGTGGCTCGTTTTCAGGGCGGCCACAACGCCGGCCACACGCTGGTCATCGGCGGCAAGAAGACCGTGCTGTCGCTCATTCCCTCGGGAATCCTCCACAAGAACGTGCAATGCCTCATCGGCAACGGCGTGGTGCTGTCGCTGGAAGCGTTGTTCCGTGAAGCGCAGACGCTCATCGACACCGGCGTGGACGTGTTTGCGCGACTGCGCGTCTCGCCTAACTGCCCGCTGATCCTGCCGTCGCACGTCGCGCTCGACAAGGCGCGCGAAGCGGCGCGCGGCGCCAACGCCATCGGCACCACCGGACGCGGCATCGGTCCCGCGTACGAAGACAAGGTCGCGCGGCGCGCGGTGCGCGTGCAGGACCTGTTCCAGCGCGAGAAATTTGCCGCCAAGCTCGGCGAGATCCTCGACTTCCACAACTTCGTGCTGCAGCACTACTTCAAGCAGCCGGCCGTCGATTTCCAGAAGACGCTCGATGAGCAGCTCTCGTACGCCGAGCGCGTGCGGCCGCTGGTGAGCGACGTCACGCAGACGTTGGCGGCGTTGCGCGAGAAGAAGGCCGACGTGATGTTCGAAGGCGCGCAGGGCGCGATGCTCGACGTCGATCACGGCACCTATCCGTACGTCACGTCGTCGAACACCACCGGCGGTTTCGCCGGCACCGGCACCGGCATCGGACCGCGTTCGTTCGACTACGTGCTCGGCATCGTGAAGGCCTACACCACGCGCGTGGGCGCGGGACCGTTCCCCACCGAACTGTTCGACGAATACGGCGAGCATCTCTCGCGCGTCGGCCATGAGTTCGGCGCGGTCACGGGACGCAAGCGCCGCTGCGGCTGGTTCGATGCGGTCGCGCTGCGCCGCTCGATCATTCATTCGAGCGTGTCGGGACTTTGTCTGACGAAGCTCGACGTGCTCGATGGCCTCGACTCGCTGCAGATCTGTGTCGGTTACAAATCCGACGGCAAGGTCGAGCAGGACCCGCCGATGTACGCCGACGCGTTCGCGGACGTCGAGCCGGTGTACGAAGAGATGCCGGGCTGGAAGGAATCCACCATCGGCGTCACTTCGTATGACGCGTTGCCGGTGAATGCGCGCAACTATCTCGAGCGCCTGCAGGCGCTCGCCGGCGTGCCGATCGACATCATCTCGACCGGTCCGGACCGCGAGCAGACCATCGTGCTGCGGCATCCGTTCGACTGACATCGGCCGCCGACGGTAGGACTGCTCCGACAGCGATCCACGCTTCCCGGCCGCTTGCGGAAAAATTCTCACACCTAACTACCGCAATTCCGCGGGCCATCGGCCGCGCACGTTCTTATACTGCGCCGATGATGCAACTCGCGCCGCGTGAAGCGGCCGCCGTCACACGCGGTGCCGCTGCCCACGACTGCCTGGTGTCTGTTTCTCGATGTGGATGGAACGCTGCTCGAGCTCGCGGATCACCCGGGCGCGGTCTCCGTGGATCCGGCGCTCAAACAACTCCTCACGCAGCTGCGCTCGGCCGCGAACGGGGCCGTGGCCCTGGTCAGCGGCCGGACCCTTGCGGATCTCGACCGGTTGTTCGACGACCTCAAGCTCCCGCTCGCGGGCCTGCACGGCTGCGAGCGACGGAATGCGAGAGGCGAGTTGCACGTGGCGCCGATCGCAATCGAGCAATTGGCGGAAGTGCGCGCGGGCCTCGAGCGGCTCGTCGCGCGCCACGAGGGCCTCTTCCTCGAAGACAAGGGCGCGGGGCTGGCGCTGCATTTCCTGCGGGCACGCGAGCTCGAACATGAGCTGCGCGCCGAAGTCGCGCTGCTGGCGGCGCCGCTGGTGCCGAAATTCGCGCTGCTCGACGGCCACGCCGTGATCGAGGTCAAACCTGCGGCCCACACCAAGGACAGCGCGGTGAGCGCCTTCATGGAAGAAGAGCCGTTTCGCGGCCGCCAACCGATATTCATCGGCGACGATCAGACCGACTATGGCGGGTTCGCCGCGGTTCGCCGATTCGGCGGGCTGGCCATCGCGGTCGGTCCACGCGTGAAGTCCGAATGGTGGCTGCCCGGACCTGCCGACGTGCGGCAGTGGTTGGGCGAGCTCGCGGGATCAGGCCGATGAACTACGGCGTCATCGGCAATTGCCAGGTGGCCGCGCTCATCGACGAGCAGGCGCGCATGGTCTGGGCGTGCCTGCCGCGGCCCGACGGCGACCCGGTGTTCTCGGCGCTGCTGCAGAAAGAGGGCGGTGAGTCCGAGCAAGGCGTGTTCGCGATCGACATGCTCGACCTCGTGCGCTCGGAACAATCCTATCTGCGCAATTCCGCGATCATCGAAACGCGGCTGTACGACAGTCACGGCGGGAGCCTGCGCATCCTCGACTACGCGCCGCGGTTTCGCAGTCGTGGGCGTGTGTTTCGGCCCATGATGTTCGTGCGCAGCGTGGAGCCGCTCGCCGGACGGCCGACGCTGCGCCTGCGGCTGCGCCCCACCGCGGGATTCGGCGAGCGCTGCGAACCCGGCATCACCGGCAGTCACCACATTCGCTTCGCGGCCGAGGGGTTGCACTACCGCGTGACCACCGATGCATCGCTCGCGTCGCTGCTCGAGAACCGTCCGGTGGTCCTCGAGCATGCACTGCACTTCATCATCGGACCGGATGAAACCCTGCAGGAATCTCCCGCCGCACTCGCGCGCGAGTTCCTCGGCGCGACGCTGACTTACTGGCAGGAGTGGGTGCGTACGCTTGCGGTGCCGGCGGATTGGCAGGATGCGGTGATCCGCTCGGCCATCACGCTCAAGCTGTGCACCTACGAAGACACCGGCGCCGTGCTCGCGGCGCTGACCACATCCATCCCGGAAGCGGCGAACAGCACGCGCAACTGGGACTATCGCTATTGCTGGCTGCGCGACAGCTACTTCGTGGTGCAGACGCTCAATCGCCTCGGCGCGACGCGCACGATGGAGGCGTATCTGCACTACATCGATCACATCATCGCCTCATCGACTGCCGACACCTTGCAGCCGCTGTATGGCATCACCGGAAATCCGCGCGCCGAGGAAAAGATCGCGACCGGCCTGTCCGGTTACCGCGGCATGGGTCCGGTGCGCTTCGGCAATCTGGCGGCCGAGCAGGTCCAGCATGACGTCTATGGTTCGGTGATCCTCGCGGCAACCCAGCTGTTCTTCGATGAGCGCCTGGTGCGCTCCGGCGACCAGGTGCTGCTCGAGCGTTTGTACCGGCTCGGCAGGCGCGCAGTCGCGACTTTCGAAGAACCCGATGCCGGGCCATGGGAATTTCGCGGCCGCCTGCAACGACATACATTCTCCGCCGCGATTTCCTGGGCGGGCTGCGATCGGCTGGCGCGCATTTCGCGTCGCGTGGGGGATGACATCGCCGCACGTGAGTGGAGCGCGCGCGCCAGCTACATGCGGCAGGAAATTCTCAACGGCGCCTGGAGCGAGGAGCGGCAGTCTTTCACCTCCGCGTTCGGCAATCGCGATCTGGATGCCACCTGCCTGTTGCTTCCGGAGCTCGGGTCTGATGCCGGCCACCGATCCGCGATTCCTCAAGACACTGGAGCGTGTGGAGGAAGAATTGCGCGTCGGTGACCTGCTGTTCCGCTACAAGCACGCCGACGATTTCGGACATCCGGAGAATGCATTCACGATCTGCGCGTTCTGGTACGTGAACGCGCTCGCGGCGGCGGGCCGGGTCGACGAAGCGCGCGAGCGATTCTCGCGACTGCTCGAACGCCGCAACCCACTCGGCCTCCTGTCGGAAGACATCTCGCCCGTGAGCGGCGAGCTGTGGGGCAATTTTCCGCAGACCTACAGCATGGTGGGCGTCATCGGCAGCGCACTGCGACTGTCGCGCAGTTGGGAGGAAATCGTATGAGCCGACTGGTGGCGGTCTCGAATCGCATCTCGGTTCCGCGGCGCGGCGCCGCGCCCGGCGGCCTGGCAGTGGGCTTGCTGGCCGCGATGCGGGCGCGACGCGGCATGTGGTTTGGCTGGGACGGCGACACCGTCGAAACCGCTTCGGCGGAACCGTCTGTGGTGCGCAAGGACGGCGTCACCTACGCGTCGATCGACTTCGACAAGAGCGAATACCAGGATTTCTATCTCGGCTTCTGCAACGGCACGCTCTGGCCGCTGTTCCACTATTTCGTGGACGGCTTCCGCTACAACGACGCGCAGTACGAGGCCTACCAGCGCATGAACCAGCGTTATGCGCGCCAACTCGCGCCCTTGCTGGAACCCGACGACCTGATATGGGTGCACGACTATCACCTGTTTCCGCTCGCACAGAAATTGCGTGAGGCAGGGGCGACGCAACCCATCGGCCTGTTCCTGCACATTCCTTTCCCGCACTTCGAAGTGCTGCGCGTGCTGCCGGTGTACGGCGAGCTGCTGCAATCGATGCTCGCCTACGACGTGCTCGGATTTCAGACCGACTCCGATCGCGATGCGTTCCGGCACGGCGGTGGCATCGGTGTGGGGCGCGCAGACTCTCACCTCCGATCAGACCGTGACGCTCGGCGGCCGGCGAGTAGTCACCGGCGTATTTCCCATCGGCGTGGACGTCGACGCGATCCAGCGCGAGGCGATCGAATCGCAGGACACGGACGCCGGCAAACGCATGATCGCCGGGTTGTTAGGCCGGCGCCTCATGATCGGCGTCGACCGGCTCGATTACAGCAAGGGCCTGGTCGAGCGCTTCAAGGCGTACGAGCGCTTTCTCGAGACGCATCCGGAAAACCAGAACCGCGTGACGTTTCTGCAGATCGCGCCGCTGTCGCGCAGCGACGTGCGCGCCTACGCCGAAATCCGCCGCGATCTCGAGCAGACCACCGGCCGCACCAATGGCCGCTTCGCCGACACCGACTGGACACCCATCCGATACCTCAACCGGAATTTCCCGCACGATGTGCTCATGGGCTTCATGCGTTCGGCGCTCATCGGCATCGTGACGCCGGTGCGCGACGGCATGAATCTGGTGGCCAAGGAATTCGTGGCGGCGCAGGATCCGGCCGATCCGGGAGTATTGATCCTCTCGACGCTGGCTGGCGCCGCGCGCGAGCTCACCAGCGCCGTCATGGTCAATCCTTACGATTCGCGCGGCATGGCGCACGCCATCCAGCACGCCTTCAACATGCCGCTGGCCGAACGGCGCGAACGCCACCAGGCCATGCTCGACGTGCTGCGCGTGAATTCCATCAGCGCCTGGCACGAGAGCTTCGTCGACACGCTCGAGTCGGTCGCCGGGCGCATGCCGCAGCTCGTGCTCAAAGCGGGTTGATCTTCAGGGCTTTGGAGGTTCGCTGACCGCCAGCGGTACGTCCATCCAGCCGCTCTCGAAGCCCGCGAGCGCAAGGCCGCGCCGCAGATAGTGATTGCGCTTCATCACCGACCACATGAGCTCGCTGCGGTGGTTTTCGATCATCGAGATGATGGCGCCCTGGTCGATGCCCAGGTAGTCGGTGGCAACCCAGCCGACGCCGCGCACGCGGCGGCCGCGCTTGAGTGGGACGTCATAGTCGAAGCTCGGATTGAAGGCGTCGACGAAGCCGTACTTCCCGTAGATGTACTGGCCGTAACGCTTGTGCATCTCGCGCGTGGCGGGGATCACGATCTCGGGAGCGAAGGGCAGCGAACCGATCACCGCCGTGGGCGCGAGCGTGCCGTCGTCGAAGACTTCCTCGGGCCGCCCCGGTATGCCAACGCCGCGTGCGGAGTAGCCGCGGAATTCGCGCGTCTTGCCCAGGTACGGCAGCTTGAAATCACCGGGCCCGTCTGAAGCGGTGAGGCCCCAGATGTTGGGACCATAGCCGCGCCAGTCGAGCGGATTGCGGATCGCGTAGGCGCGCTGCGAGAGCACGCGCGCGCCGGCTGTTCTCGAAGTAGTCGAGCTCCAGCGGCCACATGAATTCGTCCTTGATGCCGCGGAAGTCGATCCAGATTGCGCTGTATTGATGACCGAACATCGGTCCGAACGTCAGGTGCGTTTGCCCTTCGAGCGTTCCCCAGCTTCGGTAGTAGTCAGACGTCCATGCCACCCAGGTCTGGCGTGCAGCAGGGAACGTGGGTGAGCCGAGCGCGAGGATGTACACCAGCATGGCTTCGTTGTAGCCGCGCCAGTCGTGCGTCTGGAACAGTCCTTCCGGGCTCCAGGCCATGCGGATGTCGGGAACGTGCTCGATCGACCACGGCCAGTTCACGCGCCGGTAGAGCTCGTCGGCGAGTTTGCGGATCTCCGCTTCGTCGCGTTCGTCCTGATCGAAATATCCGCCAACAAACAACACGCCGGCCATGAGCAGCGCCGTGTCGACGGTCGAGAGCTCGGAATTGCCGTAGCGCTTGCCGCTGCCGAAATTCAGGAAGTGATAGAAGAAGCCCTGGTAGCCCGCGCTGTTCGCGGGATCGTTGCCCTGGGGCGCGGCATGCAGGAAGCGCAGCGTGGTGAGCACGCGCGCCCGCGCCTGCGCGCGAGTCACGTAGCCGCGCTCCACGCCGATGGCGTACGCATTGAGCGCGAAGCCGACCGCCGCGATGCTCGCGAAAGGGGCAGAGGGCCAGCGATCGGGAACGAGCCCGGTGGCGCCTTCGGTGGTTTCCCAGAAGAAGTTGAACGTGCGCTTTTCGACGTCCTCCAGCAACGGATCGAGTTGCCGCACTGGGCGATGGGCGCGACGCGCGCTTCCACGGCGCGCGGTTTCTTCTTCACCGGCGTCTCGCATGCAAGCAGCGTGAGCGCACAGGCGCAGACCGCGATGAAACTTGTGAGTCGGATGCGCATGGGCTTGCGAATCATGCGGCCGCCGACGCTTTGCAGCAACGCTCGATGAACGCTTCGTGTTCCGGCATGGCGGCCACGCAGCTCGCGATGACGCCGCGAACACTATCGTCCAGGCGCATGAGGTCGGATTCCGCGACGAGGTCGACCATCGGATGATAGGCGCGCGGGATGATGCGTTGCCCGATCATGACCTGCACCCAGCTGGTGAGCGCAAACATCTCATCGCTGTTGCGGTAGAAGCGTCCGCTGTCGCGAAACAGGCCGATCACCGCCTCGAGAGACGCAGGGATCGACATCGTGCCGCAGTATTGCCAGAACTCGCTGTCGCGTCGCTCGGTGGCGTGGTAGTGCAGGATCAGGAAATCGCGGATGCGCTCCATCTCGAACGCCGCCTCGGCGTTGTAGCGATCCTGCAGCACCGGGTTCATGTGCCGGTCGGGCAGCATCTGGATGAGGCGCGCGATGCCGGACTGGATGAGATAGATGCTGGTTGACTCCAGCGGTTCGAGGAAGCCGCTCGCGAGCCCGAGCGCGACACAATTGCGCGACCACATCTTCCGCCGGCGACCCGTGACGAATCGGAGCACGCGCGGATCGGCGAGCGCGCGTCCGTCGAGATTGGCTAACAACGTGGCGGCGGCTTCGGCATCGGTGGTGTGCGCGCTCGAGTACACGTAGCCATTGCCCGTGCGGTGCTGCAAGGGTATGCGCCATTGCCAGCCCGCGTTGCGCGCCGTCGAGCGGGTGTAGGGAGTTGCCGGCCCTGTCTTTTCACTGGGTACCGCCACGGCTCGATCGCAGGGCAGCCAGCGCGTCCAGTCTTCGTAACCGGTCTTCAGCGCCTGCTCGATGAGCAGGCCGCGGAAGCCCGAGCAGTCGATGAACAACTCGCCGGCGACACGTGTGCCGTTCTTCAGCGTGACGGATTCGATGAAGCCGTCTTCGCCACGCAGGCTTACATCGACGATTTCGCCTTCGATGCGCTTGACGCCGCGCGCCTCGGCGTAACGACGCAGGTACTGCGCGTAGAGTCCGGCGTCGAAGTGATAGGCATAGGCCACCTGGGACAGCGGCGAACCTGCGGGGACGTCGGTTGCGCCGGAGATGAATTTTCCGGCGGGAGCTGCTGCGGTGTTGAGCGAATAGTCGCCGAGGTCGTGCGCCTTGCCCTGGCTGTGCAGCTTCAGCCAGTACTGATGGAAGGGCAGCGCGCGATAGTCGTGGCCGATGGTGCCGAATCCGTGCACGTAGCGATCGCCGATCTTTCCCCAGTCCACGAACTGGATGCCGAGCTTGAACGTGCCGCGCACCGCGCGCACGAACTCGACTTCGTCGATGCGCAGGGAGTCATTGAAGGCGCGCAGGTGCGGTACGGTCGCCTCGCCAACGCCGACGGTGCCGATGTCTTCCGACTCCACCAGCACAATCGCGCAACCGCTGTCCTTCAGCGTATGCGCGAGACCCGCCGCCGCCATCCAGCCGGCGGTGCCACCACCCACGATGACGATGCTTTTCAGTCTCGTCGTTCACGGAGCCGATTGTGGCACCGAACGCCGGGGCTAACAGCCCCGGGTCGTCCGTTGTTTGCAGGCCCTCAGAACTTCACTCCGAAGCGCATGCGAATCGTTCGTGGCACGCCGGTGATGTTGCCGATCGGGATTGTATCGTGCCGCCGATGACCAGGCCGTTCGGTCCATTGGTCATCGATGAAGTCCACGAGATTGTGCTCGTTGGTCACGTTGAGCGCGTCGATTCGCAAGTACATCGATCCCAGGTCGCCGAGTTCGAAGTTTTTCGTGATCTGCAGATCGAGCGCCTGGTATCCAGTGCTGCGTTCGGCTCGTAGGCGAACGCGTGCAAGGTGCGCCATTCGGGAAGAGGTCGGGCGCCGCGTAGCAGGAATTGACGTCGTGCGGAATCGGTGTACGACCAGGTGCAGCTTGCCCGCGAGCATGAATCCCCACGGCGCCGCGTAACGAACCGGTGGCGACCACGCGATGTTTCGCCGACGGCATTGGAAAGGATGAACGGAAACTCCTTGATGCTCACCTGATCGAATGCGTAGTGCTCGAGGATGTCGCGATTTCCCTCGGCATCCGTGAACGTGTAGCGAAAAGCCCGCGCCCCAGCGCGAGTCTTCGGTGAACGGCTTTTCGGCGGACAGCAGCACCTGCGTGCTCTTGGTTTCGATGCCGTTGTCGCCGACCAGCAGAACGCCCGCGAGTCCCGGGCGGTGAATTGCCCCAGGGCTGACCGCGGTTCTGCCAGAAGTCGCCGTTCGGATATCGATTGCCCAGCGTGAATACGAAACCGTCCTTGCTTTCGACGTACACGACCGATACGCTGGTATTCCAGTCACCCAGGCGATTGCGCATCCCCAGGCTGTATTGATCCGAGTACGGCACCTCGAGGTCGTTGTTGATGAGATTCACTTCGCCTGCCGGCCGTTGAGCAGCGCCGGCAACGCGTTCGGGTCGTTGAAGTAGACCGGATCCTAGGTGACACAGCCGAGCTCCGTTGACGGTGCAGGGATGATCAGCGTGTTGAAGAGAACCTGCGTGGTGGCCAGCGTGAACTTGGTCTGCTCGAGCTGCAGGTAGTCGTACAAGCGTGCGGTCGTAGGCGCGGCCGGCGCCACCGAAGATCACGTGTGCTGATCGCCACCGAGGTCGTACGAGAAGCCGAGTCGCGGCTGAAACGCGTCGGTCTTGCTTTGGAGCGGTTGTTGCCGTTGCTGATGTAGTTGTTGATGTCGAGGCTCATATTCGGATCGGTGGACTCAGGGCGAGCGACTGCGCATACGTGAGTCCCGGCGAAATCTCCGTATTCAGCGAATCGATCAGGAACTGCGGGCGTCACGAAATCGAGATACGACGGGTTCTCCTCGACGTCCCAGCGAATGCCGAGGTTGAGAGTCAGGTGATCGTTGACGGTCCAGTCGTCCTGCACGAACACGCCAAGTTGTTTGACGTTTGAGGTGACTTCCGAGTCGAAGCCCGCGAGCGGCAGCGCGAACACGGCTTTCCACGGAATGGTCGCGGTGCCGGCCGCGGTCACGTCGTAGTAGAACACCGGGTTGCCGGGAATCGAGTCCGCGGCGGTGAGGTCGACATCCTTGTACTTGATGCCGGCCTTGATGATGTGATACGCCGCGACCCCAAGCGAGGTCGGTAGAAGGTGATCGTCTCGCCGATCGCCCAGCCCTTCTGGCCCTTGTTCTGGCCGGCGCGCGGATCGGCGCCATCGATGGTGAGAATGCGCGGGTCCTGAGAGCCGTTGAACCAGGTGTACGGCCGCGCCGTTGACGTCGCCGCTGTTGATGTGCGGGAACGTAGAACGCATCTTCGTAAGTCGACCTGCACTTCGTTGAGCCAGCCGTCGCCGTTGTGCTTCCACGAGAGCTCATAGCGTTGTCATCGGATTGTCGGTGTCGACGGCGGCTGCGGCTGCCACACCGGTGCCGGTCTGATCGCCGGCGCTGGTTTCGTCGCGAATCTTCACGGAAAACTGCAGCGGAATCGCAATCTGACATCGCCCAGTCGAGTTTCGCGAAGTAGCAGATCTTCCTTGAAGTCGATGGCGCGGGCCCGAGTTGCGCGAGCGCATCGGCGGCAGCTGTCAGCGAAGTCCGGAGGAGGGCTGCCGTCGATGCCACAGTGACCGGAGTCAGATAGCGCTTGCCTTCGTATGTCACGAAGAAGTGCAGTTTGTCCTCGATGATCGGTCCGCCGAACGCGATGCCGTATTCCTTGCTCTCGGATTCGGCCTTGTGGTCCGACTCGAGTTCGGCCGGCGTGCTTGCGCGCGGTAGTTGTCCGCCGTGTACGTGCCGAACGCTTCACCCTGAATTCATTGGTGCCCGATCGGCTGAGAGCGGTGATGGCCGCGCTCGAGATCTGGTCGTACTCCGCCTTGTAGTTCGAGGTGATGACCTTGTATTCGCCGATCGCGAGCTGCGGGAACGGGTTGCCCTGCGTGTCGCCGGCCTGGCCGCTGACGCCTGAGCGCACGTAGCCCTTCTGGCCCACGCCGTCGATGTAGAGATTCACGCCGTTCTTGTTCTGCGCGCCGCCGCTGATTTAGGTGCGCCCTTGCCGTCGACTGCGAACACGACCCCTGGAACGGTGTCGGCGAACTCGAGGAAGTTGCGCGTCATCTGCGGCACGGTCTCGATCTGGTGTTGCGAAACCGTCGCGCCGACTTCCGAAGTGCGCACTTCGTTGAGCCGCTCGCCCGGTCGACGGTGACTTCCTGCATCGGCGCATCGGGCGATTCGACCGCGCCACTGCGACGCCGTGAGGTCGAGCGTCGCGGTGGAGGCGACACTCAGGGTGACCGTGGTTTCGGTGCCCGGGCCGGCGTCGACGCGATACGTGCCTGGCGGAAGTCCGGCCAGCGTGTAGTAGCCCTCAGCGTTTGCCTGTGTGCGGCGCGTCGCGCCCGTGGCGACATTCTTGGCGGTGACGGCCGTGTTGGCGGGCGCCTTGCCGCGCAGTGCGGCATCGGCGGATTGCGCCCAGACGATGCCCGGGGTCGCGAGCACGGCAGCAATCGCCGCTCCCAGAATCGAGCGTGGAAAATGGTTCATGGAAATCCCTCTCGTGTTCGGTCGTTCGCACGTCCGCAACACCCGACAACGCAGTCCAGCGTTGTGAATAGCGGACATGCTTGCTATGCGGCGATTTTCACCTTCTGCGCGCGAGGAATCTCGATCGTTGCGGGATTGAGGTGTAGGAATCTCCCGCCGCTTGAGTGCGGCGTCGTCGGACATCTCGACGTTGTTAGGACGAATGTCAGCGCTTCGCAGCGCATGCGTGTCAGTTGGCGAGCTCGAATGTGCCGGTGAGTCCGCCTTGCGCGCTCGTGCCCAGCGTCACTTCGTAGATGCCGCCTTGCAGCGCCCATCGATCCTGCGCGTCGAGCACCGCGAGGCTTGTTCGCGGGCAACGTGAACTCGACGACGCGCGATTCACCGCCGTGAGATGCACGCGCCGGTAGGCCGCAGTCGCTTGCCGGTGACTGCGCTGGGCGAGACGCGCGGACGGATGTAGAGCTGTGGCACTTCGTCGCCGTCGCGGCTGCCGCGGTTGGTGAGGCGCGCGCGGATCGTCAGCGAGTCCGCGCGTCCCACACGCTGCGCGGAGCTCGAGCGCCGTCAGGTCGAAGCTGCGTGTACGCAGAGTCCGAAGCCGAATGCGAACAGCGGTTCGTCGGGCTCATCGAGCCAGTGCGCCTTGTAGTCGCCGCGTTCCGGGATGTTAGGCCGGCCGTTGGGCGGATCGTAGTGATGAATGGGCAGCTGGCCCACGCTGCGCGGCCAGGTGACCGGTTCCTTGCCGCCAGGGTTGTAGTCGCCGAACAGCACGTCGGCGAGCGCGTGGCCACCTTCGATCCCGGGAAAGAATGCATGCACCAGTGCGCCGGATTGTTCGACGAGTGCGGGCACGGCGAGCGCCCGGCCGGTGATGAGCACGACGACCACGGGCTTGCCGTGGCGAGCAGCGCGTCGATGAGCGCCTGCTGGCTGCCGGGCAGGTCGAGATGCGCGCGATTCTTCGCTTCGCCGCTCATGGATCTCGCGTTCGCCGACCACGGCGATGATGAGGTCGACTATTGCGGGCTTCGCCGACGGCGGCGGCGATGCGCTGCGCGTCGCCGTCGACAGCGTTGCCCTTCGCGTCGAGGCCGCACGCCTTCGGCATAGGTGATGCTGACCGCGCTTTGCCCAGACGCCGCGCGCTCGCGGATGCCGGCGAGCACGCTCACTACGTCTTCGCCTCACCGCGCGCGTGCCAGGGGCCGAGCAGGTCCTCGCGCGAGTCGGCGAGCGGACCGGTCACGAGAATTCGCTTCGCGCGTGAGCGGCAGCAGCTTCGCATCGTTCTTGAGCAGCACGATGGACTTGCGCGCGACCTCGCGCGCGGCGGCGCGATGTGCCGCGGACACGCGCACGCGTTTCTCGAGATCCTCGGGAACGTAGGGCTTCTCGAACAATCCGAGCCGCCGTTTGAAGGCCAGCGCGCGCAGGACTTCGCGATCGATCTCGTCGACGCGCAGCCGGCCGGCTTTCACCGCACGCGCCAGCTGCGCGTAGTAGACGCCGTCTTCCATGTCGACGGTCATGGTGCCGTCGCGCAATGCCTGCACGGCCGCCTCGAGGTCATCGGCGGCCGTGCCGTGATTGCGCATCTCCGTGATGCCGGCGTAGTCGGACACCAGCACGCCGTTGAAGCCGAGTTCGCCGCGCAGGACGTCCTGGAGCATGCGTTTGTTCGCCGACATGGGCACGCCGCCCGGGCCGGTGGTGAAGGCGGGCATCACCGAGGGCGCGCCGGCGGCGATGCGCCGCCGCGAACGGCGGCAGATGAAATTCGCGGATGCTGCGCTCGGTGAGATCGACGTAGGCGTAGTCTTTGCCGCCCTGGACTGCGCCATAGCCGAGATAGTGCTTGAGGCAGCTCGCGACGCCGAAATCCGCGGGCGCCGGGATTGCCCGGCAGCTTCGCGAGCGAGCCGTGAAATCCGCGCACCGTCGCGACGGCGTAGTCGCTGCTCACCAGCGGTGATTCACCGAAGGTTTCGACCACGCGGCCCCAGCGTGGATCGACCGGATGATCGACCATCGGCGCAAACGTCCAGCGCTGGCCGTGCGAGTAACCTTCGAGCCCGGAGATTCTCGGCGACGACGCGCGCGTCGGCGGGATCGAACGTGGCGCTCAAGCCCGAGCGGCACCGGAAACACCGTCCAGTAGCCGTGGATGATGTCGGTGGCGAACACCACCGGGTATGCCGAGCCGGGATTCCTTCGACCGCGATGCGCTGGATCCGATTGACGTCCTTCGCCGACCATTCGAAGGCGGACATCTGGAAGCCGATGCCTTCGCGCGCCAGCTCCTCCGCGGATTTGTTAGGCCGGCCGGCCGAGTCCGGGCCGGTCATCGTGCCCTTGCTGAGCAGCATGAGCTGGTTGACCTTTTCGGCGAGCGTCATGCGCGAGAGCAGCGCCATGTCGCGCGAGTCGGCGGCGACCGGTACGTCCGCGCGACTGGACTCGAAGGGCCAGGCGGTGAGCGCCAGGGCGAATGCGAGCGCGAGTTTCACTCGAAGCGGGGCGGACATGAACATGAGTACTCCGGATTGATTCCCGCCGTGCGCCGGCGCTCTCCCGCAAAGTATGTCTCCAACGGCGTGCGCCAGTCACCGCCCGCTGCGGACGCGATGCGTGGGTGCCTACCTACAGCGCAGGGACACGAGGGCGCGCAAGGTCTCGGCGTCGCAATCCCGAGGAGCTGTCATGCCCAATCGGTACGGAAACAAAGCAGAGGCCAAGGTGAAGCGCGCCATGCACGAGCGCAAGGAAGGCACGCTGCGCAGCGGCCGATCTGGCAAGAAGGTCACGAGCCGCAAGCAGGCGATCGCCATCGGACTGTCGGAAGCACGGCGTGCGGGAGGCAAAGTGCCACCGCCGAAGGGACGCCGGCGCACGCGCGCGAAGAAGAAGTAGCCGCGTTCAGTCGCGCGATCTGGCGGCACGCAGCATCGCAATGGCGGCGTACAGCACGACGATCACCACGAGCCAGCGCAGCCACAGCAGCGGCAGCTGCTTGACGATGAAGGCGGCGATGAGCACGCCCGGTATGCCGCCGAGCGCGAGCCCCAGCGCGGCGCGCGCATCGTAGCGTTCGGCGGCAATGAAGCGCAGCCCGGCCACCGGCATGAGGAATGCGCACGACCCCATCATGATGGGAAACGCGGCGATGGGATTCATGCCGAGCAGGCTCACCAGGATGAGGCAGGGCGCGTACAGCCCGACCCCCAGCGTCATGAGCGCGCCGAGCACGAAATTGCAGGCGACGGCGATGGCGAACCACGGATCCTTGCAATTCCAGCGCCTCGCCGCCTGCTGGAATCCATCCGACGATTCCGAGCACGAACAGGATGGCGGCAGCGAGCAGCGCCACTCCCATGCCGAGTTGAATGCCGCGTTTTGGCAATCGGGCGACGACACCGGAACCCAGCCACGCACCCAGCACGGCGGCGCCGATCATCGCGATCAGCGTGGCCGGATCGACGGTGACCGCGGCGATGAAGATGAGTGCCTGCGCGACCGTGGGCAGCGCGTGTCCGGCGTTCAGCGTTCCCGGGATACGTTCATCGGGTACCAGTCGCAGCAGCTTGTACAGCGAGGTCGTGGGTG
The DNA here is from genome assembly GCA_963736955.1 of uncultured Pseudomonadota bacterium. GTDB lineage: Bacteria > Pseudomonadota > Gammaproteobacteria > Steroidobacterales > Steroidobacteraceae > CADEED01. The sequence goes on from CAVTQT010000008.1 coordinate 36,770, forward strand.
CGAATGAGCCGACGCCCAGCGTGTCGAAAAAATTCGTGACGAAGCCGGTGAGCGCATGGATAACGCCTCGAGAGGCCGGCGCGGGATGGCGTGCACGAGTGCGCTCGAGGGCAATCCATCGCCAGATATAGATGAGCGCCAGCGCAGTCAGTGCACCGAGCAGTATCCTGGCGGTGAGACTCACGACAGCTTCGGACGTGTCGCGACGGCTTCACGCACCAGGCCCTCGACCCAGGCGCGTTCGGCGCCCTCGAGACACAGCCGCGGCGCGCGCACCATCTCCGATCCGCGACCCATGAGCTGTTCGGCGAGCTTGATGCATTGAACCAGCGTCGGGATGGTGTCGAGTCGCAGCAGCGGCATGAACCAGCGGTAGATCGCCAGCGCCTCCGCATGACGCCCGGCTTTCGCCAGGGCGAACAGTGCAACCGACTCGCGAGGAAAGGCGTTGGTGAGACCCGAGACCCAGCCGGTGGCGCCGAGCATGAGACTCTCGAGCACGATGTCGTCCACGCCGCCGAACAGGACGAACCGATCGCCGTGCGCACGCCGCAGTTCGGTGAACCGGCGCGTGTCTTCGGACGATTCCTTGATGGCCACGATGTTAGGCAGATCCGCAAGCTCGCCGAACATGTCGACGGTGATGTCGACGCCGTAGGACACGGGATTGTTGTAGACCATGATGGGCAGGCCGGTGGCCTGCGCAACCGTGCGGTAGTGATGCAGTGTCTCGCGTCGATTGGACTTGTAGACCATCGCCGGCAACACCATGAGTCCGTCGATGCCGATCTTTTCCGCGTCGCGCGCGTATTGGGCGGCGAGCGCACAGGTGTTCTCGGCCACGCCGGACAGCACCGGCACACGGCCTGCCGCGGCTTCCTTGATGGCGCTCATGAGGGTCCGCTTCTCTGGCGCGCTCAGCGAGCAATTCTCGCCCACCGTTCCCATGCAGATGATGCCGTTCACGCCGTCATCGATGAGCGCTGCCACCACTTTCTGCGTGGCGCCCACGTCGAGGCTCTCGTCGCGCGCGAACTGCGTGGTGGTGGCGGGAAACACGCCGGACCAATTCTTCATGACAGCTCCATCAGGATGTGAATTTTCCCGCGCCGAAGCGGCGCAGGTCGAAAGCGGAAAGGTCGAACGCCGGCTCGCGGCCGGCCGCAAGGTCGGCCATGGCTTGCGCGGTCACGGCGCACAGCGTGAGCCCGATGTGCTGGTGACCGAAAGCGTACAGCAGATTCGGCAGATGGGCCACGCGCCCGATGGCGGGTAGATAGTCCGGAAGCACCGGTCGCGGGCCGACCCAGGCGGGCACCTGTTCGTCGCAGGCATAACCGAGCGCGCGCAGCTTCGAACGCAACCACGCGGGCTTGCGCGGGTCGGGTGGCGCGTCGGCGCCCGAGAATTCCATGAAGCTGGTGGCGCGAACGCGCCCCGCCATCGGCGTCACGACGATGTTGGCATCGGAGTACAGGATCGGGGCGTCGGCGAGTGGCGTGGCAGCCGGCATCTGCACGTGATAACCGCGCGCTGCCTCCAGCGGAACCTTCAACCCGAAGGGCTGCAGCAAGGGCGCCGACCACACCCCGGTGCAGACGATGGCCATGTTCACGTTCAGGGGACCTGAGTCGGTGATCACCTGCACACCATGGCCGGTGGCGCGCAACGCGCGCACATCGTGGCGCAGGAATGTCGCGCCGCGCTGCGTGGCCGCGTTCGCAAAGGCGCGCACCACTTCCAGTGGATCGAGTACATGCGCGCATTTCGGAAACCAGAGACCAGCCACGGAGCTGGCGCCCGCCGCCTGGCGAACGGCTTCGAGGAATTCTCGCGCTGCCGGCTGCGTTGGCACGAGCAGTTCGCTCATGGCGCGCGCCTGTTCGCGCGCGCGACGCGCGCCATCGCCGCCGAGCCAGACCTGGTAGTGGCCATGCTGACGAATCAGATCCGCTCGGCCGATCTCGCCGCAGCATGCCGACCAGTGCCGGTACGGCTGGCCGCACGAAAGGCGCGAGGTGTCGCGTGTTCTCCGCACGCTGGAAAGCCGCCCGCGCGAAACGCGCCGCCCAGGGAAGAAAGCTTCACCAGGCGGCGCGACGGAATGTCGAGCACGCCGCCGAACGCGAACAGCTCGCGCCAGAATCCGAACAGCAGCGTCGGCGAGGGCAGGGGCTCGAGCAGTTCGGTGGCGATGTGCCCGGCGTTGCCGAAACTGGCGCCGGCTTCCCCCGGCGGAGCGCGATCGATGAGCAGCACGCGCCGCCCTTCGCGCGCCAGCGCGCAGGCGATCGCGCTGCCGATGACGCCCGCGCCGATGACCGCAATCGAGTCTTGCTCCGCCATTCGGCTACCGTATACGATCTACGCCCTCGTTGAACAGGCCCGCAATGAAACAGATCCGCGTCATCGACTCGCACACCGGCGGCGAACCCACGCGGCTGGTGATCGAAGGTGGCCCCGATCTCGGTGACGGTCCGCTCGACGAACGTGCGCAGATCTTCCGCGAACGTTTCGACCCGTATCGTTCGGCCATCGTCAACGAGCCGCGCGGCTCGGACACGGTCGTCGGCGCGCTGCTGTGCGCGCCGCATCGCGCCGACTGCAGCCTCGGCGTCATCTTCTTCAACAATGTCGGTTATCTCGGAATGTGCGGTCACGGGACCATCGGGCTGGTGGCTTCACTCGCGCACGCCGGGCGGCTCGGGCCAGGCCGGTTGCGGATCGACACTCCCGTCGGTCCGGTCGATGCCGAGCTGCATGACGACGGTCGAATCGACGTCGCCAACGTGCCTAGCTACCGCAAGGCGCAGGGTGTCACGGTCGAGGTGGCGGGCGTCGGGCCGGTGCGCGGCGACGTCGCCTGGGGCGGCAACTGGTTCTTCCTGGTCGATGCGCAGGATCGGCGGCTCGAACTCGCCGAATGTCGAGGCGCTCACCGATTTCACCTGGCGCGTGCGCCAGGCGCTGAACGCGCAAGGCTTTCCCGAAGTGGATCACGTCGAATTGTTTGGCCCATCGCCGAACGCCGGCGCGGACAGCCGCAATTTCGTGTTGTGCCCCGGCAAGGCGTACGACCGTTCGCCCTGCGGCACGGGCACCAGCGCCAAGCTCGCCTGCCTGGCCGCCGATGGCACGCTCGCGGAAGGCGAGCCGTGGGTCCAGGAAAGCGTGATCGGCAGCACCTTCAGTGCCAGTTTTCGGTGGCTCGACCGCGCCGTCGGAACGATTGCGCCGACGATCAGCGGGCGCGCGCATGTCACCGCGGAAAGCACGCTGCTGCTCGACGCCGCCGATCCATTCTGCTGGGGAATCCGATGAACGAACCGCTGCTGCGGACGATGAGCGGGCAGATCGTCACGCGCATCCGCGACAAGATCCTGTCCGGCGACTACGCGCCCGGTTCCGCGCTGTTACAGGATTCCATCGCCGCCGAGTTCGGGGTGAGCAAGATTCCGGTGCGTGAGGCGCTGGTGCGACTGCGGGCCGAAGGCCTGATCGACATCGAGGCGCACCGCGGGTTCCGCGTGCGGCCGCTGCTCGCCGCCGAGGTGGACGAGGTCTTCCGCCTGCGCCTCGCGCTCGAGCCGGTCGCGGTGAGTGAGGGCGCGAGGCTTGCGAAGGCCAAGGATCACATCGCGGCGCGCGAAGCGCTGCGTGCACTGAGCGCGGCGCTGGCCGCTGCCGCACTCAGCGACGTCGGCAATCTCAATAGCGCGTTCCATCTGGCGCTGATCGTGCCGCACCGGCAGCCGGTGACCAGCGAAATCCTGAGCCGGCTGCATACCTTGTCGCAGCGTTACGTGCGCATGCACCTCATGCCGGTCGGGCGCGTGCGGCGCGCGACGCGCGAACACAATGCGTTGTATGAAGCCTGGGCGAGGGGTGAGGCGCGCGAGGCCCGTCAGCTCACCGCGCAACACATCGAGGAAACCCGCGACGAACTCGCGCAGTTCCTGGCGTGAAGCGGCTATAAGACCATTGTCCCATTGAGCCGCGCCCCCGCCACGCGGGTAGATAGCTCTGGTGAGCTGGCTTCAGGAGACGGGAATTGGATTCTGGGTTGCGCGAAAAATTGCGTCGAGCAGCTCGACCGGCTTGAACGGTTTGCTGAGCAGCGCAACGCAGCCTGCGGCGTTTGCGCGTGTCCGGACGCGGTCTTCCACCGCTCCACTGATGAATATGACCGGAATCTTTCCGCCGGCCACCAGGGGATGGTCGGCAAGATCCAGGCCCGAGCTCACGCCGAGATTGACGTCGATCACGACGCAATGCGCAGTGTCCTTGACGATCGAATCGAGGAATTCAGCGGCGGTCGGCAAAGGTGCGAACGGTATACCCGACGAGATTCAGCAGTCGTTCGAGCGATTGGCGGACGCCGGCATCGTCGTCGACGACGGCAATCATTTTGTTCTTGGAATCCATGAAGAAATAGGTCGAGCACGGCAGCAGAGCCTCCAGGGATGAGTGGCGTCGGCGTGGAACTCGGTTCCGGATTAATGATGAACGCTTTATACATCTGCAATCCGACCGGAGTCTTGTTGGCATCAGCCAGAAACTTGTTGGTTCGTGACACACTGCGCGGATACGTTGACGGTTCGCGGATGAACGGCACATGAAGCGGTCGATCCGAATTCCCCGGGCCCTCGGAATCGCCACGCGAATTGCCTATGCGCACGCCAAGGCCACCGGCTTGCCGATGGCGCCGCTGCTGGAGGGTTCGAGGCTGACGCGGCGGCAGATCGAAGACTCGAGCGTGCGTTTGCCGGTCGCCGATCAGATCGAGTTCCTGAACCTGGTCGCGGCCGCGACGGGTGACGATTTGCTGGGGCTGCACCTGGCGAAACACTGTGAACTGCGTGAGCTGGGATTGTTCTATTACGCGCTCGCATCTTCCGCGACGCTGTTCGATGTGTGCCAGCGAGCCGCGCGCTTCAGCGCGATGATCAACGAAGGCGCCGTGCAGAAGTTCATCGATGGCCAGATGATCGGAATCACGCTCCGCTACGACGGCATCAGCCGTCACCACGACAGGCAGCAGGTGGAATTCTGGTTCGCCGCAGCCCTGCGCATGTTGCGAAAACTCACCGGCGTCCACCTGATTGCTCATCGACTGCGCCTGACACACGCCCGAATGCGAGGCGCCCGCGAGTTTTCAGCCTACTTCGGCTGTGCCGTCGAGTTTGGAGCCAGCGTCGATGAAATGTTGTTTGTCCGCAAACTGGGTCAACTGCCCGTGGTAAGCGCGGATCCGTATCTCAACGGATTGATGGTGAAACTGTGCGAAGAGGGACTCGCGCATCGCGCGACGAGCCGCGGACCCATGCGGACGCAGGTCGAAAACGCGATCGCCGCAGCGCTTCCGCACGGCGATGCCCGCGCGGACAGCATCGCGAAGAGCCTGGGGCTCAGCCAACGAACGCTCGCACGACATCTCACCGACGAAGGCACCACGTTCTCAGACCTGCTGAACGGAATCAGGCGCGACCTTTCGGCGCGCTATCTCGAGGACTCGACCCTGTCGATCAGCGAGATTGCGTGGCTGCTCGGGTACCACGACATTGGCGCGTTTTCACATGCCTATAAACGGTGGACCGGGACGACGCCGAGAGAAGTTGCCGCCAGGGTGCGTTGATTCCGCAATGCCGGCCCCGGCGTTGGCAAGTGTGCGTAGAATCCGCAGGCCAACTGGTCGAAAACGACCGTAATCCATTGAAATTGTTGGTGCCCGGGAGAGGACTCGAACCTCCACGATGTTACTCGCTAGTACCTGAAACTAGTGCGTCTACCAATTCCGCCACCCGGGCAGGGTGCGAAGAGCGGCGAAAGGTACGCACCACTTTGTAAGCTGTCAATCGAACCGGGAAGAACTATTTGAAACGTCGAAATGGAAAAACAGGCGGACGCCATGAGAATTCGCGTCATCCAACAAAAACCCGCGGCACGCCGGCCGCACGCGCCCGAGCGCCCCCACGGCCTCGGGCCATGCTCGAGTAGCCGAAGGAGTCGTGAGCGCCAATCGCGCCGGCTTTGGCTTCGTGCGTGTCGAGGGTCAGGAAGAGGCGGTGTTCCTCCCGCCGCCGCAGATGGCCGGAGTCATGCACGGCGACCGCGTGCGCGTGTCAGTCGAGCGCGGCCGCGACGGCCGCTATTCGGGCCGGCTCGAAAAAATCCTCGAGCACGCCACCAAGGCTTTCGTCGGAACGCTGGAAGTCCACGGGCGTACGGCCTTCGTGACCTCGGCTGACCGGCGCATCGGTATGCGCTGCCTCGTACCACCCGATGAACTCGGCGGCGCGCGCCATGGCGATTGGGTGATCGCAGCCATGACGCGCTACGCGGGCTCGGGCGCGTCGCCGCAGGCGCGCATCGTCAAGCGACTCGACCCCGAAAAGCCGGTGGAACTGGCCTGCGAATCGGCCATCGCGCGCTTCGATTTGCCGCGCGAGTTTTCACCCGAGGCCGTGCGCGAGGCGGAATCCTATGGCAACGAAGTCGATGCCGCGGAAGCGGCGCGGCGCGTGGACCTGCGCGAACCTGCCGCTGGTGACGATCGACGGTGAAGACGCCAAGGATTTCGACGACGCGGTCTACTGCCGAGCCGCACGCCAAGGGTTTCCGGCTGATCGTCGCGATTGCCGACGTGAGCTACTACGTGCGCCGCGGAACGGCGCTCGATGCCAGCGCGCGTGAACGCGGCACCAGCGTGTATTTCCCCACGCGCGTGATTCCCATGCTGCCGTTCGCGCTGTCGAACGTGTTGTGTTCGCTGCAGCCGAACGTCGATCGCCTGTGCTTCGCGTCGGAGATGATCGTCTCGCGCACGGGCGTGCTGCTGGAATCGCGCATGTCTACCCGGCGGTCATGCGATCGGTCCGCCGGCTGACCTACGACCAGGCTTTCGCCGCGCTGTTCGAGAAACGGCCCGAGGCGCTCGCGGACCTCGGGGCCGCTCACCGACAAGTTGCTGCCGCTCGTGGACGTCTATCGCGCGCTGCTCAAGGCGCGGCACAAACGCGGCGCGCTCGAGTTCGACGCCGCCGAAGCCGAGTTCGACTTCGACGCCTCGGGCCGCATCCAGCGCGTGTACATGTACGAGCGCAACGAGGCGCACAAGCTCATCGAGGAGTGCATGATCCTCGCGAACGTGGCCGTGGCGCGCGAGCTCGAGTTGCGCAGCGTCGGCACGTTGTACCGCGTGCATGGCAAACCCGAAGAAAAGAAGCTCAACCTGCTGCTCGAGACGCTCAACGCGCTCGGCGTCGCCGCCGAATTCCCGGAGGACGTGAGCCCGCGGGACTTCCGCGCCATCACTGATCGGCTCGGCCACGACGAATCACGGCCGTTCATCGAGTCGCTGATCGTGCGCTCGATGATGCAGGCGGTCTATCAGCCGCAGAACATCGGGCACTTCGGCCTCGCGCTCAAGCACTACGCGCATTTCACCTCGCCGATCCGCCGCTATCCCGGATCTCGTCGTGCATCGATGCCTGCGCGCCATGTTGTCGGATGCCGATCCTTACGGCATGCGCTACGACGGCGGCCAGCTCGCGCTCGCCGGCGCCGAGCTCACCGCGCTCGAGAAACGCGCCGACGAGTCCGATCGCTACGTCTCCGCCTGGCTCAAGTGCGTGTACCTGCGCGATCGCATCGGCCAGACCTTCGAAGGGCTCATCACGACGGTGGTCGAGTTCGGCGCCTTCGTGCAGCTCACGGCGGTCGGTACCGACGGCCTGCTGCACATCGACAACCTGCGCGACGACGAATACGTCATGGAGCCGGGCGGCCGCGCCTGGGTCGGAAGGACTAACAAACGTCGCCTGTCGCTCGGCGCGCGCGTGCACGTCATCGTGACCAGCGTGAATCCCATCGAGGGACTCGTGGACCTGTCGCTCGTGACGCTCGACACGCCCGGGAAGATCGGAATGCAGAAGTCGCCGCATCGCGCAGGCCAAGCCGCGAGGCAAGGGCAGGGCATGAGCGAAAAGGTTTACGGGCTGCACGCCGTGCGCGCGCTGCTGACGCGGCACGCGGAGCGCGTTACGCAGCGTGACCATCGCCGAAGGGCGCGCCGATCCGCGCGATGACGGAGATCCAGACGCTGGCGCAGAAGGCCGGCAAGACCGTGAAGCGCGCGCGCGCCGGCGGTGTTCAAGCAGCTGTTCGGCGATGCCGTGCACCAGGGCGTGTTCGTCGAGGTGCTGCCGCTCGCCAGTGGCGCGAAGAGGAACTGATGGCGCGCGATCACCGCGCAGCTCGAAAACGAGCCCGGCAACCCGCCGTTCGTGCTCGTGCTCGACGGCGTGCAGGATCCGCACAATCTTGGCGCCTGCCTGCGCACGGCCGACGCCTGCGGCGCGCTCGCCGTGGTGATTCCCGAAGGATCGCGCCGTGCAGATGAACGCCACGGTGCGCAAGGTGGCGGCCGGGCGCGGCCGAGACGACGCCGATCGCCGTGGTCACCAACCTCGCGCGCACGCTGCGTCTGCTCAAGGAGGCCGGGCTGTGGATCGTGGGCGCCGACGCCGAAGCGCCGAAACTTGCGCACGAAACCGACCTCTCGCGGGCCGATTGCCCTGGTGATGGGCGCGGAAGGGTCGGGCCTGCGCCAGCTGACCCGCGAGACCTGCGATCTGACCGTCCGGCTGCCCCAGCAGGGCGCCGTGGAGAGCCTGAACGTGTCGGTGGCCTCGGGAATGCTGCTCTACGAGGCCCTGCGGCAGCGTGCCTTAAGTCATTGAAATGAAAGGTAAATAGCGCTAAGTGCTTGCAACAACTGCCGGCGCTTGAGTATTCTTCGCGCCCGTTTTGAGCCGGATGAAGTCTGCAGAGACCTCCGCCGGTTCTCCTTGCCACACCGTCAACCTCAGATCGGGTGGCTAACATCCATAAGGAGATTACATGAGGCATTACGAAATCGTGTTCCTGGTCCATCCGGACCAGAGCGAACAAGTCCCGGCCATGGTCGAGCGCTACCGCGGAATGATTTCCGCCGGTGGCGGCGCCGTGCATCGTCTCGAAGACTGGGGCCGTCGCCAGCTGACCTTCCCGATCTCCAAGGTCCACAAGGCGCACTACGTGCTGCTGAACGTCGAGATGCGACCAGAAGACTCTGACCGAGCTCACCGGTGCGTTCCGGTTCTCCGATGCGGTGCTGCGTCACCTCGTCGTGAACATGGACGAAGCCGTGACCGAGCCCTCGCCGATGGCGAAGGCCGCGCAGGAAGAGAAGGAAGGCGGCCCGCGCCGCAGCCGTGACGACTCGCCGTTCGCCAGCGATGACGATGACATGGGAGTAAACGCTGTAATGAAAGACGATAAACCGCGTCGTAGTGGTCCGGGTGGTCGGTGGTGGTGGCGGCGGCGGTGGCAACCGCTCGTTCTCGCGCCGTCGCAAGTTCTGCCGTTTCACCGCCGAAGGCGTGAAGCAGATCGACTACAAGGATCTGGGCACGCTCAAGCAGTACATCACCGAGACCGGCAAGATCGTTCCGAGCCGCATCACGGGCACGAAGGCGTTCTACCAGCGCCAGCTCTCGTCGGCGATCAAGCGTGCGCGTTACCTCGCGCTGCTGCCGTACACCGACCAGCATTGAGATAAACCATGGACGTCATTCTGCTCACCAAGGTTGCCAACCTCGGCAACATCGGCGATCGCGTGAAGGTGAAGTCCGGCTACGGCCGCAACTTCCTGCTGCCGAAAGGCAAGGCCACGCTCGCCACGCCCGAGAACGTCAAGAAGTTCGAAGCGCGTCGCGCCGAGCTGGAGAAGATCGCGCGCGATCAGTTCCAGGATGCGGAGAGCCGCGCCGCCGCGTTCAAGGAGTTCAAGCTGCAGATCACCGCCAAGGCGGGCACCGAAGGCAAGCTGTTCGGCTCGATCGGCACGGCCGACATCGCCGAAGCCTGCACCAAGGCCGGCCACAAGCTGGCGCGTGCTGAAGTGCGTCTGCCCACCGGCCCGCTGCGCACGGTTGGCGATCACACGATCACCCTGCATCTGCACACGGACATCGACGTGCAGCTGCCGGTGGTGATCACTGCCGAAGACTAAAGAAAAGAAAATTTCGCCGGGCCGCAAGGGCTTCCGGAATTTCTGCGAAGACACAGCGCCCCGTGATGGACTCACGGGGCGTTTGTTTTTAGAGTCGACGCAATCGGGGGTTTCCAATCACATGTCCAGCACGCCCAAATTTCGTCGTAGACCCAACGGGCACCTCCGACCTGCGCACGCCGCCTCACTCCGAGCGAAGCGGAGCAAGCGGTGCTCGGCGGCCTGATGCTCGATCGCTCGGCCTGGGACAACGTCGGCGACGTGGTCGTCGCCGATCATTTTTTCCGCCCCGACCACGCGCTCATCTTCGAAAGCATCGCTGCGCTCGCGGGCGAGGCTCAGCCCTGCGACCCGGTCACGGTTTCCGAACACCTGCAGCGCCTGGGCAAACTCAATGATGCCGGCGGGCTTGCGTACCTCGGCACGCTGACGCGCGATACTCCGGGCGCCGCCAACGTGCGCGCCTACGCCGAGATCGTGAAGGAGCGCGCGCTGCTGCGCGAGCTGGTGAGCGCCGGCGGCGAGATCGCGGGTTCGGTCTGGAGCGAGGAAGGCGAAAGCGCGCGCGATCTCGTGGAAAAGGCCGAACGGCGCATTTTCGCGATCGCCGAAGGCTCGAGCGCGCGGCAAGGGATACGTGAGCGCACGCCAGGCGCTGCCGGCGCTGATCGATCAGATCGACGATCTGTACAACAACCCCAACAAGCCGCGCGGCCTGCCCACGGGCTTCATCGATTTCGACTCCAAGACCGGCGGCCTGCGCGGTGGCGATCTGCTGATCGTCGCGGGCCGTCCGTCGATGGGAAAGACCACGCTCGCCATCAACATCGCCGAGCACGCGGCGCTCAAGGAAGGCGTGCGCGCTTCGGTCGCCATCTTCTCGCTCGAAATGCCGGCCGATCAGTTGCTCACGCGCATGTTGTCCTCGGTGGGCAGCGTGCACCTGGGCAATATCCGCAGCGGCAAGCTTTCCGAAGACGACTGGCCGCGCATCACCGGCGCCACCAAGCAGCTCCAGGACGCGAAGATCTTCATCGACGACACGCCGGCGCTCACGCCGACGGAGCTGCGCGCGCGCGCGCGACGCATCAAGCGCGAGCACGGGCTCGATCTGATCGTCGTCGACTATCTGCAGCTCATGTCGGTGCCGGGAACGAAGGAGAATCGCGCCACCGAAATCTCCGAGATCTCGCGCGGCCTGAAGGCACTGGCGAAGGAAATCCACTGCCCGGTGATCGCGCTGTCGCAGCTGAATCGCGGCGTGGAGCAGCGCGAGAACAAGCGGCCGGTGATGTCGGACCTGCGCGAATCCGGCGCCATCGAACAGGACGCGGACATGATCCTGCTCATCTACCGCGAAGAGGTCTACAACAAGGAGACGCCGAAGAAGGGCGTCGCCGACATCGACCTGGCCAAGCATCGCAACGGCGAAACGGGCGACATCCGCCTGACGTTCCGCGGTCAGTTCAGCCGCTTCGAGAACTACGCGGATCCGGCTTACGGCGAAGGAATCATGCGTTGATCCGGTTGATCCGCGCGCTCATCGACACCGCCGCGCTGCGTCACAACCTCGGCACCATCCGCGCCTACGCGCCGCGCGCGAAGGTCATGGCCGTCATCAAGGCCAATGCCTACGGACACGGGCTCGTGTCGACGGCGCTGGCGCTCGCCGATGCCGACAGCTTCGCGGTGGCGCGCCTCGAAGAAGGCATGGCGCTGCGCGCAGCCGGCGTGCGCGCGCCCATCGTGCTGCTCGAGGGTGTCTTCAGCGCCGAGCAGCTCGCCGAGGCGGCGCATCATCGCTTCGAGCTCGTGGTCCACGATCCCCTGCAGATCAAACTACTCGAGGCGCATCGCGACGCGCGTCGTTTCGTCATCTGGATGAAGATCGACACCGGAATGAATCGCCTGGGTTTCAGGCCGGAAAAATTTGCCGATGCGCTTGCGCGCCTGCGTGCGCTCACGGTTCCGGCGCTGGAGCTGCGCGTGATGACGCACCTGGCACGCGCCGATGAAATCGACCAGTCCATGACCGGCACGCAGCTCACCCGATTTCAGTCGGCCCTCGTCGAAAGCGGGTTGGCGTCCGGGCCGCAACGACTCGTGACGAGCATCGGCAACTCCGCGGCCATCCTGGGATGGCCGAATGCGCAGGGCGATTGGGTGAGGCCGGGCCTGGCGCTGTACGGGGTTTCGCCATTCGGCAACGAAACGGCCTACACGCACGGACTCAAACCCGTCATGACGCTCGAAACCACCGTGCTCACCGTGCGCGACGTGAAGCGCGGCGAAACGGTGGGATATGCGGGCGCCTGGCGCGCCGAGCGCGACAGCACCATCGCCATTCTCGCCGCGGGATATGGCGATGGCCTGCCGCGGCATCTCGCGAATGGCACGCCCGTGCTCATTGGCGGCGCGCGCTACGAACTCGTGGGCCGAGTGTCGATGGACATGATCGCGGTCGATGTAACCGGCGCGCAGAAGGTGTCCACGGGGAACAAAGCCATCATCTGGGGCGAAGGGCTGCCGGTGGAGGAGGTGGCCGCGCACGCCGGCACCATTCCCTATGAGTTGCTGTGCGGCGTCAGCCAGCGAGTGCCACTCGAGCTGAAATGAAAAGGGCCGGGTGTTACACCGGCCCTCTTAACATTTTACGGACACCGGCGCTTCGCCGGTGTTTTCCTATGTGGCCGTAGGCCTGATCAAGCCTCGAAGAAGCCCATCTTGACGCCGGCGAGCTGGATCACGTCGTTGTCCGTGAGCTTGCGTGCCTGGCTGCCGATGGCGGTGCCGTTGACCAGCGGAAAGTTGTTAGGCGTATCGCTGTCGACGTGCACGATGAAGAACCCGTCCTGGCGGCGCGTGATGGCGGCCACCTGGATGCCCGGCCGGCCGAGCGTGGTCAGCGCCTTGTTCAACTCGAGCTCGCGGCCCGCGAAGGAACCAGAGAGCACCTGCAGCTTGGCCTTCTTGACCGGCACCTTGCCGTCGATACCCTTGCGCACTCCGCTGGCCGAAACGTCCGCTGAAAGCTTTTCTGCCCGGTCCTTGGCCGCCTGCATCTTTTCCGCGGCGGGGCGCGACGACGGCTGGATGACCATCGTCTTTTCGAATTCGTCCTGGGCCTCGTCGTCTTCGACGAAACGCAGCTGGTGATGACCCACGGTGACCACATCGCCGTGTTGCAACGCATGCTTCTTGATGAGCTTGCCGTTGACGTACGTGCCGTTGGTGCTGTTCAGATCCTCGAGGAACGAGTCGTTGAGGATGTTGATGATGAGCGAGTGATGACCCGACACCGCCGAGTTGTCGATGCGGATGTCGTTATCGGGGAGGCGGCCAATGGTGTACCGCTCCTTGTTCATGTTGTATTCGGCGAGGACCTGGTTATCCAGGCTCAATACCAGACGTGCCATTGTTTTCGCCTTCCCTTAACTGAACCAGCCAAGAAGTTTGTCCATCACTCCGCGACTCGCGGGAAACGGTTCGACCGCCTGCGCGAGCACCACCGAGACGTTGTCACGACCACCGTTCTCGTTGGCTAACTGAATCAACTGCTTAGCAACCGTATCTAGATTAGCACCAAAGGTACTTATAGTTAAACGGATGTCTTCATCTTCCACCATGTCGGACAGGCCGTCCGAGCAAAGAATGAAGATATCGCCCTTGTCGACCGGATGCTCCTGCACTTCGACCTCGACCTGGGGTTCGACACCCAAGGCGCGGGTCACGTAATTCTTGTTGGCTGCCCGCTGTGCCTCTTCCGGGGAATAGAAGCCGCGATCCACGAGTTCCTGCAGCAGCGAGTGGTCCATCGTGACCTGTGAGATCTGGCTGCCGCGCTGGCGATAGAGGCGCGAATCACCCACGTGTGCGATCGAAATCTTGTTGTCGTAGAAGAGGGCGGCAACCACCGTCGTGCCCATGCCTTCGCATTCGGCCTGGGATCGGGCGGTTTGATAGATGATCTTGTTGGCGCGCGTGATTGCGTCGCGCAGCACAATCGAAGGGCGTGTGAGTCCAGTGGCGCGATCAAGCGCGCCGAGATCCTCGCGCGCCAGGCCTTCGCGCACCAGGTTGGTGATGGTCTTGACGGCGATGCCGCTGGCAACTTCGCCTGCGTTGTAACCGCCCATGCCGTCGGCCAGCACTAACAAGCCGACGTCGACATCGGAGGCGATGGTGTCTTCGTTGTGCTCACGGACGCGGCCCGTGTCGGTCTGTCCGACAAAGGTCAACTTGCCCTTGAGAGTCATGGCTGGCCCAGACACTTTCGTTTTTCAGCGTGTTCTTCGATCACACCAATGCTCAATGCTCAAAAAGAGACCATCACGGCCGCAAAGCGCGCCGTACCTTCCCCGCAGACGCCGTAACCTACCGGAAGCGCAGGTGGCAGCCTTCGCAATAAGTCACACTTCGCCGCCAAGCTGATCGGCAAATCAACAACCTAGGGACGCAATGCTAATGCCATTAAGGCCCAAGCGCACCGGACTACTGCACACTAGGTGCCCCACCAGCCCGGGCAGCTTTCAAGGCATGAACCCCGTCACGCTTTCGGCTCCCGGTCCCCGAGGTAGCTGAGGATGGCCAAGCCGGCGATCGTCTTTGTCTGCGCCGATTGCGGCGCTGAAACGCTGAAATGGCAGGGTCAGTGCCCGCAATGTTCGCAGTGGAATACGCTGGAGCAGCGGTCCGTCGTTCGTCGTCCGTCCGCGCCGGCGGCTGCCGTTCCACCGCCGGTGGAACTGGCCGAACTCGCAGGCGGGGAGCTTCCCCGCCTTCAGACGGGCATGTTGGAACTGGACCGGGTCCTCGGGGGCGGACTGATTCCGGGGTCTGTCACTTTGCTAGGCGGCGAACCCGGCATCGGCAAATCCACGCTGCTATTGCAGCTTGCCAACCACGCGGCGCGGGTCACGCCCACCCTGTATTTGTCCGCCGAGGAATCCGTCGCCCAGATCGGCGTGCGCGCCAGGCGCCTCGGTGTGTCCGGCTCGCACCTTCGAGTAGTCGCCGACACGGATCTGGACGCCATGATGGCGCGCGCCCGCGATGAGGCGGTGAAACTGCTGATCGTGGACTCCATCCAGACGGTGCAGCTGTCATCGGTGGGGACCGCCGCCGGCGCCATCACCCAGCTCAAAGAATGCACCGCGCAGCTGGTTCGCTTCGCCAAGAGCTCCGGGGTCAGCGTGATCCTTGTGGGTCACGTGACCAAGGATGGCGCGATCGCAGGTCCCAGGGTGCTCGAGCATCTGGTCGACACCGTGTTGTACTTCGAGAGCGATGCATCGAGCCGCTTCCGCAATGTGCGCGCGACCAAGAACCGTTTCGGTTCGGTAGGGGAGCTGGCGTTCTTCCACATGGGCGAGTCCGGGCTGCGCGAAGTGCGCAACCCATCGGCAATTTTCCTGGCGAGATCGGGCGCGCCGGCCCCGGGCAGCATTGTGACGGTGACGCGCGATGGCCGCAGGCCACTGCTCGTCGAACTTCAGGCGCTGGTCGATCGCATGCGTTTTGGTTCCCCCCGCCGCGTGGCGCAGGGGCTCGACGCCCAGCGCATCGCCATGTTGTTAGCCGTGATGAATCGTCACGCCGGAGTTTCGCTGCAGGAGCACGACGTCTTCGTGAATCTGGTGGGCGGGCTCGAAGTCACGGAAACCGCCTGCGATCTGCCGGTAGCGCTGGCGCTGGCGTCGAGCCTTGCCGACAAGCCCATCGCCCAGCAAATGGTCGCTTTCGGCGAGATCGGCCTGACGGGCGAGCTGCGTCCAGTGGCCTACGGTGAGGAGCGGCTGCGCGAGGCTGCCAAGCAGGGATTCAACGTCGCGCTGATTCCGAAAGAGAACGCACCGCGAACCCCCATCGAAGGATTACGCGTGCACGAGTTCACGCGCCTGGAAGACGCGCTGAAACTCGCACTCGCCTGATGGGCCTCTGAGCATTTCACGGACGGCGCCGCCTCGGCGCCGTTTTCCTATGTGGGCGTTAGCCCTGAAGAATTATTATCGCGGCGCGCACGCACGGTGCGGATGGTGTTCTCGCCGATCTGCAGCACCTCGAACTGGTACTCGCCCACCTCGACGCGGTCGCCTGCCTCGGGCAGCGTTTCGATCTGCTCGACGAGCAAGCCGTTCAATGTCTTCGGTCCATCGGTGGGCAGCTGCCATCCGAGCGAACGGTTGACCGCGCGAACCGTCGCACTGGCATTGATGATGAAAACGCCCGCCGATTCGCGATGCACGTGTTTGTGCGTCACCGTGGCCGGATCGGTGGTGAATTCGCCGACGATCTCTTCGAGGATGTCTTCGAGGGTGACGAAACCCTGGATGTCGCCGTATTCGTCGACCACGAACGCGAGGCGCCGGCGATTGCGCTGGAACTGGTTGAGCTGCATGGTCAGCGACGTGCCTTCGGGCACGAAGTAGGGCTCGCGCACGCGCGCGAGCTCGATCAGCCGTTCGCGTGTCAGCGTATCGCGCGCCAATTCCTGCGCCACGCGTTTCATGTGCACGATGCCGACCAGGTTATCGAGATCGCCTTCAAACAGCGGCAGGCGCGTGTGAGGTGTCTGCCGTAGCTGGTCGAGGATGTCTTCCCAGTTGTCATCGGCATTGATCGCGGCGATTTCCTGACGCGGGATCATGATGTCGTTCACGGTCACATGCTCGAGATCGAGGATCGACAGCAGCATCTGCCGGTGACGCGTGGGGATCATCGGGCCGGCCTCGGCCACCACTGAGCGCAGTTCTTCGGGCGACATGGCCTGACCGCTTTCGTTCACGGGTTTCACGCCGAACGCTCGAAGGAACCCATAGGCCGCCTTGTTGGTGAACCAGCTCACCGGCGTCATCACGAAGACCAGCGTCTTGTAGATGTAGGTGGACGACAGCGCCACCGGGTCGGGTCTCAACGCAGCGTAGATCTTCGGCGCCAGCTCGCAGAACACGATCATGACAATGGACAGCACTGCCATGGTGACCGGGATGGCGTGCTCATACCGGGTGCGCTGCGCTAACAAGGTTGCGATCGAAGACGCCGCGACGCTCGCGAGCGCGAGCAGCACCAGGTTGGCGCCGAGCCAGCTCTCGGGCTTGGACAACAAGGCATCGAGCGCCTTGGCGGTACGTTTGCCGGCCTTGGCGGCCGCGCGAATCTTGTAACGATTGGCCGACAACATGGCCACTTCCGTGCCCGAGGAGAAGGCGATCAGTAGCAGCAGGACTACGAGCGCGATGCCAAGGATGTAGGACGGTGCGTTTTGCATATGCCCCATAGCATAGGGCTTCTATAATCCGCCCCCTATGGCACTTTTTGAGAACCTGACGGCGCGGTTGTCCCGCACGGTCGACACGCTGCGCGGCCGGGGCCGCATCACCGAAGAAAACGTGGGCGAGTCCTTGCGCGAGGTGCGCATGGCCCTGCTCGAGGCGGACGTCGCGCTGCCGGTGGTCAAGACCTTCATCGAGCGCGTGAAACAGAAGGCGCTGGGCGCCGAGGTGACCGCCAGCCTCACGCCCGGGCAGGCGTTCGTTGGCATCCTGCACAAGGAACTCGTCGCGATCATGGGCGGCGAGCGGCCGCGATTCGAGTTGCGCGCGCAGCCGCCGGTGGTCGTGTTGTTAGCCGGCCTGCAAGGTGCGGGCAAGACCACCACCGCGGGCAAGCTGGCGCGCTGGCTCATGGAGTCCCACAAGAAACGCGTGTTGTTAGTCAGCACGGACGTCCGTCGTCCGGCGGCCATTCTGCAGTTGCAGCGACTGGCGGAACAGGTCGGTGCCGGGTTTTTCCCGACCGACGGCAAGCAAAAGCCGGCGAATATCGCGCGTGATGCGCTCGATGCGGCGCGCAAGGGCGTCTACGACGTGCTCATCGTCGACACCGCTGGCCGTCTGCACGTCGACGCCGAACTCATGGAAGAGGTGAAGGAGATCGAACGCGCCGTGGAAACCCACGAGCGGTTGTTTGTCATCGACGCGATGGCCGGCCAGGACGCGGTCAATTCCGCGCGCGCGTTTGGTGCAGCCCTCGACCTTACCGGCGTCATCCTCACCAAGGCGGACGGCGACGCGCGCGGCGGTGCAGCGTTGTCGGTGCGCGAGGTTACGGGCAAGGCCATCGTGCTGGTGGGTGTCGGCGAGAAGCTAGACGCACTCGAGCCCTTCGATGCCGAGCGCATGGCCGGACGCATCCTCGGCATGGGAGACGTTGTTGCCCTGGTCGAGCAGGTGCAGAAGCAGGTCAATGTCGAGGAAGCGCAGAAACTCGCCAAGAAGGTCGCCAAGGGCAAGGGGTTCGATCTGGTCGACCTCAAGAGCCAGCTCGAACAGGTTCAGAAAATGGGTGGCGTCGGGGCCCTGATGGACAAGTTGCCCCAGGCCGCCATGAAGGGCGCGTCCCTGCCGGCTGATGGGGGCGACAAAGACGTCCGCCGTCAGATCGCCATCATCAATTCCATGACCCGCAAGGAGCGCCGAAACCCGGCCCTCCTGGACGGCTCCCGCCGCCGACGCATCGCCGCCGGGGCCGGAGTACAGGTTCAGGACGTCAATAAGCTCATGAAGCAGTTCATGGAAATGCAGAAAATGATGAAAAGCATGGCCGGGGGGCGCATGAAGCGCATGCTCCAGGCCTTCAAGGGCGGGGTGCCCCCGGGGTTCCCCGGCCAGTAGCAAAACTCCCTTTCCCTAACCCATTGGTTTGCGTAGAATCCGCGCTCTTTTTTGGCCGGCCGGGACGGGTAATTCGCCCCGGGGCTACGCAACTTGAAGGTTTATTTACATGGTGACAATTCGTCTGACCCGCCGCGGTGCCACTAACACGCCGTTCTATCACGTCGTGGTGACCGACAGCCGCAAGCGCCAGGGTGGCAAGAGCCTGGAGCAGGTCGGTTTCTTCAACCCGAAAGCGGTGAAGTCCGAAACCAAGCTCAAGCTCGACATCCCTCGCATCGAATACTGGCTGTCCAAGGGCGCGCAGCAGTCCGACCGCGTGAAGCAGCTGGTGACGACGTTCCGCAAGGCGAACGCCTGATCTGCCCAGTCTGATCGACTGATTTGCCGAGGAGGCGCGGTGAAACCGAGCCACATTGAAGTCGGCAGGTTGGGAGCGGCGCACGGTGTGCGCGGCTGGTTGCGAGTGCAGTCGTTCACCGACCCGCCGCAAAGATTGTTTGAGTGGCCCCTCTGGCAGTTGAAGTCTGGCAGCGGGGTGACTCGCGAAGCGAAGTTGTTAGAGGTGCGCGCGCAGGGTAATGGCTGGATCGCGCGGCTCGAAGGTGTCGACGAACGCGACGCCGCGAGCAGGTTGACCGGGCAGATGATCCTCGTCGAACACGAGGCGCTGCCGCCGACGGAAGGGCGCGAACACTATCGCGACGACCTGGTCGGTTTCGAGGTGAGAAATCTGGAAGGTGCGTTGCTGGGAGCCGTCGATCATTACATCGACACGCCGGGCAACACGGTGATGGTGATTCAGGGTGAGCGGGAGCACCTGGTACCGGTGACTCGCGAACACCTGCGCAGCGTCGACAAGGACGCACGCAGCCTGGTGGTGGATTGGCCCGAGGATTTCTGACACGACTCATGCGCATCGAAGTCGTGACATTGTTTCCCGAGCTCATCCAGCAGGCGTTGAAGTTCGGGGTGCTGGGACGGGCGGTTGAGCGCGGTTTGCTGAGTGTCCAATGTGAGGACCCTCGCGCGCACACTGCAGACGTGCACCGCACGGTGGACGATCGGCCTTATGGTGGCGGGCCGGGAATGGTCCTGAAGCCCGAGCCGATTTCGAAGGCGATCGATGCCGCGGCAGCGCGGCAGCCGGCAGGGTCGCCACGTATATATATGTCAGCGCAGGGCGTGCCTTTCACGCAGGCGCTGGCGAGTGAATTTTCGAAGCTGCCGGGCCTCACGCTGGTGGCGGGGCGATACGAGGGACTCGACGAACGGGTCATCGAATCGCGCATAGATAGAGAAGTGTCGGTAGGCGATTACGTGCTGTCCGGGGGTGAGTTTCCCGCGCTCGTGATCATCGATGCGGTGGCGCGTTTGATTCCGGGAGTACTCGGGGACGAACGCTCCGCGGTCGAAGAGTCTTTCGACGATGGTTTGCTCGACTGGCCGCATTACACGCGGCCGGTGGAGTTCGAAGGCCGGACGGTGCCCGACGTTCTTCAGGGCGGGCACCACGCTGACATTCAGCGCTGGCGGTTGAAGCAGGCGGTTGCGCGAACGTGGTTGCGCAGACCAGATTTGATTGCACGAGGAGAATTGCCGGCGGATGCGGCGAAACTCCTCGACGAATTTCTCGCAGAACGCGAAGGTGACAGACATGGCTAACAGCATCATTCAAGAACTCGAAAAGGCGCGTGCGACGCGCAAGCTCCCGGACTTCAATCCGGGCGACACCGTGATCGTGCAGGTCAAGGTGAAGGAAGGCGATCGCGAGCGCGCGCAGGCTTACGAAGGCGTGGTCATTGCCAAGAGCAACCGCGGCCTCAACTCCTCGTTCACCGTGCGCAAGATTTCGCACGGCGAAGGCGTGGAACGCGTGTTCCAGACGCACAGCCCGTCGATCAGCGAAGTCGAAGTAAAGCGCCGCGGCAGCGTCCGTCGCGCCAAGCTGTACTACCTGCGTGACCTGTCCGGCAAGGCCGCGCGCATCGAAGAGAAGGTCTAACTTCTTGAGCAAGGCTTCGGCGACATGATCGGCCGGATCTTCGTTGGCATCTGGCGCGGCCTCGACGGGCTGCGCAAGTTCCTGCACCTCGTGGTGCTGCTGACGATCTTCGGCTTTGTCGTCGGAGCCCTGCGAACTTCGATTCCGCATATCGCGGACAAGTCCGCGCTGGTGATCGAGCCCAAGGGCGAGATCGTCGAGCAACTCTCCGGCAGCGCGGTGGACCAGGCGATGGCCCGTGTGCAGGGCGATGCGCGGGAAGAAACCCTGCTCTGGGACCTGGTCGACGCGCTCAAGGCCGCGAAGAAGGACGCGCGTATCTCCGCGGTGGTCCTCGATCTCAACTCCATGACGGCCGGCGGGCAACCGACCCTCGCGGAACTTACCGCCGCCATCAAGGACTTCCGCAGCTCGGGCAAGAAGGTGGTCGCGCACGCCACTTCGTACCTGCAGGAGAGCTATTACGTCGCCTCGGCAGCCGACGAGATCTACCTCGATCCGATGGGCCTGGTCGCCATCGACGGTTACGACCGCTACCGCACGTACTACAAAGATCTGCTCGACAAGCTTGGCGTCGAGGTCAATCTGTTCCGCGTGGGCGCGTACAAGAGCGCTGCCGAAGTCTACGTCCGCTCCGACATGTCGCCCGAGGATCGCGAGGAGAGTCTCGCGTACCTGAACGGGCTGTGGTTCAACTACCGCAAGGCCGTGGCTGAGGCGCGTGGCCTCACGCCCACCGACATCTCCGACTACGTCAACAATTCCGTGCCCGCCATGCTGGCGGCGAAAGGCAATTCAGCGAAAGTGGCGCTGGATGCAAAACTGGTCACCGGGCTGAAGTCATCGCTCGACGTCGAGCGGCGCATGGTCGAGCTCGTCGGCGGGGATTCGAAGAAGACCGAAGAGAAGGTCGAAGCGGACAAGAGCGACGCCGGCGAGTCGTACAACTCCACGTCACTCGAGGATTACCTTCGCGTGGTGCAGGCCGAGAAGCGCGCGAGAAGCGGCGGCAAGGACAAGATCGGCGTCATCGTCGCTGCGGGCGAGATCCTCGATGGCTCGCAGCCGCCCGGAACGGTGGGCGGTGAAACCGCCGCCATGCTCATTCGCCAGGCGCGCGAGGACGATGACGTCAAAGCCATCGTGCTGCGCGTGGATAGTCCCGGGGGCAGCGTGTTCGCCTCCGAGCAGATCTATCGCGAAGTGCGAGCCGCGCAGGAAGCCGGCAAAACCGTCGTGGTGTCCATGGGCGATCTTGCCGCGTCGGGCGGTTACTACATCGCGAGCTCCGCCGACGAAATCTGGGCGCATCCGGCCACTATCACCGGTTCCATCGGCATCTTCGGCGCCATACCGACTTTCCAGAACACGCTCAACAAACTCGGTGTGAGCGTCGATGGCGTGGGAACGACCAAACTCTCCGGTCAGTTGCGCCTCGACCGCCCGCTCGGCGAAGACGCCAAGGTGCTGCTGCAGTCATTCATCGAGCGTGGTTACGAAGAGTTTCTCGGGCACGTGGCTGAAGGCCGCAAGAAGACCCGCGACGAAGTGCATGCCATCGCGCAGGGTCGTGTGTGGATCGGGACCGACGCCAAGAGCAACGGTCTCGTCGATCATCTCGGCCTGTTCGACCAGGCGGTGAAGTCCGCGGCCAGGCTCGCCGAACTGTCCGACGACTACGAAGTCGAGCGCATCGAGCCCGAATTGTCCTGGGCCGAATCGCTGGCTCTGCAGATCAAGGTCTGGTTCGCGACGAACTTCGTCGGCGACATCGCGGCGCACATTCCCGCGCTGCAGGTCGCCCGTGAGTTCGAGCCGCTGCAGCGCGAACTCACGCGCTGGTCGCGCATGAACGCGCGCGACAACCGGTACGCCTACTGCTTCTGCGACGTCCGGTAGTATTTATTTCTTAGCTTCTCACGGACGGCGCCGCATCGGCGCCGTTAAGAGTGGCGCGCTAGCGCCTAACTAAGGGTTCCCCAGTCGAGGATGACCTTGCCCGACTGACCCGATCCCATGGTCTCGAACCCCTGCAGGAATTCCTGGATGGGGAAGTGATGCGTGATGACCGGCGTGATGTCGAGTCCGCCCTGCAGCAGCGCCGCCATCTTGTACCAGGTCTCGAACATCTCGCGGCCGTAGATGCCTCGCATGTTGAGGCCCTTGAAGATCACCTGGTTCCAGTCGATGGCGGTGTCGCCGGGCGGGATGCCTAACAAGGCCACGCTGCCGCCGTGATGCATGGTTCGGAGCATGTCGCGGAATGCACTCGGGTTGCCGGACATCTCCAGTCCCACGTCGAATCCCTCCTGCATGCCGAGCTCGTGCATGGCGTCGTCGAGTTTTTCGCGCGTGACGTTGATGGCGCGCGTGGCGCCCATCTTCCTCGCGAGGCCCAGCCGGTAGTCGTTCACGTCGGTGATGACCACGTGGCGCGCGCCCACGCGCCGGGCGATGGCGACCGCCATGATGCCGATGGGGCCGGCGCCGGTGATCAGCACGTCTTCGCCCACCATGTTGAAGGCGAGGGCGGTGTGAGTGGCGTTGCCGAACGGATCGAGGATGCTCGCGATGTCGTCGGTGATCGCGTCGGTGAGCTTGAACGCGTTGCTCGCGGGGATGCACAGGTACTCGGCGAAACAGCCCTGCCGGTCCACACCCACGCCCACGGTGTTGCGACAGAGGTGGCGGCGCCCGGCGCGGCAATTGCGGCAATGGCCGCAAGTGAGATGGCCTTCGCCGGACACGCGATCGCCGAGCGCGAAGCCGCGCACTTCGCTGCCCATGTCGACGATGCGGCCAAAGTATTCGTGGCCGACGGCCATGGGCACCGGGATGGTCTTCTGCGCCCAGGCGTCCCAGAGATAGATGTGCATGTCGGTGCCGCAGATCGCGGTCTTGGCGATCTTGATGAGCACATCGTTGGGGCCGACCTTGGGCTCCGCGATGTCCTTCATCCAGATGCCGGGGCGGGCTTCACTCTTGACCAGTGCTTTCATTTGATGAGCTCCATGTCGCGGCCGACCTTGATGAAGGCCGCCAGCGCGCGATCCAGTTGCGCGTCGCTCAGGCCGCGGACATCTGCGTGCGGATGCGCGCTTCGCCCTTCGGCACCACCGGAAACGAGAAGCCGATGACGTACACGCCCTCGCTCAGCAGCTGGTCGGCGAAACGCGCGGCCAGCGCCGCGTCGCCGATCATCACGGGGATGATGGGATGCTCGCCGGGCAGTAGTTTGAAGCCGGCGCCCTGCATGCCGGCGCGAAATTTTCGCGCATGGCCGAACAGGGTTTCGCGCAGCTGCGGCATGTTCTCGACGAGATCGAGCGCGCGCAGCGTGACGGCGGCGACCACCGGCGGAATGCTGTTCGAAAACAGGTACGGGCGCGAACGCTGACGCAGCCACGCAATCGCGTTGGCCTTGCCGGAGGTGTAGCCGCCGCTGCCACCACCGAGGGCTTTGCCGAAGGTGCCGGTGAGGAAATCGATGCGCCCGGTGACGCCACAGTGCTCCGGCGTGCCGCGTCCGCCTTTACCCATGAAGCCGGTGGCATGCGAGTCGTCGACCATGACCAGGGCGCCGTACTTGTCGGCGAGGTCGCAGATCTCGGCGAGCGGCGCGATGCTGCCGTCCATGGAGAACACGCCATCGGTGGCGATGAGCCGCGTACGGCAGTCCTGCGAATCCTTCAGGTGTTGTTCGAGCTCGGCGAGGTTGCGATTTGCGTAGCGCAAGCGGCGCGCTTTGCAGAGCCGGACGCCGTCGATGATGCTGGCGTGATTGAGCGCATCCGAAATGATGGCGTCGTTTTCACCGAGCACGGTTTCGAACAGTCCGCCGTTCGCGTCCCAGCACGAGGAATAGAGGATGGTGTCTTCGGTGCCGAGGAAACGCGACAGCGCGGCTTCGAGCTGCTTGTGCACGGTTTGCGTGCCGCAGATGAAGCGCACCGACGCCATGCCGTAGCCGTACCGGTCGATGGCGCGATGTGCCGCCTCGCGGATCGCCGGGTGACTGGCGAGCCCCAGGTAGTTGTTAGCGCAGAGGTTTATGACGTCGGCGTCGTTGGCGCGGATCTGGCCGCCCTGGGGGCTGGCGATCACGCGTTCGGACTTGAACAGGCCTTGCTGGCGCAGGTCTTCGAGCTGGGTGTCGAAACGTTGGTAGAAGGAAGGGTCCACGAAGGAACCTCGGGTAAGGGGAAGTTGGCGCAATTATACTGGCCGCCGAGATGGCCAAACCGACAGTTCACGATGACGCGGAGGGCGCCGAAGGTGGTGGTACGACGCTGCGCATCGATCGCTGGCTGTGGTGCACGCGGCACTTCAAGTCGCGAACGCTGGCGGCCGAGGCGGTGGCCGGTGGCAAGGTCCACGTGAACGGGCAGCGCGTCAAGCCAGCGCATGCTGTGCGTGTGGGTGACCGACTCTCGCTCAAGCGGCAAGGTTATGACTTCGAATGCGAGGTCCTGAAATTGCCCCGCAACCGCGGCGCGGCGCCCATCGCGCAGTCGTGTTACGCCGAAACCGACACCGCCCGCGCGGCGCGCGAGAAGTTCGCCGAGCAGTCGCGGCTGGTTTCCGCATTCGCGCAGCCGCGCTCGCTCGAGCGACCGGACAAACATGGGCGTCGCGAACTACGCCGCCTGCGCGGCCGTGACTGACGCGGAGACGATCTGATGCGAACCACCGATCATCGCGCCACCCGCCTGTTCATTTTCCTGGCGGGATTTTTCCTCACCAACGCGCTGATCGGCGAATTCGTCGGCGTGAAGATCTTCGCACTCGAAGCGAGTGTGGGTGCCGAGCCGTTCAATTGGTCGTTGTTCGGCATCAGCGGCACGTTGAACTTCACCGCCGGCGTGATCGTGTGGCCGTTCGTATTCATCATGACCGACGTGATCAACGAGTATTTCGGCGTGCGCGGCGTGCGCCTGATCTCGTGGATCGCGGTGGGTTTGATCGCCTATTCGTTCCTGGCGGCGTACGCGGCCATCTCGCTGGCGCCCGCGACATTCTGGGTGGAAATCAACAAGGGCATGGGTGTGCCTGATATCCAGGCGGCCTACGCGATTCTGTTCGGCCAGGGAATGTGGACGATTTGCGGATCGATCATTGCGTTCCTGGTCGGTCAGCTCATCGACGTCGTGATCTTTCACCGCATCCTGCGCGTGACCGGCGAACGCTTCGTGTGGCTGCGCGCCACCGCGTCCACGGCGGTGTCGCAGCTGCTCGACAGTTTCATCGTGCTGTACATCGCCTTCGTCATCGGGCCGCAGCACTGGTCCATACCGCAGTTCCTTGCGATCGGCACGGTGAACTACGTGTACAAGATGACCGCCGCGATCGCGCTGATACCGCTGCTTTACGTGGCGCGTATCGGCATTCGCTCGTATCTTGGGGCTGATGAGGCCGAGCGGCTGCGGCGCGAGGCGGCCGGCGACTAGCTACGGTTCGTGGCGGATCGCGATCGAGCGGTTCGCCTGTGTTCGTGCCTTTGCGGATGCGCCCGTCCTGCGCTTCAGCCACGGTGTCGTTGCGCGGATCGCGCATGTTTCCCCAACCGAACAACATCATGACGGCGCCGATGCCGCGCATCCCGCCACCGCCGCGTTTCGCTGCTTTCACCATGACAAGGCAGAGCCAGACGATCAGCGTGATGCCGCCGGTCACGGCGAGCACCTTTACCGCCGTGGTGATGTCTTCATTCATTAGTTCGAGCAGCGCGGCGAGGCGGCGGCGCCACGCCGGTACGCGCGTGTCATCGGCTGGCAGCAATGCGAATGCCTGCAGGAGATCTTCGCGTCCCGCACGCGTGGCGAATGCGCGATCACCCTGCATCCGGCCGAGCAGAGATTCGATGGCGGCGTCGGGACTGCCGCCCAGCAAGGCCCGAGCGGCACTGGCGCGTGATGCGTCCGAGCGCGCCGCATCGTCGGTGGCGAGCGCCGCGAAGTGGATCAGCGCACGCACCGCGTTCGATGCCGGTTCGGACTGCGCATTCGGCGGCAATTGCCCCAACACCTTCGAGGCCTCGATGACTTCGCCCGTGAGTGCGAGAAAACGGGCCAGATCGCGGCGCGCGTCGAGGTTGGCCGGGTCGGTCGCCGCGATCTGACGCAGCTGCGTGATCGCGGCGGCATAGTCGCCCTGGTCGGCGAGCGCGCGCGCGGTCGCGAGTTCGCTGGCCGAGGCATGTGGCAAATGCGGCTCGAGGAATGCTCGAACCTGCGACAGTGGCTGGGCGCCGACGAATTCATCGACGACACGTCCGCCGCGAAACAGCTTCACGGCCGGGATGCTGCGGATCTGAAACTGCTGCGCCAGATCCTGGTTCTCGTCGGTGTTCACCTTGACGACTTTGACCTTGCCGGCGTTTTCGCTGGCGAGCTGCTCGAGCACCGGCCCGAGCGCGCGACAGGGCCCGCACCATGGGGCCCAGAAGTCGACCAACACCGGTTGCGAGGCGGAGGCGTTGACCACCTCCGAAGGAAAGGTAGCCGTCGTGACGGCGGGTAAGGATGAGCTCATGGGACGGCTATTGGGACGGGCGAACCGCAATTCAATAGAATTTCCTTCATGACAAAGTTTCCCCTGCTGGAACGAGCGGATTTCGTGGCAAAAGCCATCAATCCGCACTATCTCACCGACGAACAACCCCTGATCCGCGCACTTGCGGATCAGGCCCGATTGCCGGAGGTGACAGCCCGCGCTGTCGGGACCCGCGCCCTGGGGCTGGTGCAAGCGGTGCGTGCCGCAGCCGGCAGCGGTGGAGCGCTGGATGCCTTCCTGCGCCAATACAGCCTGGCATCACGTGAGGGTGTGATTCTCATGTGCCTCGCGGAAGCGCTGCTGCGTATCCCCGATGGCGAGACCGCGGATCGCCTGATTGCCGACAAGATTCCCACCGGCGCCTGGGACGAACATCTCGGTGACAGCGATTCACTGCTGGTCAATGCCTCGACCTGGGGACTCATGCTCACGGGGCGCGTGGTCTCGCTCGATCGCAACGAGGTCGGCGAGGCACGCTCATGGTATTCGAGACTGGTCGGGAAACTGGGTGAGCCGGTGGCTCGCGCTGCGCTCAAGCAGGCGATGCGTATCCTCGGGCATCAGTTCGTCATGGGGCGCGACATCGAAAGCGCGCTGACTCGCGCTGCCGGCAAGGAAGAGCGCGACTATCGCTATTCCTTCGACATGCTGGGCGAGGCCGCACTGACGCGCGCCGATGCCGAGCGATATCGCGAGAAGTATGCCGCCGCGATTGCAGCCGTGGGCCGTGCCGTCGAGAAGCGAGATTCGATCCAGGCGCGGCACAGCATTTCCATCAAGTTGTCGGCGCTGCATCCGCGCTATGAGTTCTCTCAGACACGACGCGTGATGACCGAGCTCTATCCGGTCATCGAATCGCTGGTGCGCATGGGCCGGGACGCCGGCATCGGTGTGACGCTCGACGCCGAGGAAGCCGAGCGGCTCGAACTTTCGTTGTTGTTAGTCGACAAGCTGCTGGCAAGCGACATAACGCGCGGTTACGCCGGCTTTGGCCTCGCAGTGCAGGCCTACCAGAAGCGCGCGCACGCCACGCTCGAGTGGCTGGTGAAGCGGCTGCGCGAAACCGACCGGCGCATCACGCTGCGCCTGGTCAAGGGCGCGTACTGGGACAGCGAGATCAAGCGCGCGCAGGAACGCGGTCTCGCCGGATATCCGGTGTTCACGCGCAAGGCGAACACCGACGTGTCCTACCTCGCCTGTGCGCGCCTGCTCGAAAGCGCCGGAGAGCGCATCTATCCGCAGTTCGCGACCCACAATGCGCACACCATCGCGCATGTCGCCGAAGTGTTTGGCGGCGACGCGAACCGATTCGAATTCCAGCGCCTGCATGGCATGGGCGCGGAGCTGTACGACAGCGTGGTGCGCGGGCCCTGGGGCAAATACGCCTGCCGCGTATATGCGCCGGTCGGCGCGCATGAAGACCTGTTGCCGTATCTCGTCCGGCGCCTGCTCGAGAATGGCGCCAACACGTCGTTCGTCAATCGCATCGTCGATGCCAGCCTTCCGGCGGAAGAGGTGGTGGCCGATCCCATCGCCGAAGTCGATGGGCTCGAGCGTGTCGCCCATCCGCGCATTCCACTGCCAGTGAATCTGTTTGCTCCGGAACGCGCCAACTCCGCCGGGTTCAATTTCGCGGACGGGCAGGCCGTCGATGCGCTCATGAAAGATTGTCAGCGCGCCTCACAGCAGCCCTGGAGCGCGGCGCCTGTCGTGTCAGGCCAACCGCGCGCGGGCGCGAGCACGTCGCTGTTCAATCCGGCAGACACCTCTGAGCATATTGGCAGTTGTATCGCGGCCGATGCGGCGGCGGTGGAGAGTGCGATCGGCGCGGCGGTGTTGGCCCAGGAGGACTGGGACGCGGCGGGTGGCGAGCGCCGCGCGGCGGTGCTCGAACGTGCCGCCACGCTGTACGAGGAACACACGGCGGCGCTGGTGGCGCGTTGTGTTCGGGAAGCCGGCAAGACACTGCCAGATGCCATCGGCGAAGTCCGCGAGGCGGTGGACTTCCTGCGCTACTACGCGGCGCGCGCGCGCCGCGATTTCTCCCATGAAGCCACGCTGCCCGGCCCCACGGGCGAGCGCAACCTGCTGCGGTTGCGTGGCAAGGGAGTATTCGGCTGCATCAGCCCGTGGAACTTCCCCCTGGCTATCTACACGGGGCAGATCGCCGCGGCACTCGCCGCCGGCAATGCCGTCGTTGCCAAGCCCGCCGAACAAACGCCGCTCACGGCGGCCTACGCCACGGGCCTCTTGCTGCAGGCCGGCGTTCCGCCGGATGCACTGCACTTCGTTCCCGGAGACGGCGCGCAGGTGGGCGGCGCGTTGACCCGCGATCCACGGCTCGCGGGCGTGGTGTTCACCGGCTCCACCGATACGGCGCGTCTCATCGAACGATCGATGGCCGCGCGACCCGGCGCCATCGGCACGCTGGTCGCCGAAACCGGCGGGCTCAACGTGATGCTCGCCGACAGCTCCGCGCTCGCCGAGCAGTTGGTGCTCGATGTCGTGCAGTCGGGATTCAACAGCGCGGGGCAGCGTTGTTCAGCGTTGCGGGTGCTGCTGGTGCAGGAGGAGATCGCGCCGCGCGTGCGAACTTTGTTAGCCGGCGCCATGGACGATCTGGTGCTCGGCGATCCGGCGCGTCTCGAAACGGATGTCGGTCCGGTCATCGACGATGATGCGTTGGCGATGCTCGGGAAACATGCGGCGCAGATCGTGCAGGGTTCGAGCTGGAGTCATCGGGCTCCCATGGCCGCAAACCCCAAAGGCCGCTTCTTCGCGCCCCTGGCCGTGGAAATCGAGTCGCTCGCGTCCATGCAGCGCGAGGTTTTCGGTCCCGTGGTGCACCTCCTCAAGTATCGCGCGCGCGATCTCGACGCCGTGATCGCCGCGGTGAACGCGCTCGGCTACGGTCTCACGCTCGGCATTCACACGCGCATCGACGGGCTGGCGCAGCGGATTGCGCGCGGATTGCGCGTGGGCAATGTCTACATCAACCGCAACATGATTGGCGCGGTCGTGGGTGTGCAGCCTTTCGGCGGCATGGGCCTTTCGGGAACGGGGCCGAAGGCCGGCGGCCCGCACTATCTGCATCGCCTCGCGACTGAGCAGACCATCACCACCAACACGTCTGCCATCGGAGGAAATGCCGGGCTGCTGTCGCTCGCGGCGCGTTAGCAATTCTGAGCACTGGGTCGCGCGGTGTGGTGCCCGATCGCTCTGCGCAGTCTTAAGGTCCTCCCCGAATCCGCCGATAGCGAGAGGTGGCCACTCGCGAGGGGCGGGACGGGTAATGACAGGTCGACACACACGACGGTGGTTCGCTGCGATTCCGATCACCGGGCGCTTCTACATAATGTTCGCCATCCTGGTGCTGTGCGAGGGTGGCGTGCTGTTCGGTGCGCTGCGCGCCATGGAACTGCAATCCGAGGCCAGCACGGATCTTGCCCGCGTCGCCGCCGTGCAGCGCTCGCTCGATCGCGTACTCACCATCCACACGAGTATCGCCACAGATTCCCAGTCCGCGGCCACGGCGTCGGGAGCGGGCGAGCAGAATCTCCTGAACGCACTGCGAGCGCAGCTCGATCTCACCTGGGCACTGGAAGCGACAGCGGAAGTCGCCAGCATCACCGACAGCCTGCGGCAGCCGTCCGCGAAATATTTCGAAAGCGCGGAAGCCAACCTGCGAGAGAACGCCGGCGGCGCGACCGCGTGGGCGTTCGCCGATCTCGAGCCACGGCGTGCCGCGCTCGAAACCGCGATACGCGATTCGATGACACGCATGCGTTCGGTCCTGCAGCGGGTCGAGACTCGCGTGATCAATGAAGCGAATCGATCGGGCGTGATCACCGCGTGGTTGGTTGGCGGGGCGCTGTTTGCCATCTTGCTCATGGGACTCATGATGTGGGCGATCGCGCATTCCATTCGCAGCTCCATCAAGACTGTGGGCGATGTGGCGCAGGCGCTGGCGGCCGGTGACATGGACAATCGCTGCGACGCTCACGGCTCCGACGAAGTGAGCGGACTCTCGCGCATGATCAATTTGCTGGCCGATACCATGCAGGGCATGTTGACGCGACTGCGCTCCGAGGCCGGCCGCAGCAGTTTCAGCAACCAGCTGGTCGAAGCCTTGGAAATGTCGGACTCCGAAGCGGAAGCCGATCGCGTCATCGCGCGCGCCATGGGCGCGATCTCCGACGTGCATCCGATGGAATTGTTGCTGGCCGACTCCTCGCGCGCTCACCTGGAGCGCGCCTGCGTCCATCCCAAAAACGGCTCGCCAAATTGTGGTGTGGAATCACCCTACAGCTGCATCGCGGTGCGACGCGGGCATCCGCAGATCTTCCCCGATGCCGAGGCGCTCAATGCCTGTCCTAAATTGTTAGGGCGCATGGGAGGCTCGATATCCGCGGCCTGCGTGCCGGTGAATTTCATGGGCCGCGCGCTTGGCGTGTTGCACGTCACCGGCGCCAAGGGCAAGCCGCCGAATCCCGAACAGATCGCGCAGCTCACCGCGCTCGGCGTGCACGCCGGCACACGCATTGGCACGTTGCGCGCTTTCGAGCGTTCGCAACTACAGGCGAGCACCGACAGCCTCACCGGTCTCATGAACCGCCGCGCGGCCGAAGAAGTGCTGAACAATCTCATGGCCGTCGATTCGGCGTTTGCCGTGGTCCTGGCCGATCTCGATTCCTTCAAGCGCCTCAACGACACGCAGGGCCACGAAGCCGGGGACCGTGCTCTCAAGCTGTTCGCCGACACGGCGATCGGCGTGGTGCGCGATCGCGATCACGTGGTGCGCTGGGGAGGCGAGGAATTCGCGATGCTGCTACCGGGGGCGAATGTTGAACGCGCGGCCGAAGTCGTGGGTCGTTTACGCGTCGCGCTCGCGCAGGCGCACCTGCTGTCCGGTACGCCGGTATTTACCGCCAGCTTCGGGATTTCCGATTCGACCATGGCACGCGAGCGAGAGACGCTGATCCGGCTCGCCGACGAAGCGCTGTATCGATCCAAGCTGGCGGGACGCGACTGTTGCACGATCGGTGATGCGCAGATGACGGTTCCTGCCGTCATGCGACGCGAACGCGATCAGGGCGCTGTCGTGGACATCACACAGGTGGCGCGCAGCAGTTGAAGTGGGGTGGGGTAAGAGGGCGGGTGTGCCCCAGCGAGCGCACACGCACAGGGTTGAGTTCGCTTTTCGCCGGGCCCTTCGATGATTGGGTGTCGCCAGTTTGCTGGCCGCCGCCTGACGCGATGACGTCTTGGCGCGGTGGAGTCGGACGATGGCGAAGAGTCCGCTTGAAGCGGAGAGGCGGCTTCGTGCCTAACGAGGTTACGTGCCCGGCCCGCTCACTCAACCCTGTGCGTGTACGCTCGCTGGGGCGCAGACGTCGTCGAACCGCATCCCGCTTCCCCTCCACGGTCGAAAAGAGAAGAGGCGCGCGGTCTGAGGTCTTCTCTTCCCCAAGCCGGGGAGTCACTCCGCATTTCTCTTCGAATAGGACCGCGGTTCGTGGGTGGTGGGGCGAGCGAGCGGTGTCCATGCAGGGACGAGTGAGCGGGCCGGGCACGTAACCTCGTTAGGCACGAAGCCGCCTCTCTATTTCAAACGGACTCTTCGCTGACGTCTCACCCCACCGCACGAGGACGTCATCGCGTGTGGCGGCGGCCACAAATCTCGCGAATCAAGTGATCGAAGGGCCCGGCGAAAAGCGAGCTCGTCCCTGCATGGGCGCCGCTCGCTCGCCTCTTCTCCACAAGGTGCGGCCCCTTTTGCTAGCAAATGGGGAGTGTCCCCATTTAGCTAAAGTCGAAGAACTTGCGCGGCGAGTCGCGCTCCGAATCCCGCACGCAACGCCGGTCGATGAGATTCCATGTGGCGCAGCTCACGTTCATGGTCAGCGTGCCGCAGGTGGGCAGATCGTTGGTGATCGCCTCGGGCGCGAGTGAAATCGCGGCGGCGGAAATGCCGGGATTGTGCCCGATGACCATGAGATGCCAGACGCGCGGGCCGACACCGCGTATCGTCGTCAGGATGTGATCGCCCTCCGCGAGATACAACGCATCGTCGGCTTGTAGCAGTCGGGGCGCGACGCCTAACACCTTGGCGAAAGCCTCCGCGGTCTCGCGCGTGCGCGTCGCCGCGCTCGTGAGGATCAGGTCGGGCGTAAGGCCGCGTTCCTGGAAGCGCCGCGCCATATCCAGCGCCTCGTTATGCCCCTTGCGGCTCAGTGGGCGCTCGAAGTCGCGAACGTCGGCGTCCTGTTCCGCGCTGGCGTGCCGGACCAGGGTCAACCTCTTGGTCTTGTTAGCACTCACACCAGGACCTGGACGCGTTCGCCGTTCTCACGCGCTTCGAAAATCCGTAAGGGTTCGTATGCGGGCGGTGAGAGTGCCTCGCCGGTCCGCAGGCAGAAGCGTGCCCCGTGCCGCGGACAGATGATCTCGGTGTTTTCGATGGGTGCGTCTTCAAAGGGCGAATCGTCGTGTGTGCAGCGATCTTCGAACGCGTACAGCGTGCCATTGACGCGCACCACACGCACTCGGTAGCCGTCGACATCCGCTTCGAGACGTGAACTGGATTCGAGTTCGGCGATGCTGCCGATGTCAGTCCAGCCAGACACGGAGGTTTTAGAACATCCCCGTCTGGAGGCGGGCCGCCTCGGTCATCATCGATTGGTTCCACGGGGGATCGAAGACGAGTTCGACGTCTGCCGAGGCGACCGTGGGGATGATTTCGAGCTTCTGTTTAATGTCCTGCACCAGGACGTCTCCCATGCCGCAGCCTGGCGCCGTGAGTGTTAGCCGCACACTGATCACGCGGCGGGCATCAGGCTGCGCGCTCACCGTGCACTCGTAAATAAGCCCAAGGTCCACGATGTTGATCGGGATCTCCGGGTCGTAGCAGGTGCGCAGCTGGTCCCAGGCCAGCGCCAGGACGTCATCTTCGGTGGAGTTCGGTGGAAGCTCGGGTGTCTTCACCACCTCCTTGCCGATGGCATCGGCGTCGGCGCCCGCGAGACGGAACAGGTTACCTTCCATGTACAGCGTGAAGCTGCCGCCGAGCGCCTGCGTGATGAATCCCGACTGCCCGGACTTGAGCTCGAGCTCGATGCCAGCCGGCACCATGACCGCCTTGACGTCGCGGCGCAGGATGAAAGGTTCGTTGTCGTGCGTTCTCATGTGAAAAAGTTCATTCGGTCTTTACCGGCTCGGCTTTGCGATCGAGAGCCGCGTTGAGCGTGTGCCAACAGAGGCTGGCGCATTTCACGCGCACTGGAAATTCGCGCACGCCGGAAAGCGCCGCCAGCTTGCCGAGATCGTCCGGCACTGGGGCGTCGTGATGGGTGAGCACCTCGTGAATCTCGCTGAACAGGTGCGCGATCTCGGTGCGCCGCTTGCCCTTGACGGCTTCGCACATGAGCGAGGCGGAGGCCACGGAAATGGCGCAACCCTTGCCATCGAAACGCAGATCGGAGACGCGATCGTCCTCGAGTTTCAGCGTGATGTGCAGCCGGTCACCGCACAGGGGGTTGTGCCCGTCGGCGGACGAATCGGCCGGATCGAGCCTGCCGAAGAGGCGAGGGCTCTTGTTGTGATCCAGGATCACATCGCGGTAGAGGTCCTTGAGGTCCATCAGCTGAAAACCTCGCGCGCCTTCGCCAATGCGGATACGAGCGCATCGACGTCCGACTCGCGTGAATAGCAGGCGAACGAAGCGCGCGCCGTCGCGGCTACGTTGAAGAACTCCATGACGGGCATGGCGCAGTGATGGCCGGTACGCACCGCAACGCCGTCGGCGTCGAGAATCGTGCCGAGGTCGTGCGGGTGGATACCGTCGATCGTGAAGGAGATCACCGCGGCCTTGTCGGGCGCGGTGCCGATGATGGTGAGGCCGGGCACGCCTTCGAGTTTGCGGGTCGCGAGCGCCAGCAGACGATGTTCATGGGCGCGTATGTTCTCGATGCCGATGGAGTCGATGTAGTCGATGGCCGCCGCCATGCCGACCGCGCCCGAGATGTTAGGCGTACCGGCTTCGAACTTGAACGGCAGTTCGTTGAACGTGGTTTTCTCGAAACTCACGGTGAGGATCATGTCGCCGCCACCCTGCCAGGGCGGCATGGCCTCGAGCAGCGACTCGCGTCCGATGAGCGCGCCAATGCCGGTTGGTCCGTACATCTTGTGAGCCGAGAAGGCGTAGAAGTCGCAGTCGAGCGCTTTGAGGTCCACGCGCTGGTGCGGCACGGCCTGGGCGCCATCGATGAGCACCACGGCGCCGCGTGCGTGGGCGAGGCGCGTGATCTCGCGCACCGGCAGCACTGTGCCGAGCGCATTCGACACATGCGCGCAGGCGACGATGCGCGTGCGCTCGTTCATGTGCGCGGCGACGGTAGCCACGTCGATGACACCGCGCCGGTCCATGGGCACGGCTTTCACGATGGCGCCGGTCTGCCCGGCCACGAGCTGCCACGGCACGATGTTGGCGTGATGTTCGAGCCCGGTGAGCAGGATCTCGTCGCCGCGTTGCAGGCGAGGGCGCGCATAGGCCTGAGCCACGAGGTTGATGGATTCGGTGGTGCCGCGCGTGAAAATGACTTCACGCGTACTGGCGGCATTCACGAATTCGCGCACGCGTTCGCGCGCGCGCTCGAACATGGCCGTGGCTTCCTGGCTCAACTGGTGCACGCCGCGATGGACGTTCGCGTGGTGCAGCCGTTCATAGTCATCGACCGCGGCGATTACGCTCTCAGGCCGCTGCGAAGAAGCCGCGCTGTCGAGGAATACCAGCGGCTTGCCATGCACCTGCCGCTGAAGAATCGGGAAGTCGCGCCACACGCGCTGCACGTCGTAGACGCCGGCGATTTCCGGTTTCGCGCTCATGGCTTTCCCAACAACCCTTCGAGAGCGGACACCTCGTTGAGCTGCGCCGCGATGAGAGTTTCGATCTCGGCGCGCAACTCGGCGCAATCGACGCGCGATACGGCGTCTTCGATGAATGCCCACTGCAGCAGCGTCTGTGCCGTGCGACGGTCGATGCCGCGAGACAGCAGGTAGAACAACATCTGCTCGTCGAGCTTGCCGGTGGTGGCGCCATGCACCGCGCGCACGCGATCGGTATGAATTTCGAGCTGCGGCCGCACGGATGCTTCGGCGCCGTTGCCAGTGAGCAGGGTCTTCAACGATTGTTCGGAGTCGGCGCCGGGTGCCGATTCGCGCACCACCATCTTGCCGTTGAAGCCAAGCTTGCCGCGATCGGTCGCGATGCCGCGGTACAACTCGCGCGTTACGGTGTCGGCGCCCGCGTGCTCGATCTCGGCGAACATGTCGTGGGTTTGAATGCCGTTCGCGATGCTGGCGGCGGTGAGCTCGCAACGCGCGGCGCGGCCGGCGAGCTTCACGAGGATGGTTGAACGTGAGGTGAGGCCGCCGAGCGTCACGGTGCGCAGTCGGTAAGTTGCGCGCTCGCCCACGTGTGCGGTCAGCGTGTCGAAGCCGCTCGCGGCGTCGCCCAGGTTCTGCAACCGGCAGTGATCGATGCTCGCGTCGTTACGCAACGCGAGGTCGAATGCGGCATTGACGGCGGAGTCACCGCTTCCGGCGCTCAGGTGACGCTCGACGATGCGCACCTGCGCATTGCGTCCGGCGTGCACCTGCACGCGAGGATAGGAAGTGCCGTTCGCGGCCGATGCAGACGCAACGAACGTGACTTCGATGTTTGCGCGGGCGCCATCGGGTGGGGCGATGTGCAGCACCTGGTTTCCGCGCGCGCCGTTGATACGCGCCAGTGCGAAATCCGGGCCCTCGGCCGCGATCGATGCATCGAGTATCGCGGTGAATTCCTCGCCCGCGTCGCGCGAATTCAGCAGCGTGGCGTGTGACTGCGCAGCAGGCGCCGAAAGCTCGGCGGCGAATTGGCCGTCCACGAACACCCAGCGCTCGTAGTTGGGCAGCGGAGCGGGAAGGACAATCGAGGCGCGTGCGCCGGCGTCCGAAACCGCCGCGTCGGCGCGCGCCTTGGCGAGCGGGCGCAGATTCGCATACCGCCAGTTCTCGTCTCTGTTAGTCGGTATCACAACGGTCATCACGCGACCTCGAGCACCCAGTCGTAGCCGCGTTTCTCGAGCTCATGTGCCAGCGTCTTGTCGCCCGAACGCGCGATGCGACCGCGAGCGAGCACATGGACCTGGTCGGGCACGATGTGATCGAGCAGGCGCTGATAGTGGGTGATCAGCAGCACACCACGATCGGCGGATCGAAGCGAGTTAACGCCGCGCGCCACGACCTTCAGCGCGTCGATGTCGAGACCGGAGTCAGTCTCGTCGAGTACCGCGAGCGTGGGCTCGAGCACCAGCATCTGCAGGATTTCGTTGCGCTTCTTTTCGCCGCCCGAGAATCCTTCGTTGACGCCGCGCGAGAGAAAGCTCTCGTCCATCTGCATGAGCTTCATCTTGCCGCGCACCAGCTGCAGGAACTCGTAGGCGTCGACCTCGGGCTGGCCGGCTGCCTTGCGCTTCGCGTTTACGGCGGCCTTCAGCAGGTAGACGTTATTCACGCCCGGAATCTCCACCGGGTATTGAAACCCCAGGAACATTCCGGCGCGCGCGCGTTCCTCGGATTCCATGCTGAGCAGATCGCGCCCCTGGAATTTCACGGTGCCACCGGTGATCTCATAACCCGGGCGTCCGGCGAGCACGTAAGCGAGCGTGCTCTTGCCAGAACCATTCGGGCCCATGATGGCGTGCACTTCGCCCGCGTTCAGTGTGAGCGACAAGCCCTGCAATACATTCTTGCCGCCGACCTTGGCAGACAGATTCGAGATTTCGAGGAGGGCGGTCATCCAACGGCTCCTTCCAGGCTCACGGCTAACAAGTTCTGCGCCTCCACGGCAAATTCCATCGGTAATTCCTTGAGTACGGTCTTGCAGAAGCCGCTGACGATCATGTTCACGGCGTCTTCTTCGTCGATGCCACGCTGCAGGCAATAGAACAGCTGGTCTTCGCTGATCTTCGAGGTCGAGGCTTCGTGCTCGACCGTGGCGCTGGGATTGCGCGTTTCGATGTAGGGGAATGTGTGCGCACCGCAATCGCCGCCCATGAGCAACGAATCGCACTGCGTGAAATTGCGGGCGCCATGCGCAGACGGCAGGATTTTCACCAAGCCGCGATAACTGTTCTGTCCATGTCCCGCCGAGATGCCTTTCGAGACGATGGTGCTGCGGGTGTTGGCGCCGATGTGGATCATCTTCGTGCCGGTGTCGGCCTGCTGGTAGTTGTTGGCCACCGCGATCGAATAGAACGCGCCCACCGAGTTCTCGCCGCGCAGGATGCAGGACGGATATTTCCAGGTGATGGCCGAACCGGTCTCCACCTGCGTCCAGGAGATCCTGGAATTGCGGCCGCGGCATTCGCCGCGCTTGGTCACGAAGTTGTAGATGCCGCCGACGCCGTTCTCATCGCCGGGATACCAGTTCTGCACGGTGGAGTACTTGATCTCCGCGTCGTCCTCGGCGACGAGTTCCACCACCGCCGCATGCAGTTGGTTTTCATCGCGCATGGGGGCGGTGCAGCCCTCGAGATAACTGACATGTGAACCCGGCGCCGCAATGATCAGCGTGCGCTCGAACTGGCCGGTGTTCTTGGCGTTGATGCGGAAGTAGGTCGACAACTCCATGGGGCAGCGCACGCCTTTCGGCACGTAGACGAACGAGCCGTCGGAGAACACCGCGGAGTTCAGTGCGGCGAAGAAGTTGTCTCCCTGCGGCACGACGGTGCCGAGATATTGCTCGATGAGGGCCGGGTGATTCTTCACGGCGTCCGAGAACGAGCAGAAGATGACGCCCGCTTCGGCCAGGCGTTCCTTGAACGTCGTGGCCACCGAGACGCTGTCGAATACCGCGTCGACCGCGACGCCGGCGAGGCGAGCGCGCTCGTGCAACGGCACGCCCAACTTCTCGTAGGTGGCGAGCAGCTTGGGATCGACTTCTTCGAGGCTCTTGGGCGCGTTCGGATCGCGCTTGGGCGCGGAGAAGTACGAAATCGACTGGTAGTCGATCGGATGCACGCGCAGCTTCGCCCAATGCGGCTCGCGCATCGTGAGCCAGTGCCGGTACGCCTTGAGACGCCAGTCGGTCATGAACTCGGGCTCGCGTTTCTTGCGCGAGATGAAGCGCACCACGTCCTCGTCGAGGCCTGGCGGCAGCGTGTCGGAGTCGATGTCGGTGACGAAGCCGTGCCGGTACGACTTGCCGAGCAGCGCGTCGATGCTGTTTTCGATTGGCTTCGCCTCGGAGCTCATGCCGGCACCTTCGCGCGGGAAATGTGCTTGAGCTCGCGCTCGATGGGCATCTGCGGTGCCCGGTTGTCGAGCCCGGCGAGTTGCGCCAGGGAAATTTCGCTGAGCGAACGACGAATCGCGAGGTTGAGCCGCTGCCAGGTTCGCCCCACCGTGCAGCTGTGCTCGATACAGCAAACGCCTTCGCCCGAGGAGCACTCGGTGAGCGCGATCGGGCCTTCGAGGGCATCGAGAATGGACGCGGCGGTGATGTCCTCGGGCGCTCGCGCGAGCTGGTAGCCGCCATGCGTGCCGCGCGTGGAATTGACGAGGCCCGAGCGCTGCAACTGCTTCAGCAGCTTGCTGACGGTGGGGGGTGCGATATGGGTCTGCTCGGCCAGGCTGCCGGCGTTCTGCAGGCGCGACCGGTCCGATGGCCATGGTGGCCAGGATGACGGTCGCGTAGTCGGTGAGTTTGCCGATCCGAAGCATGGTTCTCCCCTCAGTTGGGGTCCGTTTTAAGTGGGACCAGTTTAGTACGGATTCAATGCTTCAGAAAGCCGGGCAGGGGGCCTTTTGCTATCCTTCGCGCCCCTCCAGGCACCGACTACGGGGACGCTTGACGAATTCGTTGACGAATGACGCGAACGGATCGCCGGCGCAAGCCGGCGATGCCGTAATTGAGGTCCGCGATGTGCGCTACGTCGTCGGCGGACGCGCGATTTTCGACGGACTGAACCTCACCGCCCGTCGAGGCCGCATCACCGCGTTCATGGGACCCTCGGGTACCGGCAAGACGACGCTGCTGCGCCTCATCACCGGGCAGGCCTACGCCGAGCGCGGCAGCGTGCGCGTTTTCGGCGATGAGGTCAGGACCATGTCGGGCAAGCAACTGTTCGCGCTGCGCCAGCGAATGGGCATGTTGTTTCAGAACGGCGCGCTGCTTACCGATGAAGACGTCTATGAAAACGTCGCGTTTCCGGTACGCGCACATACCCGGCTTTCTGAGCCGCTCATTCGCCAGCTCGTGTTGACCAAGCTGCATGCCGTCGGGCTGCGTGGCGCCGCGCGGCTCATGCCGGCGGAATTGTCAGGTGGCATGCAGCGGCGCGTGGCGCTCGCGCGGGCCATCGTCATGGATCCCGACATCCTCATCTACGACGAGCCGTTCGTCGGCCTCGACCCGATTTCGATGGGCGTGATCTGCCGCCTCATCAAGCAGATGAACGAAGCGCTGGGAATCACCAGCATCGTCGTCTCGCACGATGTACATGAGCTTTCGACCATTGCGCACGACAGTTTCCTGCTGTCGTCGGGCAAGGTGGTGGCCTCAGGTACACCCGCCGAACTGCACGCGAGCAAGCTTGAAGAAGTGCGGCAGTTCATGGGCGGGCTCGCCGACGGCCCGGTGCCGTTTCACTATCCGGCGCCCGATTACTTCAAACAGTTGTTAGAGGTGGAATCGTGAGCGCGGTCGTCGATTCGGCGGCAGTCGCAGCGTTGCGCCGCATCGGCGCCATGACATTGTTCCTGGGCCAGGTGCTGGCACGCGTGATCCCCGCGTTCGCCAAGCCAGGACTCATCGTCAAGCAGATCTACAACGCCGGCGCTCGCTCGCTGGTCATCATCATGTTGTCGGGATTGTTCGTCGGCATGGTGCTCGGGTTGCTCGGGTTCGACACGCTGCAGCGTTTCGGCTCCGAGGACTCGCTCGGCGTACTCGCCGCGCTCGGCATGCTCAAGGTGCTCGGGCCCGTGTTGACGGCGCTGCTTTTCGCCGGACGGGCAGGTACCTCCCTGACGTCGGAGATCGGTCTCATGAAGAGCACCGATCAATTGACCGCCATGCAGATGATGGCCGTGGATCCGCTGCGTTACGTCGTGGCGCCGCGGTTCCTGGGCGGCATCATCGCCATGCCGCTGCTCGCTGCCACGTTCAGCGTGGTCGGGCTGTTCGGCGCGCAGCTCATCGGCGTGCAGCAGATGGGTGTCGATGCCGGCGCGTTCTGGTCGCAGACGCAGAATGCAGTCGATTTGCACGACGTCAATGAAGGCATCGTCAAGAGCCTGGTGTTCGGCATCGCGTGCAGCCTGATTGCCGTGTTCGAAGGTTACCAGTGTGAGCCGACGCCCGAGGGCGTGGGGCTTGCCACCACGCGTACCGTGGTCACCTCGTCGGTGATGGTGCTGCTGCTCAACTACCTGCTGACCGCAGCCTTCCTAACAAGATCCTGATTGGAACGCTCATGAAAAATTCACGCTCTCTCGAAATCGGCACCGGTCTGTTCGTCCTGCTGGGCTTCGCGGCACTGGCGTTCCTCACCACGCAGCTGCCGGGCACGTCGCTCAAGTTCGGCGGCAGCGAAGGTGGCTATACCGTTACCGCCAAGTTCGACAACATCGGTGACCTGAAGCCGGGTTCGCCAGTAACCATGGCGGGAGTTCGTGTCGGACGCGTGGACTCGATCCGCTTCGACCCCAAGGACTTCAAGGCCGCGGTGGTCTTGCGTATCGAAGATCAATACCAGGAGATCCCGGAAGACAGCGACGCCAGCATCCAGACCGCGGGATTGTTGGGCGGCAAGTACATCGGCATCGGCCCAGGCGGCTCGGAAACCTTCCTGAAGCAGGGTGGTCAAATCGAGTTCACGCAATCGGCCATCGTGCTCGAGAGTCTGGTCAACAAGTTCTTCGCCAATATGGCAAGCAAGGGATCAGACGAGCAGAAGGACGAAGCGCCAGCGGCACAGGAGAAGAAATGATGCGGATGATGAAGCGACTAGTTCAGGCGGGGTTCATGGTGGGTTTGTTAGCGGCAGGCGGCGCGCATGCGGCCGACGCTGCCAAAGCTGCCCCGACCTCGGTCGACACCAGCGGTCCATCGCAGCTCATCGAGAGCTCGGCGCAGATCCTGCTGGCCGGCATCGACGCGCGCCGCGCCGAATTCCGCAAGGATCCCACCGGGCTGTATGCGCTCGTGGAAAGCACCCTGTTGCCGCACTTCGATACGCCGTACGCGGCGCAGCTGGTGCTCGGGACAACACTGGCGCACTGCCACGCCCGAACAACGCAAGCGCTTCGTCGACGCGTTCTACAAGTCGCTGCTGTACACCTACGGCGACGCCATGGTGGACTTCACCGGCGATCGTCTGAAGGTGATACCGACCAAGGTCGCGCCCACCGACGAACGCGCCACCGTGCGCACCGAGATCAAACGCTCCAACGGCACCAAGGTGGGCGTGAACTACAGCCTGCGCAAGGTCAATGGTGAGTGGAAGGCCTGGGACGTGGTCATCGACGGCATCAGCTACGTGAAGAGCTATCGCGAAGACTACGGTGCCGAGG
The DNA here is from genome assembly GCA_963736955.1 of uncultured Pseudomonadota bacterium. Classification (GTDB taxonomy): domain Bacteria; phylum Pseudomonadota; class Gammaproteobacteria; order Steroidobacterales; family Steroidobacteraceae; genus CADEED01. The sequence goes on from CAVTQT010000008.1 coordinate 79,671, forward strand.
TTCAGCAGAAGGGCCTCGACGCCGTCATCGCGCGTCTCGAAGCCAAAGCACAAGGCGCCAAGTCCGCCAAGGTGAAATCGACTTGAAGACCCGGCACTTGAACGCCAGCGCTGACGTGCGCGTCGGAATCAGTGAGTCTGCCGCGGGCCGCATCGCGGTGACTGGCGAGCTCACGTTCGCGACTGCGCGCGACGCACGTCAGTTGGGCGTGCTGGTGCTCGAGAGTTCGCGCGCTACCCAGCTGGTCATCGACTGCAGCGGCGTCACGCGCGCCGACAGTGCGGGGCTCGCGGTGCTGCTCGACTGGCTCGCGTGGGGCCGTCGCAAGTCGCGCACGGTCACTCTCGAGAATCTGCCGGCGTCGCTGGTGGCGATCGCGCGAATCTCCGAAGTCGACGGGCTACTCACCGCGGCCGGTTGATCACAAGGCGGGCGCGCAGTCTGCGCGACGTGGCACCAGCACGTGCGGACCGACCTGGCGGATGTCGTTCACGCCGCACAGGGCCATGCTGATTTCGAGTTCACTGCGGACGATCTGCAGCGCGAGGGAAACGCCTTCGCCACCGCAGCGCCGCCAGACCATAGAGAAATGCCTTGCCAACCAGGCAGGCGCGCGCACCCAGCGCCAGTGCCTTGAGCACGTCCTGACCCGAATGTGACGCCGCCATCCATCAGCACTTCGCAACGCCCGGCGACGGCGTCGACCACGCGCGGCAGTGCCGCGATCGTCGAGGTGGCCCCATCGAGTTGCCGGCCGCCATGATTCGAAACGACGATGGCATCGGCGCCGGCGTCGGCGGCCAGCCGCGCATCCTCGGCGTCGAGTATTCCCTTGAGGATGAGCTTGCCCGGCCAGCGCTCGCGCACCCAGGCGACGTCCTTCCAGGTGATCGAAGGATCGAACTGTCCGCCCACCCATTCGGAAAGCTCGCCGATGCCGCGTTTCGGGAAGAAGGCCGCGAGATTGCCGAGCGTGCGCCGCCGCCTAACAACACGCCGGTAAGCCAGCGAGGGCGCAGCAGGATTTCCCACGCATTGGCGGCCGTTATCCGTGGCGGCACGGACAGGCCGTTCTTCGGGTCGCGCCGGCGCAATGCCTGCAGCGGCAGATCGAGCGTGAGCATGAGCGCGGAGCAGCGCGCCTCGCGTGCGCGCGCGATCAGCGCCTCATTGAAGCCGCGATCGCGCATGAGATAGAGCTGAAACCAGAACGTGCCTTCAACGGCAGCACGCACGTCTTCGATCGAGCAGATGGACATCGTGCTCAAGGTGAAGGGCACGCCGGCGGCCTGCGCGGCACGCGCCGCCTCGATCTCGCCGTCGCGGTGGAAGAATCCCGTGAGCCCTGTGGGCGCCAGAGCCACCGGCATCTTCCAGTGCTCGCCGAGCACCGTGGTGCCGATCGTCAGGCGCGAGACATCGACCATGACGCGCTGGCGCAATTCGATGGCGCGCAGGTCGTCGCGATTGCGTGTCCAGGTCAGTTCGTCGTAGGAGCCGCGGTCGATGTAGTCGAACAGTGCGCGCGGAATGCGCCAGCGCGCGATGACGCGCAGGTCCTCGATGGAGTTGATGACGGCGCATCGGCGCGCCCGGCTGCGCTTACGCCGCCGCCACGACCTGGCGTTGGCTGCCTAACTTCTCGATGCCGAGCTCCATGACATCGCCGACGTTCAGGAAAATCGGCTCGGGCTTGATGCCCATGCCGACGCCGGGCGGTGTGCCCGTGGTGATCACGTCGCCCGGGTGCAGGCTCATGAACTGGCTCAGGTAACTCACGAGGAACGCGGGCTTGAAGATCATGGTGCGCGTCGAGCCGTTCTGCCGGCGCGTGCCGTTCACGTCGAGCCACATCGACAGATTCGCGGGGTCGCCGACTTCATCGGAGGTGACGAGCCAGGGACCGAGCGGACCGAAGGTGTCGCAGCCCTTGCCCTTGTCCCACTGGCCGCCGCGCTCGAGCTGGAAGTGCGCGCTCGGAAAGGTCATTGATCACGCAATAACCCGCGATGTGGTTCGGCGCGTCGGCCTCGCTCACGTAGCGGCGTGACGCTGCCGATGACGACGCCGAGCTCGACTTCCCAGTCCATCTTGGTCGAGCCGCGCGGCTTCAGCACGGTGTCGTTGGGGCCGACGATGCAGCTCGTGGCTTTCATGAACACGATGGGTTCGGCTGGAATCTTCGCGCCGGTTTCGGCGGCATGATCCGCGTAGTTGAGCCCGATGGCGATGAACTTGCCGACGCCGCCCACGCAGGCACCGAGCCGCGCGCCCGCGGGCGCCTTGGGTAGTTTGGCGGCATCGAGCGCCGCGAGCTTCTTCAGCGATTCGGGCGACAGGGCGGCGCCCGCGAGATCGGGAACGACGCCCGACAGGTCGGCAATGCTGCCATCCGCGAGCACGAGACCCGGGCGCTCCGCGCCCACGGAGCCAAAACGTACGAGTTTCAAGACTGACTCTCCCGGAATTTACGCGGCCGGCAGACAGGCCGGACCGATCGGTTCGAATTGTTTGTAGGTGAGGATGAATTCCTGGTGGCCGAGCGCCTCGGACTTGGACAGCTCGCCGCTCGCGACGCTTTCCACCAGCGAGTAGATCTCGCGGCCCACGTCGTCGAGTTCGGCGCCGCGCAGGATGCGGCCGGCGTTCACGTCCATGTCGTCGGCCATGCGATCGTAGGTGTCCGGATTGGCGCACACCTTGATGACCGGCGAGATGGCGGAGCCCACCACCGAGCCGCGGCCGGTGGTGAACAGGATGAGGTGCGAGCCGCAGGCGATCAGCTCGACGATCTCGGCGTTGTCGGAGATGTTGGGGAATCCGAAGCGCGGTTCGCCGTCGGGCACCACGTCGAGGAGATAGAGGCCGCCGCGCGGCGGCACGTCGCCGGGCTTGATGAGCCCGGTGATGGGCGAGGAGCCGGACTTGGAGTACGCGCCCATGGATTTTTCTTCGAGCGTGGTGAGCCCGCCTTCGGCGTTGCCCGGCGCGAAGCTGCCGTAACCCATGATGCGATAGTAGTTAGCGGCCTTGTCGACGCAGGCCTCGATCTCGCGTCCGAGCTCGGGCGTGACGGCGCGCGAGGCCATGATGCGTTCGCAGCCGATGAGCTCGCCGGTTTCTTCGAAGATGCAGGCGGCACCGGCCTCGATGAGCCAGTCGAAACAACGTCCCACGGCGGGGTTGGCGGTGATGCCGCTGGTGCCGTCGGAGCCGCCGCACACGGTGCCGACGATCAGTTCGTCTACGCGCCATGGGAACCGTCGACTGCTTCGCAAGTTCAGCGCGCATCTTGCGCACGATCTCGAGGCCGGCATTCAGCGTGCGCGTGGTGCCGCCGGACTGCTGGATCACGAGCAGGTCGACCGGGCGGCCGCTCGCGGCGATCGTCCTGCGCAATTGCTTCGCGGTTGAAGCCTTCGCAGCCCAGCGACACGAGCAGCACGGCGCCGACGTTCGGGTGCGTGCACAGCCGCTGCATCATCTCGAGCGAATACTTGTTCGGATAACAACCGGGAAAGCCGATGAGGTGCACGTCGTCGCGCGCCGGATTTCTGCACGATGAGGCGCGAGACGTGGTGCGCGCATTCCACGAGGTAGGCCACCGCGACTACGTTGCGGATGCCCTTGCGGCCGTCGCGTGCGGGCAAATCCTTTCAGTGAGCGGTTCGTTTTCGCCACAGCGTTCATCAATGTCCGTCCGTCTTCTCGTCCATGTCGCGTGAGGTCGAGGGCAGGTAGTCGCTGCGCAGGTTGTGCAGGTGCACGTGTTCGCCGCGCGCCACCGCAATCTTCATGGAGCCGATGGGTGCTCCGTACTTGAGGACGCGAGTATCCGCCGCAAGGGCGCGCCGCGCGAGTTTATGGCCGAGCTCGATGGCAACGGGCATGGAGAAGCTTTCTCCGTCGATTTCCACGCGTTCACCCGCGGCGATGTCGCGCCGCGCCACCAGGATGTTGTCGTCCGGGTGCAGCAGCAGCAAAGGGGGCAGATCGCCGGTTTCCATCAAGGCTCCCGATGAACTGGCTATTGCGGAGGTGGTGCCGGCTGGGCAGGGTCGGCGGGCGCTGGTGCCTGGTCGTGTTTCTGGGGCCGGTGCCCGCATCCGGATCGTCCTTGAATTCTTCTTCGAGCTCCAGTGACTGGTCGTCGACGTTGCCGTCCTTCACCTGGTATTCGCGGCGCTGGATCCAGGCATTGCGAATGAACGCGTAGCGGTCGTAGCTGCGTTCGAGCTGGGCGTCGAGTTCGAGCAGGCTGGCACGCTGATCGAGCAGGTCGCCGAGGCGGATCAGGTAGCGGGTGCTGTCGTCTTCGAGGTACCAGACAGGTTCGAGGAACGTGTCGGCCGCGCGCGAGAATGCATCGCGGCCGGAAGAGGGACCCAGGACGGGCAGCATGAGATACGGCCCGGCCTTCACGCCCCACTTGCCCAACGTCTGACCGAGGTCTTCGTCGTTGGAGTCCAGCCCGGCGGCGCTCGCCGGGTCGAACAACCCGCCGAGCCCCAGCGTGCTGTTCATCAGAAATCGCGCCGAGTCGTGTCCCGCCTGGCGAAACTTGCCCTGAAGTACGTCGTTGATGACGGTCGGCACGGTATCGAGATTGCTGAAGGCATTGCTGATGCCGGTGCGGACCACGCGCGGCGTCACCTTCACGTAGCCCTTGGCCACGGGCTTTGCGATCGCGCGGTCGAGCGCTTCGTTGAAACTGAAAACGCTGCGGTTGAATCGTTCCCAGGGATCGCGAGGGTCGGGCTTACCGGAAGGAGTACTGGCGCAGCCTGCAAGTACCAGCAGCAGGCATGAAAGGACGGTCTTTTGCATGGGGCGAAATTCTACTCATATAGGAGCGTGTCCGCCGCATTGCGACCTGCACTGGCTCGTGAAATCCGCGGTTTCCGCGGCCGTAAGTCAGATCACGAGAGCGCCTCGAAGTTCCGCGGGGTATTTATGCTCTGCCGTCATGGGTATTGACTTGCGCGGCCCCGCGATCTGCCTGGCAGACCGGGCGAGTTCGTGGTTTGCCGGACATGCGTTATAACTAGTCGCAATCATTTGCCGGCAACCAAGGGAGGGTGGCATGTCCAATCAAGAAGTTGTCTCGACGCGGCAATGTTATGCCGCAAATGTGTGGCAATACGTTGCCGCATTTCTGCGGTCTACTTACCGTTAGGCTGCAGTCGAGGCACACGCGGTGTTCAAGATTGAAGACGAATGGCATGCCGAACTCCAAGACGGGGATTTCCCTTCGTTAGCTGCCGCGGCGACAGAACTTCGCAGGCTCGCAGAGATCCCGTGGGATCAAACTCCAAACGTCGCGCCGTGCACTGGCTGGCGAATTTGCGGACGCAGGTACGAAGTGGTGGAGTACGACACCTCTGTTGATCCTTGGCGGCATATTCGACGTATTGCCGTTCTTGAGATTGATTCAAAGGGAACTAGATGGCTCGCGCAAGACATCGCGAAGCTCGGTATCCAGTGATCAATGCTTCGCTCAATCACATCAGTTGGCACCCTAACAAATCGCTGGAGCGGACGCGTGAGAGATAAAGTGCCAAGCTCAAACGACGGCGCGCGCGCCGCTCAGCTCAACCGTTGGAAATGACTACCGCTTCGAAAGTGAGGAGCAGATTCCGTGTTTGCAGGAATAGCACCTGGCTCAAGAAGCCGCCTAACAAATCGCTCGAGCGGACGCGTGAAAGATAAAGTACCAAGCTCACACGTCGGCGCGTGCGCCGCTCAGATCAACCGTTAGGCCGCAGACTCGTGCAATTCGCCCGTACCCTCCGAGATCGAGTTCGCAACGGTGAGATCACGACTTCCGTGCGACTGTGGCAAGGGCCGAAGGTGCGCGTAGGCGGTCGCTATTCGTTGCCTCCGGGCGAAATCGTGGTTACAAAGCTATCCGAGATTTCTCTGGCGGACGTCACTTCGGATATGGCACGCCGCTCTGGCTTCTCGGGAATTGTCGAGCTTCTAAAAGTGGCAAAGCATGGCCCAGGGCGGCGAGTCTTCTTTGTTGAATTTCGCTACGTACAGACGAGCGCTATGCGCGCGGGTCTGCGGCCTAACAAATCGCTGAAGCGGACGCGTGGAAGATAAAGTGCCAAGCTCAGACATCGGCGCGCGCGCCACTCAGCTCAACCGTTAGGTGGCGCAGTGAAGGTGACCATCACTTAGCGTAGCGGCCGGACTAGTTACACTGCTGCTTTGGGTTCGCTGATCTGGCTCACATCGGTGAATCTCTTTGCTGAGGGTCCCGACACTCGAACGGCTACAACTCTCGCCAAGCCCATCGAGTGGTGGGCTTCGATTGTGAGTCCAGTCACTACCGCCATCGTCGATGCGATCGGGCTTCGATCGCCGAGTGGGGTGGTGCCGTCATCGGTGTTGTCCTTTGGCTCGGGCCGTTCGTTGCGATACTGTCGGCAGGTTGGTTCACCTCTGGTGTGTAGGTACGTCGGTGCGCGCACCGCCTAACAACTCGCTGGAGCGCACGCGTGGAAGAATAAAGTGCCAAGCTCACGCATCAGCGCGCGCGGCGCTCAGCTCAACCGTTAGGCGACGCTCGAGGTTTTTGCCACGCCCAGAGAGGGCGTGTCATTTCGAAGACGAGAGGCAAGGAAATGCAAAGAGTATTCAGTTCAATGGATCTTAGTGAAACGGTGTTGGTTCGAGATGCATTGATGCACCACGGCATTGAGATCTTCACTCAGAATGAGCATTCCAACCACTCTGCAATACCAGAGTTCCGGCCACCAGCCGAGATATGGATCGTGCACGACATGCACTACGACACCGCTCGCCGACTAGTGGCGGACACTTTATCCATCATTGATAGCAAGACTGAGGCGGCGCCGTGGCTGTGTGCTGACTGCAAGTCCGAGAATCCCGCGCCATTTGAGTTGTGCTGGAACTGTGGCAAAGATAAGGGGAGCTGACACATCGTGCCGCAGAGTTGAGCGCAGATCGAACTACTTGAAGACGCCCGTCGAATACGCCTCTTCGCAGAGTAGCGGGTTCGACGACTCCACCAAAGGTTGCAACCTCCTCAGATGCTCCTTGAAGTCGGGGAGCTGCCAAATCCGCTCTTGCGCGTCCTTCGATTGAAACGTGCTGACCAACACCGCTGACTGTCCATCGACGCTCCGATACATGCGCCCGCCAACCAGTCCACACGGCGGTAACGCGGCGGCAAATTTTTGCTGCGCATCGATGAACTCTTCCATCTTTCCTGGTTTGATCGAAAGACGGTTGATCACGGTCAGGGGCTTCATTGCAAACTCCTTTCTGAGTGTGTGTTCCAAATCGTAGGTCGATGTAGTCCGCTCCACAAGTGATGGTTCGTAACGTATAACATCACGATCCATGAGGTTATCGCGGCTTGATCTGAACTTGCTTGTCGTGCTCGAAACCGTCCTTACCGAACGGAGTGTGGCGCGCGCAGCGCGCCGGCTTCACGTGACTCCATCTGCAATCAGCAATTCGCTCGCGCGCTTGCGTGTCGCGCTCGACGATCCGCTGGTGGTGAGAAGCGGCCGGGGAATTGTTCCGACTCCACGCAGCGCGGCTCTGGCACCGGCGTTGAGTCGCGCGCTGGACGAGCTTGGTCGTGCGGTTCAGGTAGAAGCTGCAGATCCATCGCTCACTACGCGACAATTTACACTCGCTATCGCAGATGCTGGACAACTCGTACAGGCTCCGCGCCTTGCATACGACTTTGCCAGGCAGCTGCCTAAAGCGCGTCTGCGCGTAGTCGGAATAGACACCTTGCTGTCCAGCGGTGGCCTTTCCGGGACAGAGGTCGATGTTGCGATCGCAGCGTTCGAGACCAACACGCCGGGCGTGCATACAAAAGCGCTCTATAAGGAGCACTCAGTCCTTGTCGCGCGCCGTAAACATCCATTGGTTGGCACCAGCATTTCCAAGAGCCAGCTTGGCAGACTCCGCCATGTCGAGGTTCAACTTGCACCCGGTCGAGGCTACCGTGGGCTCGCGTCGGCGTACGCGCGACGCGGCATTGATCGCGATGTCGCGTTGGTCGTGCCGAGCTTTACCTCCGCTGCCGCCATCGTTGCCGCAACGGACTTTGTCGCCACATTGCCGGAGAGTTTCGTTGCCCGTTTCGGTGTGGCCTTCGGGGTGACGAAGCTGGCAGGGACAGCCCCGCGACTGAGCGTTGACATCAAGCTCGCGTGGCACGAACGTTCGGCGCACGACGAATTGATGCGAGTCTTTCGCGACGTCGTTGAAATTTCGGTTAGGACCTCACGCGCCGTCACCCGTTGACGGGAAACAAATCATTGGAGCGCACGCGTGGGATACAGAGTGCCAAGCACGACATGATCAAATCGAGTCCCGCTCCGGACGCAGCGCTTCACGAAAGGTATCGGCGGGCGGGCGCATACACGGACTGCTTCACCACAGAAGTCGCGGGTCGTGTGACACATGCTCAGTTCGTGGAAGCTTTCTACACGAGCAAAGTGTTCAAGCTCGAGCGACTGATCCTCAAGTGGATAGTCGACAAACCCTCGACGGATGGTGAAGCGAAGGAACTCGCGGCGGGTGTGCGCGATCGCTTCGCCGCCTGGACGGTGGAAGATCGTTCCGTCGATCAGCTGCTCATGTGCGACTACCTGGGTCAGACCCGATCGTGGTTGATGGTCGCCGCATGCGAGCGGGATGGTTCACCCGCGACTCGACTGCACTTTGGTTCTGTCGTCACGTCGGTGCGGCGATTTCCGTTCAACGTGCTGCTCGGCTTTCACCGGTTGTATTCGCGGATTCTGCTGAAGTCTGCCAAGGCGCGCCTCGCGAAACTCAGCAAGCGAACCTAACCACCGCGGGTTTGGGAAGGGTTGCCTTCTTTCGGCTCTTGCTGCGGCTGTTTCTCGCGACGCTTGCGGCCCTCGAACAGGACTTCGCGGACCTCGTCGAGGCGCGCCTGGTAGCGGCCGCGCTGGACCGCGGTGATGTTGGGTGCGGCCAGCGCCATTTCGAGCTGCGACACCGACAGCGGCAGATTGCCCGTGGCGATGTGGTATTCGCTCATGTAGTACGCCGCGTCGCCGGTGTCGCCGGCGGTGCTGGCGGCCAGCGCCGTGAAGCGGATCTGCTCGGGTGTCGGCGTGACGTTGTTGAACAGGTCGAGCAGCACCGCGTGCGCCGTCTTGGCCTCGCCGGCCTTCATGAGCGCTTCCGCGTAACGCAGCGTGAGCGGAATATTGCGCGGCGAGAGGCTGAGCGCGCGCCGGAAGGTGGCGAGCGCCTCGTCGGTGTCGCCCGCGCTCATGTACGCCTGCCCGAGCGTCGACTGCAGCATGGGCACCTGCGGATATTCGCGCGCGAGCTCGAAGAGCGAATCGAGCGAGGCGCGCGCGTCGCCCGCCTGGTAGCTAGCCAGCGCCTCGCCATAACGCTCGCCGACCGATCTGTCCTGCTGTTCGCGCCGCTCGGCGTAGTAGCGCCGCACGTTGTCTTCCGTGGGCGTCGACAAGCACTCGCAGGCGCTCGCGCGTCAGCGCGTAGCTCACGCTCTCGGCAGTGGGCTTCAAATCCTTGAATTGCGCTGCGCGGGCGCGCGACTCGGCGATGCGATTGGTGCTGACGGGATGCGACTGCAGGATTTCCGGCAGCGCATTGCGGTTGGTGGCGAGAACTGGGGTGCGCCGCCCATGGTCTCGAAGAAGTCGGGCATGCCATAGGGATCGAAACCCGCCGCGGCGAGGAAACACATGCCGACGCGATCGGCTTCGTTTTCATTGGCGCGCGTGAAGTTGATCGACTGCTGCATGGCGGCGCCCTGCGCCATGGCGATGCCGCCCATGGTCGCGTCGCTGGATCCGGTGGCCGCGCCGACCAGGATGGCGGCGAGAATGGCCGCCACGGTGGCGATGCTCTGCCGGCCCTGCGAGCGCACGCGCCGCGCGATGTGGCGCTGGGTGACGTGCGCGATTTCGTGGGCCAGCACGCCGGCGAGCTGCGCTTCGTTGCGCGTCGCGAGCACCAGGCCATAGTTCACGCCGATGAATCCGCCGGGCAGCGCAAACGCGTTGATGGTGTTGTCGTGCACGAAGAAGAACGTGAAGCGCTGCGCCGAATCGCCGGTGGCCTGGGCGACGATGCGCGATCCGAGCGCCTGCAGATATTCGGTGCACTCGGGGTCTTCGATGACCTGGCCCTCGTCGCGCAACTGGCGCATGACCTGCAGCCCGATGTGGAACTCGTCGTCGAGCGAGAGCGTGGAGGAGGCCGGGCTGCCGATGTCGGGCAGGTCGTTGCCGGTGCTTGTTTGCGCCAGCGTCTGCAACGGCATGCACACCGACAGCAGGAAGACGATGAGCTTTTTCAGTCCGTGTTGACATCGCGGTGTTGGACTCCGGGCGCGACGCGGAGTTTCTCGTTCCGCGCGCCTAGAGCGTATCAGAGGCGAAATCCGCCAGTCGCGAGCGTTCGCCGCGCACCAGCGTGATATGGCCCGAATGGCCCCAGCCGCGGAAGCGGTTGACCACGTAGGTCAAACCGGAGGTGGTCTCGGTGAGGTAGGGCGTATCGATCTGCGCGATGTTCCCCAGGCAAACGATCTTGGTGCCCGGGCCCGCGCGCGTCACCAGCGCCTTCATCTGCTTGGGCGTGAGGTTCTGCGCCTCGTCGAGGATGACGTAGCGGTTGAGGAAGGTGCGGCCGCGCATGAAGTTCAGCGAGCGGATCTTGATGCGATTGCGCAGCAGGTCGTTGGTCGCGGCACGGCCCCAGTTGCCGCCTTCGCCGGTCTTGGTCAGCACCTCGAGGTTGTCCATGAGCGCGCCCATCCACGGCTCCATCTTTTCTTCCTCGGTGCCGGGCAGGAAGCCGATGTCTTCGCCGAGCGGAATCGTCACGCGCGTCATGATGATTTCGACGAAGCGGTTCGATTCGAGCGTCTGCATGAGCCCGGCGGCCAGCGTGAGCAGGGTCTTGCCGGTGCCCGCGGGACCGAGGATGGTGACGAAATCGATTTCCGGATCCATGAGCAGGTTGAGCGCGAAGTTCTGCTCGCGATTGCGCGCGTTCACGCCCCAGACGCTGTGCCGCTCGCTGCGAAAGTCGCGCGCCAGTTCGAGCGTGGCCTTGCCGGCCTCGATGCGCCGCACGATGGCTTCGATGCCTTCGCTGGTCTCCTCGTGCACGAACTGGTTGACGTGCAGGTCGGTGACCACCGGTCCTGCGATCTCGTAGTACGTGCGATCGGCTTCCTTCCACGACCGCATGTCCTTGCCGTGCGACTCCCAGAAGTTCGCCGGCAGCGCGCGCGAGCCCGGTGTAGAGCACATCGGCGTCTTCGATGGTCTTGTCGCTGTAGTAGTCCTCGGCATGCACGCCGACGACCGCGGCCTTGATGCGCAGGTTGATGTCCTTGGACACCAGCGTGACGCGCGCTTCGTGGTGCAGCGCCTGCAGCGCCAGCGTCTGCGACAGGATGGCGTTGTCGGCGCCGTGACCCGGTAGATAGTCCGGCAGGGCGGAGGAGAGCTGGCGGGTCTGGAAGAAGAGGCGGCCGGCTGCCGGGCGTGCCGCTGCCGGCGCGCCGCCGGTGCCTGTTGCCGTTGCCTGCCGATGCCCATGGCCGAGGGCAGCGGCAGGCCGGCGTCGATCTGGTCCTTGGTGGCATCGCGCATCAGGTCGTCGAGGAAGCGGCTGATCTGGCGCACGTTGCGCGATGCTTCCGACAGGCCCTTCTTGTTGGAGTCGAGCTCTTCGAGCACCACCATGGGCAGGTAGACGTCGTGCTCCTGGAAGCGGAAGATCGCGGTCGGGTCGTGCATCAGCACGTTGGTGTCGAGCACGAACAGCCGTCGTTCGTTCGACGGGCTTTGCCGGCTTGCCGCCGGCCGCGCGCTTGCCGGCGGTCACAGTGCTTTGGCCGCCTCTAGCACTTCGGCGGCGTGGCCCTTGACCCGGACCTTGCGCCACTCGCGCGCGAGCTTGCCCGCGGCGTCGATGAGGAAAGTGCTGCGTTCGATTCCCATGAACTTCCTTCCGTATAGAGATTTTTCGCGGATCACGTCGAACAGCCGGCAAACCGTTTCGTCTTCATCGGAAAGCAGCTCGAACGGGAATTTCTCTTTGGCGCGGAATTTCGCGTGGCGTTCGCAGCTGTCCTTCGAGATGCCGAGCACCGTGGTCTTCGCGCGCTTGAAGGCCGCGTGCAGGTCGCGAAAGTCCTGGCCTTCGAGCGTGCAGCCGGGGGTCATGTCCTTGGGATAGAAATAGAGCACGAGCTTGCCGCCTTTGGCATCGGTGCTTTTCCATAGCGTGCCGTCCGAGCGCGGCAGCGAAAACGCGGGGACCTTCTTGCCGACCGCAACAGTCAAGACTTTACCGGCTCCAGGATCGCGTCGAGATTTTGCGCGTCGCAGTAGTCCATGAACTCTTCGCGCAGGTGCGCGAGCTGCAGTCGCTTGGGAACGTTGATGATCATCTGCACGGCGAACATCTGCGCGCCGGTGTGCGCCGCGGGATAGGTGCGCGTGGAGACCTCGGCGATGTCGATGCCGCGGCTGGCGCAGAACCCCGAAAGCCCGGTGACGATGCCCGGACTGGTCGAGGCAGACCACGTCGATGGAATATGGCAATAGTTCGGTACGCGGCGCACGCGGCTCGGTGCGCTTCATGTGCAGCGACAGGCCGGTGGCTTCTCCGAGGCGCGTGAGCTCGCTTTCGAGCTTGGCCAGCGAATGCCAGTTGCCGCTGACCAGCACCAGCATGGCGAATTCGTTGCCGAGGCTCGCCATGCGGCTTTCGCTGATCGAGCCGCCGCAGTCCGAGATTACGCGGGTCAGGTCGTGGACCATCCCGGTGCGATCGCTGCCAATGGCGGATACGGCGAGGTGCTGCTTCATCTGGCGGCGAGTGTACCGCAGCCTTTTGGCTTGCGAATGGCGGGTGTGCGCCCGTACCATGCCCGCCCGTTTAAACGACCCTCGGATCTAACGCATGTTCGCCGGCAGCCTGGTGGCGCTCGTGACCCCGATGCAGCCGGACGGCAGCATCGACTTCGACGCCTGGTCGCGTCTCCTCGAATTCCACGTCGCCAATGGCACCACGGGCATCGTCGTGGCCGGATCGACTGGCGAATCCGCCACCGTCACCGACGGCGAGCTGCGCGACCTGCTGCGTGCACGCGCGCCGCGTCACTCGGCAAACGCGCGCTGCTCATCGCCAATGCCGGCACGAGCAGCACCGCGACCTCCGTGGAGCGCGCGCGCTGGATTTCCGAACTCGACGTCGACGCGCTGCTGGTCGCCTCGCCGGCGTATGTGCGGCCGACTCAGCAGGGTCTCTTCCTGCACTTCGAAGCGATCGCCGCGAACTCGCGCATTCCCGTGCTGCTGTACAACGTGCCGAGCCGGACCGCGGTCGACCTGTTGCCGGCCACGGTGGCGCGACTGTCGCGCGCTGCCGCGCATCGTCGGCATCAAGGAAGCGGTGGGCGAGGCGGCGCGTGTGCGCGAGCTCGTCGCGAGCTGCGCCGCGAACTTCAAGGTGCTGAGTGGTGACGATCTCACGGCGCGCGACGCCATTGGCGTCGGGCGCCGCCGGGGTCATTTCCGTGACGGCCAACGTGGCACCGCGCGCCATGGCCGACATGGTGGCCGCCGCGTTGCGTGGCGATCGCGCCGGCGCCACGCAGATCGACCAGCGCCTGGTGGCCCTGCATCGAAACCTGTTCGTCGAGTCCAATCCGATCCCGGTCAAATGGGCGTTGGCGCGCATGGGCCTCATGGGCGGAACGCTGCGCCTGCCGCTGACCGAACTGTCGGCGGAATACCATGCGATCGTCGTCGAATCCCTGTTCGCAGCCGGCATCACGGTTTCAGAACCGGCGTGAACTCCTGAAATCCAGAAAGGTCGCACTCTTCATGCGCATACCCGCCATTTTCCTCGCCAGCGTTCTCGCGCTGGCATCGCTCTCCGGCTGCAAGAGCAAAGAGACGTCCTGCAACCAGAACAACAAGGATTACGTCGGCGCCAAGGAACTGCCGCCGCTGCAAGGCGCCCCCGGACCTCGATCCGCCGAATACGCGCAATGCGCTCAAAGTCCCGCCACTCGACACGCCGGAGCGCGTTCGCGGCAAGGACGAGCCCTGTCTCGACATTCCGCCGCCGTTCGCCAATCCCAAGGGTCCGGACGCAGCCGAAGCCGAAATAGCGAACTATTGGTATCATCCGCCCCCCGGACAGGTGGCCGAGCGGTCGAAGGCGCTTGCTTGGAAAGCAAGTAACATCTCACGGTGTTCCAGGGTTCGAATCCCTGCCTGTCCGCCACTTCTTTACCATGGCAGTCCGTATCGGCTCCTTCGCGACGACTAGTTGTAAACCCCGTCAGGCCCGGAAGGGAGCAGCGGTAGCGGCGATGTCGGGCGCCGAAGTCCGGCTGGTGCGGGCTGCCTCCCTCAAGTTCCTGGAACGAGGATTGTCCAAACGATGAGCTATCTCGCGCTCGCGCGTAAGTGGCGACCGCGGTCCTTCGCGGAGCTCGTCGGACAGGAACATGTGCGCGGCGCGCTTGAGCAATGCACTGACGCAAGGGCGCGTGCATCACGCCTTCCTGTTCACCGGCACGCGCGGCGTGGGCAAGACCACCATCGCGCGCATCCTCGTCGAAGTGCCTCAACTGCGATACGGGCGTCACCGCCACTCCCTGCGGCATCTGCGCGTCCTGCAAGGAGATCGACGAAGGCCGTTTCGTCGACCTCATCGAAGTCGACGCCGCTTCGCGCACCAAGGTCGATGACACGCGCGAGCTGCTCGAGAACGTGCAGTACTCGCCCACGCGCGGCCGCTACAAGGTCTACCTCGTCGACGAAGTGCACATGTTGTCGACGCACTCGTTCAACGCGTTGCTCAAGACGCTCGAGGAGCCGCCGCCGCACGTCAAGTTCCTGCTCGCCACCACCGATCCGCAGAAGCTGCCGGTCACGGTGTTGTCGCGCTGCCTGCAGTTCAATCTCAAGCGCCTGCCGGTCGCGCTGATCAGCGAACACCTGAACAAGGTGCTGACGGCGGAGAAGATTTCCTTCGACGCGCCGGCGCTGCGCCTCGTGGCGCAGGCCGCCGACGGCAGCATGCGCGATGCATTGTCGCTGCTCGACCAGCTCATCGCCTTCGGCGGCGGCAAGGTGAGCGAAGCCAGCGCGCGCGACATGCTGGGCACCATCGATCGCGATCACGTGACGCAACTGGCGCGCGCGCTCGCCACCGGCGATGCCGCGCAGCTCCTCGAAACCGCACGCAAGCTCGAGGAATTCTCGCCGGACTACGGCCAGGTGCTCGATGATCTCGCCGCGCTGCTGACGCGCGTGGCGCTCCAGCAGCTGGTGCCCGGCTACGAAGGCGACGAACTGTTCGATCCGGCATTCGTGAAAGAGCTGGCGGCGCAGATTTCCGCCGAAGACGTGCAGCTCTATTACCAGACCGCCATTCTCGGCCGCCGCGATCTGCCGTTCGCGCCGGATCCGCGCACCGGTTTCGAAATGACGCTGGTGCGCATGCTGGCGTTTCGCCCGGTCTCGGGCGCGGCAGCGACTGCCGCCCCCGGTGGAGGCGGCGCGCGCGCGACACCCGCCGCCACGAGCTCTGCCGTTCCGTCGCCGGCGGTCGCGGCCATCGTGCGTCCGGCGTCTGCAGGTCCCATCGATCCCGTGCAGTGGTCGCGCGTCATCGGCGATCTCGATGTCAGCGGCGCGGCTCGCCAGCTCGCAACCAATTGCGCGCTCGTGGAGCATCGCGGCAACACGCTGCAACTCGCGGTCGATCCGAAGGTCGCGCGCACGCCGCCGCAGGTCGAAAGGCTCGCGCAGGCGCTGGCGAAGTATCTCGGCGGGCACGTGAAGCTCGAGTTCGTCGACGGCGCGGCGCCGGTCGAAACCCCGGCGCAAACCGGCGAGCGACGTTCGGCGGAAGCGCTCGACGCGGCGCGCCGCACACTCGAAGAAGATCCCACGGTGCGCGAAATGAAATCGCGTTTCGGCGCCACGCTGCATCCGGAATCGGTGCGGCCAACCGATTAGACGGAGGAAATAGCGATGCGTGGTGGTGGAAACATGATGAAGCAGGCGATGGCGCTGCAGGCCAACATGAAGAAGGCCCAGGACGAGATCGCCACCATGGAAGTCATCGGTGAATCCGGTGGCGGCATGGTCAAGGTGACGATGAGCGGCAAACACGAAGTGAAACGCGTGCAGATCGAACCGCAGGTCGCTTCCGAAGACCGCGAGATGCTCGAGGACCTGATCGCGGCCGCCGTCAACGACGCGGTCAACAAGGTCGAGCAGCAGACCCAGGCGCGCATGTCGATCGGTGATGTCCGGCGTGGCGCTGCCGCCCGGCTTCAAGCTGCCGTTCTAGGGCTTCTGGATGCAGCACGCCGCTCCGCTCGCCAAACTCATCGACGCGCTGCGCGCGCTGCCGGGCGTCGGGCCCGAAGACCGCGCAACGCATGGCGTTCCACCTGCTGCAGGGTGGCCGTGGCGGTGCGCGCACACTCGCGGAGGCACTGACCGACGGGACTTGCGTCCATCAAGCGTTGCCAGCGCTGCCGCATGCTCACCGACACCGAGCTGTGTTCCATCTGCGCGGCGCCGGCGCGCGATGCGGCGTTGCTGTGCGTGGTCGAATCGCCCGCCGACGTGGTGGCCGTCGAGCAATCCGGCAGTTTCCGCGGCCGCTACTTCGTACTGCACGGCCATCTGTCGCCGCTCGATGGCATCGGCCCGGAACAGATCGGCGCGCGTGAATTCGAAGCGCTGCTCGATTCCGGCGAAGTCCACGAGGTGATCCTCGCCACGAATCCGACCGTGGAAGGCGAGGCCACTGCGCATTTCCTCGGCGAACGCGCGGCGCAGCGAAACATCCGGGCGAGCCGCATCGCGCACGGCGTGCCCATCGGTGGTGAGCTCGAATACGTCGACGGCGGCACGCTCGCCCACGCGCTGGCAGGAAGGCATTTCCGTCTGAGCTGATAGTCTTCAGCGACGATCGCGCCGGCGCGGGGCCGCGAGCTTCGACGAGATCTGCGTAGCGGCGTCGCAGTCGCCGGTAGCTTTCGTATCGGCGCGCGAGCAACTCGCCAGCCTCGACCGCGGCCATCACCGCGCAGGCCGGTTCCTGCATGTGTTTGCAATCCTGGAAACGACACGCCGAGGCGAGCCGGTCCACTTCGGGAAATCCCAGCGTCTGTGCGTCGAGCTGCTCGATCGCGGGCGCGAAATCGCGCACACCGGGAGAGTCGATGAGCGAGCCGCCGGACTCCAGCGGATAGGCGCGCGAGGCGGTGGTGGTGTGGCGTCCTTCCTCCTCGCGCATCAGCCCGCCGGTTTCGATCTCGGCTCTTCGGCAGCAATGCATTCACCAGCGATGACTTGCCGACGCCCGATTGGCCGACCAGCACGCTCACCGCGTCCGCGAGCAGCGCGCGCAGTTCGGTGAGTCCCGTTGCCGTCCTTCGCCGAGCAGGCGACCTGCGCGTAACCCGCCGCTGCGTAGGCGTCGATCTCCGCCGGCGTCGAGCTTGTTAGCTTCGAGATCGCGACTTGTTGATCGCCACCGCTCCCGCGATTCCCGCCGCGGTGGCGGCGCACAGGTAGCGATCGACGATGAAGAAGTCTGGCTGCGGCAGCGGCGCAACGACGACCACGAGCTGGGTGATGTTGGCGACCACCGGTTCGCTCTCGCCGCGCAGGTTGGCGCGCGCCAGCAGGGTGCGCCGCGGCAGCACTTCGACGATGAGCACTTCGTCGTGTGCGCGATCGACTTCGCAGCGCACGCGATCGCCGCACACGATGCTCAGGCGACGGCCCGCGGGCCGGGCGCGCAGCTCCTCCGCGCCGCGTCGCGCACCAGCAGGTGACGACCGAATGCGGCGATCACTTCGGCATCGAATTTGTCAGCGGTGGACGCGCCTGTCATTCGTGTAGTATCGCGTCAATCCATATGCAGAGCAGCGACTATCTCGTCTGGATAGATCTCGAGATGACGGGCCTCAAGCCCGACACCGACGTGATCATCGAGATGGCAACCATCGTCACCGACCTCGACCTCAACATCGTCGCCGAAGGGCCGGTGATCGCCATTCATCAGCCGCCGCGAAGTCCTGGACGCGCATGGACGAATGGAACAAGCGCACGCACGGCGCTTCGGGCCTCATCGAACGCGTGCGTTCGCAGCACCTACACGATGGCGAGCGCCGAAAAGCGCACGCTCGAAGTCGCTCACGCTGCTGGTCGAACCGGGTTCGTCGCCGATGTGCGGCAACAGCATCTGCCAGGACCGTCGCTTTCTCGCGCGCCACATGCCGACGCTCGAGAAGTTCTTCCACTACCGCAATCTCGACGTGAGCACTCTCAAGGAACTCGCGCGGCGCTGGGCGCCGGGCATCATCCCGGGCTTTTCGAAGCAGGGCGAACACAAGGCGCTCGCCGACATCCAGGAATCGATTCGCGAGCTCGCGTATTACCGCGAACATTTGCTCGCGCCGGAATACCAGTCAGTCGTGAAGGCCGGTCGTGCCCGAGTTCTCCGACGTCGTCGCCGCGGCCGCGCGCATCGGGCCGCACGTGGTCCGAACGCCGGTCATGCGCTCGGCGGCGTTCGATGCGCGCGTCGGCGCGCAGGTGTTCTTCAAGTGCGAAAACCTGCAGACCGGCGGCGCGTTCAAATATCGCGGCGCCATGAACGTGTTGCTGCAGCTCGATCCGAAACGCACGCCGCTCGTGATCACGCACTCCTCGGGCAATCATGGCAATGCGCTCGCGCTGGCGGCGCGGGCGCGCGGCATGCGCGCCATCGTCGTCATCCCGCGGGATTCCGCGCGCTCGAAGATCGCGGCCATCGAGGCCGCGGGCGCGCGCGTCGAGTTGTGCGAGCCCGGCCTGCCCGCGCGCGAGAAACGGCTGGCGGAAATCCTGGCGCGTGGAGCCTGCCGAGCTGGTGCATCCCTTCGATGACGAGCGAATCATCGCCGGGCAGGGCACCGCGGCGCTCGAGCTGCTGGCCGAAGTACCGGACCTCGATGTCATCAGCACGCCGGTAGGTGGGGGCGGGCTGATCGGCGGCACGGCGCTCGCGGCCAAGGGCGATGGCGCCGAAGATCCGCGTGATCGGCGCGGAACCCGAACAGGCCGACGACGCATTCCAGTCGTTTCGCAGCGGCGAACGTCGCGCGGTCGTCGCGCCGAAGACCATCGCCGACGGATTGCGCGGCTCGATCGGCGTGCGCAACTTCGAGCTGCTGCGCCGCTTCGTCGATGATGTGGTGACGGTCAGCGAGGCGCAGATCGTCGAGGCCATGCGCATCGTGCTCGCCGATTTCAAACTGCTGATCGAGCCGTCGTCGGCGGTGGCAGTGGCGGCCGTCATCGCGGGCAAGTCGTGCGCGCGCGGCCAGCGGATTGGCCTGGTGATTTCGGGCGGCAACATCGATCTCGATCTGTGCCCGTTCCTGCGCGGCGAGCGCCTCCAGATCCGAATAAACAGATGTAAAAAATACTTTACATGCGCTCGCGCCCTGATGTAACGTTTACCTTACATCAGCGGAGACTCTTCTTATGTTGTCGATATCGCGGTTGGCCTGGATGCTGCTGGTTTTGGCGCTCGTGGGCGCTGTGGCGGGGCTGTTTGGGCCCCATGAGCGGGTGTGGGGCGTCGACCTGGGCGCCACGGGCACCGCCGTGTTCGGCTTTGCGCTATGGACCGGTGCCTGGCTGTTCGCCCGGCATCCGGATGCAATCTTTCCAGCCGAGTGGTCGATCGCCGAGCGCCGGGCGTGGGCGGGACTGCTGTTCCTGACCCTCGTATTCGTCGAACTTCGTGCGGTTCATGCTGACACTCGCCGCATCTCGATTCGCGCGCCCGTTGCGATCGCGGAACTGCCATCGCGGCATTTCATGTGGAACCTGTTCGTGCTGCTGATCGCCTGGGCCGTCGTGGCGAAAGCGCTCCGCGGGCCGGAGACGGAGCTCGTGGAACTCGACGAACGGGATCTGCGCATGCAGCGCGTTCGGCGGACCGCGCCGGAGACTGGGCGCTTATCTCTCGTCGTCAGTCGCTAGTCGTCCTGCTGCTTGCGTATCTGCCGGCAGAACACCTGGCGTGGTGGCTGTCGCCGCTGATCGCGGCGCAATGCGCTGATTGGCCTCCTGATCGGCGAGATCGTTCGTCGAACACGCGTTTCTGGTGGCGCGTTACGCGCTGGAACGTCGATGACGCGATTACGCGGTTCGCAATGACATCCGTCAGTGGCGCCTCGCGCGCGCCGAAATGACGCAGGCGGAACTTGCGCGACTCTGCGGCGTCACACGTCAGACAATCATAGCGCTCGAAGCGGGAAAGTATTCACCTTCACTCGAGCTTGCTTTCAAGCTTGCGCGTGCTCTCGGTCGCAATCTCGACGAAGTTTTTCGCTACGAAGAACAAAAATAGCGACGCGCGAACCCACATCACGTCCAATTGGCTTGAGTTTTGCGTCTTGAATGATCGCGTTGGTCCGCTATATTCGGACTCAATGTTGAGTGACACGCTATCCATCGTTTCCTGGCGCTCGCGCCCGCGCAGTTTCGTCGCGCTCATGTCGCTGTACGAGAGCAACTACCTGCGCCTTGCGCAGCTGGCCGGCGATCTGCGGAATTTGGCCGACATCCGCGTTTCGCGCGTGGCCGAAGACTGTGATTTGCGTCTCAGCGTGAGCGAGCGCTCGCCGTACACCACCAGCTTCGACCTCACCTATCTTTTCGAAGCGCCCGACGGCGTTACAACCTACCCGGACATGCGCGTGCGCATTTACCACGACGCCAGGTTGGTCGAGGCCCAGGAATGGGCGACGCAGCACGAGCACGAGGCGCTGCGGCGCCTGCGCGGCGCGGCGGAGCGTGAACTGGATCAGCGTTGGGCGCGGAATACGATGTTAAATAAGTGGCTGGAATACTGCATCGATCGTGGCCACGGGTTTCGCGCCTGACGCAACTAGCGTCACGCCACCCCGGCGCCCCGCAGGGGTATATGAAAGCTCTGAAGAGTTTCGGTTTTCTCGGCGGCAGCAATGGCGCCGCGGAGACGCCGCCCGAAGACGGGCGCGTGGTCGAGCTGTTCCGCAGTCGCGCGGAGCTGCGCAAACAGCATGAGGAGCTGGGCGCGGAGATGCAGCGCCTGCGCGATCGCCTCAAGCTGCAGGAAGCCGCCACCGGCCGCGTGCAGGAAATGTACGAGTCGCTCGAGAAGCGCCTCGAAGCTGCGGACTCCGGACTATCCACCCTGGTTTTCTATCATCTGCGTGCCCTGTGGTCCGACGGGCGCGAGATCATCGGTCTGCTGGTGCAGGATCTTGCTGCCAAGCAGGAAGAGCGTGAGCGCAAGGCCTGGGCCCTCGAGGGCAATCGCCAGAAGTTCCAGCAGCGCCAGTCCGCCGAGCAGCAGCTGCGGCAGGCCGAGTCGCTCATGGTGGCGGCGCGCCAGCAACTCGTGGCTTTCGATGCGCGGCTCGCCAAGCTCGACAAGTGGTGGCATCGCTGGCAGCGGCCAAAGCTGGCCGCGCAGCGTCCGGCGCTGCAGGCCGCGAGTCGATTCCGCCGAAGCCAATCTCGTCGGCGCACGCGCGCGCTGCGAACAGATCGAGAAGGCGGGCGCCGGCGAATTTCCCGGCATATCGGTCGAAGCCAAGCGCGCCATCAATCTGGCCGCCATCGCCTGTGCCGAGGTGTTGTGCCTGCGCCTGTCACGCACCACGCTGGTGGCATCGGCGCGCGCGGCCATGTCGCGGCGCGAGGCGAACGAATACTACGGGGATCTCGCGGCCTGCGTGTCCATCATGAGCGACATCGTCAAGGCGCGGAATCTGCTCAAGCAGCGCGGCGGCATCATGCAGGAAGTCGCTCAGCGCACCGAGCGCCTGCGGTCCACGGCAGCCTATCTGGGCGAGTCCGAAACCGTGCCGATTCCGGAAAGCTGCGGCATCTCCGAAGGCGATGTGCTCACGCACGGCTCGCAGGGCGTCACGGCGGCCAAACTACCCAACGTGCTCGCCGAAGACACCTGGGACCTCTTCAAGGTTCTGCTGCGCTGACTCCGATCGGGGTCTGCGGCGCGTCGACGACACGCGTGCGGCGCATGAATCGCTTCACGCGCAGCGAGCCGTTGTCGATCCACACGTAGAACGCCGGTACCACGAACAGCGACATCACCGCGCCGGCCAGCAGCCCACCCATGATCGAACGCGCCATCGGCGCATAAGACGGACCGCCACCACCCACGGCGAGCGATGCATCGCCCGCTGCGAGTGGCAGCAGTCCCAGGGAGGCTGTCAGCGTGGTCATGAGAATCGGGCGCAGCCGGTCGCGGCCTGCCTGCACGATGGCGGCCATTCGTTCCATGCCGGTCGAACGCAGTTCGTTGATGTGCGCCACCAGCACGATGCCTATGTTGACCACCACGCCTATCAATATCTGCACGCCAATGAACGCCATGAGGGTGACGGTGGTGCGCGTCACGAACAGCAGCCAGATCACGCCGACGATGGCCATGAAGATCGAGGTGATGATGGACATCGGGTACACGGTGCTTTCGAACACCGCCGCCATGACGAGGTAGATCATCGCGATCGCGAGCAGCAGGTTGAACATCATGGTCTGCGAATTCTCGTCCTGCTGCTCGAAGCCCTTGCCGAGCTTCCACGTATATCCCGGCGGCAGCTGGTAGTTCTTCATGAGCGCTTCGACTTCCTTGCCCACGCCATCGAGCGTCGCGTCTTTCGTGACGTTGCCGGTGATCGACGACGGACGTCAGACGATCGACGCGTTCGATGGTGCGCGGACCGCGCGCAATGCGGAAGTCCGCCACGGCCGACAGCGGCACGCGCGTGCCGTTGGGAAGATAGATGGGGAATTCGGCCAGGTTGTCGACGGTTTGACGGTCCGATTCGCGGAAGGCGAGGCGCAGGGTCAATTCGCGTTCGGTGCCGCGGAATTCGCGCAGCCGATCGCCGCGCATGCCGGCGGCCACGGCCTGCGCGACGTCAGAGGAGGTGAGGCCAAGCGCGGCGGCGCGCTGCCGGTTGACCACGATCTGTACTTCTTCGTCACCCTCACGCGCTTCGGATCGCACCGCCTCGAGTCCCTTCACGCTCGACATCACTCGCGCGACCTCGTCTCCGAGCACCGCGAGTTTCTCGGTGGACTCACCCGTGAGCTGCACGCTGAAGCGTTGCCCACCCATCGAGTTGGCGTCGTCCCATTTGAAGCTGGGCTGGCCAATGATGATTTCCGGCAAGCCCTCCTGCGCCTTGGCGATGAATTCCTGTGCCTTGAGTCCACCGTCCTTGCGGGCTTTCAGCACCGCGATCGAAAACGCACTGGTCTGGTCGTACACGGTATAGAAGCTCTTGATGCCGAGCTCTTCGCGCCGCGCTTCGAAATGCCGCTCGATGGTTCCCACCGCCGCTTCGACGCGATCGATGGGGTGTGATCCCTTGATGTTGTAGCCGAGGAATACCTGGTTGCCGCCGTCCTGCGCGCCCGGGTCGAACTTGAGGAATTTCCCGGGATACGCCGACGACAACATGATCAGCCCGATGGTCAGCGTGAGCACGGCGATGAGGCCGAATGCCGTCCAGCCGCGATGATGGATGCTCCAGTCGAGCGTCTTCGTATAGCGATCCTGCAGGCGCGCGATCCAGCTCTTGCTGTCGACCGGAGGAGGCGCGGGGAAGCGCGAGGTGGCCATCGGGATCAGCGTCTGCGCAATGATCAGCGAGGCAACCATGGCAACGCAGATGGGAATCGCCGCATGCGTCAGCCAGATCGAAATCTGGTTGTTGGAGCCGAACAGGATGGGCAGGAACACCACCACGCAGGTGCCCGTGCCGGCGAGTGTGGCGGCGCCAACTTCCTTGACGCCCGCGAGCGTCGCAGCCCGCGGATTGCCGGGATCCAGCTGTCGATGGCGGTACACGCTCTCGGTCACCACCACGGCGTTGTCCACCAGCATGCCGATGGCGAGCATCATGCCCATCATCGACATCACGTTGATGGTGAGGCCGACGAAGTACATCACCGCCAGCGTCACGAGCAGGGACAGCGGCACCGAGGCACTCACGATCAGCGTCGTGGGCCAGTGGCGCAGGAACAGGAACAACACTGCGAACGCCAGAGCCGCGCCGATGAGGCCCGCCTCGGTGAGATCGCTCAGCGACGAGCGAATTGCCTCTGCCTGGTTGTCGATCGTGAATACCGTGATGCCCTGCATCTGCGGCAACGACTTGTTGTGCTCGATGACCTTCAGCACGTTCTCGACCACTTCCACGACATTGGCCTGCGTGGACTTGAAGACGTCGAGCCCCACGGCGGGGCGACCGTCGAGATGACGGCGCCGCATGATCTCCGGGCTGACCAGTTCGACGCTCGCAACATCACCGACATGAACATTGTTCTTGATGACCAGGTTGCGGATCTCGTCGAGCGAGCGGAATTCGCCAAGTGGCCGTACGGAGAGGCGTTCGCCGTTGCCGGTGATCTGCCCCGCGCCCACCGAGAAATTGCTTTTTTCGAGCAGTGTCACGAGCTGGCGGACATCCACGGCGTGGGCCGCGAGCCGGCCCGGATCGACGAGAATTCGCACTTCGCGCGCCTCGACGCCGGCGAGCTCGACGCGTGCCACGCCATCGATGCGCTCGATCGGCTTCTTGAAGTAGCGATCGAGCAGGTCGAACTGTGACGAAAGATCCTGGTCCGCCGAGAAGCGCACCGTGAGCATGGGCGAATCGGCGGTGGACGCCATCCACATCCACATGCGGTCCGCAGTCTTCGGTAGCTGCGAACGCACCGAGTCGAGCTTGTTGCGCACCTCGAAGCCCGCGGTGTTGATGTCGGTGCCCCAGGCGAAACGGATTTCGAAGCGCGCGTCCTGGTCGCTCGAAGTCGAGCGGATCTCTTCGATACCGGGCAAGGTCGCCAGTGCATCCTCGATGGGACGCGTGATCAGTTCCTCGGTTTCCTCAGGGGTGGAGCCCGGGTAGGGCACGCCTGCACCCATGAACGGGAAGCTCACGTCGGGATATTGCTCGAGCGGCAGCAGTCGCGAGGCCACGATGCCGATCACCGCCACTGCGGCGAACGCCATGAGCGTGGAGACGGGCCGGCGCAGCGCAAAGTCGGTGTGGACCACGCTCAGTGCTCCGAACTACCGAGCAGTGGCGCCGCGGGCAGTAGCGGAGCGCTGGTCTTGCCGGCGGCACTCTTCACGAATTCCTTGCGATCGAGCGCCGCGTACAACACCGGGATCACGATGAGCGTGAGGAAGGTGGCGACGAGATTGCCGGCGATCACCGTGATGGCCATGGGTCTGCGGATCTCCGCGCCTTCGCCGATGCCGATGGCCATGGGAATGAGACCGATGATGGTGCTCACGCTGGTGATGAGGATGGGCCGCAGTCGCGTGCGTCCCGCGAGCTTGATGGCTGCGATCTTTTCGAGGCCGCGTTCGCGCGCCTGGTTGATCGCGTCGATCAACACGATGGCGTTGTTCACCACGATGCCGGCCAGCATGATGAGGCCGATGAGCGCCACCGAATTGATGGTGGTGCCGGTGATGTACAACCCCCACACCGAGCCTATGAGTCCCATCGGAATCGTGAACAGGATGACGAAGGGGTGCAGCAGCGATTCGAACTGCGAGGCCATCACGAGGTAGACGAGGAAGACCGCCAGCGCGAAGGCGAGTCCCAGCGAGCGGAAGCTCTGCGTCATCTCCTCGCTCTGACCGGACACCGTGCCCATGATGCCGACCGGCAAAGTAGTTTGGGCGAGGATCTGCTGTGCGCGTGCGGTGGCGTCGCCCAGATCGCCGCTCACCGGCGCCGCCGAGATCACCGCGACCCGTTCCTGGTTGGCGCGGCGTATTTCCGCCGGTCCCGTTGCGAGGCGCACTTCGGCGACCGCGGAGAGCGTCACCGGGTGATCCGATCCGGGGTTGACCACCAGGTTGCGCACTTCGTCGATGGAAGCCGCACGCGTATCGACGCTGCGAACCAGCACGTCGATTTTCTTTTCCTGCAGGCGATAACGCGTGGCCACGTCGCCGCGCACGTTGGATACCACGCGATCCGCGATGTCGCGCACCGCGAGTCCCAGCTGCGAGGCGCGTTCCTGGTCGAACAGGATCTGAATTTCCGGATGGCCGCCCTCGATGCTCGAACGGATGTCCTTGAACGCGCCGCTGGCTTCCATGCGCGTGCGCACCGCGCTCGCCGCGACACCGAGGCGCTCGAGATCGTAGCCCGCAAGGATCACTTCGACGGGCGTAGCGAGCGTGAGCAGCGACGGGCGCGCGAATTCGTACTGCGCGCCGGGGATGCCCGCGAGCCGCGTGCGCAGTTGCTGCATGGCCGCTTCTTCGCCTTCTTTGTCGATGGGCGCGCGCAACTTCACATCCAGGTTGCCGGTATTTTCGCCGGAATCGACCGGGTTCGCGTCCAGACGATTGCCAGTGCCGGCCACCGAATAGGCGCTCTCCAGATTGGGCAGCGTGCTCGCCGCGTTGTGAATGACCTTGACCTGGCGATCGGTGGTCTCGAGCGGGGATCCCGCCGGCAGGCGCATCTTCACCGTGAATTCGCCCTGCGAGAGTTGTGGGATCAATTCGGTGCCGAGGCGCGGGAGGATCATCGCGGTGACGGCGAGCAGGCCGAAGGCGGTGAACAACACCGCGGCGCGGCGCTCCAGCGACCAATCGAGAATCCTGGGGTAGTGCCGGTCGAGAACGTTGTAGCTCTTCTGCGTGATCCAGACGAACGGCGAGAGCAGCACGGCGAAGACCTTGCCGAGAAAGCCAAACACGATTCGCAGTGCTCGCACGAGAAAGGTGATCGCAAGGCGCAGCAGCCAGCCGAGCATGCGGAACACCCAGCGAAACGGCGCCGCGATCCATCCAACAAATGTCGGAACGCGGCTCGCCCTCGCGGTGTAGCCGGGTTCGCGTGGTCGAACGATGGTGCTCGACACGGAAGTTGCCGGTGAGTGCGCGCAGGTATTGGCGCAGGGCGGACAGCGTCTCGCGCGGCTCGCCCGCATCGGCGTGCGAGCTCGGCTTCCTTGTCGCCGAGGCGTGCTCGCCACGCGGTCAGCATGGGCACCAGGGTAATGCCCACCATGAGCGAAATGAGCTGGGCAAACGTGACCGTGAGCGCCTGATCGCGGAACAATTGCCCGGCAATGCCGCTCACGAACACCATCGGGAAGAAGACGGCGACCGAAGTCAGCGTGGATGCGGTGACGGCCGTGGCCACTTCCGCCGTGCCTTCACGCGCCGCATCGATGGTGGCGAGGCCCGCTTCCTTGCGACGCGCGATGGCTTCGAGAATCACCACGGAGTTGTCGATCAGCATTCCTACCGACAATGCGATGCCACCCAGCGACATCACGTTCAGCGTGAGATCGAAGGCGTACATCATCACGAAGATGCCGACCACGGTGACCGGAATCACGATGCCCGTGACGATGGTGGCCCACGCATCACGCAGGAAAAAATACAGCACGAGTATCGAGAGCAGGCCGCCGAGGATCGCGGCGTCCTTCACGTCGCTGACCGCGCTCGCGATGAACTTGGACTGGTCGTAGACGGGCACGAGTTTCGTGCCGCCGGGCAGGGTCTTTTCGAGCGCTTCGAGCTTGCTTCGGATGCCCTGCGCGAGCTGCACGGTGTTGGCATCGCCTTCCTTGTAGATGGCGAGCTCGATGCACTCATCGCCATTGAGGCGAGTGATGGCGGTGCGATCCTTGTAGCCGCGATCGACGCGCGCGACGTCCTTTAGATAGACCGGCTGTCCGTCGACGTTGGCGATGACGGCGTTGGCCATGTCTTCGAGCGTGTCGAACTCGTTGACGGTGCGTACCAGGAAGCGCTGCGTGCCCTGTTCCAGCCGGCCGCCGGAGAGGTTGACGTTTTCCGCGCCGATGCGTTTGGCCACCTGTTCGATGGACAGCTTGAGTTGTGCGAGTCGTTGCTGATCGACATAGATCTGTACCTCGTCTTCAAACCCGCCGCTGACCTTGACCGCCGCCGAACCTTCGACAGATTCGATCTCCGGCTTGATGCGATCGTCGGCGAAGCGGCGCAGGAACTTGAGGCGGTCCTCGTGATCTCCCGCCTTGGCGGTTTCATCGACGAAGGCCACGCGCATGACCGGTTCGCTCGACGGATCGAAGCGCAGCAGCAGCGGTCGTGTAGCCTCGACTGGCAGCCACAGCAGGTCGAGGCGCTCGCGCACCTCGATGCCCGCGAAGTCCATGTCGGTGCCCCAGGTGAACTCGATGATGACGTCCGACTGGCCGGAACGTGAGACCGAGCGCACCGAGCGCACATTGCGCACCACGCCAGCCGCTTCTTCGACAGGGCGCGAGATCAGGTTTTCGATTTCTGTCGGCGCCGCGCCGGGCAGCTCGGTACGGATCGTGAGGGTCGGGTACGACAGGTCCGGAAGCAGGTTCACCTTGAGCCGCGACAGGGAGATCATGCCAAGGAGGGTGATCGCCACCGTCGCCATGGCGATGGTGACGCGCCGGCGTATCGCGAAGTCCACGAGACCCATGACTAACTACCAGTCTTGGTGGTCGGTTCGAGCGATACGACGCGTACCGGATTGCCGTTCTTGAGTCCGTTCTGGCCCACCACCACCACCTGCTCGGTGCCGGTGAGGCCTTCGGTCACTTCCACCTTGCCGGCGTTCGACAAGCCGGTCTTGATGGCGCGTTGCTCGGCCTTGCCCGAGTTGACGACAAAAATGTTCGAAGAGCCATCGGTGTCGAGCAGCGCGATGCGCGGAATGGTCAGCGCCTCGGCACGGCGCTCGAACACGATGCCGACGCGCGAGAACATGCCTGGCTTGAGGTCGCCCTTCGGATCGTTGACTTCGAGCGTTACCTTGAATGTGGCCGTGGTGGCGTCCACCGTCGGCGCCACCAGCTTCACGATCGCGGTGAATGTGCGGCCGGCGAGGGCGTCGACTGCAGATCGATGCGGTCTGTCCGGGCTTGAGGCGCGCGAGCTCGCGCTCGGGCACGTACACGGCCGCCTTCAGAGGCGTCGGATCGGTGACGCGAAACATGCTGAAGCCGATCGAAATTTCCTGACCGAGCTTCACGTTCCGCTCGGACACGATGCCGGCGAACGGCGCGCGGATTTCACTATAGGAGAGATTCAGCCGCGCGATGTCGTCGGCGGCTCGCTGGTTGTCGAGATCGTATTTGAGGCCTTCGAAAGCCCCTGCGGAAACCAGGCCCTTCTCATGCAGTTCCACCTGACGATTGAAGTCGCGTTCCGCCTTGGCCAACGCGGCGCGCGTCTGCGCGGCCTGGAAGCGCAACTGACGATCGTCGAGAACCGCGAGCACCTGGCCGGCTTTTACGTGATCGCCTTCTTCGACGAGGATTCGCAGCACCTCGCCACCCACCTTGGCGACGATCTTGGCGTCGGCTTCGGCGTCGAGGGTGGCGGTACCGCTGTACATGGCCAGCATTTCGCCGCGAACTGGCTTGGCAACTTCCACGGGGATCGAAGCATCGGCGGTTGCCTTGGCGTCCTTGCCATCCGTGCTCTTGTCAGCGGCGACACCGTTTTCGGAACAGGCGGAAACCGCGAGTGCGAGCGCCAGTACGGCTGCGCGAAAGAAGTTGTTTGCCATGTCCGTCCCCTTTGTTTGCGTTATGACGACGCAAACGCCCAGTTGGTTGCGACTGGGGACGGATTCTAGAGAAAACTGGTGTTGTAGTCAACTACAACACCATCTCTGCCTTAAGGGCTGTGCTGTCGAAGCCCTCAGCCGGGCGCTTTGGCCTCGGTACGCACAGTGCGCGCCGGCGACGAATGAATCGGGCGTGCACCAGTAACCATGTCGGTCATGACTTCGGTTGCCTGATCGAGCACGGTGTCCGGGAATTTGGCGTCTGCGAGCTCCTCGGAATTCTTGAGCGGCGGCAGCTTCTGCGCCGCGCGACGCGCGTTCTCGCGGGTCAACCGTTCGCGCTCGAGACGCTCACGCTCGTCCTTGCGCTGCTGAAGGTTGAGCGACAACGAGGTTTGCTTGCGCATGACGTCGGCGGCCGCGAGGTCGGCAACGAGCCAGCGATAGTCCGGATCGCGGTCGGCTCGGGTTTTTTCCTCGGTGGCGAGCACGGCGATGTTTGGCTGCTGCGACTTGCCTTCACTGCGGAACGGCACGCCGGGAATTCGATCCCAGGGCAGGGCGCCTTCCAGAGCGCTTTCACCAAACTCTTCCAGGTCGATCTGCGAAGGCAGCGCGACGTCGGGCTCGACACCGCGATGCTGCGTGCTCTCGCCGGTGACTCGGTAGAACTTGCCGATGGTGACCGTGAGCTGTCCGTTGACCGGTTTCGGCGACCAGCGATCGAGCGGCACGAGGTTCTGCACCGTGCCTTTGCCGAAGGTGCGCTGGCCGAGAATCGTGGCGCGGTGGTAGTCCTGGAGGGCGCCCGCGAAGATCTCCGACGCGGAGGCACTGAAACGATCGACGAGTACCGCGAGTGGTCCCGCATAGGCGACGCCGGATTCGGGATCGTCCTGCACTTCGAGTTCGCCGGTGGTGACCTTGAGCTGGACCACCGGGCCTTTGTCGATGAACAGGCCGGTGAGTGCGGTGGCCTCGGGTAGATAGCCACCACCGTTGCCGCGCAGGTCGAGTACCAATCCGTCGATTTTCTCCGCCTTGAGCTCGTTGATGAGGCGGCGAACGTCGCGCGTGGTGCTGCGGAATTCCTTGTCGCCGGCATTCTGTGCCTCGACGTCCTGGTAGAACGCCGGGACGTTGATTACGCCGACGCGATATTCCTTGTCGCCGCGCTTGATGGTGCGCAGTTCTTTCTGCGCGGCCTGCGCTTCGAGCGTGACCTTGTTGCGCGTGAATTCGAGCGTCTTTTCCGGAGTGCCGGGGGCGGCGCCGGCGGGCAGCACCTGCAGACGCACCTGTGTGCCTGCGCGGCCGCGAATCAGCTGCACGACATCGTCGATGCGCCAGCCGAGCACGTCCGTGACCGGCCCTTCCTTGCCCTGGCCCACGCCCGTGATGCGGTCCTTGATGGACAGCGAGCCGGCGACGGCGGCCGGACCGCCTTCGATGACATTCATGATCGTGACGTAGTCATCGACCAGCTGCAGCGAAGCGCCGATGCCGTCGTAGTTGAGGCTCATCTGGATCCGATATTCCTCGGAGCTGCGAGGCGAGAAGTAGCTCGAGTGCGGATCGTAGGCGCGTGCGTAGGAATTCATCAGCGACTCGAACACGTCGTCGGCGCTCACCTGGTCGATGCGCTTCAGCGTGGTCTCGTAACGCTTCTTGAGCAACTTCGAGGCTTCGTCCCAGTTCTTGCCGGTCAGCAGCAGCGAGAGGGCGTCGTTCTTGACGCGCTTGCGCCAGAAATCGTCCAGCTCGGCGGGCGCCGCCGCCCAGGGGGATTTTTCACGATTGAATTCGAAGTTCTCGTTCAGCGTCCAGTCCGGTTCCTTGTCGAGCTGCGCGATCGCGAACTTGATGCGCTCGCGATTGCGCTGCTGGAAGCGCGCAAAGATGGCGAATGCAGGATCGACGTCGCCGCTGCGGATCATGTCGTCGAAGCGCAGCTTGTACTGCTCGAAATCCGCGACATCAGTCGCGAGCAGGCTGGTGTGCTGGCTGTCGATGCTTTCGAGGTAACGCGCGTACACCGTGGCCGAAAGCTTGTCGTCGAGCTTGGACTGGCTGTAGTGCATGCCTTCGAGCATGGAGCCCACGCGTCGGGCCACGGAGCGATGGCGCTCGCTTGGAACCACGGAGCCGGCAGGCAACTGTGTGTTCGCGGGCACCTGAGCGGAGCCGGTGAGCAGCAGGAGGGCGGCCAGCATCGAGGGAGCAAGCCAACGAGTCGAGCGGGTGAGCAATGAATTCATGCTTCGGGGTGTCTCAAGCTTGGGGACGGTCCGTACAATTAACACTAAGGCCGCGCGGCGGCCTGCTCAAGTGGCATCTTCCCAAACTTAAGGCAACCCATGCGTCCATTCGTCGTTCTGCTGGGAATCGTGATGGGTTCGACAGTCTCGATTGCGGCAGCGCTGTTGCTGACGGGGGTGGTTTTTCTGCTGCTACCCGAGTACGGCGCGCGCCTGGCCGAGGAGAGCCGTCCGCTGCTGGCGGCCTGCCTGCTATCAGTGTTACTCGCAGGGGTTGCCGCGACGAGTTTCTATGGCGAGCTGCGTGAACGCTCCTGGCGTCGCGCGGCTCATGGTGCCCTGCTGGTGGTGCTGGCGGTTGCCCTGTGGATTTATTGGCCGAAATCATGAGGCGCAACTGCATGAATACGTTTGAGCAGCCGCTCCGCCACTTGGTTCCGGCTCTGCTGGCGGGAATCGTCATCACCGCTTCCGCGGCCCCGCAGACCGGGCCGATCGAGGAAGCCGTATATCGAGCACACATCGCGCGGCTCGCGTCAGATGAGTTCGGCGGCCGGAAGCCTGGAACCGAGGGCGAAAAGCTCACGCTCGATTACCTCGAGGCGGAATTTCGCAAGCTCGGTTTGAAGCCCGGCAACGGCGCGAGCTTTCTGCAGGAAGTACCCATGGTCGAAATCACCGCAGGCGTGGATGCCGCGCTGAAATTCGCCACTGGCCGGTGTCGATGCCAACCTCAAGTTTCGAGAGGACATGGTCATCTGGACCAAGCGTGTGAAGCCCGCCGAATCGATGAGCGCGAGCCCGATGGTGTTCGTAGGACACGGGGTAACTGCGCCCGAGTATGGATGGGACGACTACGCCGGCATCGACATGCGCGGTAAGACCGCGGTAATCCTCATCAACGATCCGGGATTCGCCACCGGCGACGCGACGCTGTTTCGCGGCCGGGCAATGACCTACTACGGACGCTGGACCTACAAGTTCGAAGAGGCGGCGCGGCGCGGCGCCACAGGCGCCATCATCGTCCACCAGACCGAACCCGCTGCGTACGGCTGGGACACAGTGGTGAATAGCTGGTCCACACCGCAACTCGATCGGGCCACTGTGGATGGAAACGCGGGACGCGTCGCCATTGAAGGCTGGATCACCGAATCGCAAGCGCAACGGTTGTTTGCCGCCAATGGCACCACACTGGCCGAGGCGGTGAAGCGCGCCAACACACGTGGATTTCGCGCCGAACCGCTGAAGAGCGAGGCCAGCGCGTCGGTTCAGAACACCGTTCGGCGCACGAGTTCGCACAATCTCGCGGCCGTCATCCCGGGAAGCGAGCGGCCGAACGAATACCTCGTCTACATGGCGCATTGGGACCATCTGGGGCGGCTCGCGGACTGTTCCGGCGACTGCATCATGAACGGCGCCGTCGACAACGCCACCGGCACCTCGGGTCTGCTCGCCATTGCAAAGGCCTTCATGAGCGCGCGCAAGAAACCCGAGCGCACCGTCGTCTTTCTATCGGTCACTCTCGAGGAGTCCGGGCTGTTGGGCTCGGCGTACTACGTCGACCACCCGTTGTTCCCGCTGGCTCAGACGGTGGCGGCGTTCAACATGGATGCGATCTACTTCGGTGGTCCCTCACGCGACGTCACCGTGGTCAACATCGGCGCCTCGCGAGCTCGAGGACTATCTCGCTGAAGCCGCGAAGGCGCAGGGACGGGTGCTCAAGGCGGAACCCACGCCGGAGAAGGGCTACTTCTTTCGCTCGGATCATTTCAATTTCGCCAAGCTCGGCGTGCCGGCGCTGTACATCAAGACCGGCGTCGACGATCGCGAACACGGCATCGCCTGGCGCGAGAAGTACTACGCGGATTTCACCGCGCAGAAGTACCACAAGGCGGGTGACGAATATTCGCCGGACGTCGATCTGCGCGCGGGAGTCGAGGATCTGGCGTTGCTATACGCGGTCGGCGCGAAACTCGCGGGAGAAAAGACTTTTCCGAACTGGAGGCCCGACAGCGAGTTTCGCGCGGCGCGCGATCGCAGCAGGGCGGCTGCAACTACGCAACCTTGAGCTTTGCCTCAGCGAGGATCGCGCTTCTTCTGCCACGTTTCGCGAATGGATTTTCCATGCGTGGCATTGTATGGGTCGCAGCCCCGTGGTTCGCTGGTGGGGAACAGGAAGTCGCCTAACAAGGTGACCTTCATGTTCTGGCTTTCTTTCGCTTCGCGCGGCGCCTCTGGTGCGTTTCGGCGTCGCCGCTCGCGGTCCTCGGCCTTCCGGTCCGCGAGATAGTATTCGCTCATCGGTTCATCCTCCGCGGCCAGTGTCGCCGAATTGCGTCACAATTTCGGCAGCTGACCTGCGGATGAACCGGAAGTATTCGTGAACCAGTTCACGCTTTTCCGGAGCGACGTTTTACTTATAGCTTGCGAAGGATGAGCCGGAAAATTCTGAACAGACTCAGAAACGCAAAGGGACCTGCGAGCGCAATCCAGCAGCTCGGACGCAGCTCCACCAGCCCTTTGGCGAAATCGAAATAGAGCGCTGACACTCCGCCGTTGGCGTAGGGCTTGAGGATGTAGTTGCCGGGGAGATAGATGAGCGGCGGCACTACCAAAAGGCCGAAAAGCAGGGCGAGCCCCAGCGTCATCGCTTCGAATTTGAATCGCGGCAGCGAGAAGTAATAGGCGTGCGCGCGTCCGAACCAGTTGAGCAAAGTGGCCATCGCCCCCGTAGTTCCGCCGGTCGGCGGGAAAGCGCGCGCATAATAGCGCATGAGCAAAATCAGGGCGGCAGTGATCGGCGTTGGCTACCTCGGGCGCTTTCACGCGCAGAAATATGCGCAGCTTCCGGTATGCGAGCTGGTCGCGGTCGTCGACGGGCGCGAAGAGGTACGCAAGGCGGTGGCCGGCGAGCTGGGAACGCAAGCCCTGGCCGACTATCGCGGGTTGCTCGGCAAGGTCGACGCGGTCAGCGTGGTGACGCCTACACCCGCGCACTTCGAAATCGCTGACGCCTTTCTTGCCGCGGGCGCCCACGTGCTCGTGGAGAAGCCGATCACCGAGACTCCCGAGCAAGCCAGGGCACTGATTGCGCAGGCAGCAAAATCCAATCGCATTCTCCAGGTGGGCCATCTCGAACGCTTCAATGCGGCCGTGCTCGCCGCCGAACCGCACATCAGCTCGCCGCGCTTCATGGAATGCACCCGGCTCGCGCCCTACAAGGAACGCGGCACCGATGTGAACGTGGTGCTGGACCTCATGATTCACGACATCGACCTGATGCAGTCGCTCGCCAACAGCGAGATCGAGAGCATCGACGCCATCGGCACACCGGTGTTCTCGGGTGAAATCGACATCGCCAATGCGCGTATCCGTTTCGCCAATGGCTGCGTGGCCAATACCACGGCCAGCCGTGTCAGCATGAAGACCGAACGCAAGCTGCGAATCTTTGAAGATGCCGCGTATATTTCCCTCGACCTGCAGCAGAAAATTCTGACACTGATCCGCAAGCGCGATGGTGAGCCACAGCCAGGTCAGCTGCCGGTGAACATCGAAGAAGCCAATCTCGAGCAGGGTGATGCGTTGAAGAGCGAAATCGAGTCTTTCCTCGACTGCATCCGGAACAACAAGCGGCCGATTGGTGTCAGGAGAAGATGGGCTGCGTGCACTCGAGACCGCCATCCGTATTTCCGAGCAGGTTCACACCTACCTCGGCAAGCGCCTCTGACGGCTTGAACGTGTGCGCGGCGCACCTACATATGCCGCATGAACACTCCGATTCGACCGCTCAATGACGTGCGACGGACTCTCGACATAGATCTCGTCGCCGATTTCACCTGCCCATGGTCATGGCTCGGTATGGCGCAGCTCACGCGCGCGCTCGGAAACCTCTCGGGCGATGTGGAGACGCGCCTGCGGTGGCACCCTTTCCGCATGGCAGCCCCAGGCGCCAATGCTGCGCCCCGCAGCTTCCATGACTACTTGGCGGAACGCTTGCCCCAGGGCATCAGTGTTCCATTCGCCGAAAAGAGTCTCGCCGACGCTGGCCGCGAGTTAGGGCTCGATTTCCACTTCGAAAAGCTCGGTGCGTTGCCGAGTACCTCCGAAGCGCATCGGCTGGTCCAGCTCGCCTCCAAGGAAGGCCGGCAGGCCAATGTGGCCGCGGCAATATTCCGCGCGTATTTCGAACGCGGTGCGGACATTGGCGACTCCGCCGTGCTGGCGCAGATCGGGGCCGAGGCCGGGCTCGATCCGAAAACGCTGCAGGCGTTCCGTGATACCCGCGAAGGCGAAACCGTGCTCGCGGGCAGCGAAGAGCGTTTGCGCGGCTTCGGCGTGCGTACTGTGCCCAACCTGTTGTTTGGCGGCCGCGTGCTGGTGCCGGGTACCGTGAACGTCGCCACCTACGTGCACGCACTCGACCAGGCGCTGTTTCCCGACGGCGAAGATGCCTCTGGCGAGGGTGAGCCCAAGCAGAAGCCGACGCTGCATTGATAGAAGCACGCAGACGCCGCGATGGCGGCTGCCTGTCCGGCGCGTTACCTTAACGGCCACATGTCGGTCTCACTCAAGAACGAATTACGCGCCATCGTCGGCGAGCAGGGCGTGCTCGAAGGTGCCGCCGTGCGCGAGCGCGCGGTGACGCTCTGGCATGGACGCGTGGACGCCGAACTACTGGTGCGGCCGCGCAGCACCGAGCAGGTGTCCGCGGTGCTGCGTCTGTGCCATGCGCGCGGGCAGCCCGTGGTCACGCACGGCGGGCTCACCGGTCTCGTGAACGGCGCCGACGCCAATGCGAACGATCTTGTGCTGTCGCTGGAGTCCATGAACGGCATCGAGCGCATCGACGTATCGGGGCGCACGCTGCGCGCCCAGGCCGGAGCCAAGCTTGGCCAGGTGCAGCGCGCGGCCGAAGAAAGCGGCATGGTGTTTCCGCTGGATCTGGGCGCGCGTGACAGCGCCACGGTGGGCGGCAACATCTCCACCAATGCCGGCGGCCTGCGTGTCCTGCGGTACGGAATGATGCGCAACCTGGTCCTTGGCATCGAGGCCGTGCTCGCCGATGGCACCGTGCTCACCTCGTTGAATCGCATGCTCAAGAACAACGCGGGCTATGACCTCAAGCAGCTCTTCATCGGCAGCGAAGGCACACTGGGCGTGGTAACTCGCGCCGAGCTGCGCCTGGTGTCACGCACCCGCAGCCAGGAGACCATGTTGGCATCGCTGCCGAGCTTCGATTCCCTGACGGAGTTGTTGGGACGCCTCGATTCGGGCCTGGGCGGCCAACTCGCCGCTTTCGAAGCGCTGTGGGGAAACTACTACGACTACAACACGGCGCCCCCCGCGCAGAACAGCGCGCCTCTGGCACGCGGAGCGCCGTTCTACGCCATCGCCGAAACTCTGGGCGGCGATCCGGAACACGATCGCGCGCGGCTCGAGAGCGTGCTCACCGAAGCGCTCGACGACGGTGTGCTCACCGATGTCACTCTTGCGAGTTCCGAAACGGAACGGCGCGCCATCTGGAACATTCGCGAGGATGTCTGGCAGGTGAAGAACATCGCGCCGCTGCTCACTTTCGACGTGAGTCTGCCGATCGAGAACATGAAGTCCTACGCACAGGACGTTTGCGACGCCGTGGAGGCGTTCGCCGGTCCGAATCGCTGCTTCGTGTTCGGCCACATGGCGGATGGCAACCTGCACCTGGTGATCGCCGCGGGCGACGATGCCGCGACGCGCGCGAAGATCGAAGACATGGTCTACCGGCCACTGGCCATCATCGGCGGATCGGTGTCCGCCGAACACGGCATCGGACTCGAGAAGCGAGCCTATCTACCCTTGTCGCGTACCGCGGCGGAGATCTCCACCATGCGGCTCCTCAAACAGGCGCTCGATCCCAAGGGCATCCTCAATCCAGGCAAGGTGTTCGCATGAGCGCTCCCGCACATCTCAATCGTCCGAAGCGCGAAGCCAAGCATGAAGTGATAGTCGCGGCCACGCAGTTCGCCTGCAGCTGGGATGTGGCCGCGAACATCGCCAATGCCGAAAAACTGGTGCGGCAGGCGGCGTCGCAGGGCGCCCAGATCATCCTCATCCAGGAGCTGTTCGAGACGCCGTATTTCTGCATCGAGCAGGACTCGCGGCACCTGCGCATCGCAACCACGGTCGCCGATAACCGCGCCATCAATCATTTCGCGAAGATCGCGCGTGAGCTGAATGTGGTGTTGCCCATCAGCTTCTTCGAGAAGGCCCACAACTCCTTCTTCAACTCCGTTGCGATTCTCGATGCCGACGGCGCCAATCTCGGCGTGTACCGAAAGGCGCATATCCCGAATGGGCCTGGCTACCAGGAGAAGAATTACTTCAGTCCCGGCGATACGGGATTCAAGGTCTGGGACACGCGTTACGCGCGCTTGGCGTCGGCATTTGCTGGGATCAGTGGTTTCCGGAGTGCGCGCGTGCCATGGCGCTCATGGGCGCGGATCTGCTGCTCTATCCGACCGCAATTGGCAGCGAGCCGCCGCCGGCACTGCCGGTGAATTCACGCGATCACTGGCAGCGCACGCAGCAGGGGCATGCGGCGGCGAATCTCACGCCGGTCATCGTCTCGAACCGCATCGGTACGGAGCGCGCGCTGCAGGATCCCGAAGGCGTCTACATCCGCTTCTACGGCTCGAGTTTCATCGCCGATTCCACCGGCGCGAAAGTCGCGGAAGCCGACGAGGTGAGCGAGGCCGTGCTCACCGCGAAGTTCGATCTTGCCGCGAACGAAGAGCTGCGTAACAACTGGTTTGTGTTCCGCGACCGCCGGCCGGAGCTGTACGGCGCGCTGACGACCTACGACGGAGGGACCCATGCCCGGTAGAGACGAAGAACTGGCCGAGATCGACGCGCTGTTCGCGCAGGCCGACCTCGATCACGACGGGCAGATCAACTTCACCGAGTTCAAGACGCTGGTGCGTGAGCTCGATGGCGACATGACGGAAGCGGAACTGCGCATCGGATTCACGGAAACCGACGTGAATCAGAACAGCCGCGTCAACATCGATGAATTCCGCGCGTGGTGGCTCAGCGGCTGAGCGACCGCAAGGACTCAGGCGAGTGGGGTCATAGTTAAGAAGTCTCGTTCAAACGCCCGTCGTTCGGCGAGTCGACTGGCGGTGTATTTGCCGTTGCGGGGCGTCAGCTGCACATAACGCTCGAGCGCCAGTTCCGCGCGCCGTCGTTTGTACGATCGAAGGTATGGCTTTACTTGGTGCAGTAGTTCTAATGCCTGACGACAGGTGATCGCGTAGCAGAACGACGGCGTGTGCCGGTCCGAAATTATTCGCTTGCGCGTGATCTTCCCGGCACCCACCTGATCGATCACAAACTGGAGCAACTCAATCTCGGTGTTGGCGATGCTGACGACGATGCGCCGATTTTCGCCTGCGTGGAGACGGGTGAGCGTCACGGTGCCTTCGCCGTCAATCAGCCCGGCAATGTATGCGGCGACTTCAGCTGGAAGATGATTGATGTGCCGTCCCTGGATCACGGCGTATCGTACGTCGCCAGAGAGAAGCAGGCTCCCCGGATTTCTCCGGGAAACCTGCACTTTTGGTGGAGGCGGCGGGACAGTTGTTCCACCTCTTTCGAGATGGCCTGGACTATGCCTTCATCCTTCATCCGCTTGCGCGATGAGCGGATGCGGGGCGTGTTATCCGAACTCGCTCCGATCCAGATCCTGGTGCCGGCTCTGCCGCGTGAGCGGTTCAGCCAGTCCATGAGTCTCTACACGGCATCACGAGTTGGCCTCGTACTACCGCTCGGCGTTGCCACGTCACTTTCAGCGACGGCAGGGTTCACCGAATGAGCCCCGTTATCACTTCGCTCTTACGAGCGAAGGCGACCATTGCGATTCCTTCGCATCAATCGAACCCGCGTCCGCAAGCGTTAGACGTAAGACTCTACGTACGTAGCTGCTTCATTATTTTCTCGCCTCACGCTACCCGAAGAGCAGGGAAAACGCTCAGCCAGCGACTGTGACTCTTAACGATTCCGCCAGTAGCACACGGAAACGCGATCCTATGAGCGCTACCCCAGGTTCAGCGGCATAGGCACCAACTGGTCTGAGGGCAACCGCGATTAGGCGGCTAGTGCGTAGTTGTCGTCGTTGGCAACTATAAAGTGCACAGTGATTAACGAGGGCCATGCGCCTCGGTACGCCTCTTACGGTTCACTACCCACGTCGAAACCGGTCGCCCCCGTAAAGGTGAGGCGAGCATACATGGAGCCGCGGCGGCGCGTCTGCAAGGATCAATTCGTGGCGACTGCGGGGCGCCGGCAAGGTACTTGCCAAGGAAACGCTCGAGCTCGGTCAGAGTGCGGATACGCGATGCGCTGCTGGTCATCATCCAGTGATCTTCGCCTGGCAATTCGATGAGCTCGTACGACCTTTGAGCGGTTTGGAGCGCGCGTGCCATGTGCTGCGACTGGCTGATCGGCACGACCGTGTCGTCCACACCGTGGATGAGCAGGATGGGAGCGCGGACGGACCTGGCGAAGCGGGCAGGGGATTTCGCAATGACCTGCGGATCGGTTGAGGCGCCTATGTGATCGCGCCAGTACGCCACGGAGTCCGATTCACGGCCGCGGTTCCTGACTTCGAAGCCAACCATCTCGGGCAGATCGGTGACGCCGGCGATGCTCACGGCGCACGCGTAGAGCTCCGGGGTGAACGTGGCGCCCGCCAGCGCGGCGTATCCGCCGTAGCTCCACCCGACGATGCAAACGCGCTTGGGATCAGCGATGCCCTGGTCGATGAGCGCGCGAATGCCGTCGGTGACGTCGTCCTGCATGCGCAAGCCCCACTGGTGTCTGCCCGCATCGGCGTGCGCCTGACCGAAGCCCGTTGAACCGCGGAATTGCGGCTGCAACACCGCGAAGCCGCGGGAAGCGAGGAATTGGGCTAACCAGTCGAAGCCGGGGTCATCGCGCGCCTCGGGTCCGCCGTGCGGCACCACGACCACCGGAAGATTTTTTTCTTCAGCCCCTGGAGGCAGCGTGAGATAGGCGGTGAGCGCGTACTTGTCGCGCGCCTCGTAGGCGAAATCGCGTACCGAGCCGAGTTTGACGCCAACCAGCAGTGGATAGGC
Source organism: uncultured Pseudomonadota bacterium (assembly GCA_963736955.1). Taxonomy (GTDB): domain Bacteria; phylum Pseudomonadota; class Gammaproteobacteria; order Steroidobacterales; family Steroidobacteraceae; genus CADEED01. The sequence continues at coordinate 120,767 of CAVTQT010000008.1, forward strand.
TTCGTTGACGATATCCGCCGACTTCTTGCCGAAGTCGACCAGGTAGTAGATGGGCGGATGCGCATCGTCTTCCACTTTCGCGATCACGCGCTGTCCGTCGGCCGAGCGGCTGACCGGCGTGACCCAGCGCGCGCCGAAGCTCTTGTGCAAACCCTTGAGGCGCCTCTCGACCTGCGGATCGAGCCAGCGCGAGGGTTGCTCGGGCCCGCCGAGCGTGACGCCGAGCAATGTGCCGTCGAATGGGTCCGTGTGTACCCCGTCGACCTCGAATTCTGGATCCTCGAATACCACCTTCATCGGCGTGCCGTCGAGCGGAATGGACCACACTTTGTTGCGATCTTCTCCACACGCCCGGCCGACCGCCAACACCGCGGATTTGTCCTTCGTAAAACTGTGTAGTTTGAGCTCGTCGCAGTCGGTCGCCTTGTACAGCAGACGCCAGAAAGCTCCATCCTTGTAGAGGATTTCGAATGTATCTTTCGCTGGTTCGTAGTCGCTGCGCACGAGCAGCGTGCCGGCATCATCGACGAGCCAATCGTTGGTGAATGGAGTGCCGGCACCGATCATTTTTCCGCTGCCACTCTGCAGGTCGACCTCGTAGGCGTTGTAAACCCACCCCGAGTCCTTGCGTCCACCCGACAGCCGACTGCCGGTTTCCGTCTTGTACATCGTCTGGAGCCAGTCCCAGCTCGACATGTAGATCTTGCCGGGTTTCACGGCTTGCGCGCGCAGCACATTCGCGCCCGTGACCCATTGCCGCTCGCCGCCGCCCATGAGCATCATGCGGTCGTCGCCTCCCGATGCGTCGATTGCAACCCAGCGCTGCCACTCGTCGGTGGACTTCTTGTCGATGTTGATGGTGCGCGTGATGCTTTCTTCGATGAGCACCGTTTCATCGTTGGCCCACTTCACCGACCACAGCTTGGTCTTGGGCAACGTGCCGACACTGCGAAGAGGTTTTCCCGTCGTGAGGTCGAGAATGACGATACGCGCCATCTTGGCGTCGTCTTCGATCCAGGCGAGGCGTGTACCCGCGGGATTGATGTCGACATCGATCATCGCAGGCTTACGGCCGAAGGCCTCGATGGGCGGAGGCGCGGCGTGGACCACCGCAGTGAATGTCAGCGCGAAAAGCGCCGAAACCAAAATCTTTGTCCGGTAGTCAGTCGCCACGATCAACCCTCCCAGGTTTCGTTCAGCCGCGCCGCATTACCCGTGCCTTGTCCCGCTGCCAGTCGCGATCCTTTTCGGTCGCGCGTTTGTCGTGCTGTTTCTTGCCTTTGGCGAGGCCGATCTCGAGTTTCGCACGGCCATCCTTCCAATGCAGGTCGAGCGGCACCAGCGTGTAGCCCTTGCGCTCGACGCTGCCGACCAGCCGCGACAACTCCGACTTGTTCAGCAGTAGTTTGCGGGTGCGGATGGGATCCGGCACCAGGTGAGTGGAGGCGGTCTTGAGCGGTGTGATGTTGGCGCCGAACAGGAAGGCCTCGCCCTCCTTGAGGTACACGTAGGCCTCGGCGACCTGCGCTTTGCCGGCGCGCATGGATTTGACTTCCCAGCCCTGGAGCACGAGCCCGGCTTCGAGCCGTTCCTCGATGAAGTAGTCGTAACGCGCACGACGGTTTTCAGCGATGAGTCGCGGCGCTTCCTTCTTGTCGGTCTTGTTCTTGGGCTTGTTCATGGTCGATGGTCGCGACATTGTACCCGGGCGACTCACGTTTAATTTAAATTGGCGCCATGCGTGAAGTGAAACGTTCGGCGCTGATCGCGGAGTCGCCTGACCGGATGTATGAGCTAATCAACGACATCGAGCGGTACCCCGAGTTCGTGCCCTGGTGTACGGCCTCGCGCGTCGAATCGCGCAAGGAAGGTGAGGTCGTGGCGACGCTCACCATCAAGCGTGGACCACTACGTGCCGAATTCACCACGCGCAATCTGCTCGAGCCAGGCAAGCGAGTCCTGATGCAGTTCGTGAGCGGCCCATTCCGCGTTCTCGAGGGCCTGTGGACCCTGACGCCCCTGGGCGATCTCGGCTGCCGCGTCGAGCTCGAGATGCGCTTCGAGTTCGCCAATCGTGTCGCCGGCACGCTGTTCGCGCCGCTGTTCGAGGATACGGCGGCGTCGCTGGTGGACGCTTTTGTCAAGCGCGCCCGTGAAACCAAGACTAACTAGATGAAACGCTGCACCGTGGCATATGCGACGCCTGAGCGGCAGTGGCTATGGGTGGTGACGCTGCCAGACAGCGCGACCGTAGCCGACGCGCTTGAGCAGGCGCGCGCGCAGGCGGCGGGACTCGACGTTCCATGGAACGCAGATGTCGGTGTTTTCGGCGAACTGTGTGATCGCGCTGCAGTGCCGCGCGAAGGCGACAGGATCGAGATCTACCGGCCTCTCAAGGCGGACCCGAAGGTGTCCCGGCGGGAGCGGGCGAAGGCGCGGAAGGCGGCACAGGATCGGGAGCTTTCTCGGCCTCTGAAGTAGGCGCAGGAGCGGGTGCCGTTTCAGGGGCGGGGTTCTTGTGTCCGAACGTGCGACCCCAGAAGCCCTGCTTTTTGTTCTTGGTTTCCGACTGGGCCTTGCGCAGATCGCGCTCGAGCTGGGCGAGGTCGGCTTGGGTGGGAACGCCGAGGTTTTCGTAGCGCAGCACCTTGTCGTCCTCGAAGTAGACAGTCAGGCGACGCTTGAGCGGTTCCTTGAATCTCTGCGAACTGAAGAAGTAGTAGTAATCCCAGCGGTCGTCATCGAAGGCGTCGGGCACCATCGGGGTGCCGAGCAGGAATCGCACCTGGCTGCGCGTCATGCCTTCCTTGAGCTGCGAGACGGAGTCGGCGACGAGGTAATTGCCCTGCTGAATGTTCATCTTGTAAACACAGCCGGAGGCGAGGAGCGCGCCAGCGGCGAGCAAAATGGTTGGTAGTGCAAGGCGTTTCATGGTGGCGCATCATACCGCATCGATTTTCGGAGACCGCTGGTTTGGAAAGCAAAGATCTGCGCAAGGCCGGCCTGAAAGTCACGGGTCCGAGACTCAAGATCCTCGAGATTCTCGAGGGGAGTCCGACTCGTCATATGTCGGCTGAGGGCATCTACAAGCGCTTGATCGAGTCGAACGAGGACATCGGTCTCGCGACGGTGTACCGCGTGCTCACACAATTCCAAGCCGCCGGGCTGGTGTCTCGGCACCATTTTGAAGACGGCATGGCCGTCTTCGAGCTCAACCAGGGAACGCATCACGACCATATCGTCTGTCTGGACTGTGGCCGCGTCGAAGAGTTCATCGACGAATCGATCGAAGAGCGCCAGGAAGAGATCGCCAAGCGCCTGGGGTATGAGCTGCGCGACCACGCAATGACGCTTTATGGTCATTGCCGCAAACCGGGCTGCCCATCGGCCCGGACCGATCAGAAAAAGAACAGTTGAAGGGCGGCGAGCGCCGCTAGGCTTTGCGCTTTCCGCTGCGCGCCTTCTGATCGGGGCTGCCCGCCATCTGCAGCATTTCACGCGCGTGCTCGCGCGCTTTGCTGGTGATTTCGGTGCCGCCTAACATGCGCGCAATTTCTTCGGCGCGTTCGTCCATGGTGAGTTCGGAGATGCTGGTGCGCGTGGTCTTGCCGTCGGTGAGCTTCGAGACGCGCAGATGATGATGGCCTTCCTTGGCGACCTGCGGCAGATGCGTGACGCAGATGGCCTGGCCTGAGAAACCCAGCGCCTTGAGTTCGCGGCCGACGATCTCGGCGACTGCGCCGCCAACTCCGGAGTCGACCTCATCGAACACCATGCAGCGCGCGTCCTGCGCGGAGCAGGCTACCTGCACGGCGAGCGACAGGCGTGCGAGCTCGCCGCCCGACGCGACTTTTGCGAGCGGACGCAGTGGCTGGCCAGGGTTGGCAGTGACACGAAACTCCACCGTGTCGAAACCCTGTGCGGCCGGATCGCCATTCGGTTGCGTCACGTCGATGAGGAAGCGGCCGCCCGCCATGCCGAGTGTCTGCATGCGCGCGGTGATGTCTTTGGAAAGCGCGCGCGCGCTGGTCTGGCGCGCGGCGGAGAGTTGCGTGGCCAGCTTGCGATAGGCCTCGAGTGCTTCGCCCTGGGCTTTCTTCAGCGCGTTGAGATTGTTGTCAGCGCTTTCGAGCTCGGCGAGGTCTTTCTCCAGCGTCGCAGCGCGGCCCGCGAGCTCGGAAGTCTGCACGCGATGTTTGCGGCTGAGCTCTTCGACCGCGGCGAGACGTCGCTCGACTTCTTCCTGCCGCGCAGGGTCGATGTCGAGAGTCTCGAGGTAGCGAGACAGCTCGCGCGCCGCCTCGCGAATCTGGATGGTGGCTTCGTCCACCATGGGGATGACCTTGGCGAGCCGCTGATCGACGCTCGACAGCGTCTTGATTCCCGCCAGGGCGCGCGACGCGGTGGCGTGTGCGTTGCCGTCGTCGGAATCGTAGAGCAGGCCAACCGCCGCCTGCGCGGCTTCGGCGAGCCGGCCGCGATTGGAGTGACGCGTGCGTTCTTCGACGAGCTGTGCGACTTCGCCTTCTTTCAGGTCGAGTGCCTTGAGCTCGTTGACCTGGAACCGGATGAGCTCGAGTTTCGACTCGCGATCTCGTGCCTTGCTTTCGAGCTCGACGGTCCGATTGACCAACGCCAGCCAGACCTTGTGCGCCTCGCGCACCGACTCGGCGAGCGGGAAGTTGTCGCCGAAATCGTCGAGGAGCTCGCGCTGGGCGCTCGAGCGTGTGAGCGACTGGAATTCGTGTTGCCCGTGGATATCGACGATGAGTCCGCCGACGTCACGCAGCAGCTGCAGTGGCACCGAGACGCCATTGAGATAACCGCGCGAGCGGCCGTCGCTGGCGATGACACGGCGCACGGTGAGCTCGTCTTCGGCGTCCACGGACTGTTCCGCGAGCATCTCGCGCAGGGCCGACGGACTCCCGCTGATGTCGAACGTGGCCGAGAGTTCGGCGCGTTCGGTTCCAGCGCGCACGACTTCAGCTCCGCCCTTGCCGCCGGCGAGCAATGCCAGCGCGTCGACCACGATGGACTTGCCGGCGCCGGTTTCGCCCGTGAGGACGGTGAGGCCGGCACGCACTTCGAGATCGATGAGATCGATGATGGCGAAGTCACGAATCTGCAGATGGGTAAGCATGGCTCACTCGGATTGATTGAAGCCGCCGCGTCCCCAATGGAGCTTGGATCGCAGCAGCCGGTAATACTCGAACTTGTTCGGGTGCAGCAGCGTGATTTTCTGCGCAGTCGGATGGATTTCCAGGCGGTCGCCGGGCGCGAGCTCGCCGAGCGAAACACCATCGCAGGTCACCTGCGCGCGCGTGTCCGGCCGGTCGATGAGTTTCAGCGTGATCACCGAGCGGCCCGAAACCACGATGGGGCGATCGGACAACGTATGCGGACAAATGGGCGCGACCACCAGCACGTCGAGATGCGGCGCGACGATGGGGCCGCCGCAGGAAAGCGCATACGCGGTCGACCCCGTGGAACTGGCCACCACCATGCCATCACCGCCGTGGGTGTTCACATAGACGCCGTCGATCCACGTTTCGAAATCGAGCATGCGGGCGGTTTCCCACTTCTGCAGGACCACGTCGTTGAGAGCCAGCGCGCGCTTGATGTGGCCGTTTGCGCCGATGACCCGCGCCTCGAGCAGCGCGCGCTCATCGCGTTCGCAGCGGCCTTCGAGAGCGGCATCGACGGAATCCAACATGTCCTTGGGCAGTACGTCGGTCAGGAAACCCAGGCGGCCGCGATTGATGCCCATCAGTGGCACGCCGCGACGCGCGACCAGGCGCGCCGCATACAGCAGGGTGCCGTCGCCGCCAATGGCGATGACCAGGTCGGCGTGATTGGCGATTTCTGCTTCAGGGACGCGATCGGCGAGGTCCGCGGACGCCGTGAGCGGGTCGGACTCGGGCAACAAAGCCCGGATCCCGCGCTTCTTGAGATGCGGGAGCAGTGCCAATGCGGACTCGGCAACGCGAGGGTCGCTGAATCGGCCTATAAGCGCGCAAGCTTGCGCCGGTAGAACCATGTTGCTTTGTAGCATGGGACACACACTCGGCCAATGCACTGAATCACTTTGAAAACTGTCGAATAGCGCAGCCGGGGTTTCCTTGACTCGCTGATTCCGGCAAAGGAAGCTTCACCGAAGTGAACGACACCCCAGACGATGCACTCTCCGAGCGCGAACAGCTGCTGCTGCGAGTGCTTGTCGGTAGCTATATCCGCGACGGCCAACCGGTCGGCTCGCGTTCCTTGTCCCGCGAGTCAGGCCTGGCCCTGTCTTCGGCGACCATCCGCAACATCGTCGCCGACCTCGAGCAGCTCGGCTTTGTTAGTTCGCCCCACACATCGGCGGGACGCGTTCCGACCGACAAGGGCTACCGCTTCTTCGTGGATTCACTGCTGAAGGCACGCGCGCCCATCGAGGACGATCCGGCATTCACCGAGCTGCGTCGCCAGCTGGACGCGTCGCGCGATGACTCGAAGGCGCTGGTCGCCGCCGCATCGCAGCTGCTATCCAGTGTGACGCACCTCGCTGGCGTGGTGACATTGCCGCGCACGCGGCAGGCGTCGATCTCCCAGATCGAATTCGTCAGCTTGTCCGACAATCGGGCGCTGGTCGTGCTGGTCTTCAATGATCGCGAAGTTCAAAACCGCATCATTCAGCTCGAGCGCTATCACTCCTCCGATGAGCTGCGCCGCGCCGCCAATTTCCTCACCGAACGCTGCCGCGGCAAGACGCTGACGCAGGTGCGCCAGGACATCCTGCGCGAGATGCACGAGACGCGCGAGCACATGAACGTCGCGATGAAAGACGCCATCAACGTCGCCGAGCACGTGTTCAAGGCGGATGAATCAAACCGCATGGAATACGTGATGGCCGGCGAGACCAATCTCATGGGTGCGGGCGAGCTGTCATCGGTCGACAAACTGCGGCGCCTGTTTGAAGCCTTCAATGAAAAGCGTGACATCCTGAATCTGCTCGATCACAGCCTGCGCGCCGACGGCGTGCAGATCTTCATCGGCCAGGAGTCGGGTTTCCGCATCCTCGACGACGTCAGCATGGTCACGGCTCCGTACAGCGCCGACAACGAAGTGGTAGGCGTCATCGGCGTGATCGGCCCGACGCGCATGGCCTATGAACGGGTCATCCCCATCGTCGACGTCACGGCGAAAATACTCGGCGCGGCGCTTGCCCGGCGATAGCTCGCCTCCGCTGACTTAATTCCTTTTTTGATTCCCGCGTCGACTCCGTCAGGCTGCGGAAGCGGCGAACGCGTAGGATTGCCGCCCATCCGTGCTTGAAACTGGCGAACCAGGCCCCACAAAGCCGCGCAGGCTTTGTGACGGGGTGTTTCGTCCCCATATCTGGCCCGCAACTCTCTGATTCATCGAGGCGTTTTGATGACTGATCCCAATCTTGGTTCGCAGATGGCAGGACCTGACGATAAAACCACCGTGCTGCCGGAAACGGCCGTGGCGCTGGTGGAAATGGAGCGGCTCCAGCAGGAGCTCCAGGCTTCCGAAGAGCGGTCCAAGAACCACTGGGAACAGTACCTTCGGGCCCTGGCCGACGTGGATAACGTGCGCAAGCGCGCAGCCAAGGATCTCGAGAACACGCGCCAGTTCGCGGTCGAAAAGTTCGCGCAGGATCTGGTGGCGGTGAAGGATTCCCTGGAGCTCGGCATCGCCACTCTTCAGAAAGACGGGGGGGCAAAGCCCGAGGCGGCCGGTCTGGTCGAGGGGCAAAACGCCACGCTTCGGCTGCTGGCCAAGGCGTTCGAGAAGGCGCAGATCGAAGAGATCCATCCGGAGGGCCAGGCCTTCAACCCCGAATTTCACGAAGCCATGATGACGCAGCCGAGCGATGCGCCGCCGAACACGGTGTTGTCGGTCGTGCAGAAGGGCTACCAGTTGAACGGACGGTTGTTGCGGCCCGCGCGCGTGATCGTGTCGGCGCCGAAAAGCTGATTCAATTTTTTTCTTGAAAGAATGGGCCTGGCCTCCACAAAGAGGCCAAGGGTCAATACCCAATAAGAGTGAGTGGAGTTATTTATGGGCAAGGTAATCGGCATCGATCTGGGGACCACGAATTCCTGCGTCGCCATCATGGAAAGCGGCAAGCCGCGCGTCATCGAGAACAGCGAAGGTGACCGCACCACGCCGTCCATCGTCGCGTTCACCAAGGACAACGAAGTCCTCGTGGGCCAGTCGGCGAAGCGCCAGGCGGTCACCAACCCGCAGAACACGTTGTTCGCGGTGAAGCGCCTCATCGGTCGCAAGTTCGACGATGCCGTCGTGCAGAAGGACATCAACATGGTGTCCTACAAGATCGTGAAGGCCGACAACGGCGACGCCTGGGTCGAAGCCCAGAACGAAAAGAAGGCGCCGCCGGAAATTTCCGCGCGCGTGCTCATGAAGATGAAGAAAACCGCCGAAGACTATCTCGGCGAAGAAGTGACCGAAGCCGTCATCACCGTGCCGGCGTACTTCAATGACCAGCAGCGCCAGGCGACCAAGGACGCCGGCCGTATCGCGGGTCTCGACGTGAAGCGCATCATCAACGAGCCGACCGCGGCTGCGCTGGCCTATGGCCTCGACAAGTCGGGCAAGGACCGCAAGATCGTCGTGTACGACCTGGGTGGCGGCACGTTCGACGTGTCGGTCATCGAGATCGCCGAAATCGACGGCGAGCGTCAGTTCGAAGTGCTATCTACCAACGGGGACACGTTCCTGGGTGGCGAAGACTTCGACAACCGCATCATCAATTTCCTCGCGGACGAGTTCCTCAAGGAATCCGGTGTCGACGTACGCAAGGATCCGCTCGCCGTGCAGCGCCTCAAGGAAGCGGCCGAGAAGACCAAGATCGAGCTGTCTTCGAGCCAGCAGACCGACGTCAACCTGCCGTACATCACCGCCGATGCGTCGGGCCCGAAGCACCTCAACATCAAGCTGACTCGCGCCAAGCTCGAGAGCCTGGTCGAGGAATTGGTCAAGAAAACCATCGAGCCCTGCCGCACCGCGTTGAAGGACGCCGGCATCGGCACGCAGGACATCGCCGAGGTCATCCTCGTCGGCGGCCAGACGCGCATGCCGCTCGTGCAGAAGTACGTGAAGGACTTCTTCGGCAAGGACCCGCGCAAGGATGTGAATCCGGATGAAGCCGTCGCCGTCGGCGCGGCCATCCAGGGTGGTGTGCTCGCGGGTGAAGTGAAGGACGTGCTGTTGCTCGACGTGACGCCACTGTCGCTGGGCATCGAGACGCTTGGCGGCATCATGACCAAGCTCATCGAGAAGAACACCACGATTCCGACCAAGACTTCGCAGACGTTCTCCACTGCGGACGACAACCAGGGCGCGGTGACCATCCATGTCCTGCAGGGTGAACGCGACCGCGCGAACGACAACAAGTCGCTCGGCAAGTTCGACCTCACCGATATCCCGCCGCAGCCGCGCGGCATGCCGCAGATCGAAGTCACGTTCGACATCGACGCGAACGGCATCATGCATGTCGCGGCGAAAGACAAAGCCACGGGCAAGGAACAGAAGATCGCCATCAAGGCGTCTTCGGGCCTGTCCGAGGAAGAGATCAAGCGCATGGTGAGCGACGCCGAAGCGCACGCGGAAGAAGACAAGAAATTCCGCGAGCTGGTGGATTCGCGCAACCGCGCCGATCAGCTGGTGCACGCGGTCGAGAAGTCCCTCAAGGATCTCGGTGACAAGGTGGACGGCGGCGAACGCGCCAAGGTCGAGTCGGCGCTGTCGGATATTCGTGGCGTACTCAAGGGCGATGACAAGGCGGCCATCGACAAGAAGGCCGAGGCGCTCATGGCGGCGTCCGCAAACATCGCGCAGCAGGCGCAAGCTGCCCAGGCGGGTGCGGGCGCGGCTCCCGAGGGTGCCGCCGGCGCGAGCGCGGGTGGCAGCGGATCCTCTTCGGGGAAGGGCAATGACGACGCAGTAGACGCGGAGTTCGAAGAAGTGAAGGACAAGAAGAAGGCGTCCTAACCAGCTTCTGTCCTCGGGAGGGGGCGACGCCGAATGTCGAAACGCGACTACTACAAAGTGCTCGATCTGCCGCGCACTGCGACGGAGGCTGACATCAAGAAGGCCTACCGTCGCCTTGCCATGAAATTTCATCCGGACCGAAACCCGGATGACAAGGACGCGGAAGAGAAATTCAAGGAAGCCAAAGAGGCTTACGAAGTTCTCTGCGAAGCGGACAAGCGGGCTATCTACGACCAGCATGGGCATGCGGGCATCGACGCCACGCGCCAGGGTGGTGGTGGGCGCGGTGGTCAACACGGCGCCGACGCATTCGGTGAGATGTTCGGCGAAATGTTCGGCGACATTTTTGGCGGTGGCCGCCGTGGCGGCGGGCGTTCGCAGGTGTTCCGCGGCGCGGACCTCAAATACGAGCTGGAGATCGAACTCGGTCAGGCCGTGTTCGGCCACTCCGTGGAAATTGACGTCGCCAAGCTCATGGAATGCGACACCTGCGGTGGCAGTGGCGCGGCCAAGGGCCACAAACCCGTCACATGCGAGACCTGCAACGGGGTCGGCCAGGTGCGCATCTCACAGGGTTTCTTCCAGTTGCAGCAGCCGTGCCCCAAGTGTCGTGGCAGTGGCACCATCATCAAGAACCCCTGCGACTCCTGCCTCGGCCAGGGTCGAGTGCGCAGATCCAAGCGGCTTGCCGTGAAGATTCCGGCGGGCGTGGACACCGGCGATCGCATTCGCCTGTCGGGCGAGGGCGAGTCCGGGCGCAATGGCGGACCGCCGGGCGATCTGTACGTCGAAGTGCACGTGCGCGAGCACGAGATCTTCGAGCGCGACGGTGAGCATCTGTCGTGCGAGGTGCCGGTCAGCTTCGCGACCGCCGTGTTAGGCGGCAGCGTCGAAGTGCCCACGCTCGATGGACACGTGTCACTCAAGATTCCCACCGAGACCCAGTCAGGGCGCGTCTTCCGGCTGCGCGACAAGGGCGTGAAGCCCGTGCGCGGCGGCGCGCGCGGCGATCTGTTCTGCCGCGTCGTGGTCGAGACACCGGTGAAGCTCAACGGCGAGCAGCGCGAGCTGCTGCGCAAGTTCGAAGAGTCGCTGCTGAAAGACGCGGGCAAACATGCGCCGCGCGGCGAGAGTTTCTTCGACGGCGTGAAGAAGTTCTTCTCGAGCGAGCCGAGCTAGCTCAGCGTACAACCGCGGCGCGCAATTCCCGGCGCGCTTCGACCGAGGCGGCCTGGTAGTCCGGGCTCGTCAGAAACCTTTGCGTCAGCCATTCAGCGCCGATGCGTCCCGCCTCGAGGTCACTCGGAAAGTGAACGCCGCATACCGCCCGCTGTTGCGCGAACTGCTGCGCGCGCGCCATCAGCTGTGCGCGCCGCTCGGGCACGATGTCGGACAGCAGATAGGCCATCACGTAGCCGTAGGTCGAATGGCCGCTGGGGTAAGAGAGGTCGCCGCGAACATTGTCGATGCATGGCTTGATCCGCGGTTCAATTTCGTACGGCCGCAATCGAAGGAATCGATGCTTGGCCGCGCGGACGTAGGGGCGTACATCGTCCTCGATCTGTTCGGCGAGTCGGTTGAGCGCGCCCATTTCCCGAACCTGGTCCGGTTGCAGTCCGAGGGCGGACGCGAACTGCCAGATCTCGGTCTTGCGGTCGGCGTACGCCGCCTCGGCTTCCTGCGGCGACCGGCGCTGTTGCATCGCTAGCAGATCCTCGAGCTCACCGCGGGTTTGCGGCGAGTCCGCAGCCGGCGGCGTTGCGAAGAGAGCCGTGAAATCCGATTCGGCGGCGTGCAGGAACCGGGGCGGCTTTTCGTGTTGCCAGAGGGCGTAGCCCGATCCCAGCGTCACCAGCAGCGCGGCAGCGACGACCGCGCGCCGTGAGAATCCCTTTCGGGGCGGCACTGGTTCTGCCGCGTTCACGTGTCTTGCGCCCAGGCGCGTGAGCGTTCGACCGCCTGACTCCAGCGATCGCGGCGTTGCGCCACATCCTCGCGCGGCATGTTGGGCTCGAAGCGCTTCTCGAGCTTCCACAAGGATGTGAGTTCGGATTGCGACTGCCAGAAGCCGATGCCGAGTCCTGCCAGCGCTGCCGCTCCAAAGGCCGTCGTTTCGGTGTTCGTCGGACGCAGGACCGGTACGCCTAACAAGTCGGCCTGGAATTGCATGAGCAGATCGTTGCGCGAGGCGCCACCATCGACGCGCAATTCGGACAACGGCTGCGCGGCGTCCTGCTGCATGGCCTCGATCAGGTCTGCTGTCTGGAAGGCGATGCTCTCGAGAGCGGCACGCGCGATATGTGCGCGCGTCGAGCCGCGCGTGAGGCCGACGATGGTGCCGCGCGCCGCGGAATCCCACTGGGGCGCACCGAGTCCCGCGAAAGCCGGTACCAGGTAGACATCACCCGTATCGGCAACGCTTCCGGCCAACGCTTCGATCTCGTAAGAATGACGGATGATCCCGAGGCCGTCGCGCAGCCATTGCACCGTGGCGCCGCCCATGAAGACGCCGCCTTCGAGCGCGTACCGGCAAGTACCCCTGCGCCAGGCCACGGTAGTCAGCAGACGGTGGCGCGACGCATGAGGCTCTTTGCCGGTGTTCATGAGCGCGAAACATCCGGTGCCGTAGGTATTCTTCGCCATACCCGGTTCGAAACAGGCCTGGCCGAACAGGGCCGCCTGCTGATCTCCCGCAATTCCCGTCACCGGTAGTTTGATGCCATCGAGTTCGATGGCGATGGCGGAGTGCCCATCGAGGCAGGTGTCGACTATCTCCGGCAGGCAGGCGCGCGGCACCCGCAACAACTCGAGCAGACGATCGTCCCAGTCGCAGGTTTGCAGGTTCAGCAGCAGTGTCCGGCTGGCGTTGGTGACATCGGTGACGTGACGGCGATGCGCGCTGAGCTTGAACAGCAGCCAGCTATCTACCGTGCCGAACGCGAGTTCGCCGCGCTCCGCGCGCGCACGCGCTCCCGGCACATGGTCGAGCAGCCAGGCGAGCTTGGTGCCGGAAAAATAGGGATCGAGCACGAGGCCGGTCCTCGCCGACACTTCCGGTTCATGGCCAGCGGCACGCAGCTGCTCGCATGCGGCCGCCGTGCGCCGGTCCTGCCAGACGATTGCCGGCGCCACCGGCTCGCCCGTACGCGCGATCCCAGAGCACCGTGGTTTCGCGCTGATTGGTGATGCCCACTGCTGCAACATCGCGAGGGGTAGCACGAGCTGAGCGCAAGGCTTCGGCCATGGTCGCGAGCTGCGTTTCCCAGATTTCCGTGGCGTCGTGTTCGACCCAGCCAGGGCGAGGGAAGTGTTGTGTGAACTCGCGCTGTGCCAGCGCGGCGATACGTCCATCTGCATCGATGAGCAGCGAGCGCGAGCTCGTGGTGCCCTGGTCGAGCGCGAGGACGTATTGCGCGGCGCTCACGGCGGCCGTCCTCGGTTCGTCAGCCGGGCAGGCCGCGCGGCTTCAGGCCCGCGGCGCGGTAGATGGCGTCGAGGGCGCGCATGTTGCCGATCGCGTCATCGCCGCCGGTCAGCGGTTGCACTCGACCCTTGATGACCTCGATGACGTGCTTGAGCTGGTAATGAAAGGTGGTGTCGCCTCCGGAGACCAGCTGCGGCATGAATGGATTCGACGACTCGATCGACAAGGTGGCGCCGGCGTGTGGAGTGACCGGGTTGTCGAGTTCGAGCACGCCGGCGTCTCCATGCACGCGCAGGCGTCGGTACAGGACGCCGTCGTCTGGCTGCATCGAGCATTTGAGCGTCGCCGTCGGACCGCTGGTGAAGGCGAGCTGCGCTTCGATGTCGAGGTCGACGCCAGGCGTCGCGCAGCGGGCGCTGGCTTTCACGACGGTCGGTTCGTCGCCGGCAACAGTGCGGATCCAGTGCATGCAGTAACAGCCGAGGTCCATGAGCGCGCCGCCGCCCAGGGCTTCGATGTAGCGCAATTCGCCCGGGGTGTCGGGCAGGGTGGCATTGAACACGGCCTCGATGTGGCGGATCCGGCCGATCTCGCCTTTGCGTAGTGCCGTCAGCGCGCGCTCGAACAGCGGGTGATAGCGGTAGTGGAAGCCTTCGATGAGATGGCGCCCGGCGGCGCGCGCGGCCGCCACCATCTGCGCGGCGTCCTGCGCATTGTTGGCGAACGGTTTCTCCACCAGCACGTGTTTGCCGCTCTCGAGCGCGGCCGTGCACCACTCGAGATGCGCCGACGGCGGCAGCGGAACGTAAACCAGGTCGATGTCGTCGCGGGCGATGAGCTCGGCATAACTACCGAGGGCCAGGGGAATCGAGTGCTGTTTGGCGAAGTCTTCGGCACGCGCGAGATCGCGCGATGCGATGGCGACGACTTCCGCGCCGAGCAGCGCATTGGCCGGAGTCACGATGCCGCGTGGCGCGATCCGTGCCGCGCCCAATATTCCAATGCGTATCATGGCGCGAGTCTCGCATGAGTGCGGGCACTGCGGCACACTGTCGCCGCGGAGATGTGAAAGGGAGCATATGTGACGAGAGTTGCACTGATCGGCGCCACCGGACGAATGGGCACTGCCATTGTGCGCGCGAGCGTCGCGGACGAAACACTCGCGATCGTCGCCGCGGTGGCATCCGCCGGCAGCAAGTCCACGGGACTCGATGTCGGTGTCGTTGCGGGCATCAAGGCGATCGGACTCCCCGTGATCGACGAACTACCGCCTGATCTCGCGCGTGCCGAGGTTGCCATCGACTTTTCGCGGCCCGAGCTTGAGCCTGCGAGCTCTCAATGTCTGCCGGGCTGCGCGTGTACCCATCGTGATTGGAACCACCGGGCACGGGGCGGAATTCGAGGCACACATCGCCGCCGCGGCGCGAGACATCGCCGTGCTCGTCGCGCCTAACACCTCGATCGGAGTGGCGGTGGCGCAGGAGCTGGTGCGCATCGCGTCGGCCGCATTGCCGGCGGAGTTCGACATCGAAATCGTCGAGGCGCATCACAAGCACAAACTCGATGCGCCCTCGGGCACGGCGCTCGCACTGGCCGACAGCGCCGCCAGGGCGCGTGGCCTGGACCCCAAGGCCGATACGCTGGCCGGACGTTCGGGGCAGGGTGCCCGGCGCAGCGGCGAGATTGGCATCGCCTCCCTGCGGGCGGGGGATATCGTGGGTACCCATACAGTGCTTTTCGCCGGTTTTGGGGAGCGCCTGACGATCGGTCACGAGGCGACCGACCGGTCGATCTTTGCCCTTGGCGCACTGCGGGCGGCGAAATGGCTCGCGACGCAAAAGCCCGGGCGTTACACCATGGCAAACGTACTTGGATTGAAAACAATCGGTTAGCACGCTTTTCGCTTCTTCGCTTTAGAACTTTCCAGGCGCTTTCGACACGAAACGGGCAAGAAGTTTCGTGGACACCCCGGGGCGCGCTTCGTAAAATTGCCGCCTAATCCGAAACGGGTTAGTCCAACGCAGGGCGGGAGGATGTTCGCGAGAACTCCTCCCGCTTTGTGCATGTACGCTCCGCGGAGAGAGCATCCACTCATTCAACGATTTTTTCGGGTCCGAGCAGACTCGAGGGGAGTTTCCGCGTGACTGTAACCGCGGTTCTGGCTCTGGAAGATGGAACCATCTTCAACGGCCAGTCTATCGGCGCCAAAGGCAATACCACTGGCGAAGTTGTTTTCAATACCGCGCTGACCGGTTATCAGGAAATTCTTTCCGATCCGTCGTATTCACGGCAGATCGTGACGTTGACCTATCCACACATCGGCAACACGGGCACCACGCCCGAAGATCTCGAGTCACCCGACGGCGTATGCCGCCGGGCTGGTAGTTAGAGACCTTCCGCCGCTCGCCAGCAATTGGCGCACCAGCGAAGACCTGCGCGAATTCCTCACGAGGCACAAGGTCGTCGCCATCGCCGGCATCGACACGCGCAAGCTCACGCGCATCCTGCGCGAGAAGGGCGCCCAGGCCGGTTGCATCATGACCGGCGAGAAGATGGACCCGGCCGCGGCCGTGCGCCTCGCGAAGAAATTCCCGGGCCTGAAGGGCATGGACCTCGCCAAGGTCGTGACCACCAAGCGCCAGTACCAGTGGAATGAAGGCTCGCTGTGGCAGCCGGAAAACCGTCCGGTGATGCGCGCGCACCAGCGGCTGCACGTGGTCGCCTTCGACTACGGCGTGAAACGCAACATCCTGCGCATGCTCGCCGACCGCGGTTGCCGCATGACCGTCGTTCCCGCGCAGACTTCCGCGGACGAGGTGCTCGCGCTCGAGCCCGATGGCGTGTTCCTTTCCAACGGGCCGGGCGATCCCGAGCCTTGCGACTACGCCATCGAGGCGATCCGCGCGCTGGTGGTGGCGGAGCTGCCCACGTTCGGCATCTGCCTCGGCCACCAGTTGTTAGGGCTCGCCAGCGGCGCGCGCACCATGAAGATGAAGTTCGGCCACCATGGCGCGAACCACCCGGTGCAGGACCTCGAGACCGGACGCGTGTTCATCACGAGCCAGAATCACGGCTTCGCGGTCGACGAAAGCGATCTGCCGTCCACGCTCAAGCCCACGCATCGCTCGCTGTTCGACGGGTCGCTGCAAGGCATCGCGCGCATCGACAAACCGGCATTCAGCTTCCAGGGGCATCCCGAGGCGAGCCCGGGTCCGCAGGAAATGGGCGCGATGTTCGACCGCTTCGTTCACCTCATGCTGAGGCGCCTCCAACAAAAGCTCCGGGCCCGGACCAGCGGGAAGCAACCACCGCCAGACAAAGTCGCCTGAGCTCGAGTATTCATGCCAAAACGTACTGATATCGAAAGCATCCTGATCATTGGCGCCGGCCCGATCATCATCGGCCAGGCGTGCGAGTTCGATTACTCGGGAGCCCAGGCCTGCAAGGCGCTCAAGGAGGAGGGCTACCGCGTCATCCTCGTCAATTCGAATCCCGCGACCATCATGACCGACCCGGAGATGGCCGACTCGATCTACATCGAGCCCATCAACTGGCGCACGCTGGCGCGCATCATCGAGAAAGAAGAGCCCGATGCGCTGCTGCCCACGATGGGTGGCCAGACGGCGCTGAACACGGCGCTCGACCTGGTGCGTGAAGGCGTGCTGGCGCGACACGGCGTCGAGCTCATCGCCGCGTCGCGCGAAGCCATCGACATGGCCGAAGACCGCGAGCTGTTCCGCAACGCGATGCGCGAAATCGGTCTCGAGTGCCCGCGCGCCGCCGTGGCGCACACGCTTGCGCAGGCCGTCGAGATTCAGCCGAGCCTCGGCTTCCCCTGCGTCATTCGCCCGTCGTTCACCATGGGCGGCTCGGGTGGTGGCATCGCGTACAACCGCGAAGAGTTCGAACAGATCGTCGAGCGCGGCCTCGATGCATCGCCGACTTCCGAAGTGCTCATCGAAGAATCGGTGATCGGCTGGAAAGAATTCGAGATGGAAGTCGTTCGCGACAAGAACGACAACTGCATCATCGTCTGCTCGATCGAAAACCTCGATCCCATGGGCGTGCACACCGGTGACTCGATCACGGTTGCCCCCGCGCAGACGCTGACCGACAAGGAATACCAGCGCATGCGCAACGCGTCGATCGCGGTGCTGCGCAAGATCGGCGTGGATACGGGCGGCTCGAACGTGCAGTTCGCGGTGAACCCCAAGGACGGCCGTCTGCTGGTCATCGAGATGAATCCGCGCGTCTCGCGTTCGTCGGCGCTGGCGTCCAAGGCCACGGGATTCCCGATCGCGAAGATCGCGGCCAAGCTCGCCGTCGGATACACGCTCGATGAGCTCAAGAACGACATTACTGGCGGCGCCACGCCTGCGTCTTTCGAGCCGACCATCGACTACGTGGTCACCAAGATTCCGCGCTTCACCTTCGAGAAATTCCCGGCGGCCAATTCGCGGCTCACCACGCAGATGAAATCCGTGGGCGAGGTGATGGCCATCGGGCGCACGTTCCAGGAATCGCTGCAGAAAGCACTGCGCGGCCTGGAGACCGGCCTTGACGGACTCAACGAGCAGTTCAAGGAATCGCCGCTCACCGAAGAAGATCGCGACAAACTTGCCTACGAGTTGCGCGCACCGGGTCCGAACCGCCTGCTGTACGTGGCCGACGCCTTCCGTGCCGGCTGGTCGCGCGAGCGCATCGAGGAACTCTCGTACATCGATCCGTGGTTCCTCGCGCAGATCGAGGAGATCATCGTCGAGGAAGCGCGCGTACGCGAAGGTGGCGTGGCATCACTCGAAACCGACCGACTGCGCGAGCTCAAGCGGCGCGGATTTTCCGACTCGCGCCTCGGCACGCTCACCAAGACCAGCGAAGACGCGATCCGCGCCAAGCGGCACGCGCTCAATATCCGCCCGGTGTACAAGCGCGTCGATACCTGCGCCGCGGAATTCGCCACGTCCACCGCCTATCTATATTCGACCTACGAAGAAGAGTGCGAAGCGCTGCCCACGAACAAGCGCAAGATCATGATCCTGGGTGGCGGCCCGAACCGCATTGGCCAGGGCATCGAGTTCGACTACTGCTGCGTGCACGCGGCGCTGCAGCTGCGCGAAGACGGCTTCGAAACCATCATGGTCAACTGCAATCCGGAAACGGTCTCCACGGACTACGACACCTCCGATCGACTGTACTTCGAGCCGCTCACGCTCGAGGACGTGCTCGAGGTCATCGCCAAGGAGCAGCCCGAAGGGGTCATCGTGCAGTACGGCGGCCAGACGCCGCTGAAGCTGTCGCGCGCGCTCGAGGCCGCGGGCGCGCCCATCATCGGCACGTCGCCCGATTCCATCGACATGGCAGAAGACCGCGAACGTTTCCAGGTGCTGGTCAAAAACCTGGGGCTCAAGCAGCCCGCGAATGCCACGGCGCGCACTGAAGACCAGGCCGTCGCGCTGGCACGAACCGTCGGGTTCCCGCTCGTCGTGCGTCCGTCGTACGTCCTCGGCGGCCGCGCCATGGAAGTGGTGTTCAACGAAGAAGACCTGCGCAACTACATGACCCATGCGGTCAAGGTGTCCAACGACAGCCCGGTATTGCTCGACCGCTTCCTCGATGTCGCCATCGAAGTGGACGTCGATGCCTGCTGCGACGGCGAAGACGTGCTGATCGGCGGCATCATGGAACACGTGGAGCAGGCCGGTGTGCACTCGGGCGATTCCGGATGTTCGCTGCCACCCAACAGCCTGTCGCCCGGAGATCCAGACCGAACTGCGCGAGCAGACCCGCAAGCTCGCCAAGGCGCTGTCGGTCATTGGTCTCATGAACATCCAGTTCGCGATCCAGAACGGAATCATCTACGTGCTCGAAGTGAATCCGCGCGCGTCGCGGACCGCGCCGTTCGTTTCCAAGGCCACCGGCGTTCCGCTCGCCAAGATCGGCGCGCGCGTCATGACCGGCAAGAAGATGAAGACGATGGAGAACGTCACCGAGGTGATCCCGCCTTACTTCTCGGTGAAGGAAGCCGTGTTTCCGTTCACCAAGTTTCCCGAGGCTGACCCGATCCTGGGACCCGAGATGAAGAGCACGGGCGAGGTCATGGGCACGGGCCGTACCTTTGGCGAGGCCTACGCGAAGGCGCAGGCAGCTTCGGGAGTCACCTTGCCGCGCAGCGGCGTGGTGCTCATCAGCGTGCGTGAGCGCGACAAGACCGGCGCCGTGATGCTGGCGAGGAAACTGGTGGAAAAAGGCTTCGAGATTGCCGCCACCGATGGCACCGCCCGGGCGATCACCGATGCCGGTGTTCCCTGCAAGCGTGCCAACAAGGTGCGCGAGGGGCGGCCGCACATCGTCGACATGATCAAGAACGACGAATTCGCGATGATCGTGAACACGACGGAGGGTAAGACCGCCATCCGCGAGTCCAACTCCATCCGCCGTGAAGCGGTGCACAAGCGCATCACCTACTACACGACCCTCGCGGGCGCGCTCGCAACCTGCGAAGCTCTGGATCACCTGGATGCCGTGGAAGTGAACCGGCTGCAGGACCTGCATAAAGAGGCGAGGTCATGAAACGCACTCCGATGACGCTGCGGGGCGCCGAAGCCCTGCGCAACGAACTCAAGCGCCTGAAGGGCGAGGATCGTCCGCGCGTCATCAAGGCGATCGCCGAGGCGCGCAGTCACGGCGACCTTTCCGAAAATGCCGAGTACCACGCCGCGCGCGAGCAGCAGGGTTTCATCGAAGGCCGGATCGGCGAGATCGAGGCCAAGCTGTCGACCGCCGAAGTGATCGACACGGCGTCGCTCAACAACACCGGCAAGGTGATTTTCGGCGCCACCGTCGATCTCGAAGATCAGGACGATGGCAAGCGCATCTCCTACCAGATCGTTGGCGAAGACGAGGCCGACATCAAGACCGGCCGTATTTCCATCACCTCGCCGATTGCGCGGGCCATCGTCGGCAAGAGCGTCGGCGACGTGGTCGACGTGGTCGCGCCGGGCGGCAAGCACAGTTACGAAG
Source organism: uncultured Pseudomonadota bacterium (assembly GCA_963736955.1). Lineage (GTDB taxonomy): Bacteria > Pseudomonadota > Gammaproteobacteria > Steroidobacterales > Steroidobacteraceae > CADEED01. Next base: position 141,228 of record CAVTQT010000008.1, read on the forward strand.
TGATGGAAGTCCGCTACGTCTAGTTAGCGGCGCAGAAAAACGAGGGGGATGGGCCATGAAGCGAATCGCGGTATGGGTCGTCGGGATGGCTGCGCTCGGCGCAGCGCCGAGTGTTCTGGCGCAGGAGTGGATCCCCCTGCAGGACGGCAAGTCGCTCGCCGGCTGGAAAGCCGCGGAGCGCCCTGAATCCTGGGTCGTCGAAGACGGCGCCTTCGTAACGCACGGTGAGCGCGCGCATCTCTTCTACGTCGGCAAGGTCGGCAAGCACGATTTCAAGAACTTCGAGTTTTCCGCCGACGTCATGACCTCGCCCGGCGCCAACAGCGGCATCTACGTGCATACCAAGTGGCAGGGCCCGGGCTGGCCCGAGGCCGGCTACGAGCTGCAGGTCATCAATTCCAATCCGCCCGCGGAAAAGATGAACGGCTACATCGAATACAAGATGACCGGCAGCATCTACGCCGTGCGCAACACCTGGGTGGCGCCCGCGAAGGACAACGAGTGGTTCAACTATCGAATCCGGGTTGTCGGCAAGACCATCCAGACCTTCATCAACGACAAGCTGATCTGCGAGTACGCGGAGCCCGAAAACGCGTTTCGCCCGCCTGACAAGAAAGGGCGGTTGTTAGGCTCGGGAACGTTCGCGTTGCAGGCGCACGATCCCGGCAGCGTGGTGAAGTACCGAAACATGAAGGTGCGCATCCTGCCGAACGATGCCGCGCCGCCCGCGGGCCTGGTGCCGCTCGCCGATCGCGAGCTCGATCAGCTCGTCACGCAGGCGTCGAACGACAACATCCCGCTGATCGATCTGGATTGGGTGGCGCCCGACGGCGATTCCGCGTACGCGAGCATCGCGCATCGTCTCGGCATCACGCCAATCAATGCATTTCCGCCGGCGTCGCTCGATGTTCACCCACAGGCGCTGGTCGTGATCTTCGACAGCGAAAGTGCGCCGGACGTGGCGGCCTTGAAGGCCGCGAAGACAGCGGGCCTCAAGATCGTTTTCAATTCCAACAGCAAGCTGGACGAAGCGCAGCTCAAGCGCCGACTGCAGGCCATCAAGGACGCGGGACTCGACTGGAAAGACTTCTGGGTGCCCGGCAAGCCGTGAAGCAGAACGCTACGAAACCCTGACGATCTCCAGGCTCGGGCCCGTGGTCACCGGCGCCGCGCCACGCATCGTGCGCAGCAGCTCGTTGGTCTCGTGCGCCGCCATCGGCTTCGCGAAGAAATATCCCTGACCGGTCGAGCAGCCGAGCGCCAGCAGCTGCGAGGCGTGTTCGCGCGTTTCGATGCCTTCGGCCACGGTGCCGAGGTGCAGGCTCTGCGCCATGCTGATGATGGCGCGCACGATGGCGGCATCGTTGCGGTCCACGTTCATGTCGCGCACGAAAGTGCGGTCGATCTTCAGGTAGTCGATGGGCAGGTTGCGCAGGTAGGCGAGGCTCGAATAGCCCGTGCCGAAATCGTCCACCGAGACGCGCACGCCGAGATCGCGCAACGCATGCAGCTTGGTCACGTGCTGCTCGGAGTCCTGCATCGCCACGCTTTCGGTGAGCTCCACCTCCATCTGGTGGGGCGCGATGTCGAACTCGTGGGCGATGGCCACCAGGCGCTCGGGAAGGTTCGAACGCTTGAGCTGCTTGGCGGAGACGTTCACGGCCACGGGCACGGGCTTGAGTCCCGCGCGCTGCCAGGCGGCGATCTGGCGCGCGACGTTGCGGAACACGCATTCGCCCAGCTCGACGATGAGATCGGACGCTTCGGCGACTTCGATGAACGAAAGCGGCGGCACCGAACCGTGGCGCGGATCGTTCCAGCGCGCCAGCGCTTCGAAGCTCACCAGGCGGCCACTGCGGATATCCACGATGGGCTGCAGCTGGATTTCGATGGCGTCGCGGTTCACTGCGCTGCGCAGATCCTGCTCGAGCGCAAGGCGCGTGTGCACGCGCTTGTTCATGGCGGCGTCGAACATCTGCACGTTGTCGCGACCGCGCGCCTTGGCTTCGTACAACGCGATGTCGGCCGAGCGCAGCAGTTCGCTCATGGTGGTCGCGTCGCGTGGATAGACAGAAAGGCCGATGCTGGTCGTTGCGGAATAGGTGGCTTCGCCCAGGCGCACCGGCTTCTTCAAGGCCGCCGCGACGCGTTCGGCAATCGCCGCGCTGTCGGGCTCGAGGCCATAGTGGCGCGTGACCACGAGGAATTCGTCGCCGCCCATGCGAACGACGAGGTCCGGGCTCGCGATCGAGTCTCGCAAACGTCGCGCCACACTGCGTAGATAGTCGTCGCCGATCGAATGGCCGCGCGAATCGTTGATGTTCTTGAAGTTGTCGCAGTCGATATAGAGGATCGACAGTGAATCGCCGCGGCGTGCCGCCTCTTCGATGAGGCGTGGCAGTTCCTCGTTGAGGAAGGTGCGATTCGGAAGGCCCGTGAGCGCATCGTGCGTGGCGAGGTGCTGCAGCGAGAGCTGGTGTTCCTGCGCGCGCCGCTCCGCTTCGCGACGGTGCGAAATATCCTGCAGCAGCATGGCGTGAACCCGCCCGGTGCCCGGATCGAGGTCGACGATGGAGAACTCCACGTCACGCCGTTCGTCATCGCCGCGAATGAGCTGCGCGGGACGACTCTCGGCGGGCTGGTCGTGCTTGCCGGCGGCCAGCGATACCGGCGTGTCGAAGATCGTCGCGACGTCGCGGCGTCGCAACTCGTCGAGGGACGCGCCGATCAGGCGTTGCGCCTGGGGATTCGCGTCCACCACACGCCGCGAAGCAGGGTCGAACAGGACTATTCCCGAGGCCGCGCGATCGAAGATCGCTCGATAGCGGGTTTCGCTGTTGGCCGCCGCCACCGAGGTGCGACGCAGGCGACCGCTGTAGGTGTGCCACGCGACTACGACGATGCTGATCAGCAGTGCGACCCAGACGACCAGGTAGCGCACGCCCTGCTGTCCGCTTTGCATGACGTTTCGCGGCAGCGTGGTGTACATCACGGCCAGCGGGTGATTGTGGATGGTGTCGAGGCGCAACTGGCCTTCGATGACATTGTCCGAACGACGCACGATTCGACGACCGTCAGGCGCGACCAGCAGTTCCGCCTTTTCAGGCGCCACGGCGCGCTCGTCGAGCATCGCAAACTGAACATTGAGCTGGGTGTCGGCGCCGATGCTGGCGATTTCCGGCGCGGCGATACGGCGCGCGAATACCAGCGTGCCGGCGGCCGGGCCGCTGCGGTCGCTGTGCAGGATCGTCTGGGCAGCGATCACATGCGGCGCGCCGTTGATCTGCACCAGTCGCAACGTGCCTTCCTGATCGAGGATCCCGCGAACGATCGGGGTCAGGCGATTGATTTCGGCCTCAACCGGCGGGCTCGCAGGATGACGATAGCGCGCGTCATCCGAATCGTTCTCGAAGGATGAGAGCAGCTTTTCCTTGGGATCGAGCAGCCAGACGAGGTCGACGTTCATCTCGTCGAGGCCCGCCTCGGAGAAGTTCTGGTACTCGAAATTTCCGTCGAGCGTGGAGACGTACGAGTACATGTCGTCCCAGCGCGCGAAGTCGCGGCTGACGGTTTCGATCTCGGTGTTCTTCGTCACCAGCGCTTTGCGCATGACCTCGATGCTGCGCGATACCTCGTTCTGTTCGATGTTCTCGAACTTGCGCAGGATGAGGTAATGGGACGCGGCCCAGGTGCCGAAAACGACCAGGGCGGCAGCTAGATAGACTGCTGCCGCTTCGCGCCCAAACGAACGTGTGTGTTGAGCCGCCATGTTTTGACTGATATACGACTTATTCCAGTAACTTGCCACTGGGAGTTCGGCACTGACTCCCATCGGGTGATCCTCACCCCGTAGATAGGGAATCGGCCAGCGAGGGCGGCGGCTTTATGCGTCGGGGATCACAATTCCCGGCCGGTCATTTCGGCGTTTGTAGTAGAGGGCCGTATGACCGATCCGATGGACCAGCACGCTGTCGGTCGAAGCGGCGAGGGCGGACAGGCCCGCGTCACGGGCTTCGCGCTCCGCGCCGCGGAACTTCACTTTGATGAGCTCGTGGTCCTGCAGCGCTCGTTTGGCTTCGGCGATGACCGCGGGCGTGACTCCGGCGTTGCCGATGAGAAGCACGGGATTCAATGCGTGACCCAAACCCCGCAGGTACTTGCGCTGACGTTCTGATAGTTCCATGGCCGCATTGTAAAGATTGCCGATGCCCCCACAGTCGAAAGCTTGCGCTCGGGCGCATCGCCCACTTGAAACCATTCGCTTCAGGTCCCATCAAAACGTTCCAGGACGCCGGTTTTCAAGGAATTCATCAAATCAGTGCGTCACTGGTTTCTTCATGGTCCGCTTGCCTGTTTCTGAGCTTTGCCTGCTGGCGAGTGGTTTTCGATTGGTGTAGCGTGGCCGCAATCCTGCATCGGGCCGGTCGTGTCGCGAGGGTAAGCCTTTGAATGATCTGACGAAAAATATCCTGCTTTGGGTCGTGATCGTGATGGTGATGGTGGTGGTGTTCAGCCGCTACGTCCCCACGGGCACCGAACCGACGCTGGTGTCCTATTCGAAGGTGCTGGACGACGTGCGCAATGGCCGTGTCGAGACCGTCACCCTGCGAGGCGACGAAGTCCTCGGGACGCGCAAAGACAATTCGAAGTTCAAGGCTTACAACCCGGAAACCGAGAACACCGCGCTCATCGGCTTGCTCGACAAGGCGCAAGATCGATTTCAGGGGCGAGCCGCCCAAGCAGCCGAACTTCCTCATGCAGTTGCTGTTGCAACTCGCGCCCGCACTGCTGCTCATCCTCGTGTTCGTCTACATGCTGCGCCAGATGCAGGGATCGGCCGGTGGCCGCGGCGCCATGTCGTTCGGCAAGAGCCGCGCACGGTTGTTAGGCGAAGACCAGGTCAACGTCACGTTCGCGGATGTCGCGGGCGTTGAAGAGGCCAAGCAGGAAGTGGGCGAGATCGTCGACTTCCTCAAGGACCCTTCGAAATTCCAGAAGCTCGGCGGCAAGATCCCGAAGGGCGTGCTCATGGTCGGCTCGCCGGGTACGGGCAAGACGCTGCTGGCGCGCGCCATCGCCGGCGAAGCCAAGGTGCCGTTCTTCACCATCTCCGGTTCCGACTTCGTCGAGATGTTCGTCGGCGTCGGCGCCTCGCGCGTGCGCGACATGTTCGAGCAGGCGAAGAAACACGCGCCCTGCATCATCTTCATCGACGAAATCGACGCGGTCGGTCGCCATCGCGGCGCCGGTCTCGGCGGTGGTCATGACGAGCGTGAGCAGACCCTCAACCAGTTGCTGGTCGAGATGGACGGTTTCGAAGGCAACGAAGGCATCATCGTCATCGCCGCCACCAACCGCCCCGATGTGCTCGACCCCGCTCTGCTGCGCCCGGGCCGCTTCGACCGCCAGGTCGTGGTGCCGCTGCCCGACGTGCGCGGCCGCGAACAGATCCTGCGTGTCCACATGCGCAAGGTGCCGCTGGGCGATGACGTGAAGCCCGCATACATCGCGCGCGGCACGCCCGGATTCTCCGGCGCCGATCTCGCCAACCTCGTGAACGAAGCCGCGTTGTTTGCCGCGCGCGCCAACAAGCGCATCGTCACCATGGACGAGCTCGAGCGCGCCAAGGACAAGATCATGATGGGCGCCGAGCGCCGCTCCATGGTCATGAGCGAGAAAGAGAAGCTCAACACCGCCTATCACGAAGCGGGTCACGCGATCGTGGGCGTGAACCTTCCCGAACATGATCCCGTGTACAAGGTCACGATCATCCCGCGCGGTCGCGCGCTGGGCGTCACCTTCTTCCTGCCGGAAGAGGACCGCTACAGCTACAGCAAGCAGCGCCTCGAATCGTCGATCGCCAGCCTGTTTGGCGGGCGTATTGCCGAAGAACTCGCCTTCGGTCCCGAAGCGGTGACCACCGGCGCCTCGAACGACATCGAACGCGCCACCATGCTTGCGCGCAACATGGTCACGAAGTGGGGCCTGTCCGACAAACTGGGTCCGCTCACGTATTCAGAAGAGAGCGGCGAAGTGTTCCTCGGTCGCCAGGTCACGCAGCACAAGCAGGTGTCCGACGAAACCGCGCATGTCATCGACGTCGAAGTCCGTCGTGTCATCGATACCGCGTACCGCAAGGCGCAGAACATTCTCGAGACCAATCGCGACAAGCTCGACGCGATGGCGAACGCGCTCATCAAGTACGAGACCATCGACGAAAACCAGATCAAGGACATCATGGCCGGGCGCGCGCCGAAGCCGCCTGCCGACTGGGACGATTCGGTGGGCAATCCGCCGCCGAAGCGTTCTGAAGGCGAAGCCGATGGTGGTTCCAAGATCGGCTCACCCGCCGGCCAGCACTAACTAGCGCTACGAAAGCTGCTGCGATGACGGCGGCCACTCTATTGGCAGTGCCGGGATCGGAACCTCGATCTCGGCGCTCCCGTGGTGATGGGCGTACTCAACGTCACCCCCGATTCGTTTTCCGATGGCGGTCGCTTCGCTCGATCGCGGCGTCGCGTTGATTCATGCGCGCCGCATGATCGAAGAAGGCGCGGCCATCATCGACATTGGTGGTGAGTCGACACGCCCCGGCGCCGCTTCCGCCAGTCTCGACGAAGAACTCGATCGCGTTGTGCCGGTCATCGAGGCATTGCGGCGCGAATCGTCCGCGTTCATCTCCGTCGATACGAGCAAACCCGAAGTCATGCGCGCTGCCTGCGCGGCTGGCGCGGACATCATCAACGACGTGCGCGCGCTGCGGGAACCCGACGCGCTGCTCACGGCCGCAGGCACTCGCGCCGGCATCTGCCTCATGCACATGAAAGGCGAGCCGCGCACCATGCAGGCCGCGCCTGCACTATGACGACGTCGTCAGCGAGGTCAGCGCGTTTCTCGCTGAGCGTGTAGCGGCGTGCCGTACGGCAGGCATTGAGAGCGCACGACTCACCGTCGATCCCGGCTTCGGTTTTGGAAAGCGCATCGTCGACAATCTGGCGTTGCTCAAACATCTCGGACAGTTGCGGGAGTTGGGTGTGCCGCTCGCCGTCGGGCTGTCGCGCAAGTCGATGCTCGCGAAAATTACCGGACGCGATGTCGATGACCGAATTGCAGGAAGCATCGCACTGGCCGCCATTGCGGTTCTCAACGGAGCGCGTATCGTGCGCGCCCACGATGTGGCCGCAACGGTCGACGCGATCCGGGTGGCCGCGGCGGTAGAGCAGGGAGAGAGTTTCGATGGCACGTAAGTATTTCGGCACCGACGGCGTCCGCGGTCGGGTCGGCGAACATCCGATGACGGTGGATTTCGCGTTGCGACTGGCGAGCGCGGCAGCTCGTGTGCTTGCGCCGAACGGCGGCACAGTCCTGATCGGCAAGGACACCCGACTGTCGGGCTACATGTTCGAAGCGGCGCTCGAGGCGGGTTTCGTCGCGGCCGGCGTCAACGTCATGTTGATCGGTCCGCTGCCCACTCCCGGCATCGCCTATCTCACGCGCAAGTTCGAATGCAGCTTCGGCATCGTCATCAGCGCGTCACACAATCTGTACGACGACAACGGCATCAAGTTTTTTGACGCCGAGGGCGGCAAGCTCTCGGACGAGATCGAAGAAGCCATCGAGGCGGAACTCGACCGCGGCCCCATCACGCGTTCGTCCGTGGATCTGGGGCGAGCCACGCGCGTCGACAAGTCGCGCCGTCACTATCAGGATTTCTGCGTCGAGTCGCTGCCCAAGGGCATGACGCTCGAAGGCATGAAGCTGGTGGTCGATTGCGCCAACGGCGCAGGTTACAAGGTCGTCCCGCGAACGCTCACCGACCTGGGCGCGGAAATCATTCCGATCGGCTGCTCGCCGAACGGCCGCAACATCAACGATGCCTGCGGTTCGACCGCGCCCGGCCTGCTGCAGCTCACCGTTCCCGGTGTGCGCGCGGCCGCGGGTATCGCGCTCGATGGTGATGGAGACCGGCTCGTCATGGTCGATGGTCTGGGACGCATCGTCGATGGCGACCAACTCATCTATATCATCGCCACCGCGCGCAAGCGCGCTGGAACCCTGCAGGGTCCCGTGGTGGGAACCGTGATGAGCAATCTCGGGCTCGAAGTTGCGCTGCGAGAGCAGGGCATCGAGTTCAAACGCGCGGCGGTCGGTGACCGCTACGTGCTCAGCATGCTGCGCGAATTCGGCGGCTCGGTCGGCGGCGAGTCTTCGGGACACATTCTGTTACTGGACAAAACCACTACGGGCGATGCGTTGATGGCGGGACTGCAGGTGCTCGCCGTCATGCGCGAAACGAAGCAGGGGCTCGCGGAGCTCGCAGCCGGCATGGCGCGCTTCCCGCAGACCATGATCAACGTGAAAGTCGCCCGGAAATTCGATCCCAAAACCTTCCCGGAAGTGGAAGACACCGTGCAGAAGGTGTCCCTGCGCCTGGGGGGCGACGGCCGCGTGGTCCTGCGGCCCTCGGGGACCGAACCTGTGATCCGCGTCATGGTGGAGGCTCGCGACGAGACCGATACCCTGCGTTGTGCCGAGGAAATCGCAGCCGTGGTACGTCGCGTTGCGTCCTGAGGGGCCCGCCGCTATCATCGCGCCCCTTTTTTGAGCGGCCGAAACGGCCTCAATGGCTTCACAAATGCGCCGCCAGATCATCGCAGGCAATTGGAAAATGCACGGCTCGCGCGCGGAAAACGCCGCGCTGGTCGAGTCCATCGTGCACAAGCTGCCGAATTCCTCGGCCGAAGTCTGGGTGTGCCCGCCTTTCGTCTACCTGGCCGAACTGAGCCGCGCGCTGGCCGGTTCGCGCATCAGCCTCGGGGCACAGGACGTCTGCGCCGAAACTCAGGGTGCGTTCACTGGTGAAGTGTCTGCCGCCATGCTGCGGGACGTCGGTTGCGCGGGCTCGATCGTCGGCCATTCCGAGCGACGTGCCCTGTTCGGTGAGTCCGATCAGCTGGTGGCGCGCAAGTTTGCCGCGGTGCTTGGCGCCGGCCTGACCCCGATCCTCTGCGTCGGCGAACAACTCGCCGAGCGCGAAGCCGGCCGCACGTTCGAGGTGATCGATCGCCAGTTGGATGCCGTGCTCGATTTGTCGGGCGTCGCTGCGTTTACGCGCGCCGTCATCGCCTATGAGCCCGTGTGGGCCATCGGCACCGGCAAGACGGCGAGCCCGCAACAAGCCGAAGAGGTGCACGCCCACATCCGTGGGCGCATCGCGGGTCGCGATGCTAAGATCGCCGCCCTCGTGCGCATCCAGTACGGCGGCAGCGTCAAGGCCGCGAATGCCGCGGAACTCTTCTCGATGCCGAACGTGGACGGCGGACTCATTGGCGGCGCATCGCTGAAGGCCGACGAGTTCCTGGCAATTGTCGCCGCGGCTCGCGCCTGAATGACGCGCGCATAGACTAGGTAAATAAAGATGTTGCGAACGATTCTCACGATTCTGCAGGTACTTTCGGCTTTCGCGATTGTTGGCCTGGTGCTGCTGCAGCGGGGCAAGGGCGCGGATGCAGGCGCCGGATTTGGCGCCGGTGCTTCGGGCACGGTGTTTGGCGCGCGTGGCGCGACCACTGGCCTGTCGCGCATGACGGCCGTGTTCGCAGCGATTTTCATGCTGAACAGTCTGTGCCTCACTTATTTGTTTCAGCGTGACGCGCGGACCGCGCCGACTTCGCTGCTCGATCAGGTGCCGGTCACGCCCGCTGCGCCGGCTGCGCAGCCAACGGCGCCCGCGCCAGCTCCGGATGCGAACGCGGTCCCTGTGCCTGCAGCGCCCGTGGAGCCTCCCGCCTGCTCAGAGAAGCCCTGAGCAGGGCCTGAAGATTTAAAACGCCGACGTGGTGGAATTGGTAGACACACTAGCTTGAGGGGCTAGCGGAGCGATCCGTGGGAGTTCGAGTCTCCCCGTCGGCACCATCGCATTAATTATCCCTGTTACAATCGCGCCCGAATTTTCCGGGGGCGGTTGTCTCTCATCGCGCGAGAGTGGCTGCCCCTTTTCGTGACGGCCGTTGCTTTCGTTTTGGGCTGACCTTGGGTTCAACAGGATGCTTGCCAATTACCTGCCCGTTCTGATTTTTCTCACCGTCGCGACGGGGCTCGCCCTGTTGCTGATGACGCTGGGCCTCATCATCGGCCGCTGGCAGTCGAAAAACCGGAACGACGCGCAGAAACTCTCGCCCTACGAGTGCGGCTTCGAGGCCTTCGAAGACAGCCGCATGAAGTTCGACGTGCGTTATTACCTCGTCGCCATCCTGTTCATCGTGTTCGATCTGGAAATCGCGTTCCTGTTTCCGTGGGCCGTGGTGCTCGACAGCATCGGCACCTTCGGGCTGATCTCCATGGGCATCTTCCTGTTCATCCTCGTGGTGGGATTCATCTACGAGTGGAAGAAGGGAGCGCTCGAGTGGGATTAGAAGAGCAAAGCGTGGAAGCGTCCGGCCAGGAATTCGCCGAGCGCGGCTTCGTCACCACTTCGGTCGACACCGTCATGAACTGGGCGCGCACCGGTTCGTTGTGGCCCATGACCTTTGGTCTTGCCTGTTGCGCCGTCGAGATGATGCACGCCGGCGCATCGCGCTACGACCTCGATCGCTTCGGCGTGGTGTTTCGTCCGAGCCCGCGCCAGTCCGACGTCATGATCGTCGCCGGCACGCTGGTGAACAAAATGGCGCCCGCGCTACGCAAGGTCTATGACCAGATGCCCGAGCCGCGCTGGGTCATTTCCATGGGTTCCTGCGCCAACGGCGGTGGCTACTACCACTACTCATACGCCGTCGTGCGCGGTTGCGATCGCATCGTGCCAGTGGATGTCTACGTGCCGGGTTGTCCGCCGACTGCCGAGGCGCTGCTCTACGGAATCATCCAGCTGCAGAAGAAAATCGAGCGTACGAGCTCGATCGCGAACATTCCGAAGCGCGCATGAGCGACAAGATCACGACTCTCGCCGAGAAGATTGAAGCTCGCCTGCCGGGCGTGCTCACCCGCGTTCCGTCGCTTCCCGACGAGCTGTGTTACGAAGTGCCGCCGGAGAACCTCAAAGAGGTTGCCTTGAGCCTGCGGGACTCGCCCGAGCTCAAGTTCGAAATTCTCGTCGACGTCGCCGGCATCGACTATCTCGACTACGCCACGACCGAGTGGAAGACCTATTCGGCGACCACGTCCGGCTTCAGCCGTGGCGTGAATCGCGGCGCACCTCGCAAGCCGCACGACGGCGCGCGTTTCGCCGTCGCGTACCACCTGCTGTCGATCACGCACAACCAGCGTCTGCGTCTGCGTTCGCGCTGCGTCGACGCCGAAGATCCCGTCATCGATTCGCTGGTCGACGTCTGGCCGGGTGCCAACTGGTTCGAGCGCGAGGCGTTCGACCTGTTCGGCATTCTTTTCGCCGGTCACCCTGATCTGCGCCGCATCCTCACCGACTACGGCTTCATCGGCCATCCGTTCCGCAAGGACTTCCCGCTGATCGGCAACGTTGAGGTGCGCTACGACGCCGCCAAGCAGCGCGTGGTGTACGAGCCGGTCACGATCGAGCAGCGCACGCTGGTGCCGAAGGTCATCCGCGACGACAACCGCTACGACCCGGCGCTGAAGACCCAGAAGTAACGACGCAATGAACGAGATTCGCAATTTCACGATGAACTTCGGTCCGCAGCATCCCGCCGCGCACGGCGTGCTGCGCCTGGTGCTCGAGATGGACGGCGAAGTCATCCAGAAAGCCGATCCGCATATTGGCCTGCTCCATCGCGGCACCGAGAAGCTCGCCGAGTCGAAACCGTTCAACCAGTCCATCGGCTACATGGACCGTCTCGACTACGTGTCGATGATGTGCAACGAGCACGCCTACGTCATGGCCATCGAGCGCTTGTTAGGCGTGACGGTGCCGGTGCGCGCGCAGTACATCCGCGTGATGTTCGACGAAATCACGCGAGTCCTGAATCACCTGATGTGGCTGGGCGCGCACGCGCTCGACATCGGCGCGATGACCGTCTTCCTGCTCGCGTTCAAGGAACGTGAAGACCTCATGGACTGCTACGAAGCGGTCTCCGGCACGCGCATGCATGCCACGTATTACCGTCCAGGCGGCGTTTATCGCGACCTGCCGGACTCGATGCCGAAGTACCAGGCTTCGAAGTGGCGCAGCCAGAAGAATGCGGACGCCATGAACGAAGCGCGCCAGGGCTCGCTGCTGGAATTCATCGATGCGTTCGTCGCGCGCTTTCCGGCTTGCGTCGATGAATACGAAACGCTGCTCACCGACAATCGCATCTGGAAACAGCGCACGGTGAACATCGGCGTGGTGACGCCCGAGCGCGCGATGGCGCTCGGCTTCACGGGCGCCATGCTGCGTGGCTCAGGAATAGTGTGGGACCTGCGCAAGAAGCAGCCTTACGAGGTTTACGCCGACATGGATTTCGATATCCCGGTCGGCGTGAACGGTGACTGTTACGACCGTTACCTGGTGCGCATCGAAGAAATGCGGCAAAGCAATCGCATCATCAAGCAGTGCGTGGACTGGCTGCGCCGCAATCCGGGTCCGGTGATGATCGACGATCGCAAGGTGCGGCCGCCGAGCCGCGAAGAGATGAAGGGCGACATGGAATCGCTGATTCACCACTTCAAGCTGTTCACCGAAGGTTATTCGGTGCCGGAAGGCGAGACGTACGCCGCGGTCGAAGCGCCCAAGGGCGAATTCGGCATCTACCTGATCTCGGATGGCGCCAACAAACCCTATCGTCTGAAGTGCCGCGCGCCAGGCTTCGCGCATCTGTCGGCGCTCGAGGAAATGACCAGCGGCCACATGCTCGCCGACGTGGTGGCGGTGATCGGTACGCAGGACATCGTGTTCGGAGAGGTGGATCGATGAGTGCGCATGTCGTGAAGACGGCGGATGGTGGCGAGTTCGAGCCGGTGCTCGGCGAGAAGGCGCGGCTGTTGAATGACCACACGCGTCACGAGATCGACGAGTGGATTTCGCGTTTTCCCACCGGGCGCCATCGTTCGGCGGTGCTCTCGGCGCTGCGATTCACGCAGGAGCAGAACAACGGCTTCCTCACGCCCGAACTCATGGATGGTGTCGCTGAATACCTGCGGCTGCCGTCGATCCAGGTGTATGAGGTCGCGAGCTTCTATTCGATGTTCGAGACGCATCCCTGCGGCCGGCATCACGTCAGCATCTGCACCAACATCAGCTGCATGCTGAATGGCGCCGAGGACCTCGTCGCACATTGCGAGAAGAAGCTCGGCATCAAGCTCGGCGAAAGCACGTCGGATGGCCGCATCTTCCTCAAGAAGGAAGAGGAGTGCCTCGCGGCCTGCACGGGTGCGCCGATGATGATGGTCGATCATGAATTCCACGAGTACCTGACGCCTGAGAAGGTGGACAAGGTTCTCGACGAGCTGAAGTGAGCTAACGCATGGCAGGTGCTGTCGAAAAATGGGCTGACAAGATGAACCTCACGGTGTTCGAGCCGTTGAAGTTGCAAGGAATCGTGGAAGCTCGAGAACTATCTCAAGATCGGCGGTTACGACGCGTGGAAGAAGATCCTCGCCGAAAAGCCGGCGCGTCTCGCCGTGGTCGATCAGGTCAAGGCATCGGGACTGCGCGGCCGCGGCGGCGCGGGCTTTCCCACCGGCACGAAGTGGAGCTTCATGCCGCGCGACGCCACCATGCAGAAATACGCGGTGTGCAACTCGGACGAGTCCGAGCCCGGCACCTGCCACGATCGCGACATCCTGCGTTTCAACCCGCACTCGCTCATCGAAGGCATGGCCATCGGCGGCTACTGCATGAACGCCACGGTGGGCTACAACTACATTCGCGGTGAGTTCCTCGGCGAACCCGTGCCGCGTTTCGAAGCGGCGGTGAAGGAAGCCTACGAGGCCGGGTTGTTAGGCAAGAACATCCTGGGCTCTGGCGTCGACTTCGACCTGTTCACGGCCGTGGGCGCCGGCGCCTATATCTGCGGTGAAGAGACCGCGCTGCTCGATTCACTCGAAGGCAAGCAGGGCAAGCCGCGCTTCAAGCCGCCGTTCCCGGCGGCTTTCGGCCTGTATGGCGCGCCGACCACGATCAACAACACGCAGAGCTACGCGGCAGTGCCCACGATCCTGCGCAAGGGCGCGGACTGGTTCGCCAAGCTTGGCGTCGCCAATGCCGGTGGCACGGCCATCTTCTCGGTGTCGGGCCACGTGAACAAACCCGGCAACTACGAATTGCCCATGGGCATTCCGTTCGCGGATCTGCTCGAGATCGCCGGCGGCGTAAAAGACGGCCGCAAACTCAAGGCCTGCATCCCCGGTGGCTCGTCGGTGTACGTGCTGCCCGCGGACAAGATCATGGCGGCGAACATGGACTACGACTCGCTGAAGGCGGCGGGTTCCTCGGTGGGTTCGGCCGCGGTCATCGTGATGGACGAGACCACCTGCATGGTGAAGGTGCTCGAGCGTCTGTCGCGCTTCTACAAGAGTGAGTCCTGCGGCCAGTGCACGCCGTGCCGCGAAGGCACGGGCTGGATGAACCGCGTCATTCGCCGGATCATGGCGGGCCAGGGCCAGAAGTCCGACCTGCAGTTGTTAGTCGACGTCGCGGGCCGCATCGAAGGCCACACCATCTGCGCGCTGGGCGATGCCGCCGCGTGGCCGGTGCAGAGTTTCCTCAAGCACTTCCGCCACGAGTTCGAATACATGATCGACAACGGTGGCAGAAGCATCGTCGACGATCCGGCGAAGAGGGCGGCATGAGCACGGCTCCCCAATCACCAGCCGGCGCGCCGCCTTCCGACGTCGTCAACGTCGAAGTCGACGGCAAGCCCTGCCAGGGCAAGAAAGGCCAGATGATCATCCACGTCACGGACGCGCAGAACGCGTACGTGCCGCGCTTCTGCTACCACGACAAACTACCCATCGCGGCCAACTGCCGCATGTGCCTCGTGGAAGTGGAAAAGGCGCCGAAGCCGCTGCCGGCCTGCGCCACGCCCATTGGCGAGGGCATGAAGATTTTCACGAAGAGCCCGAAGGCCATCGGCGCGCAGAAAGCGACCATGGAGTTCCTGCTCATCAACCACCCGCTCGATTGCCCGATCTGCGATCAGGGTGGCGAGTGCGAGCTGCAGGATCTCGCCATGGGCTTCGGCCGCGACGCGGCGCGTTTCAACGAACGCAAGCGCGTGGTGAAAGACAAAGACATTGGCCCGCTGGTCTCCACCGACATGACGCGCTGCATTCACTGCACACGCTGCGTCCGTTTCGGCCAGGACATCGCCGGCATCCAGGAACTCGGCACCACGGGTCGTGGCGAGCAGATGGAAATCGGCACCTATGTCGAACGCGCCGTGGAGCACGAGCTCTCGGGCAACATCATCGACCTGTGCCCGGTGGGCGCGCTCAACTCCAAGCCGTTCCGCTATCGCGCTCGCTCCTGGGAAATGACCCAGGCGGCGCTGGTCTCGCCGCATGACGGCGTCGGCACGAATCTGTATGGGCATGTGCTGCGCGGCAAGCTCATGCGCGTGGTGCCGCGTCCGAATGACGCCATCAACGAAACCTGGATCGCGGATCGCGATCGCTTCAGCTACGAAGGTATCTACTCCGCCGACCGTCTCGAGGCGCCCATGGTGCGCGAGGGCAGGCGGTGAGTGGAAGAAGGTCAGCTGGGAAGTGGCGCTCGAGACCGCAGCCAAGGGCCTGAAGGCCGCCGGCGCGGGGCTCGCGACTCTTGCGAGCAGTTCCGCGACCGCGGAAGAGCTCTATCTCGCCGCGAAGCTCACGCGCGCGCTCGGCTCGAGCAGCATCGATCACCGCTTGCGCCAGGCGGATTTCCGCGACCAGGCCGACGACCCGTCCGCGCCCGGCCTCGGCGGCCTGTCGATCGCTGGCATCGACCAGCTCGACGCCTTGCTGGTGGTCGGCAGCAACCTGCGGCGTGAAGCGCCGGTGCTGGCGCACCGCGTGCGTAAAGCCGCCAAGCGTGGCGCGAAGATCGCATTCCTGAATCCGACGCGCTTCGACTACCTGTTCCCGGTCGCGGCGTATTTCGAGTCGCCGCCGGCCCGCCAGCTCGCGGACCTCGCGGCTATCTACTCGGCCTGCCTCGACGGCGCCGCGGCGCCCAAGCACCTGGCCTCGCTCATCGCTGGTGCTCAGGCCAACGTCGGCCATCGCGCGATTGCAGCCGCGCTCAAGTCCGGACAGAAGCGCGCCATCTGGCTGGGCGCGCTGTCGCTGCGGCATCCGGCGTACGCGGACCTGCGCGCCGTGGCCGCCGGCATCGCGGCCGCCACCGGCGCCACACTCGGAACGCTGGCCGAAGGCGGTAACGCTGCCGGAGCCTATCTCGCCGGCGCAGTACCGCATCGCGATCCGGGCGGAATCCAGAGTGCCGTGACCGGCAAGAACGCGCGCGAACTGCTCACGCAGTCGCAGAAGGCCTATCTACTCTTCGGTGGCACCGAGCCCTGGGCCGACGCCCTGGGCGTGGACGCCACCCGGGCGCTGGGCGGCGCGAGTTTCGTGGTCGCCGCCACGCCGTACGCCGATGACACGCTGAAGTCGGTGGCGCACGTGCTGCTGCCGATCTCCACCTTTGTCGAAACTTCGGGCACCTATGTGAATCTCGAAGGCCTGTGGCAGAGCTTCACCGGAGCGGCGAAGCCGCTGGGCGAGGCGCGGCCCGGCTGGAAGGTGCTGCGCGTGCTCGGCAATCTCGCGGGCGTCGCGGACTTCGAATACCAGTCCTCGGAAGAAGTGCGCGAGGAATTGCGCGCCCTGTGCGGTGGCATCGCCGCCAGCTCCTACCAGGGCACGCACGAGGCCAAGGTCAGTCCATCGGACGCGCGCGTCATCGACGTACCGATGTACGCGATCGATGCCGTGTTGCGCCGCGCGCCGTCGCTGCAACGGACGCGCGAAGGCAAGGGCGCGGCCGTGGCTTACGGCGGAGGCCAGGGCGCATGAGCGGGTTGATCAACGACACGATGGCGTTCTGGGCGAGCCTGCCGGACTTCGTGCGTTCCACGTTCTGGATCCTCGTGGTCACCGTGGTGCTGATCCTTTCGGTGGCGTTCACCACGCTGTGGGAGCGCAAGGTCATCGGCTGGATGCAGCTGCGCAGGGGTCCGAATCGCGTCGGCAGCATTTTCGGTTTCCTGCCGGGCATCTTTCAGCCCTTCGCCGACGTCATCAAGCTGCTCGTCAAAGAGGTCGTGATCCCGGCCGAGGCGAACAAGGTCCTGTTCCGCATCGCGCCCATGATCACGCTGATCCCGGCGTTCGCCATCTGGGCCGTGATTCCGCTCGATCCGAACCTGGTGATCGCCGACGTCAACGCGGGTTTGCTCTACGTGCTCGCGCTCACCTCGGTGGGCGTGTACGGCGTGATCCTCGCGGGCTGGGCGTCGAACTCCAAGTACGCGTTCCTCGGCGCCATGCGGTCCGCCGCGCAGATCGTCGCGTACGAAATCGCCATGGGCTTCGCGCTGGTCGGCGTCATCATGGCGGCGGGTAGTTTGAACCTGGGTGACATCATCAAGGGCCAGCAGGGCGGCATGATCTGGTGGAACTTCATCTGGCTGTTCCCGCTGTTCCTGGTGTACTTCATCTCGGGCGTGGCGGAGACCAACCGCGCGCCGTTCGACGTGGCCGAAGGCGAATCCGAAATCGTCGCCGGCTTCCACGTGGAATATTCCGGCATCGCGTTCGCGCTGTTCTTCCTGGCCGAATACGCCAACATGCTGCTGATCTCGACGCTCACCGCGGTCTTCTTCTTCGGCGGCTGGTTGAGTCCGATCGACGGTCTCGTGGGTCGGACGCCGCGATTCCGCACCTGGCCGATCATCGGCACGCTGGCTGGCGACGGCTTCCACTGGCTGTTCGCGAAACTCTTCTTCTTCCTGTTCTGTTTCCTCTGGTTCCGCGCCACGTTCCCGCGCTACCGCTACGATCAGATCATGCGTCTCGGTTGGAAGATCCTGATTCCAATCACCATCGTCTGGATCGCGGTTGAAGGCGTGATGGTGTACTTCAAAGTCGGTCCCTGGAGAGTGGTGAGCTAAATGCGCAACATCATCAAGACATTCGCACTCTGGGAGCTGCTCGGCGGCCTTCGGGTGACGTTCAAGAAACTCTTCACCCGCAAGTTCACCATCAACTACCCGGAAGAGAAGACGCCGCAGTCGCCGCGCTTCCGCGGCCTGCATGCGCTGCGCCGTTATCCGAACGGCGAAGAGCGCTGCATCGCCTGCAAGCTCTGCGAGGCGGTGTGCCCGGCGCTGGCCATCACCATCGAGTCCGACGTCGCCAACGACGGCACGCGCCGCACCACGCGCTACGACATCGACCTGTTCAAGTGCATCTACTGCGGCTTCTGCGAAGAAGCCTGCCCGGTGGATGCCATCGTCGAGACGCGCATCCATGAGTACCACATGGAAAATCGCGGCGAGAACATCATGACCAAAGACAAACTGCTCGCAGTGGGCGAGCGTTACGACGCGTTGATCACGGCCGACAAGGCCGCTGACGCGTCGTACCGATAGATGAAGGACAGGTAGCGGAGCATGCTGGTCGAGATTCTCTTCTGGTTTTTCGCGTCGGTGCTCGTGGTGTCGGCGCTGGGCGTGATCATGGTGAAGAACCCCGTGCACGCGGCCATGCTGCTGGTGTTGTGCTTCTTCACCAGCGCGAACATCTGGCTGCTCATCGAGGCGGAGTTCCTGGCCGTCGTGCTCGTCCTGGTCTACGTCGGCGCAGTCATGGTGCTGTTCCTGTTCGTGGTCATGATGCTCGACATCAACATCGAAGCCATGCGCGCGCGCGTGACGCGCTACGCGGTGGCTGGCGGCATCGTTGCGGGCATCGTGGTATTCGAGATCGTGAGCGTGGTGTGGACGCGAAGCATGGGAATCGACGTGACCAACGGTGCGCAGATGAAGCCTCCCGGTTACAGCAATACCGCCGAGCTCGGCAAAATGCTCTACACGGACTACGTTTATCCGTTCGAGCTTGCGGCTGTGCTCCTGCTCATCGCCATTGTTGCGGCCATCTCGCTGACCATGCGCAAGCGTCCGGGACTCAAGTACCAGAACGTGGCGAAGCAGGTCGCGGTACGGCGCGAAGATCGCGTGCGCATCGTCAAGGTGCCAGCGGAAAAGGCGGCGGAACCGCCGGCCGGGGAGACGAAGCCATGATTCCTCTGAACTGGCTGCTCACGCTTTCTGGCGTGCTGTTCGCGATCTCGGTCGCCGGAATGTTCATCAACCGCAAGAGTCTCATTCTCCTGTTGATGTGCGTGGAGTTGCTGCTGCTGGCGGTGAACTTCAATTTCGTCGCGTTCTCGCGTTACCTCGATGACATCAACGGACAGATTTTCGTGTTCTTCGTGCTCACGGTGGCCGCGGCTGAATCGGCCATCGGCCTTGCGATCCTCGTCGTGCTGTTCCGTGTACGCCGCACCATCAACGTCGAAGACATGAACATCCTGAAGGGTTGAGCGTGGGACTTAGCAAGACACTACTGATCTGGATCCCGCTCGCGCCGCTGCTCGCAGCCGTCGTCGCGGGATTGTTCGGCCGCCTCATCGGCCGCGCCGCGTTCGCACTGGATCACCATCATCGGCGTGGCGGCGTCGTTCGGCATGTCGGCGCATGTGGCCGGCGAGATCTTTCTGCACGGCAAGCCGGTGTTCAACGAGACCGTCTACACCTGGCTGGTCAGCGACGGCATCGGCATGCAGGTCGGCTTCCTCGTCGATCAGCTCACCGCGTTGATGATGGTCGTGGTCACGTTCGTGTCGCTGTGCGTGCACGTCTACACCATCGGCTACATGGCCGACGACGACGGCTACCAGCGCTTCTTCAGCTACATCTCGCTGTTCACGTTCTCGATGCTCATGCTGGTGATGGCCAACAACTTCATGCAGCTGTTCTTCGGCTGGGAAGCGGTGGGCGTGGTCAGCTATCTGCTCATCGGCTTCTGGTACAAGCGGCCGACCGCCATCTTCGCGAACATGAAGGCCTTCCTCGTGAACCGCGTGGGCGACTTCGGCTTCGTGCTCGGTATCGCCGGCGTCGTGTACTACACCGCGCAGTTCGGCGGCGCGTCGCTCGACTACGTCGATGCGTTCAAGGCCGCGCCGCAGATCGCGGGCCAGACCTTCGCGCTGCCGGGCACCGACGGCGTCAACGCGATGACCTTCATCTGCATCTGCCTGTTCATTGGCGCCATGGGCAAGTCGGCGCAGGTGCCGCTGCACGTGTGGCTGCCGGATTCCATGGAAGGCCCGACGCCGATCTCCGCGTTGATCCACGCCGCCACGATGGTGACCGCGGGCATCTTCATGGTGGCGCGCATGTCGCCGCTGTTCGAGTTCTCGGAAGTACGCGCTCAACTTCGTGCTGTTCATCGGCGCCACCACGGCGCTGTTCATGGGCTTCCTCGGCATCATCAACAACGACATCAAGCGCGTCGTCGCGTATTCCACGCTTTCGCAGCTCGGCTACATGACGGTCGCGCTCGGCGTGTCGGGTACGACATTCGCAATCTTCCACCTGATGACGCACGCGTTCTTCAAGGCGCTGCTGTTCCTCGCGGCGGGCTCCGTGATCATCGGCATGCACCACGAGCAGGACATGCGGAAGATGGGCGGGCTCGCCAAGTACATGCCGATCACCGCCATCACCTGCTGGATCGGCTCGCTCGCGCTGATCGGTACGCCGTTCTTCTCGGGCTTCTACTCGAAGGACCTGATCATCGACGCGGTGCACAAGAACATGAGCACGCAGCCGGCCAACTGGATCGCGAGCTACGCCTACTTGTGCGTGATGATCGGCGTGTTCGTCACGGCGTTCTAACGTTCCGCCTGTTGTTCATGACCTTCCACGGCAAGCCGCGCTGACAGGAAGCGGCGCACGACGATCACGCCGCCGATCACGCGCATGACGCGGTCGCCGCGCATTCGCATGCGGACGAGCACGAATCGCACGCCGAGCCGGATCATGACGATCATGCGCACGGCCACCACGGCGGTCCGCCGCACGAGAGCCCGTGGGTGGTACGCTGCCCCTGGTTCTGCTGGCCATTCCGTCGATCATCATCGGCGCCATCACCGTTCGAGCCGCTGATCTTCGGGCACGGCTTCGGCGAGTCCATCTACCTGAATGCCGAACACCAGGAGATGCTGCACGAGATCGGCGCGGAGTTCGGCAACTGGGTGAGCTTCGTCGGCGACTGCGTTTCGTCATCCGGTGGTTTACCTGTTGATCGCTGGCGTGCTCTCGGCCTGGGCGCTGTACATCAAGTGGCCGCAACCTGCCGGATGTCATCGACTCGAAGCTGCAAACCATTGCGCGTGGTGCTCGAGAACAAGTACTGCTTCGACTGGTTCAACGAGAAGGTTCTGGCGGCCGGCAGCCGCCTGCTGGGCAAGATTTTCTGGAAGGCTGGCGATCAATTCGTCATCGACAAGGTTGCCGTCGATGGCTCCGCTCACACGATCGGCTTCATCGCCGGCATCGTGCGGCGCGTGCAGACCGGCTTCCTCTATTCATATGCGTTCTGGATGATCACTGGACTCGCCGTCATGCTCGGCTGGTTCGTGACGCGCGGCTGATCTAACAACAAACCAGTTCCGGTACAACGAGAAAACATGCAGGGGTTTCCGCTTCTTTCCTTTCTGACCTGGCTCCCGATCGCGGGCGGCCTGCTCGTGCTGGCCTTCGGCGAACGCGGCATCAGGGCAGGGCGCTGGGTGGCGCTCGGCATCGCCGTGGCGACGTTCGTCGCCTCGATTCCGCTGTACTGCTACTTCGATGTCTCGAGCTTCGCGCTACCAGTTCCCGGAACATCTGCCGTGGATTCCGGCGTTTCACTCCACGTATTCGCTCGGCGTCGACGGCATCTCGATGCCGCTGATTCTGCTCACCACGTTCATCACCATCCCGGTGGTGGTCGCGGCATGGACTGTGATCGAACAGCGTCCCGCGCAGTACTACGCCGCCTTCCTCATCATGGAAGGCCTGATGATCGGCGTGTTCTCCGCGCTCGACGGCCTGCTGTTCTACTTCTTCTGGGAAGCCATGCTCATCCCGATGTTCCTCATCATCGGCGTGTGGGGTGGTCCGCGGCGCGTGTACGCCACGCTCAAGTTCTTCCTGTACACGTTCCTGGGGTCCGTGTTCATGCTGGTCGCGCTCATCTACATGCTGATGAAGTCGGGCGACTTCAGCATCGCGGCCTTCCACGCATTGCCGCTCTCCGCCACCGAGCAGATGTGGATTTTCTTCGCGTTCCTCGCGGCCTTCGCGGTCAAGATTCCGATGGTGCCGGTGCACACATGGTTGCCGGACGCGCACGTCGAAGCGCCCACCGGCGGTTCCGTCGTGCTGGCGGCCATCATGCTGAAGATGGGTGGATACGGTTTCCTGCGCTTCTCGCTGCCGATCACGCCCGATGCCTCGCGGGAATTCGACTGGCTGCTCATCGCGCTCTCGCTGATCGCGGTGGTCTACATCGGCTTCGTCGCGCTCGTGCAGACCGACATGAAGAAGCTCATCGCCTATTCATCGATCGCGCACATGGGCTTCGTCACGCTGGGTTCGTTCCTGGTGTACGACATCATCGCCGGCACGGGCGCGGTGCAGGGCGCCGGCATGGGCATCGATGGCGCCATGGTGCAGATGGTGTCGCACGGCCTCATCTCCGGCGCGTTGTTCCTGTGCGTGGGCGTCATGTACGACCGCGTGCACTCGCGCGAGATCAGCGCCTACGGCGGTGTGGTCAACACCATGCCGAAGTTCGCCGCGTTCATGGTGCTGTTCTCTCTCGCCAATGCCGGATTGCCTGGCACCTCGGGATTCGTCGGTGAGTTCCTCGTGATCATCGCCGCGTTCAAGGCCAACTTCTGGTACGCCTTCCTTGCCGCGGTCACGCTGATCCTGGGCGCCGCGTACACGCTGTGGCTGGTCAAGCGCGTGATCTTTGGTGAAGTGGCTAACCACCATGTCGCCGAGCTCCAGGATCTCAACTTCCGCGAGTTCACCATTCTCGGGCTTCTCGCCGTCGCCGTGCTCGCAGTGGGTCTGTGGCCCGCGCCGCTGCTCGAAGTCATGCAGGCAACCGTCCAGCACCTCGTCCAGCAGATCGCCGCCAGCAAGTTGTCCCTATGAACGATGAAATCACAGTGACCGGCACGACCCTGGTGTCCCTGATGCCCGCGCTGCCGGAGATCTATCTCACCGCCGCCGTCTGCGTGCTCTTGCTGGCCGATGTGTTCTTCGGCCAAAAGCGTCGCAGCCTCGCGCCCACGCTGACGCTGCTGATCCTCGCGGGCGGTGCCTTCGTCACCCTGTATTTCGCCAACGTGCCGGAACGCGTGCTGCTGTTCGGCGAGAGCTACGTGGCCGATTCGCTCGCCGTGTTGCTCAAACTATTCGGGTTCCTCACCATGGCGCTGGCGCTGCTGTACTCGCGTGAGTACCTGGACCGCCGCGGCATGATGCGCGGCGAATACTACGTGCTGGCGCTCACCTCGCTGCTCGGCGTGTTCGTGCTGATGTCGGCCAACAGCCTGCTCACCGTCTACATCGGCCTCGAGATCATGTCGCTGTCGCTGTACGCCATGGTCGCCTTCGATCGCGACAACGGTGTCGCTGCCGAGTCGGCGATGAAGTATTTCGTGCTCGGCGCCATCGCATCGGGAATGTTGCTGTATGGCATGTCGCTGATCTACGGCCTCACCGGCACGCTCAAGCTCGACGATCTCGCGGAGATTGCCACGGGCACACCCAGCCTCGGTGTGGTCCTGGGTCTCGTGTTCATGGTGGTCGCGGTGGCGTTCAAGTTCGGCGCCGTTCCGTTCCACATGTGGGTGCCCGACGTTTATACCGGCGCGCCCACGGCGGTGACGCTCTTCCTGTCTACCGTGCCGAAGATCGGGTCGTTCGCGTTCGCGTTCCGCCTGCTCGCGCACGGCATGGGCAGTGTCGGCGCCACGTGGCAGGAAATGCTGGCGCCGCTCGCCGTGCTGTCGATGGTGTTCGGCAACGTCGTCGCCATCGCGCAGAGCAATCTCAAACGCATGCTGGCCTATTCGGCGGTCGGCAACGTGGGCTTCATCCTGCTCGGTTTCGTGGCGGGCTCGGAAGCCGGATACGAAGCTGCGCTGTACTACATCGTCGCCTATGTGCTCACGACGCTCGGTTCGTTCGGCGTGCTCGTGCTCGCGTCGCGCGCCGGGTTCGAAGCCGAGGATCTCGATCACTTCAAGGGGCTGCACAAGCGCGATCCGCTGCTGTCGCTCGTGATGCTGGCGCTGATGTTCTCCACCGCCGGCGTGCCGCCGTTCATCGGCTTCTGGGCGAAGTTCAACATCTTCCAGGCGCTGTGGCTCACGGGCCACTACTGGCTGATCCTGATCGCCGCCGCGGCTTCCGTGGTCGGCGTGTTCTATTACCTGCGCATCGTGAAGCTCATGTATTTCGATGCGCCGGGCGAGCTGCCCTCGGGGCCCTCGAGCGGAGTGGCCGTGCGATCGGTGCTGGCGCTCAATGGATTGGCGGTGCTGGCTCTCGGAATCGTGCCCAACGCGTTGATTCAACTCTGCGCCCGGGTCATCGGCTGATCCTTGTTCAAGGATTGAGTCAATAAGGTTTGCAAAGGCGCATCTCTTGGATAAGAATGCGCGCCCCTCGATCGAGGGGATCGGTTGCGGGGTGGAGCAGTCTGGCAGCTCGTCGGGCTCATAACCCGAAGGTCGTAGGTTCAAATCCTACCCCCGCTACCACTTATTCAAAGGCCTCGGCGCAAAACGCCGGGGCCTTTTATTCGTTCCGAGCGGCACCAACGTCGCAATCTGATCGTGACTGGGGCCGATGGAGCGCGTCGCGAGGCGCATCGTGATCGCCTTGGTTGGCAACTCACGCAAGTTTCGCGCCGACAGCGAATGCGCACTGACCATGTCGGCAGCCGGTGCAAGGCCATTCCGCGAATCGCGAGTTAGTTCGCTGTGCCGTAGCCCGATGGTCCCATTGAACGTTGCGGTATCGCGCCACCATCGTGCGGCGTCTGGTCCGCGGCAAGTAGCCGCTCGCATACATCAATGGGTTACTCATGCGAATAAAAGTCCATGGCGTTGTCGAGATATTGGGAGCTGTGTGCCTGTTCGTGATGAACGGCACCGTCTTCGCGGAAGACACGCCGACGGCAACGACGACTTCGGAACCAGAAACTCCGACACCGGCGGAGCCGCCGGCGAAACGGTCGCCATGGCTTTTCCTGCCAACCTTCTCGTCGAATCCGAAGCTGGGAAATGCCGTGGGCGGAATGGCCGCCTATGTGACGAAGTTTGACCTCAAGTCGCAGGTGTCGATATTCGGATTGTCAGCCCAATACACCGACACTGAGTCAGCGACAGCAGCGCTCATCGCGCGTACTTCGTTTAGCGAAGACCAGCATCGCATCTCCATGGTGTTGGTCGGCGGCCAGATAAAAAATGACTACGACGACTTCCTTGGCACCGGAATGCCGCTCAAGTCGGAAGACAACATCCGCGCATTGCTGGGGCGGTATCTCTATCGCATCAAAGGGGACTGGTTCATCGGCGCGCAGTTGTTGATCACGAACTACCACGTCTATGGTCAGACTGCGCTCGATGACGATGTGCTCAACACACTCGGGCTCACTGGGTTTGAATCCGGCGGTGTCGGCCTGGTGGCTCTTCATGATTCGCGCGATGTTCAGGACAAGCCGAGCAAAGGTTGGCTGCTCAACTTCAACAACGTCGCGTATCGCGAGGCCATTTCCGGCGACAACGACTTCGATGTGTACCGTCTCGATTACCGGCATTTCTGGTCGCACGGCGACGGCAATGTCATCGCGGTCCGGCAGAGCAACCAATGGACGGTGGACGCGCCCCCGAGCGCCAACGCTCCGGTACAGCTTCGCGGTTACACCATAGGCGAGTACCTGGGCCAAAACATGTCCTCGCTCGAAGTCGAGGAGCGCTACAAGATTGCCGCACGCTGGACCGCCACGATCTTTGCCGGCGGTGCCTGTCTCTACGGTGACGGAAAGACCTGCGAATCCGACAACCTCTATCCGACCTACGGTGCCGGTATTCAGTACGTGCTCAAGCCGCAACAGGGGATCGTGGCCAATCTCGAGTACGCCGAAGGCAAGGACGGCAACAATGCCGTCATCTTCAAAATGGGGTATGCGTGGTGACGGCCGTTGGGCTCGCTGACGCTCGCCGGATCCAATCGGTGGCAACGGAAAAGGTCTGGTCCATGTTGTTATGCCCGAGACCCGAGAACAGCACGTAATCGTAGCGATGGCCGCTCCTGCGCAGTTTCTGCAATCGCTTGAGCGACAGATCCACGGGAATGCTCGTGTCGTTGTCGCTGAATATCCAGAGGCCGGGGATCGAAAGCCTTTCCAGATCCTGGCTCGCATCGGTATCCCTGCCGAGGAAGTCGGGCCAGACGTATTTTTCGGTTCGCGACTTCAGCGCCTCGTCATACGGTGGCGCGTTCTGAGCATCGGCGTCGGAGGTATATTTGCTGAAGATGTCTTCTTCACTCACCTTGCAGACCGGGCCGCTCCACAGCACCAGGAATTTTGCGAGGTCGCTTCGTTGCGCGGCCAGTGGCGCGATCCAGCCTGCCTGACTGATACCGGCGAATCCGACCCGTATCCCCTTCAATGATGGGAAAGTGGATAGGCGCCGCAAGGCCGACACGGCATCGTCCGCAAGGAGGGAAATATTCTTTTCGCTTACGCTCTGGTTGCCCTCGTATTCACCGCCTGACTTCCCGGCGCCGCGTTTGTCGTAGACCAGGGCGGCGATCCCATCCTTCGCGAATTGTTCCGCCACCTGCAGGTTTCTCGTCTGATTTCCCGAGCCGTGAATGAAGACCACCGCAGCGTAAATATCGCCGGCCGGAAGCACGATCGACCCAGACAGCGTTGCCCCGTGGCTGACAAACTCGATTTCTTCAGTACGAAGGGTTTCGCCAGCACTCTGCAGGCTGAAGACGAGCGCAAACAAAGCGAAGAAGGTCTCTTTCATAGGTTACCTGCCGGCGGCCACTGATTTCAGACGTCAGAAAATGCAGCAGGGTTTGAATAACGACTACCATTCGCCGCGGAACAATATTCGTCCGAGTCAGGGAGCAGACCATGAACGAAGTTTCCAAAGGCTCACGCCCGTTGCGGGTGCTGGTGGCAATTGTCGTCATCGCAGCCATCATCGGCGGCGCATGGTGGTTCCTCGAACACCGGGACGACTGGCAGCGAGGCGAGGCGCTTGGTTTCGCGATGCAATCCGTCATCGATGCTCCCCAGAAGGATCAATCGCTGGTGGCGCGAATCATCCTTGTGAACTATCACGAGGCGCGAGCGAACGCCGCGCGCTGGAGCGGGATCTACTGGAGCTTCACTTTCTTCGCCGCGGTTTTCAGTGCCTTGGCGGCGCTGGTGCTGAAGGTGGAAACCATCATCCGCAACGAAGGCGCGAAGAAAGACATCGCGGCGTTGCTGTCTGTCGCGGCGGCATTGCTGGTGACGATTTCCACCAGCGGGGATTTTCAACGCAAGTGGCAGGCCAATCGCGTGGCGGCCGCGGAGCTCGAACGCACCGGCTACAGCTTTCTCGAAAACAACGGTGCAGAACCGCGCACCTACCTCGCTTCGGTCGGCGATATCCTGCTGCGACGATCGCTCGCGATTGCCGGTGGTGCCGAGAAGGCGGCGCCAAAGAAGCCGGAGGCAAAGGTCAGCCCTTGAATCCTTTTGGCCACGATGTAGACCTCGCGCGATTCCGCGCGCGACGCCGCCGGCTTGCGAATGAGCACCTTCTCGAACGAGGTGCGCAGATCCTTCACGTATTGATCCGAGCCTGAACCCTGGAACATCTTCGCCACGAAGGTGGCGCCGGGCTTCAGCGTCTGGCGCACGGTATCGAGCGCGAGCTCGAGGAAATACATCGACGATGCCTGGTCGGCCGAATCGATGCCGGTGATGTTGGGCGCGATGTCCGAGATGATGAGGTCGAACTTCCCGCCGCCTAACCATTCGAGCAATTGCGCAACGACCGCCTCATCGGTGAAGTCGCCCTGGATGAAGTCCACGTTCTTGATGGGCTCCATGGGCAGGATGTCGGTGGCGAGAACGCGGCCTTTGGCTCCGACGAGCTTGCCTGCCACCTGCGACCAACCGCCCGGCGCGGACCCGAGATCCATGATCCGCATGCCGGGACGGATGAGGCGGTCCTTCTCGTTGAGCTCGGTGAGCTTGTACGCGGAACGGGATCGATAGCCATCCAGCTGCGCCTTCTTCACGAATGGGTCGCTGACGTGTCGCGCCATCCAGGTGCTGCTGCTTTTTGATCGGGCCATATCGGGCGGTCTAAGGCGCTAGAATGGCGCGCATTCTACCTCTACCTCTGCCCGGTACACGGGCCAGGAAGTCGCAAGTGTTGCGCATCACTGAATTGCCGCTGCCGCTCGATTACACGCCCGAGACGCTGCGGGCTGCTGTCGTCAAACGCCTGAAGATCCGCGATGCGGATTTGCTCGAACACACGCTGTTCAAACGCAGCTACGACGCGCGCAAGAAGAACACCGGCATCCTCTTCATCTGCATCGTCGATGTGACGGTCGCCGACGAGGCGGCCGTGCTCAAGCGCTTCGCGCAGGATCGCCAGATCGGTCTTGCGCCCGACACTTCCTATCGCCCGGTTGCCAAAGCACCGGCGGATCTCGCCGAGCGACCCGTCGTCATCGGTTTCGGCCCCGGCGGGTTGTTTGCCGCGCTGTTGCTCGCGCAGATGGGGTTCAAGCCCATCGTGCTCGAGCGCGGCCGCGATGTGCGGCGGCGCACGCAGGACACCTGGGCGCTGTGGCGCAAGAATGAGTTGACGCCCGAATCCAACGTGCAATTCGGCGAGGGCGGGGCGGGCCTCTTCTCCGACGGCAAGCTCTACAGCCAGATCAAGGACCCGAAGTTCTACGGCCGCAAAGTCATGCACGAATTCGTGCGCGCGGGCGCGCCGCCGGAAATCCTTTTCGTCAGCAAGCCGCACATCGGCACGTTCCGTCTTACTGGCATCGTCGAGAAGATGCGCGCCGAAATCATCTCGCTCGGTGGCGAGGTGCGTTTCGAAAGCAAAGTCACGGATGTGTTGATCGACAATGGCCAGATCGAAGGTGTGTACTCGAAAGCGGCGAGACTTTGCGCAGCCGACACGTCGTTCTCGCGCTAGGACACAGCTCGCGCGACACGCTGCGCATGCTCGAGCGGCGCGGCGTGTTCCTCGAAGCCAAGCCTTTCGCGATTGGATTTCGCATCGAACATCCGCAGTCGCTGGTGGACCGCGCGCGCTTTGGCCGGTTCGCAGGGCACCCGGAGCTCGGGGCCGCGGACTACAAGCTGGTCCATCACGCGAGCAATGGCCGTTCGGTCTACAGCTTCTGCATGTGTCCGGGCGGCATGGTGGTCGCGGCAACTTCCGAGGCTGGACGCGTGGTGACCAACGGCATGAGCCAGTACTCGCGCAACGAACGCAACGCGAATGCGGGCATCGTGGTGGGCATCAATCCTGAGGCGGATTTTCCCGGTGGGCCCCTCGCGGGAATCGCCTTGCAGGAAGCGCTGGAAGAAAAGGCGTTCGAACTCGGCGGTCGCGACTACTGCGCGCCGGGCCAGCTCGTGGGCGACTTTCTGCGCGGCACTGCATCCACTCAGTTAGGCGAGGTGCAGCCGTCGTATCAACCGGGCGTCAAGCTCGGCGACCTTGCGCCTTCGCTCCCGGCCTACGCGATCGACGCGATTCGCGAGGCGCTGCCCATGTTCGGCAGGCAGCTCCACGGCTTCGACCGCGACGATGCGGTGCTCACGGGGGTCGAGAGCCGGACCTCATCGCCGGTGCGCATCACCCGCGATGCGGAATCACTGCAGAGTCTCAACGTCCGCGGCCTGTACCCTTGCGGTGAAGGCGCGGGTTATGCCGGCGGAATCCTTTCCGCGGGCGTCGACGGCATCAAAGTGGCCGAAGCGGTTGCACGGGACCTCACATG
The DNA here is from genome assembly GCA_963736955.1 of uncultured Pseudomonadota bacterium. Taxonomy (GTDB): domain Bacteria; phylum Pseudomonadota; class Gammaproteobacteria; order Steroidobacterales; family Steroidobacteraceae; genus CADEED01. The sequence continues at coordinate 171,290 of CAVTQT010000008.1, forward strand.
AAATTCGATGACATCAAGAAGCTGCACGAAAAGAAATTTCGCGAGAAGCTCAAGTTCTTCATCATCGAAGGCGAGCATCTCGTGCAGGAGCTGGAACGCGCCGCGACGCGCGATGCGCGCCTGCGTGAGAGCAAGATCTTCGTCACGCGCGACTATGCGCACTGGTCGAGCGCGCTGCCGATGCATGTCATCCAGTCCAAGCACATGGCGCAGATCAGCGAGACGCGTTCGCCGCAGGGCATTGCCGCGGTGGTGCCGTTGCTCGAGCCCGCCGCGCCGCGGCAGGGAGAGCGCGCGGTGTATCTTCACGAGATTCAGGATCCGGGCAATTTCGGCACCATCCTGCGCACCCTGGCGTGGTTTGGAAATTTCCGCTGCCTCTGCAGCGCCGACAGCGTGGACCTGTACAACGGCAAGGTGGTGCGCGCGAGCATGGGCGCCATCTTCCATGTTCCCGTCGAGTTCGATGTTCCGATGGACGCGCTGCGCAAACGATTTCCGCGCGTTGCCTGCCTGGATCTCAACGGGCAACCCATCGCCTCGCCGGCGTTCCGGGAATTCGACTGCTACGTTTTCGGCAACGAAGCGCGCGGCCTGCCGCATGATCAGATGGCGACGGTCGGCGCAAAGCCGTTCACGATTGCCGGAACCGGCGCGATCGAGTCGCTGAACGTGGCAGCGACGGTGAACATCTGCCTGTACGAGCTCAACCGCGCGAGTTAACTACGATCTACGGGAAGCTCATGTTTTCGAGCGGGATGGGCACGCCATTCCAGGCCGTATCGCAGCGGCTGGTGTCATACTGGAAATCGAAGACCACCTCGTGTTGGCTGTTCAGTCCAACCAGCCTGGCGTGCGTAACATTATCGGCCCGCGCATACGTAATCAGCAGCGAATGACCTCCTGCTTCATACGCGCTACTGCAATGGCCGGAGTAAATCGACCGTCCGTAGTCGAAGTTCCAGACGTTGGTGGCGGTCATGGTGGCGGCGTCGATGCGGTATGCCGACACTGCGCTGTATTCGCGTGACTCGCCAATCGGCGCACCTTCTGGCTGCCAGTCCGACGCCGTTCCGGCATTGAACAACAGCAACAACCCGTCGCTCGTGAGGGAAACCGCGTGCTGGCCGATGGGGTACAAGCCCCCACCGGTGAGTGTCAGGGCTTTCGCGCGCAATGACGGGAATGTCCACCAGTATTTGGTCGGATCCCCCAGAAGCCAGCGTATGGCGCCGGTTTCATAATCGACGTTCATGACGAAGTTCTCGCGGGACGAGACGATCAGCGAGTCATCGCGAGGGTCATAAGCGGCAGCGTTGGTGTGGAACCAGTCATTTGGCGGCCGCACGAACAGGGTGGAGTCATCACCCCCAGTCATCATGTGGTCGCGCACGAGGGTGGCGAAATCCCACTCTTTGAGAACGCCACCTGACAAGGTGAATTCGGCAATCGTGCTTTGGCTATCAGTGTGCGTGTTGAACTCGCCCAGAAAGCCCACCTTGCCGGGGTCGACGTTGTGATGGAAATTCCTGTAGTCGGGAAACGCCACGGGTACCAGCGTATCCGTGCCATCCAGCTCCAGCCGCCGCACCCTGGTCGAGATGCCTATCGCCGATGACAAAACCGTTGTCCGTGAAAACGGAGGGGATACTGCCCTCGCTGCTCACGCCTACCCAACGAATCGTGCCATCGGTGTCGATGATCACGGGAGTCCCGAGATCGGACTTCACAGCGAAGAAATCAAAGCCCAGTTCACTGCCGGCTTCGCGCTTCTCGATGAACACCGGATGGTCGTAGACGCCATTCGGGTCGGTGTATGCGGCGGTTGTCACAGTGCTGTCGATGGTCTGCATGGAGCCGTCGTCAAAAGTCAGGTCGATCGAAACCGGGTTCGCGAATCCGGCGTAAAGACCGAACACGGGTAGCTCCAACAGGTCACTCGTCAACCTGCCTCGGCTCCTGAGCGATTCCAACGTATAGGTGACACGCACCGGCGCAGAGACGCTGTCCGGCTTCGGCTCGATCTCGAAGGAAACCGTTCGAACCGCAGAAAGGCTCTGGCCGGCCAGCTGCACGAATGAAATGAAGGGCGTGATCCCGGGCTCGCTGCTGTCCCATTTGATGTCGCTGGTTTCAGCGGCTGGAGGTGGCGGTGGCGGGGGCGGTGGTGGTGGCGGGGGCGCTGGCGGTGGCGCTGGCGGTGGCGGTGCGGTGGCGGGGGCGCTGGCGCTGGCGGTGGCGCTGGCGGTGGCGGGGGCGGTGGCGTTGCAGGTGGCGTTGCAGGTGGTGTTGGAGGTGGCGGTGCTGTGCTGACGCCGCCGATACTGCCGACGGGGTTGGAGCCAGTGCCGTCGCTGCCACAGGCCGCCAGACTCGAAAGCACAATCAATGCGAGGAGTTTCCGCAAGATGAGCCACCGTACGTTGGCCTCCGAAAAAAACGGAGGACTGACCGAGTGTGCACATCCGGTGGGGAAATCAATATCGGCCAACGTGCCGTTCTCATCACACCGACGCGCAGCCCTCTAGTTAGACAGGTACGGGGCGCGTGCGCGGATGTCGGACTCTTCCGACTCACTTGGCGCGAGCGGATTTCTATTGCGGCGCGTCGCAAACCCGCTTGAGCCACGACCGGAGATGCGCCACCTCCGGCTCACACAACCCGTGCGGCATCGGGTAGGCGTGCCATTCCACTGAATAACCCGCGCTCTCCAGCAGCCGACGCGATTCATCGCCGAGCGGGTAGGGCACGACGGGATCCTGGGTGCCATGTGCCATGAAAATGGGCGTCGCCTGATTGGCGGTCGTGCGTGCAGTCGCGAGCTCGCTCGACCGCGGTAGATAGCAGGACAGCGCGATGACGCCGGCAAGTTTTTCGGGATGCCGCGTGCCGATGTGCAGCGCCATGGCTCCGCCCTGTGAGAAACCGGCGATCGCGATGCGCTCGGTGGCCACGCCGCGCTGATTCTCTGCCTTGATCAGATCGCCGATCGCCTCCGCGGATGCGGCGATGCCCGCGAAATCTTCGGCTGAGCGTCGATCGATGCCGATGATGTCGTACCAGGCGCGCATCTGGTAACCGTTGTTGATGGTTACCGGGCGCACCGGCGCGTGCGGGAACACGAAGCGCATCGTTGGCATGCCATCTTCGAGTAGTTCGGGCACCAGCGACTCGAAGTCATGACCGTCGGCGCCGAGGCCGTGCATCCAGATGATGGAGAAAGTGGGGTTGGGTCCGGTTTCGACGGTGACGGTTTCGAGCGACTTCAATACCAACTCCCAACAGAAATGGTCTCGGAAATATTCGAGACCGTGAGATCCGCGGCCCACATGAGCTGATCCACGAGCTCACGAACGCCCGGGAAGACGGTATACGCGATCCAGAAGAACAGCACGGTGAAACCCAGCCACATGAGACCGTGCAGCGCAGCCCAGCCCGGATGGTATCCGGCGGCTTGCTGGCCGCCATGACGGATCATCTTGAGTGGCGTCGAGATCGCGATGTACAGCAGCGCAAGCACCAGGATGCCAACCCACAACGGCATGCCATGCGGCAGCGGCCAGCCGAACACGGTCTGCTGGGCGATGAGGGACACGAGCGCCAGGACCCAGGCAACGAACAACACGGCGCCGACGATGGCGGCGATGGGCATGAAGATGCCGGTGATGGCGCGTGCGGTGTGGCTCATGTGCGGCATGGCCTGCGCGGTGACGTTACGCATCTGCTCGTTCATATGCGTCCACTGGCGATGCCATTGACGCTGCTGCCGGCGCCATTCGCGCCGCCAGCGGAAATCCGAGCCGAACTTTTCAAAGTTTTTTTTTGCGCGGCCGATCAGCTCTTCGGTGTTGAAAGGCATGCCGAATGCGGCGGCGCGGTCCTCCGCGGTCTCCGCCGTGGGCACGATGAACGCCAGGGCGATGTACACCAGGATCATGCCGCCCCAGCTGAAGATGGTGATCAACGCGAAGGCGATGCGCACCCAGGTGACGTCCACGTTGATGTACGCGGCGATGCCGTTGCACACACCGGCCCACATCGCGCCTTCGCGGATATTGAACAGGCGCTTGCGCGGCTGCGGCCCTGTATACGGCTGCGCAGGTTCAGCGGTGCCTTCGGGCGCCGCGCCGGCAGCCTTCTCTTCAGCGGATTCCACCGGGCCCATCTCTTCGATGATCTTGGCGATTTCCGCTTCGTTCACCACGGTCTTGTGCGGGCTCAAGGACCGCGCGCATTTCTCACCGATCGCCTGCTCGAGGTCGTTCATGACCTCAGTGCGATCCGGGTTGTCCTTGAGGCGCGATTCGGCTCGCTCCAGGTAGGCGCGCAGCTGGTTGTAGCCCGGTTCTTCGAGCTGATAGGCGATGCCATTGAGGCTGATGTTGACCACTTTTTGCATGGCTTAATTCCCAAATTCGGCGAGAGTACGGTTCAGGTCTTTCCAGTAATCATTGAGCGTCGACAGCTGCGTGCGGCCTTTCTGAGTGAGCTTGTAGTACTTGCGGGGAGGGCCCGCTTCGGACTCTTGCCACTCATAGTCCACGAGTTCCTCGCGCCGCAACTTGCTGAGGAGGGGATACAAGGTCCCTTCCTGGGTCGCGAATTCCGTGGGCCCCAGGAGTTTGAGCATGTCGGCGACATAGACCTTGTCGCCGGCCACGATCTTGAGGATCACGAATTCGAGCAAGCCCTTGCGGATCGGCGCGAGTTTTTCAGTGATGTTCATGGTTTCAAACAGCTACCTTGGGAACGCAAGGTACTTGAATGAGCCATGGTCTGTCAACAACCGATTTCGTGCCGTACAATCCGCGCCCTCGATGGGGTAGGGCGACTTGGCCCGCGAGTGACCCGAGTGAAATTGAAGGCCCCGATGGGGCTTTTGTTTTTTTGGACCGGCGCAATTTTGTTGCGTTGGGTGTCTCTGGGGCCTTTGGGGCCCTTTTTTGTTGGAGGGGCGAGTGGATACGGCACTACATGACCGTCTCATCGCCTTGTTTGAGCCGGTTCTGAAAGAAATCGGGTACGAGCTCGTCGAAGTCGAGTTCGTGCCCGGGCAGGGCGGTGGAACGCTGCGCATTTATATCGACCATCCGGAAGGGATCGATGTCGATGACTGCGGCGAGGCGAGCCACGTGCTGTCGGAGTTGCTCGATGCCAACGATCCGTTTCCGGGTACTATTCGCTCGAGGTTTCGTCACCGGGACTGGACCGCATATTGCGCACGCCCGAGCATTTCGCGCAGTTCGTCGGAAGACCGCGTGAAGGTCGAGCTGAAGGTGGCGCGCGATGGACGCAAGCGATACACGGGCATGCTGCGCCGGTACGGACGGCGAGAGCATCGAGATGGATGTGGACAATTTCTCCGTGAGCATAAAGCTCGCGGAGATAGGTAGGGCGCGATTAGCGCCCTTGTGAGGTGTAGTTAGTCTTAACAGTTTGATGAACGGCGTTCGCGAAGCGAACGACGGTTGAAAGTGGGGCGTAAGCCCCTGGAAAGCGGAGTCCTGAGAATGAACAAAGAAATCCTGCTGGTGGTCGACGCTGTCTCCAACGAGAAGAGCGTCGACAAGGAAATCATCTTCGACGCGCTCGAAGCCGCACTGGCGTCGGCCACGCGCAAGAAGCACGGTGAAGAATGGGACGTGCGCGTCTCCATCAACCGCAAGACCGGCGACTACGACACCTTTCGCCGCTGGAAGGTCTTTGCCGACGATTCCCGCGAGATGGAAGTGCCGCAGCGCGAGCTGCGCATGGAAGACGCCCTGGACATCAACAAGGAAGCCGAAATTGGCGGCTTCGTCGAAGAGCCGATGGAATCGGTGGCGTTCGGCCGCATCGCCGCGCAGCAGGCCAAGCAGGTCATCGTGCAGAAAGTGCGCGAGGCCGAGCGTTCACAGGTCGTCGACGCCTATAAAGACCGCGTCGGCACGCTGGTGTCGGGCGTGGTCAAGCGCGTCGACCGCAACGGCATCTACGTGGACCTGGGTGGCAACGCCGAAGGTTTCGTGCCGCGCACCGACATGATTCCGCGCGAGATCGTGAAGAGCCAGGACCGCATCAAGGCGTTCCTGAAAGAAGTGCGCTCCGAGCCGCGTGGGCCGCAGTTGTTCCTCACGCGCACCGCGCGCGAATTCCTCATTGAACTCTTCAAACTCGAAGTGCCGGAAGTCGGCCAGGGCCTCATCCAGATCCTGGGCGCTGCGCGCGATCCGGGCGTGCGCGCCAAGATCGCGGTGAAGAGCCTCGAGCCGCGCGTCGATCCGGTCGGCGCCTGCGTCGGTATGCGCGGTTCGCGCGTGCAGGCCGTGTCGAACGAGATCGCCGGCGAGCGCGTCGACATCATTCCGCACGACGACAACGCGGCGCAGTTCGTCATCAATTCCATGTCGCCGGCCGAAGTGCTGTCGATCGTGGTCGACGAAGATTCCCACAGCATGGATATCGCGGTGGCCGAGGACAAACTCTCCCAGGCCATCGGCCGTGGCGGCCAGAACATCCGTCTCGCGAGCCAGCTCACGGGCTGGGATCTCAACGTCATGACCGAATCCGACGCCGAGGCCAAGAGCGAAACCGAAGCCAAGACGCTGGTCGAGAACTTCAAGAAGTCGCTGGATGTCGACGAAGACGTCGCCACGATCCTGGTGCAGGAAGGCTTCTCCACCGTGGAAGAGGTGGCCTATCTGCCGCAGTCCGAACTCGCCAATATCGAAGAGTTCGACGACGAGATGGTCAAGGAATTGCGCAATCGCGCGCGCGACGTGCTGCTCACGCAGGCCATCGCGAGCGAGGAAACACTCGATGCCGGCATGCCGGCCGATGACCTGCTGCTGCTCGAGGGCATGAAGCCTGATCTCGCACTGGCGCTCGCGCGTCGCGGTGTCCGCACGCGTGAAGACCTGGCCGACCAGGCGGTCGACGACTTGTTAGACATCGAAGGGCTGACGTCCGAAGAGGCCGGCAAGCTCATCATGAAGGCTCGCGAAATCTGGTTCGAAGCCGGTCGCGCCTGAGGAAATTTATGTCCGATGTCACCGTTGCACAATTTGCTGAAGTCCTGAAGGTTCCGGTCGACCGGCTGCTCGTGCAGCTCGAGTCGGCGGGAATCCAGGTCGCCGGCCCCCAGGCGTTGATCAGCGACGAGGCCAAGCTCGAGCTGCTCACGCATCTGCGCCGCGCGCATGGCGCCGCCGAGCCCAGCAAGACCGCCGGCGCCGCCGCGCCGCGCAAGATCACGCTCGCGCGCAAATCGCAGAGCGAGCTCAAGCAGGCGAGCACGCAGGGGCGCGCACGCACGGTGAACGTCGAAGTTCGCCACAAGAAAACCTACATCAAGCGCGACGTTCTCGAAGAGCAGAACAAGCAGTCGCAAGGTGCAGTCGACGAGAAGCGCAAGGAACAGGAAGCGGCGGAAGCCGCCGAGCGCGAGCGCCAGGAAGCCGCGCGCAAGGAAAGCGAGCGCATGGAGGCGGAGAACCGCCGCCGTATCGAAGACGAAGCAACCAAGAAAAAGCAGGCGGAAGAAGCCCGCCGGCTGGAAGAGCAACGCGCGCGCCAGGAGACCGAGGCGCAGCGCCGTGCTGCCGCCGAAGTGGCAACTGCGCCGGCACGACCCGAGCGCCACAAGCCTGAAAAAGCGCCGGTCGTCGCCGTGGATCCCGCCAAGGACACGCGCTACGGCCGCCAGGAGCTGCACGTCGCCAGCGGCGCCGGCGCGCGCAGCAAGAAAAAGAAGCGAGTCAAGGAGCGCACCGGCAGCGGCAGCGTAAGCGTCGAATCGCGTCATGCGTTCGAGATGCCCACCGCGCCCATCAAGCGTGAAGTCACCATCGGCGAGACCATCACGCCGCAGGAAATCGCGCAGAAGATGGCCGTGAAGGCCACCGAAGTCATCAAGACCATGCTCAACATGGGCGTGATGGCCACCATCAACCAGCCGATCGATCGCGACACCGCGACGCTCGTGGTCGAAGAGATGGGCCACATCGCCAAGGTGCTCAAGGGCGACCAGGTCGAAGAAGATCTGCAGGGCGAAGAAGCGCCCGAGACCGAGTCCCCGCGTCCGCCAGTCGTCACCGTCATGGGTCACGTCGACCATGGCAAGACCTCGCTGCTCGATTACATCCGCCGCACGAAGGTGGCCGCGGGCGAAGCGGGCGGCATCACTCAGCACATCGGCGCGTACCACGTGGAAACGGCGAAAGGCATGGTCACGTTCCTGGATACACCGGGCCACGCGGCGTTCACCGCCATGCGTGCGCGCGGCGCCAAGGCGACCGACGTCGTGGTGCTCGTGGTTGCGGCCGATGACGGCGTCATGCCACAGACCATCGAAGCAATTCAGCATGCCAAGGCGGCCGGCGTTCCGATCGTCGTCGCGGTGAACAAGATCGACAAGCCCGACGCCGAGCCCGATCGCGTGCGCACCGAACTCTCCAAGCATGAAGTCGTCGCCGAGGAATGGGGCGGCTCGAACATGTTCGTGCAGGTGTCGGCGAAAACCGGCCAGGGCGTGGATGCGTTGTTGGACGCCATCCTGCTGCAGGCCGAAGTGCTGGAACTCACGGCAGCTGCCGATGGCCTCGCCACCGGCATCGTCATCGAATCCTCGGTCGAGAAGGGCCGCGGTGCGGTGGCCACCGTCCTCGTGAAGAAGGGCACGCTGAAGCTCGGCGATCCCGATCATCGCGGGCAACGAATTCGGCCGCGTGCGCGCCATGTTCGACGAGAACGGCAAGCCGGTCGATAGCGCCGCGCCGTCCATTCCCGTCCAGGTGCTGGGCCTGCAGGGCTCGCCGAATGCCGGCGACGAATTCCTCGCGGTCGAGAACGAACGCAAGGCGCGCGAAGTCGCGTTGTATCGCCAGGGCAAGTTCCGCGACGTCAAGCTCGCGAAACAGGCCTCGAAGATGGGCGACGTATTCGCGCAGATGGAAGAGCAGAAGCTCGGCATCATTCCGATCCTGCTCAAGACCGACGTGCAGGGCAGCGCCGAAGCGTTGCGCGACTGCGCTCACGAAGCTCGCGACCGAAGAAGTGCAGGTCAAGATCATCGCGAGCGGCGTTGGCGGTATCACGATCTCCGACGTGCAGCTCGCCGCGGCGTCGAAGGCGCGCATCATCGGCTTCAACGTGCGTGCCGATGCGGCCGCGCGCGACGCCATGAAGGACAACGAAGTCGAAGTTCAGTACTTCAGCATCATTTACGAAGCCATCGACTACGTGAAGCAGCTGCTCTCCGGCCTGCTCGCGCCCGAGATCAAGGAAACCATCGTCGGTACCGCCCAGGTGCGCGAGGTGTTCCGCTCGAGCAAGTTCGGCGTGGTTGCGGGCTGCCTGGTCACGGAAGGCGTGGTCAAGCGCAACAATCCGATCCGCGTGCTGCGCGAGAGCGTGGTGATCTTCGAGGGCGCGCTGGAATCCCTGCGCCGCTTCAAGGACGACGCCGGCGAAGTGCGAGCCGGCACCGAGTGCGGCATCGGCGTGAAGAACTACCAGGACGTGCGCGTCGGCGACCAGATCGAGTGTTACTCGCGCGTCGAGGTTGCTCGCAGCATTCAGTGAGGCGGGTTAATTAGATGAGCGCCAAATCACAACGCCTGGGTCGCATCGAAGGCGAGATGCAGCGCGTGTTGTCGACGCTGGTGTCGCGCGAAGTGCGCGATCCGCGCGTTGGCAACGTCACGATCACCACGGTGAGCGTGGCGCCGGATATGTCGACTGCGCGCATCTTCTTCGTGCCGTTCGCCAGCAAGCACACGCCCGAAGAAGTGACCGAAGGATTGAATCGCGCCTCGGGATTCCTGCGCGGCGCGATCGGACGTGCGCTGTCGCTGCGACACGCTCCCAAGCTCGAGTTCATCTACGACCAGCAGATCGAGCACGCCGACAAGCTCACGCGCCTCATCGACGGCGCGGTGAAGTCCGACCAACACGACGAGCCTCAGACATCAGACGAGAAGCCGGAGTAGGGCTCATGCCAAGCGGCATCATCCTGCTCGACAAGCCCAAGGGCCTGTCGTCGAACGGCGCGCTGCAACGCGTGCGCAAGGCTTACCGCGCCGCGAGCGCGGGCCATGTCGGCACCCTCGATCCGATGGCCACCGGCATGTTGCCGCTGTGCCTCGACGAGGCGACCAAGGTCATCGCCGAAATCGAATCCGGCGCGAAGTGTTATGAATTCACGGTGCAACTCGGCACACGTACGGATACCGGGGATGCGGAAGGCCGTATGGTCGATGAGCAGCCGGTTCCGCCACTCGACCCGGCGCGCATCGAGTCGGCACTGACTGGCTTTCGCGGCACGCTCCAGCAGGTGCCGCCCATGTATTCGGCGCTGAAACGCGAAGGCCGGCCGCTGTACGAGCTGGCGCGCCAGGGCCTGGAAGTGGAGCGCGCCGCACGCACCATCGAAATCCGCCGACTGGAGCTGGTCGAGTTCGCCGGCAACACCCTTCGCCTGATCTGCGAGTGTGCCAAGGGCACCTATATCCGCGTGCTGGGCGAGGACATCTCCAGAGCCCTAGGCACCTGCGGTCATTTGACCCAGCTGCGGCGCGCGTGGGTCGAGCCTTTTCGCGATCTGCTCCGATGGTGGACCTCGACGCAGTGCTCGACGGCGCTGCCCGCGGTGAACATCTTGCAGGCGCCGGACGTTGCGCTTCAAGCCTTGCCGCAAACCCGGGTGACGGCCGCGCAGGTGGCCACTCTGCGCCATGGGCAGGCGCTGGAGGCGGGCGCCACTTCCATCGATGGGGGCATGCCCGGTCGCCGCGTGCGCGTCTATGGGCCTGAGGGGGCGTTTCTGGGGCTGGCGGAGCTGCTTCCGGATGGCCGCCTGCAGCCGCGGCGACTCATGATGGCCAAATGCAACGTAAGCCTAGGCTTTGCAGGACCTTTTCTGTAGTATTCGCGCCCGAAAATCCAGGTAATAAATTCGTTCTGAAGGATCAAATTTAAGATGTCTCTCGCCACTGAAAAGAAAACCGGTGTGGTCACCCAGTTCCAGCGCGCCACCAATGACACCGGGTCTCCCGAAGTCCAGATCGCGCTGCTTTCCGAGCGTATCAACGGCCTCGGCGACCACTTCGGCACGCACAAGCGCGATCATGCGTCGCGTCGCGGGCTCGTGAAGCTCGTGAACCAGCGCCGCAAGCTCCTCGACTACCTGAAGGCCACCAAGCCTTCGAAGTATCAGGAGGTCGTCGAGCGTCTGGGCCTCCGGCGCTAACTACCGAACCCTGAAGGCCGCGCATCCCGCGCGGCCTTTTTCGTTTCCCCGTCAATACGCACTCGAGGCATTTGGGCCTCGTGAAGGAATCAAGCGTGAGCGTTCTCAAGAAATCATTTCAATACGGTCAGCATTCAGTCTCCATCGAAACCGGCGAAGTCGCCCGCCAGGCCAGTGCCTCGGTGGTCGTTTCGATGGGCGACACCGTCGTCCTCGTCACCGCCGTCGCTGCCAAGAAGGCAGTCCCGGGCAAGGACTTCTTCCCGTTGACCGTCAACTACATCGAAAAGACCTACGCGGCCGGTCGCATCCCCGGTGGCTTCTTCAAGCGCGAAGGCCGCCCCACTGAAAAAGAGACGCTGACCTCGCGCCTCATCGACCGCCCGATCCGTCCGCTGTTCCCCGACGGCTTCTTCAATGAAGTCCAGGTGGTGGCCACGGTCGTGTCGCTGGATCCGGAAATCGACGCTGACGTGCCTTCGCTCATCGGCGCCTCCGCCGCGCTGTCGCTGGCCGGTGTGCCGTTCGCGGGTCCCGATCGGCGCCTCGCGCGTCGGCTACAAGAATGGCCAGTACCAGCTCAACCCGTCGCGCAGCGAGCTCAAGGAATCGCAGCTGCACCTGGTGGTCGCGGGCACCGCGAAGTCCGTGCTCATGGTCGAGTCGGAAGCTTCGGGCCTGTCGGAAGAAGTCATGCTCGGCGCCGTGGTGTTTGGCCACGAGCAGATGCAGATCGCCATCAAGACCATCAACGAGATGGTCGCTGCCGTTGGCAAGCCGAAGTGGGACTGGAAGCCGAACGCCGCCAGTGCCGAGCTCGATGCGGCCGTTGCCGCCGCTGCGCAGAAGACGCTTTCCGACGCTTACCTGATTACCGAAAAGCAGGATCGCTCCGCAAAGGTCAAAGAAATCAAGGCCGCCGCGATCCTGGCGCTGTCGGGCGGTGACGCCGCGAAGTTCACGGAAGACGACGTCGACAATTCACTGTTCAAGCTCGAGAGCAACATCGTCCGCCAGCGCATCCTGAATGGTGAGCCGCGCATCGACGGACGCAATGCGACGACGGTGCGGCCGATCACGGTCAAGGTCGGCGTGCTGCCGCGTACCCACGGCTCGGCGCTGTTCACGCGCGGCGAGACGCAGTCGCTGGTGGTGACCACCCTCGGCACCGGTCGCGACGCGCAGATCATCGACGCGCTCGAAGGCGAGCGCCGCGAGCCGTTCATGTTCCACTACAACTTCCCTCCCTTCTCGGTCGGTGAGACCGGAATGATGGGATCGCCGAAGCGCCGCGAAATCGGCCACGGCAACCTGGCCCGCCGCGGTATCGCCGCGATGATGCCGGACATGGAGAAATTCCCGTACGTCATCCGCATCGTCTCGGAAATTCTCGAGTCGAACGGTTCCTCGTCGATGGCTTCCGTTTGCGGCGCCTCACTGTCGCTCATGGACGCCGGCGTGCCGATCAAGGCGCCGGTGGCCGGTGTGGCCATGGGCCTCGTGCTCGAAGGCGAGCGCTTCAAGGTCATCACCGACATCCTGGGTGACGAAGATCACCTCGGCGACATGGACTTCAAGGTCGCCGGTTCCAAAGACGGCGTCACCGCGCTGCAGATGGACATCAAGGTCGAGGGAATCTCGGCCGACATCATGAAGGTCGCGCTGGCCCAGGCCAAAGAAGGCCGCCTGCACATCCTCGGCGAGATGAACAAGGTCATTTCGAGCTCACGCGACAAGATGTCGGAGTGGGCTCCGTCGATCATCACGCTGAAGATCGACCCCGAGAAGATCCGCGATGTCATCGGCAAGGGTGGTGCGGTCATCCGCCAGATCACCGAAGAGACCGGCACCACGATCGACATCGAGAACGATGGCACGGTCAAGATCGCCAGCGTCTCGGGCGCCGCGGGCCGTGAAGCCCTCGCGCGCATCGAGTTGATCACTGCCGATGTCGAAGTCGGCCGTATCTACGAAGGCAAGGTTGTCCGTCTCATGGACTTCGGCGCATTCGTCACCATCCTGCCGGGCCGCGACGGTCTCGTGCACATCTCGCAGATCAGCGAGGAGCGCGTCGAGAAGGTCTCGGACAAGCTCAAGGAAGGCGACAACGTGCGCGTCAAGGTGCTCGAGGTCGACCGCCAGGGTCGCGTGCGCCTGTCGATGAGGGACGTGCCCGCGTCGAACTGATAGTTGGACGGGGCATTGGCCCATTCACTGTTCACGGACGCCGCCCCTCAAGGGCGGCGTTTTCCGTTGTGGGCGGGAGCCCTGGAAAGTTCACGCGGCGACGCGAAACCACTCTGCCGACATCCACATGCAAAGCAGCAGGGGGGTGCCAAGACCAAAGACCAAGCCGGCCACCGAGATCAGATTGATTGAGCGAGACATGAGCGTTTCTCCGTCGTTGCAGCATTCATCTGCTGTGCGGACAGTCTCGCGGATCATCATCTGGAATTTCAGTGCAAACTGTCATGGGTGCCAGCGTGTGATGTGTCATGTCACCTGTCACCGGCGAAGCTGCCGCGGCCGCGCGCGCACCCGATTCCGTCATTTCGCGGCGCTGCAAGCCGCGCGAGGATTTCCTGCTTCGCCGGCTGCGACTGCAGCCACTCGGCGAACTGCGCCACGCGCTCGTAGTCGCCGCCTAACAACTCGCGCAGACGCTGCTCTTCCATGGCGGTGGTGAGCCCGGCGCGAACCGCGTATTGCCACGATTGGGTGAAGACCTTGGTGAACTCGCCCGACGCCACGAGCCCTTCGACCAGTTCCCACTCGCCTTCGTCGAGCCAGATCTCCTCGCAATGCGGGCAGTAGTCGAGGCGATTGGTCTTGTCGCTGCGGATCCGGTACTTGCTCATCAGCGAGCGGCACTTCGGGCACTTCTTTGCGCCGATGGAATCGGGAGGCTCGGAATCGGGCTCGGCGGCGGGCGTGGCTCGAAGCGCGCCCTTGTCCTGTTTTTCGCGCCAGGCGCGATAGGCCACGAGGCTCACCAGCGTTCCAAGGCACTTGCCGCAGCTGTAACCCGCGAGGTCGTCGGTCAGAAGAGTGTGGACCAGGATCGAGTGGTCACATTGCGGGCAGAGCGCCATGCAATCGGATGGTGTGCGTTAAGGAAGACGGCCCCGCGTCGCGAATGGACGCAGGGTCGTGATGTTTGCCCGAATCGCTACTGGTGGCTCGCTGCGTCGGAGGGCTTGTCTTCGCCGTCACGCCCGGTACGCCCCGTGGCGTTCATGAGCGTCTTGAAGATTTCGTCCTGCACCGAGCGCCAGCGCTGGTAGTTGCGCTGCGCGACACCGGCGACGGTTTCCACCGGATCCATGCCGACGACTGCCTTCACCTTCTCGCGCAGTTCGCGCTGCTGCGATCCGAACAGCTTCATGCTCTGCTCGAGATAGCTGCTCAGCATGTTCTGCAGATTGCCGCCGTACGAACGGATCACTTGCGAGAGGAAATCGCGGCTCATCACCGGATCGACTCCGTGTTCCTGCTCGGCGATCACCTGCAGCAGAATGCTGCGCGTGATGTCGTCCTGCGACTTCTTGTCGATGACGACAAACTCGATGCGTTCGAGCACGAGCGAGCGGATGTCGCTGAGCGTGATGTACTTGCTTTGCACCGTGTCGTAGAGACGTCGGTTCGGGTACTTCTTGATTACTCTTGGTTCGCTCATGCCTTCATCCTCCGTGTGGGGCGCTACCTTAGTACACCTTCTTGCACCCCACAATTTTCACCTTACGATTCTGCTTCGCTGTCTCCCGGAGCGGACAGCCGGACCTCGGTCCTGCCCGCAAGCGCTTGTGGCTGCCAGTGCGCAACTGCCCAATTCCACACATCTTTAATAGAGGAGTCGGCCAGGTCGGGGGGTGGGGTCTGCGACAAATACGTAAGGGTCGAAGTGAGCAATTTGGGCGCCGCCGCGGGATCGATCGGGGTCGCGTTGCGCGTTTTGGATAGTTTGGTGCCGTCCGGCTCCAGCAGCAGTGGAAGGTGTCCGTAGATAGGCGCAGGGAGCGCGAGCGCATCCAGCAGATCGATTTGCCACGGTGTGCTGCTCAGCAGGTCGGCTCCGCGCACCACTCGCGTCACACCCTGGAATGCATCGTCGACCACCACCGCCAGTTGGTAACTCGCGATGCCGTCGCGTCGCTGTACGACCACGTCGCCACACTGCGCGAGATCGAAGTGCTGGGGACCCAGGTACAGATCGTCGAAGTGGATAGGCCGTTCGCGCACGCGGAAGCGCAACGCGGTGGGTCCAGCCTTCGTGGGTCCGGATCGGCAGGTGCCTGGGTAACCCTGTGCCTCTTCATCGACACCCGCGAGATCCTTGCGCGAGCAACTGCACGCGAAAGTGCGGCCGGCATTCGTGAGCGTCGCAATCGCTTCGGCGTACGCCGCGCGCCTCGTGCTCTGGAAGAGGACTTCACCGTCCCACTCGAAGCCAAAGGCTTCGAGGGTGCGCAACATGGCGTCGGCACAACCCGGAACCACGCGTGGCGTATCGAGATCCTCGATGCGTACCAGCCAGCGTGCGCCATTCGCGCGTGCGTCCAGATAGCTGCCGACCGCCGCCAGCAGGGAACCGGAGTGCAGGGGGCCGGTGGGAGAGGGCGCGAATCTTCCAGGCTCAGGGGCTTACGCCCCACAAAGGAAAACGCCGCCCGAAGGGGCGGCGTCCGTGAAGATTGTCAAGAGTCACTCGAGTCACTCGATCAGCGGTAGCGATCGTCCCGGTCGCCGTACTGGCGTTCACGACGCTCGCGGCGTTCCTGCGCTTCGATGGTCAGCGTGGCCACCGGCCGCGCTTCGAGACGCTTCACGCCAATCTCTTCGCCGGTCTCGAGGCAGTAGCCGTACGAGCCGTCTTCGACGCGCTTCAGCGCTTCGTCGATCTTGCGGATCAACTTGCGTTCGCGGTCGCGGGTGCGCAGTTCGAGGCTGAACTCTTCTTCCTGCGTGGCGCGGTCGTTCGGGTCGGGGAAGTTGGCCGCTTCGTCTTTCATGTGCGAGACGGTGCGGTCGACTTCTTCCATGAGGTCGCGCTTCCAGCCATTCAGAATGTTTCTGAAGTGCTCGAGCTGCACGGCGTTCATGTACTGCTCGCCACGCTTGGCGATGTACGGCGTTACGTTTCGTGGACCTGCGAGCAGGCTGCCGGCATCCGTGTCGTCACCTTCTCCGTCGACCGGATTGGCGCGAGCGCTGGCGGCGAGGCCACTCTGCGAAGAGGGCACGCCAGTGGCGGTCACCACGATGCGTTCGGAAGGCGCCGTCTTGCGAATGGCCTGTGCCACGGGAGTGGCGCTGGCTGCAGGTGCGGGCTTCGCGACCGGCACCGGCGTTACCTTCGGAGAAGGCTTCACGATGGCGGGAGCTTTGGCGGGCGCGGGTTTTACAGAGGCTTTGGCTGCGACGGGCTTAGCCGCCGGCTTCTTTGCGGTCAACTTTGGTTTCTCGGCTTTCTTTGGCTTGGCGGGCTTTGCAGCCGCTCGTTTGGTCGGCATTGTGTGTCGCTCCAGGCCCTTGTCCAGAAGGGGGGCCGGTTTGCAGGACGCGGGATTATACCGGCCAACTTTTGCGTGTACAGCGCTATGAAAACGGCGACTTTTCAGTGCCCTTTGGACGCGAAATCAAGGCAGGTCCACCACTTGCGGCGGCGTCCAGCCTGGTTTACGCCTTTCGACGACCACCGTGGTGTAGATGCCACCGCGCACATTGAATTTGCCCGCGAGCCGCAGAAAACGCGGTGCGCAGGCCTTCACCAGGTCGTCGGTGATCTGGTTGGTTACGGCCTCATGGAAGGCGCCGCGGTCGCGATACGACCACAAATACAGCTTCAGCGCCTTGAGCTCCACGCACAGTTCGTCCGGCACATATTCCAGCTCGAAGGTGGCGAAGTCCGGCTGACCCGTCTTCGGACACAGACAGGTGAATTCCGGCAGCGTCATGCGGATGGTGTAGTCGCGGTCGCGCGCGGGATTCGGAAAAGTTTCAAGGCTCGTAGCGGGTTGCGTAGACATGTTCATGTAGCCGGGATTTGTCGGCGAGCCGCAATTTTTACGGCCTGAAAAAGATTGCGATTACTTTACACTACGGCGCGAATTCAACCGCTTCGCCGACTCGGAAAAATAGATGCGCCTGACCAAGATCAAAGTAGCCGGATTCAAATCATTCGCGGATCCGACCTCGGTGGGTTTCCCGAGCAACCTCACCGGCGTCGTCGGCCCCAACGGCTGCGGCAAGTCGAACATCATCGACGCGGTACGCTGGGTCATGGGCGAGCTCTCCGCCAAGCACCTGCGCGGCGATTCCATGATCGACGTGATCTTCAACGGCTCCGCCTCACGCAAGCCCGTGGGCACCGCCTCGGTCGAGCTCGTGTTCGACAACAGCGACGGCAAGATCTCCGGTCCCTACGCCGATTACGCGGAAGTAGCGCTGCGCCGCCAGGTGATGCGCGACGGCACGTCTAACTATTTCCTCAATGGCGCGCGTTGCCGCCGCAAGGACATCACGCAGCTGTTCCTCGGCACCGGCCTGGGATCGCGCAGCTACGCCATCATCGAGCAGGGCATGATCTCGCGCGTCATCGAGGCCAAGGCCGACGACATGCGTGCCTTCGTCGAGGAAGCCGCCGGCATCTCCAAGTACAAGGAGCGCCGCAAGGAAACCGAGGCGCGTATCGCCGACACGCGCGAAAATCTCGAGCGTCTGCAGGACGTGCGCGACGAGGTCGACAAGCAGATCCGCCATCTGCAGCGCCAGGCCGCCACCGCCCGCCGCTACCAGGTCGTCAAGGAAACCGAACGCCGGCTCACGGCCGAGCTGCTCGCCCTGCGACTGCGGGAGATCGATTCCGGCGCTGAAGTGCAGGACAGCGCGGTGCGTGAATGCGAGCTCAAGATGCAACAGGCGCTGGCCGACCAGCGCGCGGCAGAGGCCGCCATCGAGACGCAGCGCGTCTACCAGAACGAACAGTCCGAGCGCGTGAGCTCGGTGCAGGCGCGCTACTACGAGGTAGGCGCCGACATCAGCCGTGCGGAACAATCGATCACGCACATTCGCGAGCTGCGCGAGCAGCAGCGCAACGAGCTGGCGCAGGCACGCTCGACGCTGGCCGAGCTCGAGAGCCACATCTCGCGTGATGAGCGCGAGATCGCTTCGTTGCGCGCCGAGATCGAAAAGCTGGCGCCCGACCTCGTGCAGGCGCAGACCGCCGAAGGCGCGTTGGCGGAAGACCTCGCGACAGCCGAACACGCGCTCGCCGACTGGCAACAACGCTGGGAAGGCTTCAATCGCGAGCAGGGTGCGGCCCACCAGACCACGCAGGTGGAACGTGCCCGTATCGAGCAGCTGGAGAATCAATTGCGCCGGTTGGCCAGCCAGGCCGACCGCCTCGCCGTCGAGCGCGAAAGCCTCATGGCCCAGGAGTCCTCGGCGCTGCTGGGGCAGCTCTCGCAGAAGGAATCCCTGGCCCGCAGCACGGCAGATGAACTTTCGCAGGCACTGAACCTCGCGCTCGACCGTTCGCAGAAATTGCGCGCCGCTCAGTTCGACGCCGAGAAGAATCTCGAAAACTCGCGCGGTGACCGTGAAAAACGTCGCGCGGAAGTGGTATCGCTCGAGGCATTGCAGAAGGCGGCACTTCAGCGCGGCGATTCGCGCACGGCCGAGTGGCTGAACTCCTCCGGGCTCGGCAAGCAGCCACGCCTCGCCGCGCAGTTGTCGGTGAACGGCGGTTGGGAACGCGCCGTCGAAACGGCGCTCGGCGACTATCTCGAAGCGTTATGTGTGGACGAGCTCGATGCCGTGGCCGATGTTCTGCCCAGCCTGCCGGTGGGCCGCATTTCGCTGCTGCAGGCGGGCGGGCACATCGAAGCCGACGGCAACTCGGCCATGCTGTCGGGCGTGGTCAGCGGCCCCTCGGCCATCGTGCGGCTGCTGTCGCACGTGCGCCTCGCCGAAACGCTTTCTGCCGCTTTGCAGATGCGCCGGGAGCTTGCCGACGATGAGTCCGTCATCACCCGCTCGGGCGAGTGGATAGGGCGCGACTGGCTGCGCGTCAACCGCGGCGGTGATCCGCACTCGGGCGTGCTCGAGCGGGAACAGCGCGTCAAGCAGCTCAAGGTCGAGCTCGCGCACAGTGAAGAAAATACCCGTGAGATGGAAACGTTGCTGGCCACGTGCCGGACGAACCTCGCCACGGCGGAACGGGAGCGCGACGAAGCGCAGAGCCGTATCCAGGGCGCACACCGCGAACACGCGGACCTGCTCGGTCAGCTCGAAGGTGAGCGCGCCCGTTCGCAGGAATCCACGCTGCGGCGGGAACGCCTCGAGGAAGAGGCCGCGGAAGTTACTCGCGAAGTCGGGCTCGGGAAGGACACGCTGGCCCGTGCAGGGGCCGAACTCGATCGCGGCCTGGAAGCTCTCGCTGAGCTCGATTCGCGCCGCGCTGGACTCGAAGACGAACGCGAAGAGCGCCGCGAAGCCGTTCAGGGTGCGCGCGCACGTTCGCAGGCGGCGCAGCTCGCCTGTCGCGACCTGCTGATCCGCATCGAATCGCGTCGCTCCAGTGAGACCTCCATGAGTGTGGGTCTCAAGCGCATGGCCGACCAGCGTGCGCAGACGCAGGTTCGCAGCACCGAGCTCGAAGCGGCGCTCGCCGATGGTGACCTGCCGATCGTGGAGCTCGAAGGAAAGTTGAAAGACTTCCTCGCGCGGCGACTGGAAGTCGAATCCGAGCTGGCGACCGAGCGTCGCGCGCTCGAAGAAGCCGACAACGCGTTGCGCTCGCTCGACGAGAAACGCCTGGATGCCGAGACGCGCGTCAATGCAGCGCGCGAGGCGATGGAAAAGGCGCGCCTGGAAGCACAGGAATCGCGAGTGCGCCGCGAAGGCATCGTTGAGCAGTTCGCCGCCACGCGATTCGACCTCGCCGAAATCCTCGCCGGTCTCGCGGCCGACGCGGCGGTGCCGGCCTTCGAAGAGTCGCTGAACAGCGCACGAGCCGACCTCGAGAAGCTGGGCCAGGTGAATCTCGCCGCCATCGATGAGCTGAAAGAAGCGAGCGAGCGCAAGGACTACCTCGACCGGCAGTTCGCCGATGTGACTTCCGCGCTCACCACGCTCGAAGAGGCGATGAAGAAGATCGACAAGGAAACCCGCACGCGTTTCGAAGACACCTTCAACCGCATCAATGCCGGCCTCAAGGACAAGTTCCCGAAGCTGTTCGGCGGTGGCCACGCCTATCTCGAAATCGTCGGCGACGACATTCTCGAAGCTGGCGTTGCCGTCATGGCGCGCCCGCCGGGCAAGCGCAACTCGAGCATTCATCAGCTTTCCGGTGGCGAAAAGGCACTCACGGCAGTGGCGCTGGTGTTCTCCATCTTCGATCTCAATCCCGCGCCGTTCTGCATCCTGGACGAAGTGGACGCGCCGCTCGACGAACACAACGTCGGCCGCTTCTGCGACATCGTCAAACAGATGTCCGAGCGCGTGCAGTTCATATTCATCACGCACAACAAAGCCACCATGGAGCTCGCCTCGCAATTGATTGGCGTCACGATGACCGAGCCAGGCTGCTCGCGCCTTGTGTCGGTGGACGTCGACGAGGCGGTGCGCATGGCCACGGGCTGATCAAGGGCGCACTGAATGCCAGAGCTGCGCATCATTCTGCTCGTGATCGGCGTGCTGTTCGTCGCCGGCATCGCGGGATACGAATGGTGGCGCTCGCGCGGCGCTCGTCCGCTGGCCGCCACGCCGGTCCGCGATGACGCTGCCGATCCGCCCTCGCCACTGAAATCGCTGCCGGACATCAACGTCGTGCGCGACACGCGCGCGGCCGCGGCGGATTCGCTGCCGGTCATCGAGCTCGCCAGCACCTCGGAATCCGGCACGCGGCGTGCGCTCGGCATTTCGATTTCCGATGACGTCGCGGTTGACGTCGCACACGACAGCGGTGTTTCGCGCGAGGCAGAACGGCGCGCACGCGACGAACCGTACATCGGCCAGGACGACGACGTTTCCGAAGTGCGAGTCTTTGATGAACAGCCGGTGCGAGGACCTCAGCTGGTGCTGGCCTGGCCGAACGAAAGCGAACGGCGCATCGTCACCCTGCGTGTGATTCCGAAGAGCGAGCCGCGATTCCAGGGTCGCGCCTTGCGTCAGGCGTTCAGCGGGGCCGGCTTCTGGCATGGGCCACTCGATATCTTCCACTTGCCCGATCATGAAGGGCGCGTGGTGTTGAGCGCTGCAGCGCTTGCTCAGCCCGGTACGTTCGATCCCTCGATCATGGATTCGCAGCGTTTCTCGGGCCTGAACCTGTTTGCCGTGCTGCCGGGGCCGAAACCGGAACGTGAGACGTTCGACGAACTGGTGCGCGCGGCTCGTCAGCTTGCCGATCGCCTGAACGGCAAAATGGCGGATCAACATGGCGAAGAGCTCACGTCGCAGCGCATCGCGCGTCTGCGCCAGGCGATCGAACCACCGCCTTCCGCGCGAGCTTCCGGTTCCGACTGATCGATGGCCGCGACCTCAGGCGATAACAAGTCCGCTGCGCAGCGTGCCGCGCAACTTCGTGACGAAATCAACGGTCACGACCATCGATACTACGTGCTCAACGAACCGGCGATCCCGGATGCCGAATACGACCGGCTGATAAAGGAGCTGCGCGAGATCGAGGCAGCGGATCCGTCGCTCGTGACCGCGGATTCACCGACGCAACGTGTATCCGGCTCTCCTGCCGCCGAGTTCGGCGAAGTGAAGCATGCGATTCCCATGCTTTCGCTCGAGAACGGATTCACCGACGAGGACCTTGCCGATTTCGATCGCAAGGTGCGCGAGCGGCTCGGGCGTTCTGAATCTGAAAGGGCCGGCCTCGTCGAATACGCAGCCGAGCCCAAGCTCGATGGTCTGGCAATCTCGGTCATGTACCGCGACGGAGAATTGTTTCGCGCCGCCACGCGCGGTGACGGTGTGACCGGAGAAGACGTCACGGCAAATGTCGCAACCATCCGCTCCGTGCCGCGCCGACTGCGCGGGAAGCCGCCAGCCGTGCTCGAAGTGCGCGGCGAGGTTTTCCTGCCGTTCGCCGGCTTCGAAAAGATGAATCGCGACGCGGCAGCACGCGGCGACAAGCTGTATGTGAATCCGCGCAATGCGGCTTCCGGCAGTCTCCGTCAGCTCGACCCTCGCATCACCGCTACGCGGCCGCTGGATCTCTTCTTCTATTCGCTGGGGGTGGTGGAGGGCGGCGTCGTACCTGAAAAGCAGAGTGCGCTTTCGCCCTGGCTCAACTCGTTCGGCCTGCGCACCTGCCCGGAGGCGAAAAAGGTGGTCGGTGTCGCAGGTTGCCTCGAGTACTACCGCGAAATCGGCGCGCGCCGGCCCAAGCTGCCGTATCAGATCGATGGCGTGGTCTACAAGGTAGATAGCCGCGCCGACCAGGAGAAGCTCGGCTTCATCTCGCGCGCGCCCCGCTGGGCGCTGGCGCACAAGTTCCCGGCCGATGAAGAGCTCACCTTGCTGGAAGACGTGATCTTCAACGTCGGGCGCACCGGGGCGCTCACGCCCGCGGCGAAGCTCAAGCCCGTGTTCGTCGGTGGCGTCACCGTCAGCAACGCCACGCTGCACAACATGGACGAAGTCGCGCGCAAGGGCTTCATGATTGGCGACACCGTCATCGTGCGGCGCGCGGGCGATGTCATTCCGGAAGTGGTGCGCTACATGCCGGAGAAGCGCCCGGCCGATGCGCGCCCGATCGTCATGCCGACGGATTGCCCCGTCTGTGGTTCACCCGTGGTGCGGCTCGAAGAGCAGGCCGTCTACAAATGCACCGGCGGCGTGTTGAAGTGCCGTGCGCAACGCGCCGAGTGGTTGATGCATTTTGCCGGACGCCGCGCCATGGACATCGAGGGATTGGGTGAAAAGCTCATAGAGCAGCTGGTAAACGACGGCACGGTGAACTCGCCGGCCGACCTCTACAGTCTCGACGCAAAGTCGCTCGCGGAGCGCGAGCGCATGGGCGAGAAGTCGGCGCAAAACGTCGTCGATGCGATCACCAAGAGCAAAAAGACCACGCTGCCCAGGTTGTTGTTCGCGCTCGGCATTCCGCAGGTCGGTGAATCCACCGCGCTGGCGCTGGCGCAGCAGTTCGGCAGTGTTGAAAAACTCGAAGTCGCGAGCGCCGCGGAGATCGAGGCGACGCCCGACGTCGGGCCCATCGTTTCGCGCTCGGTGTTCGAATTCTTCCAGAGCAGTCTCGCAAAGTCGGTGGTCGAGCGGCTGAAGGCGAGCGGCGTTACCTACGAGCCGATCAAGGTGGAAGAACGCGCGAGCCTGCCGCTCGCCGGTCTCACCGTCGTGATCACCGGCACCTTGGCTGGACTGCAGCGAGATGTAGCCGAGGACGCTCTGCGCGAACTGGGCGCGAAGGTATCGGGCAGTGTGTCGAAGAAAACCAGCTTCCTGGTCGTCGGCGCGGACGCGGGTTCGAAGCTCGCCAAGGCGCAGTCGCTGGGAGTCAGGATTCTCGACGAGGCCGCGCTCGAACTGATCCTGAAAACAAAACAGCCGCCGGGCCCGGGTTGATCCCAGGCGCGGCGGCTGAGCTGTCCAATTCGCGACTAGTTGGCCGGAGCAGGTGCCGGCGCAGGTGCCGGCGCAGGTGCCGGGGCAACAGCCGGTGCCGGCGCAGCCACCTTCATCGTGGTGAGCGGCGGATCAACCTTCGCGGTCTTCAGCATTTCGTCCGAGTGAAGCTTGAACTGCTTGGACACCACGATCTTCGCCAGGCGGTCCTTCACCTCGTCGTACGCGGGCGGCGCGCGATCGCGCGTGTTCTGCAACTGGATCACGTGCCAGCCGGCTGCGGTCTGGACCGGGGTCTTGGTGAATTCGCCCTTCTTCAGCGCGGCGACTGCATTGGTGAACGCCGGATCCATGTCGCGCGGCCCGAACCAGCCGAGGTCGCCGCCCTTGGCCGCGGATGCGGCGTCGGCCGACAGGCGCTTGGCCAGTCCGGCGAAGTCATTGCCGGCCTTGAGTTGCGAGATGACCTTCATCGCGACGTCTTCGCTGCTCACCTGGATGTGACGCGCCTGGAATTCAATCAGCGGCGCTGAGGCGATCTGCGCCTCGAACTCGGCGCGCATCTCCGCGTCGGTCGGGGTGTGCTCCTTCATGTACTTCTGTGCGGCTGCTTGCTGAAGCACCTCGAGTCGGCCGAGTGCGAGACGCGTCGTGACTTCCGGATCGTTCGTCAGGCCTGACTTCTCGGCGTCCTGCGCGATGAGTTCAACACGCACGAGGTTTTCCTTGATCTGCTCGCGGTCTTCCGGAGAGAGCTCACTCAGCGGACGGCGGGCCAGCGCCTTGGCGTACTCCTCGTAGAGCTGCTCGCTGATGGGCTTGCCGTTCACGGTGACGATCGGCGGCTTGGCGGGTACCGCGGGGGTCTCGGCGGCCTTCTCGGTCGGGGCAGGCTTGGAGCAGGCGGCGAGCGCAAGCAGCACACCCATGGCCATGAAACGAATAGCTTTCATTTGATCTCTCAACTGGTTGAAAAACTTAGGGCGAGCGCGCGTCAATCGACAACGCATGGATGTCGCGGCCCATCAATTCAGCGGCGGCAGCATAGACCATCCGATGCCTTTCCAGCGCGGGAACGCCGGCAAAGCCCGCCGCCGTGATCACGACGTGGAAATGGCCGCCTTCGCGAGCCCCGGCGTGGCCGGCGTGTTTGGCGCTGTCATCGCGAATCTCGAGCAGGCTCGGATGCAGAGCGGATTCGAGCGCCGCACGCAGACGTTCCACTCGCGAACCCGCGCTCACGGCGCTGATTCCTTCGACGCTTTCGTGAACACGCCACGCAGCAGGTAGAGCACGACGCCGATCATGACGATCATTGCCGCGGGTATCGCGATCCAGGCCTTGAAGAAAACCCAGTCATCCTGGCTGTAGTTCTTCGCTACCCAGATGTTCACGAAGCCCAGCAGCACGTTGAAACCGCCGATCAGCAGCGATCCATTGCGCCAGGAGGCGGGCGGCACCGTGACGTCTTCCGGGAGGCCAGCGCCGATCGCGCGTTCGAGGAGCGTCTTCTTGCCGATCCAGACACTGCCGACGAATAGCAGGCCGATCAGCCAGTAGACGATCGATGCCTTCCACTGCAGGAACCGCACGTCGTGAAGGATCAGCGTGGCCGCGCCGAACACCAGCACCATTATGGTGAGTGCCAGGTGCAACTGCGGGATCTTGCGCGTGCGCAGCCAGTAGTAAGCCAGCAGCAGCGTCATCACGATCATGAGCGCGGCGGTCGCCGGATAGATGCCGCCGCCGAACTTGTAGACGAGGAAGAAGACGATCCAGGGCGCGTATTCGAGAAGTGTCTGCATCGTGAGTGCCGGGATTTTCGGCGGCCGGGCGGAAGGGGGCGCGTATGATACCGGCAGCACGCGGCGCTGTGTCTTGCGCCCGAAGACACCCGTTCCGTGAGCCAATATTTCGAGCTACATCCCGATAATCCGCAGTTGCGGCTGGTCCGCCGCGCTGCCGAGATCGTGCGCGACGGTGGGCTCATCGTTTACCCGACGGACTCCTGCTACGCGCTCGGCTGCCACATCGGCGACAAGGATGCGCTCGACCGCATCCGCCGCATTCGCGACGCGGACCGTAACCACCATTTCACGCTGGTGTGCCGCGATCTTGCCGAGATCGGCAAGTACGCCAAGGTGGAAACCTGGCAATTCCGCATGCTCAAGGCGGCGACGCCGGGGCCGTACACCTTCCTGCTGCCAGCGACCAAGGAGACGCCGCGCCGCCTCCAGCATGACAAACGGCGCACCATCGGTATCCGCGTGCCGGACCACGAGGTGCCGCGCATGCTGCTCGCCGAGCTCGGCGAGCCCATCATGAGTTCGACGCTGCTGCTGCCCGGCGACGAGCTGCCGCTGACCGATGGCCGCGAGATCAGAAACCGGCTCGAGCATCAAGTGGATTGTGTGCTCGATGGCGGGCATTGCGGCATCGAGCCCACCACCGTCGTCGATCTGGCGGTAACCCCGCCCTCTGTAACAAGGATTGGTCGCGGCTCGCTGGAAAGGCTGGGAATCTAGGAAATGGGGTCAGGCACCGATTTCGCGGACCCGAAATCGGAGCCAGACCCCGTTATACTTCGCCGCTTCACGTGAGCAGTCATCCGCAAGCCAAACGAGTTCTTTCCGGAATGCGGCCGACAGGTCAGTTGCATCTTGGCAACTACCATGGCGCGCTCAAGAACTGGGTCGATCTCCAGTACCAGTACGAGTGCTTTTTCTTCGTCGCCGACTGGCACGCCCTGACCACGGGCTACGAAGACACCAAGCAGCTCCCCAAATTCATCCACGAAATGCTCATCGACTGGTTGGCGGCTGGCCTGAACCCGGGAGTCGCCACGCTGTTCGTCCAGTCGCAGGTGCCCGAGCACGCCGAGCTGCACCTGCTGCTGTCGATGGTGACGCCGCTCGGCTGGCTCGAGCGCGTGCCCAGCTACAAGGACCAGCAGGCCGAGCTCAAGGAAAAGGACCTGGCCACCTACGGTTTCCTCGGCTACCCGCTGCTGCAAACCGCGGACATCCTGCTGTACCGTCCCGCGTTCGTACCGGTGGGCGAGGATCAGGTGGCGCACGTGGAAATCACCCGCGAAGTGGCGCGCCGCTTCAATCATCTCTACGGACGCGAGCCGGACTTCGAGGCCAAGGCCGAGAACGCCGTCAAGGGACTCGGCGGCCGCAACAGCACGATGTACAAGCAGCTGCGCAAGAAATTCCAGGAAAACGGCGATCAGCTGGCGCTCGAGAAGGCGCGCGAAGTCGTCAACATCAACACCCGACTCACGGTCGCCGACCGCGAGCGGTTGTTAGGTTACCTGGAAGGCGGCAGCGTCAGCATCCTGCCGGAGCCGCACGTACTGCTGACCGCCACGCCGAAGGTGCCGGGCCTCGACGGACGCAAGATGTCCAAGTCGTACGGCAACACTATCGGCCTTCGTGAAGACCCGGACGAGGTCGCGAAGAAACTCAAGCAGATGCAGACTGATCCGGCCCGCGTACGCCGCACGGATCCGGGTAACCCCGATATCTGCCCCGTGTTCGATCTGCACAAGATCTATTCGAGCGAGGAGACTCGCACGTGGGCCGCCAACGGCTGCCGCACGGCCGGGATCGGATGCCTCGAGTGCAAGAAACCGTTGATCGAGAAAGTCGTGGAAGAGATCGGCGGTATTCGCAAGCGCGCGCAGGAATTCGAGGAGAATCCCGAACTGGTACGCAACATCGTCGCCGAAGGCGGCGAGAAAGCGCGCGATGCGGCCCGCGCCACGCTCGACGACGTGCGTCGCGCCATGAATCTACGGGTGGATTGACGATGAGCAGCAAGAAAGCCCCGAGACCTGACCTGCGCATGGTGGTCAACAACCCCGACGAGCCCGTGGCCGAACACGCCCCCGCCGTGTCGCCCGAGCAGGTCGAGATGCCGTTCGCCATGGTGCATGGCGAGCCCGTCACGCAACTGCCGAAAGATCTCTACATCCCGCCGCAGGCGCTCGAAGTTTTCCTCGAAGCGTTCGAGGGCCCGCTCGACCTGCTGCTGTACATGATCCGGCGGCAAAACCTCGACATCCTCGACATTCCGATCGCCGACATCACCAAGCAGTACATGGAGTACATCACTCTCATGGAAGGGCTGCAGCTCGAGCTCGCCGGCGAATACCTGGTCATGGCCGCGACCCTGGCCGAGATCAAGTCGCGCATGTTGCTGCCGCGAGCCACCGATCCGAACGCCGGCGAAGAAAGTGATCCGCGCGCGGATCTCGTACGCCGCCTGCAGGAATACGAACGCTTCAAGAGCGCGGCGGAAAACATCGACCGCATCCCGCGCATCGAGCGCGACACCTGGATCGGCAACGCCGAGCTCGGCGAACGCAAGTCGGCGCGACCGCTGCCACAGATCGCAATGCAGGAAATGATGATGGCGTTTCGCGACGTGGTGCAGCGCGCGGAAATGTTCGCCCACCATCACGTGCAGCGCGAGCGGCTGTCGGTGCGCGTCCGCATGTCTGATATTCTCGCGACCCTCGAGCGTTCGAGTTTCGTCGAATTCGTGCACCTCTTTAAGGCCGAAGAGGGCCGCATGGGGGTCACGGTGACCTTCGTCGCCATTCTCGAGCTGGTGCGTGAAGGATTGATCGATATCGTGCAGACAGAGGCGTACGCGCCGTTGCACGTGCGCGGTGCGCAGGGCGCTCGAGGCTTGCGCCTCGCAGTGGACAACGATTCGGAGCTCGGTGACGCCGTGGCCGAAGTGGAAATCGGCGTGGACGCGGAAGGCGCCGCGAACGAATCGGTCATGGACGAGTCGATGCAGCAGCAAACGGATGATGGAGACCAGCATGAGTGATGCTTACCTCAAGAATGTCGTCGAAGCGGCGCTGCTTGCCGCGGCGCGTCCCGTTTCCATTGCCGAGCTCCTGCAGATATTCGACGAGCAGTCGCGTCCTTCACCGAAGGAAATTCGCGTGGTGCTCGAGCAACTCGCGGCCGATTACGAAGGTCGTGGCGTCGCCATCAAGGAAACCGCTACGGGTTTCCGCTTCCAGGTGCGCACGGAGTTCGCGAGCGAAGTGTCGCGCCTGTGGCCCGACCGCCCGCGCAAGTATTCGCGCGCGTTGCTCGAAACCCTCGCGCTCATCGCCTATCGGCAGCCGATCACGCGTGCCGAGATCGAGAATGTGCGCGGCGTCGCGGTGAATCCGGAAATCGTCAAGACGCTCATGGAGCGCAACTGGGTGCGCGTCGTCGGTCACCGCGACGTGCCCGGACAGCCGGAGTTGTTAGGAACCACCGCGGAATTCCTCGACTACTTCTCGCTGAAGTCCATCGAAGATCTGCCGCCGCTCGCCGACATCAAATCGCTGACCGACCTCAACCTGCAGCTGCCGTTGCCGGTGGCTGGCCAGGGAACGGGCGACAATGGCGAGGCCCCGGCCGTGGACCCCGAGGCGGGCACCGATGCCGGTGAAGTGGCCGTGGTTCCGGTCCTGGATGCGTCAATCGAAGATGGGGGCGATCGTGGCCTCGACGCATCCTCGGACGACGATGCCGATGACGAAGAACTCTCCGCGCCCGGCGACTCTGCGGCCGGTCTCGTGGCGGCGCCGCCGTCCGACGAAACCTGAGGCAAGGATAAAAACGCATGGCTCGTCCGCGTCCGACGCCGGCCGGCGAGGCCGAGCGGCTCCAGAAATATCTCGCCCAGCGGGGCCTGGGGTCGCGCCGCGCGGTCGAAGAATGGATTCGCGCGGGCCGTCTGTCGGTCAACGGGCGCATCGCCGAGCTCGGTCAGAAGGTCTCGCAGGCTGACGACATCCGTCTCGACGGCCGTGCCATCAAGACGCGCGCTTCCGATGCCGCACAGGTTTTCATTTTCAACCGCTCGCCCGGCGATCCGCTGCGCGAAGGTGACGGCGAACGCTCGGCGCTGATCGATCGCCTGCCAAAGGCCGCTGGCCGGCGATTCGTTGCGGTGAGCCCCATGCCGGGTATCGACGGCGGGCTCGAACTCGTCACTTCCGATGGCGCGCTGGCGGCGAAGCTGCAACGCACGAATCACACGCTCACCTGTGAATTCAGCGTGCGCATCAAAGGGGTGTTAGGCCCCGATCACATCGAGGGCGTGAAGAGCGGCAAGATCGACCGGGCTTCGCGCATGACCGTCGAAAGTGTCTCCACCAGCGAAGCGCAGCTCGAAGGCGCGAACCGCTGGTATTCCATCGTGGTGAGCGGCGCCAGCGGCAAGGACGTGCGTCAGCTGTTCGAACGCCAGGGTGCGCTGGTGAGCCGTGTGCTGCGCGTCTCGATGGGTAGTTTGACGCTGGACAAGAGCCTCTCGCGCGGACAATTCCGCCAGCTCGAGGACGACGAGATCCAGGCCCTGCTCAAGCCTGCTGCGCCAAAAACCTCTGACCAGTGACGCCGCGGCTCGCGGGGCCGAGCAGGGCGAGATAGGGCGCAGTCAGCGATTCCGGCGTCGGCAGGGACTCGGCGCGCTCGGAAGGATAGGCCTGGCGCCGCATGGCGGTGCGCACCTTGCCCGGGTCGATGATGTTCACGCGCACCGACGAGGTGCTTTCGAGTTCCTGCGCGAGGATCTGCGTGAATCCTTCCACGGCGAATTTCGAGATCGAGTAGGCGCCCCAATAGGCGCGGCCGCGCTGGCCGACGCCACTCGATGTGAACAGCACGCTGGCATCCTTCGAAGCGCGCAACAGCGGCAGCAAGTGCTGCGTGAGTACGAACGCGGCGGTGACGTTCACGTGCATGACGCGCATGAACATGGGAACTTCATATTGCTCGATGGGCGTGAGCGCGCCTAACAAGGCGGCGTTGTGCAAGAGGCCGTCGAGCCGGCCGTAGCGCTTCTGCACGGCGGCGGCTACGGCCTCGTAGTCCGCGGCCAGCGCGCGTTCGAGATCGAGAGGTACGATGCTGGCTTCCGGGGCGCCAAGCGCCGCTATTTCGGCGTGCACGGCTTCGAGCTTGCGCACCGTGCGGCCGAGCAGGATGACTTCGGCGCCCGCAGCGGCAAGCGCCAGCGCTACCGCGCGGCCGATTCCAGAGCCCGCGCCCGTCACCAGGATGACGCGGCCGGCAAATTCCTGGGTTGCCGGCATATGCTGGCGTGGGTCGAAGGTAGTCGCGTTCATCGGTGTCAGGAAGTAGTTCGGGGCGTATCGGTTTGTTCGTCGGTTTCCAGTGTGCGCCGACGCCAGGGTACGAACTGCCTTTTCGATCTGATCGACCGGTTCGATGGCGGCATCGGAAGTTGCGCCCAGCTCGGGAAACTTGCGCGCCTGGGGCATCACGTTGCGTTCCATGGATCCTACGGCCGCATTGAATGACTCGACCGCATTGCCCAGGGAGCGACCCACTTTTTGCAGGTGGTTCACGAAGACGTTGAGCCGCTTGTGCAGATCCTGGCCCAGTTCGCGGATCTCGCGCGCGTTCTCGGTGACCTTGGTCTGCCGCCAGCCATAGGCAATCACCTTGAGCAATGCCATGAGTGTCGACGGCGTCGTGACGATGATGCGCTGCTTGAGAGCGGAGTCGATCAGGTCGGGCCGCTCTGCCAGCGCCGCCGACAGGAATTGATCTCCGGGCAGGAACAACACCGCGAATTCGGGGCTGTCTTCAAACTGCTCCCAGTAACTCTTCTGGCCGAGTTCGCGCACGCGTTTTTCCACTTGCTGGGCATGACGGCTCAAGGCGGATCGGCGTGCTTCGTCGTCCTGCGCCTCGGCGGCGTCCATGTAGGCATCGAGCGGAGTCTTGGCATCGACCACGATGCTGCGCGAGTCGGGCATGCGCACCAGCAGGTCGGGGCGCAATGCACCGGTCTCCGCATTGCCGCCTGTTTCCTGTTCCTTGAAATCGCAGTGTTCGGACATGCCGGCGAGTTCGACCACGCGACGCAGCGTGATCTCGCCCCAGCGTCCGCGCACTTCCGGGCGCCGCAATGCCGTGGAGAGATTGCGCGTCTCGCGCTGCAGGAGGTCCTGCACCTTCACGAGGTTCTCGATCTGTCCGGTGATCCTGCCCGCGGACTCCTGCTGTTCGCGTGCCTGCGACTTCGAGAGCTCTTCCTGGCGCGTCAGCGCCAGTTTCAGGGGCTCGACCAGTTGCTTGATGGCTTCTTCGCGTTCCTTGAGCGTGGCGCTCGCCTTTGCGTGGTCGCTTCCGAACACTTCGCGCGCCAGTTTGATAAAGGTTTCGCTGTTGGCATCCAGTGCCAGGCGTGAAGCACTCTCGACAGCCGCGCGCACTTGCGCCTCACTCTGGCGCAACAGTTCGGCATTGCGTTCGCGCATTTCAGTTTCAGTGGAACCTTGGCGCGCGCCTCCGCGCGATCTTCGCTGAGCTTCTGGGCGCGACGCGCAGCGCGCAGCGTGCCGAGCAGATAGCCGATCAGCGCCGCGGCCAGTGCGGCGATGGACCCAATGAGCCACGCGGAGTTCATGTGGACCCGTTGTTTTTCGCGGTGCGCGACGGCTTGTCGAGCCAGTGAATGAGATCGAGCGGCGTGTGCAGCCAGCCATGCGAGAACCAGGTGTCGGCTCGATCGTCGTCGCCGAGATAACCAAAGCCCGCCACCAGCGCGTACATGCCCGCGGCCTGTGCGGCCTGCATGTCGCGCTCGGCGTCGCCGACGTACACGCAGTGCGCGGGTTCCACGCCCAGGGTGGCTGCCGCATGCAGCAGTGGCAGGGGATGCGGCTTGCGTTCCGCCAGCGTATCGCCACTGACCACGGCGCGTGCCCGCTTGTGCAGATTGACCTCGATCAGCAGGGGATCGGTGAGCCAGCCCGGTTTGTTAGTGACGATGCCCCAGGCGATGCCGCGGCGTTCGATCTCGGTGAGCATTTCGTCGCCGCCCTCGAAGAGCTGCGTGTGTTTGGCGAGCTGCCGGCGGTAGATCGAAAGCAGTCGCATGCGCATCGCTTCGTGTTCCTCGGGCGGCAAGGTTCCGAATCCGAGCCGCACCAGCGCATGCCCGCCATGCGAGACCTGGCATCGCACCGTTTCGTTGGACAAAGCGCCGAGGCCTTCCTGCGCGCGGAGCGCGTTCAACGCCTCGGTCATGTCGAGAGCGGTGTCGAGCAGCGTGCCGTCGAGATCGAACAGCACGCCTTTGATGAGATCGCTCATGCCGCGACCGTCACGGGCCGGCGCTTGAGGTGCATGAGGTAGTTCACCGAGGGGTCGCGCGTGAGCGAACACTGTTCGCGAACCGGGTCGTAGCGCAGCCCGGCGATGTCCAGGACGTCGAGCGCGGCTGCGCGCGCAAAGCGCGCGAGCTCCGAAGGTTTGAGCAGACGTTCATATTCGTGGGTGCCGCGCGGTACCAGGTTCGCGACGTATTCGGCGCCGACGATGGCCAGCAGGAAGGACTTGAAATTGCGGTTGATGGTGGACACGAACAGATCGCCACCAGGCCGCACGAGCTTGCCAAGTACCGTCATCGATGCCGACTGGATCGGGTACGTGTTCGAGCATCTCCATGCAAGTGACCACGTCGTACTTTCCAGCCTGGGTGTTCAGCAGGCGTTCCGCGTCGTCGACGCGATAGTCGATTGTCAGGCCCGACTCGAGCGCGTGCAGGCGCGCGGTTTCCACCATGCTCGGCGCGAGGTCGATCGCCGTGACCTGCGCGCCGGCGCGCGCCAGCGTTTCGGCGAGCAATCCGCCACCGCAGCCCACGTCGAGAACCTGCGAACGCTCGAGCGTGCAGCGCTCCTGCACATAGCGCGCACGCACGGGATTGAGCTTGTGCAGCGGTTTGAATTCGCCATCCACATCCCAGAAGCGGTGTGCCGAAGCTTCGAATTTTGCAATCTCGGCGGCGTCGCTGTTTTGCGAATTGTGGGGTGATTGGGGCGTATTCATGAGGGCGGGAATTATAGACGTTGAACCTCGGGAAATGGACGAGAACGCGCGTTAAAACAGGCTTGCTGGTTAGGCCTCACGTGATAGAATTCCGGACCTTTTTTCGGGCCCTTCCACGAACCTTCCATGAACGAAATCGCGCGCGAAATTCTTCCCGTGAATCTCGAAGACGAGATGCGCCAGTCGTATCTCGACTACGCCATGAGCGTCATCGTGGGCCGCGCGCTGCCCGATGTTCGCGACGGCCTCAAGCCCGTGCACCGGCGCATTTTGCATGCCATGCGCGAGCTCGGAAACGACTACAACAAGGCCTACAAGAAGTCCGCCCGCGTGGTCGGCGACGTCATCGGCAAATACCACCCGCACGGCGACAACGCCGTGTACGACGCGCTGGTGCGCATGGCGCAGCCGTTTTCCATGCGTTACCTGCTGGTCGACGGCCAGGGCAACTTCGGCTCGGTGGACGGCGACGCGCCGGCCGCCATGCGTTACACCGAAGTGCGCATGTCGCGCATCGCGAGCGAGCTGCTCGCCGACATCGAAAAAGAAACCGTCGATTTCCAGCCGAACTACGACGAATCGAAACCGAGCCGACGGTCATGCCGGCGCGTTTCCCGAACCTGCTGGTCAACGGCTCGGCCGGCATCGCGGTGGGCATGGCCACCAACGTGCCGCCGCACAACCTCACCGAGATCATCAACGCCTGCCTGGCGGTGCTCGACGACGGTGAGGTCACGCTCGCGCACGCTCATGCAGCACGTGCCGGGTCCGGATTTCCCGACCGCCGGCATCATCAACGGCGCGACCGAGATCGCCACCGCCTATCGCACCGGCCGCGGCCGTCTGTCGATTCGCGCGCGCACGCAACTTCGAAGACATCGACAAGGTCGGCGGACGCCAGGCCATCATCGTCACCGAGCTGCCGTACCAGGTGAACAAGGCGCGCCTGCTCGAGCGCATCGCCGAGCTGGTCCGCAACAAGGAAATCGACGGCATCTCCGAACTGCGCGACGAGTCCGACAAGGACGGCATGCGCGTGGTCATCGAGCTGAAGCGCGGCGAAGTCTCCGAAGTGGTGTTGAACAACCTCTTCGCGCAGACGCCGCTCGAGACCGTGTTCGGCATCAACATGGTCGCGCTCATCGACGGCCAGCCGAAGCTCCTCGGCCTCAAGGAAATGCTCGAGGCATTCCTGCGGCATCGGCGCGAGATCGTCACGCGCCGCACGATTTTCGATCTCGCCAAGGCGCGCGATCGCGCCCACATCCTCGAAGGCCTCGCGGTGGCGCTGGCCAACATCGACGAGGTCATCGCGCTCATCAAGGCATCGCCGACGCCGGTCGAAGCCAAGACGGCGCTGGCTGCGCGTGAATGGAACTCGGGAGTGGTCCCGCAGCTGCTCGCGCGCGCCGGCGATATCTCGACGCGGCCCCAGGGTCTCGCCGCCGAGTTCGGCATCTCGAGCGCCAGCGGGGGTTACAAACTCTCCGAGACGCAGGCCCAGGCCATTCTCGACATGCGCCTGCACCGGCTCACGGGCCTCGAGCAGGACAAGATCATCACCGAATACCAGGAGCTGCTGGCCACCATCGTCGATCTCACCGACATCCTCGCGCGTCCCGAGCGCCTCACGCAGGTGATCCGCGAAGAGCTCATCGCCATCCGCGAGCAGTACGGCGATGCACGCCGCACCGAGATCAACCGCGACCATCTCGATCTATCTACCGAAGACCTGATCGAGCCGCAGGACGTGGTGGTCACGCTGTCGCATGCCGGTTACGCGAAGAGCCAGCCGGTCACCGAATACCAGGTGCAGCGCCGCGGCGGCCGCGGCAAGGCGGCCACGTCGGTGAAAGACGAAGACTTCGTCGAGAAGCTCTTCGTCGCGCACACGCACGACACCATCCTGTGCTTCTCGAATCGCGGCAAGGTGTACTGGAAGCGCGTATTCGAGCTGCCGCAGGCCGGCCGCGGTTCGCGCGGCAAGCCCATGGTCAATCTGCTGCCGCTGGAAGAGGGCGAACGCATCAACGCCGTGCTGCCCATCAAGCAGTTCGACGACGACCATTTCGTGTTCATGGCCACGAGCCAGGGCACCGTCAAGAAGACTCCGCTGTCGGCGTTCTCGCGTCCGCGCGCCAGCGGCATCATCGCGCTGGGGCTCGACACCGACGACCGCCTGGTCGGCGTGGCGCTCACCGACGGGCGCCGCGAAATCATCCTCTCGTCGAGTGGCGGCAAGTCCATCCGCTTCAACGAGGAAGAAGTGCGCCCGATGGGTCGCGAGGCCACCGGTGTTCGCGGCATCAAGCTCGCCGCGGGGCAGGAACTCATCTCGCTGATCGTCGTCGGCGATGGACTCGTGCTCACGGCTTCCGCCAATGGCTACGGCAAGCTCACGCCGCTCGAGGATTTCCCGCAGCACGGTCGTGGCGGACAGGGCGTCATCGCGCTGCAAACCACCGAGCGCAACGGCGAGATGGTCGCCGCGCTGCAAGTGAATTCCGAGCATGAGCTCATGATGATCAGTTCTACCGGCACGCTGGTGCGCACGCCGGTCGGGGAAATCTCGATCGTTGGACGTAATACGCAGGGCGTTCGCCTCATCCGGCTGGGTGAGGGCGAGAGACTGACCGGCGTAGAGCGCATCGACAGCCTCGGCGAAGAGGCGGCCGGGCCGGATACGCCCGCGCGCGGACCTGGCGGGTGGGGAAACCTCGACAAGTGGCCCTTCCGACACGCCGACGTCCTGATATATTCCGCGCCCCCGGGCAATAACGTCCGGGGGGCACAACGGTCGGGCAATAAGGTCCGGCTAGAGGATACGATCATGCGCGTATTCAATTTCGCCGCAGGCCCGGCCACGCTGCCCCTCGAAGTTCTGCAACAGGCACAGGCCGAGATGACCGACTGGAAAGGCAGCGGCATGTCGGTGATGGAAGTCAGTCCCATCGCAGCAAGGCGTTCATCGCCGTTGCCCAGGAGGCCGAAGCCGACCTGCGCGAGCTGCTCGCCATCCCCGCTAACTACAAGGTGCTGTTCCTGCAGGGCGGCGCCACCGGCATGTTCTCGGCCATCCCGATGAACCTCGCCACCGCCGATTCCACCGTGGACTACGTGAACACCGGCGCCTGGTCGAAGAAGGCCATCGGCGAAGCCAAGCGTTACTGCCAAGGTGCAACGTCGCCGCCGACGAAGCCGCCACGAACTACTCGAGCGTCCCGGCGCAGGCGTCGCTCAAGCTCTCGCCGAACGCGGCGTATTTCCACTACACGCCCGAATGAAACCATCGGCGGCGTGGAGTTCGACTACGTTCCGCAAGTCGGCAACGTGCCGCTGGTGGCGGATTTCAGCTCCACCATCCTGTCGCGCCCCATCGACGTGTCGAAGTTCGGCCTCATCTACGCCGGCGCGCAGAAGAACATCGGCCCGTCGGGCATCTGCGTGGTCATCGTGCGCGACGACCTCATCGGCAAGGCGCGCCCGGGCACGCCCGTCGGTCTGGGACTTCAAGGCCATGGCCGACGAAGGCTCCATGCTCAACACGCCGCCGACTTTCGGCTGGTACTTCGCGGGCCTCGTGTTCAAGTGGCTCAAGAAGCAGGGCGGCTTGAAGGCGATGGAAGAGCGCAACCGCGCCAAGGCCGAAAAGCTCTACGGCTTCATCGAAGGCATCCGGCTTCTACAAGAGCCCGGTGGCGCCGAATGCGCGTTCCTGGATGAACGTGCCGTTCACGCTCGCCAAGCCCGATCTCGACAAGGCGTTCTGCGCCGAAGCCGCCAAGGTCGGGCCTCGTGAATCTCGAAGGCCATCGTTCGGTGGGCGGCATGCGCGCGTCCATCTACAACGCCATGTCCATCGAAGGCGTCGAGGCGCTCGTGAACTTCATGAAGGACTTCCAGGCACGCAACGCCTGAAGAATGGGGACATTCCTCGTTTCCTAGCAAACGGGGACGCGCCTGAAGCAGGCACTTCCCGGCTGGAACCGTCCCATGGTTCCAATGACGGTCGGCAATAACGCCAACCGTCCTGACGCGCAGGGCAATAAGGTCCGCGCAGGAGATAGAAATGCGATTCAAGATCCAGACTCTCAACAACATCAGCATCAAGGGCCTCGAGCGCCTGCCGCGCGACCGCTTCGAAGTCGCCTCGCGAGATCGGCAACCCCGATGCCATCCTGGTGCGCTCGGCCGACATGCACAAGGTGGCGATGCCCGACATCCTGCGCGCCGTCGGCCGCGCCGGCGCCGGCACCAACAACATCCCGGTCGAGGCGCTCTCGAAGAAGGGCATCCCGGTGTTCAACGCGCCCGGCGCCAACGCCAACGCGGTGAAAGAGCTGGTGCTCGCCGGCATGTTCCTGGCCGCGCGCAACATCGCCAGGCCTGGGCGTTCGCCAAGTCGCAGTCCGGTGATGACCACGCCATCGACGTCGCGGTCGAGAAGGGCAAGAAGAACTTCGTCGGCTTCGAACTGCCCGGCCGCACGCTCGGCGTCATCGGTCTCGGCGCGATCGGCGTCGAAGTCGCGAATTCGGCGTTGAGCCTCGGCATGAAGGTGCTCGGCTACGACCCGCAGATCACCGTGCAACGCGCCTGGCAGCTCTCGTCGAGCGTGGAGCAGGCGCTGTCGCTCGACGACCTGTTCGTGCGCTCGGACGTGATCTCCGTGCACGTGCCGCTCACGCCCGAGACCCGCGGTCTCGTGAACGAAGCGCGCCTCAAGCTCATGCGCAAGAACGGCGTCATCCTCAACTTCGCGCGCGCGCCCATCGTCGACGAGAAGGCCGATCGTGGCCGCGCTCGACGACGGCCGCCTGCAGGGCTATGTCTGCGACTTCCCGACCAACGCAACCAAGGATCACCCGAAGATCGTGACCCTGCCGCACCTCGGCGCGTCGACCAACGAGGCCGAGGACAACTGCGCCGTGATGGTGGCCGACACCGTCAAGGACTATCTCGAGAACGGCAACATCAAGAACAGCGTCAACTTCCCCGAAGTGGTGCTGCCGCGTGCGCCGAAGACCTCGCGCATCTGCATCGCCAACAGCAACGTGCCTAACATGGTGGGCCAGATCTCGACCGCGCTCGCGAGCGCCTCGCTCAACATCGCCGAGCTGCTGAACAAGTCCCGCGGCGAATATGCCTACACGCTCATCGACACCGATGGCTCGGTCGACAACACGTGATGGACAAGGTGCGTGCGATCGGCGGCGTGCTGGCGGCGCGGGTGATATAAGCAGGCCAGGCCACGTCGGAAAGCGCGCAGGCGGCGGTGGCGAAGAAAGCTGAAGACGCGAAGTGCCAGGCGTCAGGCGAGGCGAAAGCCCGCTGCCCGCAGCGGGCGCGCCACCGCTCGACATCGTGAAACTGCGCGGTGAAATCGACGCCGTGGATGCGCGCATCCACGAGTTGCTCAACGACCGCGCGCGGCTCGCGCGCCAGGTCGGCATCTCCAAGCATGCCGATGGCCACACCGTCGATTTCTACCGGCCGGAGCGCGAGGCGCAGGTGCTGCGCATGGCCCGCGAGCGCAACAAGGGTCCGCTGCGCACCGAAGAAATCCTGCGCCTGTTCCGCGAAATCATGTCCGCCTGCCTCGCGCAGGAAGAGCCGCTCAAGGTCGGCTTTCCTCGGGCCCGAAGGCACGTTCTCGCAGACCGCCGCGCTCAAGCACTTCGGCCACTCGGTGCGCGCGCTCGCGCTCTCGTCCGTGGACGAGGTGTTCCACGAGGTCGAAGCGGGGCACGCCGATTTCGGCGTGGTGCCGGTCGAGAATTCCACCGAAGGCTCGGTCAATCACACGCTCGATTCACTGCTGGGTTCGCCGCTGCGCATCTGCGGCGAGGTGGAACTGCGCATCCACCAGTTCCTCATGGGCGGCGTGAAGTCGCTGCAGCAAGATCAAGCGCATCTGCAGCCATCCGCAGGCGCTGGCGCAGTGCCGTGGCTGGCTCGACGAGCACCTGCCCGATGTGCAGCGAGTCGCGGTGTCGAGCAACGCCGAAGGCGCGCGGCGCGCGCGCGATGAAGAGGGCACGGCGGCGATCGCCGGTGAAACCGCGGCGGACATCTACGGCCTCAAGATCCTGGCCACCGAGATCGAAGACCGCGACGACAACACCACGCGCTTCTTTGTAGTGGGCCGCAAGGTGTTCAAACCGAGCGGTGACGATCGCACCACCATCCTGTGCTCGGCGCTGCACACGGATTCGCCCGGCACGCTGTTCCAGCTGCTGCAGCCGCTGGCCGAGCACAAGATCAGCATGACGCGCATCGAGTCGCGGCCCGTCGCATCGCAAGAAGTGGGACTACGTGTTCTTCCTCGACATCGACGGTCACGCCGACGAACCGCATGTCGCCAAGGCGCTGGCGGCGCTCAAGAAGCGGGCGTCGCTGTTCCGCGTGCTGGGTTCGTATCCGCGCGCTGTGTCTTGAAGAATGGGGACATTCCTCATTTAGCTGTAACAATCGCACGCCTGTTGGAAGCTCTCGCAAGCGGGCGATTGTTACAGCTAAATGAGGAATGTCCCCATTCTTCACTTCGGCATCGTCCATGCCGCGAGCCATTCTTCGCCCGAAACCTTCGCCTTCATGTCCTTCACCAGCGACGTCTCGATGCCAGGCATGTGGGCGCCGCCGTAAAACACGGCAATGCGGCGCTGTTTCCTGTTGGCGAGCACCTCTTTGATTTTTCTTTCCACCACGTCGTTGCGTCCGCTGAGAATCGCCGACCCTTGCGTCGCCTTCCATGGACGCGGTCAGGGACTCCATCTGCGCGAACGTCTTCGCCAGTGCCTTCTTGAACTCCGCCGCGGAATCGCGGCTCATGAGGATGCGGATGAGTCCGAAGGTGTCGAGTCCGCCCATCGAGGTCGGGTCGACATTGCCGTTCATCTGCGCCGTCATCTGGACCTCCATCGCACGGGCGAACAGCGTCATCATGGTTTCGCCGCGTTCCTTCTGCATCCGCTCGAATTCTTCCGCCGTGGTGTCGGCGTGAACCATGTTCTTGCGGGTGTAGTCGATGGCGTCGAGCTGGAACGTGAGTCCGAGATACTGCCCAGCCGCCTGCTGGAGGTGCTGATCACACTGCCGCCCGTCTCGATTCCGCGCTGCTCCTCGGCGAGTGGCGCCCGCGCGGTGAGACTTCTCGGATCGCCCACGAGTTCGAAGAGCACCGAATCGTAGGCGCCGAAGCGCGGTTCAGCTCCTGGTAGTAGGCGCTCGTCCGCGATATGCACGACGCCAATGAGATCGACTCTCTGACCGGACGGCAGGGTGAAGGTCCGGATCGCGATCTCCAGCCGGGCGCTGCTGGTCGTCCTCCCGAAAGCGGATGTAGTCGGGCAGCTCGGCGGCATTCGCATGCGCCGTGAGATCCCAGCGCGATGAGCATCGCCAGCAGCGCAAGAAGTCGTGTCTTCATGTCCGGATGCTTCGATCAGGGCGATCGCGGTGTCAATCTCTCTTGAGCAGCCCCGTGCGCTTTCTCTAGGATTCGACCCATGCCTCCAATGCTCACCGATCCCGGGCAGCTCGCCGTCGACAACGTGCGGTCGCTGTCGCCCTACGTGCCGGGCAAGCCCATCGAAGAACTGCAGCGCGAGCTGGGCCTCACCGACATCATCAAGCTGGCGTCGAACGAGAATCCCTTCGGGGCGAGCCCACGGGCGCTCGAGGCCATGCAACGCGCGATCGGCGACACCTGGCTGTATCCGGATGGCAGCGGCCACGTGCTGAAGACCCGGCTCGCGGCAAAGCTCGGTGTGGACGTTGCGCAGATCACGCTCGGCAATGGCTCCAACGATCTGCTGGTGCTGCTCGCCGAAGCCTTCCTGCAACCCGGCCTCGAAGCCATCTACTCGCAATACGCGTTCGCGGTGTATCCGATCGCCGTCCAGGCGACCGGCGCGACGGCCGTGGTGACCGCGGCGAACCCGCCGCGATTCCGCCATGCCGCTCGGGCACGACCTTGACGCAATGGCACGCGCCATCACGCCGCGCACGCGCATCGTGTTCATCGCCAACCCTAACAATCCCACCGGCACCTGGGTGCCTGCGCCGGCGCTGAAAGCCTTCATTGCCGCGGTGCCGCCGCACGTGCTGGTGGCGCTCGATGAGGCGTACTTCGAATACACCGGCGGCCTCGGGCTGCAGGATGGAGTCGCGTGGCTCGCCGAGTTTCCCAATCTCGTGGTGTTGCGCACGTTCTCCAAGGCCTATGGCCTCGCCGGTGTGCGCGTCGGCTACGCCGTGAGCCATGCCTCGGTCGCCGACATGCTCAATCGTGTGCGCCAGGCGTTCAACGTGTCGGTGGTGGGTCTTGCCGGCGCGGCGGCGGCGCTGGAAGACACCGATCACGTGGCCGCCGCGGTCAAGGTGGCGGTCAGTGAACGCGCGCGCGTGGCGGCGCGCCTGCGAGAAATCCGGCACGCCGGTCTTGCCCTCGGCCGGCAATTTCCTGATGTTGCATGCCGGTCCGAATGCCAGAGCGCGCTTCGATGCTCTGCTACGCAGCGGCATCATCGTGCGTCCGGTGGGCAACTACGGGTTGCCCGAACATCTGCGCGTCACGTTGGGTACGCCCGAGCAGAACGATCGTTTCCTTCAGGCATGGGAAGCTTGATAGCCTCTCGCGGAATGAGCCCAGGCTTCCGTCCCCATCGTCACCATCGACGGCCCATCGAGTTCCGGCAAGGGAACCATCAGCCGCATCGTCGCCTCCCGCGTCGGCTGGCATCTGCTCGACAGCGGAGCGTTGTACCGGCTGGTGGCGCTCGGCGGAATCCTCAAGGGGCTCGACCCCGATGACGTCGAGGAGCACGTGGCCGTGGCGCGCTCCATGCGGGTGGAGTTCGGGTCTGTCGGTGCCGGTGAAGAGCGGGTCATGCTCGACGGCAGGGACGTCACGCAGAAGATTCGTAACGAGCAGGCGGGGGCGGGAGCCTCCCGCGTGGCGGCCTGGCCCGCCGTCAGGGCAGCCCTGACCGACCGTCAGCGGTCCTTCGCGCAACCCCCCGGTTTGGTCGCGGACGGGCGCGATATGGGCACCGTCATCTTTCCGGGCGCCCAGTTGAAGGTTTTCCTCACGGCCAGCGCCGAAGAGCGCGCCCAAAGGCGTCATAAGCAGTTGATCGGCAAGGGGTCCGCTGGTAGTCTTGCCGCCCTTTCGCGGGAGATCGCGGAGCGCGATTTGCGGGATTCCACCCGCCAGGTCGCCCCGCTCAAGCCCGCGCCTGACGCGCAGCTACTCGACTCCACGGGTTTGAGTATCGAAGCCGTCGTTGAGCGGGTCATCTCGCTCGGGCGCGAGCGTCAGCTCTGGCGTTGAGGATTTCTAGGTTGCTCCGCACGGACGCGGGGTTGTGTGTATCTGCCTCGAGGGGACTGGATTTCCCGCGAGCGTCAATTGTCACGGCCGCCTCCAAAAATCTGGCATGGCCGTGCGTATGGAAACTAAATGACTGAAAGTTTTGCCCAGCTCTTTGAACAGAGCATCGCTAACCAGCGTATCCGCCCCGGAATGATCCTCACTGGTCTCGTCGTCGAAGTCGGCGAAGACATGGTCATCGTCAACGTGGGCCTGAAGTCCGAAGCCGTCATCCCTCTCGAGCAGTTCAAGAACGAACGCGGAGAAGTCGAGGTCAAGGCCGGCGACAGCATCGAAGTCGCGCTCGACGCGATGGAAGATGGCACCGGCGAAACGCGCCTCTCGCGCGACAAAGCCAAGCGTGCCCGCACCTGGACGCGCCTCGAAGAGAGCTTCAACAAATCCGAAATCGTCACCGGCACCATCACGGGCCGTGTGAAGGGTGGCTTCACCGTC
Source organism: uncultured Pseudomonadota bacterium (assembly GCA_963736955.1). Classification (GTDB taxonomy): domain Bacteria; phylum Pseudomonadota; class Gammaproteobacteria; order Steroidobacterales; family Steroidobacteraceae; genus CADEED01. Next base: position 214,827 of record CAVTQT010000008.1, read on the forward strand.
GAGATCGACAACGTCCGCGCGTTCCTTCCCGGTTCGCTGGTCGATGTCCGTCCGGTTCGCGACACCGCCTACCTCGAAGGCAAGTCCCTCGAGTTCAAGGTCATCAAGCTGGACCAGAAGCGCAACAACGTGGTCGTTAGCCGCCGCGCGGTCGTCGAGCAGGAGTTCTCCGCCGAGCGCAGCGCGCTCATGGACAACCTGCAGGAAGGCACCGTGCTCAAGGGCACCGTCAAGAACCTCACCGACTACGGCGCGTTCGTGGATCTCGGTGGCATCGACGGCCTGCTGCACATCACCGACATGGCGTGGAAGCGCGTCAAGCATCCGTCGGAAGTGGTCAAGGTCGGCGACGAAATCGACGTCCGCATCCTCAAGTTCGACCGCGAGCGTTCACGCGTATCGCTGGGCCTCAAGCAGCTCGGCGCGGATCCGTGGGAGAACATCGCCCGCCGTTACCCGCCGAACACGCGCGTGTTCGGCAAGGTCACGAACATCGCCGACTACGGCGCGTTCGTGGAGATCGAAGACGGCGTCGAAGGCCTGGTCCACGTCTCCGAAATGGACTGGACCAACAAGAACGTCAACCCGGCCAAGGTCGTGCACTCGGGCCAGGAAGTCGAAGTCATGGTGCTCGACGTGGATGAAGAGCGTCGTCGCATTTCGCTCGGCCTCAAGCAGTGCAAGCAGAATCCGTGGAAGGAGTTCGCCGAGAACTTCAACCGTGGCGACAAGGTCTCGGGCCAGATCAAGTCCATCACCGACTTCGGTGTGTTCATCGGTCTCGCCGGCAACATCGACGGCCTCGTGCATCTGTCGGACCTCTCGTGGGATGTCGCAGGCGAAGAAGCCGTGCGCAACTACCAGAAGGGCCAGCAGGTGGAAGCCATGGTGCTGTCCATCGACCCGGAGCGTGAGCGCATTTCGCTGGGCATCAAGCAGCTCGCGCAGGATCCGTTCAGCGAGTACATCGCCACGAACCCGAAGGGCACGATCGTCAAGGGCGTCGTCAAGGAAGTGGACGCGCGTGGCGCGATCATCGACCTTGGCAACGGCATCGAAGGTCAGCTGCGTGCTTCCGAGCTCGCGCGTGATCGCGTCGAAGACGCGCGCACCGTGCTGAAGGTCGGCCAGGAAATCGAAGCGCGGTTCACCGGTGTGGATCGCAAGACGCGTACGATTGCGCTGTCCATCAAGGCGAAGGAAATCCACGAAGAGGCCGAGGCGGTGTCGAACTATCGCTCCGACCAGCCGTCTTCGGGCACCAGCCTCGGTGACCTGCTCAAGGAACAGATCGGCGGCGATCGTTAACTGACAAGTCGATACTCAACAAAAGCAATACGGGTAAGCGGCCTATGACCAAGTCCGAGCTCATCGAAATCATCACGGCGAAACAGAAACATCTGCCAGCCAAGGATGTGGAGCTCGCGCTCAAGCAGATCCTCGAGATCATGAGCGATGCCCTGTCGGCGGGAGATCGCATCGAGATACGTGGCTTCGGCTCGTTCTCGCTGCACTTCCGGCCGCCGCGGCAGGGCCGCAATCCCAAGACCGGCGAAGCGGTGGCGCTGTCCGGCAAATACGTTCCGCACTTCAAGCCCGGCAAAGACCTGCGCGAGCGTGTGAACGACGGAGCCGATCGGCCGATTCGTGATTGATGGGGACATTCCTCGTTTCCTGCAAAAATGGACTGCCTCTCGAGCGCGTCCTTTTGCTAGGAAACGAGGAATGTCCCCATCCGGCGACTCTCGACCTCGTGCCCTGGCAACAGGGCGCGTTTCATTTTGAAACCGCACTTGCCCGGCAGCAAGTCGCTGACGCTGCGTGACTGCGCCATCGCGGCACTGGCCGACGGCGCGAGCACGATCCGTTATCCGGGCGAGTGCGATGACTACTGGCGCATGAAGGACTGCCTGCGCCGGCTCGGCATCGCGGTCGACAATTCCGCCGAGGATGTCGGTGCGCATCACCGGCCGCGACGGGCGAGTTCGCGCTCGGGCCCCATCGAGCCTCGACACCGGGCAGAGCGCGGTCACCACGCGCCTGCTGCTGGCCATGGCGGCGCTGCGCCCGGATCCCACGACCATCGACGGCCACATCTCCATGCGCAACCGGCCTAACAAGGCGCTGGTGGATGCGCTGGCCAGCCTCGGCGCGCGAATGCAGTCGACCAACGACGGGCATCTGCCGACCACCGTCATCGGCACCCGCGCATCTGCGCGGCCCGGTGCGCGTGCCCAGCAATATCTCCAGCCAGTACCTCACCAGCCTGCTGATCATCGCGCCGCTGCTCGAGTCCGGCCTCGTCATCGAAGTGGAAGGCGAGCTCACCAGCAAGCCGTACGTGGATCTCACGCTCGATGAGATGGCGAAGTTCGGCGTGCGCGTCGTCAATCACGACTATCGCCGCGCTCGCCGTGGCGCCGCAGGTCTACCGCGCGAGCGACATCGACGTGGAGGGCGACGCTTCGGCCGCGTCCTACTTTGCGGCGCTGGCCACGCTGCACGGCGCGCGCGATCACGCTGAGCAATCTCGGCTCGGGAACGCGCCAGGGCGACTACGCGTTTTTCGGGCTGTGCGAGACAGCTCGGCGCGCAGCGTCGAGCGATCGCCGTCGCGCACGGTCATCGAAGGTCCGCGCAAGCTCGCGGGCGGCTTCGACGCGCGACGTCGACATGACCAGCATGCCCGACGTCGCGCCCACGCTCATGATGCTCGCGCCATTCCTCTCGCGCCCGACGCGCATCACCGGTCTCGCCACGCTGCGCGTGAAGGAATGCGATCGCATCGCCGCGCCCACGCGCGAGTTGCGCAAGCTCGGCGTGACCGTGGAAGAGGGCCCGGATTACATGGTGATCGAGCCGCTCGTCGTGGATCCGTCCGCGCGACGCCAGCGTCGGTGGAAATCGAGACCTATCACGACCATCGCATCGCGATGTCGTTTCGGCGTGCTCGGATCGCGCCTGCCGGGCCTCCGGATTCTCGATCCGGGCTGCGTCGCGAAGACCTATCCGAACTATTGGAAGGACTGGCAGCGGGCCCGAAGTGCAGCGAGACTCTAAAGAGAAGGACTAAACTGCTTTCCGGTCGCCGCCGCTTCGGCGGCGTTAAAAGTGGGGCGCGAGCCCCTGGGAGCGCGAGCCCTGGAAGCTGCGAGCCCCTGAAAATCATGCGCCTGCAGCGGCATCGGCCCCGAAGTTCTCCTGCTGTGTTTCCTCATCATCGGGGCGGCAGCGTTTGCGCTCGGTCGCCGTTCGGCGCGCGGCCGCCGACTGCGGCGCGACGTCGACTACTTCGCCGGCCTCGATCACCTGGTCAACGACCGCTTCGATCGCGCCACGGAAGTGTTCACGCGACTCGCGACCAAATCGCACGAGGCGGACATCCAGTTCGCGCTCGGCAGCCTCATGCGCAAGCGCGGTGAAGTCGACCGCGCCATCGCCATCCACACCGAGCTCGCGGCCCATGGCGAATTGCTGATTCGCGAGCAGGCCACGTTCGCGCTGGGACTCGACTACCTCTCCGCCGGCCTCATGGATCGCGCCGAGGAAAAGTTGCGCAGTCTTCTGGGGTCGGAGCGCTACCGTCCGGCCGTGCTCGAAAAACTCGCGTGGGTCTATGAGCAGCAGCGCGAGTGGCGCGCGGCGCTCGATGTATGGCGCGAGCTGCCGCCCGAGAAACAAAGCGAGCTCGCCGTGGTGGCCGCGCACTACTGCTGCGAGCTCGGCGAAGCTGCACTCGCGGCGGGCGAATTGGCCGCGGCGAGCGCGCAGGTTGCCGCGGCCCGCGTGCACGACGCAGGCAGCGCGCGTGCGTCCATTCTCGCGGCGCGCATCGCCGCCGCCGTCGGGCGATGAGGCGAAGGCGCTCGAGTTGTATTCGGCGGCGCTCGGTGCGTCGCGCACCATGCTGGTCGCGTTCGAAGCGGAAGCGCGCGCGGCCCTGAAGTCGCGCGGCGGCGCGCTCACGCGATTACCTGCTTCAGCATCCTCCGCAGGACGAGACCGCGCCGCCCGAGCCGCCGCGGTTCCGTTGCGAGGAGTGTGGAGTCGCCAACACCACCTGGCACTGGCGCTGCCCGAGCTGCCGCAACTGGGATTCTCTGCGAAGCACGATTAATCGCCGTCTTTGAGCAGATTGGCGGCTCCTGGCCGCGCTTGCCTCGTTGTTAGTCTCCTCGCACCCGGCATTGCCGGGCACACAGGCAAGGAGGCCACATGTTCGTCAACTTCAGAAAATTCGCCCCCACGCTCGCCGCCATGATGCTGCTCTCGCAGCTCGTGTACGCCGAGCCGGTCAACATCAACACCGCCGACGCCACCGCGCTCGCCAAGGCGCTCAATGGCATCGGGCCCGCCAAGGCCAAGGCCATCGTGAGCTACCGCGACAAGAACGGCCCGTTCAAGTCCGTCGATCAGCTCGCCATGGTCGAGGGCATCACGCAGAAGCTCATCGACAAGAACCGGGCCGATATCAAGCTCGGAGCGGAAAAGGCCGCAATGCCCGGCGCCGCTCCCGCGGCCGCTCCACAGCCCAAGGCGAAACCGGCGTCGTAAACGGCACCCGCGGCCGCGAGAGGTGTGACTTCGCGCAAACTCTCGCGTCCCGGGGCCTACCTCTGGCAAAGCCGCGCTTGGCAGCGTGGTATGGTTTCGGCCCCCAAATTGGGCCGGAGCCCTTATGCCTGTCGTGAAGAAGAGCCGCGTCGACGTTGCCGTTTTCCCCGTTGCCGGTCGAGGAACCCGCTTCCTCCCAGCTACCAAGGCCAGCCCCAAAGAGATGCTGCCCATCGTCGACAAGCCACTCATTCAATATGCAGTGGAAGAAGCACTGGCCGCGGGTGCGCGCCGCCTGGTCTTCATCACCGGCTCTTCCAAGCGCGCCATCGAAGATCATTTCGATTCCGATGGCGAACTCGAGAATCTGCTGCTCAAGCAGGGCAAGAGCGACCTGCTGAAGATGCTCAAGAGCGTGTTGCCCTCGTATGCGTCGTGCATCTACATCCGTCAGCCAGCGCCGCTCGGCCTGGGCCACGCGGTGTTGTGCGCCAAGCCGGCCGTGGGAGATGCGCCGTTTTTCGTGCATCTCGCAGACGACCTCATCGACGCGCCCGAAGCCTGCCTCAAACAAATGAGCAATCGCTTCGACAACGGCAGCATCGTCGCCGTGCAGACCGTGCCGCATTCGCAGACCGACAAGTACGGCATCGTGAAGACCGGCTCGCGCCGCGGAGACCTGCTGCGCGTCGAAAAGATCGTCGAGAAGCCCAAGCCCTCGGTGGCGCCGTCGAATCTCGCGGTGGTCGGCCGCTACCTGCTGACGCCGCGCGTGTTCACGCACCTCGAGCAGATCGGCGAAGGGGCGGGCGGCGAGATCCAGCTCACCGACGGCATCGCGCGGCTCATGAACGATGAAGCGGTGTACGCCTACCGGTTCGCGGGCAAGCGCTTCGACTGCGGCAGCAAGTTAGGCTATCTGCAGGCCAACGTGGAATACGCGCTGGCGCATCCGGAGCTGGCGGGCTCGTTCAAGGCCTATCTCAAGAAGTTGTCGAAAGAGCTTTGAGCGCGGCGCGGGTTGTAGTCAGCCCGCGCAGCTCGTCGCGCCCGACGACGTGCTCTTGACCTGATACGAGCGCACGTTGCGTCAACGAGCGCGTCAGCGTGCCGTCGGCCGCGTTCATGGTGTGCGTCCAGTCGCTGAGCTGCACGGTGTCGCAGGTGCCGGTCGCGCCGCGCACCAGCTGACCCATGCGAATGGTCTGTGACCAGGGCGTCGCCACTGGTGGAACGCGTGCTGCTCTCGACCACGTAGTCGGAGTTGTTGAACATCGTGAACTGCCACAGATACTCGCTGAGCTTCTCGAGTTCATCGGCGGTCAGCGGACGCTGGTTCATGTTGCCCGCCGCGCCGACATCGACGCGCAGGTCGGTGTTCGAGCGATCCAGGTAGTCGCAGCGGAACACGCGATGGCGAATCATCGCGGTGACGTCGGCGCGCGGTACGCGCACCACTTCAAACATGTGCGTGTCGCTGCGCACTTCGACGAGGTCCGAATACTGGCCCTGCCAGGTGGCCTGCCGCTCCGACCAGTCGATGGCCTGCGCCATGTCGTTGGTGCACACCTCGTAGGTGGTGCTGATGCCCTGCGGGCCCGTGGCGAAATCCGTGTTCTTGAGATGGCGGGTCGACAGCGTGCCGACCACGCTCGCGGGGCGGGCTTCGACATCGAAGCCGGCCGGAGTGCGTTCATCACCCTTGTACAGGCGGCTGGCGAGCGCCAGATCCGCGGCGGCCGTGGACGGCGGCGCGCTGACCACTGGCGCGGCCGGAGCCGACGCGGGCTGTGAATTCACGGCCGCAGGCGCCGCAGTACCGCCGGAACCTCCGCCGCCGCACGCGGCCAGGGGTCGAGACGCAGATCGCATGCTCTGATCGCACGGAGCTTCATCGTTTGCATCGTCGAACGTTCCCTTATCTTTGTTTGGGGCCGGCGGCAGCGCACGAGCACTTGCGAGAGAGGAGTACCGTCGGTCGGTTGCACGGACCCATGAGCTGCCGCCAGCGAGACGTTGGCGCTGAATCACACCAGCACCCTGAAAAGGTTTTCGGCGGCAATGCGGCCGCATTGAGCCGCCGAATGTGACCGACTTCGCGAGTGCGCGGCAATTATTTGAACCACGTCTCTTATGTGTAGTTGTTAGCGGGCGTCACGCGCGCGACCTGTTCACACCATCCCCGATTACGTCAACGCGACAATATGCTCCACGTGGAACAGGAATAGGTAGTTAGCGCAGGAATGGGGCAAAAAAAACGCGCCGGAGGCGCGTTTCAGGGAAAGCAGCGATCGGCCGGTGAGACCGATCAGGCTTCCGCGGAGAGAACCTTGCCGGAGGCGGCGGCATACGGATTGGACTGGCCACGCGGGCCGTAGGCCCGGGGCTCGGCCGAGGTGCCGGTCATGGCGCCGAGCAGCCCTTCGACGCGCTTGATCTGCGCTCCGACCAGCACGCCGTTGCGCGTGTTGAGGTCACGGCAGTCGCGGGCGCGGGTCGCGCATTCTGCGTATTGCTTGCCGAGCGTATGGGCCGGATCGCACCACGCGAGCAGTCTGGATAGGCCCGCGAGGTCGGTGTCGTAGCCGAGCATGCTGCACAGGCTGCGACGCTCTTCTTCGATCTTCAGAAGCTTGACGACGCTGGCCTGGCGCGCGTCGGCGAGCGCCTCCAGGGCATCGATGTCACGCCCGCGCAGGGCGACGTGTTCCTTGTCGAGCAGGGCGGCGAATTCGGTGAGCGCGGTGTTTTCCTCGGCGAGCAGGCGCCCGAGGGTGTCACGAGTCAGGGCCGCGTCCAAGTTCGAAGCTCCCGGGATTACTTGTGGGCGGGGATGGTGGCGAGCAGGTCGACTTCGAAGCGCAGCATCTTGTCAGCGACGCGCTGGGGATCGACGTGATAGCGGCCATCGTCCACCGCGCGGCGCACGGCGTCGACGCGGCTTTCGTTCACCACCGGCAGCGTGCCGATGTGGCTTTCGAGGGCGGCCAGGGTACGCGCGGTATCGGAGACGTCGATGTTCGAGGCAGCAGCCGTGGTCTCGGCTTTCTTGCCTTCCGAGGTGGCGTCGCGCGTGCGGGCAACGGGGGCACCGCCACCGACCTGCACCGGACGTCCATCAATTCCACTTATTTTGTTCGCCATCGCCCATTCTCCAAGGGGTATCTACGAGCCTCTTAACGGCCCCTGCTTTCGAAACTTTAGGCCGTTCGACGAAAATTTGGCGCTTTCGGGCCACCTTCGGGTGAAGCAGGTCACAGAGCTTCCGTCACAGCAGCACCCGCACCACACCCGCGGTGTCGGCCACTCCCTCGACAATCTTTAGTGAATTGAGATTGCGTACCCGGACGCGCTGTTCGGCGCCGGCGTCGGCCAGCGCGATTCCGGGGGCCCGGACTTCGAGTCCTCCGGCACGGGCGGCCAGAACCACGTTCTGACCCCTATGTATAAGGAGTGGGGCATCCAGGGCGTCGGCGGTCACGGCGGTACCTTCCGGAATCGGCCGCCGGGTCAGGCGTCCATTGAGATCCGGAATCCGGGATACGAACGGCTGAGGTGAGGCCCGGGAAGCTCGCGGGACTGCACCAGCACATCCTCCGCGCGAATGATTTCGCCGCGGCCCACGGCGCGGCGCAATACCAGCACGTCGGTGGCGTGATGGATATCCACCGGCACATTGAGGCTCCAGTGACACCGTGCTGTTGCAGGCCACGCGCACCAGCACGCGCGCCTGCGTGCCGCGCGGCAGCGAGCCGGTGGTCACGAGTGGCGCGGGGCAGGCCGCTACGCGCAGGCGCGCATCGAGCTCGGCAGCCGTGAACGACACGCCCTTCATGCCCGCGTCCAGCTCGCGGCGCAATTGGCCTTCGGCGGCGCGCCGCACGGCGGTGAGCGACTGGGTCGCTTCACTGGCGGGGCGCCCTGCGAGTTCGACCTGCGTCGCCAGCCCGCAAAGCAGCAGGCTCGAGCAGGAAACGGAGGGTCAATGGTTTGACTAACATGCACTGTAGTTAGCAATCGACGTGCCACCTGCGGGCTCGCTAAAGAAAAGAACGGCGCGGCCGTTACGGCCATACGACGAGAAGGCGTCTCGCGCCTGCAGGTACTGGCCGCGACGCGGCAATGTGCCGCCACCTCCGCGTGCGCCGCGTCGCAGACTTTCCCACCCATTCCGATTGAATCGCCGCCCTGCGTGCCAAAACGCCCCGTGGCACGTCACTTGCTTTGCTCCTCGCATGTCACCCGCCATGACGCAATGGCCGACACGAGGAGTAAGCGATGCCCCTGAGCCTGGACCAGTATGTAAGCGTGCACGCCACCGCACTCGACGTGCGCGCGCGCCGCGGCGAACTCATCGCCAACAACCTGGCGAATGCCGACACGCCCGGCTATCAGGCGCGCGACATCGATTTCCGCCAGGCCATGGCACGCGCCGCGGGCGACAAGACCGTGGGCACGACCATGACCACGACGCAGCCCGGCCATATTGGCGGCGCCGTCGTCGGCCGATGCCGCCGGCAGCCCGGACCTCAAGTACCGCACGCCGCTCGCGCCCGCGCTCGACGGCAACACCGTCGATGCGCAGATCGAGCAGGCCGCGTTCGCCGAGAACGCCGTGCGCTACCAGGCGACGCTCACCTTCCTCAACTGCCAAATTCCGCGGTTTGCTGACCGCGATCATCGGGTAGCTAGTCATGTCATCCTTCAAAGCCTTCGACATCGCCGGATCCGGCATGGCCGCGCAATCCGTGCGGCTGAACACCACCGCCAGCAACCTCGCCAACGCCGACAGCGTGAGCAGCACGGCCGCAGGCGTCTACAAGCCGCGCCATCCGATCTTCGAAGCGGTGCGCGCGCAGCTGGCAACATCGGGCACGTCCCAGCCGCAGCCCGCGGTGCGCGTGCGCGGCATCTACGAATCCACGGCGCCCGCCAGCCAGCGTTATGAGCCGGGCAATCCGCTCGCCGACGCCAACGGCTACGTGTTCGCGCCGGCGGTCAACGTGGTGGAGGAGATGGTCAACATGATCTCCGCGTCGCGTTCCTACCAGAACAACGTCGAAGTCATGAATACCTCCAAAGACCTGCTGCTCGCCACGCTGCGGCTCGGACAAGGCTGATCACTATGTTAGACATGGACCTCATCAACGCCGCCATGGTGCGGCAGAACACGCCGGAGCAGGCTGCCGCCGCGGCGGCCGCCAATGCGAAGAACGCCAAGAAGGGCGAGCTCAATCAGGACGACTTCCTGACGCTCATGATCACGCAGCTCAAGAACCAGGATCCGTTCAAGCCGATGGATCCGGCGCAGTACGTCGGTCAGCTCGCGCAGTTCAGCTCGGTGTCCGGCCTCTCGGACATGAACAAGAACATCACCGCGCTGACGAGTTCCCTGCGCGGCAACCAGGTACTCGACGGCGCCGCGCTCATCGGTCGCACCGTGATTGCCGAGGGCAGCCAGGTCTATCGAAACGTGCCCGCCGATGGCAAGGCGATTCCCACGCAGGGCGCGGTCGATGTGCCCGCGGGCGCCTCGAGCGTTCAGCTCGTGGTGCGCGATTCGGTCGGTACGCTGGTCAAGACGCAGTCGATCGATGCGCGCTCGGGCCTGCGCGGCTTCACCTGGGATGGCAGCACCAACGATGGCGGCAGCGCGCCTTCGGGCTCGTACAAGATCGAAGTCATCGCCAAGGTGGGCGACAAGAACGTTTCCCTCAACACCAGCATGGCGGCCCAGGTTTCGAGCGTTGCGCTCGATCCGGCCACCGGCTCGCTCACGCTCGACACCGACACTCTCGGCGAAATCGCCATGAGTGACGTCGAGCGCGTGCTGTAACCCATAAAGAATCCAAGGAGCCACTCCATGCCATTCCGTATTGCCCTCTCGGGCCTGAACGCTGCCCAGACCGATCTCAGCGTCACGGCGAACAACATCGCCAACACGTCCACCAACGGCTTCAAGGGTTCGCGCGCTGAATTCGCGGATCTGTTCGCCGTCTCCCTGCAGGGTGTGTCGAGCAACGCCACCGGCAACGGTGTACGCGTCGCCGCCGTCGCGCAGCAGTTCGCCCAGGGCAATATCGAATTCACCGATTCGAACCTGGACCTCGCGGTCAGCGGCTCGGGCATGTTCATCGTCAACGACGGTGGCGCGCTCGCCTATACGCGCGCCGGTGCCTACCAGCTCAATCGCGACGGCTTCGTCGTCAACTCGCAGCAGCAGCGCCTGCAGGCCTATCCACCGCTCGCGGGCGGCGGTTTCAACACCGGCGGTCTCGGCGACCTGCGCCTGCAGACCACCGACTCGCGCGCCTTCGGCCACCACCAGTGTCGATTACCTGCTGAACCTGCCCGCGAACGCCACGCCGCCCGCGCGCGCGCCGTTCGATCCGGCCGATCCGACCACTTTCAACCAGGCGACTTCGCTCACGCTGTTCGATTCGCTGGGCGCGACGCACACCGGCACGATGTACTTCGACAAGACCGCGAACGCCGAACGAGTGGAACGCGCGTCTGTACATCGACGGCGCGTCGGTCGGTGGCCCGCAGACGCTGCAGTATTCCAACAGCGGCCTGCTGACGGCGCCGGTCGGTGGACTGCTGCCGTTCCCCGCCTACACACCGACCACCGGCGCGGCTCCCATGACCATCACGGTGGACCTCGCCCAGTCGACGCAGTACGGCTCCAACTTCTCGGTCAATTCGGTCACGCAGGACGGTTTCACCACCGGCCGCCTCATCGGCATCGACATCAATGAAACCGGCATCGTGCAGGCGCGCTTCACCAACGGCATCTCGCAGCCGCTCGGCCAGATCGCCATCGCCAATTTCGCCAACGTGCAGGGCCTGCAGCAGCTCGGCAACACGCAGTGGGCCGAGACGTTCGCGTCGGGCCAGGCGCTGCGCGGCCAGGCCGGCAACTCGGGCTTCGGCCTCGTGCAGTCGGGCGCGCTCGAGGGCGCCAACGTCGACGTGACCGAGCAGCTCGTGAACATGATCACCGCGCAGCGCAACTTCCAGGCCAACGCGCAGATGATCAGCACCGCCGATTCGATCACCCAGACCATCATCAACATGCGCTAAGCGCAGCAGGTAGCTAGCTATGGACCGCATGCTCTACGTGGCGATGACCGGCGCGAAGGAAACCCTGAACGCCCAGGCCGTCAACAACCACAACCTCGCCAATGCGAGCACCACCGGCTTTCGTGCCGAGTTGTCCGCATTCCAGAGCCGTGCGGTCGATGGTTCCGGCTACGCCTCGCGCGTCTACGCCACCAACGCGTCGGTGGGCTGGGACAACCAGTCCGGCGCGTTGCTGTCGACCGGCCGCGATCTCGACGTCGCCATCAACGGTGACGGCTGGATCGCCGTGCAGGGCCCGGACGGCAAGGAAGCCTACACGCGCGCCGGTGACCTGCAGATCGATGCGAACGGTCAGCTCACCACCGGCACCGGTCACCCGGTGCTCGGCGATGGCGGTCCGATCACGGTGCCGCCTTACACCTCTATCTACTTCGCGCGCGATGGATCGATCTCGATCGTGGCGCAGGGACAGACGCCCGATACGACCTCGACCGTGGAGCGCATCAAGCTGGTCAAGCCTGCCGATGTGGATCTCGCGCGCGGCGACGACGGCCTGTTTCGCATGAAGGATGGCTCGTCAGCGCCGTCCGATCCGAGCGTGCAGCTCGGCTCGGGCACGCTCGAGTCGAGCAACGTCAATACCGCCGACGCCATGGTCACCATGATCGAACTGGCGCGGCACTTCGAAATGCAGGTCAAGGCCATCCGCACGGCGGAAGAGAACGGCGCCGCCGCGGCGCAGATCATGCGTCTCGGTTAAAGGAGAACTTAAATGAATCCAGCTTTATGGGCAGCCAAGACCGGACTCGACGCGCAGCAGACGCGCCTCGCGGTCACGTCCAACAACCTCGCCAACGTCAGCACCAGCGGCTTCAAGAAAGTCGCGCGCGGTGTTCGAAGACCTGCTGTACCAGAACGTGCGCCAGGTCGGCGGTTCGACCTCGCAGGACACGGTGGCTCCCTCGGGCGTGCATCTCGGCACCGGCGTGCGCGTGGTCGCCACGGAAAAACTCTACACGCAGGGCGGTCTCACGCAGACCGGCAATGCGCTCGACGTGGCCGTCGAAGGCCGCGGCTTCTTCCAGATCCAGATGCCCGACGGCACCACGACCTACACGCGCGATGGCAGCTTCCAGTTGTCGGCGCAGGGACAGATGGTGACCTCGAGCGGCTACGTGCTGCAGCCGGGCATCAGCATTCCCGACGGCTCGCAGAGCATCACCATCGGCCGCGACGGCGTGGTGAGCGTGCGGGTCGCAGGCCAGCAGAACCCGGTGCAGGTGGGACAGCTTCAGCTCACGGACTTCGTGAATCCGGCCGGCCTGCAGCCGCTCGGCGAGAACCTGCTGGCCGAGACGGTAGCCAGCGGCCCGGCGCAGACCGGCACGCCCGGCCAGAACGGTCTCGGCGTCACCACGCAGGGTTCGGTCGAGGCGTCGAACGTCAACGTGGTCGAAGAGCTGGTCAACATGATCGAGACGCAGCGCGCCTACGAAATGAATTCGAAGGCCATCTCGACCGCCGACCAGATGCTCGAATACGTCAACAACCAGTTATGAAAATTGCTCACGTCCTGCGCTCGCTCTGTCGTTCTCGTTGCTCGCGGTGGCTGCGCCACGCTCGAGGAAGACGGCGGCCGCGACTTCGAACCGAGCTGGCCCGAAGAAGCCGTGGCGCCGAAGCCGCATCCCCGGCGCGATCTATCGCGCAGGGCACGGACGTCACGCTGTGGAACAACGTCACCGCGCGCAACATCGGCGACACGCTCACCATCCGGCTCGCGGAGAGCACCGAAGCCGAGAAGAGTTCCACGACCACGGCCAGCAAGTCATCGACGGCGACGCTCACCGGACCCACGGTCGCCGGCCTGCCGGTCACGGCCAACGGCGTGCCGATTCTCGAAGGCAGCATGGACAACCAGCAGGACTTCTCCGGCAACGGTGCGGCGACGCAGAGCAACAAACTCGACGGCTTCATCACCGTCACGGTCGTACAAGCGCCTGTCCAACGGCAACCTGCTGGTGCGCGGCCAGAAGTGGGTCGCGATCAATTCCGGACGTGAGTTCGTGCGCCTGCAGGGCATCGTGCGTCCGAGCGACATCGCGCCGGACAACAGCGTGCTGTCGTGGCGCGTGGCCGATGCCTACATCTCCTACGGCGGGCAGGGCACGGTGGCCAACGCCTCCAAGCCCGGCTGGCTGTTCCGCTTCTTCAATTCGCCGCACACCCCTTTCTGAACAGGACTAACCACATGCGTTCGCTACTCAAAGCTGGCGCTTGCCGCCGCACTGTTCCTCGTCACCGCCGCGGCCGCGCAGGCCGAACGCGTGAAGGACCTCGCGTCGGTGCAGGGCGTGCGCGCCAACCAGCTCGTGGGCTACGGCCTCGTGGTCGGTCTCGCCGGTACCGGCGACCAGACCAGCCAGGCGCCGTTCACCATCCAGAGCATCAAGAACATGCTGATCCGTTACGGGGTCACCATTCCGGCGAACACCAACCCGCAGCTCAAGAACGTCGCCGCGGTCACCGTGCACGCCGACCTGCCGCCGTTCTCCAAGACCGGCCAGACCATCGACGTCACCGTGTCCTCCATCGGCAACGCGCAGAGCCTGCGCGGCGGTAGTTTGATCATGACGCCGCTGATCGGCGCCGACGGCGAGGTGTATGCCATCGCCCAGGGCAGCCTGGTGGTCGGCGGCTTCGGCGTGTCCGGCAAGGACGGCTCCAGCATCGCGGTGAACGTGCCTTCCGCGGGCCGCGTTCCCAATGGAGCGACGGTCGAGCGCGAAGTGCCCAACGGTTTCACCACCGAGCCGTACGTCATGCTCAACCTGCATTCGCCGGACTTCACCACGTCCGCGCGCCTCACCGAAGGCATCAACAAGCTGTTGGGCGAGGGCACCGCGCAGTCGGTCGACGGCGTGTCGGTGAAAGTGGCGGCGCCGGCCGATCGCCAGCCAGCGCACCGCCTATCTCGCGACGCTCGAAGCCATCGAAATCGAGCCGGGCGACGCGCCGGCGCGGGTCATCGTCAATTCGCGCACCGGCACCGTGGTCATCGGCTCGCACGTGCGCGTCATGCCGGCGGCGGTGTCGCATGGCTCGCTGACGGTGACCATCACCGAGCGCGCCTCGGTGAGCCAGCCCGATGGAATTCGGCCGCGGCGACACCGTGGTGGTGCCGGAGAGCTCGATTTCGCGTCAATCAGCCGCCGGCGCGCATGTTCGTGTTCGACGCGGGCGTCGATCTCAACGACATCGTGCGCGCTGTCAACCAGGTGGGCGCCGCGCCCGGCGACCTGGTCGCGATCCTCGAAGCGCTCAAGGAATCCGGCGCGTTGCGCGCCGAGCTCATCGTCATCTGACGCACCTCATGGCACTGCGCATCGACACTAACAACATCTGCAGCTCGACGCGCATGCGGCGCCGCGCGTCAATGCCAACGACTTCAGGCAGTTCGCGGCGCTGCGCCGCGGCGCCGAAGCCAACGATCCGGCGACGCTGCGCGCGGTCGCGAAGCAGTTCGAGAGTCTGTTCACCAAGATGATGCTCAAGAGCATGCGCGACGCCAGCATGGGCGATCCGATGTTCGGCAGCGATCAGGGCGACATGTACCAGGACATGGCCGACGACCAGCTCGCCGTGCAAATGAGCGAAGGCCGGGGCTTAGGGCTGGCCGACATGCTCATCCGCCAGTTGAGCGGTGGCGCCGGCAGCGGCACGCCGGCCATCAAGTCGGCACCGGATGCCGATGCGACCGAAGCGGTGACGCCCGCAGAGCGCGAAAAATTCATCTCCGGACTCATGCCGCACGCCGAAGCGGCCGCGCGCGAACTCGGCGTCGACCCGCGCAATCTCATCGCACAGGCCGCACTCGAAACCGGGTGGGGACGTTCGCAGCCCGGCGGCGACAGTCACAACCTGTTCGGCATCAAGGCCGGCGCCAACTGGAACGGCGCCAGCGTTCAGGCAAACACCCAGGAGTTCGACGCAGGCGTTGCGTCACGCGTCGACGCGAGCTTTCGCGCCTACGGGTCGCCCCGCGAGAGCGTCGAAGATTATGTCCGCCTGATTCGCGACAACCCGCGTTACGCGAGCGCAATGAACACCGGCAGCGACGTTCAGGCGTTCGCGAGCGCGCTTCAGCGCGGCGGTTACGCGACAGATCCGGACTATGCCCGCAAGTTAGCCGCGGTTGCCGCGGAGGTGGGGCAAAGAATTGCCGCGAATCCGTTCAAGTCGGATTCCGCCGCGCCGATAGCGGGGCAGGACCCGCCGAGGATGAGTAATGGCTGATGTTTTAAGCACGGGGCTCTCGGGTTTGCGCGCATTGCAGCGCGGCACTCGATACCACGTCACACAACATCGCGAATGTCTCGACGGAGGGTTACACCCGCCAGCGCGCCGAATTTCAGACGCGCCCGGCGGAATCGTCCGGCGGCGGCTGGATCGGCACCGGCGTCGAGACCTCGACCGTGCGCCGCGTTTACGATCAGTTCCTCGCGCAACAGACCCGCAGCAGCGGCACCAACCTCGCGCGGCTCGACGAGTTTGCTTCGCAGGCGGCGCGCATCGACAACCTGTTAGGCGATGCGAGCAATGGATTGTCGAGCTCGCTGCAGAAGTTCACCGACGCCCTCAACGAAGTTTCCACGACGCCGGCATCGATTCCGGCGCGCCAGGTGCTGATTTCCGAAGGACGCGCACTGGCCGAACGCCTCAAGACTTACGACGCGCGCATGCGCGACATGTCGGCCGAGGTCAACGGCCGGCTCGGCATCGAAGCGCAGGAAATCACCACGCTCGCGCAGGGAGTCGCCAGGCTCAACGGCGAAATCGCGGCCGCCATCCAGCAGAGCGGCCAGCCTCCCAACGACCTGCTCGACCAGCGCGATGCGCTCATCAACGAGCTGTCGGGCAAGGTGAGCGTTTCCGTCGTCGCCGAAGGCGATGCGACACTCAATGTATTCATCGGCAATGGCCAGCCGCTGGTGCTCGGCAACCAGGCCTCGCAGGTCACCACGACCGTCGACCCGCTCGATCCGGAGCGAACCGTGCTGTCCATGCGCACGGGCGCGGGCACCATGGATCTGTCGCGCGTCGTGTCCGGCGGAACGCTCGGCGGCCTGCTCGACTGGCGCAGCCAGATGCTCGACCCGGCGCGCAATGAGCTCGGCCGCATCGGCGTCGCCATCACCACGCAGGTGAATGCACAGCATCGCGAGGGCATGGACCTCGCGGGCGCGCTGGGCGGCAACTTCTTCAACATCGGCGCGGCCACCGCGACGGCAGCCACGGCCAACACCGGCACGTCGGTGGTTACGGTCACGCGCACCAATCTCGGCGCACTCCAGGCCAACGATTACGTTCTCGGGCGCACCGCGACGGGATACACGCTGCGCCGACAGGATACGGGCGCGACCGTCAGCTTCACTGGCACCGGCACCAGCGCGGATCCGATTCTTGCCGACGGCTTGTCCATCGTCGTGGGCGCAGGAATCGCCACCGGCGACCAGTACACGATTCGCCCGACGCGCGATGCGCTCACGGGCATGAGCGTGGCGATCACCGACCCGGCGAAGATCGCCGCCGCGGCGCCGATCCGCGCGTCCGCTGCCACCACCAACACCGGTACCGGAACCGTGTCCTCGGGCGAAGTCCTCGATCCGACCGACGCCGCGATCCTGAACACGGTCAACATCGACTTCACTTCCGCGACTACCTACACGGTGAACGGCGCCGGAAGCTTCACCTACACGCCCGGCTCGTCGATCGACGTGAACGGCTGGCGCATCCAGGTCAATGGCGCACCGGCGACCGGCGATCGCTTCACCGTGCGCAGCAATGCGGGCGCCATCGGCGACAATCGCAATGCGTTCGCGCTGGCCGATGCCCTGAAAGCCAACGTGCTCGAGGGCGGCACGAAATCCGCGTCAGGCGCCGTCGAGGGGCTCGTCGCCGACGTGGCGACCTCCACGCGCACCGCGCAGGTCTCTCGCGATGCCGAAGCCATCGTTCACAGCAGCGACGTCGATGCGCAGGATTCGGTGTCGGGCGTCAACCTCGATGAAGAGGCGGCCAACATGCTGCGCTACCAGCAGGCTTATGCCGCCGCGGCGCAGATCATCTCGGTGGCCAACGAAATGTTCGACACGCTTGCTGAACGCGGTGAGGAGATAAGCCATGCGCCTTTCTACCGCCGGCATGCATCGCAGCAGCATCGACGCCATCCTCGAGCACCAGGGCAAGCTCTCGAAGACGCAGAACCAGGTCGCCACCGGCAAGAAGTTCCAGACCGCTTCCGAGGATCCGATCGGCGCCGCCCGCGCCTCGGGCCTGGAACGCAAACTCGCGGACAACGCGCAATACGGGCGCAATTCAAACATCATCAAGAGCCGCCTCAGCAACGAGGAACAGACGCTGGCGGACATGACCTCGGTGCTGCAGAGCGCGCGCGACTCGGCGCTGGCCGGCGGAAATGCCACTCTCGGCCCGACAGAGCGCAAGATGATCGCCAACCAGGTGCGGCAGAATCTCGCGGCCCTCATGGACATGGCCAACCGCCAGGATGGCAACGGCGAGTACCTGTTCGCCGGCACGTCGACCGCGACCCGGCCGTTCGCGCAGGGTGCAGCCGGCGTCAACTACCAGGGCGACCAGACGACGCGGCAGATCCGCATCAGCAGCACGCAATCGCTGGCCGATGTGCATGCCGGCGTGGACGCGTTCATGGGCATCGCCGAGCGCAACGGCGTGTTCCGCACGACGGTTGCGGCGGCCAACACCGGCAATGCGACCATCAGCGTGGGCACGGTGACGGACCTCACCGCCTGGGTGCCCGCTAACTACACGCTGCAGTTCACCAGCGCCACCGACTGGCAGGTGGTCGACGACAGCACGCCGACGCCCGTGACGATAGCGTCGGGCACGGGATTCACCTCGGGGCAGAGCATCAGCTTCCTGGGCGTGAGCGTGGCTATTACCGGGGCGCCGGCCGCGAACGATTCGTTCAGCGTCACGCCCGCGCAGAAGACGGACATTTTCGCCATGCTGGACGAGCTGGCGCGCACCCTCGAGGGCGACAGCGCCATCGCCGGTAGTGAGGCGGCATTCCAGGCCCAGACCGGCGCCTCCATCATGAATCTCGACGCGGCGCTCGAGCGCGTAGTTAGCGTGCGCGCGGAAGTGGGCACGCGGCTGCAGGCGATAGACACTGCGGCGGATTTCCGCGATTCGGAGGAAGTCGATCTGCAGGCGCTGATTTCCGGCATCCGCGATGTCGACTACGCCTCGGCGATCAGCAAGCTGAACCAGCAGTACACCAGCCTGCAGGCCGCCCAGGCCGCGTATTCGAAAATCGGGCAATTGTCGCTATTCGACTACCTTTAATTTGATGTGCAGGGCTGTGAGCCGCTGCGCATTTTTTCTCCACTAAGGTCGGTCTCCCTCAAGCTCCCCCCAAGCGCGCCGTTAACGAACACGAACAGCGCACTGGCAGGTTTACGCCGCAGCGCAACCCCGCCGGTTGGCTTAACCGGATTTTAGAAACGAAAAGTTTTCAGGAGCAATTCAAAATGGCACTTGTCATCAACACCAACGTGATGTCGCTGAATGCCCAGCGCAATCTGTCGACATCCGGTAGTCAGCTGGCCACCTCGCTGCAGCGCTTGTCCTCGGGCTTGCGCATCAACAGCGCGAAGGACGACGCCGCCGGCCTCGCGATCTCCGATCGCATGACCACGCAGATCTCCGGCCTCAACCAGGCCGCGCGCAACGCGAACGACGGCATCTCCCTCGCGCAGACGACCGAAGGCGCGCTCCAGGAAGTGACGAACAACCTGCAGCGTATCCGCGAGCTCGCCGTGCAGTCGGCCAACGCGACGAACAGCGACAGCGACCGCAACGCGCTCGACCAGGAAGTGCAGCAGCGTATCGCTGAAATCGACCGTATCGCCAGCCAGACCTCGTTCAACGGCCGCAAGGTGCTGGACGGTTCGTTCGGCGGCGCGACCTTCCAGGTCGGCGCGAACGTCGGTGAGACGATTTCCCTGGCGCTCGACCTCGAGCGTGAAGGCGACGGCGATCGGCCAGGTTCGCGACCGCCGGCACGGGCACGTGGACCTCAGCACGCTGTTCACTCGCGGCGGCTGCCGACCGCGGCGGTTGCCAGCACGTCGGGCACCTCGGGCGCGTTCACGGCCGCGACCACTCGCCGCCGGCCAGACGTTCACGTTGACGCGTCGGCGGCGTCACGGCGTTCACCGCTCACCGTCGGCCGGCGTCGTGACCGCGACGGCTGCTGACATCGACGCGGCCATCGACACTCGCCGCTCTGACCACGGCAGGCATCACCGTCTCGGGCACGGCCGCTGGCGGCGACCTGCACGTTCACCAAGGCGCGACGGTACGGCCATGACGATCGCCGTGACCAATCGCCGGCACGGGCGGCACGTTCGCCGACGGCACGACTTCGTCGGCGCGGCACCCCGGCACGGCCGCACGCCGACGGCTACGCCGTCGGTGCGTTCGACGCTCACGGTCGGCACGGCCACGGCGGTCGACCTGGCGGGCACCTACGCGAACGAGCCAGGCCTTCGTCGACGCGATCAACTGCAGGTCACGGGCGCGTATGCCTCGATCGACTCGACCGGACCACCTGGTCGATCTCCGTCCGGCGAAGCGATCACGCTCACGGGCGCCGGTGCGGCCACCTCGGTCTCACGGCGCAGCTGCCACGCGGTCGACCACGGGTCACTGACCAACGCAGAACGTGCTCAGCGTGGGCGGTGCGAACTCGACGATCCAGAGCATCGACGCGGCGCTGACCTCGGTCAGCACACTGCGCAGCACCCTGGGCGCGATCCAGAATCGCTTCCAGTCGACGATCAACAGCCTCCAGGGTGTGTCCGAGAATCTGTCCGCTTCGCGCAGCCGCATTCTCGACACGGACTTCGCGTCGGAGACGGCGGCCCTGACCCGCGCCCAGATCCTGCAGCAGGCAGGTACGGCGATGGTGGCGCAGGCCAACCAGGTCCCGCAGAACGTGCTGTCGCTCCTGCGTTAATGCGCAGCAGCTTCAGTCGATGAAGACGAAGGCGGCGGGATCGCGAGATCCCGTCGCCTTCACATGGATGAGGCAACATGGATACCCAAGCCGTTAGTCTTAAATCCAGCGCACCGGCCTCAGAACCGGTCGCAAAGCCGGGCACCTCCGTGGTGCCCACTCCGCGTGCTGCCCCCGCGGCGCCCTCGCAGGGCGAGTTGCGCGAACGCATGGCGGCCGTAGCACAGCAGATGCGCGACTACCTGCGTTCGAATGGCAGGGACCTGGAATTCCGCGTCGATGCCGATACACACGACATGGTCATCACCGTGCGCGAAGCGGCCTCCGGCAAAGTCATCCGCCAGATCCCTAATGAAGAGGCGCTGCAGATGAGGCGCTATCTAGATGAGTGGTCTGGCACGTTTCTCAACGTGACGACCTGACAAGCTTTGAATCATGTCTACCATCAGCTCCACCGGCATCGGTTCCGGACTCGACATCGATTCACTGGTTTCCAAGCTGGTGGCCGCCGAGCGCTCTTCCGGGCAGACGCGCATCGACACGCAAGAAAGGCAAGCTGACCGAGCAGTTCTCGGCGATGGCGCAACTGATGGGCGGCATGTCGGCCTTCCAGAGCAGCCTGAACTCGCTGGTCAGCGCCGGCAGTTTCACTTCCCGCAAAGTGTCCGTGAGCGACGAGAAGGCATTCACCGCCAAGGCTGGCTCGTCGGCAGCGGCGGGCTCCTACGACGTGCAGGTCGAACAGCTTGCCAAGGCGGCACAGCTCGGTTCCGACGCGTTCGCATCCGCCAGCACCCAAGTGGGCACCGGCACGCTCACCATTTCGGTGGGCGACATCCTCTTTCAGCATCGAGGTGGGTGCAGGCGGCAACAGCCTCGCCAACATCCGCGATGCGATCAACAAGTCCTCGGCCAACAAAGGCGTGCAGGCATCGCTGCTCACCGACGTGGAAGGCACGCACCTGGTGCTGACCAGCACGAAAACCGGCGCGGACCGCGCGCTGACCGTGACCGCCAGCGGCGGCGACGGTGGGCTGAGAAACTGGTCTACGATCCGACGGCACCAAGAACATGGAAGTGCGAAGCGAGGCGCAGGACGCCATCGTCTTCGTGTCGGGCTACGAGATCCACAGCGGTTCGAACACCGTCAGCAATGCCATCGAGGGCGTGACGCTGACGCTGAAGGCTCCCACCGAAGAAGGCAGCACGGTCCTGCTGGGCGTCGATCGTGACGATGCGGCGATCCAGGATGCGGCAAAGAAATTCGTGGATGCCTACAACTCGCTGGCGGGCACCATCAAGTCCCTGAGCCGGTACGACGCCGCCACCGAGGCTGCCGGCGCGCTGCTCGGCGATGCCATGTTGCGTAACATCGACTCACAGGTGCGCAAGCTGATTTCCTCGCCGGTGGCCGGCGTGAACGGCAACTACACCACGCTTGCGAGCTTAGGGATCACCACGCAGGCCGATGGCAAGCTGAAGCTCGACACCGTCAGATTCAACGCCGCGCTGGCGGCCAACCCTGGCGCGGTCAGCGACATCTTCACTTCCAGCAACGGTGTCGCGGTCAAGCTTGCCGACTTCATGGGGTCGAAGACCTCCGTCGACGGGCGAGCTGACGGTCCGCAGCAGCAACATCACCGACACGCTGGTAGACCTGAAAGATCAGCAGGACGCGCTGAACGCGCGCATGAAGGTCATCGAGCAACGCTACTTCAAGCAGTTCAACGCGCTCGACACGATGTTGGCCCAGATGAACACCACCGCCACCTCGCTCGACAGCTGGCTGAAGCAGAACAAGCAGGATTGAGGCAGTGACCGCGACCGCTCAGGCGCGCGTGGTGAGCTTGCGGCCGTAGCCGCCACTCTCGTCGCTGCCGGGCCCGTAAGTGCGTGCTTCCTGCTGCAGTCTGCCGTTGACCAGGATGCCGTTGCGATCGTTGTGTTCGCGGCAACGCTGGGTACGCTCGCGGTATTCCTGCATCGCCGGCCGCAGCAGCCCGGTGGGATCGCACCAGGCGAGCAGGCTGTGCAGTCCGGCCGTGTCTTCATTGCGCCCGGTCGCGCGGCACAGCGCGCGGCGTTCGTCCTCGATGCGCAGGATGTGGCCGATGCACTGCTGGCGCGCCGTGCCGGCCTTCTCGAGGCCTTCGGCGTCCCGGGTCTGCAGCAGTTCGTATTCCTGCGTCAGCAGGCTCTCGAGTGCGGCAAGGTGGGCGTTCTGCTCGGCCATCAGTGTGGCGAGCTGTTCGCGGCAGAGCGTGGGATCGTGGGATGGCATGGGTTTTTTACCTGGCCGCATTATTTGTCAGATGACTTGCGGCGAGGCGGGCCCCGTTCGCACTTTCGTACCCTCAAGTCCGCACCCGCGGGGCCGTTAAGTTCCTTGCTACACAACGTAGTCTGGAGCAGATCGCGATGGCCTTCCCACCCAATGCCGCAAAACTCGCCGCTTACCGCAGCACCGCCGTGCACGCGGGCGTCGACGCTGCCGATCCGCATCGCCTCGTCGTGATGATGATGGACGGCGCGATGGAGCGCATCGCGACCGCGCGCGGGCTCATGAAGCACGGTGGTGGCGCCGAGAAGGCCCAACTACTGCATCGCGCGGTGGCCATCATCGACGAGCTTCGCAACAGCCTCAATTTCAAGGCGGGCGGCGCCATCGCCACCAACCTCGACGCGCTGTACGAATACATGTGTCAGCGCATCATGCAGGCGAATGCCCAGAACAAACCCGAGTGGCTCGACGAAGTCAGCCGGCTGCTCAACGAGATCCGCTCGGCCTGGCTGCAGATGCCGCAGGCAAACGGTCGGGTCGCCGGCAGATGAGCGTGCCCGCCTCACAGGCCCGGCACCCTCCGCATCTGCGGCTGGTGCGAAGCTCGCTGCAGCCGGTGTCGCCTGCCGAACCGGATGCCGGCTGGCGCCGCGTGGCCACCGCCATCCTCACCAGCACCTGGAATGTCTCGCGTTATCTGCGCGAGCAGCGCTGGGGCAGGGTGCACGAAGAAATCAGCGAACGCCGCGAGTTGCTCGGCTTCATGCGCTCCATGCAGCTCGACGCGAATGGCCGGGCGGCGCTGCGCGCGCTCGACGAGGCGGCGCTCGAGTCGGAACGCGCCATTGCCGCCATGATGGGCGAAAGCCGCTAAACTTCGCGCCGCGCATGTACGACGGCAAAGACACCATCGTTATTTTCGACAAGCTGGCCTACGAAGACCTGCTGCCGGTTCGCTGGCGCTCGACGCCGCAGCTGGTCGACGACGTCACCGCCCAGCACTTCGCCGAACGCAACATCCGCGTACTTCAGTCCTGCGATGCCCTCGAAGAACACGGGCAGCTCGACAAATCCGACGACGAATCGCCGCACTCGGCCGATCTGCGGCGTCTCGACTTCAAGTTGAACCTGTTGCTGGACCTTGCCGGACAGCTGGTGGCCGCCGAGTCAGCCGCGCCTGCGGCCCTTCACCATCCGCCTCAATGCGATGGGTGCGAGTTTCACTTACGACGAAATGCTTAACGAAGGCGACTACGGCGTTCTCGAGGTGGTGTTGCGCGACATCGTCGTGCAGCCACTCAATCTGCCGGCGCAAGTCGTGTCGGGCGCGCCCGCAGGACAGATGCGAGTGCGCTTTCTCTCGCTCGGCGAACTGGTCGCCGATCACATCGAGAAGCTGGTGTTTCGCCGCCACCGGCGAAAAGTTGCCGGCGCGCGCGGAATTCGTCGCACGTAAATTTCTCCATAGGATTTTCACTAGGGAATCTTCAGTAAGGGAATCCCTCGCGAGACGCTTGCCATCGGCAGCGCGCGCAAAGTTGTTAGGCCATCTTCCTGCACACGTCTGCAAAGATGCACGGCGCGTCACGCTTTCGCGCGGAGCATTTCCGCGAAGATAGTCGCGAGGGAAATAAGGAGTGACCGTGCAGCCGATCGAATGCATCAGTGCGCAGAGCGAGGGAATCGCGCGCCGTGCAGAGATGAACCAGGCCACGAACCCGAAGGACGACGGAGTTCAGTTGCCCACCGGCGTTTCCCCGGCGATCTCGGCGGTCAACCGCCTGATCGGGCAGGTGGCGCCCTACGATTCCACCGTGCTCATACTAGGGGAATCCGGTACTGGTAAAGAGATCGCCGCGCGCGCCATTCACGCCGCGAGTCCGCGCCGTCAGCGTCCCTTCGTCGCCGTCAACTGCGGCGCCATTCCCGCCGAGCTCCTCGAGAGCGAATTGTTCGGTCACGAGAAGGGCTCCTTCACCGGCGCCATCACCACCCGCAAGGGACGATTCGAAATCGCCGAGGGCGGCACGCTGTTCCTCGACGAGATCGGCGACATGAGTCTGCCGATGCAGGTGAAGTTGCTGCGCGTCCTGCAGGAGCGCGTCTATGAGCGCGTCGGCAGCAACGTCTCGAGCCAGTGCGACGTGCGCATCATCGCCGCCACGCATCGCAACCTCGAAGAATCCATCGTGCGCGGCAACTTCCGCGGCGACCTTTTCTACCGTCTCAACGTGTTCCCCATCGAGATGCCGACGCTCAGCGCCCGCATCGAAGACCTCGCGGTCCTCATCGACGATTTCGTGTCGCTGGCGGCCTCGCGTGGTCGTCCGCGGCTTGCGCTCAAGAGCGAGACGCTCGAAGCGCTCGTCCGCGTATCCCTGGCCCGGCAATATCCGCGAGCTCTCCAATCTCATCGAACGCCTCGCCATCCTGTGCCCCGAGCGCCCCGTGGGCATCGGCGACCTGCCGGCGCGATATCGCCCGTCCGACTGGACCGCTCCGCAGGTCGCGCTCACCGCGACGCTGGAAATTCCGCAGTTGTTAGCCTCGATGTCCGGCGATGCCGAAATCGAGGAAGACGAAGTCGTGCCCAATTCCATGTGGGTCGGCGAGCAGGACTCCATCACGCGGCTGCCCGAGCAGGGCGTCGATCTGCGCGCGCATCTCATGGTCATCGAACGCAGTCTCATCAGCCAGGCGTTGCAGCGCTCCGGCGGCACGGTCGCGCACGCGGCGCGCCTGCTGTCGCTTCGCCGTACTACTTTGGTGGAGAAGCTGCGCAAGCTCGGCATGGCTTCGGGCGCCGAGCCCGCCTGAGTTTCGTCGCCGCCTGCGCGCGACTGCGCCGGCGGCTCCCTCTTTCAGCGACGGATTCATGACACTCGTGTGATCGGTGTCACGCTGCCTGCGCGCAATTCGGCCGGCACAGCTCTTGCAACTGCAATCGTTGGCCGCCCTAGGCCAATTGAACCTGAGGTTCTGATGAGCACCGAAATGAAACTGAGCGACGCGCTGGAACCAGTTGCCGTCGATTCATCCTCGCAACTGACCATGGCATTGGCGCGACGAGTCGCCGCCACCGATTGCTCGGTGCTGATCGTCGGCGAGTCCGGCACCGGCAAGGAAGTGCTGGCGCGGCTCATTCACCGTGCCAGTCCGCGCGCGAAGAACAGCTTCGTCGCGGTCAACTGCGCGGCCATCCCCGAGAACATGCTCGAAGCCATGTTGTTTGGCTACGAGCGCGGTTCCTTCACCGGCGCGGTGAACGCCCACGCGGGCAAGTTCGAACAGGCCCAGGGCGGAACGATCCTGCTCGACGAGATCACGGAGATGCCGCTGGCGCTGCAGGCCAAGCTGCTGCGCGTCCTGCAGGAACGCGAGGTCGAACGCCTCGGCGGCAGTACGCCGGTGTCGCTCGACGTGCGCGTCATCGCGACCACCAACCGCCTGCTGCGCGATGAAGTGGCGGCGGGCCGCTTCCGCGAAGATCTCTACTACCGCCTCAACGTATTTCCGCTGGCGCTCACGCCGTTGCGCGAACGTCGCGACGACATCCTGCCGCTGGCCACGCATCTGTTGCAGCAGCGCGCCCGTCCGGGGCAGCGCATTCCGGCGCTCTCGGCCGACGTCGCGCATCTGCTGCTCACCTACAACTGGCCCGGCAACGTGCGCGAGCTCGACAATCTCCTGCAGCGCGCCGTGGTGCTCACCGAAGGCACGGTCATCGAGGCCGAACACATCCTCTTCGAGATGCAGCCGACGCGCAGCGACGCCGCCGCGAACTCTTCGCCGGTGCTTCAGCAGACGCTGCAGCGCGCCGAACGCGACGTGATCCTCGAGGCGCTTCGTGCCGCGCACGGCAGCCGTCGCGAAGTCGCCGAGAAGCTGGGGATCAGCCCACGCACGCTGCGCTACAAGCTGGCGCGCATCCGCAATGCCGGCATCGACGTTCCAGCGGCCTGAATTCCGGAATCCGGGAGAAGCTAGATGAGCAACATGGAAATCGACCGTGTGCTGGCGCAGATCCGCAGCGTCTCGCAGGGCGGTGGCGTCGGTGGTCCAGGCGGACTTCGCGGCCCGTCGGGCACAGCGGGCGGCCCGGTGCTGTCGACAACGGCTTCGCCAAGTTGCTGAAGCAGGGACTCGACTCGGTCAACCAGGTGCAGAACAAGGCCACGACGCTCGCGTCGCAGTTCGAGCGCGGCGTGCCCGGCGTCGATCTGCCGCAGGTCATGCTCGAAATGCAGAAAGCGAACGTTTCGTTTCGCGCGCTCGCGGAGGTCCGCAACAAGTTCGTTGATGCGTACCGCGAGATCATGAACATGCCGCTGTAAGCGGCTAGAGGCCCTAATAAGGAAATTTCGATGGCGGCAGAACTGGTCAATTCAACGGGCTCCGAGCGTGTCATCAGCGGCATGAAGCCGCTGCTGCTGTTGATCGGCGTCGCGGCGGCGATCGCGGCCGGTGTCGGCGTGATGCTGTGGTCCGTGGGTCCTACCTACAGTCTCCTGTATTCCAATCTCGCGGCCGAAGACACCGCGCAGATCACCCAGTCACTCGAAGGCGCCGGCATTCCCTACAAGCTCGAGAATGGCGTCGGCGCCATCAGCGTGCCGGCCGAGCAGCTCGCCGCGGCGCGGCTGCGTCTGGCCTCGCAAGGTCTGCCGGAAAGCGGCGGTGGCGTGAATGCCATGACGCGCGATCCGGGCTTCGGCGTCAGCGCGTTCATGGAGAACGCGCGCTACCAGCACGCGCTCGAAACAGAACTCGCGCGCACCATCGCCAGCCTGCAGAACGTGCAGGGCGCGCGCGTGCATCTCGCCATGGCGCGGCAGTCCGCGTTCGTGAGCGAGCGGCGGCCGGGCAGTGCGTCGGTGTTCCTGCAGATCAAGGCCGGGCGCCGTCTCGACGACGAGAACGTGCAGGCCATCGCGAATCTCGTGGCTTCCAGCATTCCGGAGCTCACGGCCTCGCAGGTCACCGTGGTCGATCAGAGCGGCCGCCTGCTGTCGGCGCCCGAGACCGACAGCGACACCGCGATGCGCGACAAGATGTTCGAGTTCTCGCACCGCCTCGAAGAAAGTTATTCCAATCGCATCCAGGAGATGCTGACGCCGCTCGTGGGCCCGGGCCGCGTACGTGCCCAGGTCGTGGCGCAGGTCGACATGACCACCACGGAATCCACGCGCGAACAGTTCAATCCGCAGAGCCAGGTGGTGCGCAGCGAGTCCACCGCCGAAGAAGCCGCGCGCAATGGCGCCGGCAATGCCGGTGGCGTACCCGGCGCGCTCACCAATCAACCGCCGACGCCCGGTGTGGCGCTGGCGCCCGGACAGACACCAGCGGTCGCGCAGTCCGGCGCGAAGGCGCCGCCGCGGGCGCGAAGCCTAGACAACGCCGCGACCAATGCAGACGGCACCGCGGTCACCGGCCCCGATTCCACGTCGCGCCAAACCACGCGCAACTACGAGATCGATCGCACCATGGCCTACACGCGTGCGCCCGCCGGTCGCGTGACGCGCCTGTCGGTCGCCGTGCTCATCGACAATCTGCGGACCACCGACAAGGACGGCAAGGTCACCGAAACTCCGCTGCCGGCCGATCAGCTCGATCGGCTCACCGCGCTGGTGCGCGATGCCGTCGGTTTCGACAGCTACGCGCGGCGACACCGTCAACGTCGTGAACTCCTCGTTCCTCGGTACGCCGGCGGTCGACGAGGGCGAGCTCGAGTCGATTCCCTTCTGGGAGCGCGCCTGGGCGCAGACTCTCGCGAAGGTGCTCGCCGGGCTGCTCGTATTGCTGGTCATCGTGTTCAGCGTGCTCAAGCCGCTGACCAAGGGATTGCTGACCGCCGCGCGCCCGTCGGTGCTGCGGCAGGCGGCGCTGGCCGTCACGGGTGGCGGAGCGCCAGCGGAAGCGCCCGCGCTCGCCTACGAACAACAAGTGGCCGCGGCGCGCGGCATGGTCGCGCAGGATCCGAAGCGCGGAGCGCAGGTCGTGAAAGCCTGGGTGGCGAGCGATGCCTGAAGTAGCCAAGAGCCGCGGCGGCGTCGAGCGCGCCGCCATCCTGTTGCTGACGCTCGGTGAGACCGAGGCGGCGGAAATTCTCAAGCACATGGGCGCGAAGGACGTGCAGCGTCTCGGCCGCTCCATGGCCGAGCTCACCAGCGTGACGCGCGATGAAGTGCGCAGCGTGCTCAATACATTCACCACGGAGCTGGAGAGCCAGACTGCGCTCGGCGTCGGCGGCGACGAATTCGTGCGCAGGGTGCTGGTCAGCGCGCTCGGCGACGAAAAGGCCAATTCGCTCATGGATCGCATCCGCCTTGGCGGCCAGCGCAAGGGCCTCGAGGCGCTCAAGTGGATGGATTCGCGCGCGGTGGCCGAGCTCATTCGCAACGAACACCCGCAGATCATCGCCATCGTGTTGTCGTACCTGGAACCGGATCAGGCTGCCGAAGTGCTGAGCGTTCCTGCCGGAAAGCATGCACTCGGATCTGATCATGCGTGTCGCGACGCTCGATGGCGTGCAGCCCTCGGCGCTCAGCGAGCTCGATGACATGATGGAGAAGCAGTTTGCCGCGGGCGCCAGCAATGGCAAGAGCTCCTCGCTCGGCGGCCTCAAGGTCGCGGCCGAGATGGTCAATCTGCTCGACTCGAAGGTCGGCAACAATCTCATGACCGAAGTCGCCAAGACCGATGAACGGCTGTCGCAGAGCATCCAGGACCTGATGTTCGTGTTCGAGGACCTCATGGAAGTCGACGATCGCGGCATGCAGGAACTGTTGCGCCAGGTGCCGGCCGACAAGCTGCTGATCGCGCTCAAGGGCGCGGACGAATCGTTCAAGGCCAAGGTCTTCAAGAACATGTCGCAGCGCGCGGCCGAGATGATGAAGGACGACCTGGCCAACAAGGGCCCGGTGCGCCTCGTCGACGTCGAATTGGCGCAGAAGGAAATCCTGCTCGCGGCACGCAAGCTGTCCGACGAAGGCACGATCGCGCTCGGCGGCAAGGGCGGCGAAGAATATGTCTGAGCCGCAACCCGCCCCGACAGCAATAGCCGAAGACGTCTCGCGCTGGGACCTGCCCAAGGTCGAAGGCGCTCCGCTGCCGCGTGGCAGCGGCGGCGTCAACGTCATGCACCTGGCCGCGGTGGAACGCGATGCCTGGGAGCATGGCTACAAGGCCGGCCACGTCGAAGGCGTTCGCAAGGGCGAGGCGGAACTCAAGGTCCGCATTGCCGAGGTCGACGTCAAGATCGCGGCGCTGCAGGCCATCATCGAAACACTGGCCAAGCCGCTCGATGAACTCGACGCCGGTATCGAAACCGAGCTCACGCGGCTCGCGATGATCATCGCCAAGCACCTGGTGCGGCGCGAGCTGCGGCTCGATCCCACGCAGGTCATCGGCATCGTGCGGCACACCGTGGGCCTGCTGCCCATTGCGGCACGCAACATCAAAGTTCATCTGCATCCTGACGACGCGGCGATTCTGCGCGAAAGGCTCGCCACTCCGGTGGGCGAGCGCGAATGGGAGCTGCGCGAGGATCCGCTCATGGCGCGCGGCGGCTGCCGCGTGACCACCGACACCGCGAGCATCGATGCGCGCTTCGAGGCCAGCATCGCCGCGGCGATGCGCGGCTTGTTAGGGGACGATCGCGCCGAGCGCGTGGAAGCCACCGCCGCACCGGCCGATCCGCCGCCGGAAGAACCGGCATGAGCGGCGCCAACGCATTCCGTGCCGCGCGTGCTTCGGGCTGGCGCAAGAGCATGGAAACGCAGGTGGCTCGCGCCGCCAATCTGCCGTCGCCGCCGGTCGAAGGTTCACTCACTCGCATGGTCGGACTCGCGCTGGAAGCCTCGGGCTGCCAGGCCGCGGTCGGCGATGTCTGCGACCTGATATCCAGCGACGGTTCGCGCTGCGAAGCCGAAGTGGTCGGCTTCTCCGGCGACAAACTACTCATGATGCCCACCGGCGATGTGCATGGGCTCGCGCCCAGCGCACGCGTGATTCCACGCCAGCGCGCCGGCAGCGTGCGCGTCGGCCCCGGGCTGCTGGGCCGCATCATCGACGGAACCGGTGCGCCGCTCGACGGACTCGGGCCGCTGAATGGCGATGAGCGCGTGAAGCTGCTCGGCAAGAGCATCAATCCGCTGCAGCGTCATCCCATCGATTCGCCGCTCGACGTGGGCGTGCGTTCCATCAATTCACTGTTGACCGTCGGCCGCGGACAACGCATCGGGCTCTTCGCGGGCTCGGGCGTCGGCAAGAGCGTGCTGCTCGGCATGATGGCGCGCTATACCAGCGCCGACGTCATCGTCGTCGGCCTGATTGGCGAACGCGGCCGCGAAGTGAAGGAATTCGTCGACCGCATTCTCGGACCCGAAGGCCGCCGCCGATCAGTCGTCGTGGCGTCGCCCGCCGACAATCCACCGCTCATCCGCCTGCATGGCGCCTGGCTCGCCACGTCCATTGCCGAATATTTTCGCGAGCGCGGACTGTCCGTGCTGCTCATCATGGATTCGTTGACACGATTTGCCCAGGCGCAGCGCGAGATCGGCCTCGCCATCGGCGAAGCGCCTGCTACGCGTGGTTATCCGCCCTCGGTCTTCGCGCGGCTTCCCGCGTTGGTCGAGCGCGCCGGCAACGGTTCGACCGGGCGCGGCTCCATCACCGCTTTCTATACGGTGCTCACGGAAGGCGACGACCAGCAGGATCCGATCGCGGACGCTGCGCGCGCCATCCTCGATGGCCACGTCGTGTTGTCGAGACGCATTGCGGAGGCAGGGCAGTACCCGGCCATCGACATCGAGGCTTCGGTGAGCCGCGTGATGAATGAAATCGTCACCCCCGAGCACGCCGAGCTGGCACGCCGCTTCCGCCAGAATCTGGCTATCTACCAGCAGCATCGCGATCTCATCTCCATCGGCGCGTACCAGAAGGGCAGCGACCCGCGCGTCGACGCCGCCATCGAATTGTGGCCGGCGATGCAGAAATTCCTCATGCAGCCCATCGAAGAGCGGGTGGGGCAGCGAGACGCCGTGCAGGCGCTCGCGCAGTTGTTCAACAGGCCCAAGCAATGACGCGATCCGAAAGGATGGGAGTGGTGCAGCAGGCCACCTCGCACACCGAGCGTGAACACGCCGAGCGTGTGGCGAAAGCCGAGCGCCACGTGGTGGAGATGGAGCAGAAGCTGGCCGCGCTCGAGAACTATCGCAAGGAATACGAAGACGGATTCGCCGCGCGCGCGGGCACAGGACTCGGGGTCGCGGCGATCCGCGATTTCCAGGCATTTCTGGCGCGTCTCGGCGAGGCGCTCGAACAGCAGCGCCAGGCCGTTGAAACGGCGCGCGCCGCGCACCAGGCCGCAATCTCGCTGTGGCGCGAAGCCGCCAAACGCGCGCACGTGGTCGACACGCTGGCCGAACGCTGGCAGGTCGAAGAGTCGCGCGAGGAAGCCCGCCGCGATCAGCGCGACAGCGACGAGTTGTCGCAGCAGCAGCGTTTCAGGAATCGAGAGGGCAAGTCATGATTTCGAATGTCGCGCTTCAATCTACCGATGCCGCCGGCACCGCGCCTTCATGCTGGCGAAACGGCCGACACCGGTGCGTTTGACGCTTTGTTGGCGCTTCAGTCCCTGATCAATGCGGACGCCGAGTCGGGCGTGAATACCCAGCTCGCCGGCGCGCTGGAAGGCGCCGACGCGCTGGCAGAGCACTCAGGATGACGGCGCCGACGATTCCAGCGACGACACCGGATCCGATGACGCGTTGTGGTTCCTCGGGGCGCCATTGCCGGCGCTGAAAGTGCCGATGGCGCCCGTGGCAGCCGGAGCTTCCGTTGCTGCGCAGGTTCAAAACGACCCTCTCGCGGCTGCTGGGCCAGTTGCCGCCGCGGTTTCCTCCGCCGCACAGAGCGACACGGCCAAAGATCTTGCGCAGGCGTTCTTGTTCGCCGGCGCCGACTCTGCGGCGGGCGACTCGCAGTTGCCTGCGCCTGACACCAAGGCGGCGGCAACGCCGGCCATCGACACGACCACCTGGAATTCCCTGAGCGGATCCGCGGATCTCTTCGCGCAAGCCCCGCGGCACGGGAACGTCGAGCGCGTCGAAGCCGGATCCTTGACGACGCATGTTCGCGATCCCCGCTGGGTGGAGGATCTCGGCAACCGGCTGGCGTCGATGGTGCGCACGGGCGAATCATCCGCCTCGCTGCAATTGACGCCGGTGGACCTGGGGCCGCTCGAGGTCAACGTCTCGGTTCGCGACAACCAGGCCACGGTGCATTTCGGCGCCGCGAATGCCGACACTCGCGCGTTGCTGGAAGCGTCGATGCCACGCCTGCGGGAAATGCTCGCTGCCCAAGGGTTTCAGCTAATGGATAGCAGCGTGTCGCACGGCTTCGCACGACAGACGCGCCATGAATCCGCCGGCACGCCACGGGTCGATGGTATCGGGGAAGCCCCGACCATTTCCGCGCAGCCCATCCACATCACCGGGCTGCTAGACCTCTACGCCTGAGCTCGCCGCAGACCGCGGCGAGCTGCCAAAAAACCGTCACCGATTGCCGCCAATGGCCGCCATTGCGTGACGCCGCTCACGCTTGGGACGTGGCACGCGCGTTGCACGATGCAATGCAGTCGCAGCCACATTTCGCGTGAGGATTCGCCATGGCCCAACCAGCCGCCACCAACCAAGAGATCGAAGAAGGCGCCGAAGCCGCCCCGAAAAGGGTGGCAAGAACGGCCTGATCATCTCGCTGGTGCTGCTGCTGGTGCTCGGCGGTGGCGGATTCGCCGCCTTCAAACTACTCGGCGACAAGGCCGACCCGAAGAAGAAGGAAGAGGCCGCAAAACACGAGCAGCTGCCGGCGCGCTACGTGACGCTCGACCCGCCCTTCGTCGTGAACTTCGAGGCGGAGTCCACCGTGCGATTCCTGCAGATCACCATCGGCGTCATGACGCGCGACGAGAAGGTCGAACACCTGATCCGGGACAACGATCCGCGCATCCGCAACGACCTGCTGTTGATCCTCGGCAATCAGAGCTACGAAACCGTTTCGAAGCTCGAGGGCAAGGAAGAGCTGCGCAAGCGTTGCCTCGAAAGCGTTCGCGCCGTGGTCGCGGAGTCGGGCGGCGAGGGGCCTACGGTCGAGGCGCTGTACTTCACTTCTTTCGTAATGCAGTAGGACGAGCACATGGCCGGCCAGGAAGTTCTCAACCAGGATGAAATCGACGCGTTGCTCAACGGCGTCGACCAGGGCGCGGTCAGCACCGAGCCCGCGGCGCCTCCGGGCGAAGCCCGTCAATACGATTTCAGCCGCGAGATGCGCATCGTGCGCGGCCGCATGCCGACGCTCGAGATGGTCAACGAGCGTTTCGCGCGGCAGTTGCGCGTGAGCGTCTACAACCTGCTGCGACGCCAGGTCGAGATCGCGGTGGGGCAGGTGTCGATGAAGAAGTTCAGCGAGTACACGCACTCGCTGTCGCTGCCGGTCAACCTCAACCTCGTGAAGATCAACCCGCTGCGCGGCACCGCGTTGTTCGTCATCGACCCGAAGCTCGTGTTCGCGATGGTCGACAACTTCTTCGGTGGCGTCGGCCGCCAGGCGAAGATCGAAGGCCGCGAATTCTCCACTGCCGAGATGCGCATGGTGCACATGTTCCTGCGCAGCGCCTTCGCCGACATGAAGGAAGCGTGGACGCCGATCGCGAAGATCGACGTCGAGTACGTGAACTCGGAGATCAACCCCAATTTCGCCGGCATCGTCACCCCTTCGGAAGTCGTGGTGGTGTGCCCGTTCCAGATCGACCTCGACGGCGGTGGCGGCTCGCTGCACGTCGTCATGCCGTACTCGATGGTCGAACCGCTGCGCGAGGTGCTCGACTCCGGCGTGCAGAGCGATCGCGCCGAACAGGATGAGCGCTGGCTCAACCTGCTCAAGGACGGCCTTCAGGACGCGGAAGTGGAACTGACCACGCTGCTCGGCAACGGCAGCGTCTCACTGTCGAAGCTCGTGGATCTGAAGCCGGGCGACGTGTTGCCCTGCGACTTCACCGGCAAAGCCACGGTGCTTGCCGAAGGCGTGCCGCTGTTCAAAGGCGCGTTTGGCGTCTCGCGCGGCCAGCAGTGCGTTCGGTACGAACAGAAATACCGGCGCCATCAAAACAACTCGAGGAATTGAAATCATGAATGCGAAGAGTGAGGCGGTCATCGCCGACGAAAGCCAGGACGTGAACCTCGAGGTGATCCTCGATGTGCCCGTCACGCTGTCCATGGAAGTGGGGCGCACGCGGATCCCGATCCGCAACCTGCTGCAGCTCAACCAGGGTTCGGTGGTGGAACTGGATCGCGCGGCCGGCGAGCCGCTCGATGTGTTCGTCAACGGCACGCTGGTGGCGCACGGCGAAGTCGTGGTGGTCAACGAGAAGTTCGGCATCCGCATCACCGATGTCGTGAGCCCCGCGGAACGCATCCGCAAGCTCAAGTAGTCATCGACTCGACCTTGAGGTCTATCGTGGAAGCCCCCCTGTTTGCCGCGCCCGCCGCGAGCACCGCGCCCACTGCGGGCGGCGGACTCTTCGAGGTGACGCTGGCGCTGCTCGCCATCGTCGCGCTCATTGCCGGCCTCGCATGGCTCATGAAACGAGCGCGGGGTTTTGGTGTTGCCGGGCGCGACCGGATCCAGGTGTTGAGCGAACGGGCCCTGGGCCCGAAAGAGCGTTGCGTGCTGGTACGCGTCGGCGCCACTGAAATTCTCATCGGCGTGGCCGCGGGCAGCGTCACCACACTGCATGTGTTCCCGGAAGGAGCGGTTACTGAGCCGCCGCCGGCGCCGCCTTCCACCACGACCGATGCTCCGAGCTTCAAGGCGCTGCTGATGCGGAGCCTTGGTAAATGAAGATGGGGCAAAAGTTGCTTCGCGTGCCTGGGCTTGTTAGGCCTGCTGCTGGCGCCGATGCTCGCGTCCGCGGCCGAAACCGCGGTGACCGGCCTTCCGGCGGTCACCGTGACCACGGCGCCGGGCGGTGGACAGACCTATTCGCTGACGCTGCAGATCCTGATCCTGATGACGGTGCTGTCGCTGCTGCCCGCCATCCTGCTCATGATGACGGCGTTCACGCGCATCATCATCGTGCTCGCGATTCTCCGGCAGGCCATCGGCGCCGGCCAGACGCCGCCCAACCAGGTGCTCGTGGGCCTCGCGCTGTTCCTGACCTTCTTCGTGATGTCGCCGGTCATCGAAAAGGTGAATACCGAAGCCGCGCAGCCCTATCTCGCCGGCACCATCGAAACCACGGTGGCGCTGGAGCGCGCCATCGGTCCGCATCAAGGGCTTCATGCTCGAGCAGACGCGCGAGACCGACATCGCGACCTTCGTGCGCATTTCCGGCGGCAAGGGTTTCGCGAAGCCGGCCGACGTGCCGCTCAGCATCCTGGTGCCGGCGTTCGTCACCAGCGAGCTCAAGACGGCATTCCAGATCGGTTTCCTGCTGTTCATCCCGTTCGTGATCATCGATCTCGTGGTGGCGAGCGTGCTCATGTCGATGGGCATGATGATGCTGTCGCCGGTGCTGATCTCGCTGCCCTTCAAGATCATGTTGTTCGTGCTCATCGACGGCTGGTCGCTGGTCATGGGCACGCTTGCAGAGAGTTTCTTCCGATGACCCCGGAAATGGTGGTGACCATTGGCCGGCATGCGCTCGAAGTGACGCTCATGCTGTCGGCGCCGCTGCTGCTCACCGCGCTCGCCGTGGGCCTCATCGTCGGCATCTTCCAGGCGGCGACGTCGATCAACGAAATGACGCTGTCGTTCATCCCGAAATTGCTGGCCATGGCCGCGGTGCTGGCCATCGCGGGCCCGTGGATGATCCGCACGCTGGTCGAGTACTCGCGCGGCCTCATCGAGAGCATTCCCGGGATGGTTGGTTAGACCGTGGCGATCGCGCTCTCCATCGGGCAGCTCGAAGGCTGGGTGGCGCAAGGATTTTTCCCGTTCGCGCGCATCGGCGCATGCCTGATGGTGGCGCCGGTGTTCGGCGCGCGCTTCGTGCCGCCGCGCACGCGCATCATTCTCGCCGTGGCGATCACCGCGCTGGTCGCGCCGATGATTCCCACGCCGGCCATCGCGCCATTCTCGCCGCAGGGCTTCGTCGTGGTGTTCCAGCAGCTGCTCATCGGAGTAGCGCTCGGCTTCGCATTGCAAATCGTGTTCGACGCGCTCGGGCTTGCCGGGCAGTTGCTCGCCAACAGCATGGGCCTGTCGTTCGCGATGAACGTGGACCCGCTGCGCGGCAGCAGCACGCCGGCGCTGGGCCAGCTCTACATCATCCTGGCGACGCTCACGTTTCTCGCGCTGGATGGCCATGCCGCGCTCATCGAACTACTGGTCGCAGGCTTGTACGCGCTGCCCATCGGTACGACCGGGCTCGGCCAGGAAGGACTGTGGTCTCTCATCATCTGGGGCGGCCAGATTGTTCTCGGGCGCGATTGCCGTGGCGCTGCCCGGCGTCACCGCGCTGCTCATCGTGAACCTGGCCTTCGGCGTGGTGAGCCGCGCGGCGCCGTCGCTGAACCTGTTCGCGGTCGGCTTCCCGGTTTCGCTGGTCGTGGGTCTGCTGGTCGCGCTCGCCGGCATCGGGCCCATGCAGGAAAGTTTCAAGACATTGCTGGCGCAGGGATTCGAATTCCTGCGCGCCCTGCACGGGGGCCCGTGAGTCATGGCGGAGTCCGGCGCAGAACGCACAGAACAAGCTACACCGAAGCGCCTCGAGGAGGCGCGCAAGAAAGGCCAGGTTCCGCGCTCCGCCGAGTTGTCGATGGCGGCCGTGTGCGTCTCCGCCGCTGCAGCCATCTACACGCTGGGGCGTGGCGCCGCCGGCCAGTTCGCCGACCTCATGCGCGGCCAGCTCCGCCTGCATGCAGACCAGGTCATGGGCGAGGGCGTCATCTGGCCCGCGCTCATGGATGCGGGCCTGCGTTCGCTCATCATCATCCTGCCCATTCTCGGCGCGACCTTCGTGGCCGCGCTGGCGGCCCCGCTCGCGATCGGCGGCTGGAACTTCTCCGGCCAGGCGCTGATGCCGCAATTCTCGAAGTTGAATCCCGCCGCCGGCCTCGGCCGCATGTTCTCGGCACGCGGCACGGTGGAGCTCGGCAAGGGCATCGCCAAGGTCCTCGTGGTCTCGATCATCGCCTGGGTGCTGCTCAAGGGGATGACGCCGCAGTTGATGGGCCTGTCGAGCGAGCCCCTGCAGGGCGCCATCGGGCACTCGGCCGCGCTCACCGGATACGCCTTGTTAGTGCTGTGCTTCGGCCTGGTGGCGATCGCCGCTTTCGACGTGCCGTTCCAGCTCTGGCAGCACTCGCGCGATCTCAAGATGACGCGCGAGGAAGTGAAGGAAGAATACAAGGAGAGCGAAGGCTCACCGGAAACGCGTGGCCGCATCCGCGAGGCGCAACGCGCGCTGGCGCGTGGCCGCATGATGCAGGAAGTGCCGAAGGCCGACGTGGTGATCACCAACCCCACGCACTTCGCCGTGGCGCTGCGCTACGACGAGGCGCGCAACCGCGCGCCGGTGGTGGTGGCCAAGGGCACGGATCTGCTGGCGGCCCGCATCCGCGAAATCGCCACCGAAAACGGCGTGCCGCTGGTCGCGGCGCCGCCGCTGGCGCGCGCGCTGTATCGCAGCGTCGAGCTCGGCCACGAAGTGCCTGCCGCGCTCTACGCCACCGTGGCGCAGGTGCTCACCTACGTTTACCAGCTCAAGGCGGCCATGGCGCGCGGCGCCAAACCGCCGCCGCCCCCGGTTATTAACTAATGGGCAACCTCATGAAAATGGGCATCGGCGTGCCCATCGGTCTCATCTCGCTGCTCGCGATGATGATCCTGCCGCTGCCGCCGGTGATGCTCGACGTGCTGTTCACGTTCAACATCGCGCTGTCGCTGGTCATCGTCATGGCGGTGTTCAACGTCAGGCGACCGCTCGAGTTCGCGATCTTCCCGACCGTGCTGTTGCTCGTGACCATCCTGCGTCTCGCGCTCAACGTGGCGTCGACTCGCGTGGTGCTCATGCATGGCCACGAGGGCTCGCACGCGGCCGGCAAGGTGATCGCGGCCTTCGGCGAGTTCGTCATCGGCGGCAACTACGCCGTCGGCGCCGTGGTGTTCATCATCCTCACCATCATCAACTTCGTGGTGGTGACCAAGGGCGCGGGCCGCGTGTCGGAAGTGTCGGCGCGTTTCGCGTTGGACGCCATGCCCGGCAAGCAGATGGCCATCGACGCTGATCTCAACGCCGGCCTCATCACGCAGGACGAAGCGCGCGCGCGCCGACTCGAAGTGCGCGCGGAATCGGATTTCTACGGCTCCATGGACGGCGCCAGC
This sequence comes from uncultured Pseudomonadota bacterium, assembly GCA_963736955.1. Lineage (GTDB taxonomy): Bacteria > Pseudomonadota > Gammaproteobacteria > Steroidobacterales > Steroidobacteraceae > CADEED01. The sequence continues at coordinate 254,195 of CAVTQT010000008.1, forward strand.
AAGTTCGTGCGCGGTGACGCGGTCGCCGGCATCCTCATCATGGTCATCAACATCATCGGTGGACTGCTCATCGGCACCATGATGCACGGCCTGCCGATGGCCGATGCCACCAAGACCTACACGCTGCTGACCATCGGTGACGGCCTGGTGGCGCAGATCCCCGGCCTCATGCTGTCGGTGGCCGTTGCCATCATCGTGACTCGCGTCACGCGCGAGCAGGACATGGGCGGCGAGCTGCAGAAGCAGTTGTTTGGCCAGCCCAAGGCGCTCGGCGTCGCGGCCGCGATTCTCGGCATCATGGGCGTTATCCCCGGCATGCCCAACATCGCGTTCCTGTCGATCGCGGCACTTTGCGGATATGCCGCGTGGCGCCTCGTCAAGAAGCGCGAAGCGGCGGCACTCACGCCTGAAGTTCAGCCGGAGCCGCCGCCACCACCGCCGTCGCCGGAGACACAGGAACTCTCCTGGGATGACGTGCGCCAGGTGGACGCGGTGGGTCTCGAAGTCGGCTATCGCCTCGTGCCGCTGGTCGATCGCACCAAGGGCGGCGACTTGTTAGCCCGCATCCGCGGCATCCGCCGCAAGCTCACGCAGGAGCTCGGATTCCTCGTGCAGGCCGTGCACATCCGCGACAACCTGGAGCTGGGACCCAACGCCTATCGCATCCGGCTGGCCGGCGTGGCCATCGGCGAGAGCGTGGTGCATCCCGACCGTGAGCTCGCGATCAATCCCGGCCGCGTGTTCGGCCCGGTCAACGGTCTCGTGACGCGCGATCCGGCCTTCGGCATGGAAGCGGTGTGGATCGAGCCGAATCTGCGCGAGCACGCGCAGTCACTCGGCTACACGGTGGTCGATTCCGCCACGGTGATCGCGACGCACCTGTCGCATCTCATCCAGTCGCACGCGCATGAATTGTTCGGCCACGAAGAAGCCGAGCAGCTCCTCAAGAATCTCGCCAAGACCGCACCGAAGCTGGTCGATGAGCTCATCCCGAAAGTGCTGCCGCTGGCCGTGGTCGTGCGCGTCATGCAAGGGCTGCTCGCAGAACGCGTGCCCATCCGCAACGTTCGCGCCATCGTCGAAGCCTTGGCGGAAGCGGGGCCGAGATCGCAGGACCCGATCGTGCTCATCGGCCAGGTCAGGGTTGCCCTGGGTAGACAGATCGTCCAGGACATCGTCGGTCTCGCCGAAGAGTTGCCCGTCATCACACTTGAGCCGGAACTCGAGCGCCTATTGTCAAACGGCCTCGCGAATTCTGCCGCCGGACCGGGTCTGGAGCCGGGGCTGGCAGAGCGCTTGCAACGTGGATTGTCAGAGGCCGCTCAGCGTCAAGAACGTGGCGGAGAACCGGCGGTGTTGTTGACGCCACCGGCGCTGCGCACGGCGCTGGCCCGGTTCTTCAGAGTCAGCGTGCCCGGGTTGCATGTGCTCGCCTGGAACGAAGTGCCTGACAACCGAAAGGTCCGAATGGTGACCGCGATCGGTGCGAGATAAGGACGGGAGTAGAGAATGAGAATTCAAAGATACATCGCCAAGGACATGCGCAGCGCTTTAGGGCAGGTGCGCGAAGCCATGGGCCCCGAGGCGGTCATCCTGTCCACCGGCACCATCGGTGACCAGGTGGAAGTCGTCGCGGCGATCGACGTCGAGGTGGCGCGCGAGTTCGCCGCTCCGCGAGGCGCCGCGCCCCTGACGCAGAACGAGACCATCGAGCACATGCCGTTGCGTCGCGCTTCATCGCAGTTGTCCGAGGCGCTGGTACCGAAGGTGACGGCCGCCCCAGCCGCTCCGGCCGCTTCGGTCGCTGCGCCGCTGCGTCCGCGCAGGCCGCACAGCCCGCCGAAGCATAGCGAGCTCGCCAGCGAAGTCAAAGACATGCGCCGCATGCTCGAAGCGCAGCTCGCGACGCTCGCGTGGAACGACATGTCGCGCCGCTCGCCACTGCAGGCCGCGATGCTCAAGGAACTCGCGCAGCTCGGCATCACGCAGGATCTCGCCGGCTCGCTGGCGCGCAAGATTCCGCCGAACCTGAATTTTTCCGCGGCGCGCCGCTTCGCGCTGGCGACTATCGCGCGCACCGTGCAGGTCACCGGCGATCGCTGGCTCGAGACCGGCGGCCGCATCGCCTTCGCCGGTCCCGCCGGCGCGGGCAAGACGACTTTGTTAGCCAAGCTCGCCGCGCGCTGGGTGCTGCGTCACGGGCCGCGCCGCGTGGCGCTGGTTTCGGCCGACGCGGTTCGTATCGGCGCGCACGAACAGATGCACATGCTCGGTCGCCTGCTCGGCGTCACCGCGCATACGGTCTATGACGTCGCGGAATTGCCGGAGCTGCTGGAGGCATTGTCCGGCCAGCAGCTCGTGCTCATCGACACCGCGGGCGCAAGCCCGCGCGACCCTGATCTCGCGCGCCGGCTGCGCCTCATGAACCAGGCGAATTCGCGCATCGAAACTTCGCTCGTGATCCCGGCCAGCATCCAGGCGGGCGCCATCGAGGAAGCCATGAAGTTGTTCGCGGTGGCGCAACCCAGCTCCTGCGTGATCACCAAGGTGGACGAAGCCGTGAGCCTGGGCGGCGTGTTGTCGGCGCTGGTGCGACACAAGTTGCCGGTGGCCTACGTCAGCGACGGACAGCGAGTGCCGGAAGATCTGCAACCCGCTCGCGCGCATTCGCTGGTGAGCCGCGCGGTGGAGATTGCGAGTCGCAACGGTGCGACTGCGGACGACGAGGTCATGCAGCGCCGCATCACGGGAGCGACCCATGGCCGTTGACAAGGCAACGCCGCGGCTCGATGGCGTCGGCCGCGCGCTCAATTCGCCAGTGCAGGTGATTGCGGTCACCGGTGGCAAGGGCGGTGTGGGCAAGACGACCATTGCCGTGAATCTCGCGGCATCGATCGCCGCGCGTGGCAAGCAGGTCATGCTGCTGGACGGAGACCTGGGGCTCGCCAACGTGGATGTATTTCTCGGTCTCACTCCGAGACTCACGCTGGCCGATGTGCTCGCCGGGAATTGCTCACTCGAGGAAATCCTGCTGGACGCTCCGCAGGGTTTCAAAGTGGTCCCCGCCGCATCGGGCATCGCGCAACTCGCCGAGCTCGACACGCTCACGCATCTCGGGCTGGTGCGCGCCTTCGGCGACATCATTTCCAAAGTCGACGTGATGGTGATCGACACGGCCGCCGGTATCGCCGGCAGCGTGCTGCAGTTTTCGCAGGCGGCACAGCAGGTGCTGGTCGTGCTGTGCGATGAGCCGGCCTCGCTCACCGATGCCTACGCTCTCATCAAAATCCTTAGTCGGGACCACGGCGTCAAGCAGTTCCGCGTGGTCGTCAACGAGGTCCGCGGTCGCGGAATGGGGCAGGCGCTGTTCCAGCGTTTCGAACGTGTGGCCACCCGGTTCCTCTCGGTGGACCTCGACTACGTGGGTGAAATCCCCGAAGACGCCTTCCTGCGTCGCTCAATTCGTGAACAGCGTCCCGTTGTGACGGCGTACCCGAGCGCGCCGGCGTCGGTGGCACTCAAGACGCTGGCGCAGCGAGCCGATAACTGGCCCGTAGCGGACGGACCGCGGGGGAACGTGGAGTTTTTCGTCGAGCGTCTGATCAAGCGCCCCGCCGTTCGCCTCGAGGTCGTCCGATGACCGGAGTGAACGCCTATAGCCAGCGTCCCAGTGCACGGGAAACCGAAGCGCTGGTGATGCGCCATGCGGAGCTCGTGAAGCGCATCGCCTATCACCTCGCCGGGCGGCTGCCCGCGTCGGTCGAAGTGGACGATCTCATCCAGGGCGGGATGCTCGGCCTGCTGGAAGCCGCCGCGAACTACTCGGAAGGTCGCGGCGCAAGTTTTGAAACCTACGCGGGCATACGCATCCGCGGGGCGATGCTCGACGGACTGCGCAAGCTCGACTGGGCGCCGCGGTCGGTGCATCGCAAGGCGCGTGCGGTCGCGAAGGCGATCCGCGAGATTGAATCGGAAATCGGGCGCGAAGCGCGCGATGTGGAAGTGGCCGAGCGTATGGGCATGCAGCTCAGCGACTACCACCGCATCGTCGAGGATTCCGCCGGCTGCCAGATTTCGAGTCTCACCACCGAAGAGGGGGAGATGACGTTGACCGACTCTGCCGCGGATCCGTTCCGCGACGTGGTCGATGAGGATTTTCGGGTCGCACTGGCCGAGGCGATTTCCAATCTGCCGGAGCGTGAACGGCTGGTGATGTCGTTGTACTACGACGACGAGTTGAACCTGAAGGAAATCGGCGCGGCGCTGCGTGTCAGCGAGTCGCGGATTTGCCAGATACACGGGCAGGCGCTGGTGCGGTTGCAGGCGCGCCTGGCGGGCTGGCGCGATCGGATATGAAGAGGAGTGTGGAATGAGCAGCAGCCTAAAATTTCTCGTGGTCGACGATTTTTCGACCATGCGCAGAATCGTGAAGAACCTCCTGCAGGAGCTCGGCTACAGCGACATCACCGAAGCGGATGACGGCAACACGGCGTTGCCGCTGCTCAAGGGCGGTGCGTTCGACATCCTGATCACCGACTGGAACATGCCGGGAATGCCCGGGCTCGAACTGCTGAAGGCGGTGCGTGCCGATGAAAGGCTCGCCAAGCTGCCGGTGCTCATGCTCACGGCGGAAGCCAAGCGTGAGCAGATCATCGAAGCGGCGCAGGCGGGCGTGAGCGGATACGTGATCAAGCCGTTCACGGCGATCACGCTCAAGGAAAAGCTCGACAAGATCCTCGCCAGCCGCGCTGCGGCCTGAAGTTGCGCATGTCAACGACGCTTCCAGATCCCGAACGTTATCGCGCGCAAGTCGTGGCGCTGCACGGCGCCATGGAAAGCGGCAATGCGCTGGCGTTCCGCCACGCGTTCGACGAGCTGTGCGCGGAGATGGACAGCGGATTGCTGCCGGAGCTCAAGCGGATTACGGCGAAGGCGCAATCGGCGCTGGCGCGCTTCAGTGCCGAGGCGCGTCTCGACGCGCTCGCAGGACATCGAAGTGCCGGACGCGCGCAAACGCCTGACCCACGTGGTCAAGCTCACCGACGAAGCCGCACATCGCACGCTCGATCTCGTGGAGCTCTGCGGACCGCTCGTCGACGAAGCGGCGCGCGGTGCGGCGCAGCTGCTCGAATCCCGGGATTTGCCGCAGTGGCCAAGCCGCGCCGAGGCGTTCCTCGACCGTACGCGCACAGATGCCGACGCGCTGCGCGCCCACCTCTCGGAACTGTTGATGGCGCAGGGCTACCAGGACATCACCGGCCAGATCATTCGCAGCGTCATCGCGCTCGTCGATGAGCTCGAGCGCGTGCTCGGCAAGCTGGTGCAGATTGCCGAAGGCATCGAAGTCACGAGCCTGGTGCGCTCATTGCCGACGCCGTTGAATTGGGAGCAGGGCCTGGGTCCGCAGGTCGCCGGAATTGCCAATGGCGATGCCGTTGCCGGCCAGGACGACATCGACGCATTGCTGTCGCAAATGGCGGCTGGCAAGTGACGGGCTGATCTCATGGATATCCTGACTGCTGTTGGATTCGTGCTCGCGCTGGTGGCGGTGATGGTCGGCGCCGTGCTCAAGGGCGCGGGCATCGCGGCGTTGCTGTCATCGGCCGCTTTCATGATCGTCGTGGTGGGCACCGTGGCCTCCATCTTCATCCAGACGCCGCTGCCGGTGTTCAAGCACGCAATGCGCCGCGTGAGCTGGATCTTCAAGCCGCCGCCGCTCGAGGCCGAGGCGCTCATCAAGAAGATCGTCGAGTGGAGCAATATCGCGCGCAAGCAGGGATTGTTAGGCCTCGAGCCGATGATCGAGCGGGAGACCGACACCTTCATGAAGCGCGGGCTGCAGCTCGTGGTGGATGGTGGCGAGCCCGATGCGATCCGCGCCATCCTCGAAGTGGAAGTGGGAGTGCGCGAACACGCCGACACCCGCGCGGCGAAAGTTTTCGAGGGCATGGGCATCTACTCGCCCACGCTCGGCATCATCGGCGCCGTTCTAGGCCTCATGGCCGTCATGCAGAACCTTTCCGATCCCTCGAAACTGGGTCACGGCATCGCCGCGGCCTTCACCGCCACCGTGTACGGCATCGGCCTCGCCAACCTGTTCTTCCTGCCGATCGCCGGCAAGCTCAAGGGCATCGTGGCCGAGCAGACCCAGGTTCGGGAAATGATCATCGAGGGCATCGTGTCGATCGTGCTCGGCGAGAACCCGCGCGCGATCGAGTCCAAGCTCCACGGATTCCTCCACTAGCCAGCTTTCTCATGGCCAGAAAGCGCAAACACGAAGAGCACGCCAATCACGAAGCCTGGGCGATCCCGTTTGGCGACCTGATGTGTCTGCTGCTCGCGTTCTTCGTGGTGATGTACGCGATCTCCTCGATCAACGAGGGCAAGTTCCGCGTGCTCTCGGATTCGCTGCAGGCCGCATTCCGCGGCGTACCGAGGACAATGGAGCCGGTGAATGTGGGCGAGAAGACCCGCGGCTCCGGCGCGGACATCGCCGTTTCGATCGTGCAGCAGGCCACAATGCAGGGGCAGCCGCGCCAGATGCTCGAGGCGATTTCCCTCGGTGAGCAGATCGGCAAGGGCAGCCGCAAGAGACCGGAGAAAACCAGCGCCGGCGCTCAGATCATCGTGCCGCCAGCGCTCGGTCGGGTAGCCGACGAGATCGAGAAGGCGCTGGCGCCACTCGTCGCCGCCGAAATGATCGCGGTGCGCCGTGAGTCCACCTGGGTCGAGGTCGAGATCCGAACCGATATCCTGTTCGCGAGCGGCGTCGCCGATCTATCTGCTGGCGCATTGCCGCCACTCAACATTCTCGCCACGACGCTCGCCAGGTATCCGAACCCGGTGCGCGTCGAAGGCCACACCGACAATCGCCCCATCAACACGACCACGTTCCCATCGAACTGGGAGCTGTCCGCCGCGCGAGCCGCCAGCGTGGTGCACCTGTTTGCAAAAGGCGGGGTGGATCCGGCGCGGCTCGCCGTGATCGGCCTCGGAGAATTCCGTCCCGCACAGAGCAATGACACAGTCGAGGGACGCAACGCGAATCGTCGCGTGCTCATCGTCATTCTCGGTGACGACCAGGCGCCGGAAGGCGCGTTCGACAAGGACCCCGGTGCGAGCTCCGAGCCGGCGCAGCCAGGTGAATCCGCGCAGCCCGAGGCGACTCCCGTGCAGCCCATTGCGACGGCCTCGGTCGATACCCGATAGCGGCAAAATCCTGCCGCCCCCGCGCTGGCACGCTTCCTGCTCCGTACTTCCGTGCCGGCACACGCCGTCGACTCCTTGACGCGTGTTTTTCCCGGCGAGTCAGGAGCACGGGTATGCACTACGAACTATCGGATTGGATCGACGGCCTGCGCGCGCTGTTGTTGTTAGCGGCGTTCGCGGGCTTCGCCTGGGCGCTGGTCAGTGCCCGGCGCCAGGCAGCGCAGGGCAACGCGCAGCTTGCGGCGCGACTGGAAACCGCGCTCGGCGAGATCCACAAATTGTCCGGCCAGGTGGCTGCGCTTGGCGGCACGATCGAGTCGCTCGGAATGCGCCTTCATCAGGCGGAAGTACAGCGGCCAGTACCCGCTCCCGCCCCGGCGGCCGCCAGCGTGAATACGCGCGGTTATGAGACTGCCATCCGCATGGCCCGCAGCGGCGCCAGTGTCGAGGAAATCGTCGCGAGCTGCGGCACCACGCGCGCCGAGGCCAAATTGCTGCGGCGGCTGCACGAGTGTGGCGATCCCCGTAGGGCGGACGCTGAAACCATGAAGATCGCTTGAGGGATGTGATGAACATCCCCTCAACGACCCGCGCAATGCGGCCGACAACGTAGGCAGGCGCGGGAGCGCGTAAACCTGGTTTGACAGATTCCATGAAAATTTCGCGCAAAAAATCGCGCTCGAATGCGGCGGGCACCCGCCGTGGGCGGAAGCCTTTGGCCGCCGCCGCTCCCGTTACCCCTGTTGCCGCGATCGTTCCCGTGCCCGTGATTGCCGCCGCTGCCGCATCGGCAGCTCCTGCGCCAGCGAGCACGCCCGCGAGGCTAGTGCGAGTCGTCCTCGGTATCTCCTGCACCATCCAGGAAGCGCCTGCAGTTCGTGCCCATCTGCTCGCGCAGGCCGCGCAGCCCGGGCCCTACGAGATCGACGGCGCGAGCGTGGAGCACGTGGACACCTCCGGCGTGCAGCTCATCGTTGCGTTCGCGCTCGACTGTCTCGAGAAAGGCACGGCGTACAAGTGGATAGGGCGTTCGCCCACGCTCGAGAAGGCGATCGAACTGCTCGGCGTCGGCGCGCTGCTGGAATACCCGGCATGACGCTCGATCTCACGCAGTTCCACGAAATATTCTTCGAAGAGAGCTTCGAGGCGCTCGACTCGATGGAGGCAGCGCTGCTCAAGCTGTCCGCGGGTGAAGTCGACGCCGAGCTCATCAACACCATTTTTCGCGTGGCGCATTCCATCAAGGGCGGCGCCGCGACGTTTGCGTTCAACGAAGTCGCCGGCTTCACGCACGTGCTCGAAACACTGCTCGACCAGCTGCGCGCCGGCAAGCGCCAGGTGCGCCCCGACATCGTCGATGTGCTGCTACGCTCGGGCGACGCCATGCGCGGCATGCTCGTCGCCACGCAACGCAAGGAAGCCATCGACAGCGCGAGCGTCGCGACGTTGCGCGCCGAACTCGATCGCATCATGGGCGAGGCGGGCAGTGCCGCGGCTTCCGGCAACGCCTCGGCCGTCGCGCCTTCGACGGGCAAGGCCGTCGCTGCCCGACCTGCACAAACCCCCGGCTGGCGCATCAAGTTCGTTCCCGGCCCCGACCTGCTGCGTCATGGCAACGATCCGCTGCGCATCCTTCGCGAGCTGGCTACGCTCGGATATCTGAAGGTATCGGTCGATGCCGCGGGTGTTCCCGCACTCTCGGATCTCGACCCTGAAATCTGCCGGCTGCGCTGGAACCTCGAGGTTCAGGGCGACATCGACCGCGCCGCCGTGCACGCGGTGTTCGAGTGGGCTGAAAGCGAATGCGACCTGACCATCGAGCGAGTCGGCGACGAGCCCGCCGGCGGCAGCGCAACGTCCGCGCCCGTGCCGATGCCTGGTGCAACGGCGGCCCAGCCGGTGGCGGCGCCAGCCGCCCAGGCAGGCGAAGCCTCGACGCGCAGCGCCAGCCCCGATGGCGGGTCGATTCGCGTCAGCATCGAGAAGATCGACGAGCTGCTGAACTCGGTCGGTGAACTCGTGATCACCCAGTCTGTATTGAGCCAGCTGGCCGCACCGCTCGAAGGCCGCGAGGCCGGCGAATTGCGCTCTGCACTCGCGCAGCTCGAACGTCACATGCGGGCGCTGCAGGAAAGCGTCATGCGCGTGCGCATGTTGCCCATCAGCTTCGTGTTCAACCGCTTCCCCCGCCTGGTGCGTGACCTCGGCCAGCGCCTCGGTAAAAAGATCGAACTGAAGGTCACCGGCGACCAGACCGAGCTCGACAAGACCGTGCTCGAGAAGATAGGCGATCCGCTGGTGCACCTGGTGCGCAATTCCATCGACCACGGCATCGAGATGCCCGATGTGCGCGCCGCCGCTGGCAAGAGCGAGCACGGCACCATCAGCCTGCACGCCTATCACAAGGGCGGCAACGTGATCGTCGAAGTCAGCGATGACGGCGGCGGCCTGCGCAAGGACAAGATCCTCGCCAAGGCACTCGAGCGCGGACTCGTCACGAGTGAAGTCGAACTGTCAGAGGAACGAATCCTCAATCTGATTTTCGCACCGGGCTTTTCCACGGCCGACGTCGTCAGCGACGTTTCCGGACGAGGCGTCGGCATGGACGTGGTCCGCCGCAACATCAATGAGCTGGGTGGCCACATCCAGATCTTCTCCACGCAGGGGCAGGGCAGCACCATCCGCATCCGCCTGCCACTCACGCTCGCGATCCTCGATGGCCAGCTCGCGCGCGTCGGCAAGGAAGTCTACGTGGTGCCCATCGTCTCGATCGTCGAGACCATCCAGGTCACGCGCGAACGCGTGAACTCGGTGGGCAGAGGCGGCGAGGTATTCCGGCTGCGCGACGACTATCTGCCCATCGTGCGCCTGCACGCGCTGTTCGACATCGAGCCGGATCACACCGACTTGCTCGATGGCCTGCTCATGATCGTCGAAGCCGATGGCAAGCGCGTGGGCCTCTTCGTCGATGAGCTGATGTCGCAGCAGCAGGTGGTCATCAAGAGTCTCGAAACCAATTTCAAGCAGATCACCGGCCTCGCGGGCGCGACCATGCTCGGCGACGGCCGCGTGGCGCTGATCCTCGACATCCCGGGGGTGATCACCCGCTTCCAGACGCCCGAGGGGCGCGGCGTCGCGAAGCCGCAGGCCGCATGAGCAACACCAACACCAGCATGTCGCGGATGAAATTTTCAAATCTCAAAGTAGGCAAACGTCTCGGCCTCGGTTTTGGCGTGCTGCTGATCGCCTGCCTTTCGGTGGGCGGCATCGGCTGGTACCGCCTTGCCCAGCTCGACAAGGTCGTCACCCGTATCACCACCGAGAACTGGGAGAAGGCGCGCCTGACGATGGAAATGGAAATCCGCACGCGCGACAACGCTTTCAAGACCGGCCGCGTGCTCATGGCTGGCGACGATATGGACGCGGTCAGGTTGCTCAAGGATGAAATGGCCGCCAACACCGAGTTGAACAGCGCGGCGCTGAAGCAGCTCGAGAAACTGCTCGTCTCTCCAGAAGCCAGCGCGTTGCTCACGGACGCCGCTGAAGCGCGCGAACGCTACGTGGAGTCGCGCGCGAAGGTGACCAGGCTTGCCGCGGATACGAAGACGCAGGCGGAAGCGCTGAATCTGTTCCGCACCGAAACCGCGGGACTCCTCGAGCAGTACATGACGCCGTTCCGCAAGCTCACCGAGCTCGAGCGCGCGGATTTCGAGCAGGCCAGCCGCGATAGCGACGCAACTTATCTGAGCGCGCGCAATACCATCGTGGCGGCGAGCCTGGCCGCATTGATCGCCGGAATCCTGCTCGCGATCACACTGGCGCGCAGCATCACCCGTCCGCTCGGAAATGCCGTGGCGGTGGCGCGGGCCGTCAGGAACGGCCAGCTCGACAATCAGATCGACGTTTCAGGCTTTGACGAAACCGCCGAGCTTCTGCGCTCGCTCGATTCGATGCAAAACGCTTTGCGCGAGCGCGAAGAGCGCGACGCGGATAATCGTGGCCAGATTCTGGCGATCGGCAAGTCGCAAACCGTGGCCGAGTTCGGCCTGGACGGTCGAATCCTCGGTGCCAACGAGAATTTCCTCAACGTGATGGGCTACTCGCTCGAGGAGATCCGCGGCCAGCATCACAACGTGCTGGTGGATCCCGCCGCGCGCCAGGACCCGGAGTACCGCGCGCTGTGGGACAAGATGGCGCGCGGTGAATTCGAGGGCGGCCAATACCGTCGCGTGAGCAAGGACGGCTGGGAAGTCTGGATGCAGGCTTCCTACAACCCGATCGCAGATGCGAAGGGCAAACTATTCAAAGTGGTCGAATACGCCACCGACATCACCGAGCAGAAATTGCGCACGGCGGACTACGAGGGACAGCTCGCCGCCATTGGCAAGGCCCAGGCTGTCATCGAATTCAATGTCGACGGGACCATCCGCTCGGTCAACGACAATTTCGCGAAGATGTTCGGCTACACCAATGTCGAGGTGCAGGGCCAGCATCACGGCATCCTCGTGGATTCCGATGAACATTCGACACCCGAATACCGGGCGTTCTGGGTCACGCTCGCGCGTGGCGAGGCGCGCTCGAGCCGCTGCAAGCGGATCGCGAAAGGCGGGCGCGAAATCTGGGTGCAGGCGTCGTACAACCCGATTCACGATGCCAATGGTCGCCCGTTCAAAGTGGTCATGTACGCCACAGACGTGACCTCCCAGATGATGATGGCGCATCAGCTCGAGATCGCCGTGAAGCAGACGCAGCTGACCGTGAAGGCGGCCATCGACGGCGATCTTTCGGTACGTATCCCGATTGGCGGAAAGTCCGGAGAGATCGAAGCGCTGTGCCGCGGCGTCAACGCGATGCTGGACAACACCGTCGAGCTCGTGCGGCGCGTGCAGGGCGCGGCGGGCGAGGTGCAAATCGGCGCAAACGAGATCTCGCGCGGCAACCTCAATCTTTCGCAGCGCACCGAGCAGCAGGCGTCGAGCCTCGAGGAAACCGCGTCCTCGATGGAGGAAATGACTTCCACGGTTCGGCAGACCGCGGACAACGCGGGCCAGGCGAATCAGCTCGCGATGGCGGCGCGCCAGCAGGCGGAAAAGGGCGGCGCCGTCGTGAACTCCGCTATCGCCGCCATGGGCGGCATCAACGCGGCGAGCAAGAAGATCGCCGACATCATTGGCGTCATCGACGAGATCGCCTTCCAGACCAATCTGCTCGCGCTGAATGCCGCGGTGGAAGCCGCGCGCGCCGGCGAGCAGGGCCGTGGCTTCGCCGTGGTTGCGACCGAAGTTCGAAATCTCGCGGGCCGCTCAGCGACCGCGGCCAAGGAAATCAAGGCGCTCATTCACGACAGCGTGGCGCGCGTGGATGCGGGATCCCGACTCGTGGATGAATCGGGCCGCACGCTCGAGGACATCGTCAGCGCGGTGAAGAAGGTCACGGACATCGTGGCGGAGATCGCCGCGGCAAGTCGTGAGCAGTCCGTGGGCATCGAACAGGTCAACAAGGCCGTGATGCAGATGGATCAGACCACGCAGCAGAACGCCGCTCTGGTGGAGGAGGCGTCGGCAGCGAGCCATGCCATTGTCGAACAGGCACAGGCGCTGAATGCGTTGATCGCGCGCTACAAGATCGACGACACACGGGCGTCTGCGCGAGCGGCGAGCCGTCAAGTCGCATGAACCAGTCGGCCGCCATTGCTGACCCCTCCGTGACGGGGACGGACGCTCCGGGCAGTTCTCAGTACGTGACTTTCATGTGCGGAGGCGTGGAATACGGCGTCGAGATCCTGCGCGTGCAGGAGATCAAGGGCTGGGAGGGGGTGACTCGCGTGCCCTACACGCCGCCTTACGTTCTCGGCGTCATGAACCTGCGCGGCGTCATCGTGCCGGTGATCGACCTGCGCGCGCGCTTCGGCCTCGCGTCCAAACCCTTCGACAGCTCGACAGTGGTCATCGTCGTGCGCGTCCATGTGGCGGTGGGCGAGAAGACCGTCGGCATCGTGGTCGATGCGATGTCCGAGGTCTACAACGTGACTGCCGACGCGGTGAAACCGACTCCGGACCTGGGAGCGGGCGCCGACGCCGCCTGTGTCAGCGGCCTCACGTCGGTGGACGACAAGATGGTGATGCTGCTCGACCTGAACCGCCTGGTCACCTCCAGCATCGACCTCTCCGGACGTTCCGCAGTGGCGGACTGAGGCAGTCCATGCACGCCTCTGACACTGCCGAATTCGCGTTAGCCGGTATTGCCGATTTCGAGCTTACCGACCCGCAGTTCCATCGCATTCGTGCCCTGGTTCGCGAACATACCGGCATCTCGCTCTCCGACGCGAAGCGCCAGCTCGTCTATGGACGCCTGTCGCGCCGCCTGCGTGCGCTGAAACTCAGCTCCTTCCGCGAGTACCTCGAGCTGCTCGAGCGAGGTGTTGCCACCGAGCTCGAAGAATTCATCAATGCAATCACGACCAACCTGACCTCGTTCTTCCGTGAGCCGCATCATTTCGAATACCTCGCGACCCACGTGCTGCCACAGATCGTTGCCCGTGACGCCGGCGCGCGCCGCGCGCGCATCTGGTGTTGCGCGGCCTCGACGGGCGAAGAACCGTACTCCATAGGCATGGTGCTGCGCGAAGCGGCCCCGCTGCTCCACGGCTTCGACATCAAGGTGCTCGCCACCGATCTGGACTCCGCTGTGCTTGCGACCGCTGCCAACGGGATTTACAACGCCGAGCGACTCACGTCGGTCAGCAGCACGCGCGCCTCGCGCTTTTTCAGAAAGGGCAGTGGCACGCAGGCCGGCAAATTTCGCGTGCAGGCCGAGTTGCAAAACCTGATCACGTTCAAGCAGCTCAACCTGATGCACGAGTGGCCGGTGCGCGGTCCTTTCGATGCGATCTTCTGCCGCAACGTCATCATCTATTTCGACAAGGACACGCAACGCGCGCTGTTCGCACGCATGGCCGCGCTGCAGCGGCCGGGGGACATCCTGTTCCTCGGTCACTCGGAGAGCCTGTACCGCGTGAGTGACCAGTACGAACTGGTTGGACGGACTATCTACCGGCGCATCGACGCCTGAAGGAATCCGGAGAACTCATGGGAGCCAAGAAAATAAGGGTGCTCGTGGTCGACGACTCGGCGCTGGTGCGCAAGATCCTCGTGCAGGTGCTGAATGCGGCGCCCGACGTGGTCGTCGTGGGCACGGCCAGCGATCCCTTCCTGGCCCGCGATCGCATCAAGGAGCTGAACCCGGACGTACTGACGCTCGACGTCGAGATGCCGCGCATGGACGGGCTCACATTCCTGTCCAATCTCATGCGCCTGCGGCCGATGCCGGTGGTCATGGTCTCGTCGCTGACCGACCAGGGCGCCGAGACGACTCTCAAGGCGCTGGAGCTCGGCGCCATCGATTTCGTGTCCAAGCCCAAGATCGATATCGCCGGCACACTCGCGGACTTTGGCGACGAGATCCTCGGCAAGATCCGCATGGCCGCCGGTGCGCGCGTGATGGCGCGCAGCGTATCCGCGGCGCCCGGACGCGTGGTGCCGAAGTATTCCGCAGACGCAGTACTGCCCGCGAGTGGCAGCGCGCGCCTGCTGCGTACCACCGACCGCATCATCGCCATTGGCGCTTCCACCGGTGGAACGGAAGCAATCCGTGAAGTCCTCATGGGACTGCCGGCCGATTGTCCGGCCATCGTGATCGCGCAGCACATTCCGGAAGCTTTCAGCCTGCCGTTCACGCGCCGCATGGATTCGCTGGCCGCGATGTCGGTGGTCGAGCCTGTCGACGGGCAATACATCATGCCCGGCCACGTCTACATCGCGCCGGGAGCAAGGCACTTGCTGGTCGAGCGCGACGGCACGCGTTATCGCTGCCGGCTCAACAACGGTCCGCCGGTCAATCGCCATTGCCCGAGCGTCGACGTGTTGTTCCGCTCGGTGGCGCAGAACGTCGGGCCCGAATGCCGTGGGCGTCATCCTCACCGGCATGGGAGACGACGGCGCGCGCGGGCTCAAGGAGATGCTGGATGCGGGGGCACGCACGCTGGCGCAGGACGAGGCTTCCAGCGTCGTCTGGGGAATGCCGGGCGCTGCGGTGAAGCAGGGTGGCGTGCAGGACCTGCTGCCGATTGGTCGCGTGGCCGAGCACATCATGCAGCTGGCGCAGACCGTGGGGGCGCCACCGCTGGAACCGCCGATCGCGGCGGCGAGTTAGAGAGTAGTTGGATACAAATCAGATAGAGGAGTCGGGAGATAGGTTATGCAAAGAATGATCATGACTGTGGACGATTCGACCTCGATGCGCCAGATGGTGAAGGCCACGCTGGTGTCGGCGGGATACGGCGTCGTCGAAGCCGCGGATGGACAGGAGGCGCTCGATTACGCGCGGGAGAATCCCGTTGACCTGGTCATCGCCGACGTGAACATGCCGCGCATGGACGGCATCACGCTGGTGAGCGAGCTGCGCCTGCTGCCCGCCTACCGGCTGATACCGCTGCTGCTGCTGACCACCGAGTCGAGCATGGAGAAAAAGATGGAGGGCAAGAAGGCCGGCGCCACCGGGTGGCTGGTCAAGCCTTTCCATCCTGCGCAGTTGCTGGCGACGCTCGCCCGGGTTCTTTGACCCGGCAATGAGCGATCTGGCCAACACACCAGTCGCAGCGCTGCTCGAGCTTGCCGCAAGCCAGCTCGAAGTCGCCGCGCACTCGACCAACTCGCAGATGGAAACGCTGGCGAGTTCGATCGGCGCGCTGGTCATGCTCGGCGCGGAGCTGCAGGCGGCGCAAGGCGCCGGCGCGGCTTCCGACGCATTGGCGCAGAAAATCGTCGAGCGCGCGCAGACCGCAGTGGTGGCGATGCAGTTCCACGACCAGCTCGTGCAGCGCGTGGCGCATGTTCGCGATGTGCTCACGGAGCTCAATGAGGCGTTACAAGGAATGCCCGCGGGCGAGGTGGAATGGGCCACAGTGCTCGCGAGAATCCGCTTTCGCTACAGCATGGAGGACGAACGCAGGCTGTTCGATCGCATCATCGGCGCCGCCGCCTGTCCCGACGTGAATTGCCACGACTCCACGCACGACAGCCTGCGAGGCGGAGTCGAGATTTTCTGATGGATTCGTCCACGACCCTGCGACGCATTCGAATCGCGCCGGACCAAAGTCCGCCGCCCGCGACGTTGCCGCAGTTCGCACACATAAACCGCTACTGGGATACTCGCTACCAGTGCTTCGCCGCGCGCCTGCTCCCTGGCGAGTACTACGTGTCCACCACTCACGAAATCATCGCCACGGTCTTGGGATCCTGCGTGTCCGCCTGCATCCGCGATGTGCGTATCGGCGTCGGCGGGATGAACCATTTCATGCTGCCGCTCGACAGCTCGCAGGGCACGAGCGCCTGGGGCGCGGCCGTCAGCGCCGCCACGCGCTACGGCAACGTCGCCATGGAGCGGTTGATCAACGACATCCTCAAGCTCGGTGGCCACCGCGAAGATCTCGAATTGAAGCTGGTGGGTGGCGGTCGCGTGCTCGCGGCCATGAGCACCGACATCGGCGCGCGCAACATCGATTTCGTGCGCCAGTACGTGCAGGACGAAGGATTCAACGTAGTCGCCGAAGACCTGGGCGACATCTATCCACGCAAGGTGGTCTACTTTCCCGACTCCGGCAAGATCCGGGTCAAGCGGTTCTCGGCGGCGGCAGATCTGTCGCTGGCGGAGCGTGAGCGCAACTATCTCAACGAACTGGACAGCAAACCGATCGCAGGTGAGGTCGAGCTGTTCTGACGGCGACTAGGGGGCCTTCCGGAGAAAGCGCGTGCACTTTACATATCGGGCCCCTTCGGGCCATCCAGCTCAGGATTCGTGCCAGTTGACCGATAAGTAAGGAGGCCTGAGAGAGGATGCATGACTCTGTCGATGACAATTACCCCTGAGCGCACGCTGGTCGATTCGCTGAGCGTCGAGCTTGCGGGCGAAAAGATCGATCTGCCCAGTTTTCCCGACGTCGCCATGCGCGTGCGCAAGGCATTGACGAGCGAAGAGGTGGGCATCGAAGACGCCGTGAAAATCGTCAGCGCCGAGCCGGCGCTCGCGGCGCGTCTCATGCAGCTCTCGAATTCGGCGACGCTTAATCCAGGTGGCAAGCGCCTCAACAACCTCCGCGCCGCAATGGCGCGCATCGGCCTCAATATGGCCTGCAGCGTGACCATTGCCTTCGCGATGTCGCAGCTGCGCCGTGCCGAGTCGTACAAGGGCATCGAGACCCGTCTCGGAAAACTCTGGCACGAAGCCGCACACCTGGCAGCCGTGAGCCGCGTGATCGCGCGGCGTTTCACCACGCTGAACGCCGACACGGCGCTGTTGGCCGGCCTGCTGCAGTGTGTCGGCAAACTCTATCTACTGACACGGGCCGCGCGCTTTCCCGCGCTGCTGGCGGACGATGCGGCGCTGGACCGCATCACTTCCGAGTACCACCTGCGCGTGGCGCAGGCCATCCTGCGCAATTGGGATATGGACGCCGAGATCGTCAAGGCGATCGGCACCAGCGACGACCTCACGCGCGAACACGCAGGCGCTATCGATCTCACCGACGTGCTGGTCGCGAGCGCCGCGCTGATCGCGCTGGGACCGCTCGCGACGCCCGAAGAGGTTGCATTTCCCGGCATGCCGGCCGCGCGACGCCTGGGGCTGGATGGCGCAGCCTGCAGCGTGGCGCTGGCCGAATCGCGTGACGAAATCCAGGCACTGCGACAGGCCCTCAACGTATGAGCCACCCCGAAGCCGTCAGTACGATCGAGTCGCGAGCGATTCCGAACACCGTGGTGTTCGGCTTCGTCAAGGCGCTGGCGCAGGAGTTGTCGAAGGGCAGGGTCGACCTGCCGTCCGTGCCGGATATCGTCATCCAGGTGCAGCGCGTGCTGGCCAATGAGAACGTCAGCAACGACATCGTGGTGAAGGTGCTGGGCTCCGAACCGGTGCTGGCCAGCAAGCTGCTCAGCATGGCGAACTCCGCGGCGCTGAATGCCTCCGGCCGCAAGATCGCCGACCTGCGCATGGCCGTCGCCCGTGTGGGTTTCAACATCGTGCGATCTGCGGCGCTCAGTTTCGCCGTCGAACAGCTCAGGTGCGCCGCCCAGTTCAAGCACCTGGTGCCGATCCTCGATGGGCTGTGGAAACACAGCGTGCAGATCGCCGCGCTCTCGCACGTCGTGGCGCGCCGCTTCACCACTCTCAATGGCGACACCGCGCTATTGGCCGGCCTCATGCACAACGTCGGCCGCATCTACCTCCTCACGCGCGCGAGTAACCACCCGGCGCTGTTCGCCGACCAGCTCACCTATCAATCCATCGTGCGCGACTGGCACACCAACGTGACCAAGGCGCTGCTGGAGAACTGGCAGGTGGCCGAGGAAATCGTCGACGCGGTCAGCAGCCACGAGGACCTCAACCGCGAGATGCGCGGACCCGTGACGCTCACCGACGTGCTCGCGCTCGCCTCGCTGCTGCAGCAGCACAAGTCGCATGGCGCGATGACCGAGCCCACCGAGCCCCTGGTGTGGGCGCTCAAGCGCCTGCAGGTCCGCTACGTGGATTGCCAGAGCGTCATCGACGAATCGGCCTCGGACATCGAGGATCTCAAGACTGTGTTAGGCGGGTAAAGGATATGGCGCAGATCGCACTCGGAACCACCACCATCGAGAACATCGTCGCGCATGACGCGCAGGCGCTCGAGAAGGACCTGGCGTCAACTCGCGCGGATGCGTCGGTCTCGCTGCCTGGTGTGCCACAGATCGTCACGCGGCTGCAGCAGTTGCTCAGCGATCCGGACGTGAGCATTCCGCAGATCGTCCCGGTGATCAATTACGAGCCGATACTCGTCGGGCGTGTGCTGCAGATGGCCAACTCCGCGGCGCTCAATCCCACACGTCGCATGGTGACGGACCTGAAGACCGCGGTAACCCGCGTGGGGTTTACGTTGCTTCGCAGTGCGTCGCTGGCCTATGCATTGCGCCAGGTGTCGCAGGCGCATTCGGTGAAGGACATTCGTCCGCATATCGAAGCGCTGTGGGAGCGCAGTGCGTGGACCGCGGCCGTGTCGTATGTCATCGCGCGCAAGTTCACCAAGGTGAATCGCGATCTCGCGTTTCTCGGCGGCCTCATGCACGGCGTCGGCAAGCTGTTCATCCTGACGCGGGCCGCGCATTACCCGTTCGTGTTGCGCGACCGGACCAAGTACGGCGCCATCCTGCGCCGCTGGCATACGCCTTTCGCCAAGGCAATCCTGACTGGCTGGAAGCTCAATCCCGAGGTCATCGAAGCCGTCTCGCAGTACGAGAACCTCAATCGCGAGGTGGTCGGCGACGAGCCCGATCTCACCGACATCCTCGCCACCAGCTATCTCGTCGTCGGCCACACCGGCCGCATGCAGGATCTGTCCATGACGGTGGAGAAGATTGCGTCGTTCTCGCGATTGCGCCTCGACCTCACGGCGGTCGAAGAGACGCTCGAGCAGGCCAAGGAAGAGATCGAGGACCTGCGGCTGGCGATCAAGTAGCTGAATACGGCGCCGACTCGTCTTGATATGAAATCTGGAGGGGGTCAGGCGTCCGCCTGGTCCCCTTTTGACAGCTCATATAAGAAGAGTGCGCCATGCAGCCAGAAAACGTCCGCTCGGCAGCTGATGCCAAAAAGATCGTCGAGGAGCGCAAGCTCGACCACGTCAAGGTCGGTGTCTTCGACAACGACGGCATCATGCGCGGCAAGTACATGGGCCGCGACAAGTTCTTCTCCGCGCTCGACAAGGGCTTCGGCTTCTGCGACGTGGTGCTGGGCTGGGACTCGAACGACCAGCTCTACGACAACGTGAAGTACACCGGCTGGCACACGGCCTATCCGGATGCGCCGGTGCGCGTGCTGCCCGACACCTGCCGCAACGTTCCTTTCGAAGGCGACATGGTCATGTTCCTCGGCGAGTTCGCCGAGAAGGCCGAAGCGGTATGCCCGCGCGCCACGCTGCGACGCGTGCTCAAGAAGGCCGATGACCTCGGCTACAAGGTGAACGCTGCCACCGAGTTCGAATTCTTCATGTTCAAGGAAACGCCGGAGTCCATTCGCGCGAAGGGTTTCCGCGACCTCACTACCATGACGCCGGGATTCTTCGGCTACTCGGTGCTGCGCTCGAGCGTGCACTCGGAGTTCTATCACCAGCTCATGAAGCATGTGCACCGGCCTGCGCATTCCGCTCGAAGGCCTGCACACCGAGACCGGCCCCGGCGTGCTCGAAGCGGCCATTCAGTATTGCGAGGCGCTCGAAGCCGCCGACCGCGGCGCGCTGTTCAAGACCTTACACCAAGGTTCTCGCGCAGCGCAACGGCATGATGGCCACGTTCATGGCCAAGTGGTCCAAGGACTGGCCGGGGCAGAGCGGCCACATCCATACCTCGCTCACCCGCAAGTCCGACGGCAAAGCCGCGTTCCACGACGCCGCCAAGCCGCACAACATGTCCGATGAGATGCGCTGGTACGTCGGCGGCCAGCAGAAGCTCATGCCGGAGTTGTTAGCCATGGTGGCCTGCACGGTTAACAGCTACTCGCGCCTGATTCCCGGGTTCTGGGCGCCGACCACGGCCACCTGGGGCGTGGAGAACCGCACCTGCGCGTTGCGCGTCATTCCCGGCGGCGCTTCGAGCCAGCGCGTCGAATACCGCATCGCCGCGGCCGACATCAATCCGTATCTGGCGCTGGCCGTGGCGATCGGCTCCGGTCTCTACGGCATCGAGAACAAGATCGAGCCGGATGCCGATGGTCGAAGGCAACGCCTACGACAAGAAATTCCCGAAGAACCGCTCGCTGCCGCGCACGCTGACCGAAGCGTCCGAGTGGCTGCTGAGAAGTCCAAGGCCGGCCGCGCCTTGTTCGGCGACGACTTCGTCGAGCACTTCGCCGCCAGCCGCGAGTGGGAAGACCGCGAGTTCCGCCGGGCGATCACCGACTGGGAGCTCGCGCGCTACTTCGAGATCATCTGATTCACTCCAGATATCCAGAAGACCGTGAGCCCGGTCGATGGGCGGGTGTACGTCGAGCGTCCGCTCGCCACCTCCGAGGAGATCAACGAAACCCTGAGCACGGCGCGGCACGCCTTCGTCGAGTGGCGCAATACGTCGCTCGCCGAACGCACCGCGATCCTCACGCGCTTCTGCGACGAGTTCGAGAAGCGCGGCGCGCAAGATTGCCGAAGAGCTCACCTGGCAGATGGGCCGGCCCGCGCGCTACGCGCCCAACGAAGTGCGCGGCACGCTCGAGCGCGCGCGACACATGATCGCCATCGCGCCGCAGGCGCTCGAGGACCTGGACGCCGGCCCCAAGGAGAATTTCAGGCGCTTCGTGCGGCGCGAACCACTGGGCGTGGTGTTCACGGTCGCCGCCTGGAACTACCCGTTTCTCATCGCCGTGAACAGCGTGGTGCCGGCACTCATGGCCGGCAACGTGGTGGTGCTCAAGCACTCCGCGCAGACGCCGCTCGCCGCGGAGCGATTCGCCGAGTGCCTGACCGCCGCGGGTCTGCCCAAAGGCGTGTTCCAGGTGCTGCACGCCTCTCACGATGACACCGATCGCATCATCCGCGATCCGCGCGTCGACTTCGTGGCGTTCACGGGCTCGGTCGCAGGCGGCCATGCCGTGCAGCGCGCGGCGGCCACGCGTTTCATCGGCGTCGGGCTCGAGCTCGGCGGCTGCGATCCGGTGTATGTGCGCCACGATGCCAATCTCGAGCACGCCATCGAGAACATCGTCGACGGCGCGTATTTCAACTCCGGCCAGTCGTGCTGCGGTTTGCAGCGCGTGTACGTGCATCACGGCCTCTACCAGAAATTCACCGAAGGTTTCGTCGAACTGACGCGTCAATACAATCTCGGCGATCCCACCGATGCCGCCACGACGCTCGGTCCGCTGGTGCGCACCGCGGCGGCCGACGGCGTGCGCGCGCAGATCGAGGCGTCGATCGCGGCCGGCGCCACGGGCGTGATCGACGAATACGAAGTTCGTCGCCAGCCGGGCGGGCACGCCGTACCTGGCGCCGCAGGTGCTGTTGAACGTGGATCACCGCATGCCGGTCATGCGCGAGGAGATCTTCGGGCCGGTCGCCGGCATCATGAAAGTGAGCTCGGACGACGAGGCCGTGGATCTCATGAACGACAGCGACTTCGGCCTGACCGCCGCGATCTGGACCGAAGACGAAGACGTCGCACTGCGGCTCGGTCAGCGCGTGAACACCGGCACCTGGTTCATGAATCGCTGCGACTACCTGGATCCGGCGCTGGCGTGGGTGGGAGTGAAGGATTCCGGCCGTGGCTGTACGCTGTCGGTGGTCGGCTACGAACATCTCACGCGGCCCAAGTCATTCCATATGAGATTGAAGACACAATGACGATTCCGATGAAGGGCAACTGGAATTACCCGACGCGCGTCTGGTCGGGTCCCGGGCGCATCGCCGAACTACCGACCGCCTGCGCCGATCTCGGCATTCGCAAACCGCTGGTGGTCACGGACAGCGGCCTGCGCGATTCGCAGATGATCAGGAAGGCGGTGGCGTCGCTGCCCGGTGCGGGATTGTTTGCCGACGTGCGCGGCAATCCGGTGGCGGCCAACGTCGAGGCAGGGCTCAAGGCGTATCGCGGGGGCGATCACGATGGCGTCGTGGCCTTCGGCGGCGGTTCGGGCCTCGACGCCGGCAAGGTCATCGCGTTCATGTCGGGGCAGACGCGCCCGCTCTGGGATTTCGAGGATGTCGGCGACTGGTGGACGCGCGCCGATCCGGCCGGCATCGCGCCGGTGGTCGCGGTGCCCACGACGGCCGGCACCGGATCCGAAGTGGGGCGCGCCGGCGTCATCCTCAACGAGGAGACGCATCAGAAGAAGATCATTTTCCACCCGAAGATGATGCCGGGCATCGTCATCGCGGACCCCGAGCTCACGGTCGGCTTGCCGCCGAAGATCACTGCCGCCACGGGCTTCGACGCGTTCGTGCATTGCTTCGAGGCGTTCTGCGCGCCGGGCTTTCATCCGCTCGCCGACGGCGTGGCGCTCGAAGGCATGCGGCTCATCAAGACCTATCTACCCCGCGCCCGCGCAATGGCGGCGACCTGGAGGCGCGCTCGCGCATGCTGGCCGCGGCCAGCATGGGCGCCACGGCCTTCCAGAAAGGGCTCGGGGCCGTACATGCCATCGCGCATCCGGTGGGTTCGTTCTTCGACACGCATCACGGGCTCACGAACGCCGTGATCACGCCCTACGTGATCGTGCACAACCGCGACGCGATCGCCGATCGCATGAAAGTCGTCGCGCGCGTGCTCGACCTGCCGAAGCCCGGCGTCGAGGGTGTGCTCGCGTGGGTGCTCGAATTCCGCAAGGAGCTCGGCATTCCGCATTCGCTGGCCGAAATCGGCGTGACGCTGCGAAATCCGGAGGAGATCGGCCGCGAGGCGGCGATCGATCCGTCCGCCGGCGGCAATCCGATTCCCGTCGACGCCGCGACGCTCGAGCGCATCTTCCGCTCGGCGGTGAAGGGCGATCTGTCGCTGAAGAGTTAGGCGTTGACGCGCATCCTCGTCATCGACGGCAACGAGAAGGCGACCCGCGCCAAGCACGTGTCGGTGGGCGGCACGGCGTCGGGCGAGGGCTACGTCGCGACGCTGAAGCGGCTGAAGCCCGGCATCGAGTGCGACATCGTGCGTCCCGCCGACGAGGAACCGAAGCTGCCCGAGGGCGTGGCGCTCGAGAGTTATCACGGCGCGGTGATCACCGGCTCGGCGTTGAATATCTACTCGCGCGAAGCGTCGGTGGAACGCCAGATCGATCTCGCCAAGGCCGTGTTCGCGGCCGGCGTGCCGTGTTTCGGCAGCTGCTGGGGGCTGCAGGTCGGTGTGACGGCCGCCGGTGGCAGCGTGGTTCGCAATCCGCGCGGGCGTGAGTTCGGCTTCGCGCGACGCATCACGCTCACAAACCAGGGCCGCGATCACGCCATGTTTCTCGGCAAGCCCGAGGTCTTCGAAGCCTGCACCGTGCACGTGGATACGGTGGAGAGCCTGCCGCGCGGGTTCGACTGCCGCTGGCGCACAACGACATGGGCCTGCAGGCCGCGGAGATCAAACTCAGGAAGGGCACGTTCTGGGGCGTGCAGTACCACCCGGAATACAGCTGCGCCGAGATCGCCGCGATGGCGCGCCGCTATGCCGACGTGCTGATCCGCGATGGCCTCGTCAAGGACCAGGCCGAGCTCGACGCGCTGGCGGCGGATCTCGTCGCGCTCAATGACAAGCCCGACGACGCGCGCCTCGCGTGGCGTTTTGGCGTGGGCCCGTCGATCACCGATCCCGGCATCAAGCTCGCGGAACTGCGCAACTGGCTGGACAAGCAGGTGCTTCGTTAACAAGCACCGGTTGATCCTCGCCGCGGTGAGCCGTACTGTCGCTCACCGGGTGCGTGTCGACCATCCTGGCGCACAAGATCGTGGCGCCGCCTAACAAGAGTGGCATCAAGCCGCTGTTCTCGGACCTCGGCATCCTCGAGCACGCGCCCGAGGCATTTGCGGAAACCTGGATCGTTCCGATCCGGCAGCCGCGCGCGGACATCGCGGTGGCCTCCATCGAGCCCGGCGACTACGCCTTCGAATACGATCTGCGGCTCACCTACGCGGACGGCAAGGCGCCCACCATCAGCCACTTCAGCGCCTCCTGGCGCGCAGCCGCAGAGGTGGCGCGATATCCGGATTCAAAAGGCACCGTGATCCTGCTGCATGGCTTTCTGCAGAACCGGAACTCGATGACACCCTGGGCCATCAGGCTGGCGCAGGCCGGATACCGTTGCGCAGTGCTCGACCTGCGCGGCCAGGGCGCATCAACCGGCAAGCACATTTCGTTCGGCGCGTTCGAGGCGCGCGATGTCTCGGCGGTGATCGACGATCTCGGCAGGCGTGGCTGGGACGTGTCGCGCGTGGGTCTGCTCGGCATTTCGTACGGCGCATCGGTGGCGCTGCTCACCGCGGGGCGCGATAGCCGCGTCAAGACCGTGGTGGCCTTCGAGCCATTCGCGTCGGCCGAACGTGCGGTGCCGGAACTGATGCGCGCGGTATTCACCGAGGAGGCGGCCGGGATTTCCGACCGGCAATTCGCCGCGGCTCACGCCAAGCAGGCGAAGGTGGCCGGCTTCGACTGGAAGGACGCCGACATTCCCGCAGCGCTGAAGCAGACGCAGGCTCCCGTGTTATTCCTGCACGGTGAGGCGGACACGTGGCTGTCGCCCGACCACAGCCGCACGCTGTTCCAGTACGCGCCGGCGGGCAGCAAGCTCGAGCTGGTACCGAAGGACAATCACGTGACACTTCCGTTGCAGATCGCGCCCTTCGATTCGGAGGTGATCGCCTGGTTGGAGGCGGGACTGAAGCCTCACTAGTCGCTGTCATTCCACTGCAATCATTTCGCGGTGGACTGTGCATCAGCTGGTTAGGAGGAATTCTTGAGAATCCTGCTTGTCACAGACGCCTGGGAGCCACAGGTCAACGGCGTGGTGCGCACGCTCAAGACCACGGCACGTGAACTCGCCGCAGATGGGTCACGAGGTGCGGTTCCTCACTCCACTCGAATTCCGCACGCTGCCGTGCCCTACCTACCCCGAGATCCGACTCTCGCTGTTCCCGCAGGGCGGAGTCAACCGAGCGCATTCGCGAGTTCGATCCCGACGTGTTGCACATCGCGACCGAGGGCCCGCTCGGCATGGCGGCACGTCGCTTCGCGTTGCGCAACGATTTCCCGTTCACCACCGCGTATCACACGCGTTTTCCCGAATACGTTCACGCGCGCTTGCGGCTGCCGCTGTCGTGGAGCTACGCCTGGCTGCGGCATTTCCATGGGCCGTCGAAAGGCGTGATGGCGCCGACGCAGGTCGTGGTCGACGATCTCGTGGCGAATGGCTTCAAGAACGTGAAGCTCTGGTCGCGCGGCGTGGATGCCGACGTCTTTCATCCGCAACCGAGCCAGCGCCTCAACAGCACGCCGCCGATCTTCCTGTACGTGGGACGCGTGGCCGTGGAGAAGAACGTCGAGGCGTTCCTCGAACTCGACCTGCCTGGATCGAAGTGGGTGGTGGGTACGGGTCCGGCGCTCGAACGCATCCGCGAGCGCTTCCCGCAGGTGAACTACCTCGGGTTGTTAGACCGCGAGGAACTCGCCAAGGTCTACGCCGCCGCTGATGTGTTCGTGTTTCCGAGCAAGACCGACACGTTCGGCCTGGTGTTGCTGGAGGCCATGGCTTGCGGGCTGCCGGTGGCCGCCTATCCGGTGACGGGCCCGCGCGATGTCATCGGCACGTCGAAGGCCGGCGTGTTGCATGAAGACCTGCGCACCGCCTGCCTGGACGCGCTGAAGCTCGATCGCGCGGATGCGCTGGCCCGCTCGCGGCTGTTCACCTGGCGTGCCGCCACCGAGCAATTCTTCAGCCATCTGCATCCACGCAAGCGTGAGGTGGGTGTCCCGGCGTACGCCTGATTCCTTGGGCAAACAATCAGTTGCGCCCGGCGCACTGAAGTCGTGCCGTCGTTTCTCCGGCAAACGTCGGAGGCTCGCCCGTCGTCCCGCTTGCGGGGACCTTAAGGCATCGGCCTATACTCGGCCCGACCCGCACATCTACGAAGGCGGGCGAAACCACGGGGAGTTACGCATGAACGATCAATCTTCGTCCGGCGGCGTCAGCTACAAACAAGTCGGCGCCGACTACTTCGAGAAACGCGGCCTCAAACGCTACGCCAAGGTGTGGTCGCTCTGGGCTCTCGGCGTCGGCGCCGTGATCTCGGGACACTATTCGGGTTGGAATTTCGGCCTCGCGAACGGATTCGGATCGATGCTGGTCGCGCTGTTCATCATCGCGGCCATGTACTGGGGTCTCATCTTCAGTCTCGCCGAGATGTCGCCCGCGCTGCCGCACACCGGCGCCGCGTATTCGTTCGCACGCAGCGCCATGGGTCCCTGGGGTGGCATGTTCACCGGTCTCGCGGAGAGCATCGAGTACATCCTGACTCCGGCGGTCATCGTGTTCTTCATAGGCTCATACCTCGGGGCCATATTCGAAACCGGGCCCGAATACCAACCGGTCTGGTGGCTGGGCTCCTATATCGTATTCCTGCTGCTCAACCTGTTAGGAGTGGAGTTGTCGTTCCGCGTATCGGTGCTGGTCACCGTGGCGGCGCTGCTCATCCTCGCGGTGTACTGGGTGAGCGCGATCCCGTCGATCGACTTCGATCGCTGGGCGCTGAACATCGGTGTCGGTGCGGATGGCGCGAAAGTCGAGCTACCCGAGGGCGGCGGATCCTGGTTCCCGTTCGGCGTCAAGGGCGTTCTTATGACGCTGCCGTTCGCGGTGTGGTTGTTCCTCGCCATCGAACAGTTGCCGCTGGCTGCCGAGGAATCCGCAGATCCCAAGAAGGACATGCCCAAAGGACTGATCCTCGGCATGTTGACGCTCATGGTGTCGGCGCTGCTCATCACCTTCCTGAACTCGAGCGTCGGCTCGTTGGACGAAGGCAAGATGCACGGCGCGTTCACGCTGTCGGCGTCGGGTGAGCCGTTGCTCGATGGTTTCCGCGTTCTGTATGGCAGCGGCGCCGCCAAGACGCTGGCGTTCCTCGCGGTCATCGGACTCATCGCCAGCTTCCACACGATCATCTACGCCTACGGCCGGCAGATCTATTCACTGGCGCGCGCCGGTTACTACCTGCCGTTCATGTCGCTGACCAACGATAAGAAGGTGCCGCACATGGCGCTGTACATCGGCAGCGCGCTCGGCTTCGCGACCATGATGATCCTGTGGTTCGCGGTGAAAGGAGATGCCACCAAGAGCACGGCCATCATCGGCGGCACATTGCTCAACATGGCGGTGTTCGGCGCGATGATCTCGTACGCGATGCAGGGGCTGTCGTTCATCGTTCTGCGCAAGAACATGCCCAACATCGAGCGGCCGTATCGCAGCCCGGTGGGCATTCCCGGCGCCGTGGTGACGATCGTCGTGGCGCTCGTGACTATCTACTTCCAGCTGCAGGATCCGATTTATCGCGGCGCGGTGTATTACGTCGCCGGCTTCTATGTGCTCGGCATTCTCTACTTCGCGGTGTATGGCAGGAATCAGCTCATCCTGTCGCCGGAAGAAGAGTTCGCGCTGAGCAAGGGTGCGAAAGCGCACGGCTGATCGTCTCGCAGGAAATCAGGCGGGGCGCGTTGCGAAGGCAGCGCGCCCCGACTTGCATCATCGGCCTTTATGGATGAGGGAACGATATGAAGCTACAAACGATATTGCTGCTCGTCGCGCTGGTGGCAGTTGCGGTGCTGCTGGTCCGGCGAGCGCGTAACTCGGGCTCGCGCAGCCAGAAGAATCGATTCGACAGCACACTGCCGCAGCAGGATTCCTCGTATCTTTATGTGCCGCTGGCTATAGGTGGCGGAGCCGACAGCGCCGGTCATCACGGTCAAAGTACGGATTGCAGCTCTGGGGCCGTGGATTCCGGCGGTGGCTGTTCAGATGGCGGCGGCGGAGGTAACTGACAGACATGCGTCAAGGTTCGCGAAGCTCGACGTGCATCGGCGTATTGTCGCGCGCCGGCCCGAGCCTTCCCACGATCGGTAGTTTGATCGACAGGCTCTTCGGATCCACGCCGAAGTTGAGACCGAGCAGGTTGACCTCGAGGCCCTCTTCGAGCCCCACGGAGACCCCGAGCAGGCCTGACCAAATTGACCTGGCCGCCCGTGCCGCTCGGCGTGGTGTTCACGGATTGCCAGCCGAGATAGTCCTTGCCGATGGCCGTCGGCGGCATATCGACCCGGAGCTCCGGCACCCGGCGCAGCACGAAGGCGACAAAGGTATTGGAATTGGGACCAGGCCAGACGTGGTAGGTGTTCGGGTAGGGATACTCCTTCACGGCGTCGTCGATGCGATCGATGATGGCCTCGACGCCGGGACCGCGGATGTCACCTAACAACTCGGGACGCGCGCCGTACCAATAGCCGTCGGCCGGGCGATTGCGCGCCACCAGCGCCGTGCCGGTGCGTTTCAGGCGCCATCCCATGACTTCGTGCACGGTGAACTCGCTGGCGTCGCGCGGCTTCACGGCGATCCACGTGTGCACGCCGAACCATCCGCGCCAGCTCACGGCGCGGGCCGAGTAGACCTGGATTACGGCTTCGCGAGTAGTGGCCGGGTCAGGCGCCAGTCCCGCGGATTCGCGCGAGGCGGTGCGCCAGTCGCGCGCCGAGAGTTGACCGCTGTATGCCAGATAAGCGACGGACAAGGGCAGGTAAGCGACGACGGCGGCGAGCACTTTGGTGATGGTGCGGCGGCGCTTTTTCGGGGGCGGCATAAAGTAGGGACACTAGCAGTGTCGACGTAGTTCCGGACGCAGCTATGCTTCGCCACATGAACCAGCCAGATCTTGCGTCGCTGCGTCTCGAAACCCCGCGACTGATCCTGCGTCCACCGCGCATGGAAGACTTCGATGCGTGGGCAGCCTTTCTCGAGGATGAAGTCGCCACGAGATTCATCGGTGGCCCGCAGCCGCAGGCCCACCGCCTGGCGGACATTCATGTGCATGTGTGGTGCGTGGACCATGACGGGCATCGCCATGTTCTCGGTCATCGAGAAGTCGAGCGGTCAATGGGTGGGGCGACTGGGGCCCTGGAATCCCGAGGGCTGGCCGGAACCCGAAGTGGGGTGGGGCATCGCGCGCGAGCACTGGGGCAAGGGCTACGCCAGCGAAGGCGCCGCGGCCGCCATGGACTATGCCTTCGATGTGCTGGGATGGTCTGAAGTCATTCACTGCATCGACGAGCAGAACCTGGCGTCGCAGGGAGTGGCAAAGCGACTCGGCTCTAGCTACCTGCGCCGGGTGCGCATGCCGGTGCCATTCGAGCACATGCCCGTCGACGCCTGGGGCCAGACGCGTGAGCAGTGGAAAACACGATTTTCAGCCCAGTAAAGGCGCAATCGCGTCGACCAGTCGGTCGGGCGTGGCAGGACGGCCGTCGAGCCATTCGGATTCGAATTCCGCCACTTCGACGCCGATGACCTTCCGGCGTGCGAGTGCGATGGCGCAAGCGCGCAGATTTTCGAGCGTCAGGCCGCCCGTCACCTGGTATTCGATCGGCACAATGCCCGGCTCGAGCACATCGCAGTCGAGATGCACGTAGACATCGCGCGCACCGACCGCGGCGCTCAGCCGCTCGGGAAGTTTTGGCCCCACTTCCACGACTTTCAGCTGCCCGGCGGCAATCAATTCCTTCTCATGCGGGTCGAGGTCGCGCGCGCCCACCAGCACCACGTTCGCAAGATTCAGGCCGGCGCCAAGCCCGCTGTCCCAGTGGCCTGCCGCACCGGTGAGCACCATGCCCCCGAGGTACGGCACCGCGTTGGAGGACGGAAGATTCGAATCGCCATGCGCGTCGAACCACACCACGCAGGCATCCGGGTGGCGTTCCGCCACCACGGGAATGGTGGCGAGCCCCGCCGCGCAACGTCCCATGGCGACGATGGCGCGATGACCGGCGCTCAACGAAGCGCGCAGCGCGTCCGCGAACGCATGCAGATCGCCGCGCGCCGCCGCGAGCTGTTCGTCCCAGGCGGTAGTCGGCAGCGGCGCCTGCGGCCTGCTGACGAACGTGGTGTCGAGGGCATAACGGCGCGCCAGCAGTGCACCGAGCAGCTGGGCGCCCGCCGTGCCGCGAGTGTTGCGATCGCCGGCGCGTCCGCGGTAGACGATGAGTGAGCGTGAAATCATCGGTCGCGAGACTAGCCACTTCGCTCCGGACGCGCTACTCACATGTCGCACACCTGCCGGAGAGCACTCCATGCCCCGGGGGAAGCGGCTCGTGCGGATCATGCTCGTGCACCGAAAGCAGGCGGCGCTCGCCGCCACGCCTAACAAAGACCATGGAGCCGCTGGCGCCTTCGCTCTGCCAGCCGTCGCGCTCGAGCGCAGTGAGGCCGTCGGCGAATGCCTGGCGCAGGTCGGTGCCCGGCAGTAGTTCGGTGGTGTCGAGCACGTTGTGAAACATGTCGCGGAGCACGAGCCAGCGGGAGTGGCTGGACGTGGCCAGGGGGTCGTACTTGCTTCGTTTGGTTGTCATGTGCGAACGGTACCGAGCGGTGTTCGCTGACGTCCATTCAGTAGTCCGCGGCGCAGCGGACTGTATGGAGTGCAATGAGAGGGAGAAGAGGGAGCGCTAAATGCTCGCCACCGTGGACATTTGCGCTCTTAGACATTCACGGCCGGCGCCGAAGGCGACGCTTTCCGACGTGGGCGTAGCCCTCAAGAAGAGGCCGCGTGAAAACGCGGCCTCTTTGCGGCGGTCAATGTCGCATTCATAAGATGCTTGTTGCCGCCACGTGCAGATTCACATCGGTCAATCACGAGGATTGGTTTATGAATCTACGGTTCCAGTATCCATGAAGCCGCTGGTTGCCCGAAGCGGCGATTCACTGAACAGCGGGTCGTAGATTTCCTACAGGATGCAAGCACATCACCACAGGAGCTCCGGCGCCTTTTTCGCGTCAGAGCCGGATGAGCCCGCGCTTGTGGGCGACGGCCACTGCCTCGGTGCGGCTGATGGCATCTAACTTCCCGAGGATGGCCTTGACGTGCGTCTTGGCGGTGCCTTCGGTGATCGCGAGGCGGCGCGCGATGTCCTTGTTGCTGCGACCTTCGGCCACGAGCTGCAGAACATCCACCTCTCGCGCTGTGAGGCTGGGCTTCGACATGCGCTGCAACGCCTTGGCGGCAACGCCCGAGGAGGTATACGGGCGATCGTCGGCCACGGCCCTGATCGCCGAGAGAATCTCCTGGCGTGGCGCGTCTTTCAGCAGGTATCCCTTAGCGCCCTGGCTGAGGGAACGAAAGATGTCTTCGTCGCCATCGTAGGTGGTCATGATGAGCAGGCAGGCCTTCGGGTATTTCTCGAGCACCTTCTGCACGACGGCGGCGCCGTCCATCTTGGGCATGCGCAGGTCGAGCACCATCACGTCGGGCTTGTGCTGTTCGTACAGGTCGAGCGCCTCTGCGCCGTCGCCGGCCTCGGCCACCACCTGCATGTCGGGTTGCTGATTGACGATGGCCGCCAGGCCGTCGCGCACCACAGGATGATCGTCGGCGAGGATCACGCTGATCTTGCGGGCGGGCAATTTAGCCACGGCGTTCATTCAGAGCCTTGAGTTTGCTGACATTGGCAGCGTGGGGACGCGGCAGGTTGACCACGATGCGCGTGCCTTCGCCGGGTTTGCTTTCGATCAGGAATTCGCCGCCGATGGCGCCAGCGCGTTCCCGCATGTTGTTCAGGCCGTAGCCCTGTTGGGCGTAGAGATCCGGGCTCAGGGTCATGCCACGGCCATCATCGATCACGCTCATGGTCCACTGTGTAATCTCTTCCAGGAGCACGATTCGGACCGTGGTCGGATGCGCATGGCGCAACGCGTTGCTCACCGCCTCGGTGGCGATGCGCAACAGTTCGTGCTGGCGCTCGGGCACGAGGCCGTCGCCAATTACGGCGCCTTCGAAGCTGCAGGTGGCGCGGCCTTCGACGGTGGCGCGCTCGGCGAGCTGGCGTAGTGCGAGCTCGAGGCCAACGCGCTTGGTCTGGTCGGGGCGCAGCGCCATCACGGAGCGGCGCGCATCGGCGAGGCCCTGGCGCGCCAGGTCGGCAATACGGGTAAGGATGGAAGGCAGCGGAGAATTGCGCGCGCACTCATGCATGGCTTCTTCGGCGGCCCCGAGCTGCATGAGGATGCCGGTGAAGCCCTGGGCGAGGCCGTCGTGGATTTCCTGGCCGATGCGGTTGCGCTCGGCGAGCACCGCGGCGTCCTTGGCGGCCATGCCGAGCTTCTTCAGGCCAATGCACAACGTGATCTGGTGCGCGACCGCGAGCGCGAGCTCGGCGCGCTCGGTGCTCAACGCCTCGTCCTGCTTGAACGCCAGCCCGATGCAGCCCACGGTCTGCTCGCCGACCACCACGGGCAGTAGATAGACACTCTTGTGACCTTCGCGCGCATGCCAGTCGGCAGCGCCAGGCCACTGGATGCGGTCGAGCGGCTGCACCTGGTAGAACGAAGGTTCGGTGAACAGCGCGAGCACTTCGCTCAAGCGGGTTTCATCCGGCGTGGCCGTGGCCTGGTAGGGCGGCGGAGCAACCTTGCCGCCCTCGACGTGGATGAAGGCCTTCCACAGATTGGCGGTCTTGTCGAAACCGATGGTGTACGCCGCCGCAGCGTCGAGCTGGCGCGTGGCGTCGATGAGGATGTTGCTGACGAAGTCCTGCGGGTCGGCATCGCGCGCCAGCTTGGTCAGATTCGTGCGCAGCAGCGAGTTGGCCCGCGTCGCGGACGACAGCCGTTCCTCGGCGGCGAGCTCGCGTTCGCGCCGCATGGTCTCAACCAGGCGCTGGCGGTGCAGGGCGGCGCCGACGAGGCCGGCGGCAATCTCGAGCGCCGAGACGATCGAAGAATCGAATTCACGCACGCGCTGCCAGTCATCGAAGCCGATGACGCCGACGTATTCGCCGTCGACGAGGATGGGGACGATGGCCGAGGTGCGAGCCTTGTCGCTGGTGATGCTCACGCCTTCGATGGCGCGCGCCGCATCGGGACAAAACACCACGCTCTTTCCGGATTGCAGCATTGAGCAGAACTGATCGGAGCGAGGTTCATTCCAAACCGTGCCGTCACACTCGCCCATCGGGCAGTGTGCATCGGTCAACGATTCAGTAACCCACTCGGCCTGGATCTTGAGCCACTTCTCGCCGTTGGGGCCGATCTCGGCGAACGCGAGCGCGGTGCGATCCACCTGCGCCGCTTCGCCTAACAATTGCAGCACCTCGGGCATGGCCTTCATGGCGTCGGGCGCTTCCAGCAACAGGCGGCTGGCCTGGGCCGAGGCCGACAGCAGCCGTTCACGCTGCAACAGGTACTGGGTATTGAGAATGCCTTCGGCCGCGGCGGCGAGGTCTACGGGGTTGATGCTCATGTGCGTAACTCTACTAGCGGAAGGCATTGATTTCCCTCCCTCAATTGGGATGGGGCGCTCCCTCCCAACCCCCGCCCAGGGCCTTGTACACGGCAATCAGGCTGGTGGCAGCCTCGGTACGGCTGCGGGCCAGCTGGTCCTCGGACTGGAGCAGGGTCCGCTCGGCATCCAGCACCTGTAAGAAGTCGCTGGCGCCGTTTTCATAACGTACGCGCGCCAGCCCGGCGGCTGTAGTGCTGGCCTGCACCGCGGCTTCGTCGTGCACCAGGCGATCGCGTGCCCGGGCGTGCGTAACCAGGGAGTCCTCGGTTTCCTCCAGCGCCTGGAGCACGGTCTTTTCATACCGCAGCAGTGCGCCTTCCTTGCGCCACTTGGCGGCGCCGATACGCGCCTGCACGTGGCCGTAGTCGAAGATGCCCCAGGAAATGCCGGGGGCGAGCACATACGCATCCGTGCCGCGGTCGCCCAGCGCGCCCGAAGAGCCGGCCACATAGCCGGCGCTGCCTGTGAAGGTCACGCGCGGGAAGAGGTCCGCCACCGCAACGCCGATCTGCGCCGTGGCGCCCGCCAGTTCGCGCTCGGCGACGCGGATATCCGGCCGGCGGCGCAAGAGGCTGGCCGGATCGCCCACGGACACGATGCCCGGCAACGGTGGCAGGTTCTGCGTCGGCGTGAGTTCAGCGCGCAGAGCGCCGGGCTCGCGGCCGACGAGGACCGAGAGGCGATGGATCGAACGCGCCACGGTTGCTTCCAGTGGCCCGATGGTCCCGAGCGTCGTGGAAAGCTGGGCCTGCGCGCGCGCCGTGTCGAATTCCGTGCCGCTGCCGGCGTCGAGGCGGGCTTGCGCGAGCTCGAGCGTCGACTGCTGGTTCGCAACGTTGCGGCGCGCGACGTTGAGCTGAAGCTGCTGACCGCGCAGCTCGAAGTAGGTGCGCGTCACTTCACCGGTGACGATGACCTGCACGTCCTGCAGGCTGGCTTCCTCGGCGCCGAGCTCGGCCTTGCTGGCTTCGAGCCCGCGGCGTACGCCGCCGAAGAAGTCGAGCTCCCAGAACGCGTCGAAGCCGGCGTCGTAGAACTCGGAATCGCGCGCGGCGCCCGTCAGGAGGCCCTGGTTCGACGTGCGCGTCTTGGTGTAGCCGCCACTGGCGTTGATGCTGGGCGCGAGATCGAAGGCGGCATCGCGGCGCAGCGCCCGTGCTTCCTCAACTCGCGTGAGCGCGATTCGCAGGTCGTGGTTCGACGCGAGCGCGTCGGTCACGAGTTTGTCGAGCTCCGAATCGGAGAAAGTGTGCCAGAACGCAGCGGTGCCTTGCCCGGTGGAGTAGTTGGGCTCCATGTTGTCGAATTTCTCCGCGGCCTTCGTTTCCGGCGCGTGGTAGTCCGGGCCCACGGCGCAGGCGGCCAGCACGGCCGCGGCGATCGGCGCTAACAGGAACTTGAACTTACGCATGAGAGACAACCTCGGTACCAATCGCCGGCTCGGCTTCTTTCTGCTCCCGGCGCAGCAACACAAAGAACACGGGCGTCAGCAGCAGACCGAACACGGTCACACCGATCATTCCCGAAAAAACCGCCGCGCCCATGGCGCGACGCACTTCGGCGCCGGCCCCGCTGGCAAGCACCAGCGGCAACACGCCCATGATGAAAGCGATGGACGTCATCACGATGGGACGCAGACGCAGGCGCGCGGCTTCGAGCACCGCGGTCACGCGATCGCGGCCTTGTTCCTGCAGATGCTTCGCGAACTCGACGATCAGGATGGCGTTCTTGGATGCAAGGCCCACCAGCACCAGGAAGCCGATCTGCGTGAAGATGTTGTTGTCGCCGCCCTGGAGCCTGACGCCCACGAGTCCGGCCAACAGCGCCATTGGCACGATCAGGATGATCGCGAGCGGCAACGTGAAGCTTTCGTACTGCGCGGCCAACACCAGGAACACGAAGAGCACGCAGAGCGGGAACACGAACAGCGCGGCGTCACCGGCCTCGATCTGCTGAAACGCGAGGTCTGTCCATTCGTAGGTCATGCCGTTCGGCAGGGTCTCGTCGAGGATCTTCGAGATCGCCGCCTGCGCCTGGCCCGAGCTGTGGCCCGGCGAAGGACCGCCGTTGATGTCAGCGCTCGAGTAGCTGTTGAACCGCTCGACGATGTCCGGACCGAACGATTCCTTGACCGAGATCAGTGAGCCGAGCGGCACCATCTCGCCCGCGGCATTGCGAGTCTTGAGAGGAAGGATGTCGTCCACCTGCGAACGGAACGGCGCATCCGCCTGTGCGACCACACGGTAAGTACGGCCAAATCGGTTGAAGTCATTGACATAGAGGGATCCCAGGTTGACTTGCAGCGTCTGGAACACGTCGTTGAGCTTTACGCCCTGGCGCTTGACCTTGAGGCGATCCACTTCGACGTCCAGCTGCGGCACGTTGATCTGATAGCTGGAGAACACGCCGGCGAGCTGCGGATCCGCCCAC
Organism: uncultured Pseudomonadota bacterium; assembly: GCA_963736955.1. Lineage (GTDB taxonomy): Bacteria > Pseudomonadota > Gammaproteobacteria > Steroidobacterales > Steroidobacteraceae > CADEED01. The sequence goes on from CAVTQT010000008.1 coordinate 290,913, forward strand.
GCCTTCTGCAAAGCGTTCTGCACGGCGCCATACAACGCTTCCGCGCCACGATTCTGACGGTCTTGCACGTTGAGCTTGAAGCCGCCCAGCGTGCCGAGGCCAATGACCGGCGGCGGCGGGAACACCGCGATGTACGCATCCTGGATGCCGGCGAACTTCTGGTTCAATGAACCGGCGATCGCACCGGCCGTAAGACCTTTACGCTCGTCGAAATCCTTGAGCGGGAAGAACACCAGCGCGGCACTGGACTGCGCTGCGAAGCCATTGGCCGACATGCCGCGCGAACTGCACGGAGTCGAGCACACCGGGTTCGGCCTTGGCGATCTCGCCCATGCGCCGCACGACCTCGGAAGTACGGTCGATCGACGAGGCCGGCGGCAACTGGACGATGCCCACCAGATAGAGCTTGTCCTGCTGGGGAATGAAGCCCGCAGGCGTCTTGTAGAAGCCGAACACCGTCAGCGCCACGAGCCCGGCGTAGACGGCGATGGCGATCGGCGCACGTTTGACTGTACGCGCTGCGCTCCGGGAATAGCCTTCGCTCGCCTTGGTGAACATCCTGTTGAATCGTGCGAAGAAGCGGCCGAACAACTTGTCCATGCCGCGGGTCAGCGCATCCGGCGGCGCGCCGTGCGGCTTGAGCAGCAAAGCGGCCAGCGCGGGTGAGAGCGTCAGCGAATTGAAGGCCGAGATCACCGTCGATATGGCGATCGTCAGTGCGAATTGGCGGTAGAACTGACCCGTGAGGCCTTCGACGAAAGCCACAGGGATGAACACCGCACACAACACCAGCGTGATGGCGATGATGGGACGGCTCACTTCGCTCATGGCCTTTTTGGTGGCCTCGAGTGGTCTCTCACCATTCGCGATATGCCGCTCGACGTTTTCGACCACGACGATGGAGTCGTCCACCACGATGCCGATGGCCAGCACCAGTCCAAACAGCGACAGCGTGTTGATCGAGAAGCCGAGCGCATGCAGCACCGCGAACGTGCCGATGACCGACACCGGCACGGCGACGAGCGGAATGATCGAGGCTCTCCAGGTCTGCAGGAACAGGATGACCACCAGCACGACCAGCGCCACGGCCTCCAGCAATGTGTGCAACACCGCGTCGATGGACTGACGCACGAACTGCGTCGGGTCGTAGATGATTTTGTAGTCCATGCCTTGCGGGAAGCTCTTCTTCAGAGTCTCCATGTCGGCGCGGACCTTGTTGGACAGATCGAGTGCGTTCGATCCCGGCGCCTGGAAAATCGGAATGGCGACCGCGTTTTCATTGCCTAACAAAGACTGCGTGGCATACGAAGAAGCGCCCAGTTCCAGGCGCGCGATGTCGCGCAACCGCACGACTTCGCCGTTCTCGCCGGACTTGACCACGACGTCGCCGAATTCGCTCTCGCTTTCCAGCCGGCCCTTGGCATTCAAAGCAAGCTGGAACTCCGAGCCCGCGGCGGGCGGTGCGCCCACCTGGCCGGCGGCTACTTGAACGTTCTGGTCACGGATCGCGGCAACCACGTCGCCGGTGGTGAGATCGCGCGCGGCCATCTTCTGCGGATCCAGCCAGACGCGCATGGCGTAGTCGCCGGCGCCGAACACGCGCACGTCACCCACGCCGTCAAGGCGGGCGAGGGTGTCGCGAATGTTCAAGGTGGCGTAGTTGCGCAGATACAAGGAGTCGTAACGGCCGTCAGGGGAGGTGAGATGCACCACCATGAGGAACGCCGGCGAGCTCTTGAGCGCGGATACGCCGATGGCGCGGACTTCTTCGGGCAACCGCGGCAGCGCCTGCTGCACACGGTTCTGGACTTGCACCTGCGCGCGGTCGATGTCCGTGCCGATGCGGAAGGTGACGGTCAACGCCAGCGTGCCGTCCATCGTCGCCTGAGAAGACATGTACAGCATGTTCTCGACGCCGATGATCTCCTGCTCGAGCGGCGCGGCAACCGTTTCAGAAATGACCTTGGGGTTGGCGCCGGGGTAGGCGGCGCGTACCACCACCGAGGGCGGAACGACTTCCGGATACTCGCTGATGGGTAGTTTGAACAGCGAGATGGCGCCCGCGATCAGGATAAAAGCCGACAGGACCGATGCGAACACCGGCCTGTCGATGAAGTAGCTTGAGAATTTCATTGGGCTTCTCGCTAAAGATTCTTAGTTCTGCGCGACGAGCGTGTTGCCACCGCGGCGCGGCTCACCCATGGCGACCAGCTGCGGCGTCACCGGCATGCCAGGGCGCACCTGCTGCAGGCCCTTCACCACGATGACGTCGTTCACCTTCAGGCCCTCGCGCACCACGCGCAGGCCATCGATGAGCGGGCCGAGTTTCACGGGCGTGTACTCGATCTTGTTGTCCGCGCCGACGCGCAGCACGAACTTCACGCTCTGATCGGTGCCGATCGCGCTGTCATTGATGAGCAGCGCGTCGTACTGGCCGCTGCCGATCAGTCTTGACGCGCGCGAACATGCCCGGCGTGAAACGGCGGTCGGGGTTCTGGAACAGACCGCGCGCGTGGATCGTGCCGGTGGCCGGGTCGAGTTCGTTGTCGAGGAACACCATGACACCTTCGTGCGGATGGCCTTGTTCATCGGCGAGGCCCGCCCACACCGGATTGCGCGCGTTGCGCGAGCTCTTGAGCTCACCGCGCAGGTCGAGGCCGACGTACTTCAGATACACCTGCTCGTCGCCGTCGAAGGACACGTAGATGGGATTGATCGACACCACCGTGGTGAGCAGCGTCTGTCCCGCCGCCACGAGATTGCCTGCGGTGATTTCCGCGCGGCCTACCAATCCTGCGATCGGCGCCCGCACCTCGGTGAAGGAAAGATCGAGTGCCGCGGAATCCACGGCCGCTTCAGCCGCCTGCAGATTGGCGGCGGCCTGCTCGTAGCCCGAGGTGCGCGTGTCGAACTCCTCCTGCGAGATCGCGCGCTTCTCGACCAGCTTGGTCGCGCGGACGCGTTCGGATTGGGCCAGCGCAGTCTGCGTGCGCGCACGCGTCAGTTCGGCCTGCGCATGCTTGAGCGTCGCTTGATAGGGACGCGGGTCGATGACATACAGGATGTCACCCTTCTTCACTTCATGGCCCTGCTCGAATTTCGTGGCCATCACATAGCCCGATACGCGTGGACGGACTTCGACCCTTTCAACTGCCTCGAAACGGCCGGTGAATTCGTCGAACTCGGTCACCGACTTCGATACCACCTTGGCGGCCTGAACCGGCGGCGGTGCAGCGGGAGTTTCGGCAGCTTCATTACGCGCGCAGGCGCTGAGGATCAGGGCGGCGATTGGAGCCATGAGTGTGATGGCAATCGAGGACTTGTTGGTCTTGGGCACGAGGGAATCTCCCGTCAGGTTGTGAGGCACATCTTCCGCTTCCGGTCCCCATCGCACATTGACCGGGTGAGGCACGAGTCGGGGCTAATGCGGAAGGCAGTGGCCTATCTCTTTAGGGATAGACCGCGGATACGTGAACAAAGCATGTCATCGACGAACTCAGTGAAGGTTGAGTTGTCTGAAAGCCGCGTTAAGGAAATCTGAGGACACGAAGAGGTAGCCATGAACTCGAGAATCGAATTCCACAAAGTGTCGCCGGCCGCCGTTAACGCGATGCTGGCATTGCAGAACTACGTGAACGGCTGCGGACTTCCGCATTCGCTGCTCGAACTCGTGAAGTTGCGCGCGTCGCAGATCAACGGCTGTGCCTACTGCATCGACATGCACACCAAGGACGCGCGCGCCGCGGGCGAGAGTGAGCAACGCCTGTACCTGCTGAGCGCCTGGCGCGAATCCCCGTTTTATTCGGACCGCGAAAGGGCCGCGCTGCAGTGGACCGAGTCGGTCACGCTACTTTCGGAGACAAACGTGCCGGACGAGGACTACGCACTGGCTCGCGCACATTTCTCGGAAGAGGAACTGGTCAATCTTTCAATGGCCATCGTCGCCATCAATGGCTGGAATCGGCTGTGCGTGGGCTTTCGACGGCTGCCTGGCGCCTATCAACCCGCGCGGCCACGGCTTGCTACGCAGATTGCCTGACAGGTAATGTGGGCGGCAATGTCGACCCACATGGAACTCGTTCTGCAGGCGGCGGCCTTCGCGGCTGAGAAGCACCGGCTTCTGAAACGCAAGGACGCTGAAGCGTCGCCGTACATCAATCATCCGATTCAAGTCGCTTACATCCTGGTGCAGGCGGACGTCGAGGATCCCATCGTGCTGGCTGCGGCGCTTTTGCACGACACCATCGAGGACACGAAGACCACGCATGACGAGATCGAAATCGTGTTCGGTCACGAGATCGCAAACATCGTGGCCGAATGCTCCGACGACAAGTCGCTCGACAAGCTCGACCGCAAGCAGGCGCAGGTGGACAAAGCCGCGCATGTCAGCACGCGCGCCAAGTTGGTGAAGCTCGCCGACAAGATCGCCAACGTGAGCGATATCGATGGGGCGCCGCCCGCCGGGTGGTCGCTCGAGCGCAAGCGCGAATACTATGACTGGGCCAAGCGCGTCGTCGACCGGATGCGCGGCGTGCATCCGAAACTCGAGGCGCGCTTCGACGCGGAGTACGCGAAGCGGCCTTAGGCGAGCTGGTAGACCGGGGCGAAGCCGCCGCCGGCAGTCCGGAAATTCGTGGTCTGACCCTGGAAGAGGCGCGCCGCCATGAGCTGCGTCACGCCGTCATAGACGTAGTTGCGCACGTCCAGCTTGAAGCAGGCGGCCATCGCACCGCGCTGCCGTTCGCTGGGTGGCGCGATCTGTTGCGCGATGTAGTTGCCGCGCATGACATCACCGAAGGCGCGGCGCGTGATCTTGTCACCGCGATACGCACCCCGGCTGCCAAACCCGGAGCTGGGTTTGAAAAACCATTGCTTGCGCTCATCCCACCAGCGCTGTTCGGGCTGCGTGATCCGTAACGTCCGTGGAATCGCGCGGGTCAGTATTTCGATGTCCGCGTCCGCGGCGCCCATCGAGCGCAGCGTGGCGGCGTCACTCAGCAGGACGAGATTGTCTTTGTTCGAGTACAGCGCATGCGCGAACGGGTGCGGCGTGATCACCGCCAGATCGCGCCGATACGCTTCGGCGAGCGCCGCGTGTGCTGCGTCCGCGAAGTAGAAATCCGTGCAGCGGTTGTAGACGAGATCGATGCGCTGCCCGTCGTGCACCAGCGAATCGGAATCAACCGACAGATCGCGTGCGTCGACAATGAGCGCGCGAATGCCCTGCGCTTCGAACAGCGACTTGAACAACAGGAACTCGGGGAACAGGTATTGCTCGCCGGGAGAGTCGTCGACGATGGCGATGGTTTGGAGCGGCTCAGCGCCGCGCGCCAGCCGCCACTCCTGCCTGAACATGTCCACGATTGCCTGCGCACGCGACTCGGCCGTCGGCTCCATGCGAAGGAAATCCGTGGCCTGCGTGCAGCAGGCGAGTTGCGCACGCTGCATTTCGATGTTGAGCAACGCGCCGCCGGCGTTGGTGTTGATTTCGATGAGCTTCGGTCCATCCGCTGCGATGTGAAAGTCGAAGCCGAAAAACACACCGCGGTTCGGCGGTGAGTGCTGCGCAATCCCGGGTGCGTTTGCCAGTACCTGCTCGCGAAAGGCCGGCAGGCGAGAGACCGCGTCGACCGCGCTGATCACGCGTTGCATTTCGCGCGCGTGTTCCTTCGCCACGAATACCGGGACATGGGCGAACAGATGCAGATGCGATTCGACCAGATCGAGTTGTTGCCGCAGGGCAGGCAGGTCGGTTGCCGCGCATTCACACTCGCGGTTGAGACGGTTGGCGAGCGCGATGGCGTCAGTCATGCCGCCGCCTTTTGTTCCGCCAGCAGGCGCAACAGCATCACGCCCAGCACGGCTCCCGCGAGCTGCGCCGCGATGAACCCCGGCGCGTCGGCTGGCCGGATGCCGGCGAAGCTGTCCGTGAGCGAACGCCCGAGCGTGATCGCGGGGTTCGCGAAGGAGGTGGAAGCAGTGAACCAGTAGGCGGCGCCGATCCAGGCAGACACGCGCCAGGCCGCGGCGGTGATCGTGGGCGAGCTGAACGCCACGACAATGAGGCCGGCCGTTGCGACACTCTCGGAAAGCCACTGGGCAAATCCTGTGCGCACATGCGTCGAGGCCTGGATGAGCGGCAGCTCGAACATGGCATGGGCGAGTACGGCACCGGCGCAACAGCCGGCGATCTGCGCAAAGATAAAGGCGATGGTTTGGTCAGGCCGAGTCTCGCCGCGCCATAAAGCCACCAGCGTGACTACGGGATTGAAATGGGCGCCGCTGGTCGGGCCAAACAAGGCAATCAACGTTGCGAGTGCCGCCACGGTCGCGCCGGTGTTTGCCAGCAATGCGATCGCAGCGTTTCCACCCGCGAGGCGCTCGCCCATGATTCCGGAGCCCACCACTGCGGCGGTCAACAGCATCGCGCCGAGAAACTCTGCCGTGACCGCGCGTCGCATCGTCAGCCTGCCTCGTCGAGTCGGGTACGGCCGATTTCGTTCAGGTGCGCCTGCAACTTGGCGCGGTCGAGCGTGCGCAGCGGCAGCGACGTGAAAACCTTGATGCGATTTTCGAGCTCACGAAACGCCGTGCGGAACGCCAGCCACTTCTCCGTGTCGGTGCCTTCCACGGCCGCGGGATCTTCGACGCCCCAATGTGCGGTCATCGGCTGGCCGGGCCAGTACGGACAGGATTCTCCCGCGGCGTTGTCGCAGACGGTGAAGACGAAATCGAGCGACGGCGCGCCCGGCGCCGCGAACTCATCCCAGCTCTTGCTGCGCAGGCCATCGGTGGGCAACTTCAGATGCCGGAGCAACTCGAGCGCAATGGGATGCACTTTGCCTTTCGGGCTACTGCCCGCGCTGTAGCCGACGAACTTGCCGTGGCCCCAGTGATTCACCAGTGCTTCGCCGAGGATGCTGCGCGCCGAGTTGCCGGTGCAGAGAATCAGCACGTTGAAGGGTTTTTCGGTCATGTCAGTGACTCCTGAAGTTGTTTGGACATGAACGCCGAGCTCGCGGGGCAGAGGCCGGCGAATTCACGCGTGGAACGGATCGCCGCTGGCGCGGCATCGCGCGTGGCGTGCAAGTAGCCAAGCCGCGCAAAGAAGCCTTCGGCGGTGGTGGTCAGGAGGAACAGGGTCCGCACACCCTGCGAGAGCGCGTAACTCTCGGCGTAACGCACCAGCGCTGTTCCCATGCCGGACGAACGCGTGTCGGGACTGACCACCAGCGAGCGCAGCAGCGCGACGTTGCCAAACAACTCCAGCCCTACCAATCCGGTCGGCGCGTCCGGTGGACCCCAGTAGAAGAAGTGTTCGCAGTGGGCGTCCGTCAGATCGGCAAACGGCAGCCCTGCCGCCTCGAGCAGGGCTTTCGCGGCGGCGAGCGAAGGTCGTGGACGAATGACGCTCACGCGACTTTCCGGCGCTTCAGCGGTTTGGCGACCCGGATCGGCGCGCATTCCGTGGCGCAGCTTCCGCTGACGCTGCAGCACTTGTCAGTGAGATAACCCACCAGCTCATTCATCGCGCCGTAGTCGGCGCTGTAGATGAGCTGGCGGCTGGCGCGCGACTGTGTAACGAGCCCCGCGCGGTGCAGGGACTGCAGGTGAAACGTCAGCGAGGAGGGCACCAGGCCCACGCGTTCGCCGATGACGCCGGCGGGAAGGCCAGCGGGTCCCTGTTCCACCAGCAGCCGATAGATCGCCAGCCGGTATTCGTGGGCCAGCGCGCCGAGTGCGTCGATGACGTTTGGGGTCTTCATGGCCACACGATATTACGACTATTATCGAAACGTCAATGTCGTCTCCGGTGCTGAATAGAATGCCGGCATGACCGATTCGCAGTCGCCCGACCGTCGCTGGTTGTACTCCGCCGTACTGGCGCGTTCGCTGGCCACCGGCATGATGGGGGTACTGCTCGGCATCTACCTTGCGAGCCTCGACCTGAATGCGAATGCCATCGGGTTGGTCATCGGCCTGGGGCTCGCGGGCGCCGCCTTCAGCACGCTGCTGGTCACCTTCTTCTCGGATCGAATCGGTCGCCGCCGGACGTTGTTGATCCTGACATCGCTCAGCGTTGCCGGCGCGGTCATGCTGGCGCTGTCCGCGAGTGTGCTGACTCTGGGCATCGCCGCGTTTCTCGGCATGGTCAATGGCATGGGACGCGATCGGGGCGCGGCGCTCGTGGTGGAGCAGTCGGTGTTGCCGGCGACCGTGGCCGATGGACAACGCACGCTGGCGTTCGCGCAATACAACGTGCTGCAGGATGTCGGACATGCGGCAGGTTCGCTGCTGGCGGTGGCGCCGGCGCTATTGCAGCGCTTCACGACGCTCGATTCCGCGGCCTGCACTGCAGGGGTCGGTCCTGATCTACGCAGCGTTGTCGCTGCTGCCTTTCGTGGCCTATCTGCGGTTGTCAGGCCGCATCGAAGTCCCGCGCGGGGAAAGCGTAGCCGTCACACCCGCCTCGCGCCGCGTCCTGACGCGGATCAGCGCGCTGTTCGCCATCGACGCCATCGGCGGCGGTTTCCTCACGACGGCGTTGCTCGCCTATTTCTTCTATGAGCGCTTCGGGGTAGGCATCGAATCCATCGGATTGCTGTTTTTTGTGGCACGCATCGCCAATGCCCTGTCGCACTTCGCGGCGGCCTGGCTTGCGGCCCGCATCGGCCTCGTGAATACCATGGTGTTCACGCACATACCCTCGAGTTTGCTGCTGCTCACCGTGCCGTTCATGCCTAGCTTTCCGGTGGCCGCGGCACTGTTCCTGGTTCGCGAGGCCCTGGTGGAGATGGATGTTCCCACCCGGCAGTCCTATGTGATGGCCGTGGTTCGCCCCGAAGAACGCACCTTCGCCTCCGGGGTCACTCACCTGGTGCGCCTGGCGGGATGGGCGGTGGCGCCGGCGATCGCCGGACTCCTAATGACCGGAACATCGCTCGCCGCCCCCTTGGTGGTGGGCGCGGCGCTCAAGATCGTCTATGACATCGTCTTGTGGCGGGCCTTCAGGAACCTCCGTCCGCCCGAAGAATTGGGCGAATAATCTGATGGACAACCCTGAAGACGGCTGCCACTGTGCCGCGCAATGAACAGTGAATTGGCCAGACAGCCGAACCCCGTCGAGCAAGCGCGAAACCTGCTCCGCATCATTTTCAAGTACGAACAGGCACGCGATCCGCGCGGGACGGATACCGGCTCGCTCGAGCGTATGCTCGGGCACCTGCACAACATCGAAAAGTCCGTGACCGCGTCGATGCAGGATCACGTGAACGCGTCCAAGCGCCTCAGGGATTTCGCGGAGACGCTGGAGCGGATGAGAGAACGTCTGGCCAACGGGCCGCACCAGGACCAGGGCGACCAGATCGGCGCGCTGATCATGTTGCTGCGCAAGGCCAGCACCGAGCTCGGCAGTTCCGGCGCGCCGCCGGCGTGGGCGAGTTCCGAGCCGAAACGCCCCGCGGGCTGAACGAAAAAAGGCGCCGCCTCGTCGTTCGACGAAGGCGGCGCCAGGTCTTCGGGATCCGTCAGCTCAATAGCGCTTCGGCCGCATGTAGTTGCCGAAGATGTAGCCAGCCACCTTCGGGCAGACTTCCTGGCTCGCCGTGGTGTCGAAGTGATAGTGGATGCCGCCGTATTCGCGACTCGCGGCCTGGTGCTCTGCCATCTGCCAGAAGCCGGGGAATGAGCGGACCACGTAGTTGATGCCATCGGTGCTGGACCATTGCGCCGACACCAGGATGTCGTTGGTGCCGAAGAACAGCGCCAGCGCCCGCGCGCTGCCCGCGCCGATGCAGGCCATGTTGCCGGCGTAAGAGGGGTACGGCGGGGTAGTTAGCAACGGCATCCAGGTCGGATCCGCATCGGTCGCCGGATTCATGTCTTCACCCGCGCGCTGGATGGCGGTCACCGGGCGCCAGAGCTGGTACACGAACTTGCTGGCCTGGGCGGTCTGTACGCTGTCCTGCATGCTGGCGTTGACCAGCGCGAACAGGCGCGCGGACTCGATCAGCGTCAGGTTGTTTCTCAGCGTCATGAAGCGGGTCACCTGGTTCCAGATGCCCGCCCAGTTTTCCTTGTAGCCGACGCTGGCCCACAGGCGCGCCTGCAGCGTCTGTTCGGCGGTACGCACGGTGCTGGTGGCGCTACCAATGGCTTTGATCTCATTGACCGCGTCCGCGTATTCCTGGCTGTTGAGCGCCGGCGGGCGCCGCGGCAGGTAGTAATAAGGAGTGGGCAAACCGAAGGGCTTCGCGTCACCGGCCTGCACGAAGGTCGCCGCCGCGAACGCGGGAGGAGTGGGTTGCCACACGCCGGGCAGCGCGGGCGGCGTGAAAGTCTGGGGCGTGGCCCAGCCATCGTTCGCGCGCCACTCGAGGATCTTCTTCGCGACTTCGCTGCCCACCTGGCGCCGAGTTGCGCACGCACCGGGTGAATCGTCGCGAGGCGCGTCGCGAGCGCGGCATCGAAGCCGGCAGTGCCGGCTGGCAGCAGCGCGACCAGCACGTCATGCGCCGCCTGCGCGGCAGCCGCTTCACCGGAAGCCGTGCGATACGCCGGCACGCGCACGCGATACGGTGTGTAGCCGCCTTCGATGGAGTTCACCGCATCGAACATCGCGATATGCATCATCGCGTAGGCGCGCGGCAGCGTCGGGCCGGCGGAAGCCGGGATCGCGCCTTCGGCGAGCCTGTTCCACTCGGTGATGACGGCGGGATCGTCGTTGGTGTAGCTGGGCGTGTTGCCCGCGTGCGCAAAGGTACTGAGGGCGGAGGCTGCAATCAGCAGCCCCACCATGGATCGCTTGAACATGAATCTCTCCCGAACTGAGGTGTGTTAGTGACGGCGCGGAAGTTGCGCTCGTCGCGTGGAAGCGGGCGTGGGAGGCGCCGTGGAATTTTCGCTAACTACGGCGTTTGCCCTTCGGAAACGAAACGATGCGCGCCGCGGAAGAGCCGCCCGTGTGCCAGACCTTGATGGACCGCGAGTCGCGGTTCGCGCAGAGCGAACATCGCCAGCGCGCCTCGGCGGGGAGCGGCCAGAAGGCGACCTCGCGCTGCCCTTTGTGCCCGCAGCGCTGGCATTCGACAAAGACGGTGACGGATCCCCTGGCCATGCCGCGTAGGCTACTGTGAGAGAGCGCTGTCCCCAGCAAGCGACGCTTCGACGCACTGTATAGGTCGAAAGCCCCATGCGTCTCAAATAGGTCAATGCCTATGGCGATCATGAAGTTCACGCGCGGCCGGCTCATCCTCATCGCGATCCTGGTCGCGCTGTTCGCCGCGTACACGCTGTTCGGCTTTCTTGGCGTGCCACGCCTGCTCCATTCGAAGGCAACGGACTTCGTCGCCACCGAATACGGACGCAAGATCGATATCGGCGAGATCCAGTTCAACCCGTTCACGCTGGTGCTGAAGGTCCATGGCCTGTCGTTTCCCGACTCCGAAGGCCATCCGCTGGTGGGTTTCCGCGAGCTGCTGGTGAACCTCAATGCTTCGTCGCTGTTCCGCATGGCACCCAGTTTCGCGGACATCGAACTCACCGAGCCATTCACCAATGTGATCGTGCGCAAGGACGCCACGCTCAATCTCCTGGATCTCGCGCGGCCTTTCGACGCAGCGGCTACGCCTGCCGCGAAGCCCGATGAACCGATGAAGCTGATCATTCAGCGACTGAGTGTGGCGGCGGGACGCGTGGACTTCGAGGATCGCTCACGAGCCACGGCTTTTCGAACGCGCCTGGCGCCGATCAATTTCGAGCTGCGTGACTTCGCCACCACGGGAAAGGCCGGCAACACGTATTCGTTGCGCGCAGCTTCCGTCGACGACGAGCGCTTCGGCTGGGATGGCAGCTTCGAGACCACGCCATTCACTTCACACGGCCAGTTCGAAATCACCAACCTGCACGCCACGACGCTGTGGTCCTACCTGCGCGACGCGCTGCCGTTCGAGTTGACCACCGGCATGATCAATCTCAGCGGTGGGTACGAATTCGCGGCGCGCGACTCCGGACTCAAGCTGAACGTCAAAAACGTCAGTGCGACGGATATTTCTCTGCACGGCCCGGGCCAGCCCGTTGATGACGTCAAACTTGCGCAACTTCAGATCACGAATACGCGCTTCGACCTGCGGCAGCGACGGGTCGACGTCGAGAAGCTGAGCCTGTCCGGCGCTGCATTGCGCGCCCGCCGCGACCGCCAGGGAGCTATCAACCTGCTGGCATTGCTCGGTGAGGACGAAGCGCCGCCGGCCGGCACGGCCGTGGCTGACACTGCGACCCCGGCACCCGCGTCGGCACCGGCCTGGGTCCTGAGTGCGCCGGACATTTCCATCGATGGTGTCGTCGACGTCGAAGACGCGTTGGTCTCTCCCGCGGCCACGTTCAAGCTCGCGCCCGTGACCCTGAAGCTCGCGCGGCTACAGCAATGCGCCGGGCACGCACGTGCAGATCGACGCGAACGTCGGTATCGATGGCAGTGCGAAGCTCGCGGCAAAGGGCGAGGTGGTGCCGGATACCTCGGCCGTCGCCGTGCACGTCGACCTCAACGATTTCAAACTGCCCTCGATCCAGCCTTACCTCGGCGCGTACACGCAGATGACCCTGTCGAGCGGCACGCTTGAGCGCCGCGCTCGACGTCAGGCTCGCGGAGGCAAGGCGCCACGACGATCGCCGGAAACGTCGACGTCGCGAAGCTGCACACCATCGACAACGCGCTGCGGCAGGAATTCATCAGCTGGGACCGGCTGCGGGTTTCGGGCATCGAATACGCCTCGCAACCTGCAGAAGCTGCACATCGCGACCATCACGGCCAATTCGCCGTACGCGCGCCTGATCATTGCGCCGGACCAGTCGACCAACGTCAGCAAGATACTGAGCGCTTCGGGCAGCGCACCGGCTCCCATCCAGACGGTGAAGAGCGACGACAAGGTTCCCGCCACGAACCCGTCGCCGCTTGCGCGTGAGCATCGGCGCGGTGCGCGTGGTCAATGGCGCCGCGAACTTCGCCGACTTCTGGATCCAGCCTAACTACGCCGTCAACCTGCAGAACATGAACGGCAGCATTCTCGGGCTGTCGCCGGATCCGAAGTCGCGCGCCAAGGTGCGAGTTCGAAGGCAAGGTGGACAAATACGCGCCGGCGAAGATCTCGGGCGAGATCAATCTGCTGTCGGCGGCGCTGTACACCGACCTGAAGGTGAAGCTTCAAAGGCGTGGAGATGACGTCGGTGACGCCGTACTCCGGGCGCTTCGCGGGTTACAAGATCGAGAAGGGCAAGCTGTCCATCGACGTCGCCTATCTCGTCGAGAACCGCACGCTGACAGGCGAAGCAGAAATTCGTCATCGACCAGCTCGAGCTCGGCGAGCGCGTGGAGAGCGACGATGCCGTGCGGCTGCCGCTGAAGCTGGCGGTGGCGTTGCTGAAGGACCGCAACGGCGTCATCGACATCGATCTGCCCATGACCGGCAGTCTCGACGATCCGCAATTTCGCATGGGGCCGCTCATCTGGAAGGCGTTCGTGGGGCTCCTCACCAAGGCCGCCACGGCGCCGTTCGCACTGCTCGGCAGCCTGTTCGGCGGTGGCGAGGAGATGAACCTCATCGAGTTCGATGCGGGCACGTCGGCGCTGGATGCGGCCGCGCAGGAAAGACTCGCGTCCATTATCCAAGGCGCTCACCGAGCGACCGGCACTGCAACTCGAGGTGCCGACGACCTACTCGCCGGATCTCGATCGCGCGGCGATCGCGCAGCGAAGGCTCGAAGGGTTGTTGCGCTCGCTGCCGAAGTCGAGTGACGCCGCGTTGGCGGATCCCGCGCAGCGGTTTGAACTGCTGGTGACGCAGTACCAGTCCGACTACGGAGCGAAGGCGCCGCTGCCGCCGGCTGCATTGGCGATCAATGCCACGCGCAAGAGCGAACGCGATCCGGCGGCGTTCGCGGCGGCCAACCTGGAAATGGAGCAGGCCATCGTCCTGAAGCACCGCGGTCGAAGACACCGACCTGGAGCAACTGGGACAGATGCGCGCGCGTGCGATCCAGGATGCACTGCTGGGATCCGGAACCCTCGACGCAGCGCGCGTCTTCGTCATGGGCGCCAATCCTTCGGCGCCGACGGCGAACAAGAAGGTGCGCGTCGAGCTCAGCCTGAAGTGAGCTTCCGCGCAGCCGACATCAGGGACGCTGCAGGAAGGAACGCTCGGCCTTCTTGGCCTTCTTCGCCGCGCGCTTTTCGTCGGGCGTCTTCGCAGCCTTCTTCTTCAGGTTCTTCTTCTGGTCCATTCCCTTGCTCATGGCGATCGCTCCAGTGTGAGAAGGCGCGAGACTAACACGGGTTATGTCACTTTCGGGATGCATCCGGTCAGACGCTGCTACAGTACTGCGCGGCTTTCAAAACAAGAAGAACATCATGCGCACCCAGTCGAAAGGATTCCTGGCTCTCGTCATTCTTGCCGTGACGTCGGCGGCCCCGGCCAGCGCCATACCCATCGTTTTCGGTATCGAGGCCATCGTCACGCGGTGGCAATGTAGCTGACTACGCGACCGGCGCCGTCACTCCCTATGACCTGCTCAATGGACAGGCGGTCACCTCGCAGATCGTCATCGACACGGATGCATTCGCGGCGCCGGTGCTGGTCAGCACGGAAGCGTATGACAGAATTACCTACAGCGACATCGTGGGCGAGGCGTTGGGCATCTCGGTCTCGCTGAATATCGGCGGCGTTTCGATGGATGTCTTGCCGTTCGAGCAGGACCGCGGTCAAGTCGACTTTTTCGATTCGCACGGACCGATTTTGGGCTGCGGTGGCGCCTGCAGTTCGACGACTCCGGACTCATGGGGTATTCACACCCGCTCCTACAACTTTGGCCCCGGTGTGGTGGGGACGCGAGCATTCTCGTTGATCGCCGGCGAGTCGTCGGATCCGCTGGTCCCGGGATCGGGCATGTCGTGGCTGGATTTCAGCCAGCCGGTGAATCTCGACCTGCTGCTCACCTTGCCTACCGCGAGCGACTCCTTTCCGCTGAGCCTGTCCCTCACCGACGGCAGCTTCGACTGTACCAATGGATGCCGGCAAACGAGTTCGCTGAGCACCTTCATGAGGATTACGTCACTGACGCGTACGTCCACCTCGGTGCCCGAGCCGGGCTCGCTGGGGTTGTTAGCCGTCGGCTTCGCGGGGGTTTTGCTCACCAGGCGCCATCAGCGCAAGATCGCGGGCAGGTCGAGCTGCTTGTCGCGCGCGGTGTCGAGCGCGATGTCATAGCCCGCGTCCGCGTGTCGCATGACGCCGGTCGCCGGATCGTTCCACAGTACGCGTGCGATCCGCTTCGCCGCTTCTGCGGTGCCGTCGCAGACGATCACGACGCCGGCATGTTGTGAGAAGCCCATGCCGACACCGCCGCCGTGATGGATCGACACCCAGGTGGCGCCTGAGGCGGTGTTCAACAGCGCGTTGAGCAGCGGCCAGTCGGACACGGCGTCCGAGCCGTCCTTCATGGCTTCGGTCTCGCGATTCGGCGAGGCGACCGAGCCCGAGTCGAGGTGATCGCGGCCGATGACGATCGGGCGCCTTGAGCTCGCCGCTCGCCACCATCTCGTTGAAGGCGAGCCCGAGTCGATGCCGGTCCCCCAAACCCACCCAGCAGATGCGCGCGGGCAGTCCCTGGAACTGGATGCGTTCGCGCGCCATGTCGAGCCAGTGATGCAGATGTTTGTCGTCGGGCATCAGTTGTTTGACCTTGGCATCGGTGCGCGCGATGTCTTCGGGATCACCCGACAACGCGACCCAGCGGAACGGCCCGACGCCGCGGCAGAACAGCGGTCGTATGTAGGCAGGAACGAATCCTGGAAAATCGAAGGCATTCTTCACGCCTTCCTCGAGCGCGACCTGGCGGATGTTGTTGCCGTAGTCGACGGTGGGCACGCCGGCCTTCTGGAAGTCGAGCATGGAGTGCACGTGCGAGGCCATCGACGCGCGCGCGGCGGCACTCACGACGGCGGGGTCGCTGATCTGTGCGGCCTGCCATTTCTCCACGGTCCAGCCAATGGGCAGATAGCCGTGGACGGGATCGTGCGCGGAGGTCTGATCGGTCAGCAGGTCGGGCCGAACGCCTCGCCGGAAGAGCTCGGGAAGAACTTCGCCCGCGTTGCCTAACAAACCCACGGATATCGGCCGCTTCTCTTCGCACGATCGGCCGATGAGTGCGAGCGCCTCGTCGACGTCTTCAGTCGCGTGATCCAGGTAGCCGGACTTCAGCCGCATGTCGATACGAGAGCGCTGGCATTCGACGGCGAGGCACGATGCGCCCGCCATCACGGATGCCAATGGCTGCGCGCCGCCCATGCCGCCCAAACCCGCGGTGAGCAGCCAGCGGCCGGCGAGGTTGCCGCCGTAGTGCTGGCGGCCCATCTCGACGAAGGTTTCGTAGGTGCCCTGAACGATGCCCTGCGAACCGATGTAGATCCACGAGCCGGCCGTCATCTGGCCGTACATCATGAGTCCCTTGCGGTCGAGCTCGTTGAAGTGTTCCCAGGTGCTCCAGCGCGGCACGAGGTTGGAGTTGGCTAACAAAACGCGTGGGGCGTCAGCGTGCGTCGTGAACACGCCCACCGGTTTGCCCGACTGGATCAGCAGCGTCTGATCGGCCTCGAGGCGTTTCAGGGTTTCAACGATGCGATCGAAGCTTTCCCAGTCGCGGGCCGCGCGGCCGATGCCGCCGTAGACCACGAGTTCCTCGGGCCGCTCGGCGACGGCGGGGTCGAGATTGTTCATGAGCATGCGCAGCGGCGCTTCGGTGAGCCAGCTCTTTGCGGAGAGCGTGGGTGCCGGTGGCAGCACGAATTACACGCGCTTTGTCGGTTCGATTCATGGCGATGGTCCATTCGCAAATTTGAGGCAGATATCGAGAATGTCGCGCAGCGCCACGCGCAGCGTGGCGGCGTGCGCGTCGTCCAGCATCGCGGGCCAGTTGTGTTCGGTGAGTGCGCCCTTGGGTTCGTGCAGGTACCCGCGCATCGCAAGCTCCATTTGCAGCGCATGAACGCCGATTTCGGGCTTGCCATAGTGGCGCGTGATCCAGCCGCCTCGGAAGCGGCCGTTGGTGACGCTGCTGAATGCGGACGCCGCGCAGATCTTTTCGACGCCGCGCGGTCAGCGCCGCGTCGCAGCTCTCGCCATTGTTGGTGCCGATGTTGAACTGCGGCAACTGGCCGTCGAACAATCGCTGCATGCGAGATCGGATGGAATGCGCGTCGTAGATCACGACGCGGCCGTGCTTGCCGCGAAGGCGCTCGCACTCCGCGGCGAGGTGCTCGTGATAGGGCATGAAGTACTCGCGCTTGCGGCGTTCGATTTCGGCATCATCGGGATCGCTTTCGGGCTTGTAGAGCCGTTCGCCGTCGAAGGTCGTGAGCGGGCACAGGGCCGTGGTGACCTGGCCGGGATACAGCGATGCGCCTGACGGATCGCGATTCACATCGATGACGGTGCGCGACAAGGCCGTGCGGATGGTGGTGGCGCCGGCGTCATGCGCGAAGTCGTACAGCACATCCACCCAGTAGTCCGCGTCCTTGCGCGCGAGCCACGGTGACACGAGCACGCGATTCGATATCCGGCGGAATCTCCGTGCCGGTATGCGGAAAGCTCACGATCAGCGGCGCATTCCCGTGATGCACGGCCAGCCATTCCGGCGTGTGGCGGCGGGCGCTCATTGGCCTTTCCATACGCGTTCGTGCAGGGGGTTGAGTCCGAGGTGATATACCAGCTCGGCCGGACGCTCGACATTCCAGATGGCGAGGTCGCATTGTTTGCCGGCCTCGAGCGTGCCAATGCGGTCGGCCATGCCAAGCGCCTGCGCCGCCGCACGCGTCACGCCGGTGAGGCATTCATCCACGGTCATGCGGAACAGCGTCGCTGCCATGTTCATGACGAGCAGCGGCGAGCACAGCGGTGAGGTTCCGGGATTGCAATCGGTGGCGAGCGCCATCGGCACGCCGTGCCTGCGCAGCAGATCGATGGGCGGCGCGCGGGTCTCGCGCAGGAAATAGAAGGCGCCCGGCAGCAGTACCGCGGCGGTGCCGGCTTGCGCCATCGCGATGACGCCCGCTTCATCGATGTATTCCAGGTGATCCGCCGACAGCGCGCGAAATGTCGCCGCGAGCGCCGCGCCCTTCGTGTCGGAGAGCTGTTCGGCGTGCAGCTTCACAGGCAGCCCGTGGGTTGTCGCCGCCTCGAACACCCGCCGGGTCTGCTCGCGCGAGAACCCGATCTTTTCGCAGAACGCGTCGACCGCGTCGATGAGGCCGTCGCGCACGAGCGCGGGCAACATGACCGAGCACACCTCGGTGATGTAGTCGTCGGCCCGACCTGCAAATTCCGGTGGCAAGGCGTGCGCGCCGAGAAAGGTCAGCCTCACGGTCACGCGGCGTTCGCGTCCGAGGCCGCGTGCCGCGCTGAGTTGTTTGCGCTCGTGCTCGAGCGACAACCCGTAGCCGGACTTGATCTCGACGGTGGTCACACCTTCGGCCAGCAGCGCATCGAGGCGCGGCAGCGATTCGGCCATCAATTGCGTTTCAGTCGCGGCGCGCGTGGCGTTCACCGTCGAGAGGATTCCGCCACCTTGTTTGGCGATGGCTTCGTACGAAACCCCGTTCAGCCGCTGTTCGAATTCACCGGAGCGCGTGCCGGCGTAGACCAGGTGGGTGTGGCAGTCGATGAGGCCGGGCGTGATGAGTCGGCCCTCGCAGTCCGTGTCGATAGCCGAGCTGAGACCGGCCGGCGCCGCGTCTTCCGGACCCGCATAAACAATGAGTCCTTCGCGGCTGGCGACGAGGCCACGCTCGACGAGACCAAGACCGTGGAGCTCGGGTGCCAGCGTCGCCAGGTGCGCGTTCCGCCAGATTCGGTCGCAGTGCATGACGGCACCTTATAGATGAGTGGTTCGGGCCGCCAGAGGCGACGCCTTGCAAGGCATATACTGCGTGGCCGCAATGGAGCTGACATTTGGCTGCATCGAAGTCGCTGTTCCTGGATTCCGCGCTGCTGCCCGACGGGTGGACGCGGGCCGTCCGCGTCGAGATCGCGGACGGGTGTTTCAGTAGCGTCCAGCCTGGCGCGCAGCCGCAATCCGGCGACGAACGCGTCTCCGTCGCGCTGCCCGGGATGTGCAACGTTCACAGTCATGGCTTCCAGCGCGGCATGGCAGGCCTCACCGAATTCCGCGGTCCCGCGGCTGACAACTTCTGGAGCTGGCGCACGCTCATGTACCGCTTCGTGGCGCGCATGACGCCCGACGACATCGAGGCCGTGACCGCGCAGGCTTACGTCGAGATGCTCGAGAGCGGGTTCACGCGCGTCGGCGAGTTTCACTACGTGCATCATGACCCCAAGGGCGTGGCGTACGCGGATCCCGCGGAGACCAGCGCGCGTGTGGCAGCGGCGGCGGCGGGAACCGGCATCGGCCTCACTCTGTTGCCCGTGTTCTACGCGCATGGCGGCTTCGGCGGGGCGGCGCCCAACGAAGGTCAGCGCCGCTTCGTCACCCAGGTCGACGGATTCGCACGATTGTTAGATGCCGCGCGGCGGATCGTTGCGCTACTTCCCGACGCTTCGGTCGGAGTGGCGCCGCATTCGCTGCGGGCCGTCACGCCCGATGAACTGGCGAAAGTGGTGGCGCTCGCCACATCGGGTCCGGTGCATATCCATGCCGCCGAACAAACCGGCGAAGTGGAGCAATGCCTCGCCTGGTCGGGCGCGCGACCGGTGCAATGGTTGCTGGACCATGCGGCGGTGGATAGCCGCTGGTGCCTGGTGCACTCCACGCACCTCGATGACGCCGAAGCCTCGCGGCTCGCCGCGTGTGGCGCGGTGGCGGGGCTGTGCCCGATCACCGAGGCGAATCTGGGGGATGGCGTGTTTCCGGCCACGAAGTACCTCGCTGCGGGCGGTGCGTTCGGGATCGGCACCGACTCGAACGTGTCGATCCGCGTTGCCGACGAGTTGCGCCAGTTCGAATACAGCCAGCGGCTCACGCATCGCGCGCGCAATGTCATCGGTTCCGGCGACAGTCGTTCGACCGGACGCGTGCTGTTCGAAGGGGCGGTGCGCGGCGGCGCGCAGGCTCTCGGGGTGACCGGCGCCGGCATCGTCGCGGGTGCTCGTGCGGACTTCTTCTCCTTGTCGGGCGATGTCCTCCGCGTTCGAGCATCGTCGCGAGGATGCATTGCTCGACAGCTGGATCTTTGCCGGCGGCAACAACTGCATCGACAGCGTATGGCGCGCGGGTCGCAAGCTGGTGTCCTCGGGCGAACATACGGCGCGCGACGAAGTCGCGGCACGTTATCGAATCACGCTGCAGCGCCTGCTGGCGGAGAGCTAGCTGCTCTAACGAACACTGACAGGGAACTGCACTTCGAGGATCTGACCGACGTAGATCTCGCGCTTCGGACCGTTGAGTCGATAACCGTGAGCATGGAGCCATCGATCGAGCGCCCCATAGACGCGGACGGCGTCGCCGTCATCGGGCTCGCAGTAGGCGCTGGCGACAGTTGCCGACGGCAGCTCCTTGAGCTCGTACGCGCCGGCGCGCGGCCCTCGCGCGGCAATTTCCGCGAACGGCTCGCCTTCGATGACTCCAGAAGCCGCGCAGCGATGCCACAACACGCCTTGCTCACGACCGGTGAACCTGGGGTCGATCGCCCGGCGAAAATCGCTCTCCATCGCGCCGATCGCCTCATAACTCCTGGCTTGTGCGCGCACCGACGCCACGCGGATCGCCGCGCGCTGCTTGAGCACGATGGGGACTTCGCGCTCTGCGTGCAGCTCTTCGAGCGCGTCGTCGATCCATGCCAGCGTGCGTTGCGCCGACTCGATCGAGCCCAGCGCATTGCGCTTGAGCTTCCACAGCAGTTCGCTGCGCTCACGTCTCGATTCCTGTCTGCCAGTCACTTGCCGGATGTCGTTCAGCGAGGCACCCAGAACCTTCAACGCCCGGATCGCGGCGACGTCCTGAAGCTGTCGCGATGCATACAGTCGGTATTGCGTGCGCGAATCGACAGCGGCTGGCGACAGGAGTCCGATGGTGTCGTAGTACCGCAGCGTTTTGACAGGCACGCCGGCCAGCCTCGCGAATTCTCCGATTCGGTATCGCATGCTTGAAGTCTCCCCTGTGGTGGAGTGTTCAGATGGCGGCGAGAGGATTGTATGAAACGACGTGTCTTCCTGCAGAGCATTCCCGCACTCGCCGCGTCCATGGCCGCGGGATCGGAGCCGGGCGAGGTCATGACGGTGCGCGGCAGGATTCGCGCCGAGCGCATGGGTGTCACGCTGACACACGAGCACCTGTTGGCGAACTTCAATCCACATACGGAGGGCGCGAAGGAACCCGTCGATTACGGTCGCGATGAGGTGCTGAAGATTGCCTTGCCCCACCTGGCTCGAATTCGGGACTTGGGCTGCCGGACTTTCATCGACGCGACTGCCGTGGGGCTGGGCAGGGACGTGCGGCTGCTGCGGCGGCTTTCGGAGCAGAGCGGTCTCAATATCCTCACCACCACAGGCAACTACGCGGCCGTGGAATACCGGTTCCTGCCGCAATACGTGTACGACAGCTCGCCCGAGGTACTGGCGCGCCGCTGGATAGACGAGTGGATTCACGGAATCGACGGCACCGATGTACGGCCGGGATTCATCAAGCTCGGGTTCAACGGTCGAGCGCTGAGCGATGTCGAGAAAACTTTGATTCGCGCCGGCGCGATCGCGCATCGTGAAACCGGCCTTGCCATCGGCGCCCACACGGGACAGGCGGTGGCTGCCTTCGAGCAGCTCGACATCCTCGCGGAGATGGGTGTTCACCCCTCATCCTGGATCTGGATTCACGCGCAGAACGAAAGAGATCTTCAAAGGCACGTCGATGCGGCGAAGCAGGGCGCGTGGATTTCCTTCGACGGCATCGGCCCCGAGTCCATTGATGCGCATGTCGGCATGGTGGCGAATTTGCGCGACCACGGACTGATCGGGCATGCGCTGGTGTCGCAGGATGCGGGCTGGTATTCGGTGGGCGAGCCGAATGGCGGCAAGTTCCGGCCATTCGATACGTTGTTCACCTCGTTCATCCCCGCATTGCGAAAGCGGGGATTCACGCGGGAGGACATCAAGACCTTGCTGGTGCGCAATCCCGCGAAGGCATTTTCAATCGCCCGTGCGTGAGCGCGATTCCTTAAGCGGCGGGCGGCCGCTTGGTCTGGGCCCCGAGGTAATCGCGCTTTCCCAGGGCTACGCCGTTGTGACGCAGGATGGCGTATGCCGTGGTGAGATGGAAAAAGAAGTTAGGCAGCGCGTGCTGGACGAAGTAGTCCGCGCCCGTCATCCATTCGCCTTTCCAGCGCGGCTGGCTCACGACGCGCGTGGCGGCGCCGGCGAAATCTTCGGCGGTAAATCCTTCGAGGTACTGGATGATCGAGCGAACACGAGCCTGCAGTTCTTCGAGCGTCTGTTCGGTATCGGGCTGAGACTCGGCGGGTTTGCCGGAAAGGTAGGAGGCCGCGAGCTTCACGGTGTCGCAGCAGATCTGCACCTGGCGCGTCAGCGGGAATTGATCGGGCGCCAGCCGCTGCGACGCCAGTACGTTCGGATCGAACGATTTGGCCTTGGCATGGTCCGCCGCGGTGCCGAGCCATTTGTCGAGCTGGCCCAGCTGCTTTTTCATCTGCGAGAAGGTTTCGGTGTACATGCGCGGATCTTAAGCGCTACACCTCGTTCAGGTTGGCATTTTGAGCGTGAAGCAGGTTTCCTCGACGGTGGAAGACACCGTCAACGTCCCGCCATGGGCGCGCGCGATTTCGGAGGCGATGTACAGGCCGAGACCGAGCCCATGCTGGCTCGGACGCACCGCACCGCGCTCGTACGGCGCAAAAAGTCGTGCCATTGCCTGCGGCGGAATCGGCTCGCCCTGGTTCGAAACCGAGAGCTCGAAGACGCCATCGTGGATTCGCGTGCGCGCGCGCACCGGTGTTCCCGGGTAGCTGTAGGTGAGGGCATTCGCCGCCAGGTTGGACAGCAGTTGTGAAATGCGCGTGCGATCGCACTTCAGGCATTCCTTGTGAGTGAAATCCGTTTCGATGACGCGGTCCGGAAAGCTCATGCGCAGTTCGGCAATGACCTGCTCGAGCGCCGGAGTCAGCGGCTGATCCTCGCTGAGTGTCAGCGACAATCCGCCGCCGAGTCGACCGCGGGCGAAGTCGAGCACGTCGTCGATGAGGTTCGCCATGCGGCGTACGCTTTTCCGCATGATGCCGACCATCTTTTTCGCCGGATCCGGAAGAGGGACTTTCTCGAGCACGTATGCGGCGCTGGAGATGCTCGCGAGCGGATTGCGCAGGTCGTGGCCCAGGACTGCGATGAACTGTTCACGAAGGCCCGCGGTCTCGCGTTCGTGGGTAGAGTGCGGCTTCGCTGATGGCCAGACGGCGATTGGCATCGAGGTGGAATGCGATCAATTCGGCGAACAGTGTGAAAGTGCCGACGATCTCGGGGGTGTTCACGCGGGCCGGCCGCGGGTCGATGCGCGCACAGGGTGCCAAAGAATTCACCGTCGGGCAGTTCGATGGGCATCGAAATACAGCTTTGGAATCCGTCCCTGGCTGGTGCCGGATGGTTGCAATAGTTACCGACGCGCGACCTCGTCGATGATCACGGACCGCCGGTGATGCTGAATTTCGCCGCAAATCGTCGTCTCGAGTTCGAGTTCATCACCGGGTTTCACGCCGAAGGAAATGTCGTCGCGCACACAACAGGCGACCCACGCGGCCGGTCGTGACCCGGGCGATGGCGGCAAAGCCCATGCCCGTGATGCGGCAGATCACGTCGAGCATGGTGGAGATGGAAGAAATGTCCTGAACGGCACGGATGTCGTCCTGGATTTCCTGCTCTGTTTTCATGGCGGCGAAGATAGCGACGATTTCGCGAGTTCCAAGCCTCGTCGCGTATTTGCGACGCCAGTGCCGATGGCAGGTATTTCAACGCCCGGACAGTTGTTAGGACATGCGGACTGTCTCGTGGAGACAGCCCGTCGCCTGCCTCGTCGTCGAATGAAAGCGGTTTCACTAGATAGGGACTAGTTTGGCCGTGGCCCGGGAGAATGAGACGTAGCCGACAGATTGCGCGACGAAAACGCGAGCATTCGCCCGTCGGGGCGTATTGGCCCTGAGCCATGCAAGACTGCTGGCACCACGGAGGGTTTCAGTGTCCCAGACCGGTGATACCAGTACGTCGCAGATGTCGCAGCTTGCCCTGACGCTGCGTTTCCTCACACGCACGCAGGCCGAGGTCGCCCAGATGAGCGCCTGCCTGCCAGAGGCGCCCTTTCCGCTGGAACCCGCGGCCATTTCGCACATCCAGCGAACGGCGCAGAAAATTTCGAGCGCCGCCGAAGCTTTCGGCTTTCCCGAGATCGACACGATTGCCGCGGGCATCGAGCTCCTGACCCAGGACGTGCATCGATCCGTGCGCCAGCGACTGGAACTCGCCGCGGTGCTCGTGGAAAAGGTCTCGACCCTGCAGGTCTACGTGGAATTCGAACTCGCCGAGAAAGAAGCGCGGCGCGTTCCGGCGGAATTGCCTTTATCCGCTCCGGAAGAAATGCCGATGTCTGCGTATCTGCCGGGGTTTCGCGCGCGCCGGAAGTGATCGGGGAAGCCGTGGTGCCGGGCCCACGCGGCCCGGCACCACTTTTTCATTCCTGTGCGTCCAGCCTATGCGTCCAGGATGGGTTTGAAGCCGCCGTAGATCATGCGTTTTCCGTCGAAGGGCATTTTTACATCCTTCATACGCGGATCTTCCATCGCCTTCTTCCAGCCGTAGTCGCGCGCTTCCTTGCTGGGCCATTCCACCCATGAGTAGACGATGCGCTCGTCCTTGGTTGCCTGCACCGCACCCTTGTAGTCGGTGACTTTGCCGTCCGGCACGTCGTCGCCCCAGGCATCGACCGTGCGCGTCGCGCCATATTCCTTGAGGACTGCGGCGTGCTTGTCCGCCATCTCGCGATATGCGTCGAGATTGGCGGCGGGCACAGGGATCACGCAGCCATCCACATAGCCGGGCTTGCTCGCGTCGCCGGTGTCGTTGATCGGCGCGAAGCCGCCCCAGATCATGCGCTGCCCATCGAAGGGCATCGACTTGCCGGCCAGCTTCATGACCGGATCATTCATCATCGCGTTGTTGGCGCTGTCGCGCGTCGCCTTGTCGGGATATTCGAGCCACGAAAAAATGACGTCTTCGTCGGGCTTGGCCTTTACCGAGCGCTTGAAGTCGGTGACCTTGCCGTCCGGCACATCGTCGCCCCAGTTCTCCACCATGCGCGTCGCGCCGAGCTTCTTGAAATACCCGAGCGCATCGGCGGCGTGCTGGCGATACGCCTCCTTGTTCGCGCGCGGGACCGCTGCCACAAAACCTTCGATATAGGACATGCCTGTCTCCTTCGTTGCTTCACCGTACATAGCCGAATGGCGAATGCGGTGTTCGACGTGAGGAGGCACATGATGTTCCGTGAGCGTAGGAGAGCTCTGGCGCTGCGCTGCGGTGCGGTGTTTCAAGACGGAGACGTTACCGATGGATTTCAGCACCGTCACGCGCGCAACGGCTGCGTGACAACGTGATGAGGCGCGAGTCCCGAGAGAGAGCCACGCAATCGCGACGTTCCGCTCGAAGTCATGTCGCGATTCGATCATCCGGAATATCCGCCGTTGTCGAGGTATTCTTTTTCTTCCGGCGTGCTCTCGCGGCCGAGGATCTTGTTGCGATGGGGAAAGCGGCCGAAGCGGCGCACGATGTCGCGATGATGCTCGGCGTGCGCGAGATCGTCGGGCCCGATGCGCCGCGCCAGCGCGACGGAGCGCTCCTGGTCGGCGAGGTCCTCGGAGTGCGCGAACGGCAGCACGAAGAACTTGCGCAGCTCGCGCGGAAGCTGCTGGTCGTAGCCCGCGGCAGCGCGGTGTTGGCCACCTTGCGGGCCAGCGCGTCGGTGTCGTACATGCGCGGCGTGTCGCGAAAGGCATTGCGCGGGAACTGGTCGAGCAGGATGACCAGCGCCAGCGCGCCTTCGGGCGTGGCCAGCCAGTGCTGCATCTCGCCGCGCGCCGCGGCTTCGTGGTCGAGCAGGAAGCGTTCGCGAAAGCGCGCGTCGAATGCGCGCGTCCTTGGCGAACCAGAGCGCCGGCCCCGCCTCGCGCCAGAATTTGAGTACCTCGCGCGCTTCGGGGCTGGGCAGGGGTGTGCTGGCGGCGGCGGTGTGCATGGGGTCGGCGCTCGATTGGGGATGGATCGCCGTGCGCGCGAGCACGGCGGTGGCGATGAGCGTCAATGCGATCAACAGGATTCGTAGCGTCATGGGTCCCTCCGGCGCGCAGAATCGCTCCGCCATCGTGCTGAATCCAGTGATACGATTTCAGCCATATGCTGAACAAAACTAATCTCGCGCGCATCGACCTCAACCTGCTGGTGCTGTTCGAGGCGGTGCTCGAGGAGCGCCACGTGGGCGCGCGCCGCGGCGCGCCTGCACGTGTCGCCGTCGGCGGTCAGCCACGGCCTCGGATCGATTGCGGCAGCTCATGAACGATCCGCTGTTCCTGCGGCAGCCGAAGGGCGTCGCGCCCACCGAGCGCGCGCGGCTGCTGGCGGCGCCGATCGCCGACATTCTCGAGCGCGCCCGCCAGGTCATGGCGAACGCGCGGAGGCTTTCGATCCGCGCCAGCTCGGTGCGCCGCTTCGTGATTGGCGCGCCGGATGCGGTGACCGCGGTGCTCCTGCCCGGCGTTGCTGGCGGAGCTGCGCCGCGAGGCGCCGGGCATCGATCTCGGCGTGCGCAACCTGGTCGGGCAGTTCGAGGCGTCGTTCAGTGAGCTCGACCAGCGAGACGCTGGACGTGGCGCTGCTGCCGATGCGCGAGGCGCCGGCGCGTTTCGTCGCGCGCACGTTGTTCGAGCAGGAAGACTTCGTGATCGTGCGGCGCGCCGGTCACCCGATCGGCCGCAAGCTCACGCTGGCGCGCTACTGCGCGGCGCCGCACGTGATGGTGTCGGTGTCCGGGGATCCTCACGGGCTGGTCGACCGCGAGCTCGCAAAAGCGCGGCTTGCGTCGCGGCGCGTGACGCTGACGGTGTCGAACTTCATGCAGGCGCTGGCGGTCGTGGCGGAGTCCGACCTGGTTGCCGCGATGCCGAGGCGCTTTGCGGCGAGGTACGCCGCCCGTTATCGCGTGGTGATCGCGGAGCCGCCGATTCCGCTGACGAACGCGCCGGTTCTCGCCATCGCGCCGCAGGTGGCCACGATGGACGGTGGACTCACCTGGCTGTTAGGCGTTCTCGAACGCGGCGGGAAGAGCCTCGTCGATCAGACGGTGAGACGCCCGGTCGAGTCGCCGTGGCTGTCGACGTGTTTGGCGTCCATGGCATCGGCCATGCTGAGGAACAGGTTGCTGATGGGCACGCCGGGAGTCTTCACGTAGCGCCCCGGCCTGAAGGCGCCGCTGCCCGAACCGGCGAGCACGATCGGCAGGTCCTCATGCGTGTGGCGGTTGCCATCGGCATTTCCGGAACCGTAAAGGATCATGGAGTGGTGCAGCAGCGATTGGCCGTCGACATCTTCGGTGTTCTGCAGCTTTTCCAGGAAGCGCGAGAAGCGCTGCACGTACCAGCGATCGATGAGCTTCACCTTCTCGATGATCTCCGGGCTGTTCTTGTGATGCGTGAGATCGTGGTGCCCCGAGGCGATGCCGATGTCCGCGAAGCTGCGGTTGCTGCCTTCACGCGAGATCAGCAGGGTGGCCACGCGCGTGGAGTCGGTTTCGAACGCGAGCGCCAGCATGTCGAACATCAGCGCGACGTGTTCTTCGTAACTGTCGGGAATTCCCGTGGGCGCGTCGCTGGCGGGATTTTTCACCGGAAGGCGCGAGGAGTTTTCGATGCGCTGTTCGATTTCGCGCACGCTCGTGAGGTATTGGTCGAGTTTCTGCCGGTCGCGACCGTCGAGCTTCGCATTGACCGCGCGCGCGTCGTCGAGCACGTAGTCGAGGATGGAGTTCTGCTCTGCCTGTCGGCGCTTGAGATTCGCCACGCGCTCGCGCGGCGAGCCGCTGCCGAACAGCCGTTCGAACACGAAACGCGGATTGTGTTCCGGCGACAGGGGCTGATTGTGCGAACGCCAGGCGAGGTTGTATTCGTAGGCGCAGGCGTAACCCGAGTCGCAGTCACCGGCTTTTCTCACCGCATCGCAGGTGAGCTCGAGCGACGAGAAACGCGTGAGATGCCCGATCTGGTTCGCCACCACCTGGTCGATGGAAACGCCGGCGCGAATGTCCGCGCCCGCCGTCTTCTTGATGCGCACACCGGTGAGGAAGGTGCCGCTGGCGCGCGCGTGATCACCGGCGCCGTCGGGCCCGGCGTTGGCGCTCAAATCCTGCAACCCGCCGATGACCTGGAGATGTTTGTGCACGTTGGCGAGCGGCGCCAGCGTGGGCGACAGCGCGAAGTCGGCACCTGTCGCTGCCGGCCAGAACGCGGCAGGGATGGCGCCGTTCGGCACGTAAACGAAAGCCATGCGCGTGGGCGCGATCTTGTTAGCCGCGCTGGCGTTGGCGCCGCGCGGATACAGCGAGGCGAATGCAGGCAGGGCGATGCAGGCGCCCACGCTCCGGAAGAAGTGACGTCGGCTGAAGCTGGCATGGCGTTCGGCGGCGAGTGTGAGTTTCTTGTCCACCATGTTAATTGGCCACCGTGGCAGTTGCCTGGGTTCGCATTTTCTGGAAAGGCGCCGACTCGATGACGCCCATCAACAGTGCCGAAAAGCGGCCGTCGTTGGCGTTGAGCCGGTTCACGATCTCGTCGATGGTTTCCACGTCGTAATACTCCGTGCCGCGTCCGGACGCGTAGGTCAGGAGCTTCCGCGACAGCGTGTGGTAGAACTCCTGACGGTGGTCTCCCGCGAGAATACGCTTGAGTTCCGCCACGCTGTTGAAGGATTCACCCGTGATGAGGTTGCCTGCGGCTGCGATGGGCTGCTTGCGCTCCGAATCGCGCCACATGCCGAGCGCGTTGAAGTTCTCGAAGGCGAGGCCGATCGGGTCCATGCGGTTGTGGCAGGACGCGCAGGCCGGGTTTTCGCGATGCTTCTTGAGGATGTCGCGCAGCACGGGATCGTGACCCTTGAAGTCGCCTTCGCTGGCCTCGAGCGCCGGTACGTTCGCTGGCGGTGGCGGTGGCGGCGTTCCCAGGAAATTCGCGAGCACGAACAGACCGCGCTTCACGGGCGAAGTGCGATCGGGATTGGACGTGACCAGCAGGGCGCTGCCTTGCGTGAGCACTCCGCCGCGCCCACTGCCGGCCGGAAGCATGACTTTGCGCATTTCCGGGCCGGTGACCCCGGGCAGGCCGTAGAGCGTCGCGAGTTTCTCGTTGACGAAGGTGTAGTCGCTGTCGATGAGCTCGATGACGGGACGGTTTTCGGAGATGAGGTATCCGAAGAACATCTCGGTTTCGCGGCGCATCGCCTTGCGCATGTCGTTGTCGAACTCGGGCTTGGAGTCCACGATCTTGTCGATGTATTCCGCCAGCCGCTTGGCGGTGGCTTCGTCCTGGTTGCGCCAGGCCTGGCGCAGATCGCGAACGAGCCTTCCTCACCCGCATCGCGAATGATGATCTCGCGCGGATTCATGGCGATGCCTTCGACATCGCGCGCCTGCAACCATTGGCCGGTGAAATTGCGCGCAAGATTTTCCGAGCGCGGGTCGGCCAGCATGCGCTTCACCTGCGCGGGCAGTTGTTTGCGCAGTTCACCGCGGGCCGCCAGGTTCAGCAGCTCGTCGTCCGGCATCGTCGACCACAGGAAATAGGAGAGGCGCGAGGCAAGCGTGTATTCGTCGACCTCGGCGACCTGCGCATTCAGCGCGTGCGCCGCGGGCGCTTCGAGTTTGAACAGGAAGCGCGGCGACGACAGCACCGCCGCCATGGCATGCGCGACGCCCTGTTCGAACGACTTGCCCGGTTCGCGGTAGAAGCTTTCGGCGAGGTTCGCGAGCCGCTCCGCCGTGTCATCGCCATCCTGCGGTGACAACGGACGGCGATAGGCCTTCTGCGCAAACGCGGCCAGCAGTTCCTTGGCATAGGCGTGACGTTGTTTGGCGCCATCGGGTACCGGGCGCGGGAAATAGCGGTCGTAGTTTTCGGTCTTGACCCAGTGCGCCTTCTCGAGCGGACCTTCGATCGTCACCTTGTGAACGAACAGGTCGATGATGGTTTCTTTCTTTTCGCCCGGCACCGTGGGCGCAAGTTCGATGGTGAGCTGGTGCTCGGCGGGCTGCCACTTGTGAGTGGATTCGAACTCGTAGGCCTTCTCGTCGTGATAGGCGAATTCCTGGTTGAGGAATTCCTTGCCGTCGATCTTGAAGATGATGCGGGCCTTGCCCGGATCCGGGGTGTAGGCGCCATTCACTTCCATGTCGAGCTTCACGCGATAGCTGCCGGCGACGGTCCGTCTTGAACGACGCGCCGATGTTCGCGGGCTCGCTGAACAGCGAGCTGGCGTTTGCCCCATTTGACTCGCGCGGCCTGGCCTTCGAACGACATGCCTTTCACGACCTGTTCGATGGGCTTGCGCGGCGCCGTCGGCACGGCCTCGCCGACGATGGTCTGCGCGGCCGCAACGTATTTCTCCATGAGCATGGGCGATGTGGTGAGCGCGTCGCCGATGTTGTCGAAACCGAAACCGGTATCGTCCGGCGGGAATTCGTGGTCGGTGTTGTAGTCGACGCCTAACAGGTCGTGCACCGTATTGCGGTATTCCACGCGATTGAGCCGGCGCACCGTGACGCGGCCCGGATCGGGATTGTGCGGGTCGATCTTGAACACGCCGTACTTGATCCAGCGTTCCAGCTTCTGCTGTTCGGCGGCAGGGAGTCGCGGCTTCTTCTCCGCGGGCATGAGGCCGGCGCGGGTGTTGTTGAGAACCCGGAGCCACAGATCGGGTTTGAGGATTTTCTCGTCGGTATCCAGCGTGTCGAACGCCACCTTGCCCTTGTCGAAGCCGTCGCCGTGGCATTCGTAACAATGCTGTTTCGAGGATAGGGGCTATGACCGCCTGGTATTCGCTGATGGCGGGATCTTTCGTGTCGGCCGCGGCGAGGGCAGAGGGGCATGCAATTCCAAGAACCACCGCCCCGATGAACGCTGCGGCCAGTTGCGCAAACCTGAACGGAATCACCAGCGGCAGGCCCCCACGCCATTGCGGAATCGCGCGCATTCTCCGGGTTTTCAGATGCTCAGTCACGGGGCATTTGTAGGACCAAAGTCGAAGGTGCGGCGGGAGACTCGCAGGGGTCGCCCCATCACTTGCAGGAATCGTTTATAAAGGCGCCTGCGTGTTTCACTGAGGGTTTGAGTGTTATGCCAGCCAAGTTGTTCCGAAGCGTCAGTGCGCTTGTGTTCACTGCGTCACTATTTGCAGTCGTACAGGCGGCCTCGGCCGCAACACCTGCGGAATTGCAGAAAGCACGTCACGACCATTACAAAGAACTCGGCGACGCATTCAAGGCGGTGCGCGACGCATCGAAGGCGGCCAGCCCTGATTTCGCCGCGCTCGAAAAGGCCGCTGAAACCGTCAACAAGGCGTCGGTCGATCAGCAGCAGTGGTTCCCCAAGGGCACCGGGCCCGAGGCGGGCAAGACTCGCGCGCTGCCGGAAGTCTGGAGCAAACCAGACGACTTCACCGCGGCGCAGAAAATGTTCTCCGATCGCGCGCCGAAGTTGTTGGCCGCGGCAAAGACCAAGGATGTGGACGCCATCACCGCTGCATTCAAGGATGTCGGCGGCGCCTGCAAGAACTGCCACGATACTTTCCGCAAACCGGAAGATTGATCGATGACGGAAGGCGCGGCTCCTGCGCCGCGAATTCGCGTCTGGGACGTGCCGGTTCGTGCGTGTCACTGGCTCATCGTCTTGTTCGTCGCCGCCTCATGGTGGACCGCCGAGACGAAGCGCATGGACTGGCACCGTTACTGCGGATACGCGCTGCTCGCGCTCGTGATCTTCCGCGTCTACTGGGGATTCTTCGGCAGCTCCACGGCTCGCTTCAGCCAGTTCGTGCGTGGACCGCGCGTCGTCGTGAGTTATCTCAAGGGTCGTTGGGCTGCGATACCGGGACACAATCCGCTGGGCGCGTTGAGCGTGTTGGTCTTGTTAGGACTGCTGCTCACGCAGATCGTGTTGGGGTTGTTCGCGGTGGACGTGGACGGCATCGAGTCCGGACCGCTGTCGACCTACGTGAGCTTCGATGCGGGTCGCGTCGCCGCGGAGTGGCACGAAGACGTTGTTCGACGCGCTGCTGTGGCTCATCGGTTTGCACGTCGCGGCGGTTCTGTTCTACCTGCTCTATAAGAAGGAGAACCTGGTGGGAGCCATGCTGCATGGGACGCGCAGGTTTCCAGCGACCGCAAGTGACGTCGGTAAGAGACCGCTTCCTGGGTGCGCTTCACCGTGGGCGTGTGTGACTGGCCGGCCTGCTGACGTGGATGGTCACCAGCGTCTGACACACACGCGCGGAGGCGCGTCGGTTTGTCAGCCGGCACCGAAAGTCCAACTCGCCGCTTTTCGACGCTCGATCGAGCGACTGCCGATGGTTGCATTTGCGCCAATCGGGTTTATTAGTCACTAATGAACTACTCGAAGTATTGCGGTCCATCACGATGCGTCCGGGCGCTGGAACCGGGCGAATTGCCACCACTCGGTGCGCATCTCATCACTCCCTTTCTCGGTTACACCCATCACGGCATCTACGTGGGCGACGGCAAGGTCGTGCATTACGGGGCGCTGATGTACGACATCATTCGCAAGCCCGTGGAAGAGGTGACGCTCGCAGATGTTCGCGGAAGGACGTCCGCTGTACGAGGTGATGCATGCAGAAGCGGCTTTCGATTCAGCCGAGGCGATTCGACGCGCGCGCACCCGCCTCGGCGAGAAACGTTATCGCCTGCTCACCAACAACTGCGAACACTTCGTCGAGTGGTGCCTGCACGACGTGCATCGCAGCTTCGAAGTGGAGACCGCGCTGAATTTTCCGCGCTGGTTCGGCGAACGCATCCTGGCCGCGTTGTTCAGCGGGAAAGGCGTGCCCGCGGAACCCTCAGGATCGACTGTTCCTGCCCTCGCGCCCCGACCGCGCGTGTGACGCCGCCGCGGCGCGCGCGCTGCGGCGCAGGATTTCGAGCAAGCGCCGCTGCGTGTTGGTCGGGTTCCAGTTTCGGCGCAGTGTGAGGCCGATAGGCCGAACCACCTTGCCGGCAGGATGCGGCAGTGCGACCAGCAGCCCGGCCTGCATCTCGTAGTGAATCTGGTGTGCCGACAGCAGCATGATGCGGTCGCTTTCGAGCAGGAACGCGCGCGCCGCCGCCAGTGAATTGCACTCGAGCGGCGGACTCGGCATCTCGAAGCCGGTCGAGGCGAGCAGTGCGTTGAAATGGACGCGCAGCGGAGAGCCCGCGCGGGGCGCGATCCACTGAAAATTCCTCAGGCTGGCGGCCGTGAGGCGCCGGCGACGCGTGAGCGGATGCTCGGCGCGCACGATGATGGCGAGCGGGTCGTCGAAGAGGTGTTCCTGGATGACGTCGGGCGCGGGCGCGGGATCGCGCAGCGCGCCGATGAGGACTTCGGATTCGCCGGAACGCAGGCCCGCGAGCAGGTGCTCATAGGTTCCCTCGATGATGGCGACGCTGTGCTGCGGATGCTCCTGCGTGAACTCGAGCAGCGCGGCCGGCAGTAGATAGCTGCGCGCGAGCGGCATCGCGCCGATGACCGTGCGCCCCGATTCGCCGCCACTCAAGGCATGAACTTCGGCGCGCGCCTGTTCGATTTCGGCGAAGGCGAGACGTGCCCGGCGCGCCAGTTCTTCGGCCGCGCGCGTGGGCGTGATGCCGAAACTCGTCTTCTCGAACAGCGGCACGCCGAGCAGCCGCTCGAGCTCACGAGCCGAGCGATGGATGCTCGGCTGCGACATGCTGGCGCGCGCGCGCGGCGACGCTGAAATTGCCGTGCTGGACCACGGCGTCGAGCGCATCGAGCTGCGTGCGAGCGCACCAGTCTTTCCGCATCGGCGATGCGTTCGGCGGAAGCGCCGCGCGTGGCTTCAGCGAGCGCCTCGCGCAACTGGGTCAGCGAGCGCTCGATGCGGCGCCAGGCAGATCTCCCCGGCCTTGGTCAGCGATACTCCGGTGCTTCGCCGCAGCAACAGCGGCGAATCGAAGTAGCGCTCCAGGCCGGCAATCGCCTGCGTCACTGCGGGTTGTGAGATGTGCACCGCGCGCGCGGCGGCGCTCACGCTGCCGAGGCGGGCGACTTGACGGAATGCGTGCAGGTGTCTGAGATTTGCATGCATGGCGACACCCGTTATAGCGTTTTCTTATGGCGGCGTCCGATTTCTGATTAGCGGCTTGCGCGGTGCGGGCGGACAATGCGCGAGGTCGACAAGGGGGCTGTCGAATGTCGGTGGTGGTGCGCAACGTGGAGCGCGTCGAACGCGGCGTCGTCGAGGCGCTCGCGCCCTTCGGCGTCGCAACCGTCCACGAAGCCCAGCAGCGCACCGGCCTCATGGCGCCGTACATGCGCCCCATCTACAGCGGGCGCGCACATCGCAGGCACCGCGGTCACGGTCAGCGTGCCGCCGGGCGACAACTGGATGATTCACGTCGCCGTGGAGCAATGCCAGGCAGGCGACATCCTCGTGGTCGCGCCCACTTCCGCCTGCGACTGCGGCTATTTCGGCGATCTGCTGGCGACCTCACTCAAGAGCCGCGGCGTGCTCGGCCTCATCATCGAGGCCGGCGTGCGCGACGTGCGCACCCTCACCGAAATGGGCTTTCCCGTGTGGTCGCGCTACGTCTCGGCACAGGGCACCGTGAAGGCGACGCTCGGCAGCGTCAACGTGCCGCTGGTGTGTGCCGGCGCGCTCGTGAATCCCGGCGATCTCATCGTGGCCGACGACGACGGCGTCTGCGTCGTCGCTCGTGCGCAGGCCGCGACCGTGCTCGCCAGTCGCGGGCGCACGCGAACAGAAGGAAGCGGCGGTGCGTGCACGGCTCGCGCGCGGAGAGCTGGGCCTCGATCTCTACGACATGCGCGAGGCGCTGGCGGCGAAAGGGCTCACGTACCGCGACGCCAAGGATTCCTGACGATGCTCACCGGCATCCCCTGCACGCTGATGCGCGGCGGCACGTCGAAAGGACTCTATTTTCATGCGGACGACCTGCCCGGCGAGCGCGCATTACGCGACCGCGTGCTGCTGGCCGCCATGGGTTCGCCCGATGTGCGCCAGATCGATGGCGCTCGGCGGCGCGCACCCGCTCACCAGCAAGGTCGCGGTCATCTCGCGCTCCACGCGCGCCGGATGCCGACGTCGACTATCTATTCCTGCAGGTCGTGGTGGACCGGGCCGAGGTCAGCGACAGCCAGAACTGCGGCAACATCCTCGCCGGCGTCGGGCCCTGGGCCATCGAAAACGGGCTCGTGCCGGTCGCCGGACCCGCGACCCCCGTGCGCATCCACATGGTGAACACCGGCAGCACGGCCGTGGCGCACGTACCCACGCCGCAGGGCGCGGTGGAGTACGAGGGCGACACGCGCATCGACGGCGTGCCCGGCACGGCCGCGCCGATCGCGCTCGAGTTTCTCGACGTCGCCGGATCCAGCTGCGGCGCGCTGCTGCCGACCGGCAACGTGATCGACACGATCGACGGCATCGAGGTCACCTGCATCGACAATGGCATGCCCGTCATCATCCTGCGTGCGTCGGAGCTCGGCGTGACGGGCAGCGAGACGCCGGCGCAGCTCGAAGCCAACGCGACGCTCGCTGCGAAGGTCGAGGACATCCGGCTGAAGCTGGGGCCGCGCATGAATCTCGGCGATGTGACGCGCAAGACGGTCCCCAAGATGTGCCTCGTCAGCGCGCCGCGTAACGGCGGCTCGATCGCCACGGCCACGTTCATTCCGCATCGCGTGCACGAAGCCATCGGCGTGTTAGGCGCGGTGAGCGTGGCCACCGCCTGCGTGATTCCGGGATCGGTGGCGTCGCAGCTCGCGCGTCGCGGCGACGTATCCGGCCCGCGCATCGAGGTCGAACATCCGACCGGGTTCTTCACGGTGGACGTGGAAATCGAAGTCGCGCAGGACATCGTCGTGCGTCGGCGCCGCGCTGTTGCGCACCGCGCGCAAGCTCATGCGCGGTGATGTGTTCGTGCCCGGCGCGGTCTGGAGCCGCACATGAGCGCGCGGATTGTGCCTGCTCGGATTCGGCGAGGTCGGGCAGACGCTCGCTGCCGACCTGCGCGCTCATGTCGGACAGCATCACGGCGTGGGATCTCAAGTTCGCGGACTCTGCGAGCGCGCCGACGCTCGCGGCCGGCCGGCTCGGCGTGGTCGCGGCGGCCGATGCGCGCAGCGCAGTGGCCGAGGCCGACGTCGTGATCAGCGCCGTCACGGCCGCGCAGATCGGCGAAGCCGCGCATGTCCGTGGCCGCGCATCTGAAACACGATGCGTATTACTTCGATCTCAATTCCACGTCGCCGGCTGCGAAGCAGGCGGCCGCAGCCTGGATCGACGCTGCGGGCGGCCGCTTCGTCGAAGCGGCCATCATGTCGCCGATCGCGCCGCATCGCGTGGCTTCGCCGATGCTGCTCGGCGGCATGCACGCCGCGAGCTTCCTGCCGCTGGCGCGCGAGCTCGGGTTCACGGGAGCGCAGCACTTTTCCGAAAAGCTGGGCGCGGCTTCCGCGGCCAAGATGTGCCGCAGCGTGGTCGATCAAGGGTCTCGAGGCGCTGATGCTCGAGTCCTTGCTGACCGCGCGCCAATATGGCGTCGAGCAGGCGGTGCTCGACTCTTGCAGTCGATGTCTCCCGCGGACACCTGGCGCGACACAGGGCCGCTACATGATCTCGCGCGCGCTGGTCCATGGTCGGCGCCGCGCAGAGGAAATGCGCGAAGCGGCGCGCACGGTCGCCGAGGCCGGGCTTTGCGCCGCGCATGAGCAGCGCCTGCGCCGAGTGGCAGGAGTGGGCGGCGGATCATTCCGCTGCGGCCGAGCATGAAGGACTCGAGCAGATGCTCGACACATTGCTCGCGCCGCCGCGCGGAGCGGCGACATGCTGATCATCGACTGTCACGGGCACTACACGACGGCGCCGGAGCCGCATCAGAAGTTTCGCGATGCGCAGCTGGTGCGCATCAAGGATTCGACGCTGGCCGCGCCGGTGCCGCAGCGCAGTCAGCGACGACGAGATCCGCGAGACTCATCGAGACCAATCAGCTGCGGCTGCAGCGCGAACGCGGCGCCGACCTCACGCTGTTCTCGCCGCGCGCGTCGGCGATGGGTCATCACGTCGGCGACGAGTCGGTCTCGCTCGCGTGGACGCGCGCCTGCAACGATCTCGTCAAACGCGTCGTCGACCTGTATCCCGCACAACTTCGTCGGCGTCTGCCAGTTGCCGCAGTCGCCCGGCGTGCCGATCGCGCATTCGATCAATGAGCTCACGCGCTGCGTGAACGAGCTCGGATTCGTGGGCTGCAATCTGAATCCGGACCCGTCGGGCGGCCACTGGACGTCGCCGCCGCTCACCGACCGCCACTGGTATCCGTTCTACGAGAAGATGGTCGAGCTCGATGTGCCGGCGATGATCCACGTGTCGGCCTCGTGCAATCCCAACTTCCACGCCACCGGCGCGCACTACATCAACGCCGACACCACGGCGTTCATGCAGTTCATCCAGGGCGATCTGTTCCGCGATTTCCCGACGCTGCGCTTCGTGATTCCGCATGGCGGCGGCGCCGTGCCGTATCACTGGGGACGTTATCGCGGGCTCGCGGACATGCTGAAGCGTCCGCCGCTCGACGGGCACGTCATGCGCAATGTGTTCTTCGACACCTGCGTGTACCACCAGCCGGGCATCGACCTGCTCGTGAAGGTCATCGACATCGACAACATCCTGTTCGGCTCCGAGATGTTCGGCGCGGTGCGCGGCATCGATCCGCAGACCGGCCATCACTTCGACGACACCCGGCGCTACATCGATGCGCTCGACATCCGCGCGGCCGCGAAGCGCCAGATCTTCGAGCTGAACGCGCGTCGCGTGTATCCGCGGCTCGATGCGCAGTTGAAGGCGAGGGGCCAATGACGGGCTCGAGCACCCCGCGCTTTCGCGCGGATGCCGGCTGGCTGAGCCACCACGCGGCGCCGCACAAACCGAAGTTCCAGCTGCCGCCCGGCGCGGTCGATGCGCATTGCCACGTGTTCGGTCCGGGCGACGTGTTTCCCGTATGCGCCGGAGCGCAAGTACACGCCCACCGATGCGCCCAAGGAGCAGCTCTTGGCGCTGCGCGACTTCCTGGGCTTCGAACGCAACGTGATCGTGCAGGGCACCTGTCATGGCGCCGACAATCGCGCGCTGGTCGATGCGCTGCGCAGCTCTGCCGGTCGCGCGCGCGGCGTGGCCACCGTTTCGCGCGAAGTCACCGATACGCAACTCGCGCAGCTGCATGACGCCGGCGTGCGCGGCGTGCGCTTCAACTTCGTGAAGCGCCTGGTCGACGTGACGCCACACCGACGTGCTGCAGGAGATTGCGCGACGCATCGCGCCGCTCGGCTGGCACGTCGTGGTGTACTTCGAGGCAGCGGACCTGCCGGAGCTCGAACCCTTCTTCGCGTCGCTGCCCGACGCGCGTGGTGGTCGACCACATGGGCCGGCCCGACGTGCGGCAGCCGGTGGAAGGCGGCGAGTTCGAGCGCTTCGTGCGCTTCATGCAGGCGAACGAGAACGTCTGGTCGAAGGTCAGTGGCGCGGAGCGTCTGTCGCGTGACCGGGCCGCCGAACTACCGGGACTTCGTGCCATTCGCACGCCGCATCGTCGAAACGTTTCCCGACCGTGTTCTGTGGGGCACGGATTGGCCGCATCCGAACATGAAATCGCACATGCCTGATGACGGCGATCTGGTGGATCTGCTGCCGCACATCGCACCCACGTCCGACCTGCAGCGCGCGCCTGCTGGTCGACAATCCGATGCGCCTCTACTGGGAGTCATGAAAACGTACCGCAGACATTCCGGGCACGACGGTGTTCGACGCCGAGCAGTCGCGCAAGGGTTATCACCTCAACATGTTCTGCATGTCGCTCATGAAGGCCGCGAACCGCGAGCGCTTCAAGGCCGACGAACGCGCCTATCTGGACGAATGGCCGATGACCGAGGATCAGAAGCAGGCGGTGCTCGATCGCGACTACAACCGCATGCTCGCGCTCGGCGGCAACATCTACTTTCTCGCGAAGATCTTCGCCACCGACGGCAAGCAGTTTTCAGTACGCGGCGGCGCTCATGACCGGCATGAGCCAGGAGGACTACGCCCGCATGATGCTCGAAGGCGGCCGCGCCTGACAAACCAGAGGAGGGCGTGTAATGGCGCGCATCACCGCCGGCGTCAGCTGCTCGCACGTGCCCGCCATCGGCGCGGCCATCGACTCGGGCAAGACGCAGCGAGCCGTACTGGGCGCCGCTGTTCGCCGGCTTCGAATTCACGAAGCAGTGGATGGCCGCAAATACCCCCGACGTGGTCTTCCTGGTCTACAACGATCACGCCACCGCGTTCAGCCTCGAGATCATCCCGACGTTCGCCATCGGCTGCGCGGCGGAGTTCGCGCCCGCGGATGAAGGCTGGGGTGCGCGGCCCGTGCCGGTGGTGCGAGGCGCCCCCGAGCTCGCCGCGCACATCGCCGAGAGCGTCATCCAGCAGGACTTCGATCTCACCATCGTGAACAAGATGGACGTCGACCACGGCCTGACCGTGCCGCTGTCGCTGATGTTCGGCCAACCGAAAGCGTGGCCCTGCCTCGTGATTCCGTTCGCCGTGAACGTCGTGCAGTACCCGCCGCCGTCCGGCAATCGCTGCTACCAGCTCGGCAAGGCGATGCGCCGCGCGGTCGAAAGCTTCGACGCAGGACCTCAACGTGCAGGTCTGGGGCACGGGCGGCATGAGCCACCAGCTGCAGGGACCGCGCGCCGGACTCATCAACAAGGAGTTCGACAAGCGCTTCCTCGACGGCATGGTCAACGATCCCGAAGCACTGACGCGCATGCCGCGCGAACAATACCTGCGCGAGGCGGGCTCGGAGGGCATCGAGCTCGTCATGTGGCTCATCATGCGCGGCGCGCTCGAAGGGCCGGTGCGCGAAGTCCATCGCTTCTATCACGTGCCGGCGTCGAACACGGCCGTCGGGCACCTCATCCTGGAGCCCGCCAATGACCAGCCGATGAAGGTCGTCGTCGCCGGCGTCGGCGCCTTCGGCCAGAAGCATCTCGATGCGCTGCAAGCTCATCGACGGCGTCGAAGTGGTGTCGATCGTCGGGCGACAGCTCGCGCCGACCGAGGAAGTCGCGCGCAAGTATGGCGTGCCGCACGCCACCACCGATCTCGGCGAAGCGCTGGCGCGCCCGGGCGTTGACTGCGGTCATCCTGTGCACGCCGACGCAGTTGCATGCCGCGCAGACCCTGCAATGCCTGAACGCCGGCAAACACGTGCAGGTCGAAATTCCGCTCGCCGATTCGCTGGCCGACGCGCAGGCCGTCGCCGATCTCGCGAAGCGCACGGGGCTCGTCTGCATGGTCGGCCACACGCGCCGCTTCAATCCCTCGCATCAGTGGGTTCATCGGCGCATCGTCGCCGGCGAGATCGCGATCCAGCAGATGGACGTGCAGACCTACTTCTTCCGGCGCACCAACATGAATGCGCTCGGGCCAGCCGCGCTCCTGGACCGATCACCTGCTGTGGCATCACGCCGCGCACACCGTCGACCTGTTCCGCTACCAGACGCGATCGGAGATCGTGCGCGCGAATGCGCTGCAGGGGCCTATCCACCCGGCGCTCGGCATCGCCATGGACATGTCGATCCAGCTGCAGGCGGCCAGCGGCGCGATCTGCACGCTGTCGCTGTCATTCAACAACGACGGGCCGCTCGGCACGTTCTTCCGCTACATCTGCGACCACGGCACCTACATCGCGCGCTACGACGAGCTCGTCGACGGCAAGAACGACGCCATCGACGTGTCGAAGGTCGATGTGTCGCTCAACGGCATCGAGCTGCAGGACCGCGAGTTCTTCGCCGCCATCCGCGAGCAGCGCGAGCCGAATTCGAGCGTGGCGCAGGTGCTGCCTTGCTACCGCACGCTGCACGATCTCGAGGAGCAACTCCGATGCCACTGACACAACCGCCGTTCCGCGCCGATCACGTGGGCAGCCTGCTGCGGCCGCCGGAGCTCACGCGCGCACGCGCCGAACACAAGGCAGGGCGCCTGAGCTCCACCGATCTGCGCAAGGCCGAAGACGTCGCCATTCGCGATGTCGTGAAGCTGCAGGAGGAGTTGGGGCTGCAGGGCATCACCGACGGCGAGTTCCGCCGCTCTTCCTGGCACATGGACTTCCTCTACCAGATCGGCGGCGTGCGCAAGGTTCAGCAGAACATCACCGTGCACTTTCACAGCGACAAGGGCGATGTCGATTTCACGCCCTCGGGCCTCAAGGTCGAAGGCCGGCTCTCGCTCGACGGCTGCATCTTCGGCGACCACTTCGATTTCCTGAAGTCCGTGGTCAGACGCGGCACGCCGAAGCTCACGATTCCGTCGCCCAGCATGATGCATTACCGCGGCGGCCGCGCCGCGATCGACGAGACCGTCTATCCACACATGGAAGATTTCTGGCGCGATCTGTCGGCGGTCTATTCGCGCGAGATCGCCGAGCTCGGGCGCCGCGGCTGCACCTATCTGCAGCTCGATGACACCAGCCTTGCCTACCTCAACGACCCGAAGCAGCGCGACTACGTGTCGAGCATCGGCGGCGATCCGAACGAGCAGCACCGCATCTACATCCGCAACATCAATGCGGCGCTCGCGGGCAAGCCCGCCGGCATGCGCGTGTGCACGCACATGTGCCGCGGCAACTTCCGCTCGTCGTGGGCGGCCGAGGGTGGCTACGACCACGTGGCCGAGGCGCTGTTCAACGAGCTCAACGTCGACGGATTCTTTCTCGAGTACGACGACGCGC
The DNA here is from genome assembly GCA_963736955.1 of uncultured Pseudomonadota bacterium. GTDB lineage: Bacteria > Pseudomonadota > Gammaproteobacteria > Steroidobacterales > Steroidobacteraceae > CADEED01. The sequence continues at coordinate 333,024 of CAVTQT010000008.1, forward strand.
GCTCCGGCGGCTTCGAGCCGCTGCGTTTCGTGCCCAAGGGCAAGTACGTCGTGCTCGGGCCTCGTGACCACGAAGCGGGGACAGATGGAAACGAAAGACGATCTCAAGCGGCGCATCGACGAGGCCTCGCGCTTCGTCCCGCTCGAGCAGCTTTGTTTGAGTCCGCAATGCGGCTTCTCGTCGACGGAGGAGGGCAATGCGCTCTCACTGGATGATCAGAAGGCGAAACTCGCGCTGGTGCTCGAGACCGCCCGCGAAGTCTGGGGATGATCAAGTGACGCGTACTCAGGTGGTCATCGTCGGCGCGGGACCCGCGGGCTGCTGCTCGGCCAGTTGTTGCACAAGGAGGGCATCGACACACTGATCCTGGAGCGCCGCAGCGCGGAATACGTGGGAAGCCGTATCCGCGCTGGCGTGCTCGAGCCGGGCACCGTCGACGTGCTCGAGCGCGCCGGCGTGGCGAGCCGCCTGCACGCCGAAGGACTGATCCACGACGGCGTGGAGATCGGCTTTCGCGGCCAGCGCCATCGCATCGATCTCAAGGCGCTGACCGGCAAGATGCGTCACGGTCTACGGCCAGACCGAAGTCACACACGATCTCATGAACGCGCGCGCAGCGAGCGGCGCGCCCAGTGTGTACGAAGCCGAGGACGTGGCGCTGCACGACTTCGCGGGACTCGTCGCCGCGTGTCACCTACCGGCACCAGGGAGTCGCACACGAGGTCGCGTGCGACTTCATCGCCGGCTGCGACGGCTTTCATGGCGTGAGCCGGCGCAGTATTCCCGCCTCGGCGCTCAAGGTCTTCGAACGCGTCTATCCATTCGGGTGGTTAGGGCTGCTGGCCGACGTGCCGCCGCCGTGGCATGAGCTGATCTACGCCAATTCCGAGCGCGGTTTCGCGCTCGCCAGCCTGCGATCGCCGACGCGCGTGCGTTGTTACGTGCAGTGTTCGCTCGAGGACCGCGTCGAGAACTGGAGCGACGAGCAGTTCTGGGATGAATTCCGGCGGCGCATCGGCGACGAGATGGCCGCGCGCGTGCCGAACGCGCCTTCGATCGAGAAGAGCATCGCGCCGCTGCGCAGCTTCGTGGCCGAGCCGCTGCGATTCGGCCGCCTGTTCCTCGCCGGGGATGCCGCACACATCGTGCCGCCCACCGGCGCCAAGGGGCTCAATCTCGCGGCCAGCGACGTACTCTATTTATACGAGTCGCTGCGCGGCTATTACCGCGGAGAAATCCGAGCGCGGCCTCGATGAATATTCACCGCGTTGCCTGCAAGCGCATCTGGCGCGCCGAGCGCTTCTCGTGGTGGATGACCAGCCAGCTGCATCGCTTTCCGGACGATGCATTCGGCAGGCGCATGCAGGAGACCGAACTCGAATATCTGTTCGAATCCCGCGCGGCGCAGATGAGCATGGCGGAGAATTACGTCGGGCTGCCGTTCGAGCCCATGGGGGGTTCGTAGTGAAGGTTGGCGTTCCAATTGCGCTGTGCATGGCAGTCGCCATGCTCGAGGGCTTCGATATCCAGGCCATGGGCGTAGCCGCTCCGCGGCTCGCACCGGAGTTCGGACTCGGACCCGGCGAAATGAAGTGGATCTTCGCCGTCAGCAACATCGGCATGGTGTTAGGCGCCGCAATCGGCGGCTGGCTTGCCGATCGTGTCGGCCGCAAGCCGGTGTTCATGACCTCGGTGGCGATGTTTGGTGTGTTCACACTGTGCGTCGTCTTCACCGGGGAGTTCGGCACGCTGTTCGCAACGCGGGCGCTCGCCGGCCTCGGGTTCGGCGCGGCGCTGCCGAACATGATGGCGATTGCCGCGGAGCTCAGTACGCCCGCGCGCCGTTCTTCCACCGCTGCACTGATCTTCTGCGGCTTCCCGATCGGCGGTGGCAGCGTGGCATTGCTCACGCAGGTCCTGCCCTCAGGTTTCGACTGGCGCATCTTGTTCATCGTGGGCGGCGTGCTGCCGGCGCTTCTGGTTCCGGCGCTCTACTGGCTGTTGCCCGAGACGCTGACCCCGCGCGTGAGCCGTGCGCCGAAGGCTCACGCGCCGACGCTGAGCGCATTGTTTGGCGGCGGCCGCGCGGTGCCGACCTTGCTGCTCTGGCTCGCGTTCCTGCCGACGCTGTTCGTTCTCTATCTGATCCTGAACTGGTTGCCGACGCTGGTCGTCGCCAAGGGATTCGACCGCGCGGTCGCGCCGCAGGCTTCGCTGGCGTTCAACTGGGCGAGCGCTGCCGGCGCGCTGCTGGTGGGCTGGCTCGTGGACCGCTTCGGTCCGCGCTGGCCGCTGATGTTGTCGTACGGCGCGCTCATCGTCGCGCTGGTGGCGCTGGGCGCATCGACCGATCATGCCGCCATCATCATGCTGAGTGGCGTCGCCGGCTTCTTCCTTCTCGGCGCCAACTATGCGCTGTACGGAGTCGCTCCGTCTTACTACCCGGCCGCCATGCGCGGCACGGGATCCGGCGCCAGCGTCGCCGTCGGGCGAGTCGGTTCGATTCTCGGACCTCTCGCCGCCGGGATTCTGCTGCAGGGCGGGTCGAGCGCCACGAACGTCGTGCAATACATGGCGCCCGTCGCCGCCGTCGCAGGCATCGCCGTGTGCCTCCTGAGCTTCTTTCGCCGCGACCACTGAAATGGGGACATTCCCCATTTCCTAGCAAAGTCGTTTGATTGGCCTTGCGCTCGCGCTGCTGGCGTCCGTCGCCACGGCCGACACGCAGCGCTGGTCGCCCGAAAAGGCCAACGCCTGGTATGCGAAGCAACGCTGGCTCGTCGGCAGCAACTACATTCCCGCCGACGCCATCAACCAGCTCGAGATGTGGCAGGCGGACACCTTCAACCCCGCGCAGATCGACAAGGAACTCGGCTGGGCCGAAGCGACTGGCATGAACACCATGCGCGTGTTCCTGCACGACAAACTCTGGGAGCAGGACGCCGAGGGCTTCCGCAAGCGCATCGACGAGTTCCTGACGATCTCCGCCCGCCACAGGATCAAGCCGCTGTTCGTGTTCTTCGACTCCTGCTGGGATCCGAATCCGAAGCTGGGCCCGCAACATCCGCCGATTCCCGGCGTACACAACTCCGGCTGGGTGCAAAGCCCCGGCACCGCGGGTCTCGCCGACACCGCTAACTACCCGAAGCTCAAGCTCTACGTGCAGGGTGTGGTCCGTGCGTTCGCCAATGACGACCGCATCCTCGGCTGGGATATCTGGAACGAGCCGGACAACGGCAAGTCGGCCGAGCAGCTCCGCAGGTCACCACGCTGTTGCCGCAGGCCTTCGCCTGGGCGCGCGAGGCGGACCCTTCGCAACCGCTCACCTCGGGCGTGTGGCACAACGAAGACTGGTCAGCGGCCAAACTGAATCCGGTCGAGAAAGTGCAGATCGAGCAATCCGACTTCATCACGTTCCACGTGTACGACTGGCCGGAAGTCCTCGAGAGCCGCATCAAGCAGCTTCAGCCTTATGGTCGGCCCATCGTCGTCACCGAATACCTTGCGCGCGGCGCCGGCTCCACGTTCGACACGTCGCTGCCCATCGCCGTGAAGTACCACGTGGGCATGATCAACTGGGGATTCGTGGACGGGAAAACGCAGACGCGCTTCCCGTGGGATTCCTGGCAGAAGCCGTACACCGGCAATGGTCCCACGGTTTGGCATCACGACGTCTTCCACGCCGACGGCAAGCCGTACCGGCAGGCGGAAATCGATCAGCTGCGTGCGCTGACAGGCGCGGCCCAAAAGTCCTTCGACAAGGCGCACGGCAAGAAATGACGCGTTTCACTCTCTACTCCGGGCCGCTCAGCATGTTCGGCGCCAAGGTCGAGATCGCCGCGCGAGAGAAGGGGCTCGACTTCGATCTCGTGATGGTGCCGTACGACTCGAAGGCGGGTTACAGCCCGAAGCATCCCGAAGTCCTGCGCGTCAACCCGAAGAAGCAGGTGCCGGTGCTGGTGCATGGCGCGGTCGAGATCTTCGATTCCACGCAGATCTTCGAATACCTGGAAGACATCGCGCCATCGCCGCCGTTGTGGCCGCGCGATCCTGCGGCGCGCGCTCGCGCGCGAGATCTCGAGCATCGATCCGACGAAGTATTTTTCCCGCACATCATCCGTCTCATGAGCCTGCAGGATGCGCTGCAGACCGAGCCGGCGGTCACCGCCATCGATGCGGCCAGTCGCTACTACGCGGAATGGAGCAGCTGCTGAACTCAGCGACTGGCTCGCGGGTAGTTATTCGTTCGCGGACATCGCGTTCTACATGGCCGCGCTGTTCGGCGAACGCCAGAGCGCGCCGTTGACCGCAAGCACGCCGCACCTGCTCGCGTGGCGCAATCGCATGTCGCAGCGCGCGCCGGTGAAAATCGTGGTCAGCGCGATGGCGACCTGGCTGCGCAATGCGGGACGGCCGGTGCCGGCATTCATGGCGTCTATTTGACGGCAAAATAGCGCAAACATCGGGAACAAGTATCCGGGTTGCTGCATTACGGCCAGTTCTGGTCTCTGTCTAACTAGCGAGAGCGCGGCATAACCCTGCATTTCATTCCGTGACCTCCTACATAGCCGCGCCCGTAACGAGAGTAGCTTGCTCGCACAGTTACACAACTCGGGTGGCGATATGAACTCCAAAGTCCAGCACCTGGTATTCGCGACCGCGGCGATCCTGGGTTTCGCAGCGACTGGCCGACGGCGCTGAGGCGGCGGATCTTCAGGCCCAGGGCAAGGAGATTTTCCGTTTCGATACCTTCGGCGACGATCAGCTCTGGACCGACAAGCTCGGCCTCCACAAGGTCGTCGAGAAAAGTGTCGACCCAACTACCGCGCTCAAGATCGGCCTCAAGGTCGACGCGGAGGTGTTGCCGGAAGGCATTCTGAAGAAGGTCGATCTCAAGGATCCTGCGACCACCGTGGCATTGCTCAAGATGAATGCGGTCGTCGGCCTCAAGGCCGAGGTGGATGCGAACAATCACATCACGCGCTTGGGGGTAACCTGCGCGCTGTGTCATTCGACCGTCGATGACTCCGTCATGCCCGGCATCGGCAAGCGCCTCGACGGCTGGCCGAACCGCAGTCTCGACGTCGGCAAGATCATTTCGCTGTCGCCGGCGCTGACGGCCGAGCAGAAGAAGGTCTACACATCGTGGGGCCCGGGCAAATACGACCCGCGATACAACCAGGACGGGAAGAGCAATCCGCTGGTGATCCCGCCCGCGTATGGTCTCGCGAACGTCAAGAACGAGACGTACACGGCGGAAGGCCCCATCTCCTACTGGAATGCGTACGTTGCCGTCACGCAGATGGGCGGGCAGGGCAATTTCAGCGACCCGCGGCTCCACATGGAGGTCAGGCATTCGCCGGACCTGGTGACGGCCAAACTACCGGCGCTGCGCGCCTACCAGCACAGCCTCCCGGCGCCCACCGCCGCTGCGTCGAGCTACGACGCCACCGCCGCGCAGCGTGGGCGGGTCACGTTCAACCGCACGTGCGCGACCTGCCACGTGGGTGGCAACGGCACGGACAATGATTCCGGGAAACTGCATCCGCCGGCGGAGACCGGCATGGATGGCGCCTATGCCATGCGCACGGCGAACAAATCGTTCCGCACGACTCCGTTGCGCGGACTGCAGCACCATCCGCCGTATTTTCACGACGGCAGCGCCAAGACGCTCGGCGACGTGGTGGAGCACTACAACGGCAAGAAGTCGCTGGAGCTCAGCAAAGACCAGCAGGCCGATCTCGTCGAGTACCTGAAGTCACTGTGACAACAATTTCGTGAGGGCAGGCGAGATCCACTGGCTTGACGAGGTGTGCATCGAAGCCCGCGGCCTGCGCCCGGTCGAGGTCTTCCTGCTGCCCGTATCCCGTCAGCGCTATGAGGGTAGTGCGGCTGTGTAGTGGTGAGAGCCGCAGGCGCTTGGCCACTTCATAACCATCCATTCGCGGAAGACCGATATCGAGCAGCACGATCTCGGGGTTGAAAACGTCCGCGAACGACAAGGCTTCCTCCGCGGAGAACGCCGGCAGCGTCTCATGCCCATCCATCTTCAGGAGCTCGCTCAAGGAATTCGCGGCATCCGCATTGTCATCGACGATCAGGATGCGGCGCGAGGGGATGCCGGCGGTGGCGGTACTCACAAATTCGACAAGCGGTGGCGCAGCGCGTGGCAGCGTGATCAGGAAGGTCGCAGCCACGGCCCAGTCCCTCGCTGCGCGCCACGACCTGCCCGCCGTGCATCTCCACCAGTTTCCTGACCACCGACAAGCCGATTCCGAGACCGCCTTGCGAACGGTCGAGCGTTCTATCGGCTTGCGAGAACAAGTCGAAAATGCGCGGCAGGAACTCGGGCGAAATTCCCGCGCCGTTGTCGCTGATCTCCACAGTCAACGAATCCGGGTTTTCGGTCACGCTGATACTGATCTTCCCGTGAGCCTGGGTGTACTTGGCGGCGTTCGTCATGACGTTGCCGAAACTTTGCACCAGCCGCGCGAGGTCTCCCTTGACGTACAGCGGCTCGAGACTGGCTTCGGTTACAACGTGTTGGTGCTTCGCACGCCACAATGGCGCCACAGTTTCGGCGGCGTGCTCGATGACATCAGAGAGCAACAGCGTCTCCCGCTTCAATACGATTTGTCCCATCGAAATGCGCGACACATCCAGCAGGTCGTCGACGATTCTTGTGAGCTGTGTGGCCTGCCTCTTCACCACTTCGGCAGCGCGTTGCGCAGATGCATCGTTACCCGCCTTGCGAGCGAGGACTTCCGCGGCCGTGCGGATCGGGGCCAGCGGGTTGCGAAGTTCGTGCGCGAGCATCGCGAGGAACTCATCCTTGCGCCGGTCCGCATCGCGAAGCGCGGTATCCGCAAGTGCGCGTGAGGTCACATCGACGCCTTCGACAAAGATGCCGGACACGCTGCCATCGGCATCCTTGATCGGTTGATAGACGAAATCGAGGAAGCGCGTGGCGACAGGTCCACCGGGCTCGATCTGCATGGTGTACTCGGCCGCGGTCGCGAGAAACGCTTCACCGCTGGCATACACCTTGTCGAGAGTCGCCAGATATCCCTGATCGACTGCTTCGGGTAACACCTCGCCAAGCGGGCGGCCGATGATGGGTCGATGCCCGACCAACCGCATGTAACCCGGGTTTGCCAGCTCGTAGAGGTGCGTGGGACCGCGCAACACGCACATGAAAGTCGGGGCCTGTTCGAAAAGTTGCGCGAAGCGTTCGCGCTCCGCGGTAAGGCGTCGCTCAGTCAGGACCTGCTGAGTGGTCTCGGTGCAAATGACCAGCACGCCACCGACGCCATTCGGCGCTTCCGGCTCATCGATGGGTCCGTAGCTGTAGGTCCAATAGACGTCCTGCAAGGCGCCGTGACGAAAGATCGGCACGAGTTGGTTTTCGTGCCAGGTCGCAGTGTCACCGCGCATCACCTGGTCGATCTGCGGTCCGATGATCTGCCAGATTTCAGGCCAGGCCTGTTTGCCGGGCAGGCCGAGGATCGATGGATGCTTCTCGGGACCGAGAGAGCGGCTGTAGGCGTCGTTGTAAAAGCAGGTGAGCTCCGCACCCCAGAAGATGAAGACCGGGTGTTGGGTGGTGAGCAATATGCGCAACGAGGTTCGCAGACCCGAGGGCCAGTACTCGGGTGCTCCCAGCACGGATTCGCTCCATGGGAAAGCGCGAATGCGCGCGCCCATGTCGCCGCCGCCAGCGAGGAAATTGAGCTGCTTGCCGTACTCTGGAACCGTCTTGGCGTCCATGACCGCCCATTGTGGCAGAGGTCTGCCGAGGCAAGACTTCGTTCGTTGTCAGACCTTAGGAGGATCTGTCTGCAGCGCGTTGTGTTGGGAGGATCGGTCTGCAGGCCGGGGGCCGACAGCGCGTGTATGCTTTCCGAAGTCAGGTACCGGTGAAACAAACATGCCGCCCGAATCACAGTCTGTGTCCCAACGCATCCGCGCCCGGTTGCAGTCAAAACAGCAGCGGTTTCACGCCAACGACAACATCTCCGCGTTCATCGAGCCCGGTGAGCTGGAAGAGCTCACGAAGGAAGTGGCGTCGAAGATGGCCGGTGTGCTCGAGAGCCTGGTGATCGACGTCGAGCACGACCACAACACCCGCGAAACCGCGCGGCGCGTCGCCAAGATGTACGTGACCGAGGTGTTTCGCGGCCGATTCGTGCCTATCCCCCAGGTGACGGAGTTCCCGAACGCCTCACGCTTGAACGAACTCATGATCATGGGTCCGATCACGGTGCGCAGCGCCTGCAGTCATCATCTGTGTCCGATCATGGGCCGATTGTGGATAGGTGTGATGCCCAATGAGCAGTCGAACCTGATCGGCCTGTCGAAATACTCACGACTGGTCGAATGGATCATGACGCGGCCGCAGATCCAGGAAGAAGCAGTCATCCAGCTGGCCGACATACTCGTGGCGAGGGTGAATCCCGACGGGCTCGCCGTGGTCATGGAAGCGGATCACTTCTGCATGCACTGGCGCGGCGTGAAGGACAACGCTTCGAAGATGACTAACAGCGTCATGCGCGGCGTGTTCCTCAAGGATGGCGCCCTGCGGCGCGAGTTCCTCTCGCTCATCAATCTGAAGGACGAATGAAGGCAGCCTCCTAACTCAGTTGAGTATGCGCAGGCTCACGTTCGAGCGCTGCACGAATGTCATCTGCGCCTGGCGTGCCTCGCTTCAGCGCCTTCTCGAGGTTCTCCACGTATTTCGGCATGCGTTTGGGCGGAAGCAGCGGTTCATTGGGATCGACGAGCGCCTCGAGGAGAGCAGGCCCTGGCGCGGCGAACAGCGCATCCAACCCGGAAGAGATGTCCTTGTCGCTGTTCGCGCGGAATCCCTTGATGCCGAATCCTTCCGCTACCGTCGCAAAGTCGATGGGCTGCAGCGCGCACTCGTATTCCGGGTTGCCGAGGAACATGAGCTGTTCCCACTTGATCTGGCCCAGGGTGTTGTTCTTCATGACCACGATCTTTATCGGTAGCCCGTAACGAACCACGGTCGCAAGTTCGCCTAACAACATCGTCAGGCCGCCGTCGCCCACGAACGCCACGACCTGCCGGCCCGGAAATGCCAGCGCAGCCGCGATGGCGTAAGGAACACCGCAGCCCATGGTCGCGAGCATGCCGGAGCCCGCGAACATCTGACCCGAGCGCGCATTCACGTAGCGCGCCAGCACGCCCGTGTTGTGGCCGGAATCCCAGGCCACGATGGCATCGTCGGCGAGCTTTCGACCGAGATCGCGCGCCAGCCGGTCGGGAGTCAGTTGTCCGCGCGTGGAATCCGCGGCCCGTTCCAGAAGCGCGGACCATTCCTGCTTGCGCTTCTGCGCCGTTTCGAGGAATGAGCGGTCGGCGTGCGCCTTGGCGCGCACGATCAGCGCCTTGAGCGTATAGCGCGCATCTCCTACCAGTCCCACTTCGACCGGAAAGCGCAGGCCGATGCGCGATGCGTCGCGGTCGATCTGTATGCCGCGTGCCTGGCCAGGCTTGGGGTAGTACTCCACATAGGGAAACGTGGATCCGACGATGAGCAGCGTATCGCACTCTTCGAAGGCTTCCTGTGAAGCGCGTGTGCCTAACAAGCCAATGCCGCCGGTCGTGATTGGATGATCGTCGGGGACGACACCCTTACCGAGCAGCGCCTTGATGATGGGTGCGCCGAGCAGCTCGGCGATTTCCATGATTTCGTCGCGCGCGCCGAGCGCGCCCTGGCCTGCGAGTATCGCAATACGCTTGCCGCGATTCAGGATCTCGAGGGCGCGCTCGATGCTCTCCTCGTCCGGTACGCGCTGGCCGTCCGTCTTGGCAAACGAGACGTGGTGCGCGACGTTGCGGCTGGAGGGCTCTGCTTCCTCGATGCTTTGCTCCTGCACGTCGACGGGAATCGACACATGCGCGACTGCGCGCTGCGTCACGGCGATCCGGCAGGCGAGGGAGACGGCGTTGTCGACGTGCGCGGGACTCATGATGCGCGTCGAATAGGCGGCGACGTCGGAAAACAGCTTCCCGAGATCGACGTCCTGTTGCGTGAAGGTATCGATGAGGTCGTGATAGGGCAGTCCGGTCACCGCGACGACTGGCGCCTTGTCGAACTTGGCATCGTAGAGTCCATTCAACAGGTGAATGCCGCCAGGCCCGGTGGTCGCCAGGCAGCAGCCTAGCTTCCCGGTCCATTTGGCATGCGCGCATGCCATGAGCGCCGCGGACTCCTCGTGCCTCACCTGGATGAAGCGGATCTGCCCCTCGCGTTCGCGGATCGCCTCCATGACGCCGTTGATGCCGTCGCCCGGCATCCCGAAGATGGTGTCGACGCCCCAGGCAATCAGGGCGTCGATCAGCAACTCCGCGCCATTGCGCCCCGCGCCCGGGCTCATTGCCCGGGCAGCTTCTGGGCGAGCGCCTTGTGTTCCTTGAGCGTCGGCAATGTCTTCTTCGCGAATTGCGCGAGTTCAGGGTCATTGGATCCGGCAGCGCTCTCGAACAGCGCGATGGCTTTCGAGTGATCCATGTTCATGTGTTCCGCGTACGCCTGGTCGAAGTCCTTGCCGTTCTTGGAAGTCAGCGTATCGAGCATCTCCTTGTGTTCGGCATCGAGTTGCTTGGGCGGCGTGAGGCCCTTCCTGGCTGCGAGAGACTCGAGTTCGGAATTCGCCTTGCCGTGGTCCTTGACCATGCGCTGGGCGAAGTCGCGGATCGCCGGATCCTGCGACTTGCTCGAGTGCGACCTTGCCGGCTTCGACTTCGGTCATGCCGTCCAGCGCCGCCTTTTTCACGAAGACGCTGGGAGCTGGTGGAGTGCTTTCCGCATCTGCTGCCAGGGCCGCGCTGGATGCGCCGCTCAGTGCGAGGAACAGGATAGTTTGAGAAACGTTCATGAGTGTGCCCTCCGTGGTGTGGCGTCCAGTCTGTGCTGCGCTCATTGCCGCTACTGTCCGCCTGAGGCAACTCGGCCTGTCAGCGAACGATGAAACGGTTCTCCGGAGTTCTGACGGCGCCGTCCGGCATCACTGCGACAAGGGATCTGCGACTGTCGAGCTCATGAAGCAATGGGACGTCGTCATCGCGGGCGCAGGCCCGGCGGGGCTTTCGGCGGCATTGATCCTCGGCCGCGCTTGCCGCTCGGTGCTGATCTGCGACCGCGGCACGCCACGCAGCTGGGCCTCGAAGCGCATGTATGCCTATCTATCACGCGATTCGATCGAGCCCGCGAGTTTCCGGCAGATTGGCCGCCGGGAACTCGCGCGCTATCCCAAGGTCGAGATCCGGGCTGTGGAGGTGACCCGGGCCCGAAAACGCCGGCGCGAGTTCGAGATCACTCTGGCCAGCGGTGCCCGTGTCGCCTGCCGAAAATTGCTGATCGCCACCGGCATGATGGACATCCTGCCGGCGATTCCCGGATTCGAGCAGTTGTTCGGCCGCAGCGTCTTTCAGTGTCCGTATTGCGACGGCTGGGAAATGCGCGGCAAAGCACTTGCCGTTTACGGCCAGCGCCGGCGTGGCTTCGAGTTGGCGCGCGCACTCACCGCATGGACTCACGACATCGTCCTGTGCACGGATGGACGTGCGAACCTCACGCGCGACGAACGCGGGCAGCTCGCGCGCAATCACATACGCCTAGTGGAAAAGCGTATCGACGCGCTCGAGGGCACGCGCGGCAAATTACAGCACATACGCTTTCGCGACGGCGAGCGCCTGGCGCGTGATGGAATGTTTTTCAATACTCCCTCACGAAGCCAGTCGGATCTCGCCGAGTCGCTTGGGTGCCTTTTCGGACGCCACGGCGGCGTCCTCTGCGGGCAGTACGAGGCGACCAGCGTTCCGGGTGTTTTCGTGGCGGGGAACATCATCCGTGACGTGCAACTATCTATCGTCGCGGCCGCGGAGGGTGCGCGTGCCGCTTTCGGAATCAATCGTGCGCTGACGCGCGAAGACTTCGAGCAGCGCGCCACGGGCAAGCGCAGTGTCCGGCATCCGAAGATTGTTTCGCGATAGGAGCGCTCGAAAAAAATTCCCGCTCGTCTGTAATGCGTACACCTCCAGCCACCAGAATTCGCGCTGCGGAGGCAGTGTTAGGCGTCAATCCGCGCGATCGCGGCTGGCACGCGGCTTGCTCGTCTTCTCGCTCCAGTTCCTTCCAACCTTCACTGGAGACTCACATGCCAAATCGACAGCAGAACTATCCATCGGGAACTTCGCGCTCCGGCTCGAGCCGGTCGTGGGACGATGATGACAATCGTTCCTCACGCGACTGGGAGCGCGATTACGATCAAGGCTCCGACTCGGGTCAGCGACGTGACACCAGCGAGGAAAGTGGTTCGACCGGCCGCTATGCGGGTTACGGCAGTTTCGGGCAGGGTGATTACAGCCGGTCCAGCCGGGGCAATACCGGCCAGGATCGATATGGCCAATCCGGATATGGCCAGGGTGGCTATGGCCAGGGCAACTACGGCCAGCCTAACTACAGCTATGGCCAACCGAGTCATGGCCAGGACTTCGGCAGCTCGGGAACCAGCAACTATGGCCGCAGCAACTTCGGCTCAGGCCAGTCGGAGCGCGGGTCGGAAAATTCCCGCATGGGATCCAGCTCCGGCGTGGGTTACCGCGGCTACGGCGGCGAGGGCAGTTACGGCAGCCAGAGCGGTTGGCGCGAGCCATCTGGCGAAGGCCAACAATACGGTTCCAGCAGCGGGTACTCCCAGGGCCAGCATCGTGGCAAGGGTCCGAAGAACTATCAGCGCAGCGATGAGCGCGTAAAGGAGATGCTCTGCGAGCGCCTGCACGACGATCCGGAAATCGATGCGAGCGAGGTGACAGTCAGCGTCCAGGGCGGAACGATCACGCTCGAGGGCACGGTCGACAGCCGGCGGACCAAGAACGCGATCGAGGATGTCGCCGAACAGATCGGCTCGCAGGATGTGCAAAACAATCTGCGTGTCCAGAAGGCCGGTGAGCGCAGCGGCATGGAGACGAGCGGCAAGTCATCGACTGCCACCCGTTCATCCATGGGCACCGAGGATGGCGAGCAGTCCAGGCAGAAGCGCAATTGAAGCGCGGGGCGCGCGCGGAGGAGCGCACCTGCGCGCGCGTCCCTGTTCCGATAGGGGGTCCTGCTGATGCGGGGGCGCGTGCCCGATCGCCACGATGTAGCGATGCAACCACGACGGGGACTCAAGCCGCGGGACGGAAAAAGCGGCCGCGCCGCGGTGCTGGCGCTCGACATCATCTCGGACTTCGCCTTTCCGGACGGCCCTCGAGTGCGGCGGGCACTGCAAGCGCACGCTCCGGCGATTCGCCGATTGCTGGCGCGTGCAAGATCGCACCGCATTCCCGTCATCTATGCCAACGACAATGTCGGGCCTTGGCGCAGCGATTCTTCCGCGCTGATCGCGCGGTGTGTCGAGCCGGCGCGTGCCGGTGCGCCGCTCGTGCGCTCGCTGCTGCCGGCGGAGCGCGATTCGATCATCCTCAAACCGCGCCATTCGGCGTTCTTCGGCACGCCACTGGTGGCGCTGCTCGACGATCTCGACGCCGATACACTCATCCTGCTCGGCGTATCGGCAGAGAGCTGCGTCTGGATGACGGCTTGCGATGCGCACACGCGCGGCATTGGCCTCGTGGTTCCGGTCGATACGATGGCCGGCGTGTCCGCGCCGGCATTGCGCGCCACCGTCAGAAGCCTTCACGAGGTGCTCGGCGCGCGCACGCCAGCGCGCGCAGCGTCGCTGCGCTTCGCCAACGCGCGCATCCTTTGAAAGGTGTGGGCTTCCTCAGTGCCTCGTAAAGCGCGGCTTGAGCACCACCTTGGTGTATTCGTTCTGCTTTTCCTTGAAGTTCTTGTAGCCCTCGGCTGCATCCTCGAGATCGAGGCGATGGCTGATCAGGAACGTGGTGTCGATCTTGTCATCCAGAATGAGATCGAGCAGCTCGGGCATGAACTTCTGCACGTGGGTCTGCCCGCTCTTGATCTGCAGTCCCTTCTCCATGAGTGCGCCGATGGGGAATTTGTCGGCAACGCCGCCGTAGACTCCGGGGATCGATATGCGTCCGCCTTTGCGCGTGGCGAGAATGACCTGTCGCAACGCGTGTACGCGATCGGTGGCCATGAACGTCGCCACCTTCACGTGATCGAGCATGTTGTCAGGCGACATTCCATGACTCTCCATGCCAACCGCGTCGATGCAGGCGTCGGGGCCGATGCCGCCGGTCATCTCCGCCAACGCCTCGCGTACCTTCACTTCCTCGAAGTCGAGCACCTCGGCGCCCAGCGCGCGCGCCAGCGCGAGGCGGCGCGGGTGGTGGTCGATGGCGATCACGCGATGTGCGCCTAACAACAGCGCGCTCTGGATGGCGAACAGGCCCACCGGGCCGCAGCCCCACACCGCGATCACGTCGCCGGGCTCGATGTCGCAGTTCACCGCGGCCATCCATCCGGTCGGCAGGATGTCGGAGAGGAACAGCACCTTGTCGTCGTCGATGCCCTCGGGAATCACGATAGGACCGATGTCGGAGTAGGGCACGCGCGCGAATTCAGCCTGACCACCCGCGTAGCCGCCGGTGAGATGCGAATAGCCGAAAGCCGCGGCCATCGGATACCCGTAAGCGATTTCCGAAGGATCGGATTTGTCGGCCGGATTGGAATTGTCGCAGGCCGCGAACTGCTGCTTCTGGCAGAAGAAGCATTTGCCGCAGGCGATCACGAAGGGCACCACCACGCGCTGGCCCACCTTGAGCTTCTTGTTGCCGGATCCGACTTCGACGACTTCGCCCATGAACTCGTGGCCCAGGATGTCGCCATGCTTCATGCCCGGGATCGTGTGATCGTACAGGTGCAGGTCCGATCCACAGATGGCGGTGGAGGTGATGCGGATGATCGCGTCGCGCGGATTGACGATCTGCGGATCCGCAACCGTCTCCACGCGGACATCATGTTTGCCTTGCCAGGTGAGTGCACGCATGGTTTCACTCCTCAGTCATTTCGGGATTCATCGCGGACGTGGGGATCTCGCCGGTTTCCATGAGCTGCTTGAAGCGGCGCAGGTCCTGGCGGGCCTGGATGGTCGGCTCGCGGCCGAATAGTTTGGCTACGGCCTTGCCCAGCTTTCCCACCGGCGGGTCGTAGACGATGTTCACGGTCACCTGGGTGCCGCGGCCGTTCGTGGTGTCGTGAAACTCGATGCGGCCGCTATTCGGAACCTCGGCCTCGTCGGTCGTGCTCCAGGCAATCGATTCGCCCGGGACGTCTTCGACGATCACCGCGTCCCATTCCACGGTGCTGTCAGCGGGACCCTTCACCACCCAGTGTGATCGACGCTCGTCGAACACCTGGACGCTTTCGATGTTCTCCATGAACAGTGGCAAATTGCGGAAGTCGCGCCAGAACGCGTACAGCGCCTGGCGCGGAGCATTGATGGTGACGGTACGGCCGATGAGATCGCCCGAGTCGTCAGAGGTTGTGGACAGACCGGCCGCCGCAGGATTCGGATCCTTGAACGCGGTCGCTGGCGCATCGCTTTGAATATCGGTTGGACTTCGCTTGGCCATGTTTCCTCCTCACACGAGTGGTGGATCGGTCTGTCGCTCGAAATGCCGGTGTTTGGCGACTGCCGCGATGAATGGGCTGGTGGCCTTGGCCGCGTCCCTCGTCCGCAGAATTCCTGGACCTTCGGCCGCGCCGCAGTAGCTGATCGCCCATGCCGAGCGCAAGGATGGTCTTGCAATGACGGTACTGATCCTTCACGAATTCCACCGCGTGTCCGAGCGCCGACAGCGCGCGTACTCCGGTCTCACCATCGGGAATCACCACCGCGTCGAACAGCACTGACGGCGCAGTTTCGAAAGTGACCTCGACATCGATCTCGCTGCCATCCGCGCCGCGCACGGTGCCGAGCCGCGCCCCCACGTAACGCGGCACGGCGCCTTCGTCGGCGAGCTTGCGATGCAATTCCTCCAGCGGCGCGCCGTTGATGCCATCAGCCACCAGTAACGCGATGCAACGCGTGCGAATGCTGCCATCTCCGGGCCGTGCCATCAGTGACAGCGGCGGAGAGACTTTCACTTCGGGCTTCATGTTGCGCGGCCGAACCGCGGGCTGCGGTTCGGGCACGTCGATTCCCAAGCCTTCGGCGACCTTGCGCGCGAGATCCGCATCGACATTGGCGAGCTGCGACACCACGCGCTGCCGAATCGGCAACACCTGCACCTTCGTCAGCTCGAATCGGAACGCGCGCACGATGTGTGCCTGCTCGACGGGCGTCTGGCTGTTGTAGAACAACGCCGCCTGCGTGTAGTGATCGCCGAATTTTTCCGGCTTGCCGCGCACTTTGTCTTCTTCCACAGGTTGCGGAAACGACATGAAGCCTCGCGCGCCCGCCTGAAAAGGGCAGCCACCACCGAGCGAATTGGGCTCATAGGCCACGCGGCCACGATGGATCGCCTGGCGATGCATGCCATCGCGCTGGTTGTTGTGAACCTGCGCAACGGGCGAGTTGATCGGGATCTCGTGGAAGTTGGGTCCACCGAGTCGCGAGATCTGCGTGTCGATATACGAATGGATGCGTCCCGCGAGCAAAGGATCGTTGGTGAAGTCGATGCCGGGCACGATGTGCGCCGCGCAGAACGCCACCTGCTCGGTCTCAGCGAAGAAGTTGTCCGGATTACGGTTGAGCACCATGCGGCCGACGGTGCGCACCGGCACCAGCTCCTCGGGAACGATCTTGGTGGGATCCAGCACGTCGAAACTGAATTTCTCTGCCTGCTCCTCGGTGAAGATCTGAAGCCCGAGCTCCCACTCGGGATAGGCGCCGCCCTCGATGGCTTCCCACAGATCGCGGCGATGAAAGTCCGGATCGGCGCCGGAGATCTTGACGGCCTCATCCCAGTCGAGCGAGTGCGTGCCGGCGCGCGGATTCCAGTGGAACTTCACGAATACGCTGGCGCCGCGCTCATTGACCATGCGGAAGGTGTGCACGCCGAAGCCCTGCATCATGCGATAGCTGCGCGGAATGGCGCGATCCGACATCACCCACATCTGCATGTGCACGGACTCTGGCATCAGCGATACAAAATCCCAGAACGTGTCGTGCGCGCTCGCGGCCTGCGGCATGGCGTTGTGCGGCTCGGGCTTCACGGCATGGATGAGATCGGGAAATTTCATCGCGTCCTGGATGAAGAACACCGGCATGTTGTTGCCGACGAGATCCCAATTGCCCTCGTCGGTGTAGAACTTGACCGCGAAGCCGCGCACGTCGCGCGCCGTGTCGGTCGAACCGCGTTCACCCGCCACCGTCGAGAACCGCACGAACACCGGGGTGCGCTTGCCGGCCTCGGAGAACAACGCCGCGCGCGTGATCTTCGTGAGCGGCTCATAACATTCGAAGTAGCCATGAGCGCCAGAGCCGCGGGCGTGGACGATGCGCTCGGGAATCCGTTCGTGGTCGAAGTGGGTGATCTTCTCCCGGAGAATGAAATCTTCGAGCAGCGCCGGCCCGCGCAATCCAGCCTTCAGGGAATTCTGGTTGTCGGCGACGTACACGCCCTGGTTCGTTGTGATGGCACGCCCGCCGCCATCCGCGCGCACCCGGTCGAGTGGGCCGATGGTCGAGTTGAACCCGGTCGTCGGGCCACCTGAGCCGGTTTTGGGCGAGGGATTGGTTTCCGTGAGCGTGCTGCCGGTCACTGCGACGTCTTCGGGTTCGAGCGGCTTGCCCGCAGGAGGTTTGCGTGCGCTGTCACCGAACTCGGCGGACTTGATGGGATTGGTTGGCATTGCCTCGGCGAGCGCTGCCGCACCTGCGGCTTTGCGCGCGGGGCGATCGCTCTGGTCGACGCGCGCGGCTTTGCGGGATGGGCCGCTCACCGTTGCGCGTGACGAAGTCCTTGCCGACTCCGAAGTCTTCGAACCTGCGGACCGTTTTCCTGGGCGTTTGCGGTTGGCCATCTCAGTGCCTCGGTTGACGCATTTCTTTCGCGCGCTGCGCCTCGGCGGCCGTGGTGACGTCGCGCTTTTCTTCCGCCGGTGGTAGTTCGGCGGGAAGCCCCAGAGACTCCAGCCACAACTCACGGCACCAGCCTTGCGTGTGGTAGAGATGCTCGTCCTCCTCAGCTTCTATCTTCTCGTACGCGTCCTGCAGTGCCTGGCGTTCGTCGCCACTCAGTGCTTTCGAGGCCTCGCCAAGCAGTTCCCAGTCGAGATGATCCTTGGTTTCGGCAAGCACCACGCATTCCGCCGCCACGATCTGCGCGGCTGCCGGATCGCCGGCGGCGAGTGCCGTGTTCATGGCCTCCACCAGTGAAGTTCCCACGGCCTTCACGATCTGTGTGCCGGGTGTCATGGTGAACGGATCGATGTCGAACACTTCGCATATGCCCGTCAGTGCCTCGACATGTTGTTCAGTCTGCGCCAGGTACTTTTCCCACTCGGCCTGCAGATCCGGGCGGCGCGCGCATTTGAGTGCGGCCGTATACACCTTGACGCCACCTCGCTCGTGCTCGAGGGACTGCAGCAGACAACTCGATAAATTGCGCGGAATTCATGGCGATCTCCGTGGAAGAAAACGGTGGGGCGCCATTGAACGCTTGCATTCAAGTCGTTAGATGTAGGAGAGGGCGATCGTTACGGGCAAACAACGACCGACGGAAGAATATTCAAGACCTTCTTAGAGAGCGTGAGCATTTTCCGACTCAATGGAGCGAGTCACAACTCATTGCGAGGCAGCAACTCCCGGCGCAGTCTTTGTGCTCAGGGAAGGAGTCGCTGCATGAGGATCGCGCAGATTGCCCCGCTCGCAGAAAGTGTTCCACCGAAGGCCTACGGTGGTACCGAGAGAATCGTGTCCTATCTCACCGAGGAGCTCGTGCGGCAGGGCCACGAGATCACGCTGTTCGCCAGCGGCGATTCGACGACGCGCGCGGAGCTGCATGCCACTGTTCCCACGGCGCTGCGACTGACCCCTACGATAAAGGATCCGTGGGCCTACGCGGCCCTGCAGCTCGATCACGTGCGCGCACGCGCCGATGAATTCGATGTGCTGCATTTTCACTGCGACTATCTGCACCTGCCGGTGATACGCGCGCTGGGCCTGCGCAACACCGTGACGACCATGCACGGCCGTCTCGACCTCGACGGATACCGGGAGCTCTTCGAAACCTGTTGCGATGCGCCGCTGGTATCCATCTCCGATCAACAACGGCGGCCGCTGCAGCACTGCAACTGGGCGGGAACCGTGTATCACGGGCTTCCCGCCGATGTTTGCCGCTTCGAGCCGCATTCGACCGGGGGCTACCTCGCGTTCCTCGGGCGTATTTCGCCCGAGAAGCGCGTGGACCGCGCCATCGAAATCGCCGGACGCGCGGGGATGAAGCTCAGAATCGCTGCCAAGGTGGACGCGGCTGACCGGAAATATTTCCACGAGTCGATCGAGCCATTGCTTACACAGCCACACGTCGAGTTTGTAGGAGAAATCGGCGAGCGCGAGAAGCGCGATTTTCTCGGCCAGGCGAGCGTATTACTATTCCCCATCGACTGGCCGGAACCGTTCGGGCTGGTGATGATCGAAGCGATGTCCTGCGGCACCCCATGCGTGGCGTGGCGTGCGGGCTCCGTACCCGAAATCATCAATGAGGGTGTAAATGGCTTCATCGTGGATTCCATTGACGGCGCGGTCGCGGCGGTGCATCGGGCCCGTTCGCTCGATCGGCATGCGATCCGTGCTGAATTCCAGCAGCGCTTCTCGGTGGAACGCATGACGCGTGACTACCTGACTATCTACCGGCGCGTGGCGGAAAGCCGCTTCGGCAAAGCTGCTGCCTGAATCCCGTGTCCGCGGATCCGCAGATTCCCGAAGCGGAGGAGGTCGCGCAGCCGTATTACATCGCTGCTCATGATTCGCTGGTCGATGAGCCGCCCCGAATTCTCAAGCACGGCGACTCGTTCGCGCTGTTCGATCATTATGGCGACCTCGCCAGTCGCCGCGGCAACACGCTCGGGCTCTACCATCGCGACACGCGCTTCCTTTCGCGGCTCAAATTCACGGTCGAACGGCGCAGCCCGCTGCTGTTGAGCTCAACGGTTCGGACCAACAACGCGGTACTGGATGTCGATCTCACCAACCCGGACATCCAGCGTGGCGAGACACTGGTGCTCGCCAAGGACACCATCCATATCACGCGCATGAAGTTCCTCTGGAATGCCGCGTGTTATGAACTGCTGGTGGCTCGCAACTTTGGAGAGCAGACCCACACACTGCTCATGGACTTCGATTTCGATGCCGATTTCGCCGATCTTTTCGAGATCCGGGGGTTTCAGCGCCGCAGCCGCGGAAAAGTGACGGCGAGCGCCCCCGCGCCGAACGTCGCGCGATTCGTCTACGCGTCACAGGACGGTCTTGCGCGAGCCACGGAGGTGCATTTCGATCCGCTGCCCAAAGAACTCACGTCGCGTCATGCATCGATTGAACTCGAGTTGCCGCCGGGGCAGCGGCGCTCCGTCACGATGAGCGTGCATTGCCTCGTGGGCGTCGAGCAGCCGGAGCGCCGCGTGTTGCATGCGCTGCGATCGGCGACCCGCGAATTGCGCGCGGCGACGCGGCGCGCGGCGGCCATCGAAACGTCGAGCAGCCTCACCAATGAGGTGCTGTGCCGTTCCATGGCCGACATCAGCATGCTGGTCACCGACACCGAACATGGGCCCTATCCATATGCAGGTGTGCCGTGGTTCTCCACGGCGTTCGGACGCGACGGGATCATCACCGCGATGGAACTCCTGTGGCTGTACCCGGACATGGCGCGCGGAGTGCTTCGATATCTCGCCGCCTGCCAGGCGCAGGACGAAGATCCGGCCAAGGATGCCGAGCCCGGCAAGATCCTGCACGAGACGCGCAAGTGCGAGCTCGCCTTGTTAGGCGAGGTGCCGTTTGCGTGTTACTACGGCTCCATCGATTCAACGCCGCTGTTCGTGGCACTCGCCGGCCTGTACTGGCAGCACACCGCGGATCGCGCGACGCTCGATGCGATCTGGCCGAACGTCAAGGCGGCGCTCGAGTGGATTGACCGCTATGGCGACGCCGACGGGGACGGGTTCGTGGAATATCGGCGGCGTCTCGACAGCGGGCTCGTGAACCAGGGCTGGAAGGATTCTGGCGACGCCGTCTTTCACGACGACGGTCGCCTCGCCAACGCACCCATTGCGCTGTGCGAAGTGCAGGGCTACGTGTATCTCGCGCGTACGCTTGCGGCGCGCATGGCTGAAGCGCGTGGCGAGGGCGCGCTGGCCACGCGCCTCACGGAACAGGCGAGGGTGCTGCGCGAGAGATTCGAGGCGACATTCTGGGACGATGATCTCGGGATGTACGTGCTCGCGCTCGATGGAGACAAGAAGCCATGCCGCGTGCGCACCTCGAACGCCGGACAGTTGCTGTTCACTGGCATCGTCGGCGTGGATCGTGCCGCGATCATGGCCACGACACTGGCGTCCGCGGACTTCCTGACCGGCTGGGGTATTCGTACGGTGGGCGCGCGTGAACGACGCTTCAATCCCACGTCGTATCACAACGGCTCGATCTGGCCGCATGACAATGCGCTCATCGCGCTTGGCCTTGCGCGCTACGGCCACTCCGACCAGGCCGCGCGACTCACGGCAACCTTGTTCGACGCGGCTGCGCACATGGACCTGCGGCGATTGCCAGAGCTTTTCTGCGGAATGCGCCGGCGGCGCGACAAGGGACCCATTCTCTATCCAGTCGCCTGCTCGCCGCAGGCATGGGCGGCAGCCGCGCCCTTCGCGATGTTGCAGGCCTGCCTGGGCCTGGAAGTGGATGCCACGCAGCGGGTGGCGCGCCTGCGATATCCGCGGTTGCCCGAATCCCTGCTCACGGTGCACGTGCGCGGCATGCCGATCGGTGATGCGCGCGTGGACCTCATGCTGCGGCGCCACGGCAGCGACGTCTCCGTGAACATCCTCAATCGCGTGGGCGATGCCGAGATCGTCACGCTGCAGAGGTGATCGCCGTGTCGGCATTCATGCCGACATCCTGAAGCGGAAAAAACCGGGAACGTAGCGCCGGTCCCTTGCATTGCCGAGGTGCTGGATCGTGTCTAACTAGCAACGGCGCGGCAAACCCTTGCAATCCATTCCGTGGCCTCCTACATAGAGCCGACAGTGACGGGAGTAGTTTGCGCCGTACATTCACACCCCGTCAGGTGCCGATATGACATACAAAGTCCAACAACTGATTCTCGCGGCCGCCTCGATCGTCGCACTCGTGCCTCTCATTCCTGGCACGGCGGAAGCGCAGGGCGCCCAAGGCAAGGAAATCTTCCGGTTCGACACCTTCGGAGACGAACAACTCTGGACCGACAAGCTCGGGCTGCACAAAGTCGTGGAACAGAACGTCGATCCCACCACGGCGCTCAAGGTAGGGCTCAAGGTCGATGCCGAAGCCTTGCCACCGGGCACGCTCGAGAAGGCCGATCTCAAGAATCCGGCAACCACCGTCGCATTGCTCAAGCTCAATGCCGTGGTCGGCCTCAAAGCCGAGGTGGATGCTAACAATCACATCACGCGACTCGGAGTCACCTGTGCACTCTGTCATTCAACGGTCGACGATTCGGTGAAGCCCGGCATCGGCAAGCGCCTCGACGGATGGCCAAACCGTGACCTCGACGTGGGCAAGATCATCTCGCTGTCGCCGGCTTTGACCGCAGAGCAGAAGAAGGTGTACACCTCATGGGGCCCGGGCAAGTACGACCCACGGTACAACCAGGACGGCAAGAACAATCCGCTGGTCATTCCGCCGGCCTATGGTCTGGCGCACGTGAAAAACGAGACGTACACGGCCGAGGGCCCGATCTCCTACTGGAACGCGTACGTCGCGGTGACGCAGATGGGCGGGCAGGGGAATTTCAGCGACCCGCGGCTGCACATAGACGTCAAGCATTCGCCAGACCTGGTAACCGCCAAACTACCGGCATTGCGCGCCTATCAACACAGCTTGCCCGCGCCCACCGCGGCCGCGTCGAGCTTTGACGCCACGGCGGCTCAGCGCGGCCGGGTGACGTTCAACCGCACCTGTGCGACTTGTCACGTAGGCGGCAACGGTACGGACAACGACGCCGGCAAGCTGCACCAGGCTGCCGAGACCGGCATGGATGGCGCCTACGCCATGCGCACGGCGAATAAATCGTACCGCACGACTCCGTTGCGCGGACTCCAGCACCATCCGCCGTACTTCCACGATGGCAGCGCCCAGACACTCGATGACGTCGTGGACCACTACAACGGCAAGAAGTCGCTGGAGCTCACCAAGGACCAGCAGGCGGATCTCGTGGAGTACCTCAAGTCGCTGTGAGCCGACCCGGGCGCAGCAAGTTCATGTGACCGGTCTGACGAGCACACCGCCCCGCCACTTCTCACCGAGCCAAGGGATCAGAAGGAACAGGACAGCGTTCGCCAATTGGGATGCGACCAGCGCTGCGCTACCAATCTTTCCGTTGATGAACAACATCAAGGGACCCGTCAGGATGATGTGGAAGAGCACGCCATTGAAGAAGATGAGCGCTAGAGCCTTGTAGCTCAATCGGTCGGCACCGAAGCAGGCGTGGATGATCCAGGCGGATACCGGTACGAACAGAACGATTGCGGTAAGCGTGCCGGGGCCAAAGCCAGTTCCCGCCAGGAGCGGCATGATGTGGAAGAAAAGGTTGACGAAAATCACGCCGTAAAACGCGAGGCCAACAAGCGGATGGCGGCGGCTCAGCAACGCGGCTATCGGCGCGACAACCCAGATCAGCGGAATGTTGACCGCCAGGAAATACGCTGCAGGAATCGGGCAGTCCGGGTACGCGGGCAATTTCAGAACGGAGCAAATTTCGGCGGGGAACTGAGTCATACGACCGAACACGTCGATGCCGTATTCCTCGACGTTGTGCAGCAGGTAAATCGCCATCGCCAGCCAGGATAGCCAAACACGGTCATGCCATCTCGACGAACCCGGTTCGCTCTGCAGGAAACGAGTGCCGAACAGCAAGAACAGAAACACAATCGCAGCTCCCCCTCCGATCCAGGGGAAGAGGACGATAGCGACGTCGGTCCAACTCTTATCCATTGAGGGAACTACTACGCAGTCGCCTGCTGGACCGGCACTGGCCGCAACGATTCAGGCTTGAAGAAGCGGCTCGCGATGGCGGCCAAGATAATTGGCGCGAAACCGATCACGGCGGCAAGGAACAGCAGACCCGCGTTGCCAATCACTTCGCTTTTGTAGAGCCCATAGACCACGAAAAGCAGGACATGCGTTACGGCTCCGGCGCCGAACGCCGTGCCAACAACCTTGCCGCTGTACGGTCCGCGAATCGTGCACGCGTATAGGACCCAGAGGGACAACGGAACAAACAAGAAGACGCTGCTCCATAGTCCGGTGTTGTAAGCGCCCGCCGCGACGCCCCCAGCGGTGTGCAGAAGTCCATTGGCCAAGAGCAGTCCCCAGAAGCTGAGGCCGGTGAGGACGTTGCGCCTGCAGAGGTACGCCGCAAGTGGCGCGCCGAACCACATCAGAGCGATGTTCACCACCGGATAGAAGGACAGGGGAATCGGGCAGTCGGGGTACGGCGGAAAGCCCAGCTTCTTGCAAATCATTTCCTGGATCGAGTAATCGAAGCCGAGCACCGGCAGGCTGTATTCCTCGAACTGATGTATCCAGTAAAGCGGCACAGCGAGCCATGCCAGCCACACCGGATCACGCCACCGCGATACCGTGGTGTTGTCGCGGAAGGTGTCGGTCACCAGCAGAATGGCGACCATCACGATCGCTCCCCCGATGCCGATGAACGGCCAAACGGTGTAGAACCAATGTGTTTGCACGTTGACTCCCTGTTATTCCTACATCGGATTTCGCGTGATGTTTTGGAACGGACCGGCGACTCGTGTAGGGTCTCGCAGACATTGAATCGAATTCAATCTTTACGCATTGGACCAAGGACTCATAGACATCAATGAACGCGCGCAAATCGTCGCGGCGACGAGCTAAGACCAAAACCGCACGCGAGACCCGCACGGACGGAGACGCGACTCGGAGCCGCATCCTGGAAGCTGCAGGAGCGCTTTTTGCGTTTGGAGGCTTCGCGCATACCACCGCAAAGGCGATCGCCAAGCGTGCAGATGCGAGCTTGGCGTTGATCAACTACCACTTCGAAAGCCGTGACGGCCTCTATCGAGCGGTGCTGCTCGAAGCTCACCAGCGCATGCTTAGCCTGACAGAGCTTCGCGAAGCTGCCGGAAGTGAATTGTCGGCTGCCGACAAATTGAAAGTCTTCATTGACCAGTTGGTCAAGCAGGCGACCGATCAACAGTTAGGGTGGCATCTGGATGTGCTGGCCAGGGAAGTCCTCTCGCCATCGCCTCACTACCGCGAGATGACTCAGACGTCAATGTCACCAAAATTGACGATCATCACGCGGGTGCTCAGCGAAATCACGCGAATCCCTTTGAATGATCCTGCACTCTTGCGTTGCTTTTTAAGCGCAGTGACACCGTGCACCATGCTGCTCCTTGCGGCGCGGGGCGCACCAGGTCCTATGCACGACCTGCGGCAAATGCCTCCCGAGGTGATTACCGATCACCTGCATAGATTTGCGCTGGCCGGACTGGATGCAGTAGGGCGTGAATACGCCCGTCGCGAAGCGCCAGGTAGGCCTTGAACAGCTGTGCACTGCCAAGTGCGCCCAACAAAAGTCTCACCTGGCGTGGCAATGCACTACCTGTGCCACATCTTGAGACGCAGTGACACGCGAACTGAGACCCTACATGATCCCTGGCGGTCAATTTTTCCGCTCCATACGTAAAGGAGACACGTATGCGAGCACTACTAATCACAATTATCTGGGCGAGCCTGGGGCTCTCGAATACCTCCCTCGCCGAAACCAAACTCACCGTTGGCGTGGCGCTGCCGCGTGCGCAGCTCGGTCAGGGCAACGGCGCCAGCGCCGATGTCGCCGAGCCCGTACGCCAGGCACTCATGAGTTATCTGAAAGGACCGAAGACTCGAGGTCATCGCGCTCGAGGCGCGAATTCCCCAACAGATAGCGGCTGAAGCGGGCGAGAAGGGGTGTGCGTTCGTGCTGTACACGGACGTGGCGCAAGTCCCGAAGGGCGGTGGCATGAAGATGTTCAAAAAGCTCGCGCCGCTGGCCGGAGTACTTCCCTTGTTGGGTGGCGGCGGCATGGGCAATGTCGGCACGCAAATGGCGGCATCCGCAGTGGCGCAGACCGCCATGCAGGCGCAGATGGCCGATGCCCAGGAAGACGCCATGGCGAATGCGATGTCCGCCATCAATGGCGCACAGAAATCCAATGTGAAGGCGGGCGACTCGCTGACATTGCAATACAAGCTCGTGAAACCTGGCGAGGAGCAACCGGCAAAGGCCGACACGATTTCAGGCAAGGCGAAAGCCAATGGTGAAGATGTGTTGAGCCCGATGATCGAGGCCGTTGCGGTCGCGGTGGTGGGGAGCGTCTCGGGCGGCTGAGGGCTAACTTAAAGCCTTCGGATGTACGCCCGCGCGCTGCGGCAGCAGAAAGATGAGCGCGAGCATCGCGACGCCCAGGGCGAGCGAGGCGGCCGGGCGGCTCAGCGCGAGGCCGCCAGCGTCGATGGGTTTGTCGAGATAGTCACCGACCGTGGCGCCGAGCGGCCGAGTGAGAATGAACGCGGCCCAAAACAGCGTGACGTGCGAGATCGAGGTCCAGAAGTAGGCCGCTGCGACAATGGCGAGCGCCGCGCCGAACACCAGCGCCGCGCCCGTGTATCCAAGGCCCGTGTCGTCGGCCATCCAGTCGCCGAGTGCGGTGCCGAGCGTTTGAGAGAACGTGATCGTCGCCCAGTAGAACGCCTCAGCTCTGGGCGTATTGACAGTGTTCACGGAGACACTGCCTTCAGCATGAAACCAGATCCACAGAACGGCGAGCACGCAGAGGAGTAGCACCGCCGAGCCACCCGCATACCCGATGCCGAGCGAACGGTCGGCGAAGTCCGCCATGGTGGTGCCGGCGGTGGTGGAGGCGACGATCGTGGCCCAATAGAGCATCGGGTGAAACTTCTTCGCGCGGATCTGGATGAAAACCAGCACAAGCAACGCGGACAGGAAGATGAAGGTGCCGGTCAGGTAGCCGAGATTCATGGTCATCGTGACCGTGTCGCCACCGGTTTCACCGAGCGTCGTGGCGAGGATCTTGATGATCCAGAAGCCGAGGGTGACGGCGGGGATCTTGCTTAACTTTTCATCAGTCATTGTGCGCCAACTTAGACGTCATCCAGGCAAGGATCCCGTCTTGGCCATCAGCGGAAAAAATGCTGAAAAGCGTTCCGGTCGGACATTGCATAAGACGTGTGAAATCTCCGCGCCTCGACGGATGCCCGAGGTCACCCTGCGGCCATGATCACGGCAACGGAATCTCGGCACCGCTAATCTTTTGCTCTCGCAACAACAAGCACCGACGAGCGCATGAAACTCTTCTCGACATTGTTATTACTGGTTTGTATTTCGAGTGTGTACGGATGCGCGACGGTTACACGCGGCACGTCAGATGTCCTGGTCGTCGAGTCCGAACCTCCAGGTGCGGAGGTTGAGATTCAGCCCGCGAATCATCACTGCAAGACGCCGTGCTCCGTGAAACTGAAACGCAAGCTCGAGCAAGTCGTCACGATTCGCCGTGAGAGCTTTGAGCCGGT
Organism: uncultured Pseudomonadota bacterium; assembly: GCA_963736955.1. Taxonomy (GTDB): domain Bacteria; phylum Pseudomonadota; class Gammaproteobacteria; order Steroidobacterales; family Steroidobacteraceae; genus CADEED01. The sequence continues at coordinate 360,770 of CAVTQT010000008.1, forward strand.
AGAAGTGCGCGTCATTCCCCAAGTGGTGGGTGCAGGTGCGGCTGGCATGGCGGGCAATGTCATTCTCGGCGGGCTCATCGGTGCAGCTGTCGATGCGGGAAGTGGGGCGATGAAAGACCTGAAGCCGAATCCCGTCAAAGTCACAATGGTTGCGTCGAAACCTGCTCAAACAACGGAACCCGTCGTTCCGGCATCAACCATTCCTGTCGCGGCTCCGGCAGATACTTCTGTTAGCACGCAGGCCATTTCGGCTGGTGGCTGAAGGCGGCTTTCAGCAAAGTCCGGTCGCTTTCGCGACTTGAAACAAGCCTGACGCAACCACGACCACGCCAATGCCTCGCGCCACGCGTTCCCCCGCGGGCGCGAGGCGTTCAGCGGTAATCAGAGCTGTTACGGCCGCCATTGCGCGCAGATCCATGACGCCGATGGCGAGCAGGACGGCGGTCAGGCTGGCACAACAGTGAACACAGTGGACACCGAGTTGTAGGCCGTGGCGCCACGCGGCACTCGGCGTCCGCTGGTGACACGCGCACGGGTGACACCCGACAGCATGCGAGCTGGCGCCTCTTCCAGGCGGTGAATTGCAGCAGGCCCGCGATCAGCGATGACCACACCCATGGCGATGGGCATGGCGCGCGAGACGACTGGTACGCCGCATCGCCATCTCCGCCGAGCGCAGCCCGAGTGGATAGACGGCGACACTCCGCACAGAGTCCACACGACGAAGTAGCCGCGCCGCACCAGTCGTAGTGAGGCGCGACAGTCTTGTACCCGCTGTCCGCGACCGTGCTGCTCGATAGCGCATGAGCATTGGCAGGAACCAGCACCGGCAGCATCATCGCCACCATCATCACGCCCCACATGCCAATGAATGTGGCGGCGGCGCCGGGCCAACTCTGGCCCGGCATCCGCATCCATGCCATCGACATCCTCCAGCCGCCCGGCATCTCCATGCCGGGCATGCTGGCCATGGACCCGCACCAGAGGACGGTGGTGATCGCGCTCGCCGCGAACACCACCGCCGACGCGCCGAGCAGGCCGCGATGCGCGCCGAGCGTACTCACGCTGCGACGTACTCGTCGTGGCGCTTCCACCAGATGCCGGACTCGTTGCGCCCGTGCGGCGCGCGGTCTAACCACTGGTACGCACCCCACAGGCCGTCGAGCCCGCGCGCATACGTGGAGTAGGTGTGATAGATCACGCCGTCCTCCATCGCGAATGCGCTCATGCCCGGTCGATCACGCGTGAAGGTCGGCCAGTCGGTTCCACTGCCGGCCGCCATCTTGACCAGAAAGTCCGGGACCTCGGTGGTCGCATCCATCGCGTGCCCATCGCGCTCGTAGTTGTATTCGATGGCGCCCGACTTTTGCTGTTCTTCCGTGAACGCGATCTTGAAGTCGAAGTTGAAGTCGGAGCCGTTCGAGGATGCCCACGGGAACGTCCAGCCCATGCGGCGCTTGTACGCCTGCAGCTTGGCGAGCGGCGCGCGCGACACGGCCGACAACGCCACGTCATGGTTCGCGAGATGCACCGCAAAGCCTTCGAAGCCGTCCGCGATCATCGAGCAGGACGGGCATCCCGCCTTGAAGTCGGGTCCGAACATGAAGTGATAGACCAGCAGCTGGGAACGGCCGCGGAACAGGTCCTTGAGCGTGGCGGCGCCCGAATCGGTGTCGAAGCGGTACTCCTTATCTATGCGTACCCAGGGCAGGGCCTGGCGCTGCTTCGCCAGTTCGTCGCTGCGGCGGGTAAGTTCTTTCTCCGCCTTGAGAAGCTCGAGCCGAGCGTCGAGCCATTCCTTTCGTGTGCCAGTTGTGTGCATGGTCATTCTCCGGTTTGGTAGTTGGGGATGAATCAATGGTGCGAGTCGGGCGTCAGGCACAGCACCTGGCGATATGTGCATAGCGCATCGACGAGCGGCTTCTCGTCGGCCAGGATCCGGGCTTTCTCGGACTCGCCGATGAGCTGGATCATGTACGTATGCTCGGCGATGCCTTGTTGGTTGACGAACGGATAGAGCAGGCTGGCGTGATCGGCCAGGTTCGGCACCGCGCCGATGTCTTCGTTCGTGAGATTCGGCGCGTAGAACATGAGGTGCGGCATGGCCATCGTGCGTACCGCGAGGTCCGGTGGTCCGATGGTGCGCATGATCGGTCCCACCATGTAAGACAACCCGGGCTTCGCCGGTGGTTGGTAGGTCTTGTCCCGAAATCGTTTCTCAATCTCGGATTTCAACGCGGGTGGGCTCATTCCCTGCGCGCGCAGCGCGGCCGAATCCAGGACGACCTTGAGGTATGTCTTCACGCCCGCGGCGTCGTAGCAGAGCGCGTAATAGATGTCGTCACGATATTCGGACAGTTCCCACTGGGTTCGCTGGACCGCACAGGCCACACCGCTCGTTCCCTCGCGGGCCAGGTAGTAACCCTTGTTCGGGTCCAGCAGGTAGACCGTGGCCTTGGCGCGCAAGCCCGGCGGCGCCGCGCTGAGCGCGTACTGAGTTTCGAGCTCGGCCGGCATGCGATCGAGCGAGGGTTGGGTGGCGTGGATGGGCGTCGCGGCGGCCATTCCCAGAAGGCTCGACGCGACAAGTGCAGTAGTCGTGCGGTGATGTTTGTTCATGGGATAAATTTAGAACGAGGCATCAACAGGGTGGGAGTGACAAGTTTGTCGGGAATTCGATGGACTCTTTGATCAGCGCCGCGGGACGTTCGCTCGCCACGGGCGATCCGCTCGGCGCGCTGAAGCTGGTAGCGCTGCGCAACGATCCGCCGGCACTCGCGCTGCGCGGCATCGCGATGGCGCAGCTCGGGGACTTCGTGAAGGCGAAGACTTTGCTACGTGGCGCTGCGCGGGGATTTGGCGCGAAGCAGCCACTTCCGCGTGCGCGATGCGTTGTCGCGCAGGCCGAAGTGGCGCTGGCATCGCGCGACCTGGCCTTTCCATCCAAAACACTGGACGCGGCGCGCGCGCTGCTCGAAGCGCATCGCGACACTGCGAACGCGGCGCATGCCCGCTACCTCGAAGTGCGCCGGTTGTTGTTGGTGGGACGCCTCGATGACGCAGAGCGTGCGTTGAGCAAGATCCCGTCCGAGTTGCCGCCATCGCTGCGCACGGCGCACGAGCTGGTGATTGCGGGTATCGCGATTCGGCGCATTCGTACGAAGGAAGCACACGCGGCGCTGATGCGAGCCGAACGAGCGGCGCGTGAGGCGGGCATTCCGGCGTTGTGGGCCGAGGTGGATAGCGCATTGCGCGTGCTGAACACCCTGGCCGCGCGACGCATCGCCAAAGGCGAAGACACGCCGCTCAAGCTCGAAGGCGTTGAAGCGCTGCTCAAGTCCAGGGCATTCGTGGTGGACGCCTGCCGGCTCGCCGTCCGGCGTGATGGCGCCGTGATCGATCTCAGCAAGCGCCCGGTGTTGTTCACGCTGGTCCGCGCACTCGCGGAAGCGTGGCCCGGAGATGTGTCGCGCGATGCGCTCGTGGCGCGCGCGTTTCGCTTGAAGCTGGCCGACGAGTCGCATCGCGCGCGGCTGCGCGTGGAAATCGGACGCTTGCGGCGTGTGCTTCGGTCGCTTGGCGATATCACCGCGACAAAGGACGGCTTTGCACTGAAGAGTCCGCGCGCGCGAAGTCGTGGTGCTCGCGCTGCCCGTGGAGGAGGAGTACGCGCCGGTGCTCGCGCTGCTGTCCGATGGCGAGGCGTGGTCGAGCTCCGCGTTGGGCACGGCGCTCGGCACCAGTCAGCGTACGGTGCAGCGCGCCCTGGATGAACTGGCCCTTGCCGGAAAAGTGCAGTCGTTCGGCCGTGGACGCGCGCGCCGCTGGCTGACGCCCCCTCTGCCCGGATTCACGACGACCTTGTTACTCCCCGCCGCGCTGTCGTTGGACTAGCATTGCCGCATGAAGAATTCGAAGGCAGAGATCCTGCGGGAATACGGGCCGTTCGAGGGAATCGACGGCGTGCATGGCGTCACCTTCGACGGCGAGCAGGTCTGGTTCTGCTCGGGCGGCGCCATCAACGCGTTCGATCCTGAGAGCGGCAAGAAGGTGCGGACCCTACCGGTCGCATCAAACGCGGGGACCGCCTTCGATGGCAAGCATCTCTATCAAATCTGCGCGGGCGAGATTCACAAGATAGATCCCGAGACTGGTCGGGTATTGCACAAGATTCCCGCGCCGGGCGGCGACAACGCTTCCGGCATGGCGTGGGCCGAAGGTTCGCTGTGGGTCGGGCAGTATCGCGAGCGCAAGATTCGCCAGGTCGATCCCGAGACCGGCAAGGTGTTGCGGGAGATCGAGTCCAACCGCTTCGTCACCGGCGTCACCTGGGTAGATGGGGAGCTGTGGCACGGCACCTGGGAAAACGAGCAGAGCGAGCTGCGGCACATCGAGCCCGAGTCGGGCGAGGTGCTCGAGAGTGTCGAGATGCCCGCGGGTGTCTTCGTGTCCGGGCTCGAGTCTGATGGCAAGGATCGGTTCTATTGCGGCGGCGGGAAGAGCGGGAAGGTCAGAGCCGTCCGACGGCCGAAGCGCGCCTGAAGCTAGCCGGAACTCGGCGGGCCTTGAGGTCTCTACCTGTCACAACGGCCACGCGTCGATCGTCTACTGTTCATGCCTTCCACGTTCGAAGAAAACCGCGGGCGTCTCTGGAGCATTGCCTATCGGATGCTGGGCTCTCGCGCCGACGCCGACGATGCCGTGCAGGACGCCTATCTGCGCTGGCACGGTGCGCGCGTGGACGAGATCCGTTCGCCGCAGGCCTGGCTGGTCACGACAGTCACGCGGCTGTGTATCGATCGGCTGAAACAATTGCGGGCTGAGCGCGAGCGGTACACCGGACCGTGGTTGCCCGAGCCGCTGGTCGCCCACGCACCCCCCGCCGACGAAGCCACCGAGCTTGCGTCGGATCTTTCGGTGGCGTTGCTGGCCGTGCTGGAACGGCTCGCACCCGAGGAGCGCGCCGCATTCCTGCTGCACGAGATGTTCGAGAGCGACTATGGCGACATAGCGCAGATCCTCGGCAAGAGCGAAGTCGCGACTCGCCAGATCGTGAGCCGCGCTACCCGCCGCGTGCGCGCGGAGCGTCCACGAGTGCACGTCAGCGTCGAGGCGAAGGAGCGTTTGCTGAATGGACTCGTGCAGGCCCTGCAGACACTGGACAAAGACGCTTTGCTCAAGCTGCTTGCCCAGGACTCCGCCTGGACCTCGGATGGTGGCGGCAAGGCGCTTGCGGCGCGCAAGGTCATTCGCGGGGCAGATCCCGTCGCGCGGTTTGCTGTCGGCGTTTATCGAAAGATCATTGCGGACATTGTCTTCAAGCATGTCGCGGTCAACGGCGAGCCGGGCGTCGCCGTGTTCTACAAGGGTCAGTTCTTTGCGGTGATGACCATTCGAACCGACGGAGCGCGCATTCTGGATGTCTACAGCATCCTGAATCCCGACAAACTGCGCGCCGTCGAGGTGTCTATCCACTGACCTGTCACAACGGCATGGTTCGCGTCGTCTTTGTTTTGTATCAAACAAAGGAGCAAGCCATGAAATCCCGCATCAACGTCCTTCGCGTCTCGCCGCGCGCCCTGCAGGCCATGATGGGACTGCAGACCTACGTCAACGAGTCAGGCCTCGAGCACAGCCTGCTCGAGCTGGTAAAGATGCGGGCCTCGCAGATCAATGGATGCGCGTATTGCCTCGACATGCACAGCAAGGATGCACGCGCCGCCGGAGAAACCGAGCAACGCCTGTACATGCTCGACGCGTGGCGCGAGGCGCCGCTCTACAGCGCGCGCGAGCGTGCAGCGCTCGAGTGGACCGAGGCGGTGACCTTCTTGCGTGATGGGCATGTGCCTGATCACGTGTTCGACGCGGTGCGCAAACATTTCAGCGAGGAAGAACTCGTCAGCCTCTCGTTGGCCGTGGTCGCGATCACGGGATGGAATCAGCTCAATGTCGCGTTCCGCACCGAGGCGGGAAACTATCAGGTGCCGGCGCGCCAGGCGGTGAGGAGTGGAACATGAGTAAGATCGATTCGCGCTAACGAACGAAATTGACGATCGTCCCCCGCGTCGGAAGTTCGCCCTTACGGCGCTCCGCAACGCCGTTGACCACGGCCTCAAATTCGTCGAGCAGATAGGGCAGGCCTTCACCCGTGAGCGTTTCCGGCGACGTCGTCACTTCGAAGTGCAGGTGGGGCTCGAAGGACGAGCCGCTGTTGCCGACCAGCGCGATGGCTTCACCGCGTCGTACACGCTGACCGACCTTCACGCGCGACGATCCGGGCTGCAGATGCATGTAGTGCGCGTACTGGCCGTGCCCGAGGTCCAGCGCGATCGTGTTGCCGGCGATGGTCTCGAGGGAGAGGTCCAGCGCTTCGGCACCCACATGGCCTGCCTTGTTGTTCGGGATTCCGTCCTTGATCCTGACCACCGTGCCATTCGCGACGGCCAGCACGCGCTTGCCATTGGAGTAGTAAGAGGCAATGTCGGCTTCGGGCCCGGAGAAGCTCGCGCCGTTCACGGTGCGCTTCCAGTCGATCGCATGGCGACAGTCCTGCGTCGTGCGGCCGCCGAGCACCATGAACTGGCGTCGATGGTGGGAGTTGTTGTCTCCCGCGCCCGAGAATGCTTCCCAGGACGTTCCTTCGAGCGGTGGGCTCAGGGTACGAAGTTTGAAGGCGTGGGTACTGACCACGGCCCCGTCGATGTTGCCCTCCGACGTGAACAGCCGGTGGCTCAATCGATCGGGTACGCGTGCGCCGGCTTCGAGAATTACCGTGAGAAAGACGATCGCCGTTTCGCCCGCGGCGAGATTGCGATGACCGCCCACCGCTTCCGGCATCAGGTCGCCGATCGCCGGGTTGCCGAAGTGCTGCAGGACTTTATCCAGCGACTCCCCTTCATACGCCGCGAGGGCTTCAGCGGTCAGGTTGACCGCGTCGCGCGCCTCGAGACGCTTTACGCCCAGTGCAGTCTGTGCCCTGGTTCGTGAGGCGAATCTCGTAGACCAGGTAGTTTCGGCCCGCGCTGGGGAAGGCCGTGGGCGCCACCGGCACCCGCATCTCGATCAGGGGTTCCGGGGGCCAGCCTGCAGCCGCCGCAGGGGCCATGATCACAAGCACAATAGCCAGGAGAAAGCAGAGTTTTCTCATAGGGCTTTATACGCCCGGCATGGGCGGCGGGTTGCACCTGCCGATGCGGGCGGCAAGAAGTTGCCGCCTCAGAACCGCCATACCTCGTATGGGGGAGTGAACTAACTTCGAATGGGTCTCAGTACGGCGGGCACTTCGCCGTTAGGATGCGCCCCCGTCGCCATCTCGGCGATTTTTACTTTGAAGGAATGTCCCAATGTCTTCGTCGAATCTTGCTGTGCGCATGGAGCCCACAGCATCGGATCTGCTTTCCCACCCGCCGCGCCAGGAGCTTCGTGTCGTCACGAGCAACGAGCAGCCGGTGCTGAGCGTCCGGCCCCGCACTTCTTTCACGAACAGGAAGTTCGTAATTCGCGATCAGGGTCTGCGGTTGTTCCGCATTCGTTGATTCGCTAACCCACAAGCTCCGCCATCGATCGCATCCGCGACGATGTGCGGCAGCGGGTAGCTCGCGCAGTCGCTAGTTCGGCTCCGAGTAGTTGATAGTCCGAACGATCTTCCATCCCGCCTTTGTTGGCCTGAAGATGTCGATGCTTCGAAGGCGTGCGACCAGCTCGTCGTGGCCGGAATCGTCCTTCTGGCTTTGCTCCCAAATGGAAACGACCACTGCCATCCCTGCCTGGGCATGGATTTCCTTCGCGATCGCCTTCCACTTCGAGGGCGCTGACTTGGTGGCGAAGAAATCCTGGTAGCTCTTCTTGAGCTCGGCATAGGTCTGGTCCGCGTCGCCTTGCGTGCTGTAGATCAGCGTCTTGTCGAAGACCGACATGATCTTCTCGGCGTCGCGGGCCGTGTACGCGGCTATCCACTGCTTGAAGACGGCGTTCGCGTCCTTAAGGGCCATGGGTTCTGCGGCCATTGATCGGGACATCAGTCCCATGACTGCCAGTAGGCCGAGAATCGCGATAGCGGTGCGGTACGGGCGTGGTTCTTGTTGGTTCATTTTCGCCTCCCTAACACTAATTCTGTCACGAGACCGAATGTTCCCTCACTTGCATTGAGTCACGAAGAGCTTTTTGTACTCAGTTTCCGGTAGATGGGAAGGCTTTGCGGAATTCCAGCGCGAGATCGCCGGTGGCCAGCGAGGGCTTCGCGCCCTCGAGAATCCCTTTCATCTATACCCGCGCCACACCCATTCCAGCGCCTGCGGCAGCGTCTGCTCGCGCACCTTCCGGTCGCAATGCCCCGAGTCGAGCGCGTAGACGTACTGGTATTGGTAGCCCTTGTCCTTGAGCACCTTCGCCATGCGGTGGTTGGCCACCACCCAGTCGTGCATGTCGTCGCGCATCACGTTCGGGTTGTAGAGGTCGCGGTCGCCCACGTGCATCCAGATGCGGATGGGCTTGGGCTTTGAGTTCGCGATGATCGATTCGTGATAGCCCCAGGCACCGCCCGGCGTCTCGGGGTTGAACGGCCACTGCTGGTTCACGAACGTGCCGGAGTAGCTGAGGACGCGGTGGTACCACTCGGGGTGGTACCAGGCCATGGTGAACGCCGCCGCGCCGCCCGAGCTGCAGCCCATGGCCGCGCGGCCGTCGGGCTTGCGCGTCAGCTTCACGTTCGCGTTCTTCTCCACCGCCGGCAGCACTTCGGCCTCGATGAACTCGGCGAACTTGCCCGACATCGTGTCGTACTCGAGGCCGCGCTGGCTGCCCTGGGCGTCGCCGCCGCCGTTCTGGATCAAGATGGCGATCATCGCCGGCACGCGCTTCTGCGCGATGAGGTTGTCGAGCACGTGCGCCATGCGTCACATCGGGTTCGCCCATCTTGGGACCGTCGTGGATCACGATGAACGGCGCCTTCGCGCCTTTCTTGTACTGCGCGGGGACGTAGACCGTGATCGTGCGCTGGTAGTCCTGCGCGTGCGTCTCGACGATCAGCGTCTTCGGGTTGTTGGGATCCACCGTGCCGAACACGTCGCGCGCGATGCCGGGATAGAACTTGCTGTCCTTCGAGTCCATGGCGAACTGCTGGACCTTGCCGTGCGGAACGCTCTCAACCGGCTCGCGCTCGGGGGCCGGTGCGTAGTCGGGACCGATGACGAAGTCGCCACCTTTGTCGACGGGTGCATTCGCGCCCGCGCCCGTGATGGCGGTGAACAGCGGCGCACCTGGGCCGTCGACCGGACGGGTCGGCGGCGTGGGACGGGCGGGTGGACCTGGGACCGGCACTGGCACGGGCACCGGCAGCGTTGCTTCCTGCGACGATGCTATCGAGCCTACCAGCAGGCAGCCCGCGAGCAGGGCAATTCGAAACGGTTGCATGTTCGTCATGGGGAGGAATGGTAAGGTATTCCGCGATCCGACACCGTCCTGGAGAACAAATGAAATCTGGCAATCCGGTTCTGCGCTCCGATACTTTCGATGCCGTGCCCGCTGGCGAGCGCATGACCGTCAACGGCACGATCAACAAGACCGCCATGATGCTCGCGCTGGTCATGATCACGGCCATCTACACCTGGGGCCGGTTCACCGCGACTAACGATCCCGCGTCGATCATGCCGCTGGTCTGGACCGGCGCGATCGGCGGCTTCATCTTCTGCCTGATCACCGTATTCAAGACGCGAGTGGGCTGCCTTCACGGCGCCTATCTACGCGCTGCTCGAGGGTCTGCTGGTCGGCGGTCTGTCAGCGGTTTTCAATGTCGCTTATCCCGGCATCGTCGTGCAGGCCGTCAGCTCACCTTCGGCGTGATGGCCGTCATGCTGTTGGCGTACCGGTCCGGGCTCATCCAGGCCACCGAGAAGTTCAAGGTCGGCGTGATCGCGGCCACCGGCGGCATCGCGCTGCTGTACCTCGTCAGCATGGTCATGAGCATGTTCGGCAAGCCCATCGGCTTCATCCATGAAGGCGGCACGTTCGGCATCCTGTTCAGCGGCTTCGTGGTGGTCATCGCCGCGCTGAACCTGATCCTGGATTTCGACATCATCAAGCAGGGTGTGGATCGCGGCGCGCCGAAGCACATGGAGTGGTACGGCGCCTTCGCGCTCACCGTCACGCTGGTCTGGCTGTACCTCGAAATCCTGCGGCTGCTCGGCAAGCTGCGCAAATAGCTGGCTGTCGAATCCGGGCGTTCTCATTCGTTTAGCTGGCGGATCCATCCGGATTCGCCAGCTTCGGAGAACGCCATGCATCGCAGAACCTTTCTATCCGCTACATCGGTCCTCGCCGCCTCCGTGGGCTTAGGCGGCGGTGAGGCGCGCGCCAGTGCGCCGCCGGCGCGCACCCTGTCCGTGTTCAACAGCGTCTCGCTCGACGGGTTTTTCACCGACGAATCGAACGACATGAGCTGGGCGCACACCCAGGATCCCGAGTGGAACAAGTTCATGTCCACCAACGCGAGCGGCGAGGCCGAGCTCGTGTTCGGCCGCAAGACCTACGAGATGATGGCCCGGTTCTGGCCCAGCAAAGAAGCCGCACAGGCCATGCCCGAGGTGGCGCGCGGCATGAACCGCATGCGCAAGACCGTGTTCTCGCACACGCTGCAAGTCCGCCGACTGGGAAAACTCGCGCCTGGCGCAGGCCGATCTCGCCACCGAAATCCGCCGGATGAAAAGCGAGCCGGGGCCGAACCTGCTCATCCTCGGCAGCGGCGAGATCGTCGCGCAGCTTACGCAGGCGGGATTGATCGATGCCTACCAGCTCGTCGTCGTGCCCATCGTGCTCGGCAGCGGACGCACGTTGTTCGAAGGCGTGACCGGCAAGCCGCGGCTCGAGCTCACGAAGACACGCGCGTTTGAGAACGGCAACGTCGTGGGCTGGTACGAACTATGACGTTCCCGCTGGAACGTTCTTCGCGCGCCGTGCCTGCTGCAGCAGCACGTCGATGGCGAGACCGTAGTCCATGCGGTCTCCCTTCCAGCTCGCCACCGGCGCCCGGGGTCCAGCAGTTAGCTGCCTCCAGTCGCCGAGCGGCTGCGTGAAGCCCGGCGCAACGCTGTCGATGGCCGCGCCGTTCGCCTTCACGAATCTCAATGCGCCGTCGTCGAGCCTTTCGATGCGAATGCCGCCTTCGTGCACGGCTCGATGGTGGAAGCGGCAGAGCGAGAGCAGGTTGGAAGGTTTCGTTTCGCCGCCATTGGCCCAGTGCTCGATGTGATGTGCATCGACATAGCGGGAGTTCGCACAGCCGGGAAAGCGGCAGCCCTTGTCGCGGGCATTCAAGAGGCGTCGAAGTGGGGCAGAAACAGTTCGCGACTTGCGCCCCACGTTGAGCGGTTCGCCCTTATCGTTTTCGATCAATGCGAGGAGGCTCGCGTCGCAGGAAAGTCGACGCGCGGTTTCCGCCGCCATCGACGGACCATGTTCGAATTCGCAGCAGCCAGCACCCCGGTCCCGCAACGTTTCGGCGGCCACGTGCACCACGATTTGATGGCGATCGGTGCCAGGAGCTTCGATGGCGGCGTGCGCGAGGAAACTTTCGGCCACCAGGGCGAGGGCGTCCGCGCGACGCGCGCTGAACCGAACAGGTTCCGGCGACGTTCCCGCTGGAACGTTTTCCAGCGCGATGTCGACGGCTTTCAATATCTGCGCGCCGGCTTCCGCCGGCAGGCGGCAGGTCAGGACGATTGAGCCATCATCGTCGTGCCGCCACATCACACTTCGGGTCTGCTGCTGGCGGGCTTCGCGCGACAATTCTTCCGCTTCCTGGCAGCGGCGATAGGCGCGCACGAGTTTCTCGACATGCTGCGCGGTGCCGTGCTCGGCGATCATGAGCAGGTGGTCCTCCGTTGCGGCGCAGGCGATACGCGTGATCTCGCGCGCCTTGGAGTAGCTCAGACGGCCACTCGACATCGCCGCGGAGATCTTCGGCAGGTTCTCGAGCGCACGCGCGACCCGCACCTTCTCCCGCGCCGCGCCCATCGCGATTCCACACTTCCAGTTCAGCCAGTGCGCGCAGGACTGCGTGGCGCTATCCGACCAGCCATTTCGCCGATCGAATTCGGCGATGAGAACCAACCAGCGATGGCTCGCCGCGTTGATGTGGCCGGCGAGGGTGCAGATCTCCGCGGCGAGCTCGTCGATGGGGCGCATGGGCTTTTCCTTGTGCCTGTGAATGCGTACAGTATACGCGCCTCGCCGCGTGAATTCCTGCGCAAAACCAGTAGTTAGGAGAGAATCCGCGCCATGTGCTACTCAGCCCAGATCCAGGCCGCGTACATGAAATATCTCCGCGAGACCGGCGCGGAGATGGACGTCGATCAGTTCGTCGAGATCTTCGGCGCGCGCGTGTCGGACTCCAGCATTCGCATTCCGCGCGCCGTCGAGCGGTGGTTCGATGAGCCCAAGACCGACGGCGAGCGGAAGATCAAGGCGTTCATCGACGAGTATCGCGCGGCCGAGATCACCAAGCTCGAGCGCGAGGTGTTCACGCAGAAGAAGCGCCTCGCCGATGCCGAGCGCACGCTCGCGTCCAAGCCGACCAAAGCCGCCACCGAGAGCAAGCGCATCGCCACCAACAAGATCGAGCAGGCGCTGACGCGGCTCGAGCGGTTGAAAGCGACCAAGCCGCATGTGGCCGAGGCGCGCATCTTCCCCATGCACTACGCGCCGATCGTCATGCAGGACGGCGACCGGCGCGTCATGCGCCTCGGGCGCTATCACTGCCGCAAGCCCGGCGAGCGCGAGAGCGTCGATCGGCAGTTGCCCGGCCTCTACAACGCGCGGCGCGACAGCCTCGGCAAGTACTGGCAAGGGTTGTTTGGCGTGTCGCACGCCGTGATGATGGTCGAGTCGTTCTTCGAGAACGTCGAGCGCGAAGGCAAGAACCAGGTGCTGCACTTCGTGCCGAAGCCGGCGGACACCATGCTCATTGCCTGCTTGGTTGCCACCTGGCAGGACCCGAAGGGTGGAAGACCGCTGCTGTCGTTCGCGGCGATTACGGATGAGCCGCCGGCGGAGGTTGCGGCGGCGGGGCATGATCGGATGATCATCAATCTGAAGCCTGAGCATTTGGATGCGTGGCTGCGCGCCTGAGGGGAGGTCGTTAGAGGAGTTGCAGGCGATTCTCAGTGATCGGCAGACGCCGTATTACGAGCATGAGGTGATGGCGGCGTAGCCGTCGGGCAATTGCGATTGCACTGTACGTTACGTGACTCACAATCCAGACAATCGAACGTTATCGCGAGGGGAACGCTAGTTCGATAATTGCAGCCGCCGCAGCGAGTGTAAATCCGATCTCCATCCAGTTTGCTTTTGGGATCAGCCTCAAAGCCGATAGCAGAAACGCGAAAAATGCGGCGCTGAGCAAAATAATTGCGAACATGGCCACTCCCTGCAAACCGCGCATGGACACATCATAAGATGACCCGCGCTCACTTCGGGGACTTCAACCTCGGGTAAATTCGCAAGCCATGCTGATGTGGCTCAAGACCGCTTTGCGAGACTCGCCACCATCGTCAGCAGCTCTATGGGCTCCACGGGTTTGGACAGATGCATCTGAAAACCCGCCTGGATTGCTTTCACGCGATCTTCGGTGCGGGCATACGCGGTGAGCGCAATGGCGGGTATCGACGCCTTGCCATCCTTCAGTGCGCGGACGCGTCGAATCAATGTGAAGCCGTCCTCGCTGGGCATGCCGATATCGCTCACGATGATGTCGGGCGTTTCGCGCTGCAGTGTTTCCATCGCTTCGGCCGCCGAAGCTGCCGTGCGGACGTTCGCATTGCAATCCGCCAGCAGCCGCTGAATCAGCAGCCTCGCATCGCGCTCGTCATCGACGACCAGGACCTGGACTCCGGCGAGATCGATAGCGGCCATGGTCTCGGCATCGGAAACGCCGACGGACCGCGTGGGATGTGTGCGGGATTCGGCGGACTGCAGCGGGTCATCGGCAGTTGCCATGAGCGGCAGAGTCACGCGAAAGGTGGCGCCCATACCGCGTCCGGCGCTCTTGACGCTGATCGAGCCACCGTGCAGTTCGATCAGTTGTTTGGCGATGGACAAGCCGAGGCCCAGGCCGCCATGCTTTCGTGTGGTCGAAGCATCGGCCTGGCGAAACCGATCGAACATGTGCGGCAGAAACGCGGGGTCGATGCCTTCACCGTTGTCGGTGACTTCGATTTCCAGATGCGAATTGACGCGCGCGAGTGTCACGGTGACGCGGCCGTCCTTGTGCGTGAACTTCACCGCGTTGGTCAGCAGATTCCACAACACCTGTTGCAGGCGATTGGGATCGCCACGCACCGGCCCCGCCATGGGATCCAGGACGACCTGGAGCCGGATGCTTTTCGCCTGCGAGGCGGGCCGCACCGATTCAACGGTGGCGGTGATGACCGACGCGAGATCCATGCGCTGCACGTCGAGGCGCACTTTGCCGGAGATGATGCTGCTCATGTCGAGCAGGTCCGCGATGATCTGCGCCTGCGAGCGCGCATTGCGTTCGATGACGTTGAGCGCGGTGGAGGCGTCTTCGGGCAGGCTCTTCGTCTTGCGCAGCACCTGCGTCCAGCCGAGGATCGCATTCAGCGGAGTGCGCAGTTCGTGGCTCAGCGTGGCGAGGAATTCATCCTTGGTGCGGCTGGCGCGCTCGGCATCGCCGCGAGCGGAACGCTCGGATTCGAGTAGCTGCTCGCGCTCGGTCGCGATGCGGTGCTTGTCGGTGATGTCGCGCAGGAAATGCGCCACGCCGGCGAGTTGTCCGGATTCGTCGACCACTGGGACCGAAACTCCCTCGATGAAGAGCCGCATCCCGTTCTTGCGCATCTTCCAGCCGTCACTGGCGGCGCGGCCCGAACGCATGGCCAGCTCGATGGCACGCTGGGTCTTCTTGCTGTCGATGTCATCCTGCGTGCTGAACAGGTCGAGCGTTTGCCCGACTGCTTCGTCCGCCGTGTAGCCGAAGATGGCCTGCGAACCGTCATTCCAGCGTGCTGATGCGACCCTGCGTATCCGTCATGAAGATGGCGTAGTCGGTGATGTTCTCGATCAGCGAGCGGTAGCGCCGCTCACCTTCGCGTATGACCTTCTGTGCCTGTTCCTGGCGATCGAGATACTCGCGCACCTGGTATTGGCGTTCGCGCGCGCGAAACGAGGAACGCACCAGGGTGATGAGCGTGGAGGTGCGGATTGGACGCTCGACCACGCTTACGTTTCCGAGGCGTCCAATCAGCTCCGGCAGCGAAGCACGCTCGCGTCCGGAGCGCGACAACACGATGATCGGGATGTCCGACCACACCGGCTGCGCGGCCACACATCTCAACAATTCATCCGAATCCGCGAGCAGACCTTCTTCGGAGACGATCAATGCGCCGGCACCGGTTTTATGCAGTGCACACAAATGGCCCATGTCCGAGCACATGCTGCTGTCGATCTGGTTGGCGGCGAACAGCTTGGCCATCGCCACCGCATCGGCGGTGGTAGTCGGGAGCACGAGTACGCGGCGCTCGTGCGCCGTTGCCCCGAAGTGCTCTGCGAGCTCACTACTCATTGCGGGGGTCGGCGCAACGGGTCGAGACTGCCGAGATAGGTGGGTACGCCCGTCAGCACCCCGTGGAAGTCCGTCAGCGGCTCACCGATGACGATGCCGGTTGCGTCCAGGTCCAGCTCGCGAATCGTGCGTTCGTGGTACCCGTTTCTCTTCTTGACCACCGAGATCGCCCGGCGAACGGTGCCCGCCGCCTCGAAAAACCGGAACAGGATCACGTTGTCCGCGAGGTAGGTAGTGTCGACTGGCGAGACCATGTTGCCCACCATGCCGGCCTGCGTCACTGTCATGATGGTCACGACCCCTTGCTGGCCGAGGTACGACAGCAGCTCATGCAGCTGCGCGGTGAGGAATTTCTCTTCAGGCATCGCGTTCAGATACCCGTTGAGACTATCTACAATGATCATGCGGGCGGGCACGCCGGCCTTGTCCGAGCCCTCGGCGGCCCGCCGGACGATCGTCGCGAATTCGCCAGCAGACAGCTCTGCCGGGTCCACCTGCTGAACCGTGATCATCCCGCTCTGGAGGTGATCCTCGATTTTCAGCCCGAGTTTTCGCGAGCGCGAACGGAACGTGCCGATGTTCTCGTCGAAGACGAACATCGCGACACGCTGACCACGCGCGGCGGTCGCGGCGGCGAACTGAGTGGCCACCGTGGATTTTCCCGTGCCTGCAGGTCCGAGGAGCAGGGTGCTCGTGCCCGTGGGTATGCCGCCACCGAGAAGTCCGTCGAGCTGCGGGTTGCCGCTCGCCACGTGTTCGTCCACGAATTCGGTGACGTGCTCGGAGGCCACGAGCCGCGGAAAGACGTCGAGGCCGCCGCGCCGGATCGCGAAATCATGAAAGCCACCGCGGAACGCGACACCGCGCATCTTGCTGACGCGCACGCGGCGCCGTTCGGCGCCGAACTGGTTGGCGAGCAGTTCGAGCATGACCACGCCGTGGGCGATGCTCTGCAGATGATCGTCCTCGATGCCGCCGGTGCGATCGTCGAGCAGCAGCACGGTGCAGTCGTGTCCGCCGAAGAACTGCTTCAGCGCGAGCACCTGCCGGCGATAGCGCAAGGGGCTCTGCGCGATCAGCCGCAGCTCGGACAGCGAGTCGATCACGAGGCGCTGCGGACGGTGCTTGTTCACGGCGGCGATCAGGGCCTCCGTGGTTTCGCCGAGCTCCATCTCGGAGGGGTTGAATACCGTGAGCTGGGCATCGGCCGACAGGTTGTGTTCGGAAGGAATCAGCTCTTCGATTTCGAGACCGTTGAGATTCCATCCATGGCTGCGCGCGACCTTGGAGATTTCGACTCGCGATTCCGACAGCGTGACATAGAGCGAGCGCTCGCCCTGTACGACGCCTTCGAGCAGGAACTGGATGGCCAGCGAGGTCTTGCCCGTGCCCGGTGTTCCGGTGATGAGGTACAAACAGCCCTTGGGAAAACCCCCACGCAGAATGTCGTCCAGCCCACTGATTCCCGACGTCAGCTTTTCTTCTTCTTCTTCGAGCTCAACCTTCGTAATCACGCGTGCCTCCGGAGTTGTCTGATCGCGCCTTGCAGATCGGATGGTACAGCGCCACACGCTGTCAAATGGACGTTTGAATGTAAGAAAACTCCTCCTGTCAGCCTTTCAAAAACGCCAGCAGGTGATCGATCACGCGTTGCTTGTCAGTCGCCAGCAGCCCATGCGGCGAGCCTTCGTACTCGATGAGCTTCGAATTCTTGATGCCCAGCGCCGCGGGCCGCGCGGACGCATCGATCGATACGTTCTGATCCGCCGTCCCATGAATGATGAGCGTCGGCACTTTGAATGACGGCAAGGTCGGGCCGGAAATCCGTCTTGAAGAACGACTCCGCGCAGGCGAGGGTGGCTTTGAGCCCGGCCTGCATCGCCACATTCAACGACCACTGCAGCAGCTTCCTTGCTCACGGGTTTCTCTGCCTTGTCCACGCCGTAAAACTTCTTGAAGAACTCGGCGAAGAACTTCGGCCGGTCTTCCTGGATGCCGGCGAGGGTCTCGTCGAGCACCTTCTCGTTCGGATGCCGTGCGGGTTGTCAGGCGTCTTGAGCTTGTACGGCACGATGGACGCGATCAGGCCGGCCTGCACGAGGCCCGCGCCGTTGTACTTGGTCATGTAGCGCGCGACTTCGCCGCCGCCCATCGAGAACCCGATGAGCGTGCCTTCGGACACCTGGCATTCCTTGAGCACGGCGCGCAGGTCGTCGGTCAGCGTGTCGTAGTCATAGCCGTTCCAGGGTTGTGAGGACCGGCCGAAGCCGCGGCGGTCGTACGCAATCACGCGATACCCGGCGTTGGCCAACGCGAGGGCCTGATCGTCCCAGGAGTCCGCACTCAGCGGCCATCCGTGCAACAGCACGACGGGCCGCCCGCGGCCCCAGTCCTTGTAATAGAGCTGTGTGTGGTCGGCGGTGGTCACGTACGGCATGGGACCTCCTCGAAAGCGGCAGTATTTGACGCGCAGGGCAGCCTCGGGAGTAGCGGGTAACGCCGTTGGCCGTGGTCCATTGCTGACATCTCGTCGCGTGAGCGCGGGCCCTCGTGTACCTTTCGCGCTCCAGAAGGGGGGATGCGAGTGATCACACGTCGACAGACTCTGAAAGGTGGCCTGGCGCTCGGCGCCGTGGCCTCGGGCGTGATTCGCAGCGCGGCCGACGCGCGAGCCGGAGACTTCTCCGCTCACGCTGTGGTATCGCCAGCCGGCGGAGGCATGGACCGAAGCGCTGCCCATCGGCAACGGTCGCCTCGGCGCCATGATCTTCGGCGGCATTGCGCGCGAACGCCTGCAACTCAACGAAGACACGCTGTATGCGGGCGGACCCTACGACCCTTCGAATCCCGACGCGCTCGCGGCGCTGCCGCGTGTGCGCGCGCTGATCGCCGAAGGGAAATATCTCGACGCGCAGAATCTGGTCGAGGAGAAGATGATGGCGCGGCCCCTCCGCATGCCGTCGTACCAGACCGTGGGCGATCTGACTCTCAGCTTCGGCACTTCGGCGTATGTGCAGGACTATCGGCGCGACCTCGATCTCGACAGCGCCTGTGCGCGCGTGCGTTTCGTGCGCGAGGGCGTGACCTTCACGCGCGAATCGTTTGCCTCGGCCGTGGACCAGGTCATCGTCACGCGCATCTCGGCGGATCGCCCGGGCGCGCTGGGCTTCCACGCGGGCTTCGAAACGCCGATGCCCGGCGCCGTCGCGATCGAGGACGGACACCTGGTGCTCAACGGCCACAACGTGGCGCAGGAGGGCATCGACGGAAAGCTGCGGTTCCAGGCTCGCTGCGCGGTGATCCCGCAGGGCGGAACGGTCGAACTGCGCGACGGTGAGGTCGTCGTGACGGGCGCGGACTCGGCACTCGTGCTCGTCGCGATAGCCACGAACTTCCGGCGCTTCGATGACGTGTCGGGCGATCCGGAATCCACCACGCGGGCGCAGATCAAGGCGGCGGCGACCAGGACGTTCGACGCGTTGCGCGCGGCGCACGTGATGGACCATCAGAAACTGTTCAAGCGTGTGACGTTCGACCTGCCGGCGACGCGGGCGAGCGAGGACTCGACCAGCGCGCGCATTCGCAATTCGCAGACCAGCGACGATCCGCAGCTCGCCGCGTTGTACTTTCAATACGCGCGTTACCTGCTCATCAGCTGTTCGCGCCCGGGCACGCAGCCGGCGAACCTGCAGGGGTTGTGGAACGACAAGTTGTCGGCCCCGTGGGGCTCGAAGTACACCATCAACATCAACACCGAGATGAACTACTGGCCCGCGGAGCCCGCGAATCTCGCCGAATGCGTGCAACCGCTGGTGGCGATGGTGAAGGACCTCGCGGTGACGGGCGCGGTGACCGCACGAATCAACTACGGCGCGCGCGGCTGGGTGGCGCACCACAACACGGATCTGTGGCGTGCCACCGGCCCGATCGACGGCGCGAAGTGGGGCATGTGGCCCACCGGCGGCGCCTGGCTCTGCAAGCATCTGTGGGATCACTACGACTACGGCCGCGACCGCGCCTATCTCGCCGACGTCTATCCACTGCTGAAGGGCGCCGCGCAGTTTTTCCTCGATACGCTGGTGGCGGATCCCACGGGCAAGTACCTGATCACGAGCCCGTCGATCTCGCCGGAGAACATTCACCCGCACGGCGCCGCTACCTGCGCGGGACCTGCCATGGACCGCCAGATCCTGCGCGATCTCTTTGCGCAACACCATCCACGCGGCGGAGATCCTCGGGCTCGACGCCGACTTCCGCAAAGCCTGCGCGGCCGCACGCGCGAAGCTTCCGCCAGACCGCATCGGCAAGGCAGGGCAGCTCCAGGAGTGGATGGAAGACTGGGACATGGAAGCGCCGGAGCCCAATCACCGGCACGTCTCGCATCTCTACGCGTTGTTCCCGAGCGACCAGATCACCGTGCGCCGCACGCCGGAGCTGGCGGCCGCCGTGCGAAAGTCGCTCGAACTGCGCGGGGATCTGTCTACCGGATGGGCCATCGCCTGGCGCATCAATCTCTGGGCGCGGCTGCGCGATGCCGAGCACACGCACGGCGTCATCAAACTATTGCTGGATCCCTCGCGCACCTATCCGAACATGTTCGACGCGCATCCGCCGTTCCAGATCGACGGCAATTTCGGTGGCGCCAACGGCATGATGGAGATGCTGCTGCAGTGTGTGGACGGCGAGATCGAGCTGCTGCCCGCGTTGCCGCGGGCCTGGGCCACGGGGTCCATTCGCGGGCTGCGCGCCCGCGGCGGCTTCGAGGTGGACATCGCGTGGCGCAATGGAGAGCTGGATGTCGCGGAGCTGCGCGCGGCGCCGGGCGGCGTGGCGAAAGTGCGCTACGGCGACAAGGTCAAAGAGATCCGCGTCGCGCGCGGAAAAAGCGTGATGCTTGAAGTCGGCGGAGTTTGCCTGACGCGTCAGCGCAGCGCGCGCCGCACGCCGCTCGACATTTCCAGCAGGCTCTCGTCGGCGATGCGGACCAGGTCGCGCCCCTCGTGCTTGGCACGGTAGAGCGCAGCATCGCCGCGTGCGATGAGCTCATCGAGCGTCTTCAGGTTCGGCTCCAACGCCGCGAGTCCTGCGCTCAAGCACACCCGCAATCCTGCGCCCATCGACGGCAGCTCGATGTGCAGCGCCAACGCGCGCACGCGCTCCAGTGCAATCAGCGCGACGTCGAGCGACGCGCCCGGCATCACGATCAGGAATTCTTCGCCGCCCCAGCGGCCCAGGATGTCCTCGGCGCGAATGGACTCGCGGCAGACGCGCGCAAACTCCTGCAGCACCCGGTCTCCGCCGGCATGGCCGAAGCGATCGTTGATGCTCTTGAAGTGGTCGAGATCGACCACGGCGACGGTCAGTGGCAGCTTGTCTTCCAGGGCTTTCGCCATCGCCTCTTTACCCAGCTCGTAGGTGCGGCGCCGGTTGGGCAGGCCGGTGAGACTGTCCGCGTTCGCGAGCAGCGCGAGTTGCCGGCGGTGCCGCCGGATCGAGATCACGTGGAGGACGAGCAGGATGATGATGATCGCGCCCGTGGCCGTGGCGATCGCGGTCCAGCGCTTCTGTTCCAATTGCCTCTGCTGCGAGGCCTGGAGGTCGCGATTGAGCTCGGCATTGCGCTGGAGCTGGCGATCCATCTCGAAGCGCGCGCGCAGCGTGGCGGATTGCCGGATGCGCCGCGCATCGTCGGCGGCCGTCATGCGGCGCAGGTATTCCTCGAGATCGTCGTGGCTCTCGCGGTAGTTGCCCATGGCCGCGTTGGCGCGTGAGCGCAGCTTGATGATCGGCGCGACGTTACGCGGCGGCACGTCGGAGGCGCCGTTTTTCAGGATCTCATTCAGCGCTTCGAGTGCGCGCGCGGATTGCCCTTCTTCGAGGTCGATGTAGGCAATATCGGAGCGCGTCTGCTTCATGAGATCGATGGAGCCGGAGGCGGCGAAGATGCGCAACGCGTTGTCGCAGAGCTTCCGCGCTTCAGTGAGTTGGCCGACCTGGATTTCCAGCCCGCAGAGATCCATGTCGGCGAACGCAACGCCCTGGGTGTCGTTGACTTCCACGCTCAGTGCGCGCGCCGCCTTGAATTCTTCGATCGCATCCGGGAACTCGCGCATCTCCTTGAGGATCGTGCCGCGCATGTATCGCGAGACCGACAGGCTCAACGTGGCGGCATGCGCCTTGTCCCATTCGACGACTTCCGTATTCAGCGCCAGCGCCTGCTCGTAGTCGTCCATGTCGCGCATGACTTTCGTCAGCGCGTGCGCGGCCATCTTGCGCTGTATCGGCCGGTCGAGACTCACGCCCGTTTGATAGGCCTGCATCAGATTGACGATCGCGAGGTCAGCGCGATCCTGCCGATGCTGCAAGACGCCCAGCGTGACGCTGAGGCACGATTCGGGGATGGAGTCGGGCGAGAGCTGCGAACGCGCGGCTTCGATGGTGCGGATCGAGTCCACGATGCCCGCGTGGTCGTAGACGTTCTCAGCAAGAACGGAAAGGAGCTGGAGCCGAATCGGATCGTTCGGATCCGGCACGAGTGCGAGGCCCTCGATTGCCGTTGCGCGTGCGTCGTTGTCGAGTTCCAGGATCGAATAGCTTTCGGCCCGGATCGCCAGCAGGGCGGCAATCCGGTAAGGATCCGGATGCGGTACGTTCCGCGCGCTCGTCAGTGCAGCCTGAATTCGGGTCAGCGTGGCTCTCGCGTCCGTCGCGGCCCCGGCCTGCATTTGCCGAATGTCGGGATCCGCGCTGATGAAGCACGTGACCTGGGCTTGCGCGGACCCAAGGAATCCCGCCAGCGCCAGCACGGCTGCTAAGAGATTCCCTGTTTTAGATCTGAGCCGAGGCATTTGGCATGAGCATAATCGGGATCGTTCTGGGCAAACCGACGCCGTTTCACGGTTCCTGAAGTGCGCCAATTTGCGTGGTTTGAGTCTAATCGATTAGGGGCACTCACATGGTGTTTGGCCATGCAGATGCGCGGGATGTCGAAAAGCCTTAATCCAGTTCGACTACTCTTTGAATACCCAATAACAGGAGCTGCCCCATGAAAGTCATGGTCTTCGTCAAAGCCACGCCCAATAGCGAAGCGGGGTTGCTCCCGTCCGATGAAGCGACGCAAAAGATGTTCACGGAGATGGGCAAGTTCAACGAGGACCTCGCCAAGGCCGGCATCATCCAGGCGGCCGATGGCTTGAAGCCCAGCAGCGCCGGTAAACGCCTCACGTTCACGGATAACGGCCATGCGTCGGTGATCGACGGACCGTTCGCGGAGACCAAGGAACTGGTGGCGGGCTTCTGGATCTGGGAGGTGAAGTCGCTGGCCGAGGCCGTCGAGTGGGCGAAGCGCTGCCCCAACCCGATGCCGGGTGAAGAAGGCGTGCTGGAGATCCGCCCGTTCTATGGGATGGAGGATTTCGAGCACCTGATGACGGACGAAATCCGCGAGCGCGAGGGGCGCGTGCGCAAGATCGTGGAGCGCCAGCAGAAGCCGAAGGCGACGGCAAAGAAGGCGGCAAAGTGAAGGTGAAGGCGAAGGCGAAGGCGAAAGCCAAGTCGGCGAAGCGCAAACCCGCGCGCGCCAAATCGAAGAAGTAGTCAGAACTCCATCAAAAGAACCAAGAACCTGGAGGATGGTATGGCAGACAGTTCTGTTAGTGCGAAGGTCACACCGGAGTCCCAGCTCCTATTCCTCATCGAGAAGTTCGATGCCAAGAACCAGCAGCTCATCCGCTCGGTCCGTGCTGCTCTGCGCAAGCGATTTCCGACTGCCAACGAGCTGGTGTACGACTACGGCTTCTCCCTCGTAATCGCGTATTCGCCGACGGAGCAAGGCATTGAGGGGATCCTCTCAATCTCCGCGCGTGCCGACGACGGTTTGAGTCTGTACTTCACGAACGGACCGAAATTGCCTGATCCGAAAAAGCTGCTGATGGGATCGGCCAAGCTAGTCCGCTTCATCCCGGTGGAGGCCGCCAGCCGGTTGAAGCATCCGGATGTAGAGGCGCTGATCGCCGCTGCGATCGACAAGGCTGCAGTTCCGTTCCCATCCAAGGGCGGTGGCAAACTCGTCATCAAGACGTTTGGAAAGTCGTCTGGCGCGAAGCGCGCTAAATCCAAGAAGTAGCGAGACGCTCGACCAAAGACAGCGCGTTGCTGGTTGCCGCACCGAGTGTCGTGTTGTCGAAGATGCACCACGTGGGAATGCGCGCACGTTGCAAGCCATGCAGTCTGCCCGCGAGTGCGTGGAGGTAGTCGTCTTCATAGGACGAGTAGTAAATACGCGGAGAGCCATGGAGGCGAAAATAGGCGAGCCCTGGCCAACCGCCTGGCTCGCCATCGCCGTCGGCTCGTGGCGGGATCCGCAGCCACGCGCGCGACTTTGAACTTCTTCAGCAGGCGATTGGCGGAGTCCCCGAACCAGCTCGCGTGCCTCGGCTCGAGTGCGACGCCGCCATCGAATTGTTTCCGCAGTGAGGTGAAAAAGGAGCGGGCGATCCGAGCGTCGAATTCATGGCTCGGAGCCAGCTGCACGAGCAGACAGCCGAGGCGGGAGCCCAGCGGTGCGAGGTCCGCGAGGAACGTCTTGAGCAACTTTGCACTGCCAGCGAGCCGTTGGTCATGCGTGATCTCGCGCGGGATCTTTACGGAAAACCGGAACGCGCGCGGCACGCTCGCGGCCCACCGTTCAAACGTCGAGGCGCGATGTGGGCGATAGAAAGTGGAATTGATTTCGACAGCGGGGAGCACCTTCGCATAACGCGCGAGGAGCGACTCTCCTGGCGGAAAGCGGGCCTGCTCCGTGCGCGGAATGCTCCATCCTGCGGTCCCGACATAGATTTTCGAAGGCATGCCGGCATTTAGGGCTCTTTGAGTTGGCGTCGGCGGTAGGAATTATCGAAGATGACGCATAAGCATTCGGCTATATAGCTACGTTCCAGTGAGAGGAAAAGATCAATGATGCCTGTGCCCTCACATCTTCAAGAATTCGTTGTGCCGTCGGACAGCCTGGTCGACGAAGAAGCGCTAAGTGCCGCTATCCGCTGTCCGTGCGGCGAGGCGAAGTTCGAGCTCTTGTATCCGGGGCAGACCCATGAAAACGACGGTCAAGAGATTCCGTGTACGGCGGAGATCGACGGAAACTTCTTCTTCGTCCTCAAATCGCGCTGCTCGAGTTGCGGACGAGAACATCTGCTGCTCGATGCGGACTTCCACGGGTGGGACGGATTCATCTGCCATGATCCAGTCAAAGCGGCATTGCCGAGACCGCAACTCGTGGCCTGGCAGTGTCATGGGTGCGGCGACACAAAGCACACCGGCACCGTTCACATACAGACCCAAGGCAAAGACGATTTCATTTCCGAAGCCGGAGAGGACTTCGATTCAGAACGTTGGCCGGATGCGTTCGGCTGGTTCTCGCTGGACTTGACCTGTTCAAAGTGCGGGAAGGAATCGCGCGAGCTGGTCTCTTACGAGACCATGTAGAACGGCATCTTTCGCAGCCGCACACCGTTGGCAGCGAATACCGCATTCGCAATCGCGGGGCCGATGACACCGACGCCGGCCTCGCCGACATTGGCGTACCGCTCGTGGCCGCTCAGCGCCTCGGTGTGGATGTTGATCCGCGGGATGTCCGCGAGCCGCAGCATCCGGTAGCGGTCGAAGTTGCCTTCGACCACGCGCCCGTTCTCGATGGTGATTTCCTCGTTCAGGCTCATGTTCATGCCGAAGATGGCCGAGCCTTCGAGCTGTGCGCGGACCGCGTCCATGTTGAGTACGCGCCCACAGTCAAACGCAATATCGAGCGCAAGCACCCGGATTTCAGGCTTGACCTCAACGTGGGCAACCGCCGCCACCGTGCAGCCGGCGTGGGGCGCGCCGGCACCGCCAAAGTTGCCGATGGCGATGCCGCGGCCCTGACCCTCCTGCAAGGGACCACCCCAGCCCGCGTGCTTCGCGGCCACTTCCAGACATCGTCTCCAGCCAGCATCGGGCCATTTGGCCAACAACCGCAGTCGATACTCGAGCGGATCGAGACGTGCGCGCGCGGCGCACTCGTCGATGAAGCCCTCGACGAAGAAGCAATTCGAGTTGTAGCCCGGGCCGCGGTACTGGCCGGTGAGGATGTGCTGCTCGACAGTCGAACTCTCGATGCGCACGTTCGGGATGGAGCCTTTGACGTACACCGCATCGCTCATGCCGAACATCACCGGCTTCCACGCCGCCACGTGCGAGTAGAAAGACTCAGGCAGGCCGTCCGGCCCAAGGGATGCGCGCATGCGCGCGGCGTGCAGATCGCGGTACTTGCCCTGGCGGAAAGTTTCCTCGCGCGACCAGATCACA
Source organism: uncultured Pseudomonadota bacterium (assembly GCA_963736955.1). GTDB lineage: Bacteria > Pseudomonadota > Gammaproteobacteria > Steroidobacterales > Steroidobacteraceae > CADEED01. The sequence goes on from CAVTQT010000008.1 coordinate 386,685, forward strand.
TGGATCGGCGTACCCGGAAACTTCTTGGCCACCGCCACGACCATGCGCACGTCATCGCAGTTCACCCGCCGGCCGAAGCTGCCGCCGACCAGCGGCTGGTGATGGTGGATGTTCTCCGGCGGCACGCCGGTCTCTTCGGTGGCGACGACCAGCGCCTGCAGCACCATGGCCGTCGGATGCCAGAGATCGACGCGGTTCTCGTGACGCACGCGGTGCCGTTGAGCGGCTCCATCGTGGCGTGGTCGCAGAACGGTGTGTGGTAGGTGGCATCGAGGGTTTTGGCGCCAGGTGCGTCGAGCAAACGCGGCGCGTCGCCGACGTCGCTCAGCAGGTCGTCGCCGGAAGTTTGCAGTCGCGCGTACAGGCTGTCGTAGATCTGCTGGGTCGCTTTCACTTTCGCCCCGGCGCCGAAATCCCAGGTCACCGGCAGCTTCTCCAGCGCCTTGCGCGCCTGCCAGTAGTGCTCGGCGACCACGGCGATGCCGGCCTGGGCATTCGTGTTGGCCCAGGACGCGGGCTTCTTGAGGCTGCGCCGCGGTTCATCCGGATCGACCACCGCAACGCCGCGCACGCCGGGCATGTTCTTGATGGCGTCGAAGTCGTAGCTCTTCAGGCGACCGCCGTGCACCGGGCACTGGAGTAACGCCGCGTAGAGCATCCCGGGCACACGCACGTCGATGCCGTATACCGAGCTGCCGTTGATCACCGAGCGCGCGTGCACCATGGGCAACGTCTGCTTCGTCAGCAGCGTCCATTGCTCGCGCGGCTTGGGGTCCGGCTCACGCGGTAGTTTGATGGTCGCGGCGCGCGCCGCGAGCTCGCCGTAGCTCGCCTGGCGCTTCGAGCGCGCATGCGTCAGCACGCCGGCGTGCGCCTCGATTTCCTTCACCGGCACTTTCCAATGCGCCGCCGCCGCGGCCCGCAGCCGTTCGCGCGCGCTCGCGCCGGCCTGCAGCAGAGTCTTCATCAACTCGCCCGAGGCGCCCGCGCCGGCGAACGTCGACCAGATGCCCGTGGCGCCGAGGTACAGGTCTCCCTCGCGCACGTTGCGATTGAATGAGATCGGCTCGACGCGCACCTTCGCCCAGTCGCACTGCAGTTCTTCGGCCACGTAGATAGCCGACTGCGTGGTGTTGCCCGTGCCCGCTTCCGGGCCAGGCGCGCGCACCGTGACGATGTCGTCCGGCGAGATCGTCAACCACGGCGTCAGCTCCGAGGGAGTGCTGGCACTGGGCGCGGCGTGCGAAGTGCCTGGAAGTATGGCGAGCGCCATGCCGCCGCCGATGACACTGGTCGCGACGAGAAACTCGCGCCGTTTCATTTTCTGACCGCGCGATGGATGGCGGCGCGTACGCGATGGTAGGTGCCGCAGCGGCAGATGTTCGTCATCGCCGCGTCGATCTGTTCATCCGTGGGCTGCGGGTGTTCGCGCAGCAGCGCCGCCGCTGCCATCAGCATGCCCGCCTGGCAGTAGCCGCATTGCGCCACATTGATTTCCAGCCAGGCGCGCTGCAGTGGATGTCCCGAATCCGGGGACAGACCCTCGATCGTCGTGATTTTCGCGCCCACCGCGGACTCGAGCGGCAGCAGGCAGGAGCGCGTCGCCGCGCCGTCGAAGTGCACCGTGCAGGCGCCGCACTGGCCGATGCCGCAGCCGAACTTCGTGCCCGTCATCCCCAGGTGGTCGCGAAGCACCCATAGAAGAGGAGTGTCCGCGTCGGCCTCGACGACGCGAGTCTCTCCGTTGATACTGAGGTCGGCTTTCATTCGACGAACGAGTATCCGGCGAGGAGCCTGACTCGTCTTGTAAAAAATCGGCACGAAATGCTCGAACCCACCATGGCCCGTGAGGGCATGCGCTACTGGCGGCTCAAGCCCGACGCACGCCTGCGGCCGTGGATCCTGTGCTACTGGATGGTCGAGCCGGATCTCGAGACGCGGACCGCGACCGACCCCGACAAACTACAGCTGCTGATTCCGGATGGACATTCGGAGATCGTGTTCATGCTTGCCGGAAGCTTTACGCGGTGGAACATCGATACGCCTGCCAAGCGTGCGCAGATGTCTGCGAGCTATGTGATCGGCGGGCGATCGAAGTCGGTGTTTACGCAAAGCGCTGGAGGATTGAGGCTGGCCGGCGTCAAGCTGGATCCGCGCGCGTTGCGGGCGTTGCTCGGGATGCCGCTGAGTGAGTTCAGGGACTCGACGGTAGCGTGCGCGGATCTTGGGGTAGCGGCGCTTTCGGAACTCGAGGAGAGGATCGCGAATCTGCGCGTCGATCGATCAGCTCGCGAGCGTGTTCGATCAGTTCTTCTTGCGAAGAATGACGGATGGGTTAAGGGAAGAAAATGCAGTCTCGCACTTGCTCGAACGGATTCGTGCGACGCGAGGTTCGCAATCGATTCTGCAGTGGGCGCGCGAGCATCGCGTTGATCCGCGAACGCTCGAGCGCCGCTTCGTTGCCCAGATGGGAATGGCGCCCAAACAATTCGCGCGAATCGAGCGTTTCAAGCACAGCTATCACGGCTTGGGCACGCAGCAGGGCAAGGGGCGAGCCTATCTAGAGCCTTATTACGATGAGTCGCACTTCAATCGCGAGTTCAGGCATTTCCTGGGTATGTCGCCGATGACCTGGCTGAATCATCAGGCGGAATTCAGAACAACGATCGCGGATCATCTGCTGGAAGGGGAATTGAGTTCTGCATGATTCGAACTGAGCGGTGGCATTGGTTGCGCCGAGTTCCGGGTGCTTCTGTAGCAGGTAAATGATCTCGGTGCCCGCCAGGAAGACTGGCCCGTACCCGAGCGTCGCGTTCACATCCGTCGGGCGATTGAGATAGTACGTATCGTCCCAGCCGAGACTCGTGCCGATGCAGGTGCCCTCGACCTGGCCCATCGAATTCACTTTCGTCGTCAAGCCATTCCAACCGCGAAACACGATGGGAGCCCAAGTCGTGCGGCTCAGCCAGCCGAGATTGATGGCGCGCGTCAGCGCGAATACGTACATCGCGCTCGACGACGTCTCCTCGTACGAATCCGGACGATCGAGCAACTGGTGCCACAGCCCTGAAGGCGCCTGCACTTGCCGAAGCCCGGCGGCATGCGCCTTGAAGATGTCCAGCAAACGCGTTCTGTCGGGATGATCCTTCGGCAGCACCGACAGCAACTCGGCTGTCGCCATGAGCGCCCAGCCGTTGGCGCGTGCCCAGTAGAACGCCGGATGCGGACTCATTTCCTGGACCCAGCCATGCATCCACAGGTTTTTTGCTGGTACGAACATCCTGGAATGGAACTGCAGGATCTGCTTTGCGGCGTCGTCGAAATAGCGGCGGTCGCCCGTGAGCTTGCCCATCTGCGCGAGGCAGGGCACGCTCATGTAAAGGTCGTCGAGCCACACCGAGTTCGGCATCGGCGTGTTGCGCGCGAACGTGCCGTCAGCTCAAGCGGAATTGCTGCGTCGACACCCAGTTCGCGTAGTTGTCGATCCACGGGCGCAGGCCGGCGATTCCCTGCGCGATTCGCCTTGATCATCGCCGCGCACATCGAGCCGGAGTCGTCAAGGTTCTGCGGGAAGAGCATCCGGCGCAGCGAGTAACTAGCGCCGGACACGGATGACGGATACGTGGCGAAGGTCGCCGTCGGGTAGTTGGCCCGCATGTGCGCCGCCATACGCGCGAGCCCGTTGAGCCGGTGTTCACATAAGCGCGGTAGCGCAGGTCGCCTGTGTACCGTCGTGGCGCAGCAACAGGCCCGCATACGTGACGCCCGATTCGTACGTGTGGATGCGCATGGGGGTGCGTGCCAGCGCGACGTTCATCGGCATGTTGTCGAGCGAGACCGCGGCGCCCGTGTCGCCGTTGATGGGCCGTAGCGGGGTCGCCGTTTTTAGATAGGCATACACGCGGTTCTGGACCTCGCGGATGGATGCTTGGGTGGGGGGCGCGGTTTGCGCGAAGGCCGCGCCCGCACTCAGGAGCGAGACCATCAACAGGGTGGGTATACGAGCCATGGGTAGATCCTCCGTGAATCTACCCAATAGCATTTCGCCCCGCTAAACGCAGCGGCTGCCGTCCTACGGCGCGAGCAGTCTGTGTGAATTCAGCGGGTTAGAAACGTCCTGGCACGAGGCGAACTGTGCGGGACGGATAGATGGCTCCCTGGGTTGGACTCGAACCAACGACCAACGGATTAACAGTCCGACGCTCTACCGACTGAGCTACCAGGGAACCGAGAACCAAGAAGGGCGCGCATTCTTCACGAGCCGCCCACGCCCGTCAAGCAATCCTTGTCGATCAGTGACTTAGGCCCGGGAAACCCACTCTATACATAGGTGCCGGCGGCTGGGATTTGCCGCTCGGGAGAGCCCAAGCCGCCGGGAACCCCCGGCGGCTTCACTGCAAGCTAACAACTACTACTGGCGGTGGCGCTAGCCGAGCTTCGCGGACTGCGAATGTCCGCGCGAATCCCCGAACCGGCCGCGATGGTCACCGCTGCCACGGTTGCCGTTGCCACCGCGATTTTCGTCTTGATAGCGACCGCCGCGATTCTGACTTTCCCAGCGCTCGCGAGCGGCATTTCGTCTCCTTGCCGATTGCTCTAACGAGTTTCTTTCATGAGCCGGTCTACCTGGCCACGCTTTTCCCCGACCCCCGGTGGTGGCACGTCCGGCTCGTCGGCCTCACCACTCTCGAGTTCCGCCTTTCGCGCCGCCAGTTCTTCGCCGAGCGCGACCAGATCCATTTTTGATTCGCGCGCCACCGCGAACATGCCGCCCGGCTTTTCTTCTTCCTTCACGTGGTGCTTGATCATCTCGGAAAGCACTTTGACCGACGGCTCGAAGTAGTCATCGTTCGGCGAGGATGCTTCGATCTCGGAGATGAGATTCTTGGCCCCTCGGTGCTCGATCTCGGCCTCGTGATGAATGTCGACGTCATCGGACGCCTCGAGGAAGGCGGGATAGAAAATCTCCTCCTCGATGGTGGTGTGAACCTTCAGCGCATTACAAATCTTTGTCGCCAGTTCCTGTTTACGTTCGCTGTCACGCGCTTTCTCGAACTGCTCGAACCAATCCTCGACTTGCCGGTGGTCCGCCTTGAGAAGCGCAATCGCATCTTTCTCTGCTTGTTTTGACCTTGCCATGACCTGCCTCCGTTGTTGGGAGGGCCATATTTGGCTCCGTCCACAGGGAATCCAATGGAGCAAGCAGGGGGATATTCGTGAGTCCGTACTCACAGTGCGGCCGCGCATTCGGGCGATGCATTCGGCCATTTCCTACATCGACAATTCGGCTATTTCATATAGCGCGATTCGAAGGTCGCGATCGGTATGCCCTGAGCGTTGGTTAGGTGCAACGTTTCGCCGGATATTTTCCAGCCGGCGACGCTGCTGAGCATTTCGTGAATGCGCCGTTCGATGGACATGTCGCCGGCGCAGGCCATCATCGTGCCGGCTACGCGACTGAAGGTGATCTTGGCGCCCTCGAGTTCGTACGCGCCCATGAAGCTGTTGCATCCGGCGAATCCCTTGACGCGCAGGTCCTGCGAACTCAGCACGAGATGGAGTTCACGCGTGCCTTCGGGCGATTCGACGGGAGCGTTGTTCAGCGTCATGAGCTTCCAGTAGGTGTTCTGGAGCTGCGCGCTGGGCGACGGTCCGGAACAACCTTCGGGTGCAATCGAAATGAATTTTTCCACGATGAGCGTCGGCCGGGGCCCTGGACCTTCCATGGGCATGCGATCTTCGACGCGGCCTTCGACGGTCGCGAGCAAGGGCGCGCCCGGCACGCTCTGATCCTTCGAGTACGCGGCTTCGAGCGCTGCGTTGTCGCCTTCCTGCGCAACGGCCAGGCGTACGCCAGAGCGGCAGTCGACGAACCAGCCGGCGTCGGCCATGTAGCTGTACATGCCGCGGATGTTCTGCGCGGGCGCACTGGCGCTGGCCGTGGCCTCACTGGCTCGCTTCAAGAGGATGTCGACCTTCGTGACATTGCCGCTGCCTAACACGGCATAACCGGCGTCCGACTGAAACATCAGCTTGTCGTCCGCCATGATGCGTGCGCGTACGTTGTAGCGATGGTTCGAGTTGATGCGCGCCGGATCGTAAGCAAGCGTGAATGAGTAGGGCGGCGCCTTGGAGGCCTCGACCTCCGCGCGCGCAATCGCATCGGCGGGCGCGTCGGAGCTCGAGACATCTTCGAGCGTCACCTGGAGTGTCGCGCCCGGCGGCAGCATCATGCGTTCGCGATAGCTAGCCGTTCCGCTGATCTCGCCTTGCGGGGATTGAACGGTGTGAGCTGAACAGGCGCCGAGCAGGGCGGTGGCGCACAGCAGCAAGAGTCGTGAGTGCATGACGCGAGCGTACACCCGCTCACTCGTTGCTGAGTATCACCAGATATCCGACGAGCTCATGGCCGCGATAGATCTTCCATTGGCCGTGCACGACGCGCCTGGCGGTTTCGTGTGCCGAGAGGAGCCACGGCATTCGTTCCTCCAGCGTCAGCAAGCCGGGGACCCGCGCCATCTCATTTGGATTCGCGCAGAAGTACGGCTCACCGACTCGCTCGTCATCTACGCTCTTTCTCAGCAACAGCGTTGACATGTGAGTGAGCGTACTTGGCCCAGCGCGTCACCGCAGTCAGTCCGAGGCCGACGCGTCAGGCCAGCAGATGGCGCACGTCGGCGTTTGGCAGCGACGGCATCTGGCGACACGCCCAGCGGCGGCGTGTTTCGCGCTATTTCTGCACGATGCTCGGCGTGTAGGTCCAGGTCCAGCCGTCTTTCTTCGCGATCAGCGACTTCTTGTCTTTGGAAATGCGCAGATCGTCGGAATCGGGCAGCGGCATGCCGAAGGTCACGGGCGAGATGACCACGAATTGCTCTTCTTCCACCACATTTTTCGCAGGCATGGCCTTGCGGCTGGCAGTACAGAATTGCGCGACTTCCACCACCGGATATCTCGTCTGTACCTGGAATTCGAGGGAGCCACTGAGGCCTTCCTTGATGCTCAGCAACTCGTAATGCTCGTATTCGCCCTTGAGCACGGGCGGAAGGCACTTGGGTTCGGAGTCGACTGGGTTCGTCACCGTGCTCTTGGTGTTTTGAAACGTCGCCGCGCCGACGAGTTTCATCTCCGAGAGCTTCCAGGTGAAATCGATGACCACGCGGTCGGTCACGTCGGCACGGGCGACGCTGCCACTCGCGATGGTCGGCTTGCCCTGGTACACGCCGACGATGTGATAGCGGACCACATCGGCAGCACCCCATTTCATCATGGCGTCCATGTCCATCTGCTGGGCGTGGGCGGCGGACGCGCCTAGCAAACATACTGCGATCGAGATTCTGCTGGTTTTCATGTGAGTCTTCTTGATCAGGGGCGCGGGTTGACGTATACCTGGACATCCATGCTGCCGTCTCCCATGTCGGTCTGGCCGGTGGTGTGTGCCACAACACTTCCATCGCCGGAAATAGCGTGCCAGTTGTAGGATGTCACGTTGCTGAGCACGGGAGTGCCGTTGGCGCGTCGCAAGGCATTGGTGGTGGTCTCGGCCTGCAGATCGCGCACCATGACTGCCCAGTCGACCGGATTCGGATTTCCGAGGTTGCCGCGGAGATTTGGTGCATTGGTGCGGAACAGGACGTAGCGTCCGTCGTCCGAGAGTTTCGGAAAGTTGCTGGTGCCGTTGCCCATCCCGATGCCGCTGCCAACCGAGCCTGTGCTGGCAATGGTCAGCGTTTCGGGAACGAGAGGGTCGATCACCACGATTTGCGGATCGAGCCGTGCGCAGGAGCGTCGGCGAGCGCAGAGCGAACGCCACGCGGCGTCCGTTGCGGTCGATGCTCATGCCCTGGTGCAGGTATTCCCCGGTGCTCGATCGATCCAGGGTGAAGATCGTGCTGTCTGCGCATGATCTCCAGATCCATGACGTGAGACGCGTCTCGGAGTCAGGAGAAAAGTGCGCCATGGAGTAGGCGATGTATTCACCGCCGCTGGCGAGCGCCGTGTAGCCAAAGCCGTCGGTGGGATGCGAGACGAGCAGTCGTAGTCTCGTTGCACCACGTGTCGCGCAGGAACAGCGCCATCACCGGGACCTGGAAATCCTGCGATCGTCTGAAGTCATAGCGGGACGACGAAGATGACGTAGCGGCCGTCGGCGGAGATATCGAGATGCATGTCGCTGTTGCCGTTGCCGGCATCGACCAATTCGGATGCCATCGGGAAACAGCGTGAGCTGCCTGGTGGTGCCGGTCTGCAGATCGCGCAGGAACACGTCCTGCGAATTGTTGGTGTCGTCGGCAACGAGGTCCGGCGCGAGCGAGGCGAAGACCACGTAGCGCCCGCCGGCCGCGAGCTTCATCTCGGTGACGCCGTAGTCGATAGCCGGCTCGGTGCCATCCGGCGTCTGGTCGACCGCGACGGTGACGCCGGTCTGCAAGTTCCGGACATAGCCGTGCCCGAAGTCGGGGTGAATCCGGGGACGAGGTTGGTGCCGTCGCTCATGAATGCCACCAACGTTGCCATCGGCGGAAAGGCTCGGGTCATAGCTGCGGTTGTTAGGCGTGGCGCCGTTGATGGCGCGGCTCGCGAGCATCGTGGTGGTGATGGCCGGACGGCGCCTGCACGGTCACGGTGGCCGTGTTGCTCGCCACTTCGCCTGCTGGATTGTCGACCAGGAAGCGGTACTGCGCGCCATTGTCGGCGAGCGTCAGCGCGTCGGTGAAATAGCAGGCCTCGGTGTTACCGTTCACGAGCACGTCTACGCCCGGCGCCCATGCGGATCCATTCCAGCGCTGCAGCTGCACGTCGAACGTCGGTGTGCCACCGATGGTCACGCACATCTGTGCCTGCTGGCCGGGCTCGATGGTGACGTTCTGCGGATGCTGCGTGATGGTCGGCGCCACGAGGGTTTGCACCGTGAGCACCGCGCCCTGGCTGAACACCAGGCCCGCGCCGTTGTAGACGAGCACGCTGTACACCGCGCCGGAATTGGCAGACACGACCGGACCCGTGTTGAAGGTCGCTGCCGATGGCGCCCGGTATCGGATTGCCGTTCAGCGACCACTGGTAGCGCAGGCCCGAGCTGCTCGCGGCCACGAAGAAGGTGGCGTCGGCGCCCTCGAGCGCAGTCACGTCCGCGGGTTGCTGCGTGATCACCGGTGCGCCCAACAGGATGATTTCGACCGCGCGGCTGACCACCGAGCCCATGCTGTTGGAGACCGTGACGGTGTACGTCCCGACGTCCGCGTCGGCCACGATTCGGAAGTCCAACACGGGCAGTGTGGCGCCCGGAAGCTCCGCGCCGTCCTTCGACCATTGATAGGACAGCGGGCCGCTGCCGGTGGCGCCGACCGCGAGCGACGCCCGACCCGCGGTAGGGGACGATGAGCGTGGACGGTTGCGAGGTGATGGATGGGAGCGGTCGGCGTGGTGACTGCGCTGACGTCGAGCGTTGCGTTGCTGCTCGTGACGGATCCTGCGCTGTTGGTCACCACCACCGAGAAGGTGCCGGCGTTGGGCAGCGCGACGGAGTTGAAGGTGAGCACGGCGCTGGTGGCGCCAGCAATGTTCACGCCATCGCGACGCCACTGGAACGAGAACGGTCCGCTGCCATCGACACCGACTGCAAGCGTTGCGGTGCTGCCGACGTTTGCGGTGACGCCTACCGGCTGCGTGACGATCGACGGAGCGACCGCGGCGGGCGCGCTGGCCGACACGGTCAGGACAGCCGAATTGCTGGTGGCACTGCCCGCGCTGTTGCTCACGGCGACGGTATAGGTACCCGCGTTCGCGTTCGTCACTGCTGAGAGGCGCAGTACCGGACTATTGGCGCCCGCGAGTGCAGCGCCATTGCAAGCACCACTGATAGCTCAGCGCTTCGGTGCCACGCGCATCGACGGCGAACACGGCATCGCTGCCCGAGGCCACGCTGAGGTTGGCAGGCTGGGTGGTGATGCTCGGGGCGACATCGAGGTCGCTCACCGACACCGTCACCGCGGTGCTGGCGGTGCTGCCCATGGCATTGGTGGCGAGCACGCGGTACTGGATACCGTTGTCCGCCAGCGCCATGGCGCGGCGTGGTGTAGTTAGCAGTTGGCGCCCGCGCCGGTCAGGTCGGTCCAGGCGCCGGTCGAGTTGGCGGCGCGTGTTTGCCAGATGCAGCGTGGGGGCGGGCAGACCGGACACAGTGACCGAGAAGTTGGCTGTCTGGCCGGTTCTCACCAGCACGGAGCGCGGTGCGTCGACGATCGCGGGCAGCGCGCTGTGTTGCAGCACGTTGATGCGGGTGGCGGAACCGTCACACAAGGCGGCGCTACGCCACGTCGGCGGCGTGTAGCACGCATGGGCGCGAATCAGTGCGCCCTGGTCGGTGATCGTCGCGATGAACCCATGGCGCACGCCCCAATAGAGCCACGGAATGGGGGCGCCAGCGATCGGCCAGCGGATTGGCTTCGTTCTCGAACGAACGCGCAATGACACGCCATGATGATCCGCTGTCATCGCTACGCTCCCAGTCGATGATGGTGCGGTCAGAGATCGAGACGTGGTTGTAGTCCGTCCCCTCTTGTGACGCGCCGCCGCCCAGGACGACATCGAGGTTGGCGGGCGCTCCTTCGACTACATCGAGCGTCGCGGGCGCGCTCAGGATTGCGATGTTGGGATAAGTGGGCGCCTGCACCCATCTGACAAATTTCTCGGTGTATGGTGTAGCGGTAAATGATCCCACTGCTGCAGTACCTTCCCACGCCGAATGCGTACCGGCCGTAGGTGATTTGGGGTAAGACGCGAGTCAGCGAGGCCCCCGTAAATGGAATCGGCGCGGAATGCGGGCTGTTCAGTTGAGTAGCTAATCATGTCCGCTGCGAATAATCGCAGGGAAGGGTTGGCGCAGTTCGTAGGCATCTGGCCATTGTTGGTCGTTACCGTATACGTGGCGGTCACCGGGCCCATCGATTGAACGCAATTGCGTTCCAGGCAGGTCAGGCTGGCGCCGGCGCTGAACGGGACCGACTGTGCAATCGGCAGAAGATAGGTAACGACCACCGACATGAAGTACGAGAAGCTGTCGACATCGATGCTCAGCATTCCTCCATCGAGTTCCGTGTCTGCCATCACCACCCATTCACCGCCGGGTTGCGCCTTGGCGAGCTTGAATTCCTGATTCGATTCCAACGTCACGGCCGGCGCGGGAATGCGGACTTCGATGGGGTTGGCAAAATTACCGCCGTGCGGCGTGATCACGTACATGCTGCCGCTCGGCGTCAGTTCTGCCGGCATCGCCGGGGCGCCGGTGGAATCCACGTGCGATGCGGATCGTGGTGTCGGTGGTGAGCGCACCGGCCGGCACGATGACTGAAGCGCCACTGGTTTCCGTCACGGTTCCACCGGCCACGCCGATGACCGGCGGCGGTGGGGGTGGCGGCGGAGGTGGCGGCGGCGGGGTGCCCGAGGTGGGCGGGGGCGTGATCGTGCCGCCATCGCCGCCACTGCCGCCGCAACCGGCGAGCGCCACTAACAAACTGAATACGCACAGAATCGAGCCGAGACGCGAATGCATGACGCCCACCTTGTTGTTACCCGTGGGAGCAACGCGTCAAACCCGGACAAATCGGCTCAAGAATCTTTGGCGGTCTTACTTAATGCGTGGGCCGACTTGCGCAGGCCGGCGAGGGTGCGATCGAGTAGCGCTTGCGGGAAGCCTTTCGGCAACGCACGGCTGACAGTCTCAATGGCAGCCGGCGTCGCCGCGATCATCTCGTCGATGAGCGTATTGGCCTCGGCGCCGAGACCGAGCTTTTTCGCGAGCGCTTCGAAGTGCCGGCGCTGGATGCTCTGCAGGAGATAGCGCGGCCGCTCGCCCGGCAAGGCCATCGCGAGCTTGATCTTCTCGAGCGGGATCTCGTTGGCCTTCTTGCCGATGATTGGCCACGCGGATAACACGTCGTACAAGGGCGTGAGCTGGAAACGCCCGCCGGCGAGGATGCGGATGCTGAAGTTCTTGGCATGGCCGTCGGTCGCGGCCAGCATCCAGAACAGGAGCTGCGCGCGGAACAACGTGGTGAGGTCACGTTGCGATTCCTGCGAGCCGCGCAGTATGCGCGCGATCTCCACGAGCCCCGGTCCTCCATCCGCCTGGTATTTGCGATGCCAGGGCGTGCCGGTGGCCTGCGCGAAGTCTTCCTGCATGAGCCGCAGCCAGAATTTGCCGCTCGAATGCAGCGCGCGATCGAAGCGCTCGACCATCAGCACTTTGCTGGCACCGAATTCGCCGATCTCGCAACTGGCGATCGGAATGCCGAAGGCGGCAACGATGCGCGCGCACAGCCATTCGTTCTCGACCGAGGTGCGCATGTCGGCCTGCCGGTTGCCGACGAGACCCAGCGGCAGCTTGAAGATATGTGTGGTGGGCGTGGAGCCGATGGGGCGGCACCATTTGCCCTGGTGCTTGAGGAACGCAGTTTTCTCCTGTGCGCCGGCGATGGAGATGCGGAAGTCCTCGAGCTCGCCGGCGGGCGGAGTGCGAAGTGACGCCGGCCAGCTCGGCGGCGATGGCCGCCGGCGTCAACGGATGTGCGTCGATCTTGCGAATGTCGGCTGGAGTTTCGTCGGGCGGCAGTAGTTGGACTGCGCCGACGCAGTCGCGGCCGATGGCGGCGAGCAGGTCGAATGCGCCGCGCGAAGCGGCGTGAAAGCGATCCTGCAGACGCCGGCGAATGGGCTCGCTGTCGGGCAGCAGATTGTCGAAGTACGCCTCGACGGCCGCGCCCTTGTGCGCGTGGGCGTCGAGCGTCAGGGGCAGCGACAGCGATAGGGGCCGTGCTTCATCCGCGGCGCGCCAACTGTCGTCGTAGGCGAACTCCATGGCGCCGCGCGAGGGCAGACGCCAGAGACCGACGCGAACACCGTTCGCCCAGACGGCCAGGGCACGGGCGGTACGCGCCATTCGCTACCACTCAACCCTGGGTTTGCCGCCGGCGCGTTCTCCCAGAGTCATCTCGAGCCCGAGTACATTGAGCAGCGCCAGCAGTTGTTCGACCGTCAGTGTTTCGGGTTTCGCCTCGAGCTCGGAAATGCGGTTCTGGGAGAGACCGAGGCGATTCGCCACGTCGGTCTGCGAAAGTTTGAGATGCTTGCGTCGCCCTGTGAGGGTGGCGCCGATCTGTGTGGGGTTGTTGATGGAGTGCATGACAGCTTATCGGTAATAGCGATACCTGAAGTATATCGGCATTACCGATATATTCAAGATATCGGCAATGCCGATATTTCGCCCTCAAGATGGCCACTCTTATATATGGCCAGGGACCAGGAGTCCGGAAATGCGCCGACTGATCGTCATTCTGCTGCTCACGGCCACGAGCCTGGGCTACGCCCAGATCGACCCTTGCGTCCCGAGCGTGAATCCCGTGGCGCTGGAGCGAGTCACGTCGCGACACAACGTTGCGGATTGCGACTCCAGTCCTACCTGCGCGAAAGCGGCGGCGAATTGAGCGGCTCGTCACCATCGGCATCGACGACCACGATGGCATCCGCATCGTGCAGAACTCCGCGGAGCCACCGTTCGCGCTGCTGCAAACGGGTGACATCATCGGTGCCGGTGCGGGGCGCAGCGGGGACTCTATCTACTGGGGAGTCTGGAACGCAGGAGGAACGCTGGGCGTCACCGAGGATCGGGTGGATGAATCTACTCGGCTCGCGCAGCGCCATGCCGTATGTGGCGGGTGTCCCGTCGAAAGCGCTGCCGCAGGCGGATGGAGTGGTGCGCTACAGCCTGATCGGCGCACCGTTCATGATCTCTGAGAATCCAACAACATGTATGCGCCCGTGGCGAATGCGGACGGCCGCGGCCATCGAATCGATCCGGCCCCGATCAGTGGTGCGAACCTGAACGTCGACTTCGCGGCACGTACTGCCGATTGCATCTGCGATTCAACGTACGCGGTGTCCTGGGCGAAACCGTCATCGAGCTCAAGCAGCGCAAGCCTCCGAGCCTCACGTTCGAGGAAGTCGACTGCGGAGGCTGCGGCTCAACTGTGCCACAGCCACGCTCGATTTCTATGACAAGGACGCGACCATCGCCGGCGTGCTGCTGACGGTCTACTACGATCAGGTGATGCCGCAGGCAGACCGGGTGGCGGCGCAACTCGCGAACGTCTTCGGTCAGGCAGCGATTGCGCTGCAGCGCCGCTGACGCGTCAGTCACCGTCTTTTGGGAGCTGCGCGAACGATGAACTCCGCGAGGTCGGTGGCGACCGGCGGATCCTGGTTGGCGAGCACGACCACCAGATAGCCCGCCTTCGGAAAATACATCAGCTCGCCGTTCATGCCCGGCGCGCCGCCGCCATGACCGACGCTTACGGCGCCGTCGGGCCAGGTGCGGACGCCAAATCCCAATGCCTGCTCGTTGCCCGGCCGGGCAGTGGCCAGACGGGGCTTCATCAACATCTCGGTGTGCGCCGCGTCTAACAAGCGATGCGAGTTGAGGCCGTTCATGAACTTGAGCAGATCGCCGACGGTGGAATAGCCGCCGCCTGCCGCGGTTCCGCGATAGGGCAAGGTGTCGGTGTTCGGGCGCAGTGGTCCCGGCGGTCCGGGCCGCGGACCCATGTGCGTCTGGCCGACGGACAGCTTCGGCACGTGACTATCTTCCGGCTCGTTGCCGGTCGCGGTCATGCCGAGCGGCTCGAAGATGTGGGTGCGCGTGTAGTCGTAGTACGACTGCCCACTGACCACCTCGATGACGCGGCCGAGCAGGATCATGCCGTAGTTGCTGTAGTCCCAGCGCGAGCCGGGCGGGAACATCGGGCCGCGATTGCCGAAGAGCCTGATGTAGTCCTGGTGCTCGCGCGTTTCGAGTCGATGATCGAAGTATTCGGGCGAGAAGATATTGCCGGTGCCGCCGGTGTGCGTGAGCAGTTGCTCGATGGTCACCGCCGCCACTTCCTTGTTCGGGTAGTCAGGAAGGTATCTGGAGATCGGTGCGTCGAGCGCAAGCTTGCCGGCCTGAATGAGCTGCAGCGCGGCCACGGCCGTGAACATCTTGCCCATGGAGCCGAAGCGAAATTTGCGTGTCGATGTCGTTGCCGCCGTAGGCGCCTTCGACGATGGGCTTGCCGTCCTTGGCGACGAGCAGCGCGCCTGAGAACTCATGCGCGGCGGCGCGACGTTCGGCTTCGCGCTTTAAGTCTGTCGTCAGCGGATCGTCCGCGGGCAGGGCGGGAGAGGCGAGGGTGATGGCAAACAGGACAGCAAGGATATGGCGCATGAGGTTCCCTAGATGCGCTCGAGAACCGGCCGCAGAGCGTCGCGCGGAAACAGACGTAGTCGGTGAAACAAATGCGCACGACTGGCGGTCTATCCGCAGAAGGCTATGTTTACCCCCGTGAAACGCTGGAAGCGCATCGTGATTCAAGTGCTGGTTGCGGCGCAGTTGATCTCTGCTGCGCCATTGGCGAGCGCGTTGGCGGGCAATTCGCATGCGGATGCCTCGCCTTGCCACGGCATGATGGACATGTCCGGCATGGCTGCGGATTCCGGCCATTGCCCGTGTTGCCCGGATGGCGCGGACTCCGTCGCCGCGTGCCTCGCGGCCTGCAGCGCCGCCTTCGGCATCACTTCTTCGCTTTCCGTGTCCCAGGTTCGTGCTGATTCAATTCGAGTCAGTCTGCCGATCGTCGCCGCGCACTCGCGCGTGTTCGATCCACCACTGAAGCCTCCGCCAATCGCCTGACCGTCTTGATCGGTCCCGTGCCCACTGACGTGTGTACGGACTCGTCGATTTGCGTCTGGAGGATTCATGAAAAGGGTTAGTTGCACGGCTGCGACCGCGCTGCTGTTTTTCGGCAGCACGCTCGCGCTCGCCAAGCCGATCGCGTTTTCGCACGGCACGACGGTGATGGCGGAGTACGGCGCGGGCACCATGAAAGAAGCACAGGTGTTCTACGCGCCGAAGTATTTCCTGTCGCTGGGGCCGGGATACCTCGAACTCGAGAGCGACATCGATCATCGACGCCGCGAGATCACTTACGCGCGCGTCAACTACCTCGTGAAGCGCTGGAACATGGACGGCGCTCAGGCCAATGTGTTCGTGTGGGGTGGCGCGGGCCAGGCCTACGTGAGCGAGATCAACGATCATGAGTTCACCGGCAATGCTGGCGCGCAGTTCGACTATGAAACGCGCCGCGTTTACGCTTCGATCAAGACGGACTGGTATGAAGCCTCGGCCTTCTCACATCGCATCGACACACTGCAGTTGGGCCTGGCGCCTTACAAGCATGACTACGACAAGCTGGCGACTTGGGCGGTGGT
Source organism: uncultured Pseudomonadota bacterium (assembly GCA_963736955.1). Classification (GTDB taxonomy): domain Bacteria; phylum Pseudomonadota; class Gammaproteobacteria; order Steroidobacterales; family Steroidobacteraceae; genus CADEED01. The sequence goes on from CAVTQT010000008.1 coordinate 402,984, forward strand.
GCAGGCGCGGCGGTATACGCGGCGAGATCCACGAGGGCACCGAGTGGGCGCTGTTGCTGCGTCTGTTCAAGGGTGGTGGATGGATCGAGGCCGGGGTCACCGACGATGGCAAGCTGCAAGCCATGGCCATGGTCAATTTTTGAATCTGGAGTAATTCGTATGAAACGTGCATTGCTGTTTTCGATTCTCGTGCTCACGAGTGCCATCGCCAGCGCCGACACCATCGAGATGAAGGTCTATGGCCTGGTCTGCGCGTTCTGCGCCCAGGGCATCGAGAAGACCCTGCGCAAGAATCCGGCTACGGAAGATGTGGTGGTGAGTCTCGAGCACCAGCTGGTGGCTGTTTCCACGCACCCGGGCCAGGACATTCCGGATGCGGATCTCACCAAGGCGCTCACCGACGCGGGTTACGACGTGAAGGGAATTTCGCGCACGCAGCGCCCGATGGCCGACGTGCGCGCTGGATTCAAGCAGGACGCCAAATGATCGACCCCCTGCGGCGCAATGTGGGCTTTGCCTTCGGCGCCTTGTTAGCCAGCTCCGCGACGCTGGTGTGTTGCGTAATACCCGCGGTGCTCGTGTCGTTAGGGGCGGGAGCTGTGCTCGTGGGGCTGGTGTCGTCGTTCCCGCAGCTTGTCTGGCTGTCTGAGCACAAGCTGGGAGTATTCCTCACCGCGGGTGTGTTGCTCGCGGTCAGTGGCGTCCTGATCTGGAGAGCGCGCAGCCTGCCGTGTCCCGCGGATCCCGCGGCGGCGCGTGCCTGCACGCGTCTGCGCAAGGTGAGTGCGGTGTTGTACGGCGTCTCGCTCGTGTCGTTCACCGCCGGCGCGGTATTCGCATTCCTACTGCCGGCGTTCTAGCCCGCGCTCGCGCCCACACCAACCCATAGCCGATGAGGTTCATGGCGACCAGGATGCCGAGCGCGAGGTACTGCCCGCCGCGCGTGAGGCCCGCCGGATAGATGATGGGGCCGAGGTAGTGGGTGATGAATCCACCGTAGTACTCACCTTGGCCCGCCAGCTCGCGAAAATGATTTTCGAGCGGCGTGAGCGGGCAGATGTTGCCTGAGAGCTCGATGTACGCGCCCCAGGCCAGCGCCGGCAGGTGCAGCCAGACTATCCAGCGCTTCCACAGCACCAGGAACGACCCGAACAACGCGAAGGCGATGAACAGGAAGTGGACGGCCATGATGGCGTCGGCGGCGAGGATGTATCTCACGCCCAAAATATTAGCGGAAACCCTATTTCACAGTGTGGGACGCGGGCCGCACGATTGGCTGGAACATCCACCTTTCCGGGCGCAACGTGACAAACTCGCGCCATGGCTCAAATCAGAAAACGACTTGTTGGCGGCGAGATCCTCGAAGTTCCCGTGGGGGATCGCTTCGGCTATGTGCAATTCCTTGGCGAGCACCGCGAGTATGGTGAAGCCATCCTCGTGAGCCCGAAGTTGCATGACCGTGTGGCGCATTTCGCGACCGGCTTCTTCTCCACCGGATACGTCACGTTCTATCCAGCGGCCGTTTCGGTTTCCGGCAAGCTGGTCGAAGTCGTTGCGCAGTCTTCGCCACCGAAGTCTTCCCAAGCGTTTTCGCCGGCCCAAGGCGGAGCGCGATGGCGCCGTCGAATCGTGGGTGATCGAGGGCGGATGGCGCAACGTCGTCAGGCAGAATCTCACCGACGAAGAACGAGCGCTGCCGATCGCCGACAACTGGAATCACGAGTTCCTTCGCAAGCAGATTGCGAACGGCTGGACGCCGCAAACCGACAGCCGCTAGCGGACATTGACCTCGACGCGATCGAGGCGTTCCTCAATTCGATGAAAGGCGTCGTCGCCGATTTCCGCGGCACGGCGCAAGCGCACCAGCGTCTTGCGTTGCGCAGCGATGATGCGTGCGCGCAGGCGATTGCGCGCGGCGTACTCGGTCTCCGAGCCGTCGGCAAGCTCGGCATCGCTCGGCATCGCGAATTCCGCACGCAACATCTGCGCGGCATCGGAATCGTCCTTGTCGATGATCTCGGCGGCGACTCGCGCCAACTGGGCTTCGGCGCTGTGAATTTCATTTTCCACCGTGCCGTCGTCCTTGAGGCCGAACAGTACGATCAACGGCCGCAGCGTGAGACCCTGAACGACGAGCGTTCCGGCGACCACGGCGAATGCGCAGAGCAGAATCAGCTCGCGATAGGGGAATGGGGGATGGCCATTGCCGCCCTCCGGCAGCGCGAAGGCCGTGGCCAGCGTGACGATGCCGCGCATGCCGCACCAGCCCACGATGGTCATGCCGGCGAACGTGGGAACGAACTCTCCCGGCCAACTACCCGCGCCGAATAACCGGCGCTTGAGTGCCGCGATGCCGTTGTACGCGAACACCCAGGCGATGCGCACGAACACGACGGTGGCGAGCACGAGGCCGGCGATCTGCAGGTATTGGTTGCGCTCGGCGGCTTCGAGTGAGCCCAGGATGGGACGCAGCTGCAGGCCGATGACGACGAACGCGATCACGTTGAGCACGAACACCACGGTTTCCCACACGGCGTACGACGGCAGGCGCAGGCTCGCGGGCGTGCGTTCCGGCGTGATGCGCGCGGCGGTGATCGCGAAGGTGACCACAGTGACGATGGCCGAGAGTCCGATCTCATCGGCAAGTATCCACACGCCGAAGGCGCCGACGAACTGCATGATGATGGCGCTCGGAATGTCGGTCACGAGTTGCGACGATGCGCATGTAGAAGTGTGCGAGCAGGAAACCCGCGAGCACGCTGCCGACCATGGCGAACGCCTGCCACGCGACCACGCTCGTGCTGAACGTGCTGCCCATCGTCGACGCTGACGGCGAGGCGGTAGATGAGCAGGGCTGTGGCATCGTTGAGCAGGCTTTCGCCTTCGAGGATCACCACCATGCGATGCGGGATGTGCAGCTGGCGAAGGATGGCCGAGGCTGCGGCCGCGTCGGGCGGCGCGACGATGGCGCCGAGCGCAATGGCCGCGGCCCAGGGCATGCCGGGCACCAGCGAGTGCGCGATCCACGCCACCGCGAAGGTGGTGACGCCGACGGCGACCACCACGAGAGACAGCACGGGAATCCAGTAGCGTCGCAGGTCGCGCAGCGACGTATCGAAAGCCGCGTCGAGCAACACCGGCGCCACGAACACGGCGAGCGCGAGCTCAGGATGCAGCGTGAACTCGGGAGCGTTGGGCAGCAGCGCAATCGCGGCACCGCCGAGCGCGAGCAGGGACGGGTAGGGAAGCTTGAGATAGCGCGCGCAGGCGGTGAGCACGACGGCGCCCACCAGCAGCATCAACATCCACTCAAAGATTTCCATGCCGGGATTCTACGGCCCGGTCTCATCATCCTTCCAATGCTATGCCACTAACGAAGCGGGAACCTTGCCACCGTTTTTCTCCAGCTCCTGCATGACGCGCTTGTGCAGCCAGATATTCATGCTGGCCGAATCGCTCTGATCCGCCGTATACCCCAGCTCCCGGGCAAGCTCTTTGCGGTTCTCCAGACTTGAATCGATTCCGAGCAGCTTCATGAGATCGACGATTGAAGTCTTCCAGTTGAGCTTCTGCGGATTCTTCGCAGCGAGATCGCTCAGCACTGCGTCCACATCGACGGGCGCATCCCACTTTGCATTGGCGGGCGAGGCGGGGATGGTGCCGGAGGTCTTCACTTGCGGGGTGGCTGGGCCAGGACTCGGCGGAGGATTGGGACTCGCTGCACGCGAGTGCCCGAAAATCGCATCCTTGATCCGCGTGAAAATGCTCATGGGAACTCCAGTGCTCGTAGAGGTGGAGCTGGGACGTTAAGCGCTTCGTCACACGCTGCACATCGCCCCTGCGCGCGGGTTGATGTCGGCCGCTTCCGATATCACGGCATCGGCGGGCGCGAGCTAGTGCCGTCGCGCCTGCTCCGCGGGCAAGGTGTATTTGCGCTCGATGAGTTCCCGCACCGCTTTGCGCGATGCGTCCGCATCATCGGGAACCTGTTTCTCCAGTGCCTGCACCTGGTTCGTGAGCTCCTCGTCCTTCACACAACGCCGCAACCACCCCGACACCTCGCCGCGTCGCCAGTGGTACAGCCATGTATCCGCATCCACGCCGTCCGCCAGATCGGTAAACACGATGAGGTTCTGCGCACGGAGATTGAGCTTCTTGTCAGGGCCGCGAAAGTAGAACGACCGGTCTTCGGGCAACGCACCTTCCGCGTACTTGCGCACGTGCCGTCGCCGCTCAGTCTTGGAGGGCTCGATGACAAAATGTTGCGGCGGCGCAGCTGATTGCCTTGTGCCAGATCAGCGCCTCGCCCTTCGGAATCTTGTCCAGGGGCGACTCCGGAACCGGTTTCCCGTTCGTCTCTGCAAACTCGCGCAACATCTCCGCCGGCTTTTCACCAATGACAATCACGGTCTCGACTAAGCCCACGGCCGTTGCGGACACGGCACTGGGGCTCACGCTGATCATGAGCACTCCGTCGAGTTCCCGGGGGAGGTTGAGCTCGGCCGGCTTCCAGTCCGCGGGTAACACGTGATGCACTTCATCGACGATCAGCCAGTGCGGATGTCCCGTCTTTGCGCGCAGGTCGCGGATGCGCGCAAAGAAAGTCATGAAGAAGGCCGGGCGATCACTGAATTTCAGCCCGACGAGATTGATCACGACGTTCTGATTGGCCTTTGCCAACAGCTGCATGCATTCATCCACCGAGGGCGCGCGATCGGGGCCGCCTAACACAGCCGCGTCCTCGAGCACGTCGTAGTCTCCCTCCGGATCGATCACGCAGAACCCGTAGTGCTTCGCAGTCAGCCGTTCGATGAGGCCGGTGGTTAGCGTGGACTTGCCACCGCCAGACGTGCCCACGACGAGTGCGCTGACGCCATACGACGGCAGCGTCAGCTCCGTGCCGTTCTTGTCCCTACCCAGCAGGATCTCGTGCCTTTGCAGCAGGCTGGCGCGACTGGCCAGATCGTCCGTCAGCATTTCGCGGATCAACTCGGTTACACCCGCGCCGTGATCCGATTTGAGCACCACGTCGGCGGTTTCCTTGACGGCGGGCAAGGCGTTGGCCACGGCTGCCGAGCATTCGCAGATGCTCAGGAACGCGTGGTCGTTCTCCGCGTCGCCGACGCCCACGGTGTTGTGCAACGAGACGTTGAGCTCTGCCAGAGCCGCCTTCAAACCTGACGCCTTGTTCATGCCGCCCGGCAGTACCATTACAGCGCCCTTGTTGAAAATCACCTGCAGCTCGAGACCAAGATCGCGGATCGTTTCGAGCACGATCTTTTCATAGGGCTGCCACGTGGCGACGATGCAGCGACCCACGGATATTCGTTCCACGCCTCGGCGCTTCAACTCCTCGACGAAACGCTGCGGCGGCGCATCGACCAGCGAACGCTCCTCGCGAGTGACTGGCCGGTAAATGAGCGCGCCGTTCTCGGCTACCACGAGTTCGAAGAGGTCCAGCCGGTCGAAGACCTTTTGCAGGTCCGGAATTTCACGGCCCGTAACCAGGACGAGCTTGCGTCCCGAGGCGCGCAGGTCCTCGAGCGCGGCAATCGTGGGTTTGTCGACGCGCCCGTGGTGGGCGATCGTACCGTCGTAGTCTGTGCACAGAGCGAGGTAACGCATGGCGGCTCACTCCGGCTTAAGTCTTCGGTGTTTTGCAGGTGGTCGCGTCCTTGGGTCCGTACTGCTCGTCGGAGACCTTTTCCATCCACGCGGCGCTGCTGCCATTCAGCGGCTCGACAATGGAGTAGTGAGACAGGGATGAGCCTGGCTGCGCGCCGTGCCAATGCTTCGCGTTCGGCGGGGTCCAGATCACATCACCGGCGCGAATTTCCTCTTTCTTGCCGCCCTCGATCTGAATCCACCCGCAGCCCGAGGTCACGATCAGTGTCTGGCCGAGTGGATGCGTGTGCCAAGCAGTGCGCGCGCCAGGTTCGAAGGAAACCATCGAACCCAACGGGCGCGAGTCTTCCGGCCGCACCTGGCGATCGATCTTCGCCTTGCCGGTGAAGTTGGCCGCCGGCCCTTCGATGGTTGACCGATCAGCGAGGCGCATGACCGTGAGCTGCGGCTTCACGGCGTCTGCAGCGATTACCGCTGTCGCGATACCCAGAGCTAACAAGGCCGCGAAGTGTTTCATGATGTTCCTCAGCGATCGACGAGCGCCTGCATGTGGGCGGGATACCGCTCGCCCTGAATGGCAACTTGTGAAGCAGCAATTTCAATTTCGCGCAGGTCATCCGATGAAAGCGTAACGGCGGTCGCGCCCATGTTTTCGTCGAGTCTCGACAGTTTGGTCGTGCCGGGGATGGGGACGATCCAGGGCTTCTGCGCGAGCAACCAGGCGAGGGCGAGTTGCGCCGGTGTGGCCTGGTGCTGTTTCGCGAGCTTGGCGAGCACATCGACCAGCGCCTGGTTCGACTTGCGCGCATCGGCCGAGAAGCGCGGCGCGGTGTTGCGAAAATCGCCGGCGGCGAACTGCGTATTCGCGTCGATCTTGCCGGTGAGAAATCCACGACCGAGCGGACTGAACGGAACGAAGCCGATGCCGAGTTCTTCGAGCGTCGGGAGAATCTCTTCTTCCGGCTCGCGCCACCACAGCGAGTATTCGCTCTGCAGCGCGGTCACGGGCTGCACCGCGTGTGCACGACGGATGGTTTGCACGCCGGCTTCGGAGAGGCCGAAGTGCTTTACCTTGCCTGCGCGAATCAGGTCTTTCACGGTGCCAGCCACTTCTTCGATCGGCACGTTCGGATCGACGCGGTGCTGGTAGAAGAGGTCGATGGTGTCGATCTTCAGGCGCTTGAGCGAGGCTTCGGCCACTTCCCGGATGTGTTCGGGGCGACTGTTCAAACCTTCGCCGCCAATGTTGAAGCCAAACTTCGTGGCGATCTGCACCTGACCCTTGAACGGAGCCAGCGCTTCGCCGACGAGATCTTCATTGGTGTAGGGACCGTAGACCTCGGCGGTGTCGAAGAACGTGACCCCGCGTTCCACCGCGGTGCGCAGCAGGCGAATGCCTTCCTGCAAGTCGGTGGCGGGGCCGTAGGCGAAGCTCAACCCCATGCAGCCCAATCCAAGTGCGGATACTTCCAGGTCTTTGCCGAGTTTGCGTTTGTTCATGGGGTGTACGGTAACAACTGCCGGGGCAATCGATAAGATGGCGCAAACGACACGGACTTGTGAGAGAAATTCATCAATGAGATCGTGCGGGTAAAGAAGTCCTACGCAAGAGGTGCCGATGGCCCGGGAAAATCTCAATGACATCTTGGGCCGCGCTTCATGCAGAGTGAGTTGGAGTGGGCATTCAAGGGTATTGAATGCCGTGCACAATCGGCCTTGAATGAGCGCGAATTGACAGACATCAATTGTGCCTTCGGTCAGTTCAGCTATTCATTCCAATACTCGCGCCTTCGCGGAATCGTTAGTTACACGCGACCCGGACATGCGGAAATGAGTTTTGTCTTGAGTAGCCCGAAGGGTTGGTTCGCGGCAGCTCGATGATGATTGCCACAGGCGCGGTTTTGTTCCTCGGTTCAAACTGATCGCAGGGCGATCATAAAGTCACTGCACCGTGTGAAGCTTTGCCTTGGCTTCGTCGGGCAGCTCTGCAATCTCATGAAGGATGTGGCCGGTCACCGAGAAGTGTTCGCCGGCCGGTACGGGATTCAGGTTGTCGACTTCGTATTTGCCTTCGGCGAACACCGGCAGCGTCACGTAGGTGTAGCACTCGCCGGGCTCGGGGACTTTCCCGGCGGCGTGAAGCTGCTCCACGAGCGCGGGCATGAGCCATTCGCTCGCGATCTCGCCACCGAGCTTCTCGTGAAAGTCGTCGACGGAATCCGCGACGCGCGTGAGTTCGGCGGTGCCGGTGTTCAACCACCAGATGCCGCCGGAGTCCGGCTCGAAGAACATGTCGCCGAGTGCAGTGAACAGCACGGGAACGAACGGCTCTTTGAGCAGCCACGCCCACGCCTCGGCCAGTCGCTCGATGGCGTCCTGGTTCGGCGTGCAAGTCAGATCAGCACCACTGATCGCCATGGTCACACCAGCGCTTTCGCGCGCAACTCTTCCTTGTAATAGGCATAGATGATCGGCGCGGCGATCAGTCCGGTGATGCCGAACGCGGCTTCCATGACCAGCATCGCGATCAGCAGCTCCCAGGCGCGAGCGTTGATGTGCGAGCCGATGATGCGCGCGTTGAGGAAGTATTCGAGCTTGTGGATCACGACGAGAAAGACCAACGACGCGGCCGCAACCGGCACACCCTGGCTCAGGCAAACGACGACGATGGCGGTATTCGAGATGAGATTGCCGATGATGGGCAGCAGGCCGACGATGAAGGTGAGCAGCACCAGGATTTTCACCAGCGGCAAGTCGATCCCGAACAGTGGTAGCAGCACGGCGAGATACAGCCACGTAAAGAACGTGTTGATCAGCGAGATCCAGAACTGCGCGAACACCACGCGCTGGAATGCGGTGGCGAAACGCGCGGCATGGCGCACGATCTGCTCGGTGAGTGGGCGGCGATCGTGCGGATGCGCGGCCTTCTGCATGGAGAGCAGCGCGCCGATGATCATGCCCATGAGCACGTGGACGACGGAGCGGCCGATGCCGCGCCCGGCGAGTTGCAACGCTCCCGCGTTCGACCGCAGCCATTCGGCGATCGTGCGCCGCAGGGTTTCCGAGTCTTCGGGTACGTAGGCCTGCAGTCCGGCCGGGAGAATGGCGCGCGCGTCCTCGATGATCTGCGCCATCTTCTCCATGAGCAGCGGGACGCTCTCACCACTATTGCGCAAGAGCGTGGCGATGCCGATGCCAATGCCGATGAGCGCGGCGATCACGGCCGATGCGATCAGCGTGACGGCGAGTACGCGCGGGCCATCGCGGCCAAGGGCGCGCAACCTCAGCCACGGTGTGAGGACATCGACCAGTTTGAAAACGAGCAAGCCTGCGAGCAGCCCCGACAGCAGGTGCAGCTCGATGATGAGGACGAGCGCCAGCGCCACCACGATCCACGCCGCGATGTCGGCGCGCGTGACGGGAGTGGGAGCCGCGGAAATGGGGACATTCCTCATTTAGTTGTAACAATCCCGAAGTGCCGTATCGCCAACCGGTCTTGGTGGATTGTTACAGCTAAATGAGGAATGTCCCCATTTCCTCAGGCGGACTTCTTCACCGGTCCGGCTTCGAGCACCTTCTGCATGCGCTCGATGCTCTTCTCGAGCACGGCCATGCTGGTGGCGAACGACGCACGGAAATGACCCGGTGCACCGAAACCCGAACCCGGAACCACCGCAACGCCCGCATCGTTGATGAGCATTTCGGCGAACGCGTTATCGTCCCTGATGCCAAACGCCGCCATCGCGGCGGAGCAATCCGCCCAGGCGTAGAACGCGCCAGCGCAGGGCAGTGCAGAGATGCCGGGCAGGCGGTTGAGTGCGGCGATGAACCAGTCGTGGCGCCTCTTGAATTCGACGTTCATCGCCTCGACCGGCTTCTGGTCGCCGTTCAGCGCGGCGAGCGCGGCCTTCTGCGTGATGCTGCAGGCGTTGCTCGTGCTCTGGCCCTGGAGCGTGGACATGGCGTTCACGATTTCCTTCGGTCCACCGCAGTAGCCCAGGCGCCAGCCCGTCATGGCATAGGACTTCGACACGCCGTTGATGGTGACGACGCGGTCGTAGAGTTCCGGCGCGACGGTGAGCAGGCTGGAGAAGGCTTCCTGGCCCCACCAGATCTTCTCGTACATGTCGTCGGTGCCCACGATGACTCGCGGGTGCTGCAGGAGCACGTCGGCGAGCGCACGCCACTCGGCACGCGTGTACGCGGCGCCGGTCGGGTTGCACGGGGAGTTGATGAGCAGCAGGCGCGTCTTCGGCGTGATGGCCGCTTCGAGCTGCCGCGGCGTGAGCTTGTAGCCCTGCGACGCCGGGCAGTTCGGCGTCACGGGCAGGCCGTCGGCCAGCAGCACCATGTCCGGGTAGCTCACCCAGTACGGCGCGGGAATGACGGCTTCATCACCCGGGTCGAGCACGGCCATGCAGAGGTTGTAGATAGTCTGCTTGGCGCCCGAGCTGACCAGAATCTGGTTGCGCTCGTAGCTGATCTGATTGTCGCGCTTGAACTTCGCGATGATGGCGTCTTTGAGCTCGACGATGCCGTCGACGTTGGTGTAACGCGTGAAGCCCTTGCGGATCGCCTCGACACCCGCATCGGCAATGTGCGCGGGGGTGTCGAAGTCCGGTTCGCCGGCGCCGAGCCCGATGATGTCCTTGCCCTCGGCTTTCAGTTTCGCGGCGCGCGCGGTGACTGCGAGGGTGGGCGAAGGCTTGACGCGCTGAACGCGTCGCGAGAGCTGGTTGGGCACGGGCGAACCTTTTATTGACTGGAAGGAGAGGGAGGGGTTGGGTTGTCCAAACGGGCGCGTATATTACGCGATCCGGCGGCGTCGGCCATCCCGCTTTTGGTCCGTAAGCCCACGGAAACCAAGCCAATTGTTCTCAGGGTCGCTGGGCGGCGTCCGGGCGGCCGGCTGCGGCCCTTCGCCGGCGCGAGACCGCTGCTACTTAAGTCCGGGAAACTCACGGGCGGAAGACATTTTCAGTACTCTCCCTTGGCCGAGAACCAGTAGTTGGGAGGGGTTGATGAAGTACTTCGGGCGCGCGCCGGTATCGGCGATATTGGCTTGGGTGATCGCCGCCGGGGCCTTCATGGCCATTCGCGGCGATGCCGCCGAGCTGGTCAATACCATCAAAGCCGGGAAGCCAAGCCTCGTCACGTGGGCCGGTCTCGAGGGAACGGGAGTGGGAGTGGATATCCCCACCGGAATGCTTCTGACTCAAGAAGACTCGGCGCATGGCACTGAACTGTGGTTCACCGATGGCACGCCAGCGGGCACGCATCTCGTGCGCGATATCAATCCGGGGTCAGAGAGCGGCGGGCCAGCCTGGTACCACCGTGTCGGCAATGTGGCAGTGTTTCTGGCGAGCGATGGCATCCACGGCTTGGAAGTATGGCGCTCCGATGGCACGGAGGCCGGCACCTACATGCTCGCCGACATCGGCCCCGGCAAGCAGTGGTATGGCGGTAGCGCGGTGTTCTCGGGTGTCGTGCTCGACGGCGTTCTGTATTTCGCCGCGGATGACACCGTCTCTGGAAAAGAACTGTGGCGCACCGATGGTACGCGCGAAGGGACTTTCCTCGCGGTCGACATCGTGCCGGGATACGCCGGGTCCGATCCAGACGGTCTCGTTGTCGCAGGAAACCGTCTGTACTTTTCGCGCGAACGATGGATTGTGGATCTCCGACGGAACGGATCTGGAACCCAGAAGATCGCCGACCTGAATATCTCCCAATGCTGTGTGGCAGCCGGAAACGCAGTGTTCTTCTCGGCGAATGACGGAGTCCATGGCATCGAGCTATGGCGCGCCGTGGCCAGACAGCCGAGATGGTGCAAAACCTGAACACGGCACCCCTGGGGGTCGGCCAGGACCTGATCGTCGGATCCAGAATTCATGACCGCGAGAGGCGAATTCGATTCTCTTCATCGCGCAGACGCCAGTCACTGCACCCTCCGGCGGCACCGCCAACGACTGCAAGCTGTTTCGGGCGAACGCTTCCGGAGGCGGCGCCACGGAGCTCAAGAATTTTCACACCAACTGCTCTGCTCAGAAAGATCATCAACCTGCCCGGCGGAATGATGTTCAGTCTTCCATCGTCCGGCGCCGGCCAGCGCCGGGGCAATACGATGAGCTGTGGGTGTCGGACGGCACCGCCGCCGGCACCATGCCTCTCGATCTGAATGGTCTCCACTACTCGACGGTCCTGCTGAACGAGGAGCCACTTCAAGGCGGCTTACGGTCCGAACGGCGAGGCGTATTTTTTCGGCACGGTGGGATCCGGTCAGCCGGACAAGATCTGGCGCACCGACGGAACGCGCGCGGGCACGCGCGTTTTCGCGGACCTCACATCGCGCAGCGCCCAGCAGGAAATCATCTGGCTCAACGGCCGGGTCTATTTCGATGCGGGTGGTAACACCTCGACTACCGGATACCGGACTCTGGACGACCGATGGCACGGTGGCGGGAACGACGACCGTGCGCGTCGGTGATATTTCCAACATCACCGATCTGCGCATCGCCAATGGCCGCCTCCAGTTCTGGTCGGCGACGGCGGACCCGTTCGAGCGGGAGCTGTGGAGTTCCGATGGCACGAGTAGCTGGCACCGTCTATCTAGGCAATCACAGCGAGGTGACCGACAACGCTGCGGTCGATGCGAGCGTGGTCTTCGCGGGGCAGTTGGGTTCCCGCGCGGTGTTCGCCGCCCAGCTCGATGCGTTCGCGCTGGGCCGTGAATTGAGCATCACCGATGGAACGAAGCGGCAACAGCTCCCTCATCCGCAACATCAATATCGGCGGTTCTGCGGATCCCGGCAATTTCCTGACACTCGGCGACCAGATTCTGTTCACGGCCCACGACTTCGACCATGGCCGGCAATTGTGGCGCACTGACGGCACGGAGTCCGGCACGTTCCAGCTGCAGGATATTGTCAGAGACTGGCGACGACGCCCACGTCACGCTGGGAGGTCCGGACACGATCATCAACGGTGTCGCGTATTTCACGGCCGGCGAGAACGCGACATATCCGGACCTGTGGCGAACGGACGGAACTAGTCGCGGGCACTTACAAGATTGCGGGCACTCTGGGGCTGCGTATCAACATCCTCGGAGGCAACGGAAACGTCCTGTTGTTCCGGGCGCTCTCAAGCCCAGCTGACGGCGCCACGCATCTCTCTTCATGGAACGGCAGCCAGGCGCAGATCATCGCGGCAGCCGACGGATTGAAGATCACGTCGGATCCGGGTGTGACATTCGATGGCCGCGTGTGTTTTCGCGCGTGGGACGTCGATCCTCGCTACGTGGATGTGTGGTGCGCCAGCGGAATGCAGGGCGACGTGGTGCGCGCCACGAATTTCGCCGCGCTCGGCCGGTCGGCCGGCGAGATGCGCCCGCTCGGCAACAAACTACTCGTGAACGTTCCGGGATCGGGCGCGGCGAGCGGCCTGTATTTCACGCAAGGCGTGGCAGGGACATCGCAGCGCATCTCCGGCGCGCGCATCAAGACGGCGACTGCCTTCGGTAGCGGACAACTGGTGTTCCTGAGCGAAAGCGGCAATCTGATGCTGACCGACGGCACGAGTGCCGGAACCCGCAACTTGCTCCAGGGTGCCACTTTGCCCGGTTCGATTTCGGGTGCGTTCGGCGTGCTCGGCAGCTACGTGGTATTCGTCGTCAACGACCCGGCCCGTGGCGCAGTGCTGTGGCGCTCGGATGGGACTGCTGCCGGCACGCGCTATGTCGTCGATCTCGATCCTGCGACCGTGCCCGCCAACATCCAGGAGAGTTCCTTCTTCACGCTCGGCAATCGCCTGCTGTATTCGGGTTACCGGAAGGGCTTCGGCAACGAAATGTGGTCGCTCAATGCCACTGATCCGAACGCGTCGAATGACACGATCGCGGCGACGGCCGGAAGCGCGCTCTCAGCCGCCGTGCTCGATAACGATGCGGATTTCGACGGTGCGCTGAATGCCGGCTCCGTATCGATCGTCACGCAACCGTCGCACGGCACTGCAGTCGTGAACGCGACCACTGGCGCGATCACCTACACCGCGAATTCCACATACAACGGATCGGACGAGTTGACGTATCGGGTCTCGGACACGCAGGGAAATCTTTCGAATGCCGGCAACGCTGTCCATCCAGGTGACCGGCGGAGTCAGTCCTCCGCCACCTCCGCCTGCACCTGCGCCATCACCGTCGGGCGGCGGTGGTGGAGGCGCGCTGGGGCTGGAAGTTCTGGCGCTGATGTTGTTCGCCTTCCTGAAGGCATCGGCCATACAGTTCCGCTCGTTCGGGCGGACTGGATGGAACTCGCGCCGTCTTGGTGGTTCCATGTCCATGACAGCGAGCACCCGAGGATGATCGAGTGGAAAACAAGCCTTTTGTACTGAAAGCCGACTACGAGCCCGCCGCCGACCAGCCGCAGGCCATTGCCAAGCTCGTGGAAGGCATCAAGGACGGGTTCAAGCACCAGACGTTGCTGGGAGTGACCGGATCCGGGAAAACCTACTCGATCGGGAACGTGATCCAGCACGTCCAGCGCCCCACGCTCGTGATGGCGCACAACAAGACTTTGGCCGCGCAGCTCTACGGCGAGTTCAAGGAGTTCTTTCCCGAGAACTCGGTGGAGTACTTCGTCTCGTATTACGACTACTACCAGCCCGAAGCCTACGTACCCTCGAGCGACACCTATATAGAGAAGGACGCCTCGATCAACGAGCACATCGAGCAGATGCGCCTGAGCGCGACCAAGGCTCTGCTCGAGCGCAAGGACGCCATCATCGTCGCGACGGTGTCAGCGATTTACGGTCTGGGTGATCCCGAGGCGTACCACTCGATGATCCTGCACCTGATCCGCGGCGAGATCATGGATCAGCGCCGACTGCTGCGGCGCCTCGCCGACATGCAGTACACGCGCAATGAACTGGATCTGCAGGCGGGTACGTATCGCGTGCGCGGCGACGTCATCGACATCTTCCCGGCGGAGTCGGCGCGCGAGGCGATTCGCGTCGAGCTGTTCGACGAGACGGTGGAATCGCTGGCGCTGTTCGATCCGCTGACGGGTGAGATCCAGCGCAAGGTGCCGCGTTACACGGTGTATCCGGGCTCGCACTACGTGACGCCCAAGGAACGCGTGATCGGTGCCATCGACGCGATCCGCGACGAGTTGCGCGATCGCCTCAAGGTGCTGCGCGAACAAAACAAGCTGGTGGAGGCGCAGCGCCTCGAGCAGCGCACCCTGTTCGACATGGAGATGATGCGAGAGGTCGGCTATTGCTCGGGCATCGAGAACTACTCGCGGTACTTGAGTGGCCGCGCGCCCGGCGAGCCGCCACCGTGCCTCTTCGACTATCTGCCGCAGAACGCGCTGCTGGTGATCGACGAGAGTCACCAGACCATTCCGCAGCTCGGCGCCATGTACAAGGGCGACCGCTCGCGCAAGGAGACGCTGGTGGAATACGGCTTCAGATTGCCGTCGGCGCTCGACAACCGGCCGCTGAAAATGGAGGAGTGGGAGCAACTCGCGCCGCAGATGATCTTTGTTTCGGCGACGCCCGGGAAGTACGAGGCGGCGCATGCCGCGCAGACCGTGGAGCAGGTGCTGCGGCCCACGCATCTGGTGGATCCGGTGGTGGAAGTGCGACCGGTCGCGACGCAGGTGGACGACGTGCTCTCCGAGATCAAGCTGCGCGCGGAGAAGGACGAGCGCGTGTTGATCACCACGCTCACGAAACGCATGGCGGAGGACCTGACCGAATACCTGCACGAGCACGGCGTGAAGGTGCGCTACCTGCATGCGGACGTGGAGACCGTCGAGCGCTCGGAGATCATCCGCGATCTGCGCCTCGGAAAATTCGACGTGATCGTGGGCATCAATCTGCTGCGCGAAGGCCTCGACATGCCGGAGGTGTCGCTCGTGGCCATCCTCGATGCCGACAAGGAAGGCTTCCTGCGCAGCGACAACTCGCTGATCCAGACCATGGGCCGCGCGGCGCGCCACGTGAACGGCAAGGCCATCCTGTACGCCGACCGCATGACGGGCTCGATGGAACGCGCGATCGCCGAGACCGATCGGCGGCGCAACATCCAGCTGGCTTACAACATCGAGCACGGCACCACGCCGATCAGCATTCGCAAGAACGTGATTGACGTGATGGAAGGCGCGCGCGCCGACACCACCGACTTCGGCTACAAGATGGGCAAGAAGAAGCGTGGGGCGGAAGAGGCGGCGCCCAACCTGCGGATGCTTTCGCCCGAGCAGATCGTGCGCGAGATCAAGCGCATGGAGGCGGAGATGTACAAGCGTGCGCGCAATCTGGAGTTCGAAGAGGCCGCGCGTTTGCGCGATGCGATAGAAAAGCTGAAACAGCAGGAGCTGGGGCTCGACGATCCGAATCTGCTCGCCGGCTAGCAGGTAGTATCCGCCCCTCAGGGGTAGGCAATGACCGACGGCAGCTTCGAACAGCAGTTTCAGATGTCCTACGAGGACGTGCTGCGGCTGGCCCGGCGGCGCCTGGCGGCCTACCGATCGCCGGTCTCCACGACGACGCTCGCACACGAGCTGTACCTGAATCTGCATCAGCGCGACGACCTCAACTTCGCGACGCGCGAACAGTTCCTGGCCTATTCCAGCCGCGCGATGCGCTCGCTGCTCATCGACATGGCGCGTGAGCGCATGGCGCAGAAGCGCTCGGCCGAACTGCTGCCGCTCACGTTGGGCGCGGAAGTGCCTGACATGGGCGGATCGCCCGAACAACTGGTCGCGCTCGATGAAGCGCTGTCACGCCTCGGGAATCTCGACGCGCGCCTCATGCGTGTCGCGGAGATGCGCATCATCATGGGCATGGAGATCGCCGAGATGGCGGGAGCGCTGGCGGTGTCCGAGCCCACCATCAAGCGCGACTGGCAGAAGGCCAAGGCCTATCTGCTCGAGGCGCTCGGGGTCCAGATGTGAGCGACAGCGCCGCGTTCGAATGGCTCGACCGGCTGCTCGGCGAAAGCGATGAACTCCGCGCCGCAACACTGAACGAGATTGCGCGCAGCAACCCCGAACTCCATGCGCGACTCACGCGGCTGTTGGCCGCCGCGTTGTCTCCGGAACATTCCCGCTTGTTGGTGCAACCGGTCGTCGCGGGCATGGAGGGATCTGAACGGCAACGCGACTCTGGACCTGGCGCCCGACGAAGTGCTCGCCGGATACCGGCTGATCCGCGAGCTTGGCCGCGGCGGCATGTCGGTGGTGTGGCTGGCGGAGCGCGCCGACGGAGTCGTCAAGCGTGTGGTTGCACTCAAGATGCCCATGTTCGTCCTGCGCGGCGCCGGCGATGTGGAGCGCTTCGCGCGCGAGCGCGATGCGTTGGCGTCGCTGAGTCACGCCAATGTGGCGCGGCTGTACGACGCAGGACTTCTGCCGTCGGGCCAGCCCTTCATCGTGCTCGAGTACGTCGATGGCGTGACGCTGCTCGACTATTGCGAGCGCCACCGGCTGGATGTCGCGGCACGGCTGCGGCTCTTCCTGCAGGTGCTCGCCGCGGTCGAGCATGCGCACAAGCACCTGGTCGTCCATCGGGATCTCAAGCCCTCCAACATCCTGGTGGACGACGAAGGCCAGGTGAAGCTGCTGGACTTCGGCATCGCCAAGTTGCTGGGCGAGCGGGAACTGGCGGGTGAAGAGCTCACGCGCATGCAGGGCGGTGCGCTCACTCCTCTGTATGCAGCACCGGAGCAGATTCGCGGCGCGACGATCTCGACGCTCACCGATGTCTATTCGCTGGGCGTGGTCCTGTACGAGTTGCTCAGCGGCGTCTTGCCGTATCGCGCGTCAGCCGGTGTGCGGCCGACGCTGGTCGAAGTGCTCGAGACTTTCGGACGCGGCGAGCTCCACGCGTCAGCCAGAACGCACCGGAAAACCTGCGCTCGGCGCTCGCGGGCGATCTCGACACCATCACCGCCAAGGCGCTGCGGCTGGCGCCGGATGATCGATACGCCTCGGTGAAGCATCTCGCCGACGATCTGCAGCGCTTCCTCGAGCGTCGGCCGATCGCCGCGCGACGTGCGGGCCTCTGGTATTCCGCGCGGCTCGCATTTGCGCGCCATCGCCTCGCGGGCGGCGTGGCGGCGGCGGGCTTGCTGCTCGTACTGATCGCGAGCGTGGTGGCCTTCGGGCAATACCGCGCGTCGCGCGCGAATGCCGAACGCACGGCGGCAGTCCGCGACTTCATGTTCGATCTCGTCAACGATGCCGAAGCGGTGGAAGGCCACGAAGGTGAGGTCACGGGCCGACAGATGGTCGACGGCGCGGTGGCGCGCGCGCGACGGGACTTCGGCGCGCAACCGCAGCTCCAGGGTGAGTTGTTAGGAGAACTCGGGCGCATGTATCTGCGGCTCGGGGCAGCCGACGCCGCCGCGCCGGTGCTGGCCGAGTCGGTGGCGGTGCTCGAGAAACATGCGCCGCCCGACGATGCCGCGCTCAACAAGGCGCGCGCTTTCCTGGCCCTGGCGCACCTGCAGACCGGCGGCGACCGGGAAGAAGTTCGGCGCTGGCGGCGCGAGCGCGCGAAGCCTGCGCGAACGACTCGCTGGATTGCGCCAAGGCGCGAGCCTATGCCGCCAATATCCTGAGCCAGCTCGCCGCCAGCGCGGGCGATGACGAAAGGGCGCTGACTGAGATGCGCCGCAGCGCCCAGGATATCGAGCGCGCATTCGGGGCAGCGCACGAAGAGACTGCGCTTGGCACTCATGAGCGCTGGCCATGCTCGCGCGCAATGCCGGGCACTTGATCGAAGCGGGCGATGCGATGGGGCGGGCGGTGGCGCATCGCGCAGGGTCTGCAGCTGCGCGCCGAGAACCGGGCGGAAATCGAGCGATCCATGGCGGTGATCGATCTCGATCTCGGCCGATATGCCGAAGCACGCGATCGGTTGCTGGCGATGATTCCGCGGACGACCGCGGCGAGGATGAGCGCTCGTTGCTGTATCGACTTCTCGCAACGGTGTACATCGAGCTCGGTGACGCCGCGCAGGCGCTGAAGAGTGCCGAGGCAGCGCTCGATTCGCTTCCGGCCGGACGACCCTCGCGGAATGAAACCGTACGCGCAGCAGGCCGAAGCTCGCGCGCTCGCGCTGTCGGGCCGGAACGCAGGCAGCGCTGACCGAGATCGACAAGGTCATCGAGAGTCTTCTTGCGGCAGGAAGCTGCAGCCGATTCTTTCGAAGTGCAGCGCGCGCAGCGATACCGCGCGGAGTTTCTGGCGCAGGCGGGACGCGATGCCGAAGCGCTGACGCTGCTTCGCGACCTCAAGGATCGACAGGCCGCTGGCAATGCCTCGCCGGTCGAGCGGGGACTGGTACTCGATGCATTGGGCGAAGCGGAGCGCAAAGCGGGAAACGGTCAAAAGTCTCAACTTGCGCATGAAGCAGCCCGCACCGAACTACTCAAGCAACTTCCGGTGAGCCATCCTTATGTCATCAAGAACGCGGCGCTCCGCAAAGGCGCCTGACAAACAAACTGACCGAAGGGGAATGAACATGAAGTCGTCCGTAATTCGCAGCCTGGTGATGTTCGCCGCCGGCGCCGGCTGCGCCACCGTGGTGGCAGGGTTGTACCCTCCCATCGAACCGATCACTCCGGAACTGTTTCAGGAACGCCTCACGGCGGTGCTGGCCGAAGTCGAAGCGCTCGGTGGCTACGTGGGCGTGGCCGAAAACGGACGCATCGGCATCTACACCAATCGTCGGTGCCTGCGTTCCGCCGGTACCCCCGTCCGAAATGGCCTGCCCATGCGGTCGATCAGCGCAGCCTGGAACTACGGCGTCAAGGCAGCCGTCAACGCTCAACCTGAATTACCTGGCCGAAGAGGGTAATCCGGTGTACGTGCTCGGCAAGTGCAGGCCTTACGCGCAATCCATTTTGAAGTGAAGCGCCGCTAGGCGCCGGCGCGCGCCGCCAATCGCGTAGTGCCCCAGAGCACCAGCAGCGACGCGCCGAGCACGGGAAGAAGAATTGCGAGGCACACGATGAGCGCCATGCAGTGGCGCTCGAATCGTGAAGCCCTCGACGCGCGGCGCGGGCACGCCGAGCGCGCCATCGGGTCTGCGCCGCCACCACATCACCACCGCGGAAACGCAGATCGCGATCAATCCGAGCGCCGTGGCGAGCCCCAGCAGCTGGTTGGCGATGCCAAACAACTGTCCTTCGTGCGCGGCGATGCCGACGCCGATCACGCGGTCGAGCATGGGCTTGCCGTCGAACCCTTGGTCACTCAGCACCGCGCCGGTGTTCGCATCGAGCTCGAGCTCGCGCACCAGCGGACGGTTCTGCGTCTCGGCTGCGCACGCGCCAGAAGGGCATGCGCTCGTTCGGTAGATAGACGCGCACCGGCGGCTCGAGCCCGAGCGGCGCGACGCGCGCCACGATCTGATCGAGCGTGAGCGGCGTGGCGACCGCGGCGGCGCTCGCCGCGCGCTGGTGTTCCGCATGTTCGTCGGCACGGCTCAGGCTCCAGTCCTGTTTGACCGGCGGGCTCGCGAATTCGCGCACTTCTTTGAGACCGGCGCCCCACACCGTGGTCCACGGCAGCGCGGTGATCAACAGGAACATCGCGAACGCCGAGACCCACATTCCGGAGACGGCGTGCAGATCGCGCCAGAAGACGCGACGTCCCTGCGCGCAGCCGCGGGTAGAGCACGCCGGCGGCGCCGCGACTCTCGCGCGGCCACCACAGGTAAACGCCGGTGATCAGCATGACGATCGCCCAACTCGCCGCGAGCTCGATGAGTATCGATCCGGTTCGCCCCGCGAACAGCTCGCTGTGAATGGTGCGCACGATCTCGGTGAGCCGATGCGGTGTGCGGCACGGTCTTGAGAATGGCGAGCGTCTCGGGATGCACGTAGACGATGCGGCCCGTGCCATCGGGCGAATAGACGTGCACCCGCACCGCGTCATCGGGCTCGCGCGGGATTTCGTAGACGAACAGCTTTGAGCCGGGCAGGGAGGCGATGGCGGCGCTAATCTGGGCTTCGCCCGAGGCGCGCCGGCCGGTGACCTGCAGGGAATCCACGTTTCGATCGGCAAATGCGTCGATTTGCGGCTTGAACAGGTAAATCGAGCCGGTGAGGGCCAGCACGATGACAAACGGGATGCAGAACAGGCCGGCGTGGAAATGCCAGCGCCACAGCGCGCGGTAGGTTATTGATGCCATTCAGGAAAGCATTATGGCGCCGTGATCACCGTTGTTGCCCGGAAAATGGCGCTCCTGTATCTTTCGCCGCCTCAATTAAGGCCGCCCGGCAGTCGCGTAGCTCAGTGGTAGAGCACCTCCTTGACATGGAGGTGGTCGGTGGTTCGATCCCACTCGCGACTACCAATTCACCGACCTGCCGCGCAGGTCTCACCTTACGGCCGAATTCCTCCATTCGTCGCATCCTTGCAGCAATGCCAGCGGATGCACGTGCGATATCGCTGACGATCGTTCTGTTCGCAGGTTCTGCCAGTGCGTACGCCGCTGGCGTCAAAATCGAGATCAACGGCTTGCCCGAGGAACAAGCGCAACGCCGTACGCGCGTCGCTCGAGCTCAACAACTACGACGAACGCGACATCTCGCCGGTCCAACTGCGTGCCGCGTACCGCGATGCCGAAAAGCAAATAATCGCTGCGCTCGAACCCTTTGGTTACTACGACCCGAAAGTCACCCCGCACCTCACCGGCGATGAAGCGAACGGATGGACCGCCAGGTTCGACGTGGTGCCTGGCGATCCGGTGATCGTTCGCGAAGAGCGCGTCGACGTGATCGGCGAAGGCAAGGAGCGGCGGCGCGTCGCGGCGGCGCTCGCGGGCTTTGTGCCCAAGGTCGGAGAGCGGCTGGATCATCCCACCTACGAAGCGAGCAAGGCCGTCATCGACACCAGTCTGCGCGGGGCGGGATATCTGGACGCGAAATTCACCAAGCGCCGCGTCACGGTGATCCCTGAAGAGCATTCCGCGAAAGTGGATCTGCAATGGGAGAGCGGGCCCCGCTACAAGTTTGGTGACGTGCGTTTTGCGGGCGATGCGCCGTTCCCGGAAGAATTCCTGCGTGAATATCGTGCCCTGGCGCGAAGGCGGCTTCTTCAATTCGGAACAGGTGCTCAACCTTCAGCAGCGGCTGGTGGATGCGGACTATTTCGAACTCGTCTCGGTGCAGCCGGCCATCGATGAGAAGAAAGACGGCACGGTTCCGATCGATGTGTTGCTGAAGCGCGATCAGCGCACCGTCTATTCGGGCGAGGTTTACTACAGCACCGATTTCGGCGCCGGCGTGCGCGTGGGCGCAGCGCGGCGCTGGCTCAACCAGCGCGGACACAAGGCCGACGTGAAGGTGGAGTATTCGGAACGACTGCAGGAAGCGGGGTTTCACTATGGGATCCCGCAGCCCGAGCCGCGACGATCGTTCCTACGATTTCGGTTTCGGTTATCGCGACGAGACCACCGACGTCAACCATTCGCGCAGCTACCAGCTCGCCGCCACGCGTTCGGAGAAACGCTGGCATGGTTTCACGCGCACGACTTGGACTCAAGTATCTGGACGGCGATTTCGAGATCGGCGAGGACGAAGACAATCTCGAGTACGGCAACTCCGAACTGTTGTATGCGGAAGCCACGCTGAGCCGCCGCCGCGTGAACGATCCGCTTACGCCACGCACGGGCTACGTGCTCGAGACCGGCGCGCGGCTCGCCTCGGAGGCGGTCGCGTCAGATACCGACTATCGCGGAAGTCTTCGGCCGGATCACCTGGCTGATACCGCAGGGAGAGACGTGGCCGCTTCAAGCTGCGCGGAGAAGTGGGCGCCATGACGGTGGGCGATTTCGACGCGTTGCCGCCGGAGCTGCGCTTCTATGCCGGCGGCGATCGATCCTTGCGCGGCTTCGACTATCACGAGATTGGCGAAGTGAACGGCAACGGCAACGTCATCGGCGGAAAATACCTCGCCATCGCCAGCGGTGAGTATGAGTACTACTTCAACAAAGACTGGGGCGCGGGCGTCTTTGTCGACGCGGGCGATGCCTTCTCTACTCGCTTCAGCGTCAACGTCGGTGCGGGTGTGGGCCTGCGATGGCGCTCGCCGCTCGGGCCCGTCCGTGTGGACGTCGCGTTTCCGGTGCAGTCCGAACTGCCGGACACGAACTCCTGGCGGCTGCACGTGTTACTGGGGCCGGACATATGAGGCGTCTGGTCAAGTGGAGCGCGTTGTCGCTGACCGCATTGCTCGTGCTCGCCGGCGGATTCGCGTCGTGGCTGCTGTTCACGACGTCGGGCGCGCGCTGGGTGGCGGCCACAGTCACCTCGCGCTTCGCGCCGCAGGTCCGGTACGCACGTATCGACGGCACCATCGCGGGCGAGATCACCATCACGGATTTCCGGTTCGAAGGCGGCGCGGACTCGACACGCATCCGAATCCAGTCGATGCGTGTCGACCCGACCTTGATGATGCTGTTCTCGCGCGCCCTGCGCGTCGACCATGCGCGGGTGCAGGGCCTGACGGTGGTTCTGCCGCCGGCGAAGGACGAGCCCGGGCCCGACAAACCGCTGTGGATCGAGCCGCCACTCGATGTGACCGTCGAGGATTTCCAGCTGGCCGATGCCACTATCTACCGGCAGAACGAAAAGCTCGTGACCATCCGGCAGGTGGGCTTGAGCGCCCGGTGGAAAACGCACGAACTCATCGTTGAATCGTTTGCCGTGCACCCTGGCGACATCCAGGGCGATCTGGTGGTGTCGGGACGCGTCATTCCTGAAGGAGGCACGGTGCGCGCCGCGCTGAAGGCGCGCTGGAAGGACGTGGTCGTGCCGGAGAATCTCGCCGGTCGCGTGCTCGCGAGCCGTGGCGAAATCGAATTCCAGGGCACGCCGAAAGCCTATGCGGTCCAGGGCGCGCTGGACGTGGGGCCGCCGAACGAACTGGTGCATGTGGTGATCGATGCAACCGGCACCGATGCGCGCGCCGAATTGCGGCACCTCGAGCTGCGGCAGAGCGCGGGGCAGCTGGTGTTGAACGGGACCGTCGAATACAAGCCCGTGGCGTGGTCCTTGTATGCCAAGGCGAGCGACTTCAATCCTGGCGTGCTGTTCACCGGCTGGAATGGGCGAGTGAACATCGATGCACATTCGCGCGGTGTGCTCGCGGAGGAGGGCCCGCGCGGAGTGCTGCAGATCGCAACGCTTTCGGGCGAGCTGCGTGGACGGCCAATCGCAGGCGAGGGCAATGTCGAGTTCGCAGCGCCATCGACACTCGTCGGCGACTTGCGCGTGTCGTCGGGCAAGAGCCGCATCTCCGTGAAAGGATCGAGCGCCGACCGCAACCAGATCGATGCGATGGTCGACCTCGAGGTGGCCTCGCTCGGCGACTGGGTGCCGGATACACAAGGTAGTTTGACGGGCCATTTCACGGTGCGTGGTGTGTGGCCGAAACTCAACGTAGCGGGCGCCGCCGACGGCAAGTCGTTGGGAATGGGCGAGAACCAGGTTGCCAGGATTCACGTCGATGCCACGGTGGCGAACCCACTGGACCCGGATGGCAAGGTGCGGGCCGTCGCCTCTCAGGTGACGGTGGGAGGCCGACAATTCGCCCAGGTGACCCTGGATGCCTCTGGAAATCAGGCTAAGCATCGCGTCGCTGTCAGCGCGGACAGCGAACGGTTCGACGGGGCGGTGGAGTTCGCAGGGGGCCTTACGAAAACGGGCTGGCGCGGCGAGCTGGCCCGCCTGCAATTCACCGCGCCGAACATCGCGAACCTCACGCTGCGCGAGCCCTCACGCGTGGTGTATGAGGCGGGCAGGTTTTCACTTTCGCAGACGTGTCTGGAAGACAAGCCGACGGTGTTGTGTTCGGCCGTCAAGTTCGAAGCGACGGGCGAGCTTGATGCGGGATATTCCTTCGAACGCGTGCCGCTGAAGCTGGCTAACACGCTGGCGCCTGATGCGCTGGCCGGCGAGTTGCAGGGCGAAGTGATGGGTCATGGCCGCGTGCGGCGAGGTGCCGATCGGCAGTGGATAGGTGATCTGGCGGTTACCTCGAAGTCCGCTCGCCTCGTGATGGCGCAAGGCGATGCAGCGCCCGCCGCGGCGGCGCTCGCTAACCAGGGCGCGCTGCTGATCTACGAGGATCTCGACATGCATGCGGACTTCGCAGGTATGAAGGCGAACGCGAAGCTCACCGCGAAACTGGAACATGGCGGCAGCGTGAGCGCGTCGATGACGGCCTCGGACCTGAATGCTCCCGTGCCGCGCATTGCCGGGAAGATCCACGCGGCCATGCCGACGCTCGCGCCCTTCGGCGCATTCGTGCCGGCGGTGGCAAACCTCGATGGTGCCGTCAATGCGGAAATCGAGGTCGGTGGCACGATGGCGAGACCTGAGTTCACCGGCTCCATCGACGCCACGAAATTGCAGGCGGATCTTGGCGCTCTCGGCATCGAATTGCGGAACGGAAAGGTGCGCGGTGAAGCGCGCCAAACCGGGGGCTTCAAGCTGGACGGTGAAGTTTCGTCTGGAGAAGGCCGCCTCGAATTCAACGGCACGATGAATGAGCGCGGCGTGGTGGACGTGAAGATCGTGGGCCGCGAATTCCTGGCGGCGGACATTCCCGCCGCCAACGTGATCGTGACGCCGGACCTTTCGCTCACGGGCGATTCGAAGGGCTATCTACTGCGCGGTGACCTCACCATTCCGCGTGCAACGATCGACCTGGAGAAATTGCCGAAGGACAAGGCGCCAGGGGTATCGCCCGATGTCGTGGTGATTCGCAATGGCAAGGAGGTGGAGAGCGCGGCGAAAGCATCGGCGCTGCCGCTGCAGGCGGTGATCACGGTGAATTTTGGCGAGAACATCGCGGTGACGGGCTACGGGCTCAACGCCAAGGTCGGTGGCGAGCTCACCGTGCGAGAGTCGCCGGGGGTTCCGACTACCGGATCAGGCCAGCTTTCAGTTGCGGGGCGCTACAAGGCTTATGGCCAGGATCTCACTATCCAGGATGGCAAGCTGCTGTTCGCCGGCACGCCACTCAACAATCCGAGCCTGGCCATCGTCGCGATGCGCGAGATCAACAACGATCTGTCGACCGGTCTGCGCATCGCCGGTACGGCGCAGA
Organism: uncultured Pseudomonadota bacterium; assembly: GCA_963736955.1. Taxonomy (GTDB): domain Bacteria; phylum Pseudomonadota; class Gammaproteobacteria; order Steroidobacterales; family Steroidobacteraceae; genus CADEED01. The sequence goes on from CAVTQT010000008.1 coordinate 428,732, forward strand.
AGCCCATCGTCACAGTGGTATCGAGTCAGAACCTCGGTGATGCCGACGCGTTGTCGTACATGGTGACCGGCAAGTCGTTGAATGAAGTAGGAAGCGCGAGCAGCGGTTCGCAGGACGCACTGGCGTCGGCGTCACGATCGTTTGAAGGCGCGGGAGCGGGCATGGTGGCGCAGCGCATCGGCAAGCGTCTCGGCCTCGACGAGGCCGGGGTTGAAGAAAACGAATTGATCGGCGGGACGGCGCTCACCGTCGGTCAGTACCTGTCGCCGCGCCTGTACCTGAGTTACGGGGTGGGATTGTTCGAGCCGGGCGAAGTGGTGGGGCTGCGCTACAAACTCACCAAGTACGTCGGTGTGCGCATCCAGCGCGGCACGGAGGAAACCCGCACCGGCGTCGAGTACCGCATCGAAAGATAGACCGTGCGTTATGGGGTACGCAGGAAATCGAGCACGCGTCGCGCCACTTCATCGGGCTGGTCGATCCATGGCATGTGCCAGGCGTCCGGTAGCACTACGAGCTCGGCGTGAGCATCGTGCGAGAGTCGTTCGGCGACGGATCGAGGAACCATCCAGTCCTTTTCGCCCCACAGCACCATGGATGGTGTAGTGAGGCGCGGGATGTCTGCGTAGAGATCTTCGAGCACGGTGGTGTGACGCGACGTGTACATCATGGCGCGCAGCGTGTCGGTGGAATCGCGGATGTGAGCGGCCCTCATCGAAGGGCAGTCGGGCGTGTTGCGACAGCGCCGCCCGACGAAGCTGAGCGGTCCGCCGCCAATCATGTGCCAGGCCATCGCGCGGCCGAGCACCGGCCACTGGATGAGTACCTCGTTGGCGCTGCGTTCTATGTATAGCCCCGGACTGATGAATACGATACGCCGCACGCGCTGGGGATAGTCCAGGGCGAACTCCGCGGCAATCGCGCTTCCGTACGAATGGCCCACGATGTCGACTTTCGCGACGCCCAGGTGGTCAAGCATGGCGGCGAGATAACGCGCGTGGCTTTTCGGCGTGGACCAATCGCCGGGTTTGGTGTCGCGCCCCGAATATCCATAGCCCATGAGATCGGGAAGGATCAGCGCGCGTTCGCTGAGCTTGTCGGCGGCCCAGGGCATGAGGCTTTCGTGGCCCGACACGATGAAGCCGTGGATGATCATGATAGGTGCGCCGGTCGGATCGGCAGCGGGGTTGCCACGCACGACGAAGTGTTGCTTGCGGCCTTCGACCGAGATGAATTGGCCGGGGGCCTCGGTGTCGATCGCCAGAATCTCGTCGGCGTAGATGCGGTAGTTGGCGTGCGCCACCAGGCCAACGACCAACACCAGCATCACGAGCAACAGGCGTTTGAAAAACTTGAGGAGCCGCTTCATCGTAAGGTTCCCGCCAGGCCGCGGGCGATGATGCGTCTTTCTAGGGAGTCTTGTCTCCCATTTCCTTGATCATGGCTTTGGTCAGCGTCTGGCGAGCCTTCCAGTAACCTTGCCAGGGATCCCTTCTTTGTTTGGCCACGCGCGCGGGCACGTTTTGCAGGTTGAAATGCGTGCCGCGGATGTCTTCGTCTATCTCTTCCCAGGCCACCGGTGTAGAGACGCCGGCGCCGGGCCGCCAGCGCGGGGAAAACGCGGCGACGGCCGTCGCGCCGAATCCATTGCGTAGATAGTCGATGAAGATCTTGTTCTTCCGGTTGCGCTCGCCAGTCTTGGACGTGAATTGCGCTGGAGCGAGCTTTTCCATGAACAGCGTGATGCTGCGAGAGAATTCCTTCGCGACCTCCCAGTCGGGTCTGGGTGCGGCCAGCGGCACCACGACATGCAGTCCCTTGCCGCCCGTGGTTTTCACCCAGGACTCGAGGCCCAGGTCCTGCAGTAACTTGCGGACCACCAGCGCCGCTTCGCGTATGGGTGGATAGCCGAGTTCGGCGCCGGGATCGAGATCGAAGGTGAGCCGGTCCGCCTGTTTAGGCTTTGGCATCACGGCGCCCCAGCTGTGCAGTTCCACCGCGCCCACCTGCGCGAGATGCAGCAGGCCTTCGGGCGAATCGCAGACCACGAAATCCGGATCTTTGTCGGCGTTCGGAATTTGCACGACTCGCAAGCCCGCGCCCGACTCCTCGAGGAAATGCTTCTGGAAGAACGGCTTCGATCCATGCGTGTTGCGCAGGATGCTCAGGGGGCGTTCACGGTAGTGCGGCATCGCGTGTTCGCCCACCGCGGCGAAGTATTCGGCGAGTTGCAGCTTGGTGATGCCGTCGTGCGGAAACAGCACGCGGTCGGGATGAGTCAGCCGGCCGAGTGAGGCGGGAACCTCCGCGCTCGCGGGTCGTGTTCCTTTGCGCTTCTTCGCCGCGGGTTTTGTCTTTTTCACCACGTCCTCGGTGTGTTCGGGTTCTTCGCGCACCACGGTTTTCGGATCGCGATCCTGCCGCAGGCCGAGATATCGCGGCTGCCGCAGGATGCCGCTGTGCGTCCAGTCCGCGAACGCGACCTGGATGACGAGTTGGGGCTTCATCCAATGCCAGATCTCACCCGCGCGCTTCTCGGGGTGATTGTCGAACGGACTTTCCTTCTGCGCGAACTTCTTCGAACGCTCATGCCATTCGACGCGCTCCTGCGCGTCGAAACCACCGCCGACCCGACCGACGTATTTCAAGCCCTTGCCGGACTTCACACCGACCAGTAGCGAAGAAAACGTGCCGGTGCCGCGTCCGGGAAGAAATGCGGCGCCCCCGACCACGAATTCCTGCTCGCGGTGGCATTTGACCTTGAGCCAGTTCTTGGAGCGGTCACCGGTGTAGGCCGAGTCGATCTTCTTGGCGACAAGGCCTTCGAGATGCTGATTGCATACGCGCACCAGCAGATCGGCGCTGTCGCTGTAGATCTGATCCGCCAGGCGCAGCGGCCCGTTCGCGGGTAGTTTGGCGAGTACGGCATCGAGGCGGACCTTTCGCTCGGACAGGGGCAGGGCGCGCAGGTCCTCGCCCCGGTAGTACAGCAGATCGAAGATGCAGAGTTGCAGTTCGTCGAAGCGCCCTTGCTCCATCGAGTGCTGTAGCAGCGAAAAGTCCGAACGGCCATTCGGATCGGTGACGATGAGTTCGCCGTCCAGCCACGCGCCGTCCAGTTTCAACCTCGCCAGCGCCTGGACGACCGGCGCCACCTTGTGGGTCCAGTCGATGCCATTGCGCGAAATGCAACGCACGTCGTCGCCATCGCAGCGGCTCAGCAATCGCACGCCGTCGTACTTGAGTTCGAACACCCAGCCATCCGTCGAAGGCGCTTCATCCACGAGCGTGGCGAGCATCGGTTTGATGCTGGCGGGAAGCGCGCTACCACGGGTTCCACTCGACTTGCCGCTGCGGGGTTTTGGCGCGCCGTTGGTCTTCGGCTTGGGGGTCATCGCAGGTCGGGAGCGTTCGCGCGGCTTCAACATTCGTTTGGGATCATCGGCGCCGCCGGCATCGATGACATCCGCATTTGCGCCGGCGCGAGCGGCGAAATCGCCGCTCTTCATCAGCAACCAGTTGGGTTGTTTGCCCTGCATACGCGTGCGCACCAGGTGCCAACGCCCTGACAATTTCTTGCCGAACATCTCGAACTCGAGATGGCCCTTCTTCAAGCCTTTGTTGAAGTCGCCGACCGGTTCCCATGTGCCGTTGTCCCAGATATCCACATGTCCGCCGCCGTACTGACCTTTGGGAATGTCTCCTTCGAATTTCGCGTACGCGATGGGGTGATCTTCCACTTCCACCGCCAGTCGCTTGTCGGCGGGATCGAGCGATGGCCCTTTGGGCACGGCCCAACTACGCAGCGTGCCGTCCCACTCCAGCCGAAAATCCCAATGCAGGCGGCGTGCGGCGTGCTTCTGAACAACGAAGATGAGCTTCTTGCTGCGGGCGGCCTGCGACTTGTCACCGGGCTCGCTGGTTTTCTGGAAGTTGCGCTTGGCAACGTATCGCTTGAGGCGCGTACCACCCTTGCTGCGATGTCCCGCGTCGGCCATGGATCAGGCGCGGCGCGCGCTCCGCGAATTGGCCGTGCGTCGCCGCGCGGCGCTGTGTTTTCGCTTGCTGGCTCGCGCGGCGCCTTCCGCGGAACCGCCGCCTTTCTGCGCGAGGCTCTTCTCCAGCAACGACATCAGATCCACGACTTTGCCGCCGCCGGTGGGAAGCGCCTCGGCTTCCTGCTCCGGTTCGGTCAGCGTATGAGTCTGACCCGCTTTGACCTTCTGCTCGATGCGCTTCATGAGATCGTCGCGATAGGTGTCCGCGAACACCTCCGGTTTCCACTTCTCGGTCATCTCTTCGACGAGCTTGAGCGCCATCGTGAGCTCGCGGCCGCCGGCGGCATCCGCCTTCTTCGCGACCGCTGCGGCCACATCCGGGTGTGGCTGGATCTCTTCCTGATAGCGCAGCGTATTCAGAACGATGATCTTGTCGACCGGCATCAGCGCCGCGACGTGTTGCCGGCTGCGCAGCACGAAGGTTGCCACGGCGAGCTTCTTCGATTGCTCCAGCGCTTCGCGCAGCAGTGAATAGACCCGCTCGCCGTTCTTGTCGGGCATGAGGAAGTAGGGCGTGTCGAAGTAGTAAGGCGCGATCGCGTCGCGATCGACGAAGGTCTGGATGTCGATGGTCCGAGACGCTTCGACGTTGGCGCGTCGGAAGTCCTCGTCCGTGAGCACCACGTATTCGCCCTTCTCATATTCATACCCCTTTACGACGTCGTTCCACTCGACCACCTTGCCGGTGGCCTTGTTGAAACGCTGGTAGCCGACAGGCGCGAAGTCGCGCTTGTCGAGCAGATTGAGATCGAGCTCGTGCGCCCGCGCGGCGGTGTGCAGGCTCACGGGAATGTGGATCAGGCTGAAGCTGATCGCGCCGTTCCAGAGGCCGCGCGCTCCGCGCTTGGGCTTTTCGGTCTCGCCATCACCGTTGCCGTTTTTCTTCGACTTAGCCATGACCGCTCTCCGCTTGAACCAATGGGGGCTCGCGCGGCACGGCCCGTCGTCGCATTTCCTGGCGAAGCGAGGGCCGTCGGCGCTTCTGAGGCGCTTCCACGACGGCCCAACCACCCGTCCTGATGGAGCGATGGATGGAATCTATGATTGCGACGTCGATCAGTCCTTCGATGCCCGACGGTTCCGGCCTCTTGTTGGCGCGGACACACTTCGCGAAATACACGAGCTCAGGCGCGAACTGATCGCTCTTCGCGAACTTCTTGCGCTTTTTCTTCTCACCGATCGTGAGTTCGTAACTCAAGCCCGCCGCATATTCGAATGCGGGATCGACGACCACGCTGCCTTTCGTGCCGACGACCTCGTAACGCGAACGATCCGCTGCACCGAAACTGCAGACGAAGGTGGCGATGCGTTCGCGCGGGAATTTCATGATGACGTGGACGGTCTCGGGCACTTCGGTGAAGCGACGATCGCCACTATTGGTGGACGTGGCCCAAACCTGGGTAGGCTCGTCTGCGAACACGTACCTCGCTGCGTTCTGGCAGTAGATGCCGATATCCCATTCGGGGCCGCCGCCGAGCTCGCGTTCCAGGCGAATGTTGCCGGGCTTCACCTGCATGGAGAACTGCGAATCGAAATAGCGCGCCTCTCCAATGCGCTTCCTGCGCACGATGTCGGCGACTTCCAGGTTGCAGCGTTCGAAATGCAGGCGGTACGCCGTCATGAGGTGCACGCCGTTGCGCTCGCAGGCTTCGATCATGCGTTCGCAGTCCTGCACCGTCGTCGCGAGCGGCTTCTCACACAGCACGTGCAGACCGGCCGCGGCCGCGCGAATCGTCCATGCGGCATGCAGCGTGTTAGGCAACGCAATGTAGACGGCGTCGATCTCGCCGCTGCTGAACAGATCGCGCGCGTCGTCATAAGAACAGATTGTCTTCACGCCATAGCGCCGGCCCAGCTTCGCAAGCTTGGCGGGGGTATCGGAAACCAGGGCGGTGAGTTCGACGTACGGGCGCGCATGCTTGAACGCGGGGAGTACCGCGGCCTGTGCGATGTGGCCGAGTCCGACGACTGCGAAGCGCACCGGACGCGCTGATCTTGCAGGTGATTTCATCAGTTACAGTTAAAGGCGAGCGCGCGTTGCCCGATATCAGCCAACCGCCCGCGCACCTGTCGGAATTGATTCTGCCGGGCCGCGCTGGCAGGATGCTGCGCCTTCCAACTGCTTGATCTGATTCCGAAATCCCTATGCCTATCATTACGCTGCCCGACGGCAGCAAGAAGAACTTCGATCAACCTGTCAGCGTGGCCGATGTCGCCGCGAGTATTGGCGCGGGTCTCGCCAAGGCGGCGATCGCTGGACGTGTCAACGACAAGCTCGTCGACACGTCGTTTCGTGATCAATGAAGACGCCAAACTTTCGATCGTCACGGAGAAGGATCCGGCCGCGCTCGAAGTCGTTCGCCATTCAACCGCGCATCTGCTCGCCATGGCCGTGCAGGCTATCTACCCGAAGGCGCAGGTCACCATCGGTCCGGTCATCGAAGACGGCTTCTACTACGACTTCGCGTTCGAGCGGCCGTTTACGCCCGAAGATCTCGAGAAGTTCGAGGCGAAGATGAAGGAAATCGCCGCGGCCGACCTCAAGGTCACGCGGCGCGTCATGGAGCGCGACGCGGCCGTGGCGCTTTTTCAGAGCATGGGCGAGAAGTACAAGGCCGAGATCATTGCCAGCATTCCGTCGAACGAGCCAATCGGCCTTTATGGCCAGGGCGAATGGTTCGACCTGTGCCGCGGACCGCACGTGCCCAGCACCGGCAAGCTCAAGAGCTTCAAGCTCATGAAAGTGGCTGGCGCTTATTGGCGCGGAGACCATCGCAACGAGATGCTCCAGCGCATCTACGGCACCGCGTGGCTCAACGACAAGGACCTGGCCGCCTATCTGCATCGTCTGGAAGAAGCCGAAAAGCGCGACCATCGCCGCATCGGCAAGGACCTCGACCTGTTCCATTTCCAGGAAGAGGCGCCGGGCGCAGTGTTCTGGCATCCCAAGGGCTGGCGCATTTTCCAGCAACTCATTGGCTATATGCGCAAGCGCCAGGACGAAGCCGGTTACGGCGAGGTGAACGCGCCGGAAATCATGGAGTCGTCGTTGTGGCAGAGGTCGGGACACCTCGAGAAGTTCGGCGAGAACATGTTCCTGACGAAGACGCCCGATGATCGCGTGTTTGCCATCAAGCCCATGAACTGCCCCGGGCACGTCCAGATCTTCAACCAGGGCATCCGTTCATATCGTGACCTGCCGATCCGCTTCGCGGAGTTCGGCAAGGTGCACCGTTATGAGCCTTCGGGCGCGTTGCATGGCCTGATGCGCGTGCGCGCGTTCAACCAGGACGATGCGCACATATTCATCACCGAGGAGCAGATCACCGAGGAATCGGTGCTGATCATCAAGCTGCTGCTATCCATCTATAAGGACTTCGGGTTCGAGGACGTGGCCGTGAAGTTCGCTGACCGGCCTCCGAAGCGCGTGGGCTCCGACGAGATCTGGGACAAGTCGGAAAAGGCCCTGAAGGCCGCCGCGGCAGCCGCCGGCATCGAATGCGACTACAACCCGGGCGAGGGCGCCTTCTACGGCCCCAAGCTCGAATTCCACCTGCGGGACGCCATCGGCCGGACCTGGCAGTGCGGAACCCTACAGGTTGACCTCAACATGCCCAGCCGGCTCGGCGCCACCTATATAGATGAGCACAGCCAGCGGCAGACCCCGGTGATGCTGCATCGGGCGATTTTTGGCTCTTTGGAGCGCTTTTTCGGCATTCTTCTCGAGCATCACGCTGGCCGCTTGCCCGCCTGGCTGGCCCCAACCCAGGCCGTCGTGATGAACATCACGGACCGCCAGGACGCCTACGTTCAACGAGTTGTGGAAACTCTTAGAAATCAAGGGATTCGCACAGAGATTGACTTGCGGAACGAAAAGGTGGGCTTTAAGATTCGCGCCCACACGCTGCAGCGCGTCCCCTATTTATTGGTGGCGGGCGACAAGGAAGTAGCGGCGAATCAGATTTCAGTGCGGACCTTGAGTGGCAAGGATCTCGGCACGATGTCCCCGGAAGACTTTGTTAGTCGGCTCCGCGCGGAAGTCGAGAGCCACGGCCGCACATTGCTGGAGGGTTGATTTATAGCGATTGCAACCAAGCGCGTTAGGCGCAACGAAGAGATCACCTCACCGAAAGTGAGAGTCATCGGGGCTGACGGCGGACAGGTCGGGGTGCTAACCAGATTCGAAGCACTCGATCTTGCGCGGAGCTCGGAGCTCGATCTCGTCGAAGTGTCGCCGCAGGCCGATCCCCCTGTGGTGCGCGTCATGGACTTCGGCAAGTTCCTGTTCGAACAGAACAAGAAATCTCATGCCGCGAAGCGCAAGCAGAAACAGATTCAGATCAAAGAGATCAAGTTTCGTCCCGGTACGGATGAGAACGATTACCAGATCAAACTGCGTAACATCATTCGCTTCCTGACCGAGGGTGATAAGGCCAAGGTAACTTTGCGTTTCCGCGGTCGTGAAATGGCGCATACGGAAATTGGCCGGAAATTGCTGGACAGGCTGGTGGCAGATCTCGCGGCACACGCGTCGATCGAGCAGAACCCGCTGATGGAAGGCAGGCAGATGGTCATGATGTTTGCGCAGAAAAAGAAGTAACCCGTAAACGAGAGTTTGCGGATTCGCCCGTAGCGAGACCGCACGCGAAAGCGTGTGTGCTTTGTGATCGGGGCTACAAATGGGTCCATGAGACCCCGGAGTTGATGTAATGCCTAAGTTGAAAACCAACCGGGCAGCGGCCAAACGTTTTCGGAAAACGGCGAATGGATGGAAATCCTATTCGGCTGGCCGCCGCCACAATCTCGGTCATAAGCCTCGCAAGATCAAACGCAAGCTGCGTTCTGGCGGTTCATCGCTCGTGCACAAGAGCGACATGGGCCGCATCGACCAGCTGATGCCGAACACCAAGTAAAGCGAGGACACACACATGGCACGAGTTAAACGTGGCGTCACTGCCTCAGCACGTCACAAGAAAATTCTGGGCAAGGCGAAGGGCTACTACAACGCCCGCCGCAAGGTATTCCGCACTGCCAAGCAGGCCGTCATCAAGGCCGGCCAGTATGCGTATCGCGATCGCCGCGCCAAGAAGCGCGACTTCCGTGCGCTCTGGATCACCCGCATCAACGCCGCCGCGCGTGAGTTCGGATTGAGCTACAGCAAGATCATCAACGGCCTGAAGAAGGCCGAGATCGAAATCGATCGCAAGATGCTTGCCGACCTCGCCGTAAATCAGCCGGAAGCGTTTGCGACCATCGCGAAGCAGGCTCAGGCAGCCCTCGATAAAGTCGCGAAAGCCGCCAAAGCCGCCTAAGCGCGGCCATGGCTTCCGGGGACCCGAAGGATCTCGACGCGCGCCGGGAGGAAACTCTCGGCGCGATTTCGAGCGCGTCCGATGTGGGCGGGCTGGAAGAGATCCGCGTCCGCACCCTGGGCAAGAGTGGCTGGCTGACCGAAAAGCTCAAGGAATTGGGCAAGCTCGCAGCCGATCAGCGCAAGGAAGCTGGCGCGCGTTTTAACCGCGCGCGCGAAGAGATCCAGGCGTTCATCGAGAAGAAGCGCGCCGAGCTCGAGCAGGCTCATGTCGCATCGAAACTTGCGAAGGAGCGCATCGACGTCACGCTGCCGGGTCGCGGTGAAGCGCGTGGCGGACTGCACCCGGTCACCAAGGTGCGTCTGCGCATCGAGCAGTTGTTCCGACAGGCCGGCTTTGAAGTTGCCACCGGTCCCGAGATCGAAGACGACTTCCACAACTTCGAAGCGCTCAACATCCCCGCCGATCATCCCGCGCGTGCGATGCATGACACTTTCTATTTTCCAGACGGCAAGCTGCTGCGCACGCACACCTCGCCGGTGCAGATCCGCGCCTTGCTCGCGGGCAAGCCCCCCATCGCACTGATCGCGCCGGGCCGCGTGTATCGCAACGATCACGACGTGACGCACTCGCCGATGTTTCACCAGGTCGAAGGCCTCGTGGTGGGTGAGGGCGTGACCTTCGCCAACATGAAGGCGATGCTGCATGGATTCCTCGAGTCCTTTTTCGAACGCGATCTCAAGATGCGGCTGCGGCCGTCATATTTCCCGTTCACGGAGCCGTCGGCTGAAGTCGACATGAGCTGCGTGTTGTGCGGCGGCGCTGGGTGTCGCGTATGCAAACACACCGGTTGGCTGGAGATCTCGGGTTGCGGCATGGTGCACCCCAAGGTGCTCGAAGCAGGCGGTGTGGATCCGGAGAAGTACACTGGTTACGCGTTCGGCATGGGCATCGATCGCCTGGCCATGCTGCGATACGGCGTCAACGACCTGCGCCTGTTCTTCGAAAATGACCTGCGCTTTCTCGCGCAATTCCGTGCGGGCTAGGTCGTGAGAATTCCCCTTTCCTGGCTGCGCGACTTCGTCGATGTACCTTGGACCGCAAAGGAGCTCGGCGCGCGCCTGACGATGTCGGGTTTCGAGCTGGAAGCGCTGGAGACGGCCGCACCGAAATTCTCCGGCGTGGTGGTCGCCGAGATCGTCGAAGCGGTCAAACATCCGCAGGCTGAAAAGCTGCAGGTGTGCAAGGTGCGCGCCCATTCTTCGAAAGAAGAGGGTGGAGAGCTTCTGCAGATCGTTTGCGGCGCGGCAAATGCGCGCGCGGGTCTCAGGACGGCGCTGGCGACTGTGGGTGCCAAACTACCGGGCGACAAGGCCATCCTGGCGGCGAAGCTGCGCGGCGTCGATTCCGCCGGCATGTTGTGTTCGTCCAAGGAACTTGGGCTCGCGGAAACCTCCGAAGGTATCGTGGAGCTGCCGGCCGACGCGCCCGTGGGCACCGATCTGCGTGCGTACATGCAGCTCGACGATGAAATTCTCGAGCTCAACGTCACCCCGAATCGCGGCGACGCCATGTCGGTGCTCGGCATCGCGCGTGAAGTCGGAGTCCTTGCTCGCCGGCCCGTGGGCGCCAACGCCGCGGCCGTAGCCGTTAATCGGTCGATCGAAGACGTTTTTCCGGTGAAGCTCAGCGCGCCCACCGCCTGTCCGAAGCTGGTGAGTCGCGTGGTGCGTGGAATCAACAACCAGGGCGTTTCGCCGCTGTGGCTGCGTGAGCGCCTGCGCCGTGCGGGCCTGCGTCCGATAAGCCCCGTGGTGGATGTCACCAACTATGTGCTGCTCGAACTCGGTCAGCCGATGCATGCCTACGACCTCGCCAAGCTCAAGGGCGGTCTGGACGCCCGGCTTGCCAATGACGCTGAACCCATCACGCTGCTCGATGGCAAAGAAATCAAGCTTTCGAATGACGTGCTGGTGATCGCCGACGGCCAAGGGCCCGTGGGAATGGCCGGCGTCATGGGCGGCGCTCGAACCGCCTGCACAGCTTCGACGGGTGATGTGCTGTTCGAGGCTGCCTACTTTGTGCCTGCCGCGATTGCCGGCCGCGGGCGGCGCTACGGGCTCGTCACCGATGCCGGGCAGCGATTTGAACGCGGCGTGGATCCAGCACAACAGGAGCGGGCCGTGGAGCGCGCCACGCAACTGCTCATCGACATTGCGGGCGGTACCGCCGGCCCCGTGACGGTCACCCAGACTGAAGACAAGCTGCCCCGTCGCGCAGAAGTTGCGCTGCGGCGTGCGCGCATTGCGCGCCTGCTCGGCACGCAGATATCGGACGGCGATGTGAAGGGAACGCTGGAAGCTCTCGGAATGCAGGTGCGTGCGCAGGAGAGCGGCTGGCTCGTGACACCACCGTCGCATCGATTCGACATTGCGATCGAGGCCGACCTCATCGAAGAACTCGCGCGTATCGTGGGGTTCGGTGCGATCAGCGAAGCGGACGCGATCGCAAGCCAGAAAGTTCGCCCGCTGGCCGAACAGGCGCCAATCGAGCTGCAGGCGCTCGAGATCCTCGCGACGCGTGGTTATCAGGAAGCGATCACTTACGCCTTCGTCGATCCCGCGCTGCAGAACAAACTATTTCCCGGCGTGGTGACTGCGACGCTTACGAATCCCATCGCCAGCGACATGGCGGTGATGCGCGCGTCGTTGTGGCCGGGTCTGATCAAGGCGTCGCTGGAGAATCAGCGGCGCCAGCAAGAGCGTATTCGGCTGTTCGAGCATGGAGCGCGTTTTGTGAGCGGCGTCGAAACCGATCTCATTGCGGGCATTGCGATCGGCTCGCGGCGGCCGGAGCAGTGGGGCGCAGCAGCAACGGCGGTGGACTTCTTCGATGTGAAGCAGGACCTCGAGGCGTTGTTTGCTCGCACGGGTGCGCCGGATGAGTTCGGCTACATTTCCGACACGCTGACGTGCCTTCACCCAGGACGCAGCGCACGAATTACCCGGAACGGGACCACCATCGGCTGGATCGGCGAACTGCACCCTCAATTGGTGCAGGAACTCGATTTCACATATGCGCCGATGCTGTTCGAAGTCGACTACCTTCAGGCGCTGGCGGCGAAAATGCCGCGTTTTGAAGAGATCTCCCGGTTCCCGCGAGTGCGTCGCGATCTGGCGGTCGTGGTCGATGAGAAAGTTTCTTTAAGACAGCTACATGAACGTGTAACCTTCGCTGCGTCGAGCTTACTTCGCGACATCCGGGTCTTCGATGTGTTTCGGGGCCCCGGCATAGAAACAGGTAGAAAAAGCGTCGCTTTGGGCTTGATATTTCAGGACAATTCTCGCACCCTCGCGGACGAGGACGCGGACCGTTTGTTAGCCGCGATTCGTGCCGATTTGAGTGCAACGTTGGGCGCAGGATTTCGAGAATAAAAGCATGGCTCTGACGAAAGCGGAGATGGCTGAGGCGCTGTTCAATCAGCTAGGTCTCAACAAACGCGAGGCGCGCGAGCTGGTCGATCTATTCTTCGAGGAAGTGCGGCATGCGCTTTCCAACGGAGAACAGGTGAAGCTCTCGGGCTTCGGCAACTTCGATTTACGCGACAAGAACCAGCGGCCAGGCCGCAACCCGAAAACGGGAGAGGAAATTCCCATCAGCGCGCGACGCGTTGTGACGTTTCGTCCGGGTCAGAAACTGAAGGCGCGAGTCGAGGCTTATGCTGGAACCAAAGAATAACGACGAACTGCCGGCAATCCCTGGCAAGCGCTACTTCACGATCGGCGAAGTGAGCGAGCTCTGCGGCGTGAAGCCACACGTGCTGCGCTACTGGGAACAGGAATTTCCGCAGTTGAAGCCGGTGAAACGCCGCGGCAACCGCCGCTACTACCAGCGCCAGGACGTCATCATCATTCGCCAGATCCGCAGCCTGCTCTACGAGCAGGGGTTCACGATTGGTGGCGCGCGGAACAAGCTCGGCGGCGAAGAAGCTCGGGTCGACGTGAGTCAGAGCCAGCAGATCGTCAAGCAGATGCGAATGGAGCTCGAAGAGCTGCTGCGCATACTGCGGCGCTGATCTCTAGTTCGCAGGAACCGTCGCAGTTCCTGTCACGATAATGTTCTCCGATTCCTCGCGCTTCCATGGCGCTGCCGGGTCGAACTTGTCGATCGCCAGCGCAAGCTTGGTAGTGTCTGGCCCAAGGTCCTGCGAATAGACCACCCCATCGTGGTTCACGATGAAGGTCATGACTCCCGAGTTGCCATACTCGGCGGGGAACGCGACCAACGCGAATCCGCCTAACAACATGTCATTGACCAGGTAGTCGTAAGCGCCACCTGCAGCGTTCGGCCCCTGGCCGGTCAGCAAGCGATAGATGTAGCCGTGAAATGGCGCTCCCTTCTTGGGCTCGCCTTCCTGCAGATAGCCTTCGGCGCGCGCTTTCGCGAACGCTTCACCCAGCGGGCTCGGCTCTTCATTGGCGCCTGTCGGCCAGTACAGGCCATCTTTCTTTCCTTCAGCGCTGATGAGCTTGCTGGCGTAGTGCTGCAGCGAGGCTTTCTCCACATTGAGCATGTAGTACTCGCGCTCTGCATCGACGAATGCCAGGCACGACTGGATGGTGGAAAGTTCGTTCTCCCCGACGCGGCGGTTGATGAGTTCCTCGGCGCCGGCCGCGCTATCGAAATGCCAGCCGCCGCCGCCTTTCACGATGGGGAAGGGGAACGGCCATTTGTCCGCGCCAACTTCCAGCGTGATCGCGTCCGCGACGGTCTTGTCGAGGGAATGCGCTTCGTTATATCCCGCGACAAATTCTTCGCGCCCATTCTTGTCGGCGACCGGATCGCCCGACTCAATAAGCGGTTTCGCGTCCTCGCCGAGCACCTTGAGCACGGGCTTTACTTCCCCGGTCTGCGCCGCTTCGACCAACGCCTGGACTGCGGCTTCGGGAGTCTCAAAGGTCTGGGGTTTCGCTGGAGAGCAGGCCGTCAGCACGGTGAAGCTCGCGATCAATACCAACAGTGTTGTTGTGCGCATAACGTAGTGCTCCCGGTTCATCGCCGACGTCCGCCGCCGCCACCGCCACGCGACATGCCGCCGCGACTGCTCGACGAACGCGCGCTCGCGCCACCTCCGCCGCTAAAGGCGCCCGAGGATCGGGAACTCGAGGATCGGGAACCCGACCCCGATGATCGTGACGACGAACTGCGGGAGGAGCTGTCTCGACTTCCGCCGCCCATGTCGCGTGTACTCGCACTGTTGCCACCCATGTCGCGACTGCCGCCGCCCGCGTCCCGCGAACTGCCGCCCATATCCCGTGTGGACGCGCCGCCCGCGTCGCGCGAATTGACGCTGTTGCCCGCCATGTCGCGCTGATTGCCCATCCCTTCACGCGACATCTGCTGGCGGCCCTGTTCCGCATGGCCGCGAAATTGTTCGCGTGACGCTACGCTGTTCTGGCTGGCGCCCTTGCCGAACTTCTGCTGGGTGGCCGAATCTTTGTAGCCAACGCCCTTGCGATGGTCGGAGTTGTGCTGCCAGCTCTGCTTGTTGTTTCCGGCGCGATTGCTTGCCGAGTTGTTGCCCGCGCGATCGCCCCCGCGATTGGTGTTGTTGCTGTTGCGGTTATTGTTGATTTCGTTGCGGTTGAAATTGTTCTGGCGGTTGATGTCGATGTCGACGTCGTTGCCGCCCCAGTTGCAGTTGCCCCAGATGGCGCCGCCGACGATCACGCCGGCCGTAAATGACCAGAACATCGCGCCACCGTAATACGCCGGCGGGTAGTAGGCGTAGGGCGGGTAATAAGGATAGGCCCATGCGCCGTATACGACGGTGGGGTTGTACGACGGTACGTAAACCACCTCCGGATCCGGCGACTCGATGATGATGGTCTGCGGTGCGGGTGAGCCGGCCGGTGCCGGCTCTTCCTTGACCGTCACTTCCTTCGTGCTCTTGAGATTGCCGGTTTCCTTGGCCTTGTTGCGCAGAACCTGCACGGCCTGCATGACTTCTTTCTGCTGGGCCAGGAATGCGTCGCCGAGCTTCTGCGTCCAGTCGATCTTTTCGTTCATTTTCTCGAGGACGGTCGGGAACGCCACCAGCGACTTCACGCTCGGGTCCCAGGTCTGGCTCTGCACGGCACCGGCCACGGCGTCACCTTTGACATCCGGGTGCTCCTTGGACCAGCGCGCGGCCTCGACGATCTCCAGCGGATACGTCGAAGCCATGAAAATCTGCGCGAGCAGGGCGTCCGGATACAGCGCGATGGGAGCGAGGATTGCCTCGAGTTCCTCTTTCTTGAAGGGGGGCGTCTTGTTGGCAGTCCCTTCTGCCGCGGGTGCTGCGGTTTGAGCAGCGGTTGTTTGTGCGTTGACTGACGCCTGTCCCGCGAGCACGGTCGCGATGAGGGCTCCGCAAATCACTAATGCGCGATTCATTTCTTCACCTCACGCTGCTCCCCTGGCCAAACACGCGCCACTGATACAAGTCTGGAGCGCCGTCGGGTGCCCCGATATGGTCCCAAGTGCCTACATCCCTAATGGAACCTTCGGTGGGCGAGAAATCCGGCAATTGGCACGCACCTGTGAATCAAGGACCTACGGAGCACCCGCTTAAGCACATCCCGGCGCGCTTCACCACCGGGCCGTCGCACACTAAGCTCGTCGCCCACGTGGCTTGGGGAAGCCACGATCGGCAGATCGATGCAAAGCGCGGAAGCGCATGAGATCTGCCAGGCATCTGGCGGCGCTGACGGGACTTCCGCCTCCCGATAGTTAGAAAGGCTCTTGCCGGTGCGACTGGCGGGACGGGTCGGCTATTGCACGAGGGGAGAACATGACGGGTACCGCGGTTTCATTCGGGACGCTCGATTGGACGATCGTTGCGCTCTATTTCGTGGCGAATACCGCCATCTGCGTGTGGGCTGCGCTCAAGAAGGAGAAGGACACCGCCGACTACTTCCTCGCAAGCCGCAGCGCCGGGTGGTTCCTGATCGGCTCATCAATCTTTGCTTCGAACATTGGCGCGGAGCATCTGATCGGACTTGCGGGATCTGGCGCCGGCTCCGGCATGGCCTTCGCGCACTGGGAGCTGCATTCCTGGCTGGTGCTGGTGCTCGGCTGGGTGTTTGCACCGTTCTACCTGCGCGCCAGGGTGTTCACGACTCCCGAGTTCCTGGAGCGGCGTTACACCCCGGGCACACGCACGTTGCTGTCAGGCATCTTTCTAGCCAGCTACATCCTCACCAAGGCGTCGGTGACCATCTTCGCCGGCGCATTCGCGATCCAGACCATCCTCGGTTACCAGACGATCAACCTGCCGCTGTTAGGCGCGGTGGACTTCTTTTGGTTTTCGGCGGCGTTCCTCGTGATCATCACCGGCGTATTCGTGATCGCCGGCGGCATGTTGTCCGTGTTGTGGACCGAGGCCATGCATGTGCCGGTGTTGCTCGCCGGTTCCGCCGTATTGCTCTTCGTCGGTCTGGACAAGATCGGCGGCTGGGATGCGCTGCTCGCGGCGAATCCGGAGAACCTGCATCTGTGGCGTCCGCTCTCGACCACTGCGGAGACCCAGGGATTCCCAGGATTCTTGTTTGACCCTGGCGAAACACCCTGGCTCGGCGTGTTGCTGTGCTCGCCCATCATTGGTCTCTGGTACTGGTGTACCGATCAATACATCGTGCAGCGTGTGTTGTCCGCTCGCGGGCTCAAGGAGGCGCGCCGCGGCACCATATTCGCGGCGTACCTGAAAATGGCGCCCGTGTTCATTTTCCTGCTGCCCGGCATGATTGCCGTCGCGTTGTTCAAGCAGAAGTATCCGGGCTTCGAGAACATTGGTGCCAATCCCCAGGCCGCTTTCCCGACGCTGGTCTCCAATCTCTTACCCATCGGGTTGCGCGGCCTCGTGCTCGCCGGCATGTTGTCGGCGCTCATGAGCGCGCTGGCGTCGCTGTTCAATTCCACGGCGACGTTGTTCACGGTGGATTTCTACAAACGGCTGCGGCCGCAATCGAGCGAACGGCATCTCGTGCGCGTCGGACGAATCGCGACTGCGGCCGTCGTCGTCGTCGGGATGATCTGGATTCCGATCATGCAATCCATGAGCAAGCAGCTCTACAGCTATTTGCAGCTGGTGCAATCGTTGCTGGCGCCGGGCATCGCCGCGGTCTTCATGGCCGGCATCTTCTCGCGCAGCGTGACGCCCAAGTCGGGCCTCGTCGGCCTCGCCACCGGATTCGCGTTCGGCATGCTCCGCCTGGTGTTGCAGGCCCTGCATCAGAGCGCCGGGATCGAATGGCCGTCGCTGATCCAGGCGTTCGTCGACATCAACTGGCTGTATTTCAGCTTCCTGCTGTTCGCGTTCACCTGCGCCACGATCTGGGTGGTGAGCCAGTTCACGCCCAAGGCATCGCCCGAGCAACTCGCCGGGCTCACGTACAGGTCGGTAACCAGCGCTCAGAACGCGGAAGACCGCCAAACCTATGGGTTCTGGGAGATCTTCCACACCTGCGTGATCGTCGGGATCATCGCCAGCATCTACATTTATTTCTGGTAATGGTGCCGGCTTAGGTATGATGCGACCCCCGCGAACCACCCCGTTCGCGGGGGTCAAAACTGGTTTCTCGGGCGGGACGTGGCGCAGCCTGGTAGCGCACTTGCATGGGGTGCAAGGGGTCCCGAGTTCAAATCTCGGCGTCCCGACCAATTCCACTTCGCAGATGCGTTCGCGTGCTGCGTTCTTTCACCCACAAGATGTCAACTCGCGCGATCACTGCGCACGGCAATGCGACGCCCGTCTCACTCCAGATAGTTAGGTGGGACCATCAGCAGAGTGGTGACACTTCTATTAGTACAGAGCCTGTCACCACCTGACGGGCATAACGCCGGCGGACCGATGTCTCACTTCTTCATCAACAACTTCTCGCAAGCGGACGGCAGTCACGAAGTGCACCTGCTGGGCTGCAATCGCATGCCCCCCGACAAGCGGTACCTGGGCAATTTCTATTCGGTCGCCGAGGCGCTCATCGAAGCTCGCAAGGATTTTTGGCAATCGAGCGGCTGCGAGCGCTGCGCGCGTGAGCTGCCCATTTCCGCCAAAGCTCACGGGGGTCGAATCGGCGCCTTTGGCGTCGGGTCCTGGGGCCGGTTCCGGTAAATACGACAGATTGATCATGGAGCGCGGACTTCGGCCGCTTTATGATTTGCTCCATGAAAGCACTGCTGAGTCTTGCCACCATTCTGCTGGTCGCATGCGCCGCCAAGCCAACGGCCCTAGACCCACAAGTCATTGAACCGGACCCTACAACCGAAGCGGACGAAAATGCGCAGACCGCGGCCGATCGTCGATTCGCCGAAGAGACACGCGGCTACAGGCGGGTCGAACGCAACGGCCAGAAATACTATTGCCGGGCGGAGCGGGCCTCTGGCTCAAACCTCAAGACAATGAATTGCTTCACCGAAAACGAGTTGCGAGTTCGCCTGGAGAATGCCGAGGCCTACCGCCGGCGCTCTAAGGCTTCATGTGCGCCGGGCTGCGGCGGCGGCTGAGCGGGTCAGGGTGCCGGTAAATCCGGTAGATTGATCATGGAGCGCGGACTTCGGCCGCTTTATGATTTGCTCCATGAAAGCACTGCTGAGTCTTGCCACCATTCTGCTGGTCGCCTGCGCCGCCAAGTCGCCGGCCCCGGAACCAAGAGCCATTGGACCGGCCGCAACCATCGAAACGGACGGAAACGCGCAAACCGCGGCCGATCGTCGTTTCGCCGAAGAGACGCGCGGCTACAAACTGGTCGAACGCAACGGCCAGAAATTCTATTGCCGGCCGGAGCGGGCCTCTGGCTCAAACATCAAGGCAATGAATTGCTTCTCCGAAAACGAATTGCGGGCGCGCGTGGAGGATGCGGAGGCGTACCGCCGACGGTCCAAGCCTTCAGTGTGCGCCCCGAACGATCCGCGTTGCGGCGGAAGTTGACGGATCGTGGCAAGCGTCAGCCCCAATTGCGCGCGCTCGCCAGCGCGACTTCGGGATACGTCACGCGGTCCAGGAAGTCGCCGCGCAGAATCCGCAGCGCAATGACCTCGTCGTGAATCTCCGCGGAAGTGCGAAGGCCCAGCCGCCGCAGCAGCGGCAACGGCGGACACCAACCCTGTAGCGCGTGCTGCAGCAGAAAGCCGGCCACTGCGGCAGGAAGCAGGAAGAATCGGCGGTCGACGAACAGTCCCAGCCCGAGGCCAGCCAGAAAAACCGAAGCCGCATTCGCCTCGAGGGTGCGCTCGATGTCCCATTCGCGTTGCAACTGGCTGATCCGCTCATCGATGAACACAGGATCGGCGCCGATGAATCGCGAGACATCGTGCAGCGTTCGTGCCTGAATTCGGTCGTTGACGGAAGCGCGCGTGGCGCGAGGTACTCGCTCGTCTGTAGTGGGCAACACCGTGTCGTTCATGACGCGAATGGTGGCCCGGGGACGCGGGCGAGACTGTCAGAGTTCGCCGCGCTTTTCGTTCAGCAATTCGCGCAGAGGCTTCAGCAATCCGGCAGACTGAAGTAAAACGCGGCGCCCTGATCCTGCGCCCCATCCACCCAGACCTTGCCGCCGTGCCGCTCGATGATCCGTCGCACGATGGACAGTCCGACGCCGGTGCCTTCGAACTGATCGGCGCTGTGCAGGCGCTGGAAGACGCCAAACAACTTGTTCATGTACTTCATGTTGAAGCCCACGCCGTTGTCCTTCACGAAGCAGACCAGCGTACTGCCATCTTTGCGATAGCCAATCTCGACGCGCGCTTTCGCACGCTCGCGCGTGAACTTCACGGCGTTCGAGATCAGGTTGACGAACACCTGTTGCATGAGACCCTGATCCACCTGCCAGGGCGGGAAATCGGCGATCACGAAGTCGATGTCGCGCCCTTCAAACTCTGAGCCCATTTCATCGATGACGCGGCGAGCGAGGTCGCCGAAGCGCACCGGCTGCTTGTGGAGCGCCTGGCGGTTGAGTTGCGACAACCTCAGCAGGTCCGTGATGAGCCGGTCCATGTGGGCAGCGCCGGCATTCACGTTCTGCAACAACCGGCGTCCTTCTTCCGTCAGGTTGCCGACGTGCTCGGAGAGCAGCGACTGTGTGAACACCGAGACTGCGCGCAGCGGCGCTCGAAGGTCGTGTGACACTGAATACGAGAAGGCCTCGAGTTCGCGATTGGCGATCTTGAGTTCCTCGGTGCGTTCGCGAACGCTCTCCTCGAGCTGCTTTTTTTCGACGCGCAATTGACGCACGGCCAGCGCGCGCTCGAGCACGGGAAGGGTGGTGGAAAGCTTGATGGGTTTCTGGATGTAGTCGAGCGCGCCGGCTTTCATGGCCGCGATCGCAGTTTCGAGCGCACCGTGCCCGGTCATGATGACTGCGACCAGCGTTGGATCGATGAGCTGGGCGGATTTCATGAGATCGATGCCATTGGTGCCTGGCATCTGCAGGTCCGCCAGCAACAGATCGAAATGCCGCTCCCGCATCGCGGCCAGGGCTTCAGCGGGAGTGGTGAATCCGCAGGTTTTGTAACCCTCGTATTCCAGTGTGTCGCACAGCGCGCGCATCGAGGCCGGTTCGTCGTCGACGATGAGCAGTGTTAGCTTATGTTCAGGTTGCGCGTCGGCGATGTTGGTATTCACGGCTCCGAGAATCCTGCTAGGTGGGACCCCATATGTTTGTTACGCCGTAGTTTCCACCTGCCCGAGCCAAAAGACCTAATGCCTAGGGCGAACTCTGGCACGGCACCGTCAGAAAAATCCTACACTTCTCCGCCGAATTTGTCCGAGCCTGCGCGCTATCTACTGGGTAGTCTGTTCGCGTGTGTGCGAGTTGCGTCACACGCCGACGAACTGGCGTGGACTAGATTGCACAGATCTGCAGCCGTCGGGGGACGCGTAGCGCTGCAGTGAAAGTCAGGCGACTGGCGAAGCCGGCATTTAGGGAGTGCCGGCACTAACTAGTCGCGGAGAAGAACTAAAGTCATGCATCCCGTACGCCTGATCGTAGTGGAAGACATGCCGATGGAGGCGGAAATCGCCATCCGTCAACTCGAGTCCGGCGGGTTTACGTGCTCCTGGAAACTCGTTGACTCGGAATCCGCGCTGCGAGCGGCGCTCGCGGAATCCCGGCCCGACATCATCCTTTCCGATTTCACGCTGCCCGGATTCGATGGGATCAGCGCGCTGGAGATTTCCTGCGAGATCGCGCCGGACACACCTTTCATCTTCCTCTCGGGGACGCTCGGCGAAGAGCGCGCCATCGACGCCTTGCAGCGCGGCGCGTACGACTATGTTCTCAAGACCAACATGGCGCGAATCGTGCCCGCGGTGCGCCGCGCGCTCAATGATTCCGCCATCCGCCGCGCGCGTGTCGCGCTCGAGCAGCACTTGCGCGACATCGTAGCCACCTCGCAGGACTGGATCTGGGAACACGATCGCGATGGAAAATTCACGTTCTGCAGCAACTCGGTACGCAGCACGCTCGGATACGCGCCCGAAGAAATGATCGGACGGAATGCTTCGCAATACATTCACCCGGAGGACCTTGCGGCAATCGATTTCGCGACCCACACGCTGGGCCCGAACCAGCGCACCGCCACCAACCTGCAGGCGCGATGGCGCCACCGCAACGGCAGCTATCGATGGCTGGAGCGAAACATGCTGGTATTGCTGGGCGAGAGCGGTCAGCCGGTGGGTTATCGTGGCACGGAGCGCGACTTCACCGAACGCAGGCGCCAGGAAAAGCACATCGGCCGTCTGACTCGAGTCCTGAAGATGCTGAGCGGGGTCAACAGCGCCATGGTGCGCATCCGCCAGCGGCGCGAGATTCTTGTGGAAGCGTGCCGTCTTGCGACGGCCGTAGGCGGATATGCGAGCGCGATGGTGGCGCTCATCGAGCCCGGCACGCGCACCGCGCGGCCCACCGCGTGGTCAGGCAGTTTCGACGGTCAGCTCGCGCAGCAACTCACGTTCAGCATCGCCGAATCGCCCGCCGAGGATTCGAGCGTCATCGGGCGCGTCTTGCGCACCGGCGCTGCCCTGGTCTGCAATGATCTGCAACAGCTCGAGATGGGGCTGGCGGCGCGCGCTGCGCTCATGGATTCCGGCTTCAGGAGCGTGGTGGCCTATCCACTGCTCGTCGACCGCACGCCCGTCGGCGCGATGATGCTCACCTCCTATGACGTCGGCGCCGTCGGTGACGAAGAGTCGCGCATGCTGCGCGAGCTGGTCGCGAACCTCTCATTTGCGCTCCAGTACCTGCACAAGGAAGACGAAGTCCGTTTCCTGTCCTACTTCGATCCACTGACAGGTCTCGCCAAGCGCGGGCTGTTCTGTGAGCGACTGGTGCGAGCGCTGGAGCCGCGTATTGGCCGGCGCGGCACGCCGGCAGTTGCGGTGCTCGACATCGAACAACTCTCGAGCATCAACGATTCGTTCGGCCGCCACGCCGGCGACCTGCTGCTGCAACAGGTCGCCGATCGCCTGAAGCGCCACCTCGACTCCACCGAACTACTGGCGCACTTTGGCGGTGGCACCTTTGGCCTCATCATGGAAGCGGACGGCGACGAGGATGAAGCCGTGCACTGGATGCAGGAGCGGGTGGCCGAAGTATTCCGCGGCCCGTTCATCGTCGATGGCCGCGGCATTCCGGTGGACGTGAAGTGCGGTTTTGCGCGTTACCCGGATAACGGCAATGATGCCAACGCACTCGTGCACAACGCCGAAGCCGCGTTGCGTGTTGCCAAGAACACGGGCGAGAAATATCTGCCGCATCGCCTCGAGCTTTCCTCGGCGGTGGTATCGCGCATGACCATGGAACATCGACTTCGCGCCGCGGTAGAGCGCCAGGAATTCGAGATCCACTACCAGACCAAGATAGATGTGCGCTCGCGCGAAATTCGCGGGCTGGAAGCGCTGGTCCGCTGGCGCGACTCGGAAGCGGGGCTGGTACTGCCGGGCGCGTTTCTGCCGCTGATGGAGAGCAGCGGTCTCATCGTTCCATTGGGTGACTGGATTCTGCGCCAGGCCGCGGCCGACTTGCGGCGCTGGCAGGGTGCCGGGTACCCGGCGATCCGTGTCGCCGTGAACATATCCCCGGTGCAGCTGCGCCGCCGCGCGTTTGCCGATCACCTGCTCGACATCGTCGGGGAATGGCGTAACGAGAACTTCGGTGTCGACATCGAAATCACCGAGGGCGTACTGATCGACGATGTGAGCTCAGCCGTCTCGCAACTGCGGGCGCTACGCCGCTCCGGGGTCCGCGTGGCCATCGACGATTTCGGCACTGGCTATTCATCGCTGAGCCGCCTCGCGGAGCTGCCCGTTGACATGCTCAAGATCGATCGCAGTTTCATCAACGGCCTGACATCCACCGGCCCTGGCCGTACGGTGGCCGAAACCATCATCGCGCTCGGCCGTGCTTTTGATATGACCACGGTGGCCGAAGGCGTGGAGACACCGGAGCAATTCGAGATGCTGGCGAACATGGGTTGCGACCAGTCGCAGGGCTATCTGCATAGCCGCCCGCTGGCCGCCGCCGACATGGAGTCCCTGTTGCGCAATGGGACCGGCTCGTTCCTGAAGCTCCCCTTGAGCCGTGAGGCAACGCCGCTCGCCCTTCGTGGTTGACAGCAATCGATAACTTTTTAGGGGAACGCGTTGCCCCCTGACTGATCTACACTTGGGCGCGAAAAGCGCGCCACGTCAGATCGGATACGAACTTGCTCAAACAACTTTCCCGCGCCCGCCTCATCTGGCTGGTCGCGATCGTTTTCGTCGTACTGTTTTTCCTCTATCGATGTACCGCCGGTCGCGACGCCGCTCCCGACTACCAGACCGTGACCGCGGAAGTTGGCAACGTCGTATCGCGCGTCAGTACCTCGGGAAGCCTGCAGGCGGTGGTCACCGTCGAGGTCGGCAGCCAGGTGTCGGGTCGCATCCAGGAGCTGTTCGCGGACTTCAATTCTCCGGTCAAGAAGGGGCAGTTGATCGCCAAGATCGACCCCTCGTTGTTCGGTGCCGCCGTGGTCTCGGCCGAGGCGAACGTCACGGCCGCGCGCGCCAACGTCACGCGGCTGACGGTGACGGCCGAAGACGCCGAGCGCCAGGCCAAGCGGGCCGAGGAAGTGTTCAAGCTGCAGCTCATCTCGGCCACGGAACGTGACAACGCGGTGGCTACGGCACGCGCCGCCCGCGCGGGCGTGGAACAGGCCGTGGGCCAGCTCGCGCAGTCTCGCGCCGCACTCGAAACTGCACGCACCAACCTGCGCTATACCGACATTCTCTCGCCCACCGATGGCGTGGTGATTTCGCGGGCGGTGAACGTCGGTCAGACGGTCGCCGCGTCGCTATCGGCGCCGGTCATTTTCACCATCGCGCAGGATCTGCGGAAGATGGAGGTTCATACCAACGTCGCCGAATCCGACATCGGGCGCCTGAAGCCGGGAATGCGAGTTTCGTTCACCGTCGATGCGTATCCGGGCGAGCCGTTCCGCGGTGCCATTCGCGACATCCGCAACGCGGCGCAAGTGGTGCAGAACGTCGTCACTTACGACGCGGTCATCGACGTCGGCAATCCGGATCTCAAACTCAAGCCCGGCATGACGGCCACGGTGAGCATCGTCACCGACCGGCGCCGCGACGTGTTAGCCGTGCCTAACACGGCGCTTCGCTTCCGGCCGGATGGTGTCCCCGCGGGTGCTCAGCCTGCGTCCTCCGGCACCGTGCAGGCGGGCGCCGGCCAGCGTCGCGACCGTGCGGAAGGCGGTCAGGCTCAAGCTCAGGCCCAGGGACAGGGCGGCAGCTGGAGGCTCAAGAGGGATGGCGATTCCGATGGCGAGGATGTCGCAGGTCCAGTGGTGGTCAAGCGTACTGTCTACGTGCTGGTCAATGGAGCCGCGGTTCCGCGCGAAGTCACCACGGGACTCACGGACGGACGTGTCACGGAAGTCACCGGCGGAGAACTCAAGCAGGGCGAAGCCGTCATCGTGGGAATCGCCGGCCAGAACAACGGCCAGGGTCAGCGCGGTGGGCAGCAGCAGCGCGGACCGCGCATTCTTTAGATTCGCGCAATGGCCCTCATCGAACTGCGCAACCTCGGGAAGATCTATCAGTCGGGCGATACCGAGTTTGCCGCCCTGCACGATGTGAATCTTTCCATCGAGCGCGGCGAGTTCGTGGCAATCACGGGTTCGTCGGGTTCGGGCAAGTCGACGCTGATGAATCTGCTCGGGTGCCTCGATTCGCCATCGCGCGGCAGCTACTTGTTAGCCGATCGCGACGTGGCGAAGTTGTCGCGCATCGAACTCGCCAAGGTGCGCAACGAATTCATTGGCTTCGTGTTCCAGAGCTTCAATCTGCTGAAGCGCACTTCGGCCGCCGAGAACGTCGAGCTGCCCCTGATCTATGCGAAGGTGCCGCTGGCCGAGCGCCACAGGCGCGCGAAGGAAGCGCTCGATCGTGTTGGGCTGTCGCATCGTGCGGGACACCACCCGTCCCAGTTGTCTGGCGGCCAACAGCAGCGCGTGGCGATCGCGCGTGCGCTGGTCACCAATCCTCCGCTCATCCTCGCGGACGAACCCACGGGCAATCTCGATTCGGCCACCACCATCGAGATCATGAAATTGCTGACGGACCTGCAGGCTTCCGGCATGACCATCGTGTTCGTCACGCACGAGCCCGACGTCGCGGCCTATGCCGCGCGCAAACTACTGCTCAAGGACGGTGGCGTCGTCAGCGACGAACGCCAGAGTCCCGTGTTAAGGGAGGCCTCATGATTCCTGCCGGTGAAACTCTGCGTCTCGCGGGAATCGCGCTGACGCGAAACAAGATGCGCTCCTTTCTCACCGCGCTCGGCATCATCATCGGCGTCGGTGCCGTCATCTTCATGCAGTCGATCGGCGAGGGCGCGAAGGCGCGCGTAAGAGCGCAGATCGAAGGGGCGGGCACCAACATCGTCATGTTGTTCTCGGGCTCGAGCCAGGGTCCCGGTGGCCGCGGCGGCCAGGGTTCACAACCCACCATCACCTGGGAAGACCTGCGTGCGATTCAAACCGAACTGGCCTCGGTCGCGGCAGTCGCGCCGCAGATGAATGCCAGTCAGCCGGTGATCTCCGAGACCAGTACATGGAACACGCAGATCACAGGCACGACGCCGGACTTCTTCACCATCCGCAACTGGCCGGTATCGAGCGGTGCGATCTTCACGGCCTCGGACCAGGCGGGTGCGGCCAAGAACGCGGTAATCGGCCAGACGGCCGCGGAAAATCTTTTCGGCCCGGGCGTCGACCCCATCGGTCAGATCATCCGGATTCGCGACGCGCCGTTCACGATCATCGGCGTGCTGGAACCCAAGGGTCAGAACGCCATGGGTTCGGATCAGGACGACGTGATCTTCATTCCGTTGTCCGCGTTTCAAACGCGCATGCAGCGTGGTCTTGGCAAGTTCGTGCCCGGGCGGATCTTCGTGAGCGCCGTATCGCCGGAAGCCATACCACGTGCCCGCCAGGAAATCGGCGCATTGCTGCGCGAAAGACATCGGCTGGGGCCGGACGAAGAGGACGACTTCTCGACCAGCAGCATGGCCGAGATGACCAGCATGCTGACCTCGACGCAGGACACCGTCACCACGCTGTTGTTCTCGGTTGCGCTGGTCTCGTTGGTGGTCGGCGGCATCGGCGTCATGAACATCATGCTGGTGTCGGTGACAGAGCGGACGCGCGAGATCGGCATCCGCATGGCCGTAGGCGCGCAGCCCGCGGACATCATGGCGCAGTTCCTGGTCGAGGCATTGGTGCTCGCCGCCATTGGTGGAGCCCTGGGTGTCATTTTTGGTGTTGGCTGTGGGTACCTGCTGGCGCAGAAATTCGGCTGGACTATGGTCACGCGCACCGAGATCGTGGTCGCGGCGTTGGCAGTCAGCGCCGGCGTAGGCGTTGTGTTCGGGCTGTATCCCGCACGCAAGGCTTCGCGCCTGGATCCGATCGAGGCGCTTCGTTACGAGTGATTTCGTCCAATAGGGTTTGGATTTCGTCGCGCATATACTCGGCTCTCCTTCCATTCTGAACGGGTTCACTGCAATGAAAATCACACGACGTGACCTCGTGCGGTCGGCTGCCCTCGGCGCAGCCGTCGCACCGCTGATCATTCCCTCGCGGGCCTGGGGCGCCAATAGCCGCATCCGCGTCGGCCAGATCGGCTGCGGTCGCATTGCACAAGGGCACGACATGCCCGGCGTCATCAAATCCGACCTGGCGGACTACGTCGCGATCTGCGAACTCGATGCGAAACGGCTCGCCGACGGTGTCGCGATCATCGAAAAGTCTTACGCCGAGCGGGGTGTGCAGGCGCCGAAGATCCGCACCTTCGACAACTACCGCGAGCTCGTCGCCCGGAAGGACATCGACGCGGTGGTCATCAGCACGCCGGACCATTGGCACGCGGAAGTCGCGCTGGCCGCCATCGAGGCCGGCAAGGATGTCTATCTACAGAAACCCTTCACGATGACGCACGCCGAAGGCGTGATCCTGCGTGATGCGGTGAAGCGTCACGGGCGCATCCTGCAGGTGGGCAGCCAGCAACGCTCCTGGGAACAGTTCCGGCGCGCCGCCGAGCTCATCCGCTCAGGTCGAATCGGCCATGTGCAGCGCGTGGAGATCGGCCTGCCGATCGATCCCACCGCGCCTGACGCACCGCCCATGGCAATTCCGCAGAACCTGGATTTCGGTCAGTGGTTAGGCCCAACGCCGTTCAAGTACTACACGGAAATGCGCGTGCATCCGCAGGCGGACTACAGTCGGCCGGGCTGGTTGCGCCACGAGGCGCACTGCCTCGGCATGATCACCGGATGGGGCTCGCATCACTACGACACCATGCACTGGGCGCTGCAGTTCGAGAACACGGGACCGAGCCGTGTGGAAGGCAAGGGCGACTTCCCGGATCCGGAGCGGATCTGGAACGTTCACGGTTCATACGATGTGACGCTCGCGTACCCGAACAACGTCACCGTGAATGTCTCCGACAAGCACAACACCGGCCTCAAGTTCCATGGCGACGAGGGCTGGATCTGGGTGACGCGCGAGGGCACCGGCGCCACCTCGAGCGATCCGCAGGCCAAGGGCGCGAACCTGCCGCCACTCGACGCCAGCGATCCGAAGATTCTCGACCCGAACGGCTTGTCGCATCCACTGCCCGTGAGCAAGTCGCATCACAAGAACTGGCTCGAAAGCGTGCACTCGCGCAAGCAGCCGCTGGCGCCCGCGCACATCGCCCATCGCAGCAACACCGCCTGCATCGTGAGCTGGATCGCCATGAAGCTGGGACGCCCGCTCGAGTGGGACCCGAAGACCGAGCGCTTCAAGAACGACGATGAAGCCAACGCGATGTTGACGCGCGGCGAACGCGATCCCTACGGCGCACTCAAACTGGCGAAGGCGTAATGAAATCACGCAATGGAGCGGCTGCCATCGTGGCGGTCGCATTTGCATGCATGGCGGGCCTTGCGTCTGCCGCTGTGGTGAAGAAAGGACGCGACGTGTATCTCATCACGCTGGACCCTGGACACTTCCACGCCGCGCTGGTGCAGAAATTCATGTTGCCGAACGTGTCGCCCGACGTGCGCGTGTTCGCACCGGCGGGCGAAGACCTGGACCAGCACCTGCAACGCATCGCAGGCTTCAATGCCCGTGCCGACAATCCGACTCACTGGAATGAAATAGTGGTGACCGGGCCTGACTACCTGGAGCATGCCCTCCAGTCAAAGCCTTTCATGGTCAGGAGCGGTCAGGAATTCGTGCACGTGGTCGCGGCGCCGAGTGTGATGGTCATCTCCGGCAACAACGCGCGGAAGACCGAATACATCACGAAGTCGATCGAAGCTGGTTTCAACGTGCTCGCCGACAAACCCATGGTCATCCGCCCCGCCGATCTCCCAAAGCTTCAGGCCGACTTCGCCAAGGCGAAGGAAAAGGGCGTGTTGTTGTACGACATCATGACGGAGCGCTTCGAGATCGCCACGATGCTGCAGCGTGCGCTTTCGCAGCAGGCCGAGTTGTTTGGCACGCTCGAGGCGGGCACGCCTGACAACCCCTCGATCACCAAGATCAGCGTGCACAATTTCTCCAAGGTGGTCGCCGGCGCGCAGCTCAAGCGTCCGCAGTGGTTCTTCGATCCGCAGCAGCAGGGTTTAGGGATCGTCGACGTGATGACCCACCTCGTGGATCTCGTGCAGTGGGAGGCGTTTCCCGAAGTCGTCCTCAGTCCTTCAGACGCCAAAGTATTGAAGGCGCGTCGCTGGACGACACCAATCACCCTCGAGCAGTTCGGCCGCGTCACCGGCGCGAAGGAGTTTCCGGCCTTCCTGGGCGAGCATGTGAAGGATGGTGTGCTGCAGGCGCCTTCCAATGGCGAGTTCACTTACACATTAAAAGGTGTGCATGCGCGGGTGTCGGTGACCTGGGATTTTGAAGCTCCGCCGGGTGCCGGAGACACACACTTCTCCGTCATGCGTGGCACCAGGGCTTCGCTCACCATCAAGCAGGGCGCGGAGCAGGGCTACAAACCGGTGCTGTACGTCGCTCGCAATTCATCGGTGACTGCGGAGGCGCATGAGAAGGCCTTGCGAGCAGCCATCAAGAAGGTGTCGAAGACCTGGCCGGGGATCGACATCAAGGCCGATGGCGATTCGTTTGTGGTGACGGTGCCGGACAAGTATCACAACGGCCACGAGGCGCACTTCGCCCAGGTCACCGAGAATTTCCTGAAGTACCTTCGCGCCGGAAAACTTCCCGAATGGGAAGTGCCGAACATGCTGACCAAGTACGCCACCCTCATGCAGGCCTACGAGCTGAGCCAATAGTAGGGGTGTACCTCCCGCGGTTGCACCGCAGCGGCGCCGAAAAATCGGCTTTCGCTTCGCCGCGGTGCAGATTGCAATCTCTTTACGGTAAATACCCTGTGAATTGCCTGCATGAATCTTGCAGGCTCACGTCAACAGAAATGAGTGAGGCGAACCTTCCGTGAGTCCTCCAGTAACCAGCCTCCCGAACGTCGCCGGCACTTCGCCGCCGCAGATTGACGAAGACCGCGTTGCGATGAGCAAGGAGGCGCTCAAGCACGCCTTCCTCGACAACCTCTTCTATATCCAGGGCAAGTTTCCGGCGCTTGCCACCAAGACCGACTACTACATGGCGCTGGCTTACGCGGTGCGAGATCGAATGCTGCAGCGCTGGATCAGCACCGCGGCCGTCTACACCAAGCAGGGCTCGCGAACCGTCGCTTATCTCTCCGCCGAATTTCTCATGGGGCCGCATCTCGGCAACAACCTCATCAATCTCGGTATCTACGAGACCGCGCGTACGGCGGTAGCCGAGCTTGGACTCGACCTCGAAGAGTTGCTGGCGCACGAGGATGAGCCGGGCCTGGGCAATGGGGGTCTCGGCCGCCTTGCCGCGTGTTTCATTGACTCGCTGGCCTCGCTCGAAGTGCCAGCGCTGGGTTACGGCATCCGCTACGAGTTCGGAATCTTCCAGCAGGAGATCGTCGACGGCTGGCAGGTCGAGAAAACCGACAAGTGGCTGCGCTACGGCAATCCCTGGGAGCTCGCGCGCCCCGAATGGTGCTGCGATGTGAAGTTCGGCGGCCACACGGAAGTCTGGTACGACGAATACAGCCGCAAGCGCACCCGCTGGGTTCCCGGACGCGTGGTCAACGGCATTCCCTACGACACACCCATCCTGGGATATCGCGTCAACACGGCCAACACACTGCGCCTCTGGAAAGCCGAGGCACCCGAATCCTTCGACTTCGGCACCTTCAATCGCGGGGATTACTACGGCGCGGTCAACCAGAAGGTGGCCAGCGAGAACCTCACCAAGGTGCTGTATCCCAACGACGAGCAGGCCAGGGGCAAAGAGCTGCGTCTCGAGCAGCAGTACTTCTTCGTCTCGTGCTCTCTGCAGGACATGCTGCGCATCTGCAAGATCCAGAAGATTCCGCCGGAGCGGTTCCACGAGAAGTTCGCGATCCAGATGAACGACACGCATCCGTCCATCGCCGTGGCGGAGCTCATGCGCCTGCTGGTCGACGAGATGAACGTGGAGTGGGATCGGGCCTGGGCCATCACGCGCCAGACCTGCTCGTACACCAATCACACGCTGTTGCCCGAGGCGCTCGAGCGCTGGCCGTTGCCCATGTTCGGCCGGCTGCTGCCGCGCATCCTCGAAATCATCTACGAGATCAACGCGCGTCACCTCGATGAAGTGCGCATGGCCTTCTTCGGTAACGAGCAGATGATCTCGAGCCTGTCGCTCATCGACGAAGCCGGCGAACGCTATGTGCGCATGGCGCACCTCGCGAGCGTCGGCAGTCACGCCATCAACGGCGTCGCGGCGCTGCACTCCGAGCTGCTCAAGAGCGATGTGCTCAACGACTTCGCCAAATTGTGGCCGGAGAAGTTCTCCAACAAGACCAACGGCGTGACGCCACGACGCTGGATGGTGCTCGCAAACCCGCGCCTCGCACATTGCATCACGCAACGTATCGGTGAGGACTGGATCCGGGACCTGTACGAGCTGCGCAAGCTCGAGCCGCTGGTCGACGACCCGGACTTCCGTGCCGAGTGGCGCCAGATCAAAC
The DNA here is from genome assembly GCA_963736955.1 of uncultured Pseudomonadota bacterium. GTDB lineage: Bacteria > Pseudomonadota > Gammaproteobacteria > Steroidobacterales > Steroidobacteraceae > CADEED01. The sequence goes on from CAVTQT010000008.1 coordinate 460,753, forward strand.
ACGCGAACAAAACGGCACTCGCAGGCCTCATCGAACAGCGGACGGGCGTCATCGTCGATCCGTCCGCGATCTTCGACGTGCAGGTGAAGCGTATCCACGAGTACAAGCGCCAGCACCTCAATATCCTGCACGTCATCGGCCTGTATCACCGGCTGAAGACCGATCCCAAGTTCACCATGGAGCCGCGCGTCTTCGTATTCGGCGGCAAGGCGGCGCCGGGTTATCACCTCGCCAAGCTCATCATCCGCCTCATCACCGCGGCCGCCGAGATCATCAATCGCGATCCGGGCGTGCGCGACCTCATCAAGGTCGTATACCTGCCGAACTTCAACGTGACCAACGGACAGAAGATCTACCCGGCGGCGGATTTGTCGGAGCAAATCTCCACCGCGGGCAAAGAGGCTTCGGGCACGGGCAACATGAAGTTCCAGATGAACGGCGCACTGACCATAGGCACGGTGGACGGCGCCAACATCGAGATCTGCGAGGAAGTGGGTGTCGAGAACTTCTTCCTGTTTGGCCTTGAAGCGCACGAGGTGGCGGCCCGCCGCGCCGCGGGCTACCACCCGATGGAGTTCGTCGAACAAAGCGAAGAGTTGCAGGCTGTCATCCAGCTCATTCGCGACGGCTTTTTCTCGCGTGGCAATAGCGCGCAATTCCAGCCGCTCATCGACAACCTCATGTACCACGATCCGTACTTCGTGTTCGCCGACTACCAGTCGTACGCGGATTGCCAGGCGCTGGTCGATCAGACCTACCGCGACAAGGAAGGCTGGACGCGCATGTCCATCCTCAATTCCGCGCGCTCGGGAAAATTCTCCTCCGATCGAACCATTCGCGAGTATTGCGAGGAAATCTGGAAGGCGAAGGCCGTTCCGGTCCAACTGCTCTCGCAGGAAGAAGTGAAAGCCGGCTTCTTGCAATAGACAGACTCCGCCGCTCGCGTGGCATCATGCACTGCCGCTTCGGCAGTGTTGATGGGGAGAAGGGGAATGAGAGGTTTTCCGAGCCGCGCAGCCTTGTTAGCCGCGTCCAGCCTGTTTGCCGTTGCTGCATCGGCCAAAGACGATCCGCCTGCCGCCGATCCCAAGGCCGTGGAAATCATCAACGAGCTCGGCCTTACCGAATCGCCCACTGCGTTGCGCGACATCAAGGGCTGGCGCACGCCGCGTCGCATCGTGATGGCTACACAGAATCCCAATGGCACGGGCACACAGGAAATGCGTGCAACACTTGCAGGCGTCGCGCCCGGCGTCGAGTTGGTATTCGTTGCTGACGCGACCGCTCTCCTCAAGGAAGCCGCGAGCGTCGACGCAATCATCGGCGGCGACGACATTGCCTGTGACGATCGCGTGCTCGCCGCGGCGAAGCGAGTGCGTTGGGTTGCAGTGATGTCCGCCGGCGTTGAGGCGTGCCTGGGCAAGCCCGCCCTCGAGAAGCCTGGTATCACTGTGACCAACATGCGCGCCGTCGTGGGTCCCGTGATGGCCGAGCACACCATCGCGCTGATGTTCGCGCTGTCGCGTTCATTGCAGGTGTCGATTGGCCGGCAGGCGACCGGCGAGGGCTGGAACCGCAATTTCGCAGGGTCACAACCACAGGCATTGACTGGCAAGACTCTGCTGGTCGCGGGCCTCGGCGGCATCGGCCTCGAAGTTGCGAAGCGCGCCCATGCCCTGGGGATGAAGGTGATCGGCACTCGCAATAGCTCGCGCGAAGGCCCCGACTACGTCAGTCGAGTTGGTCTGGCCGACGAGTTGCCGGCAATGATCGGAGAGGCCGACGTCGTGGTGGCGGCACTGCCGCTGGTTCCGGCCACAACGCATCTATTCGACGCCAGGATGTTCGCGCGCATGAAGAAGACTGCGTACTTCATCAGCGTGGGCCGGGGCGGCAGCGTTGTTACGGACGATCTCGTCGCGGCGCTAAACGCGGGAACCATCGCAGGCGCAGGCCTGGATGTCACTGACCCCGAGCCGCTTCCGAAAGATCACCCGCTCTGGAAGGCAAAGAACATCATCATCTCTCCGCACATGTCGGCGCTGTCGGACCTCGGCCAGGCGGCCCGCATGTTGATCCTGAAGGAGCAGGTGCGACGCTTTGCGAACGGCGACAAGCTACTGTCGGTAGTCGACTTCAAGAAGGGCTATTAGCGCAGATCTTCCGTTACTTGCCGCCCGCGTATGCCTTCGTGAGCCGATAGAGAAACTCGCGGCCTTCGATCAGCGTCTGAACGCGGATGCGCTCATTGAGCCCGTGCGCGTTGCTGGTCGCGCCGTCGCTCAACATGCCAGAAACGCCATACGTCGGAATTCCCACCGGAGTGAGGAAGCGTCCGTCGGTGGCGCCTGAATTGATGGTCGGGATAACGGCGATGCCGGGATACATGTCGCGGCTCAGAGCTTCGATCGGCGCCATGACTTCGCGCGACAACGGCGGCTGCACGCCGGGTTTTTCCGGCGGAGCCTGAAACTCGACGGTGACGCCGGGATCGGCGATCGCCGCGATGAGTTCCTGACGGACTTCCTCGGCGCTGCGACCCGGGAACATGCGGCAATTGACGTTCGCCGTCGCGCGCTGGGGCAGGGCGTTGGGTGCGTGCCCGCCCGCGAGCTGCGTGGCCACGCAATTGGTGCGCAGGATGGCGTTGGTCGACGGATCTTTCTTGAGCCGCTCGATGGCCGCCGCATCGCCAGTCTTCGCCGCCGCGATCATGTCGGCGCCTTTCTCACCGCCCTCGATCGCACCGAATTTCTCGAAATAGACGCGCGAGGTGTCGTTGAACTCGACCTTGAACTGGTGCGCTTCGACTTTGTCGAGCGCATGCGCGAGTTGATAGATCGCGTTGTCCTTTGTGGGGCGCGACGAGTGGCCGCCCTGGTTGTGCGTGGTCAGCGTGAAGTCCTGGTAGACCTTTTCGGACGTCAGCACCGCAACGTACCGATACACGCCGCTCTTCTGGTCGTACCGCCCGCCACCGCCTTCGTTGAGGGCGAAGCCGGCGTCGATGAGATCCCGGTGATGCTCGATGAGATAACTCACTCCGTTGAAGGTGTTCGGTGTCTCCTCGCCGCAGGTCAGCGCGAGCTTGATGGTGCGCTTGGGGCGATACCCGTCTTTCTTGAATCGCACCATGGAATCGGCGAACACCGCCGCCATGGCCTTGTCGTCCGACGCGCCGCGCGCGTAGAAGAATCCACCTTCCTCGACGAGCTTGAACGGGTCGCGTTCCCAGTCGGCGCGATTGGCCTCGACCACGTCGATATGCGCGAGCAGCAGCAGCGGCTTGAGCTTTGCGTCGCTGCCGGGCAGCACCGCCACCAGATTTCCATCGTTCGGACGATCGGGCGGCACGATGACGTGCAGTTGCTCGTCGGCAAATCCCGCGGCGCTCAGCCGCGCTTTCATCGCGTTTGCGGCTTCTGTGCATGAACCCACCGACAGCGTGGTGTTGATCTCCACCAGTTCCTTGTAGAGCGCGCGGAACTCGGTTTCCCCGGCGCGCGCTTTGGCGGACGCGGCAGTCTGGCGGCTGGCGGTGATGTCGGCAGCGTGGGCAGAGCCCATCGTGAGACCAAGGACGATGGCGATTGCGGGACGAATGGACATGAAAACTCCTCGCGTGGATTGCTCAGATCGTAACGAGAATTTCCTGCTTTTCCACTTTCGCCGGATCGAGCTCGATACCGAAGCCCGGCTTTTCCGACAACTGCACCAGGCCATTGGAGGTGAGCAGCGGATCCTTCATGAAGTGCAGTTTCTCGGGCACGTGGTTGATGAGGTACTCGCCGAAGGGACATACCGACGGTGACTGACTGGCGACGATGTGCAGGGCGGCGTGCACGTTGTGACAGTGCGGAAGAAGCTTGACGCCGTGCACGGACGCCAGGTGCGCGACCTTCACGGTCTCGCTGACGCCGCCGCACCATTCCGGATCGGCCTGGATGAACTGCAGCGCATCCGCCTTGAAGAATTGTTCAGCTTCCCAACGCCCGTACAAGTGCTCCCCGGTGGCGATCGGAATCGATGTGGCCTTCGACAGCCGGATGAAACTTTCGAGGTCGGACATCGGCACGGCTTCTTCGACGAAGTAGGGGCGGTATTGCTCGACCTTGCGGCACCATTCGATCGCGTATTGCAGGTCCCAGCCCTGATAGGCATCGAACATGATCTGCACGTCGTCCCCAACCGCCTCGCGCAGCGCCTTTACCAGCTGAACGTTCAGATCCATCCCGCGCGCGCCGTCGCCGGGGCCATACCCCAGAAACCACTTCTGGTGGATGAAGCCATCCTTCGCAAGCGCAGAAGCGCGTTTGGCCGCAAGCGGCGGATCGATGGCGAACCCCAGGCAGCTTCCGTATACGCGCACGGGAAGCTGCGTCGGTCCTCCTAACAACCGGAACACCGGCGCGCCGAAATGCCGGCCGCGCAGATCCCACAGGGCGTTGTCGACGTAGCTGATGGCCATCATGAAATGGCTGGCGCGCGAATGTCGATTCGAGCGATACATCTGGTCCCAGATGCGTTCCACCGCAAGCGCGTTCTGGCCGATGATCAGCGGCCGCAGTGTGCCCAGCAGTACCGGCAGCGCTTCCTTGTCGACGGCGCCGTAGAGGCCTTCGACTCCGCCCTTGGTGCGTATGCGGACGTAGTAGTGCGTGAGCGGCAGCCGCTCCGGTTTGCCGTTGGCTGGATCGACGAACGGCTTGGGGCGCCGCTCTTCGTACAGATGCAGCGGATTCACCTGGTACTGGCGGTTGAGACCCTTCACCAGCTCATGCGTACCCGACAGCTTGAGGATCTCGACGTCGCTGATGACCAGGGCGTCGAGCGTTGCGGCTGCCGCGAAGGCGTCACGCGAGTTGGCGGGCAGAAAAGCGAATGCGGACGCGCCGCCGATGGCATGAAGAAAATCTCTGCGTTTCATGGAGCGCTCTCGTCGGAAGGTCGCGGGAGCTTGTGCACCAGTGTGCGTGGCGTCAATCCAGCCTTTTGTAGTAGACGACGGTGGCGCATCGCGTGCCGTCGGGCATCAGTGCGAAGTCGGGAATGGTGCCCACGCGCTGCCAGCCGCAGCGCTCGTAAAGCCTTTCTGCCGCATCGCTCGCCGTATCGAGCACCAGCACGTTACGCCCGGACTCGCGCGCGGCGTTTTCGGCAGCTCGAAGCACTGCGGCGCCGACACCGAGCCGGCGTGCGCTCGAGTGCACCAGCATCTTGGCGATGTCGGCGCGATGGGGCTGGTTCTCGGCTTCCGCCCACAACGCCTGCGCGGTGCCGAGGATTCGACCTCCGGAGTCTTCCGCAACGATGAGCGCACGTTCTCCGCGCGCCACGCTCGCGGCGACGCCGCGCCAGAAATCGGCGGCCTTTGCCAGAGTCATGGGACGCATGAAGCTCACCGAGGCGCCGCCCTCGACGCAATCGATGAGCACCTCGCAGAGCCCGCCGAATTCGCGCGAGGAGAGGATATCGATCCGGCGCACCGTGAAGCCGCTCATGACGCCAGCACCACGACATAGTGCGCGGCCCGGCGCGTACGGTTGCGAAACGTGACGGGTGCGTCGAGCTGCATTGCGAGACAGTCGTCCTTGGCGAGCTTGTGGGTGACCTTGCCCACCGTCACTTCGAGGGCGCCATCACGCACCCAGACCTGCTGGGCGATGACCGATTCGCGCGCGCCCGTTTCATACGACACCCGCGCGCCCGCGGGAAAGGACACCTCGACGATGCGAATCGGAGACGGAAAGTTCGGCGGCGAAATGTTCCGGCGCACATATCCAGTCTGCGGATCCTTCCAGGAACTGCGATCGGCAGCGTGCGACACGGGGTTCACGGGCGCACTGGCGTCGTCGAACATCGCTGCGAGGCTGATTCCTAGAGCAGTGGCGATCTTTTCGAGCACCACGGCGGTGGGACTGGTTTCGCCGCGCTCGACCAGCGACAGCATGGAGCGGCTGACGGCGCAGCGGCTGGCGAGCGCGTCGAGGCTCAGGGAAGAAGCGGCGCGCAGAGTGCGCACGCGAGCAGCGATTCGGGCGTTTATGTCCGGCATAGTGGAGGGAACATCCACTAAACTGGAAATCCGGTCAACCCGGACGGCGCCGGGAGCACCCTTTCTCTCCGGGAAACCCCGCCTCGAGCTTGTGGTGCAAATGCGATTCGTATCCACGCCGCCACGGTGCACAAATTTCAATGACTGAGGTCATGGAAACGGCCTTTTCTGACTCGATTTCGCGTGCGACGCAGGTCGAATATGGCGCCAGAGTCGTTGGTGAAAGCGCTTGTTTCGTATAGTCTTGCGGACCTATGACCGAAGCTCCCAAGACCCCTTCGCCGAGTTCCGATGCCCGTCGCGCCGTGCGAGTCGCCATGCAGGAATACATGCGTCGCGATTCGATCATCCCTGTGCTGCGCATGCTGCTCGATCTCGCATTCCTCGGTGCGTGCATTGTCGGCGCCTGTTACTTCACCGCGTGGTGGGCGAAGCTGCTCATGGTGGTGCCAGCGTCCATCGCCATTGCGCGGCTGTTCGTCATCGGACACGACGCCTGCCACGGCAGCTACACCAAGTACGACTGGCTCAACAAGGTCGTCGGCCGTATTGCATTCCTGCCGTCGCTCACGCCGTTCTCGCTTTGGGACGTGGGCCATAACGTTGCCCACCACGGCTTCACCAACCTCAAGGGCCGCGACCAGGTCTGGGTGCCGATGTCGGCCGAAGAGTGGAAGGCCGCGTCGAAAATGCGCCGCGGACTCGAGCGAATCTATCGTTCGGGATTCGGCCAGGGCCTCTACTACACCATCGAGATGTGGTGGAAGAAGCTCATCCTCCCCTCGAAGAAACACGTGGGCGTTCGTCGCGCCATTTTCTTGTGGGACAACTTGCTGGTGCTGAGCGTCGGCGCGGTCTGGATCACCAGTCTCGTGCTCTGGGCTGTGTACGGCAATCACTCGGTCACCTGGACGCTGCTCTGCGGCTTCGTGCTGCCATTTCTCGCCTTCAATTGCATCATGGGCTGGGTCATCTACGTCCAGCACACGCACCCCGAAGTGGCCTGGTTCGACAAGCGCGATGAATGGCAGAAGCGTTTAGGTTTCATCACCACCACCATCAACGTCGTGGTGCCGAAGAGCCTCGGCCGCATCCTGCATGACATCCTCGAGCACGGCGCGCATCACGTGAACACCGGCGTGCCGCTGTATCGGCTGCGCGCCGCGCAAGCGGCGCTGAAGACGGCCGTGCCGCAACTCGCGCGCGTGTACGTGCTGAACTGGAAGCGTTACTGGGCCACGGTTCGTACCTGCAAGTTGTACGACTACGCCAATCACCAGTGGCTCGACTTCAAGGGCCGCGTCACCGCGGCGCCGTTGTTCCCCGAAGCGGCACCTGCTGCGGGTTGATCGCGTCGCTTGCGTTGCCTCCGCGTCGCAGCGTTGCTCCTTTGCGCTGCGACGGCGGGCGCGAAAGACGGCTCTCCACTCGGCGACGCGTTTGATGCCAACAACTGGGCATCCGTCGGCCGCACCGCCGGCGAAACGCACTACAGCCCGCTGACTGAAATCAATCGCGAGACCGTCGGAAGGCTCAGGCTTGCCTGGACGCTCGATCTCGATCTGGGAAATGCCCAGGCAACTCCGCTCGCGGTCGAAGGCATCATCTACGTCGCCGCCGGTTACAGCATCGTGTACGCGGTCGATGCGAAAACCGGAAAGTCATTGTGGCGCTTCGATCCGGAGGTGCTGCTGGTCGCGGGAAAGAAACTGCGTGCCGGGTCCGGCGTTCGCGGGCTCGCTTACTCGAAAGGGCGGCTGTTCGTCGGCACGCACGATGGCCGGTTGATTGCGCTGGACGCGAAAAAGGGAACGGCGCTCTGGAGCACGCCGACGCTCGAAGCGAATGACGGCAGCTTCATTTCTGGTGCGCCGCGCGTATTCAACGACAAGGTGGCCATCGGCTTCGGCGATTCGGGTTCGGTTCATGGCGCCGTGGGCGCGTACGACGCGGCCACTGGCAAGCGCCTCTGGCGCTGGGAAACCGGGGCGGGCGGTGGCGCGGTGTGGAATGCGATCACCTACGACCCCGAAGTGAATCGTTTGTACGTGGGAACCGGCAACGCGCGCGGCGCCGACGCGGCCACAAATCGTTTCGCATGCTCCGTAGTCGCACTGAACGCCGACTCGGGCGAACTGGCCTGGAACTACGACACCGCGCCCGGCGACCATCTGCAGTGCGATGCTTCCACCGACATCACGCTGGCTACGATCAACATCGAAGGCCAACCTCACAAAGTCATATTGCACGCGCCGAAGGACGGCAGCTTTCACGTGCTCGATCGCGCCACGGGCAAGCTCATCGGTTCAAAGAAGTTAGGCCTCGGCGCGCATAACCACCTGGCGCAGTCGTTCGATCCGAAGACGGGCCTGGTCTATCTGCCAACCAGCGAATTGCCGGATTCGAATCCGGATGGCGACGCGCCGCCGAACTCGGGCCGGAGCGCGTTGGTTGCCTGGGACCCCGCGAAGCAGCGGGCGGCATGGGCCATCCCCACGCAGGGCGCTTTCAGCGGCGGTGTGCTTTCGACAGCTGGCGACCTCGTTTTCCAGGGACAAGCCGATGGTTACATCACGGCGTATTCCGCGGTCGAGGGTCGGCGAGTGTGGGCGTTCTATTCAGCGACGGCCGCGCTCGGAGCGCCTATCAGCTTTGCGATCGGTAAACGCCAATACATTTCGATCCTCAACGGGCCTACGCAGGGCGCGGCCGGAAGTCTCGGCGCGATGTCCGCGCGATTTGGCTGGGACTCGCGTGCGCATCCACGCCGCCTCCTGACTTTCGTGCTCGATGGCACGGCCCAGTTGCCGCCGACTCCCGTGCCGACGTTTGCCATTCCGATCGACGGATCCGGAGTGAACGTGGACGAGTCGCTCGCCAAAGAGGGCGCGCAGGTGTTTGCAAAATGTCAGTGGTGTCATGGTGCCGGCGCGATCGCGGGCGGCGGGGCTCCCGATCTGCGTGTCTCGTTGTCGCCGCTGGTTCCCGAGTCGTTCGCGGCGTTGGTGCGCGGCGGGCAGGAGACCCGCGGCATGCCGAAGTTCGAAGAACTCACCGACCGCGAGCTCGATGCATTGCGGAACTACATTCGAGCACGGGCACGGCTCGTAACGCGGCCCAACGGAGTCGCGCCGCCCGAGCCCGAAGCGCCGCCGCCGCCAGTCGAGACAGCGACTCCCGAAGAGCCGAAAGAGCAGCCGCCTGCGCCAGGATCATTGGAACCCGCAGCCCCGCCGCCGAAACTGTAGCGCCGGCGAGCCTGTAAAAGCTTATTGATCAGTGGGTTAGGCCGTATTGAGACCCGCATCGCGGAGCCAGAAGCCGGTGCCCAAACCCGACGAGCAAGACAGACCTGATTCGCGTATCTTTGCGCCCCGTTTCTCACACGTAACCCATTGGCATGCCGGGAAAAGACAAGAGCGCGCTCATCTGTGGATCGGTCGCCTACGACACCATCATGGTGTTCCCGGACCGTTTCAAAGCGCACATCCTTCCCGACAAGCTGCACATGCTGAACGTGGCGTTCCTTGTCCCGCAGATGCGTCGCGAGTTCGGCGGTTGCGCGGGCAACATCGCCTACAACCTGAAGCTGCTCGGCGACGTGGGTTATCCGATGGGCGGCATCGGTCTGGATTTCGGGCCGTACTCCGAGTGGATGAAAAAGCAGGGAATGTCCGAGAAGTACCTCGTGAGCATCCCGGACGAGCATTGCGCGCAGGCCTTCATCACCACCGACCTCGATTCCAACCAGATCACGGCCTTCCACCCGGGCGCCATGAACCATTCGTACCGCATCAAGGTGCCGGCGAATGACGGTATATCGATTGGTGTTATCGCTCCGGACAGCCGCGAAGGCATGCTGCAGCACGCCGAACAGTTCAAGGCCGCGGGAATCCCGTTCATCTTCGACCCGGGCCAGGCCATGCCGCTGTTCGCCGGCGACGACTTCAAGCGCTTCATTTCCATCTCGAACTGGCTGGCGTTGAACGATTACGAGTGGGCACTGCTGCAGGAACGCACCGGTTGGACCGTGGCCGACGTCATGAAGCACGTGAAGGCGCTGATCATCACGCGCGGCGGCGAGGGTTCCACGATCCACGCCGATGGCCGCACCTACGACATTCCCTGCGCCAAGGCGCGTGAAGTGCTCGATCCGACGGGATGCGGCGACGCCTATCGCGCCGGCCTGATTCACGGCATCCTTCGCGGGCTCGACTGGGAAACCACGGGGCGTATTGCGTCGCTCATGGGTGCCATCAAGATCGCCGTTCGCGGCACACAGAATCACAGTTTCACCTTGCCGGAGTTCGCGCAGCTGTACGCGGATTCATTTGGCGAGCCGTTCAAGGCGGCGAGTTAAAAAACCAGCATCAATAGGTACGAGGAAGATCATGTCATCCAGCTTTCTTGTTCACGTCCGAGTCCGTTTCCGAAGGCCACCCGGACAAAGTCTCCGACCAGATTTCCGACGCCGTGCTCGACGCGCTGCTCGCGCAGGACAAGTACTCGCGCGTCGGCGCCGAGACGTTGTGCAACACGGGCCTCGTGGTCCTGGCCGGTGAGATCACCACCAAGGCCGTGGTCGATTTCCACCAGATCACGCGCGACGTCATCAAGGGAATTGGCTACGACAACGCCGACTACGGCATCGACTACAAGGGTTGCGCCGTGCTCGTGGCCTACGACAAGCAGTCGCCCGACATTGCCCAGGGCGTGGACGAAGGCAAGGGCCTGAACCTCGAACAGGGCGCCGGCGACCAGGGCATGATGTTCGGCTACGCGTGCACCGAGACCGAGAGCCTCATGCCGCTGCCTATCTACCTCGCGCACCGCCTGGTGGAGAAGCAGGCCGAGCTGCGCAAGAACGGCAAGCTCAAGTGGCTGCGTCCGGACGCGAAGTCGCAGGTCACGGTGAAGTACGTGGACGGCAAGCCCACGGAAATCGACACCATCGTGTTGTCGACGCAGCACCACCCGGACGTGGAGCACAAGCACATCGAACAGGCCGTGATCGAAGAGATCGTGAAGCCCGTGCTCGCGAAGGAATCGATTCCCGCCGCGAAGGGCATCAAGTACCTCATCAATCCGACCGGCCGCTTCGTCATCGGTGGCCCGCAGGGTGACTGCGGTCTGACCGGCCGCAAGATCATCGTCGACACCTATGGTGGCGCGGCTCCGCACGGCGGTGGCGCGTTCTCCGGCAAGGACCCGACGAAGGTGGACAGGTCGGCGGCGTACGCCGCGCGGTATGTGGCCAAGAACATCGTGGCCGCGGGTCTCGCCAGCAAGGCCCAGGTGCAGATCTCGTACGCCATCGGCGTGGCCCAGCCCACCTCGGTGATGGTCACCACCTTCGGCACCGGCAAGGTGTCGGATGAGCATCTGGAAGCGCTGGTTCGCCAGCACTTCGACCTGCGTCCCAAGGGCATCGTGCAGATGCTCGACCTGCTGCGTCCCATCTACTTCAAGACGGCTGCCTACGGTCACTTCGGCCGCAACGAGCCGGAGTTCACCTGGGAAAAGACCGACAAGGCTGCCGCGCTGGCTGCCGATGCTGGAGTGCGCAAGACGGCGTAATCGATTTGATAAAGATCGGTTCTCGAGGAGCGCTGCAGCGTCGTACGACGCGAGGCTCGGGAACCGGTCGATCGATTCCAACGGCGCTCTCTAAATGGAACTAACTAGAGAGGTTCATATGAATGCTGTTGTGAAGCCCGGATCGGGCCAAGACTATGTGATTGCCGACATCAAGCTCGCCGAGTGGGGCCGCAAAGAGCTCAACATCGCGGAGACCGAGATGCCCGGCCTCATGGCGATCCGCGAGGAATACGCCAAGACCCAGCCGCTCAAGGGCGCCCGCATCGCGGGCTCCCTGCACATGACCATCCAGACCGCGATGCTCATCGAGACGCTGCAGGCGCTCGGTGCGGAAGTGCGCTGGGCTTCGTGCAATATCTACTCGACGCAGGACCACGCCGCCGCGGCGATCGCCGTGAAGGGCACGCCGGTGTTCGCCGTCAAGGGCGAGACGCTCAAGGACTACTGGGAATACACCCACAAGATCTTCGAGTGGCCCGGTTCCGTCGATGCGCAGGCCAACATGATCCTCGATGACGGCGGCGACGCGACGTTGCTGCTGCACCTGGGCACCAAGGCGGAGAAGGACCAAAGCCTTCTCGCGAACCCGGGCAGCGAGGAAGAGATCGAGCTGTTCAATTCCATCAAGGCCACGCTGAAGCGCGATCCGAAGTGGTATTCCACGCGCCTCAAGCAGATCAAGGGCGTGACGGAAGAGACGACGACCGGCGTGCATCGTCTCTATGAGATGCACAAGAAGGGCGAGCTCGCGTTCCCCGCGATCAACGTCAACGACTCGGTGACCAAGAGCAAGTTCGACAACTTGTATGGCTGCCGTGAGTCGCTCGTGGACGCGATCAAGCGCGCGACCGACGTGATGGTCGCCGGCAAGATCGCCGTGGTTGCCGGTTACGGCGACGTGGGCAAGGGTTCTGCGCAGGCGCTGCGCGCGCTGTCGGCGCAGGTGTGGGTCACGGAGATCGATCCGATCAACGCGCTGCAGGCCGCGATGGAAGGCTACCGTGTCGTGACGATGGACTACGCGGCCGACAAGGGCGACATCTTCGTGACGGCGACCGGCAACTTCCAGGTCATCAACCACGGCCACATGAAGGCGATGAAGCACAACGCCATCGTCTGCAACATCGGCCACTTCGACAACGAGATCGACGTCGCGTCACTCTCGAAGTACCAGTGGGAAGAGATCAAGCCGCAGGTGGATCACGTGATCTTCCCGGACGGCAAGCGGATCATCATGCTGGCGAAGGGCCGTCTCGTGAACCTGGGTTGCGGCACGGGCCACCCGAGCTACGTGATGAGCTCGAGCTTCGCGAACCAGACTATCGCGCAGATCGAGTTGTTCACGCAGACCGCGAAGTACCCGCTGGGCGTGTACGTGCTGCCGAAGCATCTCGACGAGAAGGTGGCGCGCCTGCAGCTCAAGACGCTGAATGCGACGCTCACCGAACTCACGGACGTACAGGCGAAGTACATCGGCGTTTCCAAGAACGGCCCGTACAAGACCGACCATTACCGCTACTAAGGCAATCGTGACGGCACAGATCCTCGACGGAAAGGCCGTCGCAGCAAAAGAAAGAGCGAGGTCGGCGGCGCGAGCCGCCGACTTCATTTCGAAGTACGGTCGCGCACCCGGGCTCGCGGTGGTGAAGGTGGGTGAAGACCCGGCTTCCGCGGTCTATGTGCGCAACAAGCGCAAGGCCTGCGACGAGTGCGGCATCGCCTCGTTCGCGCACGACCTCCCGGCGAGCACTACGCGCGAGGAATTGCTGTCGCTCGTCAAGACGCTGAACAACGATTACCGCGTCGACGGCATCCTGCTGCAGCTGCCATTGCCAAAGGGTCTCGACAGCACGGAGATCATGGACGCCATTGACCCCGCCAAGGACGTCGATGGCTTCCATCCGACCAACACCGGGTTGTTAGCCCAGAAGCGCCCGGGCCTGCGGCCATGCACGCCCTGGGGCGTCATCAAGCTCGCGGAGCACTACAAACTCGACCTCGTAGGCCTGCGTGCCTGCGTGGTGGGAGCGTCGAACATCGTGGGGCGTCCGATGGCGCTCGAGCTTTTGCTGGCGCGCTCGACGGTGACCGTGTGCCACACTGGCACGCGTGACCTGCGCGGCGAAGTAGAACGCGCCGAACTCGTGGTCGCGGCGGTGGGCAAGGCCGCGTACATCCCGGGTGAATGGATTCGCGCTGGCGCCATCGTCATGGACGTGGGTATCAATCGCGGTGCCGACGGCAAACTCTGCGGCGACGTGGAATTCGCTGCTGCAGCCGAGCGCGCGGCGTGGATTACTCCCGTGCCAGGCGGCGTCGGGCCGATGACCATCGCGATGTTGCTTTCGAACACCGTGGATGCCGCCCTCGCGAGACAGAAGCGATAGCGGTTTCGCTTTGGTGTCCGGGTGTAGACTCGGCCGCATGAAGAATCCCGCTCATCGGGACGTTCAAATCGACGCGCTACGCGACGCCGGCAACGTGCATCGCGCGGATGCCATCGCGGTCGAAGAACCGCTGGAAATTCGGCTCATCAAGGACCAGGTCCGCCGAGAACGGCGGCACGGGTCGTCCCATCTCGATCACCATGCGGACGCCTGGCAACGACGCCGACCTTGCGGTGGGGTTCCTGTACGGAGAAGGCCTGCTGCGTGAATCGCGGGATGTCGTCGACGTTCGCCCGTGCGGGCCCACGGGAAACGTCATTCGCGTCACGGTGCGCGCCGATCTGCCACTCGATCTCGATCGGCTCCATCGCAATTTCTATACCACTTCGAGCTGCGGCGTGTGCGGCAAGGCATCCATCGCAGCGGTGACGGCCAGCGCCGGGATACGCGCCATCACGAGCGACCTGGTAGTTAGGGAATCGGTGCTGCGTGTCATGCCCGACATCCTCAGGGCTTCCCAGGCGGGCTTCGCACAAACAGGTGGCATGCACGCGGTGGGATTGTTCACGGCGGAAGGCGAGCTGGCCGACAGCCGCGAAGACGTGGGCCGTCACAATGCCATGGACAAGCTCGTGGGCGCGGCATTGATGAATGGCACGTTGCCGTGGAGTCAACGCGTGTTGCTCCTGTCTGGTCGCGCGAGTTTCGAGTTGATCCAGAAAGCGATGATGGCGGGAGCGCCCGTGGTCGCTGCGATTGGGGCACCTTCGACGCTGGCGCTGGAGCTGGCGGAATCCGCTGGCATCACGCTGGTCGCCTTCCTGCGCAGCGGGGGCTGCAATGTGTACTGCCATCCCGCGCGCGTGCGGCCGGCGAGAGGCGAGTCATGACGCTCGACATGCCCGCCATCGAGCGTTGCGTTGGCAGCGCTGTCGCGCGGATGAAGGCGGAGCCCGGTCCGCTGCTCGAGATCCTTCACTCGGTACAAAATGAACTCGGCTGCGTGCCGCCCGAATCAGTTCCCTTGATAGCGGATGCGCTGAACCTGTCGCGCGCCGAAGTGCACGGCGTGGTGAGTTTCTACCATCATTTTCGCGGACAGCCAGCCGGACAACACACGATCAAGTTGTGCCGTGCCGAAGCGTGTCAGGCGATGAATGGCGATGCGCTGGCTGCGTTCGCCAGGCAGCGGCTGGGCATTGAATTCGGCGAAACGCGCTCCGATGGCAAGGTCACTCTCGAAGCCGTGTACTGCCTCGGCAACTGCGCCTGCGCACCGTCGGCCATGATCGATGGCCATCTGCGTGGCAGGCTCGACGCCCAGGCGCTCACGGCATGTGCCGACGACTGGGGCGTGCCCGAATGAGCGCACGCGCCATGGTCACCGTATTTGTGCCGGGCGATGCCGGCGCGGTATCGCTGGGAGCGGATGACGTCGCCAGCGCACTGGCGCGTGAGTGCCGCCGGCGCGAGTGGCCGATTCGAGTCGTGCGCAACGGCTCGCGCGGTCTTTACTGGCTGGAGCCGCTCGTCGAAGTGCGCACCCCGGCCGGCCGGGTGGCCTACGGCCCGGTGCGTGCCACCGACATACCGGCACTGCTGGACGCGGGGTTGTTAGACGGCGGGCCGCACGCATTGCGGCTGGGTGACATCGAGAACCATGAGTGGCTGCGCAGCCAGCAGCGCGTTACCGCCGCGCGCATTGGCGTCGTGGATCCGAACGATATCGACGATTACATCGCGCACGGTGGCTATGCGGGTCTGAACACGGCGCTGGCGATGCCGCCGCGCGAGATCGTGCGCACCGTGACCGATTCCGGCTTGCGCGGGCGCGGTGGCGCGGCATTTCCCACGGGCATCAAGTGGCAGACCGTGCTCGATCAGGAAACGGCGCAGAAGTACATCGCCTGCAACGCGGACGAGGGCGATTCCGGAACGTTCGCTGACCGGATGCTCATGGAAGGTGATCCGTTCGCGCTCATCGAGGGCATGACCATCGCGGGTCTCGCGGTGGGCGCGACGCAGGGGTACATCTACCTTCGCGTGGAATATCCGCATGCGGCCCGAGCCCTGGCGCGCGCGCTGCACGTGGCGCGTGAACGCGGCTACCTCGGGCGCAACCTGCGTGACAGCGGCCGGGACTTCGACATCGCGGTGCGCCTCGGCGCTGGCGCTTACATCTGCGGCGAAGAGACCTCCATGCTCGAAAGCCTGGAAGGCCGGCGTGGCGAAGTGCGCGTACGGCCGCCGTTGCCCGCCATCAAGGGGTTGTTTGGCCAGCCAACGGTGGTCAACAACGTGGTGACGCTCGCCACGGTGCCGGTGATCCTGGCGCGCGGCGCGGAGTCCTACCGGGACTTGGGGTTGCGACAAGTCGCGCGGCACCGTGCTGCTGCAGCTGGCCGGCAATGTGAAGCGGGGCGGGCTGGTGGAGCGCGCCTTCGGGCTTACCGTCAACCAGCTGGTGCACGACTATGGTGGCGGCACGGCCAGTGGCCGTCCGGTGCGGGCCGTGCAGGTCGGCGGGCCACTCGGAGCCTATCTACCGCCGGCGGCATTCGACACCGCGCTCGACTACGAGTCGCTGGCGGCCAGGAGCGCCTTGCTCGGCCATGCCGGTGTGGTGGTCTTCGACGACACCGTCGACATGGCCCGCATGGCACGATTCGCGCTGGAGTTCTGCGCCATCGAGTCCTGCGGAAAGTGCACACCCTGTCGCGTCGGTTCCACGCGTGGAGTGGAGCTGGTGGATCGGATATTGGCGAATCGCGGCGCTGGCAATGGTGAACTCGCCCTGCTCGACGAACTCTGCGACACCATGGCCAACGGGTCGTTGTGCGGCCTTGGCGGCTTGACGCCGTTCCCGGTGCGCAGCGCGCTCAAATATTTTCCCGAGGACTTTCGGCTGATGTACGCGAAGGGCTATCACGATCTTGGAACGCCCGCGGCGAGTGGTGCCGAGCGGACGCTCGAAATCGCGCTGGAGATTGATGGCGTGCCAATCACGGTGCCGGCGGGAACGTCGATCATGCGAGCCGCTGCGCTCGTCGCGCGCGATGTCCCGAAGCTCTGTGCCACCGACACGCTGAAGGCCTTCGGGTCCTGCCGCGTCTGCCTGGTCGAGATCGAAGGCCGCAAGGGTTTTCCGGCTTCCTGCACCACCGAAGTCGCGGCGGGCATGAAGGTGCGAACCGCCAGCGACGCATTGACGAAGCTGCGTCGTGGCGTGCTCGAGTTGTACGTGTCCGAGCATCCCATGGGCACCTGCCCGGACAGCAGCCGCTGCGAGCTCGAGATCGCTGGCGGCGGCGCACGGCATTGCCGAATCGCGTTTCGCGGGCGCGGCGACGCCGCGGCACGTTCACACTCCGAAACCCGTCGACGCCAGCAATCCATACTTCCGCTTCGACAACGACCTGTGCATCGTCTGCTCGCGCTGCGTGCGCGCCTGCGAAGACACGCAGGGAACCTTCGCGCTCACCATCGAGGGCCGCGGCATCGAGTCGCGCGTCTCGGCTTCGCAGCAGCAGCCGTTCCTGGAATCCGAGTGTGTTTCCTGCGGCGCCTGCGTCGAAGCCTGTCCAACCGGGGCGTTGATGGAGAAGTCCGTCATCACCGCCGGCCTGCCGCAACAGTCGGTCGCCACGACCTGCGCTTATTGTGGAGTTGGTTGCGCGCTCGTCGCCGAGATCACCGATGGCGCGGTGTCGCGCATGGTGCCCAACCGGAATGGACGCGCGAACCAGGGTCATGCCTGCGTGAAGGGCCGCTTTGCCTATGGCTACGCGACGCATACGGATCGCGTGACCACGCCCGTTGATCCGCAAACGCATCACGGACGAATGGCGCGAAGTGAGCTGGCAAGAGGCCTTTGCCTACGCGGCCTCAGAGTTCAAGCGCATCCAGGCCAAGTACGGCAAGGATTCGATCGGCGGCATCACCTCGTCGCGTTGCACGAACGAGGAAACCTTCCTCGTG
This sequence comes from uncultured Pseudomonadota bacterium, assembly GCA_963736955.1. Taxonomy (GTDB): domain Bacteria; phylum Pseudomonadota; class Gammaproteobacteria; order Steroidobacterales; family Steroidobacteraceae; genus CADEED01. The sequence goes on from CAVTQT010000008.1 coordinate 478,771, forward strand.
CAGAAGCTGGTGCGCGCGGCCTTCGGTACCAACAATGTCGACACTTGCGCACGCGTCTGCCATTCGCCCACCGGCTATGGACTCAAACACACGCTGGGCGAGTCAGCGGGCACGCAGGAATTCGTCTCGGTGCAACACGCCGACGTGATCGTGGTCATCGGCGCCAGTCCCACGGAAGCACATCCGGTGTTCGCTTCCCAGATGAAGCGGCGCTTGCGCGCCGGCGCGCGACTCATCGTCATCGATCCGCGTGCGATTGCGCTCGTGAAATCGCCGCACGTCGAGGCTGACTACCACTTGCGGCTGTTGCCGGGAACGAACGTGGCCGTCATCAACGCGCTGGCGCACGTGGTGGTGACCGAGGGTCTCACGAAGGAGCAATACATCGCGGACCGCTGCGAGAAAGAGTCGTACGAGAAGTGGAAGAGGTTCGTCGCGGATCCGGTCAATTCGCCGGAAGCCATGGAAAAGGTGAGTGGCGTGCCGGCGAAACTGATTCGCGGCGCGGCACGCCTGTACGCCGGCGGTCCGAACAGCGCTATCTACTACGGTCTCGGTGTCACCGAGCACAGCCAGGGCACCACCATGGTGATGGGCATCGCCAATCTCGCCATGGCCACCGGGAACCTGGGTCGCGAAGGCGTGGGCGTGAGCCCGCTGCGCGGCCAGAACAATGTGCAGGGCTCCTGCGACATGGGATCGTTCCCGCACGAATTCAGCGGTTACCGGCATGTCTCGGATGACGCAACGCGCGCGCTGTTTGAGTCCATGTGGAAAGTGCAGTTGGGTTCCGAGCCCGGACTGCGCATACCCAACATGTTCGAAGCGGCGCTCGATGGTTCATTCCGCGGCTTGTACATCCAGGGCGAGGATTTCGCGCAGTCCGATCCGAACACGGCGCATGTCACCGCGGCGTTGTCGGCCATGGAATGCATCGTCATTCAAGACATCTTTCACAACGAAACGGCGCGATTTGCGCATGTGTTCCTGCCGGGGTCTTCATTTCTGGAGAAAGACGGCACGTTCACGAATGCCGAACGCCGCATTTCGCGCGTACGCAAGATCATCGAACCGTTGGCGGGCCTGGCGGACTGGGAAGTCACCGTCGGACTGTCGAATGCGCTCGGATATCCCATGAACTACACGCACCCGTCGCAGATCATGGACGAGATCGCCGCGCTCACGCCCACGTTCCGGGGCGTGAGCTACGAGAAGCTGGACCAGCTCGGTTCCATCCAGTGGCCCTGTAACGATCGCGCGCCTTCCGGTACGCCAACCATGCACGTGGATTCGTTCGTGCGCGGCAAGGGAAAGTTCTACGTGACGGCTTATGTGCCCACCAACGAACGCACCTCGAGTCGCTTTCCGTTGCTGCTCACTACCGGACGCGTGCTCACGCAGTACAACGTAGGCGCCCAGACGCGGCGCACCGCGAACCTCGCCTGGCACAGCGAAGATCGCCTGGAACTGCATCCGCACGACGCCGAGGCGCGCGGCATCGATCATGGCGACTGGGTGGGCGTCACCAGCCGCGCGGGCGACACGGTGTTGCGCGTGGAGATTACCGATCGCGTGGCGCCGGGAGTGGTCTACACCACGTTCCACTTTCCCGAGTCGGGCGCGAATCTCATCACCACTGAAAATTCCGACTGGGCCACTAACTGCCCGGAATACAAGGTGACCGCCGTGCAAGTCGTGAAAGTGGCGCAGCCTGCCGCGTGGCAACTGCGACGCCAGGCAAAGCAATCCGCGCCGGTCGATTAACCATGGACCCTTTTATCTAATGGACATTGGGCGCCTCGTCGCCATGGCGAATGACATTGCGGCATTCTTCGATTCGGAACCCGACAAGGCGGTGGCCGCCGAAGGTGTGAGGTTTCACCTCGCGCGCTTCTGGGATCCACGCATGCGCCGCGAGATCATCGCGCACGCGAAGCCGGTGGAGCAGGCCTCGAGGCCGACCGCACGTCGCGCCGTGGAGCTACTCGCCGAACGGCCTAATAGCCCAAATCAATCAAAGTGAGGCCCGTGGCGCCCCCTGCGAATGGTGTGCCGTGTCACTATTGCGCCCCATGATTGAAAGCCTCGCGGCCCGACTGGCCGCCCGAAAGTTCGTCGTGACCGGCGAACTCACTCCGCCCAAGGGCACCGACCTCACGAAGCTGTTCGCGACTGCCGAGTTGCTGCGCCGTTGCGTGGACGCCATCAACGTCACCGAATCACCACGGGCCCGCATGGCCATGGATCCGCGAGCCGTAGCCTTGTTGCTGCAGCAGCGGGGCTTCGAGACGATCGTTCAGATCACCAGCCGCGATCGCAATCGCATCGCGATCCAGTCGGATCTGTTAGGCGCCGCGGCGCTGGGTCTGCGGAACTTCGTGTTCATGGGCGGTGACTCGACCGCCGGCGGCGATCATCCCGAAGCGAAGCCGGTATTCGACCTCACGGCCTCAGGCCTGTTAGCGGCCGCCGAGGCGCTGCGAAACGGCCGCGATTTGTCCGGCAACCAGTTGTTGGGCACGCCCGAACTGTTTCTCGGGGCCACCTGCAATCCTGGCGCGTTGAATTTCGACGCCGAAGTGGAAAACACTCGTCGCAAGATCGACGCCGGCGCGAAACTCCTGCAAACCCAGGCCGTCTATCACGCCGACCCATTGCGGCGCTTCATCGATGCGGTGAAACCCGATGGTGTGGCGATTCTCGCCGGTGTGATTCCGCTCAAGTCCGAAAAGAGTGGGGCGTGGCTCAACGCCAATTTGCCGGGCGTGGTCGTGCCCGCGGACATGCTCGAAGCCATGGAACAGGCGGCGAAGGCGGGTGTGGTTCGCGAGCGCGGCATCGAACTCGCGGCGCGCGTCATCCAGGAAGTCAGGCCACATTGTCAGGGTGTGCATGTCATGGCGATCGGTCTCGAGGCAGAAGTGCCTGAGATTCTGCGCATGGCCACCTGAGTGAGAGTACCGCGCTGAACTAGAGGACGTCGTCCTCGCCCGTGACGCCGCCTTCGCCTTCCCAGCGGTTCACTTCCCAGACTTCTTCGCGATTGAATTTCAGTCGCGCGCCGGCGCCACCGCCATTCTCGGAAATGAACACCACGCCCGCGGCTTCCAGCGTTGCGCGCAGGCGCCGCCGCGTGGTCTCGTCCGCGGAACGAAAGCGCTTCTCGAAGTCGGCGATCGTTTGAACATCGATGGCCGCGGATTGCGAGAGCTGCTGCTGCGACCACTCGATGAGCGCGCGCCCGGCGCGGCATTGCGAAGCGGTCAAGGCGGTAGGAGAGGTCATGATGCTTGACGACATGAGGCAATCGTACAGCGGAAGGTGCCTTTTACGCAGCAGGTTGACCGTGCTGGATGCTGACCGGCATGTCGCGCAGACGCAAGAACAGGCTTGTGTGACAGATCGTTCGCCGGCTCGACGTTATAGACCTCGGCGTCGGGGTCGAGGTCCCGCGCATGAAACGGCGCCGGGTCCATCGAATTGAACATCTGGCGAAGTTCACCCACGTGAACCCGAATCACCTCGACGTTGGCCGGAACCGGAACGTCGTTCATGGGAACTCCATTGAGTTTGTCGCGCGATTCTAGCGGCACCGATTGCATCATGAGCGCTGATCGAAGGAGGCATACTTGCGTCGCCAACCACAGATGGAGCAGCGCATGCGATTCCGGAAGCTAGGCAATACTGGATTGATCGTCTCCGAGATGTGTCTCGGCGCCATGACCTTCGGCAGCGGCGAGGGCATGTGGGCCACGGTGGCCGGCGTGAGCCAGGAAGGCGTCACGGATCTCATCAAGACCGCCATCGACCGTGGCATCAACTTCATCGACACCGCGGACTTCTATTCCAATGGCCGCTCGGAAGTGGTCACCGGCAATGCGTTGAAGATGCTTGGACTGCCGCGTGACTCTTATGTGCTGGCGACCAAAGTGCTGCTGCGCATGGGTCCGGGCCACAACCAGATCGGCCTCTCGCGCGCGCACATCATGCAGGGTGTCGACGAAAGTCTTAAGCGCCTGCAGGTCGATCACATCGACCTGTATCAGATCCACGGCCGCGATCCCTTCACGCCGCTCGAGGAAACGCTCGATGCACTGGACGATTGCGTGCGTGCCGGCAAGGTGCGCTACCTCGGGCTCTGCAATCTTTCCGCCTGGGAGATCATGAAGTCGCAGTGGATTTCGGATAAGAAAAATCTCGCGCGCTTCGAGAGCCTGCAGATGTACTACTCGGTGGCCGGTCGCGACATCGAGCGCGAGATCGTGCCGCTCGCCAAGGATCAGAACCTCGCCATCCTGCCGTGGAGCCCGCTCGCGGGCGGGCTGCTCTCCGGCAAGTTCAGCCGTGAGAATGAAAAGCCCGAGGGCGCGCGGCGCGCCACGCTCGATTTTCCGCCCGTGGATCGCGAGCGCGCGTTCAGGGTCATCGACGTCATGCGGCCGATTGCCGCCGACAACCTGGTGTCGGTGGCGCAGGTGGCGCTGGCCTGGTTGTTAGCACAACGGCACGTGACCTCGGTCATCATCGGGGCGAAGAGTCAGGAGCAGCTGCTCGACAATATCGCGGCGACGGAGCTCGAGCTGAGCCCCGAGCAGATCCAGGCCATCACCGACGCGTCGGCGCTGCCGAACGAGTACCCGCAGTGGATGCTCACGCGCCAGTCCGGCGATCGCATCGAACAGATAGATGGCAATGGCTGATGGCTGACAGACGTTGAGATTTCATCGCGTCTATGCTGAAAAAAAACAGGGATACAGCATGCGACGTTTCATTCTCTTCGCGGTTCTGGCCGGCGCGATCATCGCAGCGGGCGGGCTTTGGTACGTGTACAAGGCGCCATACGCCGCGGCGGCGCGCTTTCCGGCCGCGAGCGAGGCCGTCGTCACGCGGTTCACCACGCTGCCGAAGCCTGCGCGCGCCGACTACTTGGCGCTGGCAGGTTATGTCGTCGAGGGGTTCCTGACTTACGCGACTCCCACGAACGCACGCGCGCGCTATCCCGGGCTGCATGCCGGCGGCAAACGACAGGCCGAGGAGCTCGAGGGTTTCAGCCGCGTTGCGCCTCTCATGGCCGTCTGGCTGGAGAACAGCAAGAGCACGATGCTCACGCTGCCCTCGGGTCGCACAGTCGATCTCGCGGCCGTGCTCGAAGGCGGGCTGCTCGCCGGTACCGACCCGCGCAACCCTGACTACTGGGGTGACATCACCGATCGCGACCAGCGCATCGCGGAGGCCGCGGATGTTGCGCTGTCCCTGTGGCTGTCGCGCGCCACGGTATGGCAGCGCCTCGATGCGGGTGAGCGCAGCCAGGTCGTTCGCTGGCTCTTGCAGGTGAACGGCAAGGAAGTGGCCGACAACAACTGGCACCTGTTCGTTGCGCAGGTCAACGTGGCGCTGCAGGCGCTCGGCGCCGAATTCGACGCGAACGCGATCGAGAAGAACCTGGCGCGCACGCTTCAGTTTTATCGCGGCGATGGCTGGTTCACCGACGGGCCCGACGGCCCCGTCGACTATTACAACGCCTGGGGCTTCTACTATCACATCGGCTGGATCCACCGCATGAATGCCGGGCTGCTCGCCGACACGGTGGACAAATCGCTGCCGGTCTTCGCCGGCGATCTGCTGCACTTGTTAGGCCCGCATAGCTATCCGGTGATGGGCCGGAGCGTGTGTTACCGCATGGCCGTACCCGCGCCGCTGATCTTCGCCAGCACCTTCGATCCGGCATCGATCCCGCCCGCGCAGGCGCGGCGTGCGCTCGACCTGACCTGGGATTTCTTCCTCGAACACGGCGCGCTGCGTGAGGGTCGCGTCACGCAAGGGTACTGTGGCGACGATCCGAAGATCCTGGACAACTACTCGGGCCCTGCGAGCTGCCTGTGGTCGCTGCGTTCGCTGATCGTGGCGCTGCATTTGCCGCGAGAAGCCGACTTCTGGACGCAGGACGCGGCGCCGTTGCCCGTCGAGCAGGGCGATTTCGAACGCCGCATCGCCGGCGGGCGATGGCTGGTGCGTGGCGATGCGCGCACCAGCGACATCACGCTGGTAAACCCTGAACCACTGCCAGAATCGCAGACCCGGCTCACGCCCTACAGCCTCATCGATCGGGTGCTCGGCGCGGTGCGCGGCACGCCGCATCGTCCGGACAACGAGCCTGCGAAATATGGGCGCGCCACCTATGGTTCTGTGCAGCCGTTTTGTGGCTGCCCGACCTGACGTAAATCGCCATCCATGATAGCGTTACCGCCGCCATTTTTGAGGGGGGCGGATGTATCTAGGCATCGATATCGGCACGTCCAGTGTCAAGGCCGTGCTGGTCGACGACAAGGACACGGTGGTGGAGCAGGCGTCCGCGCCGCTCAACGTTTCCCGTCCGCATCCGGGATGGTCTGAACAGAATCCGGCCGACTGGTGGAGCGCGACCAACGCCGCCGTCAAAGCGTTGCCTGCGGACCTGCGCAAGGCGGTGAAGGCCGTGGGCCTCTCGGGCCAGATGCACGGTGCAACGCTGCTCGATGCGGCCGACAAGCCACTGCGTCCCGCAATCCTGTGGAACGATGGCCGCAGCGAACAGCAGTGCGGCACGATCGAAAAGGCCGAGCCGCGTGCTCGCGATATCACCGGCAACATCGCCATGCCCGGCTTCACGGCTCCCAAGCTCGTCTGGGTGCGGGAGAACGAGCCGGCGGTGTTCAAGGACACGCGCTGCGTGTTGCTGCCCAAGGACTACGTCCGGTTGCTCATGACCGGCGAGAAAGCCAGCGACGCTTCAGACGCGGCCGGCACGTTATGGCTGGACGTGGGCAAGCGCCGCTGGTCTCCCGAGATGCTGGCGGCCACGGGCCTCACCGAATCGCACATGCCCAAGCTCGTCGAGGGCTCTGACGTCACGGGCGCGCTCCGCAAGGAAGTCGCTTCCGACTGGGGTATGGATGCCGTGCCGGTTGCCGGCGGTGGTGGTGACAATGCCGCGGGTGCGGCGGGTATCGGCGTCATCAAGCCGGGCGATGCCTTCCTGTCGCTCGGCACTTCGGGCGTGCTGTTCCTGGTCACGCCAAAATTCCTGCCGAATCCCGCGAAAGCCGTCCATGCGTTCTGCCACTGCCTGCCGGGTGTGTGGCATCAGATGAGCGTGATGCTCTCCGCGGCCTCGTGCGTCGACTGGGCGGTGAAGCTCACCGGTACGAAAGACGCCGCCGAACTCCTCTCGAAAGTGGAGAAGCGCGCGGCGCTCGATGGCCCGGAGATCTTCCTGCCTTATCTTTCAGGCGAGCGCACGCCGCATAACGACCCACAGGCGCGTGGAGTGTTGTTCGGCCTAAACCATGACTCGGATGCCGCGGCCATTGGCCAGGCGGTGCTCGAAGGCGTGGCCTTCGCGTTCGCAGACGGGCTGGACGGCCTCATCGAAGCCGGCGCCAGCATCGACAAGATCTCGGTCATCGGCGGCGGCGCACGATCCATGTGGTGGGGCGGGGTGCTGGCGGCGGCCCTCAAGCGGCCGCTCATTTACCGGGATGCCTCGGAAGTCGGCCCGGCGCTCGGCGCTGCCAGACTTGCCCGACTAGCCAAGACGAAAGAACGCGCGGAGGATGTCTGCCGTCCGCCGCCGGTGCGTGTGGTCATCGAACCCAACGCCCGCGATATCGAGCAACTGGCGCCGAAACGCCAGAAGTTTTCCCAGATTTATCAGGACCTTCGTCCAAGATTCCGAGGAGTTTGATCATGTCGAGCGCGCAACCGTTAGCACAGCCCACTTCCTATTTTGGAAGCGTAAAACCCATCAAGTTCGAAGGCCCGAAGTCGGACAATCCGCTGGCCTTCCGCTACTACAACAAGGACCAGATCGTCCTCGGCAAGCGCATGGAAGACCTGCTGCGGCCGGCGGTGTGCTACTGGCATTCGTTCGCGTGGAATGGTCATGACATCTTCGGTCAGGGCACTTTCGATCGTCCGTGGAATGCGGGCGTGATGGACCAGACCGCTGCGTGGATGAAGATGGATGCCGCGTTCGATTTCTTCACGACACTCGGCGCGCCGTTCTATTGCTTCCATGACGTGGACGCCATGCCCGCCGCGGCCAACATCAAAGAGCACGTCGCGAATCTCGCGGCGACCGTCGATCGCCTGGAAAAGAAACAGGCCGAGACCGGCATCAAGCTGCTGTGGGGCACGGCGAATCTGTTCTCGCACCCGCGCTATATGGGCGGCGCGTCGACGAATCCGGATCCGGATGTGTGGGCATTCGCGGCCACGCAGGTGCGTCATTGCATGGACGCCACCAAGCGTCTCGGTGGAGCTAACTACGTGCTGTGGGGTGGCCGCGAAGGCTACGACACGCTGCTCAACACCAGCCTGAAGCATGAGCTCGCCAACTTCGGCCGCTTCCTGCAGCTCGTGGTCGAGCACAAGCACAAGATCGGCTTCAAGGGCACGATCCTCATCGAGCCGAAGCCGCACGAGCCGACCAAGCATCAGTACGACTTCGACACTGCGACCGTATACGGCTTCCTCAAGAAGAACGGCCTCGAGAACGAAGTGAAGGTGAACATCGAAGCCAACCACGCGACGCTCGCGGGCCACAGCTTCGACCACGAGATCGCAATGGCGGACGCGCTCGGCATCTTCGGGTCCATCGACATCAACCGCGGTGACCCGCAGAACGGCTGGGACACCGACCAGTTCCACAACGATCCGCTCGACATGACGCTGGCCATGTATCGCATCCTGAAAGCCGGCGGGTTCACCACCGGTGGCTTCAACTTCGACGCCAAGGTGCGTCGTCAGAGCATCGACCCGGCCGACATGTTCTACGGACACGTGGGCGGCCTCGACCTGCTGGCGCGCACGCTGCTGTCGGCGGCGGCGCTCATCGAACACGGCGGAGTCGACAAGTTCGTCGAGCAGCGCTACGCCAAGTGGGCGGGCGAGGCCGGGCAGAAGATTTACGCCAAGGGCGCTTCTCTGGAGTCGATCTCCGATGCGGCGGTGGCGGCGAACATCAATCCGAAACCGCAATCGGGTCGGCAGGAATACCTGGAGAACCTGGTCAACCGCTTCGTCTGAGCGAATTCGCGGAATGGCGGCCCATCGTGGCCGGCCTCATCGGAGGCCTGGCTGCGATGGGCATCTCGTTTTTGACGCGCGGCCGGCTCGCCGAAGTATTCAACGGCCGCGTCATCGCCGATCTGATTCATGAATACCGCTGGCATATCCGGTTCTTCGCGGCGGTGTTCATGGGCAGCGTTTTTGCCGCCATCGCGGCCTACAAACTGCTCGGGGCAGCCCCGAACGACTGGCGGCCGGCGGCCGTGGGTTTCGGTGGCGGAGTCGTCACGCCGCTGGCCATCCTCTATCTAGTGTTGCCACGCCAGCGCTTCGCCGAATTTTGGGTGGCCATGAGCGCCAAGGAAAGTTTCCGCCCATGGCTCATGAGCCTGTTGGTGGTCTTTTCCGCGATTTCCCTTGCGGCCGGCCTGGCGGGTTACGCTTTGAGCTGACCGTCACTCGCGCATACGTATGCAGCGCGCTATTGCCTGGCGCTACAGTAGAGTTCGCCATCTCGAAGAAAAGGGCGGGGGCGCGATGCGGCAATTCCTGGTGTGGCTGGCGCTCTGCGCCTCGTCCGGTATTTCGTGGGCGGCTCCCGATTTCCGCGCACGCCCTCCCGAGGACGAGATCGTCTACTTCGTGCTGCCGGATCGCTTTGAAAACGGCGACATCTCCAACGACACGAGTGGACTCACCGGCGACCGGCTAACCACCGGCTTCGATCCGACGCACAAGGGCTTCTATCACGGTGGCGATCTCAAGGGTTTGATCGCGCGCCTGGACTACATCCAGGGCCTGGGAGCCACGGCCATCTGGCTGGGCCCTATATATAAGAATAAACCCGTGCAGGGAGGCCCTGGCCACGAGACCGCCGGCTACCACGGTTACTGGATCACGGATTTCACCCACGTCGACCCGCACTTCGGGAACGACGCGGACATGCACGCCTTTGTCGACGCGGCGCATGCGCGCGGCCTGAAGGTATACCTCGACATCATCACCAATCACACCGCGGACGTGATCCAGTACCGCGAGTGTTTGGGCCAGGCCTGTGCCTATCGTGACAAGGGCGCCTTTCCATACTCGCGCAAGGGCGGACTCGCAGGGGCGCCGATCAACCCAGGGTTTGCCGGCGACAGTGTTCGCAGTGCTGCAAACTTCGCCAAGCTCACGGACCTCAACTACGCCTACACGCCTTTCGTGCCACCCGCCGAGGCCAGCGTGAAGGTTCCAGCCTGGCTGAACTCGCCTATCTACTATCACAACCGCGGCAATTCCGATTTTGCCGGTGAGAGCTCGCTGTTCGGTGACTTCTTCGGCCTCGACGACCTGATGACCGAGAATCCGCGCGTGGTGCAGGGGTTCATCGATATCTACGGCGACTGGATCGAGCGCTACGGCATTGACGGATTCCGGATCGATACCGCGCGGCATGTGAATCCCGAGTTCTGGCAGGCCTTCATTCCGGCCATGCTCAGCCGTGCGCGCGCGCGCGGTATCCCGAACTTCCACATCTTCGGCGAAGTAGCCGCAGAGGGCGTGGACGTGGCGCAGCTCGCACGCCATACGCGCGTGGACAAGCTGCCTTCGGTGCTGGATTTCGCCTTCGCGAATGCGGTCAACAAGCTGGTGGCTGGCAGCGAGGGCACATCTCTGCTGGCGCGTCTCTATCAGGATGACGGACTGTACGAAGGGGGAGCAGGGGCTGCATTGCGCCTGCCGGTGTTCACCGGCAACCACGATTTCGGACGACTCGCCTGGATCATCCACGCCGCGCGCCCCACTGCGACGGACGACGAGGTGTTGAAACGAGTGATGCTGGGCAACGCGATGATGTTCCTGCTGCGCGGCGTACCGGTCGTGTACTACGGCGATGAACAGGGGTTCGTGGGCCATGGGATCGACCAGGACGCGCGCCAGGACATGTTCGCGAGCCACGTGGCGAGCTACAACGATCAAACGTTGTTAGGTAGCTCGACGACTACCGCGGTGGCGAACTTCAATCAGCAGCATCCGCTCTACGCGCAGATCGCAGGCCTCGCAAAGCTGCGCCAGGAGCAGCCGGCGCTCCAGCACGGCAGGCAGATCGTGCGCGCGCATGGCACGGCGCCGGGGCTGTTCGCCGCATCCCGGCTCTCGTCCGATGGTCGCGAGCTCGTCGTGGCGTTCAACACGTCGAATGCGACGGTGGTGTCCCAAATCGAAGTGGAAACGACCTCGGTCGCGTTCAAATCGCTGCGTGGCGCCTGCGCGGTGAAAGCCAGCGCGCCCGGCAGCTTTCGTGTGGAAGTTCCGCCGTTGGGCTACGTCGTCTGCCAGGGGTTGGCCCAGTGAAGCTCAAATTTACGCTCGCGACGCTCGCTCTGCTGGCCGCGCAATGCGCGGTGGCACAGGTCGCGCAGGTGGCGCACGGCCCCTCATCGGATGCCAGCATCCGGTCGCCCGGGGGCACTCTTGCCGTCTCGCTGCGCGTGAATGGAGAAGGTCGACCGGAATATTCCATCGCGCGCAACGGCCAGCCGCTGGTCAGCTGGTCGCGACTGGGCTTCATCCTGGCGGATGCGCCCAAGCTCGAGCGCAACTTCGAGGTCGATCGCGTCGAGCAGAAAGCCATCGATGACACCTGGGAGCAGCCGTGGGGAGAGCGACGCTACGTGCGTAATCACTGCGCGGAACTGCGCGTGTCGTTGCGCGAGAAAACCGGAGCGCGGCGCAACCTGACGGTGGTGTTTCGCGTGTTCGATGATGGCGTGGGATTCCGCTACGAATTCCCCGAGCAGCCAGCGCTGTCGCAGGTGAACATCGTCCAGGAGCTCACCGAGTTCGACATCGCCGAATCCGCCACGGCGTGGTGGATACCGGGTGGCGAGTGGAATCGCTACGAATATCTCTACCAGAAAACCCCGCTCGCCGAAGTTGGCCAGGCGCATACCCCGCTGACTCTCAAGACCGCGAGCGGCGTGCACATCGCGATTCACGAAGCCGCGCTCGTGGACTATTCGGCCATGTGGTTGCGACGCGTGTCGGGGCAGCGGCTGAAAGCCGTGCTGTCGCCCTCATCGAGCGGCCCTGCGGTGAGCCGCAAGGCGCCGTTCACGACGCCCTGGCGCACGCTGCAGATCGCATCGTCCGCGCCGGGTCTGTACATGTCGGACCTCATCCTCAATCTCAACGAACCGAACAAGCTCGGCGACGTCTCGTGGGTCAAGCCGTTCAAGTACGTGGGCATCTGGTGGGGAATGCACCTCGGCACGAAAACCTGGGCTTCCGGGCCGAAGCACGGCGCGACAACCGCCGAAACGAAACGCTACATCGACTTCGCGGCCCAACACCATTTTCGCGGCGTGCTCGTGGAAGGCTGGAACAAGGGCTGGGACGGTGACTGGTTCGCCAAGGGTGACGAGTTCAGCTTCACCGAGGCGTATCCGGACTTCGACATCGCGGAGCTGGCGGCGTACGCGAAGAAGAAGGGCGTGCACCTGGTGGGTCACCACGAGACCGCCGGCAACATCGCGGTGTATGAAAAGCAGTTAGGCGCGGCACTCGACCTGTACGCGAAGCTCGGCATCGACGCGGTCAAGACCGGTTACGTCGCCGACGCCGGCGGTGTACAGGCGATGGGAGCCGATGGGCGCATTCATTTCGAATGGCATGACGGGCAAGTGCAGGCGCGCCATCATCTCCACGTGGTTGAAGAGGCGGCGCGCCGGCACATCGCCGTCAACGCGCATGAGCCGATCAAGGACACCGGACTGCGGCGCACCTATCCCAACTGGGTATCGCGCGAAGGCGCGCGCGGCATGGAGTACAACGCCTGGGGCGATCCGCCCAATCCTCCCGAACACGAGGTCAACCTGGTGTTCACGCGCATGCTGGCGGGACCCATGGACTTCACGCCGGGGGTGCTGAGCCTCACGGGCGCGGGCGGCAAACGCATCCAGTCGACCGTCGCCAAACAACTCGCGTTGTACGTGGTGCTCTACAGCCCGATCCAGATGGCGGCGGACCTGCCGGAGAATTACGCGAAATATCCGAAGCCGTTCCAGTTCATCGAGGACGTGCCGGTGGACTGGAGTGATACGCGCGTGCTCAACGGCGAAGTGGGCGACTACGTGACGATCGCGCGCAAGGATCGCAACAGCGACGCCTGGTTTGTCGGCGCGATCACCGACGAGCAACCGCGCACACTGCGCGCCTCGCTCGATTTCCTCGACGCGGGCAAGCGTTACTACGCGACGATCTACCGCGACGGCAAGGACGCGAGCTTCGATGGCGACGGGCACTCACTCGAGATCGAAACTCGCCCCGTGTCGCGCAACGACACGCTGCAATTGAAGCTGGCGCCAGGCGGCGGCCAGGCGATCCGGATTTCCACCGATCCCGGGCGTCACGGTCCGCGGTCTTCACCCAAGCCATCTCCCAAAAAGAAGCCACCTGAGTTCGACGTGGAATGAACAACAAACCGCAGGTTTCTTTCTGGCAGATCTGGAACATGTGTTTCGGGTTCCTGGGAATCCAGTTCGGCTTCCAGCTGCAGAACTCGAACATGAGCCGCATTTTCCAGACGCTGGGCGCCTCGATGGACGATCTGCCGATCCTCTGGGTGGCGGCGCCGCTTACGGGGCTGATCGTGCAACCGCTCATCGGTTACTACTCGGATCGCACCTGGAATTGGCTCGGGCGCCGGCGGCCGTATTTCCTCGCGGGCGCGTTGCTCGCGTCGATTGCGCTCGTCGCGATGCCGCGTTCACCGGTGCTGTGGATAGCCGCCGGCCTGCTGTGGATCCTCGATGCCAGCATCAACATCGCGATGGAACCGTTCCGGGCATTCGTCGGCGATCAATTGCCGGAGCGGCAGCGTCCCGCGGGCTACGCGATGCAGAGCTTCTTCATTGGCGTGGGCGCCGTCATCGCGGGTGTGCTGCCATTCATATTCGCGCACGCGGGCGTGAGTAACGTGGGCACCGGCGCTGGCGCAGCGTCGATACCCGACACCGTGCGCTATTCATTCGACATTGGTGCCGTCGTGCTCGCCGCCGCGATGCTTTGGACCGTCTTCACGACCCGCGAATACCCGCCTGGCGAACTCCATGGATTCACGGATGCAACGCCCGTTGCCGAAGGCGTCACGCCGGGCAGTGCCGCGCACGCGATGGCACGAGGCGCACTGTGGTTGGGTGTCGGCGTCGCTGGCGCGCTGCTCGTCTGGTACTTCCAGCGGCGTGCGGAGCTCTACATCCTCTGTGGATTGTTCGGTGTCTGGGGCGCAGCGCTGCTGTCCAACGCAGCCAGCACAGGCGAAGGGATGTTCGCGACCCTGATGCGGGATATCGACGGTATGCCGGCGCGAATGCGACAGCTCATTCCCGTGCAATTCTTCTCATGGCTCGCATTATTCGCAATGTGGCTGTTCACGAACCCTGCCGTGACGCAAGTGCATTTCCACGCCACCGACACCACGGGCGCCGCGTACAACGAGGGTGCGAACTGGGTGGGTGTGCTGTTCTCGGCCTACAGCGGCTTCGCGGCACTCGCGGCGATCGTGATCCCGATCATGGTGCGAAAGCTCGGCCTCACCGTGAGCCACTTCATCAACCTGCTGTTAGGCGGTGTGGGACTCGCGTCCTTCCTGGTCATCCGCGATCCGGATTGGCTGCTCGCGTCGATGGTGGGCGTCGGCTTCGCCTGGGCGTCGATCGTGTCGTTGCCGTACGCACTGCTCGCGGACAGTGTCCCGTCGCGCAAGATGGGCGTGTACATGGGCGTCTTCAACTTCTTCATCGTCATTCCGCAACTCGTGGCCGCGAGCGTCCTGAGCGATGTGCTGAAGCCGTTGCTCGGCGGTCAGCCGATCTACGTGCTGCTGGTGGGCGGAGTGAGCTTCGCGCTGGCGGGAGTGCTCGCGCTGCGCGTGAAATAAAAGCGCGTCGCCTCGATCGAGGTCTGGCACCGTTTTCAGGAAATGGGGTCTGACCCCATTTCAGCCCGAGTCGGCGGACTACCAGACGCGTCGGAATGACGCTGTTCGCTGCCGTGTCACCGGCAATCTGGCGCAGCAGCGTTTCCACCAGCAAGTCGCCGGCGCGGCGCGTGTCCTGCATCACGGTGGTCAGCGGCGGATTGGTGAGGCTCGCGGCCGGAATATCGTCGAAGCCCACCACGCCCACCTGTCGCGGCACGTCGATGCCGGACTCCTGCAGCGCGCGCAGCGCACCGATGGCGATGAGATCGCTGGCCGCGACGATGGCATCGAACTCAACGCCGCGCGACAGAAGCTCGCTCGCGGCCTGAAATCCGGATTCTTCCGTGGTGATGGCGTCCACCTGCAAGGCGGAGGAGGTGGCGACGCCGGATTCCATCATGGCGCGCTCGTAGCCGCGGTAGCGATCGAAGAATTCCGGATAGTGGCTCGTGGCCGTGCCGAGGAACGCGATGGCCTTGCGGCCCGCGGAGAGCAGATGACGCGTGACTTCGTAACCGCCCTGAAGGTTGTCGCAGCCCACGGAGATTCCGGGCTGGCCCTCCATCACGGGTCCCCAGCGCACGAAGTGCGTGCCCTGTTCGACCAGGCGCACGAGGCGCGGCCGGTATTCCTCGTAGTCGCCATAGCCCAGCAGGATGATGCCGTCGGCTTTGCGGCTGTCTTCGTAGTCCTGCTGCCAGTCGCGTGAGAGTTGCTGGAACGAGATCAGCAGGTCGTAGCCCTGGCGCGCCGAGGCGCGCGTGAGCGAGCCCAGCATGGAAAGAAAGAACGGATTGATCTGCGAGTCGTCCGGCGTCGGATCTTCGAACAGCAGCAGCGCCAGCGTATTCGAATGCTGCGAGCGCAGGTTCGAGGCGTTCTTGTCGACGCGATAGTTGAGCTGACGCGCGATTTCCTCGATGCGCTTGCGCGTTTCGAGACTAACCACCGGGCTGCCGCGCAAGGCGCGGGACACGGTGGGTTGCGAGACCCCCGCGAGAAACGCGATGTCGAATGAAGTCGGTTTTTCGTGCATGAATCGCGGCGTGAACTTCGCCGCCCCCTCGGGGCGCGATCATGCCCGGGCCCGTCGAGGAAAAGCTACTGCGCGTGCACGTTGTTGCGCGCAGACAATGAAATCAAGGCGCTATAAGTTCAAAAAAAGCCACACCGTGGCCGGGCAGCCGCAAGGTAGCGTTAGCAAAGCTGCCCTCGGGAAGGCCGTGTCCGCCAATCGCGCGCCCCACCTTGACACCGGGCAGCGGAATACTCGCCGCTTCTCCCGACAGGTTGAACGCGGCGAGCAAACTGCCGCTGGAATCGAAGCGACGGAACGCCAGGACTGATTCGGTGGCGGCGATGAATTCGAGATCGCCCGAGATCAGCAAGCGGAAGCGACTTGCGCCACTCGAGCAGGCGGCGAAAGCCGTGCAGGGCAGAGGAGGGATCGCGTTCCTGCGCCGCCACCGACAGATGCAGGTGCTGATGCGGCACCGGCAGCCAGGGCGCCACGTTCGAGAAACCCGCTCGCTCGCTCGCATCCCAGGGCATGGGCGTGCGACAGCCGTCGCGGCCCTTGAAGGCGGGCCAGAACGCGATGCCATACGGATCGCGCAATGCCTCGTAAGGCACGTCCGCTTCCGCGAGCCCGAGTTCCTCACCCTGGAATACGCACACCGAACCGCGCAGGCGAGGCGACCAGTGCCGAAAGCTGGGTCGCCATGTGCGGCGACGAAGTGCTGCGGCCCCAGCGGCTGACCACGCGCTCCACGTCGTGGTTGGAGATCGTCCAGCACGGCCAGCTCTGCGGCGCACGCTGGATCAGGTTCTCGACGGTGCTGCGGATGTGGGCCGGAGAGTTGTCATTGCTCAGCAGCTCGAAGCTGTACGCCATGTGCAGCCGGCCCGGCTGCGTGTATTCGGCCACGGTCGCGGTGGAATCGTCGGAGGAGATCTCGCCGAGCGCCACCACGTCGGGAAACTCGTCTAACAATCCGCGAATTTCCTCGAGGAAGGGCAGCATCTCGGGTTGCGCCGTTGTTGTAGCGATGCCATTGGAAGCCGTAGGGATTCTCGGCGCTGACGCCGCCCGCCTTGCGCAGATGCTTCGGCCGCGGCGGGTTGTCGCGCAGTTTCGCGTCATGGAAGCAGAAGTTGATGGCGTCGAGCCGCAATCCATCGACACCGCGGTCCAGCCAGAAGCGCATGTTGTCGAGCGACGCCTGGCGGACCTGCGGGTTGTGGAAGTTCAGGTCCGGCTGCGCGCTCAGGAAATTGTGCAGGTAGTACTGCCCGCGGCGCGGCTCCCAGGTCCAGGCGACGCCGCCGAAGATCGACAGCCAGTTGTTAGGCGGCGTGCCGTCCTCGCGCGCGTCCGCCCACACGTACCAGTCCGCCTTCGGATTGGTGCGGCTCTGGCGGCTCTCCTCGAACCAGGCGTGCTGGCTGGAGCTGTGGCTCAACACCTGGTCGATGATGACCTTGAGCCCGAGGCCGTGGGCCTTGGCCACCAGCCGATCGAAATCCGCGAGCGTGCCAAACATGGGATCGACCGCCCGGTAATCGGCGATGTCGTAGCCGAAATCCGCCATCGGCGACTGGAAGAACGGCGACACCCAGATCGCTTCGACGCCGAGCGTCGCGACATAATCGAGCCGTTCGATGATTCCAGGCAGATCGCCGACGCCGTCGCCATTGGTGTCGAGAAAGCTGCGCGGATAGATCTGGTAGATAGTCGCGCCGCGCCACCATGGATTGGCCGGCGCCACGGCGGGCGGGGTCAGGCGTTCTGTTGCGGTATTCATGGGGGTCACGCGGTGCGGGAGCTTAACAAGACCGCCATGCACCCCCGTCATTGAATACGTATTCAACGTGAATACGTATGCGAGGTGCTGTCGGCGAAGCGGCCTTGGGTTCACAATTCGCCGCATGCCGCGACACGCACTTGTCGCGCCATAGTCGGAGCCTCGCCGGTTGACCCCCCTCGGTCGGCGAGGCTTTCTTTTTTCCGCGGACGCCCAGTGCACTCCGCGGTAGTTTGAACTTGCATACGTATTCACAGGGTTCGCCCTGATCGCCGCTGCTAAGGTCGCGCCACGTTTGGATACCGCTGGGGAGGCGGGATGCAATTGAACAGGACCTGGGCGGGTACACGTGCCTGCGCGATCGCCTTGATGGCGATGATTGCGCTGGCGACGCCGCTCATGTCCGCGGCGGACGCGGCGCCAGCTTCGGCGCGCCAAAGCCCCGAGTGGCTTCGCGACGCAGTGATCTACGAAGTCTTTCCGCGCGCGTTTTCACCCACCGGCGATTTCAAGGGCGTCACGGCGCAGCTCG
Source organism: uncultured Pseudomonadota bacterium (assembly GCA_963736955.1). Classification (GTDB taxonomy): domain Bacteria; phylum Pseudomonadota; class Gammaproteobacteria; order Steroidobacterales; family Steroidobacteraceae; genus CADEED01. The sequence goes on from CAVTQT010000008.1 coordinate 497,120, forward strand.
ACCGTCTCAAGGCGCTCGGGGTCACCGTGCTCTGGTTGATGCCGATTCATCCGATGGGAAAGCTCAAGGCCAAGGGCACACTCGGCAGTCCTTACGCAGTACGTGATTACGATGCCATCAATCCGGACTACGGCACGCCCGACGACCTGAAGCAGCTCGTCGATGCCGCGCATCGCCGCGGCATGAAAGTGTTCATCGATATCGTCATCAATCACACGTCGTGGGATTCGGTGCTCCTCGAAAAGCACCCGGACTGGTACACGCACGATTCGTCCGGGAAGATCGTGCCGCCGAATCCCGACTGGGTCGATGTTGCGGACCTGGATTGGTCGCGGCCCGCGCTGCGCCAGTACATGACTGGAATGCTGGTGCGATGGCTGCGCGATTACGGACTCGATGGCTTCCGCTGTGACTACGCGAGTGGCGTGCCTACCGACTTCTGGGAATCGGTGCGCCCTGAGCTCGATCGCGTCCGGCCGGGTCTCGCGTTCCTGGCCGAAGCCGACGATCCGGCGCTGCTCAACAAGGCCTTCGACATCGACTATGCGTGGGATTTCCATCACGCGATGAGCGAGGCTCTCGTGGGGACGCGAGCCCGCTTCGAATGTTCGCGAAGTGTGGCAGCGCGCCGAGGCACGCTATCCGCGCGGTGCGCTGCGCCTGCGTTTCTCGGACAACCACGACCAGCTGCGAACGACGGGGCAGGCGGGTCTGCCGGCCGCGCTCGCCGCATCTGCAGTGATGTTCACGCTGGACGGCGTGCCGCTGCTCTACAACGGCATGGAGGTGGGCGACACCACCGAGTCCGCCGCACCAGCGCTGTTCGAACGCATGCCGATCAGCTGGGAAATGGCGGAACGTCGTCCGCAGGTGAATTCCTACTACCGCGCACTCGCGGCGCTGCGGCACGCACATCCGGCGTTGACGCGTGGTTCGGTGCGCTGGCTGCGCAACAGCGACGAAGCTCGCGTGCTGTCGTACGAGCGCGCGGGCAAGCGGTGAGTCGCTGGTGGTTGCGGTGAATCTCTCGTCGCAGCCCTGGAGCGGGCTCGTGGATGTGCCCGCGGGCGAGTATGAGGACATCACGCCGGAGAACGCGCAACGCACCGCAGCGTTGCCTGCCGCTGTTCCTCGCGCCGTGGCAATTCAGGATTTTCAGGCGGGTACCGCGGTGAATACGTATGCAAAAGGATTGCCAGTGGATGTCGCTGCGCAACATCCTTGCACGCAACGGGTCTTAGAGTTTGTTTCTCATTGGGAAACCGCGCATTGGTCGCGGTCCAACAACAAGTAGATAGGAGGGGTCGAGTGAAGACTTCAGTCAAGAAAGGTTATCGAAAGCCGGCACAGCGCCGCCCGCATTCCGAAGTCGCGACCGCGACCGGATTCGCCATCTTCCTCGCCGCGGGCAGTGGTGCCGCGCTGGCGCAGGACCAGGCCGCCGGGACCGATGCCGACGAAGTCCAGGAAGTCGTCGTCACCGGCATCCGCAAGAGCATCGAGGATTCGATCGGCGTCAAGAAGAACGAGAGTTCGATCGTCGAAGTCGTATCGGCCGAGGACATCGGCAAGCTTCCGGATTCATCGATCGCCGAGGCGATTGGCCGGCTCCCCGGCATTGCCGCGCAGCGCACCAACGGTCGCGCGCAGACGCTGTCGATCCGCGGCCTCGGGCCCGACTTCACGGTCACCACGTTCAACGGCCGCGAACAGGCGTCCACCAACGACAACCGCACGGTGGAGTTCGACCAGTTCCCGTCGGAGCTCGTCACGCAGGTCAAGGTTTACAAGACGCCCGACGCCGGCATGGCGTACCAGGGCATCGCGGGCACGACGGACATCGCGACCGTCCACCCTTTGTCCTTCTCCGACAGCAGACTGGTGTTTGGCTACAAGCGCGAGATGAATGAGCAGGAGGCCAACATCCCGGGTCTCGACGACGCCGGCGATCGCGTGAACGGCACTTACATCGGCCAGTTCCTCGACAACACGCTCGGCGTGGCGATCGGTGCGGCATACAACAAGACGCCATACCAGGCGCAGACGCGCGAGCCCTGGGGTTATGCCGACGCGGGCGGTGGCAACACGGTCATCGGCGGCGACAAGGACGGCATTCAGTCGTCTTTCTACAAGCGCATGGCCTACATGGGCGTGCTCGAGTTCGCGCCGAACGAAAAGCTGACCATGCTGCTCGACGCCTACCACTCCGACTTCGAGGAGGTGCAGACGATCCAGCGCATGGAATACGGCACGATCTGGGCGGGCGCCACGCTCACCAACCCGGGCCCGGTTGAAAACGGCCGCGTGACTTCGGGCACGTTCCCCAACGTGCCTTTCATGGTCATCGAGAACTACAACAATGATCGTGACGCGGACGTCACGTCGATCGGCCTGAACACGAAATACGATTTCAACGATAGTTGGAGCATGGCCGCCGACGTGAGCTGGTCGAATGTCAAACGCAGCGATCTGCGACTCGAGTCCACGGCCGGCAACGGATCGGGTGCCGACCCGACGCTGCTGCCGCAGACGGAAAACGTTTCCTTCACGACCGAGGGCAACGGCGTCTCGCTCCTGACGCCGACACTGAACTACAGCGACTACGGCACCGTGTTCCTGACCGATCCGGGCAACTGGGGTGGCGGAATACGGCGTTCGGGCTTCGTGGGCGCGCCCGACATCACCGACGAGATCGAGGCGATCCGCCTGGCGGCGACTCGCAAGTTCGACGAGGCATTTTTCCTGAGCGACGTGAGCTTCGGCGTGAATTACGCCGATCGCACCAAGACGAAGCGGCAATTCCAGAGCAACCTCTGGTTGCCCGGCAATATCTCCCATGCGGCGGTGCCCGAGGAATTCCGCACCGGCATCGCGAGCACCGACTTCTTCGGCAGCCCGTACGGCATGATCAGCTACGACGCGCTCGGGCTGTATCGCAGCGGCTTCTGGCAGCCGATCAATTCGATCGACGACCCGAACGCCAATTCCAACGATCGCGTCAACAACGTCATGAACACCTGGGACGTCAATGAGAAATTGACCACGGCGTTCGTGAAATTCGGCATCGACACCGAGCTCGGCAGCCTGCCACTGCGGGGCAACATCGGTGTGCAGGCGATAGCAGGCGGATCAGACTTCGGATCTGCGTCTCACGAACTCGCCCATCCCGGCCAACACGCCGGTGGTCCCCATCACGACGGTGACCGAAGGCGACAAGTACACCGACTGGCTGCCCAGCCTCAATCTCGCGCTCGAAATGCCGCACGAAATGAAATTGCGTTTCGGCGCTGCTGTCACGGTCGCCCGGCCGCGCCTGGATGACCTGGGCGGCGGTGCGAGCTACACCGTGACCAGCGATCAGTCCATTCCGCCCAACTACAACGGGACGCAGTATTACTGGTCACGCAATGGCGGCGGTAATCCGAAGCTGCGTCCGTGGAAGGCGAATACCTTCGACCTGTCGTTCGAGAAATACTTCGGCGAGCAGGCGTATATCTCGTTGGCGGCCTACTACAAGGATCTGACGACCTACATCGTCAACCAATCGACCGTCGAAGACTTCTCGGATGTGCCTCTGCCGGTTCCGGGGCCGGGTGATACGGCTACCTACAACACGGCGAGTGCGAATCGCATGGGTGTGTCGACGCTCAAATCGAACGGCTCCGGTGGCTATATCCAAGGATACGAGATCACGGCTTCGATTCCGTTCTCGCTATTCTCGGATGCGCTCAACGGCTTCGGCTTCATCGTCAGCGGCGCGCATAACAAGTCTTCGGTCAAGATCAATGATGTCGATACACCGGTTCCGGGCCTGTCCACGGACGTCATCAATTCGACGCTGTACTACGAGCGGTATGGTTTCTCGGCGCGCGTGAGCAACCGGTACCGCGATGACTTCATCGGCGAGGTGCCCGCTTTCGATGCCACGCTGCAGCTGAACAACGTGAGTGCAGAGTCTCTGGTCGATGCGCAGATCGGCTACTCGATCCAGAGCGGCAACCTGAAGGGCCTGAGCTTCAGCCTGTCGGGAACCAATCTCACCGACGAGCCGTTCGTGCTCAACGCCATCGACAGTGAACCGTATCACCTGATCAAGTATCAGAAGTACGGCGCGGTGTATGCCGTGGCGGTGAGTTACACGTTCGAATAGTCCGACCCTTCGCACGGGACAGCCCCCGCCGGTGTAATACCGGCGGGGGCTTTTTCTTGACCGCAAGTTCTTCCGAAAAGTTAGTCTAGAGACGTGTCGAACCAGGAAATCCGATCAGTCGTCATCGCCGGGGGAGGAACCGCCGGGTGGATGACCGCGGCCGCGTTGGCAAAGGTCCTGGGCCCGAGGCTGTCGATCACGCTGGTGGAGTCCTCCGAGATCGGCATCGTCGGTGTGGGCGAGGCGACGATCCCGGCCATCCAGCAATTCAACAAGCTGCTGAAGATCGACGAGGACGATTTCCTGCGGCACACGCAGGGAACCTTCAAGCTCGGCATCGAGTTCGTCGACTGGTTCGAGAAGGGGCAAGCGTACATGCATGCCTTCGGCCCCGTCGGTCGCGACCTGGCCTATGTCCCTTTCCACCACTATTTCCTCAAGGAAATGGCGGGTTCGCTGTGGGACTACAGCCTGAACTGGGTTGCGGCAAAGCAGGCGCGCTTCGCACGCCTGGAACGCATTGCCGACACGCCGCTCGCAGGGCTCACCTGGGCGTTCCACTTCGACGCCTCGCTGTACGCCGCCTATCTATCAAAGTTCGCGCAGGCGCTGGGCGTGCAACGCCTGGACGCGAAGATTGCCGGCGTGCTGCAAGCCCCCGACGGCGACGTGCGCGCGCTCAAGCTCGAGGACGGGCGTGAGCTCGCGGCGGACTTCTTCATCGACTGCACGGGTTTCCGTGGGGTTCTCATCGAGCAGGCGCTCAAGACCGGCTACGAGGACTGGACCCACTGGCTGCCCTGCGATCGCGCGCAGGCGGTGCCGTCGTCGAGTACCAGCCCGCTGCTGCCGTTCACGCGGTCCACCGCGCTCGAGGCGGGATGGCAATGGCGCATCCCGCTGCAGCACCGTACGGGCAATGGCCACGTCTATTCCTCGGCGTTCACGACGGATGAACGCGCGCGCGAGTTGCTACTCGCGAATCTCGAGTCGCCGGCCCTCGCAGAGCCGCGCCTGATCAAGTTCACCACCGGAAGACGCAAGCAGATCTGGAACCGCAACGTGGTGTGCATGGGGCTGGCAAGCGGCTTCCTCGAGCCGCTCGAATCCACGTCTATCCACCTGATCCAGGTCACGATCCAGCGGCTGATCCTGCATTTCCCGCATCTCGGCAGCGTCGAAGAACGGCGCCGCGAGTTCAATCGCGCGGCCGCAGCGGAGTACGACTACATCCGCGACTTCATCATCCTGCATTACCACGCGAACCAGCGTGTCGGCGAACCGTTCTGGGACGCGTGCCGGAACATGTCGATCCCGGATTCCCTGCGCCATCGCATCGAATTGTTTCGCGAGTCGGCCGGCATCTTCTGCGCGACCGACGACCTGTTCCAGCTCACGAGCTGGCTGCAGGTGCTGTGGGGGCAGGGCGTACGGCCGCGTGAATCACATCCCTTCGTCGAAGCCGTGGCTCCGCACGATCGCCAGGGCTATCTCCGGGACCTGCGCGGCCTCATCGCGCAGGCCGCGCAGAAACTCCCGAGCCAGGCGGATTTCATCGCCCGGCATTGCGCCGCCGCGACCTAGCGGGGGCCGAAGCACGGCTCGATGAATACCGCCGTCGTGCGCGGCGGAACCGAGAACGTGCCGGTACTGCTCTGGAACTTCGAGGTGCGAACTACCGGATCCTGCGAGAACGCCTGCACGGGATGCAGCAGCAACGGTTGCTTCCTGAATCCGGCATCGGTGAAGTTCTGCAACTGCGGCGTGGCGTTCACCAGCACCACGGCCTGTGATGCGCCGACGCAGAACCTGTCGGTGTTCGCGATGCGTTCGACGATGAGTCCCGGTGTCTGCGTGGGCCCCACGTTGTAGAAGCTCACGGCCTTCTTGATCTCATCCGCCGAGCGCAGCCGGAAGAGCTTGCTGGTCTTGCGGATCACCAGCATCTCCAGCATGTGGCGATAGGATCCTTCGATGTCTTTCGCCGTGGGTTTGAGGTTGGCGTCGGCCAGCGCCGGACCGATGATGGACCAGTCATTCTGGTTGCCGTTCGCCGGGGGCAGACCCACGCCCCAGTTGTTGGACTTCAAAGTCCAGTCGATGCGATTGAACCAGTCGCCCGAGTCGTAGCTGTTTCGGTCTTCGGACTTGGAACGCAGGATCTCGTCGCCCGCCATGAAGAAAGGCACCCCTTGCGACAGCGCGACGATGTCCATGCCCAGGCGTGCCATGCGCACGCGGTCGGCACGCGGAACTGTAGAGCTCAGTTTGATGTTCATCGCATCGAACCAGTCCGGATCGTCGTGCACGCCGATGTACTGGATCGTGTCGTCGGGCCGCTCGCCATAGGCGCCGGGCATGCCGAAGTAGTCGACTTCGCTGCCGGGCTTTGTGACGCCGCTGGCGTCGACGATGGGAAAGCTCGCGATGTTCCCGGCCAGCCCCAGGCGCACGAAGTCGCTGAGGCGCAGCAGCGCCGCCTTTTCATCGGCGGCGGAGCCGCCGAAGGTGCCGTTGGGCTCGGTAAAGAGCCCGGTCGCGAAGCCCTGGTCGCGCCGCGGGCTGAAGGGCCCACCGCCTCGCACGGCGTCGCGAATGCGATCGGAGAACGAGCCGATGCCGGTGCCGGCCATGTTCACCTGGATCGCGTTCACGCCGCGGCCGTTGTTGGCCATGACGCCGAAGTTCCAGGCTTCTCCATATAGATAGACGGATCTGCCATCGACGCCGTCCCGGGCCAGCGTGAGCGCGTCCAGCGCGGCCCGCACTTTCAGCATGTTGGACTTGAGGTGGAAGCCCATGATGTCGAAACGGAAGCCGTCGACCTTGTACTGGCGCGCCCATTGCACGACCGAGTCGACCATGAGCTTTTCCATCATCGCGTGCTCGGTGGCCGTGTCGGCGCAGCAACTCTCGCCGAGCACGACGCCGTCGCCGTTGAGACGGTGGTAGTAGCCCGGCACGAGCTTGTCGAGAATGGAATTCGGATTCTGGCCCGACGCATTGGTGTGGTTGTAGACCACGTCCATGACGACACGCAGGCCACTCTGGTTGAGCGACTGGACCATCTGGCGGAATTCGAGAACGCGTGCGGAGCCGTCGGCATCGGTGGCGTAGCTGCCTTCGGGCACGTTGTAGTGCAGGGGGTCGTAACCCCAATTGAATCCGTCACGACCTGACGTGGCGGCAACCAGCGATTGCTGCTCGGCGGAATCGGGCGGCAGAGCGGCGAGCACGTCGAACGAGGGCGCTTCCCACGCGGACTTGTCCTCGTTGATGGTGGCGAAATCGAATGACGGGCAGCAGATGCACATGGGTGACGCCCGCCAGCCCAAGCGTTGTCAGATGCTTCATGCCATCCGAGCGCTTCTGCGTGAACGCGCCGTAGGTCCCTCGCAGTTCCGCCGGAACGGTTTCGTCGGTGGCGCTGAAGTCACGCACGTGCAGTTCGTACAGCACGATATCTTCGGGCGCCGCGAGATAAGGCTTGATCAGCTTGTTCCAGCCGCGCGGCTGCAGGCCGGCGTCGTCGAGCGAGACGATCTGGCTGCGTGTACTGTTGCGGGCCAGCGAGACCGAGTACGGATCGGTGACCACATTGGTCTCGACGCGGTTGGTGGAACGCACGTAGACCTGCGCCTCGTAGAGGTAGTACTTGCCGTCAACGCTCGCTGCGGGCGCGGTGAAGCTCCAGATGCCGCTCGCGGGATCGAGGGTCATCGGGTAAGTCGTGAACAACGTCGCCGGACTCGAATCGGCAAACAGGCGCAGCGCCAGGTTGCGCGCGGTCGGCGCCCAGACGCGAAGCGTCGCTTGTCCATACTTGAAGCTCGGGCCCAGCGTGACCGGCCCGGCCTTGGCGTAATAGAGGTCGTCCAGCACGCCGGGGATCTGCAGCGAAGTGGCGTCGACACCCTGGACCCCGCGCACGGCGCCAATGGCAAGCTGACCCTTCAGGCTTTGCGCGGCGGCTGCAACGGCGTCGGCGGGCAGCTTGAACGCCGCGAGGTTCGCGAGATGCGGAAACTTCACGCGCTGCGCGGGTGACAGCCCCGCTGGGTCGTGCGCGAGCGTCCACGATTTCGAATTCGGCCCGGCGACTATGCCGGGACCATCGAGTGTGAGCGCGCCGTCCGGGTCCGCGAACAGCGTGACGGCGGTATCCGTGGGTACGTTCCACGCAATGGTGTCGGCCGACAGCCAGTACGCCTGCGCCTTGGTGAGGTCGCCGTGTATGCCTCCAACGACTATCCGCAGTTCATGGGTCGTGGAGTTCCATTGAAACACCACGTCCATGCCATTGGCCGGCACGGTAAACGCGATGTTCGGGCCGTTCTGCACGCCACCCTGGCCGTAATTCACGTCCCAGCTGCCATTGAGCGCCACCTTGGCCTCATACGAGCCGGCCGGAATGGCATTCGTGCTGAAGCTGTAGATAGACGTGTCGTTGATGTCCTGCAGCCAGGAGCGGAAGCACGACGGGTCCCAATCGCCCGCGCAGCCCATCTCGCTCTGAAAGCTGCCGGGGACAGTCGCGATGATGGAATTGACGTTATCGGTGACCCAATGAGTCTTGTGGTCGTAGTAGAACGTGACGCTCTGCGGCGATGCGCTCGTGGCGAGCGGGATATTGGGGCCGTTCTGCTCCGCGTGCAGGCCGTAGTTCACGTCCCAGCTGCCATTGAGCGCCACCTTGTATTCGTATGCGCCGGCGGGCGTGATGCTGAAAGTGTTGCGCCAGATGTCACCGTTGGCGTCGTACAAGAGTTGGGTGGCCGCGCATCCCGGATCCCAGTCACCGGCGCAACCCGCTTCCGACTGATAGTTGCCAGGAATCCCGACCGAAGCCGGAGTCTGGGCCGAGGCGTCCGCTGCGTGGAAGGCCAGGGCGGCGAGGGCGAGCAAAGGAATGTGCGCGCGAACGCGCCTGTTGTGCGATGACATGTTGTTTTCCCCGATTGAACGCCCCGCATCCGGCAGGGCCAGCCTGTTGTTCGCGACGCTAATCGAGATGCACGCCTTGCTGTTCAAGAATACGTATGCACAGCTCACGAAGCGGCGCCGCGCTTTCATTTAGCTAGGCCGCGTCATCGAGAATACGTATGCATGGACTTGCGAGATCCATGGCCACGGACTACCTACCGATGTTAGTTACAAATACGGATGCTTCCCTGTCTGAAGTGGCCTACAACTCGCGCAGACATAACGCAGAACCCTCGAGCAGGGTTCGTTGCAAACCTTCGCCGGCGAATCCCCCTCTCGGCGAAGGTTTTTTTTCACTGTTGTTTTCTCACTGGGTTGTGCTAAACCAACACCATGCGAAGAAAAATGATCTGTTTGTGGCTCCTGGCGTTCACGACGTTGGCCTCCGCCGCCGATCCGCCCAAACCGCTGCCGGTGCTCATTGCTAGCGTTACCAAGGTCAATGACGGCGATTCGATCGAGGTGACGCTCGATTCGGGGCCCGCGCGCGTCCGCATGTCGGCCATCGACACACCGGAATACGACCAGCCCTATGGATCGAAGTCGTCGGCGGCGTTGAAAGCCATGTTGCCCGTGGGCTCCTCGGTCGAACTCGAAGTCGTCACCCAGGACCAGTTCAAACGCCTGGTCGCCACGGTGTGGCTCGTGGCCGACGGCAAGCGAGTGAACATCAACGAGACGATGTTGCGCGAGGGGCACGCCTGGGCGTACCGCCGTTACATGCGCGAGGCAAAGTTCTGCGACCTCGAAGCCGAAGCACGCGACAAGAAGCTCGGACTGTGGGCGCAGCCGGTGAGCGAATGGATCTATCCGCCCGAGTGGCGATTCCTCAAGAACGGCGAGATTCGCACGTTGCCTGCGCCTTACGAGGAGACGCGCGAAAAATGCGTGGCGGTGCTCGGGCTCGCGGGAGCGGCCACTTATTGAAGGCGGGTCGATGAGCAATCCAGCTGACCGCGATTCGCGGACCGGTCCTGACGTACACGGGCGATGCGTTTCGTGACGGGCTCGAGAGCACGATGCGCTACGAGCCGGACGCCATCGTCGCCATGACGGAGGGCAGGATCACGCACTTCGGACCGGCGAACCAGGTGCGCGCCGAACTGCCGAAGGACACGGCGGTAAAAGAGTACGGCGCGGATACGCTGATCCTCGCCGGCTTCATCGACTGCCACGTGCACTATCCGCAGACGCAGATCATCGGCGCGTACGGCGGTGAGCTCATCGACTGGCTCAACAAGTACACCTTCATTGCGGAACAGCAGTTCGCTGACCCGGCAACACGCTCGCGCGGTGGCGCGCGTGTTCCTCCAGGAATGCCTGCGAGCCGGCACGACCTCGGCCGCGGTCTATTGCACGGTACATCCGCAGTCGGTCGACGCGTTCTTCGAGGAAGCCCAGAAACTTGGGATGCGGATGATCGCTGGCAAGGTCCTCATGGACCGCAACGCGCCGGACGCGCTCACAGACACCCCGCAACGGGGCTACGACGAATCCCGCGCGTTGATCGGGAAGTGGCACGGCAAAGGGCGGTTGCTGTACGGCGTGACGCCGCGATTTGCGGCGAGCAGCACGCGCGAGCAACTGGAGATGGCCGGCGCGCTGTGGAACGAGCATCCTGGCACCTATCTGCAGTCGCACGTGTCCGAGAATCGCGCCGAAGTATCCTGGGTGAAGGAATTGTATCCAGAGCGCAGCGGCTATCTGGACGTCTACGATCACTACCGGCTGCTGGGGCCGCGGTCTATCTACGGACACGGCATCTGGCTGAGCGAGCAGGAGCTGCATCGTTGCCATGAATCCGGCACGGCGATTGCGCATTGCCCCACGTCCAACCAGTTTCTGGGCAGCGGTCTCTTCAATATCGCCAATGCGCTGAATCCGGCGCGGCCCGTGCGCGTGGGCCTGGCCACCGATATCGGTGCTGGCACTTCGTTCTCGATGCTGCAAACACTGAACGAGACTTACAAGGTCGCGCAGTTGAACGGCCACGCGCTGTCGGCTGGTCACGCCTTTTATCTCGCAACGCGAGGGACCGCGAAGGCCTTGTATCTCGACAAGCACATCGGAAGTGTTGCGGTCGGCATGGAGGCCGACGTCATCGTGCTCGACCTCAAATCGACACCACTCATCGATTTCCGCATGCGTCACTGTCGCGACATTCATGAAGTTTTGTTCATCCAGATGACGATGGGCGATGATCGCGCGGTGCTGGCGTCTTACATCGCGGGACAACTGGCCTATCAGAGGCCTGCTTAACCCATCGCCGAAAGCGCTATCTAATTCCCGCAGTCCTCTTTGCGCCTCGTCAGCGCACGACTCGCTAGCCCCTAGGTCCCATATACCGGCCTAGAGGGGATTCTTAGAGTCACCCCGGCTTCTACTCGGGGAAGAGATCGCATGCTGCAACGTACTGGATCGGGACCAATTACCCGCAAGGTGCTCATCGTCGATAGCGGGCTTGCCGGCACGGATACCGCGGCGCGTCGAGTGCGCGCACTCGCCGACGAACTCGGGCGCCCGAAACATCGCGGTGACCGAGTCCATCTCGTACGACGACGGGCTCGCAACGGTCGTATCGGATACCAGCATTCACTGCATCCTGCTCAACTGGACGCAGAGCGGCAACGACGCCCAGGCCATTGGCGAGGCAACCGAACTACTGCGGACCGTGCGCAAGCGCAACGCGAAGATACCGATCTTCCTGATGGCCAGCCGCGCGCTCTCGGGAACACTCAGCGTCGAAGTGATGACGCTGGCCGATGAGTTCATCTGGATCCTCGACGACACCGCGACCTTCATCAGTGGTCGCGTACAGGGCGCCATCGAGCGCTACTCGCAGACGCTGTTGCCGCCTTACATGGCGGCGTTGATGCGTTACGACCGCGAAAAGGAATATTCATGGGCCGCGCCCGGTCACCAGGGCGGCACGGCGTTCCTCAAGTCGCCGGTGGGTCGCGTGTTCTTTGATTTCTTCGGCGAAAATCTGTTTCGCACCGACATGGGCATCGAGCGCGGCGCGCTCGGCTCATTGTTAGGCCACAGCGGTCCGGTGGGTGAGAGCGAGCGTTATGCGGCACGGGTCTTTGGAGCCGGCCGATCGTACACGGTGCTGAACGGCACCTCCGCGTCCAACCGCACCATCATGTCGGCGTGCGTCGGCGACGATGAAATCGCGCTGTGCGATCGCAATTGTCACAAGTCCATCGAACAGGGTCTCGCGATCACTGGCGGCATTCCGGTGTTCCTGGCTCCGACGCGTAACCGCTACGGCATCATTGGCCTCATTCCGCCGGAGCGACTCGAGCCAGACCATATCGCGAAGATCATTGCCGCCAACCCGCTGGCCAAGGCCGCTGGCGGCAAGCGGCCTGTCTACTCCGTGGTGACGAACAGCACCTACGACGGCATGTGCTACAACGCGACCGACGCGCAGACGCGGCTCGCCAAGAGCGTGGACCGCATCCATTTTGACGAAGCGTGGTACGGCTATGCACGCTTCAATCCTTTGTACCGTGATCGCTTCGCGATGCGGGGCGACCCATCGACGCATCCGAAAGACGGCCCCACCGTCTTTGCCACGCATTCGACCCACAAACTACTGGCTGCGCTGTCGCAGACGTCGTGGATCCACATACGTGATGGCAAGAGCGCCATCGATCACGGTCGATTCAACGAGGCGTACTGCGCCCAGGCCAGCACCTCGCCGCTTTACGCACTGATCGCATCGAATGACATCGCCGCTGCGATCATGGATGGACCGGCTGGCCAGTCGCTGACGCAGGAGAGCATCGACGAGGCGGTGGCCTGCCGTCTGGCGGTGGCACGCGCGCACCAGGAGTTCCTTGGCAAGAAGGAGTGGTTCTTCGCGCCATGGAATGCCGACGAGATCACCGACGCGAAAACCGGCAAGCGCATCCCGTTTCACAAGGCATCGGCCGAGCAACTCTCCACGGACCCGAACTGCTGGGTTCTGCATCCCGGCGAGAAGTGGCACGGCTTCGATGGTCTGCCCGATGGCTGGTGCATGCTCGATCCGATCAAGTTCGGTGTCGTCTGCCCGGGCATGAAGGACGATGGTCAGCTCGACGAGAAGGGCATTCCGGCGGACATCGTCACCGCGTATATCGGGCGCCACGGGATCGTCCCGTCGCGCACCACCGATCACATGGTGTTGTTCCTGTTCTCGATCGGCGTCACCAAGGGCAAGTGGGGCACGTTGCTCAACACGCTGCTCGACTTCAAGGTCGACTACGACCGCAACGCGCCCTTGTCCGAAGTGCTGCCGGGGCTCGTCGCGAACGCGCCGCATCGCTACGCCGGCAAGGGGCTCAAGGATCTCGGCGACGAGATGTGGGCGCAGTTGCGCAAGAGCAAACAAGGTCACTGGCAGACGCAGGCCTACGCCACGCTGCCCACACCGAAGATGACGCCGCGACGCGCGTTCCAGCGCCTGATGGCGGGTGACGCCGAAAAGGTGCCGCTCGACAAGATGGCCGATCGTGTCGTCACCGTCGGTGTCATTCCCTATCCACCCGGCATTCCGATCGTGATGCCGGGCGAGAGCCTCGGCGCGGCGGACGGACCGTGGATCACCTACCTGCGCACGCTGCAGGAGTGGGGGCACATGTTTCCGGGTTTCGCCAAAGAAGTGGAGGGCACCGAAGAGATCGACGGTGTGTTCCATGTGCTTTGCGTGAAGTAGCCAGACCCAAACCGCCGGAGACGGAGCATGCAGGACTTTGCGGCCAGGACGCCGACGATTCCGATTCCCTTCCACAAGTTGCTGAAGGTGGTTGCCCTCGTCGATGACGCGAATCCGCAGGTCGCCGCGTTGCTCGAGCGGCTGCGTGCCGAAAACATCGAGGTGGAAGTCAGTGACCGTTATTCACGCGATGTTTCCGAAGACTCTGACGTGGGCGCCTACATCGCCTCCGTCGACGGCGCCCGGCGCGAGCATGCGCGCACGCTGGGCAAAGCCATTCGCGATTGCGGATTCACGACTCCGCTGTGGGCGCTGGCGGATTCGAGCCGCATCGCCGATCTGTCGGTGCTGGGCATGGTCGGCGAAGTCAATGGCTTCGTCTATCTGGGACAACAGACGCCCGCGTTCTATGCCAAGCAGATCTGCGCCAGCATCACCTCGTATGGCATGAGCCTTTTGCCGCCGTTCTTCGGTGCGCTCATGGGCTACGATTCCGAAGCCAAGATTTCCTTTGCATGTCCCGGGCACCAGGGCGGCGAGTTCTACCGCAAATCACCGGCCGGCCAGATCTTCTTCAAGCACTTCGGCGAGCAGATCTTTCGCAACGACCTGTGCAACGCCGACGTCGAGCTCGGCGACCTGCTCATTCATGTCGGACCCGCGGTCGACGCGCAACGTTACGCCGCGCGGGTGTTCGGCGCGGACCGCACGTATTTCGTGCTGAACGGTACGTCGACGGCCAACAAAGTGGTGACGCAGGCGGCGCTCAAGCGCGGCGACCTGGTGCTCTTCGATCGCAACAACCACAAGTCGCTTCATCAGGGCGCTCTCGTGAAAGCGGGCGCGACGCCGATCTTCCTGCCGACCGCGCGCAATTCCTTCGGCATGATCGGCGCGGTGGACTGGGACGCGTGGGACGAGAAGTCCCTGCGCGAGCAGATCCGAACCAATCCGATGGTGAAGGATCCCGAGCTGTACAAGGCGGAACGCCCGTTCCGCATGGCCTGTATCCAGCTCGCGACCTACGACGGCACGGTCTACAACGTGCGCAAGGTGATGGAGAAGATCGGCCATCTCTGCGACTACGTTCTCTGGGACGAAGCGTGGATCGGCTACAACGCATTTCACCCGCTGTTCACCGATCACAGCCCGATGCGCCTCGAGAATCTGACGGCCGATATGGCGGGGCTGTTCTCGACACAGTCAGTGCACAAGCAAGGTGCCGGATTCTCGCAGGCCTCGCAGATCCACAAGCGCGACGAGCACATCAAGGGACAAAGGCGCTTCATCGAACACAAGCGGTTCAACGAGTCGTTCCTGATGTACTGCTCGACGTCGCCGTTCTATCCGCTGTTCGCCGCGCTCGACGTCAACGCCAAGATCCACGCCGGCAAGGCCGGTGAGATGTTGTGGGACCGCTGCATCGCGCTCGGCATCGAGGCGCGCAAGAAGCTGCGCGAATACGGCCGGCACTTCGCCAGCACCGGGCGTGACGCCGAAGAGCAATGGTTCTTCGATCCGTTCGTGCCGGACACCGTCAACATCCGCGGCTCGAAGTTCACGCCGGACGCAACCAACGTTGCCTGGGAAGACCTGCCCACCGACGTACTGAAGCAAGAGCAGCAGTGCTGGACCTTCGACCCGAAGGCCTCCTGGCATGGCTACAAGGGCTACTCGGAAAACTATGCGATGGTCGACCCGAACAAGCTCATGCTGCTGACGCCGGGTATCGACCGCAAGACGGGCGAGTACCTGGATTTCGGCGTGCCGGCCACGGTGCTCGCGAACTACCTGCGCGAACAACGCATCGTTCCCGAGAAATGCGATCTCAACAGCATCCTGTTCCTCATGACGCCGGCCGAGGATGAAAGCAAGCTCAACTCTCTGATCTCCAAGCTGGTGAAGTTCAAGAATCTCTGGGATCGCGATGCGCCGCTCGGCGAAGCCCTGCCCACCTTGTTTGCGCAGAACAGTGCGCGTTATGCGGGCTACTCGCTGCGCAAGGTCTGCAAGGAGATGCACGACTTCTATCGCAAGGCGAACGTCAAGGAACTGCAGAAGGCCTGCTTTCGTGCCAGCAGCTTTCCCGAGTTCGCGATGTCGTCGAAGGACGCCTACGAGGCGCTGGTCGCGAACGAAGTGGACTACGTGCCGCTCGACGCCAGCATCCGCGGCCGCATCGCCGCGACGCTTGCACTCATCTATCCACCGGGCATCGGCGTGCTCGTTCCCGGCGAGCGCTGGGATACGAGAGCCCAGCCCATGCTCGACTATTTTTCGACGTTCGAGGAATCGTTCAACCGTTTCCCCGGCTTCAACTACGAAGTGCAGGGCGTGTACCAGGAGCAGGTGAACGGTCGCATCAAGTTCCACACCTATGTGGTTCGCCAATGAACAGCGCAGCGACAAGTTAAGGAGAAGCGGTATGGCTGAGACAAAAAAGAAGATGAACGTAGTGCAGCTAACGTTCATGGTCGCCGTAAACATGATGGGCTCCGGCATCATCATGCTGCCGGCCAACATGGCGGGGGTCGGCGCAATTTCCTTGCTCTCGTGGGTCGTCACGGCCGTCGGGTCGATGGCCATCGCCTACGGATTTTCACAAGCAGGAATATTCAACCAGAAGACCGGCGGCATGGCGGCCTACGCCGAAGACGCCTACGGAAAGTCCGGATACTTCCAGGTCTTCATGCTGTATTTCCTGTCGCTCGCCATTGGCAACGTCGCCATCGCGATTTCGGCAGTGGGCTACATGGCAACGTTCTTCCCTGGAATGTCGGCCACTCCCATCGCCACCTGCATGAGCGTCATCGCGCTGCTGTGGCTGACAACAGTGGCCAACTTCGGCGGCCCGAGCGTCACCGGCAAGATCGGAGCCGTGACCGTGTGGGGCGTCATCCTTCCCGTGGGACTGCTCTCCATCATCGGCTGGTTCTGGTTCAGCAAGGAGACGTTTGGCGCAGCCTGGAATCCACAAGGGTTGAGCCTCGGCCAGGGCATGGGTTCGAGCATCTCGCTGACGTTGTGGGCCTTCCTCGGCATGGAGTCCGCGGCGCAGAACTCTGACGCGGTCGAGAATCCCAAGAAGAACGTTCCGCTCGCCTGCCTGTTTGGCACGCTGGGCGCCGCCGTGATCTATGTGCTTTCGACCACGGTCATCCAGGGCATCGTGCCCAACGCCGAGCTTGCGGAATCGACCGGTCCCTTCGGCCTGGTGTACGCGAAGATGTTTGGTCCGACGGTGGGAACCATCGTGATGGCCCTCGCGATCCTTGCATGCCTGGGCTCGTTGTTAGGCTGGCAGTTCACGATTGCGTCGACCGGCAAGTCAGCGGCCGAGAGCCGCATGATGCCCTCGATGTTCGCCAAGGTGAATGCGATGGGCGCACCGATCAAGGGAATGATCGTGCTGGGTATCGTGCAAACCGGGCTTGCGCTGTCGACGATTTCGCCGACGCTCAGCGAGCAGTTCAGCGCGCTGGTGAACCTCGCAGTGGTCACCAACGTCATTCCCTACATCGTGTCGCTGTCCGCGTTGTTCGTCATGATGAAGACCGCGAAGGTGGCCGACAACGTCTACACGCGCAACGTCGTGATCCTGCTCCTGGCAATGGGCTACAGCGTTTTCGCGCTCTACGCCTCGGGCAAAGACGCGGTGATGGGCGGCATGCTGGTACTCGGCGTCGTCTACATCGTCTGGGGATTCATCGCGAACCGCTTCACGGGTGAGCTGGAAGGCAGCCCGGCACGCCGCGGCGAAGGTATGAGGAGAAAAAACATGAGAATCAAGTCATCCGCAATGTTTGCCGCCGCCGTCGTCGCGCTCGCCTGTGCGATGCCGGCCGCGGCGCAGACTCTGGATCGCATCAAAGAGACGGCCTTCATCAAGCTCGGCTACCTCGACGATGCACGGCCATTTTCGTTCGCGGGTTCGGCGGGCAAGCCCGACGGCTACACGATCGAGCTGTGTCAGCGCGTCGTCGAAGAGCTCAAGAAGGATCTGGCGCTTGCCGCAGTTGAACTCGCAGTTCGCGCCGGTGGCCATGGACTGGCGCATGTTCGCGCTCGACAGCGCGCGCATCGACCTGCTGTGTTCACCGAGCAGCGTGACGCTGGCCAAGCGCAAGGAAGCGTCGTTCTCGATCCCGGTGTTCGGCGGTGGGATTCGCGCGGTCATGATGACCGACTCCGCGGCCAAGCTGCGGGCCGCGATCGAAGCGGACGCCAAGTCACAGCCGAAGACTCCCGTATGGCGCGGATCGCCGGCTTCACGACTGCTGAAGGGCATGAC
Source organism: uncultured Pseudomonadota bacterium (assembly GCA_963736955.1). Lineage (GTDB taxonomy): Bacteria > Pseudomonadota > Gammaproteobacteria > Steroidobacterales > Steroidobacteraceae > CADEED01. Next base: position 515,249 of record CAVTQT010000008.1, read on the forward strand.
ATTCGCGGTCGTTACCGGCACCTCGTCGGAGAAATGGCTCGAAGGTCGGCGCCAGAAGCTGGGAGTCGACGCGAAAGTCGAGCCGGTTGCGGACTATCACACCGGCATGCGTCTGCTGCAGGAGCGCAAGGTCGACGCGTTCTTCGGTGACTGGCACGCTGATTCTCGCGGCGATCGATCCTGCCGCACGCAAGAGCTACGCGATTCTCGATCGGCAGTTCACGCGCGAACCCTACGCGCTTGGGCTGGCGCACGGCGATGACGAATTCCGTGGGGCGGTGGATCGCGCGCTGAGCCATATCTACGCATCGCCGGATTTCCCGAAGTTGTACGCGAAGTGGTTCGGGGAATACGACGACAAGACCGACACGTTCTTCCAGTGGATCACGATCCCGGAATGAAGGAGCAAGAGACATGATTCAGCGCGGCACCAACCGAATGAGCTTACGTGCGCTCGTCGTCGACGACGAGCTCGGCAATCCAACCGCCGAAGGGCGCGCGATACGGTCGCTCGTGGAGGAGTTGCAAGGCCGCAGTATCGATGTCGTCGAGGCGACGTCTGCGGAAGATGGAACTTCGGTGGTGACATCGGACTCCGCGATCCACGCGGTGCTGATCGACTGGACGCTGGGAGAGGATGACGATCACAAGCGTGCGCATACCTTCCTGAAGTTCCTGCGCTCGCGCAACGACAAGATCCCGATCTTCCTCATGGCCGAACGAGGGCAGGCCACCGACATCCCCATCGACGTGATGGAGATGGTCGATGAGTTCGTCTGGACGCTCGAGGACACCGCTGCGTTCGTCGGTGGGCGCGTCCAGGCGTCCATCCGCCGCTACATCGATACGATGATGCCGCCCCTGGCCGCGGCGATGATGAGGTTCAATCAGGATCACGCGTACTCCTGGCACACGCCCGGCCATGCGGGCGGCACAGCGTTTCTGAAATCGCCGGTCGGCCGGGTGTTCTTCGACTACTACGGCGAAAATCTGCTGCGATCCGATCTGTCGATCAGCGTCGGGAGCCTGGGATCGCTGCTCGATCACTCGGGGCCGATGGGCGAACACGAGCGATATGCGGCGCGGGTATTTGGCGCGGACCGCACCTACAGCGTGACCAACGGCACCTCGATGTCGAACCGCGTCATCTTCATGGCGGCGGTGGGTCGCGACCAGATCGCGCTGTGCGATCGCAACTGCCACAAGTCGATCGAGCACAGCCTGGTCATGTCGGGCGGCATTCCCAACTACCTGGTGCCGCTGCGCAACCGTTACGGAATCATCGGCCCCATCCCGCCGGCGCGGCTCACCAAGGAGGCCATCAAGGCCTCGATCAAGGCCAATTCGCTGGCCACCAAGGACATCGACAAGCGGGCGGTCTACGCAGTCGTCACGAACTCGACGTACGACGGACTTTGCTACAACGCGAAACGCGTGCAGGAGCTGCTCGATCCCGAGCGTCGACCGCATCCATTTCGACGAAGCCTGGTATGCGTACGCTCGCTTCAATCCTATCTATCGTGATCGGCACGCGATGCATGGCGATCCGAAGGATCACAAGGGTCCGACGATTTTCGCCACGCACTCCACGCACAAGCTGCTGGCCGCGCTGTCGCAGGCGTCCTTCCTGCACATTCGTGACGGCCGCGGCGCCATTCCGCATTCGCGCTTCAACGAATCTTTCATGATGCAGGCGTCGACCTCGCCGCTGTATCCCATCATCGTGTCGAACGACGTCACGGCCGCCATGATGGACGGCCCGGGCGGCCTCACGCTCACCAATGAAACGATCGAGGAGGCCATTGCCTTCCGGCAGTCCGTTGGCCGCGTCCACCGGCAGTTCGCGAAAAAGGGTGAATGGTTCTTCAAGACCTGGAACGCGGAGACCGTCAAGGTGCGCGGCGGCAAGGGCAAGGCGGGCAAGAAGGTCCGCTTCGAGGACGCTTCACCTGCACAACTAGCTACCGATCCGCAATGCTGGGTTCTGCATCCGGGCGAAACCTGGCACGGCTTCACCGACCTGGAACCCGACTACTGCATGCTCGATCCGATCAAATGCTCGATCGTGACCCCGGGTGTGGCGGACAAGGGAGGCCTCGACAAGCGCGGCATTCCGGCCACGCTGGTGACGCAGTATCTGCACTATCGCGGCGTCGAGGTCGAAAAGACCACCGACTTCACGATCCTGGTCCTGTTCTCGATGGGTATCACGAAGGGACGTTGGGGAACGCTGCTCAACGCGTTGCTCGAGTTCAAGCGCGACTACGATCGCAACGCGCCGATCGCGGAAGTGTTGCCGGGACTCGTGAAAGATCATCCGAGCGTCTATGGCAAGCTCGGTCTGCACGAGCTCGCCGATCAGATGTTCGATCAATTGAAGACCGCGCGGCAGACTCACTGGCTCGCGCAGGCGTTTTCGACGCTGCCCGATCTCGCCATGTCGCCGAGCGAGGCCTATCAACATCTGGTACGCGACGAAATCGAGCACGTGCCGCTCGAGAAGCTGGCCGGGCGGATCCTGGCCACGAGCGTGGTGCCGTATCCACCGGGAATTCCGATGCTCATGCCCGGTGAGTCCACGGGCGCCGATGACGGCCCCTATCTCGGGTACCTCCGGGCATTGTGGGCCTGGGACCAACGTTTCCCCGGCTTCGGGCACGACACCCACGGTATCGAGACTCGTGACGGCGTCCAGTACATCCAGTGCCTGAAGGCGGACGCAGGCGGCTAGTGAGCCAGCCCGGAAAGAAGATGGCGACTGTTGCAGGCCACGATGCTCGTGGCCGGCAACATGATCGGCACTGGCGTGTTCCTGCTCCCGGTCAACCTCGCGCAGGTCGGCGGCATCGCCATCTTCGGATGGGTCATCGCGACCGTCGGCGTCGCCGCGCTGGGACTGTGCTTCGCCAAACTGGGTGAGCTCGATCCGCAGCCAGGTGGTCCGTACGCCTACGCGCGCGACTTCCTCGGGCCCTACGCCGGATTCCAGACTAACTACGTGTACTGGTTCGGCAACTGGATCGGCAACATCGCGATTGCGGTGGCGGCGGTGGGATATCTCGCCGAACTGGTTCCGATCATCAACGACCCGGTCTCGAGCGTGGTCGCCACGTGCCTGCTGATCTGGCTGCTGACCGTGGTCAATATTCTGGGGCCCCGCGTGGTCGGTGCGCTGGAAGCGTGGACGATGCTGCTGGCCATCATCCCGATTCTCGGCATCGCGCTGTTCGGCTGGTTCTGGTTCGACACCGAGAAGTTCATGGGTGGCTGGAATGTCAGCGGCAACTCCGACATGAGCGCGATCTCTCGCGCCGCCTCGATGGCGCTATGGGCCTACATGGGTGTCGAGAGCGCCACGGTGTCGGCCGGCGTGATCGAGAACCCCAAACGCAACGTGCCGCTCGCCACGCTCATGGGCCTGGGCGCGGCCGCCGTCATCTATGTGCTGAGCTCCACGGTCATCATGGGCATGTTGACCAACGAGGAATTGCAGAACTCGCACGCGCCGTTCGCCGAGGCCGCACGCATCACGATCGGTACCTGGGGAGCGGTGATCATCAGCGTGTGCGCGGTGTTGAAATCCGTCGGATCACTCGGCGGCTGGATGTTGCTGGTCGGCCAGTCTGGCAAGGCGGCGGCCGACGACGGCATGTTTCCGCAGATCTTCGCGCGCATCAATCGCCATGGCGTGCCGGGCGTCGGCCTCATCATCGTCTCGGCGCTCATGACGCTGGTGCTGTTCGCCACCATGTCGCCGACGCTGGCACAGCAGTTCAATCGCATCGTCGACCTCGCGGTCATCCTCATCATCGTGCCGTACGTGTACGCGTCGGTCGCGACGCTGAAGGTGCTCCACGACCACGGGGCATCGCACAAGACTTTCGTGACCTACAAGGTCATCGCGCTCATCGCCGTTGCCTATTGCCTGTGGGCGGTCGTCGGTGGCGATCCCAAAACCGTGGTGCACGCACTGGTGGCGCTGCTGATCAGCGTGCCGCTGTATCCCTTCTTCATGCGCTCGATGGCGCAGGCGCGTGATCGCAAGCTTGCGATGAAGCGCGAGAAATCGAATGCCTAACATGTTTCAAAAGAGGAGTTCCGTCATGCCCCCCACTACTGCTCGAAGCAAGGTCGCCGCGGCAGTTCTGCTTGCGCTTACAGCGGTTCCGGCGCTCGCGGAGGACGAAGAGACGAAGCCCGCGCCGCCGCCCGGTTTGCCGGCGGGCGTGGACTGGACCTTCAATCTCGACGCGACGTTCGGCACTTTCGGTTTCGGCAACTCGCTGTACCGCAATCCGCGTCCCGATGCCGTCCGGCGATCTCGGTGACAACTGGAACGAGGGAACGATCAAGGCGGGGCCTCAGCGGCGTACATACCAATGACAGCGGGTCGCAGTGGTACGGCAAGTTGAGCGCCGTGGGTGAGGGCACATTCAGCTCGTCACCGACGCTCGTGGGCGGCGACTCGACGTCGTTCGGCGTCGAAGACCTGTACATCGGCTGGCGTTCGGGCGGCGAGAAGCCGCTGTGGGATTTCAGCGTCGGTCGCGCAGGGTTCAAGCTCGGCCACGGCATGTTGCTCTACGACGGCGCGTCGGAGGGTGGATCGCGCGGTGGCTACTGGACGAATGCGCGCAAGGCGTTCGAGCTCGCGGCAATCGGGCGCTTCAAGCCGGGAAACAGCACGATCGAGGCTTTCTACCTCGATCGGGACGAACTACCCGAGTCCGACAGCGGCAGCAAGCTGTGGGGCCTGAACTTCGAATACGCCATCGGTGAGGACACGACGCTCGGCGCTACCTACATGAGCTGGTCCGCGAAGGAAAGCATGGCTCCGCAGCGCGATGGACTCGATGTCTACAACCTGCGCGCCTTCACCGCACCGTTCCCGAACCTGAAGCAGTTGTCCTTCGAACTCGAGTACGCGCTGGAGGACAACGGCGAGCTGCTCGACTCGACCGCCTACAACGCGCTTGCGGCCTGGCAGTTCGAAGACGCCTGGAAGCTGAAGCTGTCCTACCGCTACGCCTTCTTCGAAGGCGATGATCCGAATACCGTCGAAAATGAAGCCTTCGACGGATTGTTCACCGGGTTCTACGACTGGAGCACCTGGTGGCAGGGTGAGATCGCTGGCGGCTACCTGATCTCGAACTCGAATCTCGTTTCCAACCAGCTGCGCCTGAGCGCGAAACCCTCGGAGTCGATCTCCACCGGCCTCATCTTCTTCGACTTCAAGCTGGATCAGGCAGCGTCTTTCGATCCGCTGGTGACTTCATCCGACATCGGCACCGAGCTCGACTGGTACATGGACTGGACGCTCACCGACAATTTCATCCTGAGCTTCGTCGCCGCAGTGGGCGAACCGGGCAAGGCGATCGAGCAGTCGAATGGCCGCACCGATACCTTTGTCTACGGGATGATCTTCGCCGCCTACAGTTTTTAAATGCCGGGCGTCTAACCACCGAGGGCGATGGCCATTGCCACGAGTCCGAAACCGCCGGCCAGGAATATGAGACCGAACACCCAGGGGCTGCCCATGGTGTAACGCGCCCATTTGTATCCGCAGAAGAACAGGAAGGCGAGCAGGATGGCGTTCGAGACGCGCAGCGCGAAGCGCGCGTCATCCCAGACCAGGAACGGGATTGCCGCGGGCAGGCTGGCAATCACCACCAGCCAGAAGCTGGTGAATGCGCCCATGAAATCCGCCTTGGTGAGGCGGTTGGGCGGGATGTCCGCGGTGCGCACCTTCGCGGCAACCCGCGTGTACAAGGCCTGGTGTTCCGCGTCGTCACCGACGCCTTCGAGAAAGTCGCTGAGTTCGTTCTCCACCACCGCCACAGCGGCACGTTCATCCGGCGCGCTGCGCACGGCCTCGGCGACGCGTCGCCGTTTACCTCGCGTGAACAGCTCATTCACGATGTACATCGCCGCGTCGATGACGCCCCAGGCGATGTTGCAGCCGATGAGCGCGATGAGAAGTTCGCGTGCACCTTCGCGACCCTCGTCCTCGATGATGATGCCGGCGCCCAGCGTGAAGGTGAGCGTCATGATGAGGCCGAACATGATCTCGCCCAGGCTCGAGGCCGGATCGAGATAGCGGTTCATGAGTGAGGAACGGTTTTCTGTGCTCATACACCAATGCTCGACGCGAGCACACGCACCCGCTATCGAACTTCCGCAGCCTTAAGATAGATTTGCAGCGTGGCCCTTCCTGATTATCAATGGCTCATCGATCACTGGCGCCTGGCGGCGGTGGCCGCGGTGTTCTTTCTCGGCGTGCTCCTGCGACGCGCAGGCTGGGCCGGGGCGGCGCAGGGGCGGGCGCTGCTCAACTTCGTGTTCTACGTGGTGCTGCCCATCCTGATCTTCGGTGCGCTCTCGGGCGTGACGCTGGCGCGCGAGCACGCGTTGCTGCCGGCCATTGCGGTCTGCACGGCGCTCGCGGGCTGGGCCGCTGCTGCGTTCCTGGCGCGCCGCTTTCGCCTGCCGAAGAAGGGCGAGGGCGCGATGTCGTTGTGCGCGATGTCGATGAACATCGCGATGATCTACCCGTTCGCGTCGCTGGTCTTGAGCCCGCCCGCGTTCTCCCAACTGGTGATGTACGACATGGGCCACGCCGTGATGGCCTGGACGCTCACTACCGTCGTCGCCTGCAAGTACGGCGGACACACCGACGATATTCCGGTGCTGCTCCGGCGCGCGCTGGCGGCACCGCCGCTTTGGGTATTGTTCCTGGCGCTGGCGCTCAATGTGGGCGGCGTATCGCTGTCACGCGATCTCATCCACTACTGCCTGGTGACCGGACAAGTGCTGGTGCTGCTGGTGCCGCTCGCCATGGGATTGCTGGTCAGCGCCGCGGGCATGCGCCGACCGGAGGTAATCACCAGCGTAGCGTTGCGTACCGGCTTCGGCGGGCTCGTCGGATTCACGCTTGCACTGCTGTTCGGACTTACGGGCACCGCGGCCGGAGTTGCGGCGCTCGGAGCCGCGGCTCCCATCGGGTTCACCGCCGTGGTGCTGTCGGCCCGCGAAGGACTGGACCTCGAGCTCACTGCGAGCGCGGCCGCCATCTCCGTGTTCCTGGGCTCGTTGTGGATTCCGCTCGCGGTGACTTTCGTCTGAGTTTCGTTTGAGTATCTTGTGTGAGTTTTGGGCGCATATACTGCGCCGCAAATGCCCATCACCCACATGCAGCACTTCATGTTGCTCGCGAAGGATCTCGAGAAGACACGCGCATTTTACTGCGACGTGCTGGGGCTGCGCACGGGACCTCGGCCCCCGTTCAAGTTCAAGGGCCTGTGGATCTACGCGGGCGACGTGGCCTGCATACACGTCGGCGAACGCGCGAGCTACGACGAGACGTCGCGCACCGCCGCCAATCCGGCGGATCCGGTGGATCATGGCAGCGGCAGCGTGGACCACATCGCCTTCGCCGCCACTGACTACGATGAGCTCATCGGCAGTTTCACCAGACACGGGGTCAGGTATCGCGCCACGCAGGTGCCGGACAGCGATCTGCGGCAGTTGTTCGTCTTCGATCCGGACGGCATCCAGATCGAGATCAACATCCGCTCAAAGCCCGCCTAACATCTGTGCCAGCGCCGTCGGCTGCGAAAAGAACGGCGAATGGTCCGAGGCGAGAGTCAACACCGGATCGCAGGGCAGCGCGGCCTGCATGCGGCGCTGAGCGCCGAGCGTGATGGTGCGGTCCTGCGAACATTCGATGTAGGCGCGCGGTATGCGGCCAAAGCGTTCCATCGTCACCCTCAGCGGCGTCACCAGCGGTTTCAGCGGTTCGGGACGCATCTGCGTCAACGCACGCTCGTAATCCGCATCCGAACACAGACCGAACAAGGCGTCGCGGATCACGCTGTCGCGCAGGTTGCAGGTGAGGCCACCGGCCGCGGGAATCATGTTGGGCGGCACCAGCGACTCCTGGTCGCCGCGAGCGGTCTCGGCGAGCGTGCCGCCTGCGGGTAGCAGGTAGGCGCAGAGGTACACCAGGCGCCGGACCTTGTCGGGAAGGATTTCCGCGGCGCGGCTGATCACCACGCCACCGCGACTGTGTCCCACGAGAATCGCGGGTTCGGGTTCCGCGGCGAGCAGCTCCGCCACGAAGCGCGCCCAACTTTCCAGCGTGACTTTCGCAGGATCGGTCGTGTCAGCGCCGGTAGCCGGAAGGTCGGGGATGCGCACGCGATGCCCCTGCGCTTCGAGCAGCGGAACTATCTTCCGCCAGCACCAGGCGCCGTGCCATGCACCGGCAATCAGCACGAAGGTGCGTGCGCTCATGGGTGCCGCACCCATTTCAAAACGTGAGCAGCGATTGCACCGATATGCCGGCAGTGCGCAGGCGCGCAGCGCCGCCGAGCCCCGGGAGGTCGATGACGAAGCAGGCCGCACAAACCTCGGCACCGGCCGACTGCAACAGCGAGGCGGCTCCTGTCGCGGTGCCGCCGGTGGCGATGAGGTCGTCGATCAGCAACACGCGCTCACCGGCGCGGATGGCGTCGGTGTGCATTTCCATTTCGTCGACGCCGTATTCGAGCGAATAGGCAACGCGGACCGTTTCATGCGGCAGCTTGCCGCGCTTGCGAATCGGCACGAAGCCGCACTTGAGGCCGTGCGCGACGGCGCCGCCGAGGATGAAGCCGCGCGCTTCGATGCCCGCGACCTTGTCGACCTTCTGATCGCGCCACGGCTCGATCAGCGCATCGACGGTGAGCGCGAATGCCTTGGCGTCGCGCAACAACGTGGTGATGTCACGGAACTGGATACCCGGTTTGGGGTAATCCGCGATGGTGCGGATTGACTGGCGCAAAAAGTCGAGTTGGGCTTCATTCACGGCGGCCGAGTGTAGAGATTTGTGCAAGACTGTGTCCATAAAAGCATTTCCCGGAATAGGTGCAGTCGATGCATTTGAGAATTTTCGCCGCGCTGTTGGTTGGCGGCGCGACGGCGGCGAGTGCCGCGCAGTACCCGCTCACGGTTGCCGAAGCGCAGATGTTTGGCGACATAGAAACCATTACGGCGCACGGCGAAGACACATTGCCGGATCTGGCCCGGCGCTACGGCCTGGGCTACGAAGAGATTCTGCGCGCCAATCCCGGCGTGGACACGTGGCTGCCGGGTGAGGGCACCACCATCGTCATCCCGGGGCAGCGGCTGCTGCCGCCGAGCATCCGCGAAGGCATCGTGGTCAATCTACCCGAGCATCGCCTCTACTACTTCCCGAAGCCGAAAAAGGGTGAGACGCCGCAGGTCATCACCTATCCAGTGAGCATCGGCAAGATGGACTGGAACACGCCGCTCGGAAAGACGCGCGTCGTTGACAAGCGCAAGAATCCCACCTGGACTCCGCCGGAGTCGGTGCGCAAGGAACATGCGGAGCGCGGCGATCCGCTGCCGCCGGTGGTGAAATCGGGCCCCGACAACCCACTCGGTCTGTATGCCATGCGCCTCGGCATTACGCCTGGCGCGTACCTTATCCATGGCACGAACAACGCGATTGCGGTGGGCATGGCCATCACGCATGGCTGCATCCGCATGTACCCCGAAGACATCGAAGAGTTGTTTCCGCTGGTTCCCGTCAACACACCGGTGTGGCTGGTGAACGAGCCGGTGAAGGTGGCTCGTGTGGGCGGGCAGGTCTGGCTCGAGGTGCATCCGCCGGTGGATGCCGAAGGTCAGCGCGCCGAAGTGGACCTGGAAAGTTTCTACGCGCTTGCGAATACCGCGCTCGGCGAGACGCCCGCCGCGATCCACTGGGACTTCGTGCTTGCGACGCTGAAGGATGCCAATGGATTGCCGGCCATGGTCGGCCTGGAACTTGCGCCGGACGCGCTGCCTCCCGCACCGCCGCCGTTGCCGGAAACTCCGGCGGCGCCCGCGGAACCCACGCCGGCCGTGCCCGCAGCGTTGCCGGAAACTCCCGCCGTACCTGCTAGTTAGTTACCAGGCTGGACGTCAGTGCGGCGATCTCGGCGCGCACCTCTGCGATGCGCGCCGCGTCGACCTTCGGCAATTTGGCGACCTCGTCGAGTACATTGCGCAACGCGCGGGCATCTTTGCGCACGGATTCCGGCGTGTTGACACCGGCCTTGACCATGCCCGCCGCGAGCCGCGCGTAGTTCGACAGCGATTCCACCACCACCTCGGGCCGGTCGGCGGCGAATCCCGCACGAGTGCGCAGGCCGTAAAGGTTCAGCGTTGGGCTCATGATGGCGAGGCGGTCGATCATCGAAATCGCTTCGTCCCCGAATCGCTTCCGGTTGCGCGCGTCTGTCACCCAGAGGCGCCAGTTCACGCGCAGTTCCAAAGACTCCGAATACCAGACACTGGTCCAGGGAATTTCGGCGAGCGCCGCGTCAGCGAGCGCGACTTCGCGCCATTCCGATTTGAATGCATGTCGGGCCGCGGTAAGCACCTGCGCGGCCGGCGCATTGAGGCCGGCGGCAACTTCGGCAATTTCCGCCGGTGCCTTGTCCATGACCAGGTCGCCATACCAGGGGCGCAGGAATTCCAGTCGCAGTGAGTCGTCGGCCGGATAGTCGTCGATGGCGAGCCGCAGTGTTTCAGTCGACCGCTGTGCCTGGTTTTTCATTCGATAGTAGTAGGCGCGCAGGTATTCGCCTCGTGCATCTCCCGCGAGGAACTGCGACATGCGTCCGACGCGATCGGCCTGGCTTGGATCCAGCAGTACGAAGACGCCGTTGCGCCGCGCCAGATAGGGGAAGGAAAGAGATTCCTTGAGCTGCCCATACACCACCGAATCCGCGCGTTGCAGTGGATCGTGTGCGGCGAACAGGCGACCACTGGTGTCGCCGGTCATGCCGCGACCCTTTTCGAAGACACTGGATGTCGCGATGCGATTGTCGTCGTCGGTGATCAGTGGCGCACCGGTGGCGATGCGCCGCGCGCCTTCAGAGTCGAGCACCAGCGCGGCCACGAGGTCTTCGACGTTGGCGATGCCGAAGCGTGCGTAGTGCAGCGGTGCATCGCGAAGCGGCAAACCGCTGCGCGCGAGCTCGAGCTCCACATCGAGCGGCGCGTCGCTCGCCAGGAACACCATGGTGTTCGGATCGGGTCGATAAACCCGCACTTCGGGGAACACCTTGAGCAGCGTCGCGGTCAGCGAGCGCAGCAGATCCTCGTCCATGAAGATCACGTTCATCCATTGAACGAACACTCCGCCAGAGTTCAGATGATCGTGCGCGAGCTGCATGAACTCGCGCGTATAGAGGTGCGAGGCGCCGGCCGTCCACGGGTGGGACGGCTGCGACACGATGGCGTCGTAGCGGCGGTCGGTCAGTCGCAATGCGCCGCGCGCATCGTTCACGATGATGTTGACGCGCGGATCGGCGAGCGGATTGCGCTTGCGGCAGCTGGCCGGTCACGCGGTTGGCTTCGATGACCTTCGGCTCGAGCTCGATGACGTCGACCTTGCGCACACTCGGAGGAACGCCCTCGACCACCACGCCGCCGCCGAACCCCACGATCAACATGTCACGCGCCTTGGGGCGCGCGATCACCGCGAGTGGCGACAGCCAGAATTCACCACTGAAGCGCTGCAGCGATCCTGGGCTGTCCATCAACGACTCGGGCAGGCCGTTGGTGCGCAAGGCCAGGCCGCCGTCCTGCGCCAGCATCACGACGCTCGCGCTGCGACCGACGTCGTAATAGAGCACGCGCCCATTGGTTCCGACATTGAGAGGCGAAGTGATCAGCAAGGTCATGGGAGCTTGCGGCCGGAAGAACGCGCAACCGGCGACGGCGCCCACGGACACCGCAATCGCGAGAATGCGATTCACGGGCAGCAGCAGCCACAACGCAATGATGCCCAATGCGGCACTGGCGAAGACGGCGACGCGGATCGCGCCTTCGTAGCGCAGTTCGGGAATCAGGATGAATCCCGCCGCGAGCGAGCCCACGATCGCGCCTACGGTGTTCCAGGCGTAGACGCGGGCGCTCGCCGGGGCCGCATCGGCGGTGTCACTCGCCAGCACGCGCACCGCGAGTGGATAGGTCATGCCTATGGCGAGTGTCATTGGCAGCAGCAGAACACCCGCGAAGAGTGCGTTGGGCACGCGCCATCCGGAATCCGCGGCGGCGGTCGACAACAGCCCTGCGGTTTTTGGCAGCAGCGACTCGAGGTTCAGATAGGCCGCTGCCGCGGCGATGGCGGCGAAGATCAGCGCGAGCGCCAGCGCCAGCGCGGCGCGCTCACGACGGCGCGCGACCGTGGCGCCGAGCGCGCCACCGACGGCAATGCCGGTAAGAAAGCTCGCCACCATGACGCCGAAGGCGTAGATGCTGCTGCCCACCACGTGCGCCAGCATCCGGGCCCAGAGAACTTCCTGGAAAAAGGCCACAGCCCCGGCGAGCAACATCAGCGGCAGTACCCACGCCGGGCCCGGAAATTGTCGGAAGGAATGCGGCCTCTGCGGCGGCGGTGGCGGCGGAGGGCGGGGCACATCCAGTTCGTAACCTACGCCAGGCTTTTCGACCGGAACGCGGCGCGCGAGCCCAACCGCCAGCAGGAACACGATGCCGTTGAGCACAGCCCCAAACCAGATCGTGCGCTCAAGGCCGAGTTCGGGCAGCAACACGAACGCCGTGAGCAACGCGCCGGCGACCGCTCCGGCGGTGTTCATGGCGTAGAGCATGCCGATGCGCCGCCCGATCTGCGCTTCTTCGGCGACGGCGTAGCGCGCCAGCATGGGAAGCGTCGCGCCCATCAGCGTCGTCGGCAGTGCCAGCGCGACGAAGGCGCTGAGCAGATAGAAAATAGTAGTGCCCGCGTGGTCGCTATCGGGCGGAGACGGCTGCCCGCCAAACATCGCCTGCAACGCGAGATTGGCTGCGACCAACAGCAGCGGAACCACGATGACGGCACTGCCGGCGATGCCCAGCTCGAGCAGCGCGTAGGTGAGCACGGGCCGGGTGACGCGCGGAAGGAATCGTTCCGCGAGCAGCGCACCGAGCGCGAGTCCGCCCATATAGGCGGCAAGCACCGTCGCCACCGCGAGCTCGGAAGTGCCGAACACAATGGCGAACTGCCGGGTCCACGCCGTCTGATACACCAGCGCCGCGACGCCGCTCACGACGAAGCAGGTGCACAGCAGCGTGAAAGTTCCGATGGAAACTTGAGGTTGGATGCGATTGACAGTTTCTGGGGTTCGCGACATGGTCGCGAAGTGTACGGATCGCGGAGTTCGCATGGCAGTCTTTCGCGCCAACGGCATCATCACGCTAACCACCGATTTCGGTGCGCGCGAACCCTTCGTCGGCATCATGAAAGGCGTGATGCTCGGACACGCTCCGCACCTGCGCTTCGTCGACATGGCGCACGAGGTCAGCGCCTTTCAACCGGTTGAAGCGGGGTTCTGGCTGGCGCGGGCTTTACGTTACTTTCCTGCGGGCACTCTGCACGTGGCGGTGGTGGATCCCGGTGTCGGTACGCCGCGTGCGTTGCTCGTGGCCTTGTCAGGCGAACAGGCACTGCTCGCGCCGGACAACGGGCTGTTAGCTCCTCTGGCGGCGCGCGGAAAAATCGATCGCGTGATCAAGGTCGACAACACGCGGCTGGTGAAATTCGGCGTGAGCGATGTCAGCGCGACCTTTCATGGCCGCGACGTATTCGCGCCGCTGGCAGCCGCGATCGCAGCGAACCGTTGTGACCCGGCCGACCTCGGCCCCGAAGTCACTTCCATCCAGCAGGCCAGCTGGACCGCAACGGGTCCGCGGGCGGACGGGGGCATCGAGGGTGTGGTGGTGGCCGTGGATCGCTTCGGTAACCTCATTTCCAATATCGAATCGGCGGCCGTGGTTGCGCTGACGATGCCGACCGTGCTCATTGCGGGTCTGCGGCTACCCCTCAAACGCACCTACGGCGACGCGCGGGAGGGCGAATACCTGGGCCTTATCAACTCCTTCGACGTCCTGGAGGTCGCCCAATCGCGTGGCAATGCCGCTGCCGGCCTGAAACTGGCCGTGGGGGCGCCCATTTCAGTGGTTCCGGGCGTCCCGGACCCCCAATTTCGACGGGGTTGATATCAAACGCGAATCGGCTATAGTTCGCAGCCTCAATGCGACCCCCGTGGTGTCGCAACTCACTGTTCCATATAGATTTTTCTGAAGAAAAAAGATGTCCGAACGGGATAACGAAAGCTTCGATTTAGACGAAGAGTTCCTCGCCGAAGCCGAAGACAACACTGATTACGATCGCATCCTCGACAAGGTCGATCGCCGTGTTCGTCAGCAGCCCGGCACGAAAAAAGTCGGCAAAGCAGCCTGGAGCCGACTCGAGGAAGTGCTCGCCGATCGTCGGCTCGAGAAAGACCTGAACGACGGCTTCGAAGACGAGCAATAGGGTCTCGTTTCCTTATCAGTGAGTGAGTCGCCCCAGGTTGGCGACGAGGTTAGGCGCATGTCTGCGCGTTCATCTTCTGCATGGGTCGTCGTCAAGTTCGGCGGCACGAGCGTCTCCACGCTGGTCAACTGGCGCAACATCGCGCTGGTCGTCAAACGTCGCCTGGAAAAGGGCGCGCGCGTACTGGTCGTCCACTCGGCCATCACCAAAATCACCGACATGCTGGAAAAGCTGCTCGTCGCGGCCAGCGCAGGCGCGCCCGACGAGGCGCTGAAGGCCATCGAAGAGCGGCACCGCCAGCTAACTACCGAGCTCGGTATCGGCGTCAGTGCGCAGCTGCAGGGCTATTTCGACGAATTACGGCAGGTGGCCAATGGCATCGCGCTGGTGCGCGAGCTGTCCGATCGCACGCGCGCACGTGTGATGGCCAATGGCGAACTCATGGCCACCGAGATCGGCGCGAGATTCCTGAAGTCACAGGGAATCGACGTCACGTGGATGGACGCGCGCGACATGCTCACCGCCGAACATCGCGGCGCCTCCGCGAAGGCCTCCGTACTCTCGGCCACGTGTTCGTTTGCGCCCGATACCGCGCTCGAGCAGCGGCTTACCGCATCGACTCCGGTGGTCATCACCCAGGGATTCATCGCGCGCGACGCTGAAGGCAACACCTGCCTGCTCGGACGCGGCGGCTCCGACACCTCGGCGGCATATCTCGGCGCGAAGCTCCGCGCGAAGGCGATCGAAATCTGGACCGACGTGCCCGGCATGTTCAGCGCCAACCCGCGCTCGACGCCGACAGCGCGCCTGATCCGCGCGCTGCATTACGATGAAGCGCAGGAAATTGCGACCAGCGGCGCCAAGGTGCTGCATCCGCGCTGCCTGCTGCCAGCGCGCCAGTACCAGATTCCTCTATATGTGTACGCCACGCAGACGCCGGACCTCGAAGGCACGCTGATCACGGGCGAGTCGGCGTCGGCCGCACAGGTGAAGGCGGTCTGCAATCGCAAGGGCATCACGCTGATCTCGCTCGACAGCCCTGGCATGTGGCACCAGGTCGGCTTCATGGCCGACGCATTCGCGGTGTTCAAGGAACACGGCATGTCGGTGGATCTGGTGTCGACGTCGGAAACCAACGTCACCGTGACGCTTGATCCGGCGGCCAACACACTCGACGGCGAATTGTTGGGGAAGCTGCAGACCGATCTTTCGAAGCTCTGCGGCGTACAGATCATCGGCCCTTGCGCCTCGGTCTCGCTGGTGGGCCGCAACATCCGCGCCATCCTCCACAAGCTCGGCGATGCCTTTGCCTTGTTCGAGGAACAGAAGGTGTACCTGCTGAGCCAGGCCGCCAACGACCTCAACTTCACGTTCGTCGTCGATGAGAACCAGGGCGATCGACTGGTCGAGCAGCTGCATGACCTGTTGATTCGCCCGTTACCTGGCGACACCGTCATGGGCCCCACCTGGGAACAACTGTTCGCCAAGCCCGAAGCGATTGCGGCTCGCGCGCAGCCGTGGTGGGCGACGAAGCGACAGGAATTGATCGGTGCGCTGGCGAAGCGTGACTGCGCCTATATCTACGATCTGTCGCAGGTGGACGCAGCCGCGCAGGCGCTCGGCAGCATCAAGTCCATCGGCCGCGCGTTGTTTGCGCTCAAGGCCAACCCGCATCCGGAAATCCTGCGCCGGATCGCGGCCGCGGGACTCGGCTTCGATTGCGTGTCGCTGAACGAGATCGAACGCGTGCGCGAGGCCGTCCCGGGAATTTCTCCCGATCGCATCCTGTTCACGCCGAACTTCGCGCCGCGCGCAGAGTACGAACGCGCGCTCGAGCTGGGCGTCCACGTCACCATCGACAATCTGTTCGTACTGCAGCACTGGCTCGATGCCTTCAAGGGCAAGAGCGTGTTCCTGCGTATCGACACCGGCATCGGCCGTGGCCATCACCATCACGTGAAGACCGCGGGTGCGCAATCGAAGTTTGGCATTCCGGCTGAAGAACTCGATGAAGTCGCGCGCCTGGCGAAGGCCGGCGGCGTCACGATCAACGGCCTGCATGCTCATGCCGGCAGTGGCGTGTTCGACGTCGACAACTGGACCCAGGTGGGCTCGGTGCTCGTCGGCCTCGTGAAGCGCTTCCCGGACGTGAAGTACATCGACGTCGGCGGCGGTCTCGGCGTGCCGGATCGCGTCGAGGGCCGCGAACTCGATCTCGCGCGTCTCGATGCGGCGCTTGCGAAAGTCGCCAGCGCCATCCCCGGTGTCACCTTGTGGCTCGAGCCTGGACGTTATCTCGTGGCCAATGCCGGTGTGTTGTTGGCGCGAGTGACGCAGACCAAGATCAAGAGCGGGATCCGTTACGTGGGCGTCGCCACCGGCATGAACTCGTTGATCCGGCCCGCGCTGTATGGCGCGCATCACGACATCGTGAATCTCACGCGTTATGGCGAGCCGGCCAACGTCTCGGCGAACGTGGTCGGCCCCATCTGCGAGAGCTCGGACTTCCTCGGGCATGACCGGCTGTTGCCGGACTGCCAGTCGGGCGACGTGATGCTGATTGCGACCGCCGGCGCCTACAGCCGCGCGATGTCGTCGAACTACAACCTGCGCGCCCCGGCGGAAGAGCTGCTGCTCAAATAGTCAGTTCGAGCTTCCCGGCGATGCGGGGGGCGGCTCGAGCTTCGATTGGATGCGCGCCATGCGCTGTTGTGCCTCGTGCCTTTCGAGGTCGCGCTTGAGCATGGCGTCTAGCTTCTGGAGCTGGGACTGCGAAAGAATGGCGCTGGCCGCTGTGCGCATCCGGTCGTGAGTCGCCTTCAGTAGCGCGGTCTGACGCTCGTTGTACTTGCGCTGCGAAGCTTCCGAGTTGTCGTCCGCAGCGAATGAAGCGCGGTATTCCTCCAGCTCCTGCTGCATCTGTGACCGCTCCCCATGCAGCGCCGCGATCAGCGGTTCCACCTGGTCGTCCCGAAGCGCGTCGCGCACCCGTGAGTTGCGTGCGGAATTGATCGACCTGCATGCGGGTCTGCCGGCTCTCCATGTAGTTTTCGAGCTCCGCGGTTTTTGCTTCGCCGAGAAGATCGCGCAACTTCGCCTGATACTCGCGTTCTTTTGCGTCGAGCCGTTCCTTTTGCTGCTGTGAAGGATCCTCCGACGCCATATGCATATTCGCTTCCTGCCATGCCATTTGCCGTTCGATGGACAAATCGATGGCCGCATCCGCTTGCTCCGGCGTGAACCCGAGCAGCCGGATGAAGTTTTCGCGCCGCGTCGCCAACTGCAGGCGCTGCTGTTCGCGGAAGGCTTCTAGATAGCGAGGATCACTCATCAGCCGACGCTGGCGAGCCTGCCAATCCTGCTGTGCAACCATCCCGGCTTTTGCAGCCGCAGGTTCGGCGGCCCTGACGGGAGCAGGGCCGGCGGCGGCAGTCGCCGCGACCGGCGCGACGATGGTGGCCGGTTCAGCGGATGGATTTGCGACCGGCGCGACGTGCGATCGGGGTCGCCATCGCTGCGTTGAGGCGCTCACCCAGTTCCGCGTTGAGCGCGCGTTCGGCGCGCAGCTCCATCCAGAGACCCGCAGAAACGCCAGCGCTCGCCAGCGCCACGACTAACAGGAAGACGGTCGACTTCTGCATGAGGACCTCGCCGCCAGCGGGCAAACCTCAGGATCGGCCGCGATTGTACGCCTGCCGGCGGTCAACGTGGCTGGTGACGCGACTCGAGCTGCCCAACTACCTGCGAAAGCGAAACACCGCGCGCACGCAGCAGCACCAGCATATGGAACAGCAGGTCGGCCGATTCCTCGACGACCTTCTGCTCGCGAGTCGCCGACGCCGGCGAGCGCCAGTTCCACACCTTCCTCGCCCACCTTCTGCGCGACGCGTGCAACGCCCTTTTCGAGAAGGCGCGCGGTATAGCTGGCTTCAGGCTTTTCAGTCGCGCGTTGCGCGATCACGCCTTCGAGCTTTGCGAGGAACGCAATGCGCGTGGCCGCGCTGCGCGGCTCGTCGCCAAAGCAGGTGAGGGTGCCGTTGTGGCAGGCCGGACCGCGGGGGCGCGCGGTGACCAGCAACGTGTCTTTGTCACAGTCCAGAGCGAGTCCGACCACATCAAGCGTGTGGCCGGTGGTCTCACCTTTCTCCCACAGACGTTGCTTGCTGCGACTGAAGAACACCGCACGACCACGCGCGATGGTCTGTTCCAGCGCCTCCCGGTTCATATACGCCATCATCAGCACGGCACCGCTGTCGGCATCCTGCACGATGGCGGGAACCAGTCCTTCACCCTTGGCGAAATCGACGCTGGCGATCTCGAACGCTGTGTTCATAGGCGCATCTCGATGCCGGAGGCGGCGAGCGTGGTCTTGAGATCGGTGATGGCGATTGCACCGGAGTGAAACACACTGGCCGCGAGCGCGGCATCCACGCCGGCCTTTTCGAACACATTCACGAAGTGTTCGGGAGCGCCAGCGCCGCCGGATGCGACCAGTGGCACATCACACACTGCACGGACGGCCTTGAGCTGCGTGACGTCGTAGCCACGGCGCACGCCATCGTTGGTCATGCAATTGAGCACGATCTCGCCGGCGCCGCGGTCCTGCACTTCACGCACCCACGACAGCGTGTCGCGACCGGTATTGCGCGAACGATTCGGATCGCCGGTGAACTGGAACACGCGATAACCTTCCGCGAGATTGGCGCTGTCGATGCCGATCACCACGCACTGCGAGCCGAAGCGCGAGGCCAGTTCCTCGATGAGCCCGGGGTTGGCGATGGCGGGTGAGTTGATGGAGATCTTTTCGGCGCCCGCATTGAGCACCGCTTCGGCGTCTTCCACGGAACGGATGCCGCCCGCGACGCAGAACGGAATGTCCAGGATCCCCGCCACGCGGCTGACCCAGTTGCGATCCACGCTGCGCCCTTCGGGGCTCGCCGTGATGTCGTAAAAGACAACCTCGTCCGCGCCTTCGTTGCGATAGCGCTCGGCGAGCACCAGGATGTCGCCCACGATCTGGTGATCGCGGAAGCGAATTCCTTTTACGACCTGACCGTCGCGGACGTCGAGGCAGGGGATGATGCGTTTGGCAAGAATGGGCCTAACTCCGAAGGTTGAATGAGTTCTTCTAACAATGCCTTGCCGCTGATCGCGTAGGCGGCGCCGACCGCGGCGAGCGCGGCCAGGTCGGCCGCCGAACGCACGCCGCCTGACGCCTGCCAGGAGATCTGCGGATAACGTTTCACGGCTTCGGCGTATAGCGATACCGCCGGGCCCTGCAATGCGCCGTCGAGCTCGACATCGGTGCACAGCACGTGCTTGAGACCGTGCGGTAGATAGGATTCGATGGCTTCCCAGAGCGTAAGCTTGGATTCCTGGGTCCAGCCGCGCGTGAGAACTCGCGGGATGCCGTTCGCGTCGTGGCGGATGTCGAACGCCAGGCCGACCTTCTCGGCGCCGTAACGTTTGAGCCAGCCCTGGACTTCGGCCGGCGTTTCCACCGCGGCACTACCGACGATGACCCGATCGATGCCATTGCGCAGCAGGTCGTCGACCACTGCCTGCGAACGCACGCCGCCGCCCACCTGGATGTTGAGCGCACGCTGCGAAGCCAGCCGCACGATGACGCTGCGGTTGGCGAGCTGGCCATCCTTGGCGCCGTCGAGATCGACAACGTGCAGCCAGGTCGCGCCCAGCGCGCGATAACGCAGCAGCAGCTCGTGCGGTTCGAGGTCGTAACGCGTCTCGGCGTCGAAATTGCCCTTGAGCAGCCGAACACAGCGCCCGGCACGCAGATCAATGGAGGGAATGAGGATCATGTTTCTCGGCTTGCCTTCAGGAAGTTGGCGAGGATGCGCGCGCCGACCACGCCCGACCGTTCGGGGTGAAACTGCGTGCCGCAGAAGTTGTCGCGTCGAACGACTGCGGCGAAATTGCTGCCGTATTCAGTGGTGGCCACGGTGAACTCTCCGGGCGGCACGGCGAAACTGTGCACGAAGTAAACGTAGTCGAGAGAACTCACGCCATCCAGCAATGGATCCGACCTGGTTTGCGAGAGTTGATTCCAGCCCATGTGCGGGACGGGAAGACCGGGCGCGAACTGCAGTTTGCCGACGTTTCCGGGAAGGATCGCGAGCCCGTTTGCAGGTCCTTCCTCGGAAGACTCGAACAGGATCTGCATGCCGAGGCAGATGCCTAACAGGGGCTGCTTCAGCGTGGGGATCACTTTGTCGAGTCCGGTGCCTCGCAGGCGCGCCATGGCATTGTGCGCGGAGCCAACACCGGGCAGCAGCACGCGAGGTGCCCGCTGGATCACCGCGGCGTCGCTGGTGACCACTGAATCGGCGCCGAGGCGCGTGAGCGCGGCGCGCAACGAGGCAATGTTGGCCCCGCCGCTGTCGATGATGGCGACGCTGGCGCTCACAGGACTCCCTTGGTCGACGGCAGCTCTTCGCTTTCGCGGCGAAACGCCTGGCGCAACGTGCGGCCGACACCCTTGAAGCAGGCCTCGATCATGTGGTGCGTGTTCTCGCCGGTGATGGTGACATGGAGTGCCGCCTTGAGACTTTCGGCCAGCGAACGAAAGAAGTGCGGGACGAGTTCGGTGGGCAACCCGCCCACAGCCTCGCGCGCGAACTTGCCTTCGAACACGCCAAAAGCGCGGCCCGAGAGGTCGATGGCGACGCGTACCTGCGCCTCGTCCATCGGGAGCACGAAGCCATAGCGAGCGATGCCCACCTTGTCGCCGAGCGCCATGCGCAGGGTCTCGCCCAACGCCAGCGCGCAGTCTTCGACGGTGTGGTGTTCGTCGATGTCGAGATCTCCGTGACACTTGAGTTCGAGCGAGAAGCCGCCGTGTTTGGCGATCTGCTCGAGCATGTGATCGAAGAAACCGATGCCGGTGGCGATGGTGATCGGCGCCGTGGCGTCGAGGTTCACCGTGACGTGGATGTCGGTCTCCTTGGTCGTACGCCGGACCGTGGCGCGGCGCTCCGTGAGTTCGCGCAGGATCGAAGGCCACGTCTCCCACTTGTTGCCGTGACGGCGCACCAACAATCCCCGGATGCCGAGATTGCGCGCGAACTCCAGGTCGGTTTCGCGATCGCCGATCATGACGCTGCCATCGAGGTCCACGGCCTGGTCGCGCACGAAGGCTTCGACCAGCTTCGTCTTCGGCTTGCGGCAATCGCAGCCATCACTCTTGCGGTGCGGGCACACGAACACCGCGTCGAATTCCACGCCCTGCGAGCTGAACGCATCCATCATGAACTGGTGCGGCACGTCGAATGCCGCCTGCGGAAAGCTTTCGCTGCCGAGACCGTCCTGGTTGGTGATCATGGCGAGCTTGTAGCCGGCGCGCTGGGCCTGGCGAAGAGCCGCGAACACGCCCGGCATGAAGCGGATCTTCTCGATGGAGTCCACCTGTTCGTCGGGTGGCTCCTCGATGAGGGTGCCGTCGCGGTCGACGAACAGCACACGGGTCTTGCTCATGCCAGGCTCCGGATCAGGCGATCGTTCTGTTCGATGGTGCCCACGGTAATACGTAACGACTGCGGCGACACGCTGCGCATGTCACGAATGAGGAGTTTCGCCGCCCGCGCCGCGTCGAGCACCGCTTCTGCCGCCGCGAAATCCACCAGCAGGAAGTTCGCGACACTGGGCCATATTTTCCGCACGCCCTTGCAGGCCGCAAGCGCCGTGGACAACCGCTCGCGTTCCGCGCGTACCTGGGCAACGCGTTCGCGCTGGATGGCGAGCTGTCCTTCGCCAAGCGTGGCGAGCACTGCCTCGATGGTGAGCTGCGGAATGGAATAGGGTGGGATCACCTTGCCCAGCAGCGCCACGATTTCAGGCGCCGCGATCAGCGAGCCCACGCGTGCACCGGCCAGTCCATAGGCCTTCGACAGCGTGCGCAGCACCACGAGGTTCGGGAAGCGCGCGAGCTGCGTCGTGAGTGACCGGTCGCCGGAGAATTCAATGTAGGCTTCATCGACCACCACCAGCGCCCTGTCCGAAAGTGCGACCAGCAATTGTTCGATGCCCGCGGGCGCCATGGCGTTGCCGGTCGGGTTGTTAGGGCTGCACAGGAAGACGATTTTCGTATTGGTATCGCAGGCCTGGAGCACGCCCTTGGTGTCGAGCGCGAAACCACTCTCCCGCAGCAACGCCACCTCGCGCACCGCTGCGCCCTGGATACGCGCGGCCACGGCATACATGCCAAAGGTCGGCGGACAGATGACGACGTTGTCGACGCCCGCACGGCAGAATCCGCGCACCAGCAGGTCGATGGACTCGTCGCTGCCGCGGCCGGGAAGGAGCTGCTGTTCCTCCACGCCGTAAAGGGTTGCCAGGCGCCGGGCCAGCACCTGCGGATGCGGTTCCGGATAACGATTGAGCCCGGCCAGCGACCGATCGGTCTCCGCTCGCCAGGGCAATTCATTGGCGTGCAGCCGTTCGAACGCCGGATCCCAACTCGCGTGTGAATATGCCTTGAGCGCGATGATGTCGGGTCGCGCCAGCGCGAGGATGTTGGTCATGCCCGGCCCTCCGACAGCGCATCGAGCCGGACCTTCACGGCATTGCCGTGTGCGTCGAGGCCTTCCATGCCGGACAGCGTCACGGCCGTGGGGCCGAGTGCGCGCAGGCCCTCGACGCTCAGTTCCTGCACGGTGATCCGCTTCTGATAGTCGAGCAATGACACTCCGCTGTGACTGCGCGCGTACCCGTACGTGGGCAGTACGTGATTGGTGCCGGAGCAGTAATCGCCCATGGACTCGGGTGACCACTCGCCGAGGAATACCGAGCCTGCGCTCGACACCTGCGCAAGCAATGCACGGGGATCGCGCGTCTGGATGATGAGATGTTCGGGTGCATATTCGTTCGACACGGCGATCGCCGCCGCGAGGTCGGGCACGAGGATGCAGCGGCTGTTGGACATGGATTGCGACACGATGTCGCGCCGGCTCAAGGCCTGCATCTGCGCGTCGACTTCTCCAGTCACCGCGGACGCGAGCGCCTTCGAAGTTGTCACCAGCACGACCTGCGCAATGATGTCGTGTTCGGCCTGTGCGAGCAGGTCGGCGGCGACGAACTTCGGATTGGCGGATTCGTCGGCGATGACCAGCACTTCGGAAGGACCCGCGGGCAAATCGATGGCCGCGCCGGCCGGATCCGCCGCGACGATCTGTTTGGCGGCTGTGACCCAGGCGCTGCCGGGTCCGAAGATCTTGTCCACCTTGCGAACACTGGCCGTGCCGAACGCAAGCGCGGCGATGGCCTGAGCGCCGCCCATCTTGTAGACGGTATCCACACCGCACAGCTCGGCGGCCACCAATACCGCCGCGTGTAGTTTGCCGTCAGGTCCGGGCGAACTTGCGATTGCGCGCGACGGGCACCCGGCAATGCGCGCGGGCACGGCCAACATGATGGCGGTGGAGGGCAGCGGCGCGGAACCCGCGGGCACATAGAGGCCCACGCTGTCGATGGGGCGCGTGATGCGCTCGCAACGAACGCCGGGCATGGTTTCGACCGACAGAGGTGCGGACATCTGCGCTTCGTGAAAGCACGTAACGTTCGCGACCGCGCGCTCGAGCGCCGCGATCTGCGGGGGTGCAAGCGCTGCGCGCGCTTCGCGAAACTCCTGGGGCGCGACCCGCAGATCCTCGAGCGCCGCGCCACCAAACTGCCTGGTGAACCGGCGTACCGCCGCGTCGCCTTCGGCGCGCACCGCCGCGATGATCGCGTTGGCCTCTCGGAAAACCGCCTCTCGACTGACGGCCGCGGGGCGCGCGAGCGCCGCGCGTCGCGCGTCGGGTGAAGAGTTGGCCCAATCGATGATCTTCATGTTGCTAGGCCAGCATCTTCTCGACGGGCAGCACCAGCAGTGAGCTCGCGCCGGCCTTCTTGAGGCTCTCGAGCGTCTCCCAGAAAACGTTCTCGCGGCACACCGCGTGTATCGCAACCAGGTCGTTCGATCCTTCCAGCGGAATGATGGTCGGCGATTCACTGCCCGGCAGCAGCCGACGGATCTCGGTGAGCGCCGAGCGCGGTGCGTGCAGCATGATGTACTTGCTCTCGCGAACCTGTTGCACGCCGTCGATGCGCAGCAGGAGGCGCTCGACCCATTCCTGCTTGGTCGGCGACAGGGCCACCGGCGTGCGGATCAGCAGTGCCTGGCTCTCGAGCACGGTTTCCACTTCGCGAAGGTGATTGGCCTGCAGCGTGGAGCCGGTGGACACCAGGTCGCAGATGAGGTCGGCTCGACCGAGCCGAGGCGCGATTTCGACCGCGCCGGACAGCGTGACGATATCGGCCGTGACGTTACGTTCGCGCAGGTAGCGCTCGAGCGTAAAAGGGTAGGTGGTCGCAATGCGCTTGCCCGGCGAGAGTCCGCGGACCCTCGTAGCTGAATCCCTTCGGGCACCGCCAGCGACAGCCGGCAGCGGCCGTAATCGAGCGTGCGCAATTCGGTGAAATTCGCCGCATGCCCGCGCGAGACGAGCTCGAGACGCTTTTCCTCGAGCACGTTGCGCCCGACGAGGCCGAGATCGCAGACGTCTTCCTGCACGAGGTCCGGGATGTCGTCGTCACGCACGAACAGAACATCGAGCGGCATGTTTTCGCCGAAGCCCATGAGCTGATCTCGACCACGCGAGAGCTTCAGGCCGCAGCTCTTGAGCAGCTCGAGCGACGGGTCGGTGAGCCGTCCGGATTTCTGTATGGCGAGCTTGAGGCGGTCTTTGTCGATGGGTTTCATGGTATGATGAGTGCAATGGTGAGCCGGATCGAGCGGGATGGCTCGAACCAAAGGGTTTCAGGCGTGGCGCTGCAGGCGATTGACCGCAATCGAGTAACCACCGTTGCCATCCGCGAGGCAACGTGCCACGCGGCCGATGGTGGTGACGCTGACGCCGGTGAGGCGGTGGATTTCGCGATAGGGCACACCTTTCTGCAGCCAGTCGACCACCGCCCAACGATCGGCAATGGCCTGCAGCTCCGCCGGGGTGCACAGATCGCGGAAGAATGCCCGGCATTCGTCGACGTTCTTGAGCGTCAGTACGGCGGCGAACAGGCTGCGCTCGGAGAGCGCCTCCTGGCGGGCCGTGACATTGCGGTGCTGTTTCATCGAATTAATGTACTAACGCGTTAATACGGTGGCGCATTAGACCCGCGCGGGCGCACAAATGCAAGCCCAAATGCTTGCGCGCGGGTGATCCGCCTCATAGAATTCGCGCACTCATCGAGACCGGCTGAGGGATAAGGCCCAGCGAAGCCGGGGCAACCGCCGCAAACACGGAAAGGTGCCAACTCCTGCGGAACCATTCTTCGACAGAAGGCTGGAACCGGCAGATGAGCAGCCTCTTCACCCCATGCCGGGGTTGTCGGGGTGCCGTGCAATTCCGCACGGCGGCTCATATCGGGTTCCGCGCTGAGTGCTACATGGGTTGGAGCATTCGGTGAGCAACGACAACACGAAATTGAGCCGCAACGATTCCACGGTTGCCGTAGTCAACGGCGTGCAGGTGCGCGAGGGCGTGCTCGCGGTTCCCGGCGAGCTCAAGCTGCACTTCGGCGGAGCGCTCGAATCGGTTTCGATCGCATGGCGGCTGGCGGGTCCTGCCGGCGCTCCCGTGGTGGTTGCGATGGGCGGCATCTCGGCATCGCGCCGAGTCTGGTTGCCCGATGAACCGCGCGGCGGCTGGTGGCATGAAGTCGTGGGCCCGGGGCTCGCGCTCGATACCCAGAGATTCCGGATCCTGAGCTTCGACTATCTTGGCGCGAGCGCCGACTCGACCGGTCCGCGCGACGGCGCGCCATTCCCCACGGTGTCTGCGTACGACCAGGCCGAACTGCTGCTGCGGCTCATCAACCATCTCGGTATCGCCAGCCTGCGCGCCTTCGCTGGTGCATCGTATGGCGGCATGGTGGCGCTCGCCTTCGGCGAACGTTTTCCGGATCGCGTCGCGCGACTCATCGTCATCAGCGCCGCGGATCGTGCGCATCCCATGGCCAGCGCCTGGCGCGTCGTGCAGCGGCGGATCGTGAAGTTCGCAATCGAAACCGGAAACCCGGCGCACGGCCTCGAGCTGGCGCGTGCACTGGCCATGGCGACCTACCGCAGTCCGGAAGAGTTTGCGGCGCGCTTCGCCGGCGCGGCGCGGCGCAACAGCGATGACCAGTTCGTATTGCCGGTCGAAGAGTATCTGTTCGCGCGCGGCGCCGAATACGCGCAGCGGTACCGCCCGGACTCCTTTGTTTGTTTGTCCGAATCCATCGATCTGCATCGCGTCGACGCGGCGCGCATCTTTGCGCCGGTGACGGCCATCGCCGTGCGTGAAGACCAATTGGTGCCGCTGGGTGACATGCGTGCCATGGTGGCGCGCCTGCCGAATGCCGAGCTGCACGAAATCTCATCCGTGTACGGCCACGATGCCTTCCTCAAGGAGAACCGGCGGCTCGCGCCCATCTTCGCCCACGTTTTGAATGACATTCCAGGAAACCCCCAGTGACGACTTCTGACCCCTGATACACGCGCGGTACGCGCCGGCCTCGAAAATTGCGACGTGACTGGCGCGGTGGTGCCACCGCTGCATCTCTCGTCCACCTATGCCTTCCGCGGTTTCGGCGACAAGCGCAAGTACGACTACAGCCGCTCGGGAAATCCGACGCGCGATCTGTTGTCCGAAGCGCTTGCGGATCTGGAAGGCGGCGTCGGAGCCGTCATTACGGGATCAGGCATGGGCGCCATCACGCTGGTGGGGCATCTGTTCCCGATCGGCGCGCGCGTCATCGTTCCGCACGATTGTTATGGCGGCACATTCCGTCTGTTCACTGCGTGGCAGAAGCGCGGCGAGCTTGCGGTGGAGTTCGTGGACTTCGGCAATGCGGCCGCGGTGTCTGCCGCCTTGTCGAAGCCGGCCGCGATGGTGTGGATCGAGACGCCCAGCAATCCGCTGCTGCGTATCACCGACGTCGCGGATATCGCGAAGCGCGGCCATGCAGTGGGCGCTCTCGTGGTCGCCGACAACACCTTCCTGTCACCGGGCTGGCAGCAGCCGATCGCGCTCGGGGCCGACATCGTGGTGCACTCGACCACGAAGTACATCAATGGCCACAGTGACGTGGTCGGCGGCGCCGTGATCGCCGCGAAGAAGGAGGTGGCTGAACAGTTAGGCTGGTGGGCCAACTGCCTCGGACTGACGGGCTCGGCGTTCGACAGCTACCTCACGCTGCGCGGCCTGCGCACGCTGGGTGTGCGGCTGCGCGAGCACGGAAAGAACGCGCAGGCGGTGGCGGAATTCCTCGCCAAGCAGAAATCGGTCAAGCGTGTCTACTTCCCGGGCCTCCCGTCGCATCCGGGCCACGACATCGCGAAACGACAGCAGTCCGGGTTCGGTGCCATCGTCACACTCGAAGTGCAGGGCGGTGCCGACGGCGCCAAGCGCTTCTCCGAAGCGCTCGAACTGTTTTCGCTGGCGGAATCGCTGGGCGGCGTCGAAAGTCTCGTGGCGCATCCGGCCACGATGACTCACGCAGCGATGGCGCCCGAGGCCCGCGCGGCCGCGGGCCTCGTCGACGGACTGTTACGTCTGTCGATCGGCATCGAATCCACCGAGGATCTGCTGCGCGACTTGCAGAACGGCATCAACGCGCTGGGATAGGTCTTCGCGCGCGCATTACATGCAGCAGGAGACGGGTGGTGTGTAGCGCCCCGTGGGCGCCACCTCGCCACCCTTGCCGTACATGTTGTGAGGTCGCGCCCAGTCGGTGAGCGAGTGGTAAGGGCCGTTTTCGTTGCGCCCGCGCGGCATCACTTCGAGGATGCGATAGATGCCGAGGAAATCCTCACCGCCGCGCGCGTAGTTCGAATAGGTGTGGAATATCTCGCCGGCGTCGTCCTTGAAGAACACGCTGTTTCCGGAAATGTCTTCGATGCCGGGATCGCAGTATCCGAAGTTGTAGAAGGCGCGCCCCGCAGCCATGTCTTCGGGCTTGAACGAAACTCCATAGTCGTAGTTGAAGTCCGAGCCAAACGACGAATAGAAAGGAGTGCGCCAGCCCATGCGCGAGCGCAGCGCGTCGAGTTCGGGCATCGTCGCGCGCGCGATCGCCACGCACGAGACGTCGTGGTTCTCGAGGTGCGGCAACAGGCTCTCGAGATGATCGATGCCCAGCGCACAACCCACGCATTGCAGAGGCTGCCCCGGACCCTGCATGACGTGCTGCACGAACAACTGACTGCGGCCTCGAAAGAGATCCGCGAGCGTCACCCGGCCCTGCGGGGAATCGAATTCGTAACGTTTGTCGACCCTGACCCAGGGGAGGGCCTGGCGCTTTTCGGCGAGCGCGTCGCGCCGGCGCGTGAATTCCTTTTCTTCCTGCATGAGCTGCCGGCGTTCGGCGAGCCACTGTTCACGATTGACGACGCGATGCATGGGAACCTCCTTCAGCGTTTGTGCTTCCTGTTTGTCGATTGAGAGAACAGCAATTCGACATACCGGTGCAGGTGATCGATGGCTGTCGACGGCGACCTGTCGGTCCTGCTGGGCCTTGGCCATGACGAAAGCGCCCTGGATCACGGCCTGGATGTACACGGCCAGGGAATCGGCGCGCAGGTTCGGCACCGGGTGCTCGCGCAGCGCATCGTCGATCATCGTGCTCAACATGGCGACGTGAGTGCTGATCGACTGGGCGCAGGCGTCGCGAATGGCGGGGTAGGTCTCGTGGGTTTCCTGGATCGTGGTGCCGGCGTAGCAACTCCACTCCCAGATGTCGCCGGCCAGCAGTTCCTTGCGAAAGCTCAGGTACTCGAGCAGACGCTGAAGCGCGTCGGGCTCGGACTGGTAGGGAGCCTGCGCGAACAACTGCGCGGCGCGGTCGTTCCATTGGCCCGCGGCCGCGATGGCGAGCTCTTCCTTGCTCGCAAAATGGTGGAAGAAGCTGCCCTTGGTCACGCCGGCCGCGGCACAGACGTCTTCAACACGCGTGGCCGCGTAACCATTGGCGCGCACCAGGTCGATGGTGGCGGTGAGCAGCCGCGTTCGGGAATTCTCAGGCGTCTCGGGCATGCATCACCATACCAGCGGGTATGGCGGACCATACCGAACGGTACGTAGGGGGTCAAGCCCTGGGATCTGGCCGCTCGCGTGATGGATGCCGACACCGTGTATGCGAACGGCGCGCTGTTCGGCTCGTTGTCGTTAGGTGGGGTGCGCGTGATGGTGCCGCAATCGCAGCTCGACGACGCCAAGCGCATCCGAGAGGCATTCGACGCCGGCGACTACGCGATCGACGAGGATTTCGACGTCAATCAGTAGCGCGTCTACGCCAGTGCCGCGACCACCGCGTCACCCATGCGGCGCGTGGTCATGGCCGGCCGGCCATGCTCGGCGATGTCGGCGGTGCGCGCGCCATTGGCGATGCAGCGATCGACGGCCTGTTCCACGGTGGCCGCTTCGCGCGCGAGCCCCAGCGAATGCCGCAGCAGCAACGCGACGCTGAGAATGGTGCCGATGGGATTCGCGATGCCCTTGCCGGCGATATCCGGCGCCGAGCCGTGGATCGGCTCGTACAGGCCGCGCTTGCCGTCACCGATGGAAGCGGACGGCAACACACCCAGCGAGCTCGCGAGCATGGCGCCTTCGTCGGTCAGGATGTCGCCGAACATGTTCTCGGTGAGCATCACGTCGAATTCGCGCGGACGCTTCAGCAGGTGCATGGCGGCCGAATCCACCAGCATGTGCTCGAGTTCCACCTCGGGAAATTCCGAGTGCATCGACGTGCGAGGCGATCTCGCGCCACAGGCGCGAAGTCTCGAGCACGTTCGACTTGTCGATGGAGACGATCTTCTTGCGCCGCTGCATGGCGAGCCGGCCGGCGACGCGCGTGATGCGCTCGATTTCACTGGCCGAGTAGCTGCAGAGATCGGTGGCCAGCGTCGGGGTGCGGGTCTTGGCGCCGAAGTAGATGCCGCCGGTGAGCTCGCGCACGAACACCAGGTCCACGCCGTCGAGAATTTCGGGCTTGAGCACCGACGCGTCGCGCAGGGCGGGATGCAGCTTGATCGGCCGCAGGTTGGCGTACACACCGAGCTCGCGCCGCAGACGCAGCAGACCCTGTTCGGGGCGCACCGGCGACGACGGACCCCATTTCGGGCCACCAATGGCGCCTAACAACACCGCATCCGCGGCGAGGCAGAGGTCGAGCGTGGTTTGCGGCAGCGGGTCGCCGGTGAGATCGATGGCGATGCCGCCGAACGGCGCCTCGTCGAGCTGGAATTCGTGACCGAAGCGTTTGCCGACCTGTTCGAGCACGCGAACGCCTTCGGCGACGACTTCGGGACCGATGCCATCGCCCGCGATGACGGCAATGTGTGCCTTCATCGGTGGTTTTGCTCGTAGGCAGCGATCGCGACGTTCTGTGAGATCAGGAAGCCGAGTTCGTCGACGCCGTTCAACAGGCAGTAACGCGCAAAACCTTCGAGCGGAAATTTTACCTGCGTGCCGTTGGGCAGGGTCAGCGTCGTACTTTCGACGTCGATCGACACTTCGACACCCGGATTCGCGAGCAGCCACGCGTGCGTCTGCTCATCGACGACCACGGGCAGAAGCCCGTTCTTCAGGCAGTTGGTGCGGAAAATATCGGCGAACTCGGTGCTGACGACAGCCTGGAATCCGAAATCCTGCAGCGCCCAGGGTGCATGTTCGCGCGAGGACCCGCAGCCGATGTTGCGGCCGGCTACCAGAATGGCAGCGCCCCTGGCTTCGGGTTTGTTCAGCACGAAGTCGGGCTTCGGATTGCCCGCCGCGTCGTAGCGCCAGTCGGCAAACAGATGTTTGCCGAAACCCGCCTTCGACGTGGAGGTGAGAAACCGCGCCGGAATGATCTGGTCGGTGTCCACATTGGTCGCGGGCAATGCGACCGTGCGTGAGCGAATGGTCTTTACGGCAGGCATGTGTGTCAGTTGGTGAATTCACGTGGATCGGTGACGCGGCCACGAATCGCCGAAGCCGCCGCGGTTTCGGGGCTGGCGAGCAGCGTACGTGCGCCCTGGCCCTGGCGGCCTTCGAAATTGCGATTGCTGGTGCTGATGGAATAGTGACCGGTGGGTACGAGGTCACCATTCATGCCGAGGCACATCGAGCAGCCGCTTTCGCGCCATTCGGCGCCGGCGTCGAGGAACACCTGGTGCAGGCCTTCAGCCTCTGCGGCGCGTTTGACTGCCTGGGAGCCGGGCACCACCAGCATCTTCACGCCCTGCGCGAGCTTGTGACCGCGCAGTACTCGCGCGGCATTGCGCAGATCCGAGAGACGGCCGTTGGTGCAGCTGCCGACGAACACGTTCTGCACAGGTACTTCGGAAATGATCTGCCCGGCAGCGAGACCCATGTACTTGAGCGCTTTCTCGAACACCGCGTCGCCCTGCGCAGGCACAGAACCGGTAATCGGCGCGACCATGCCGGGATGAGTGCCATAGGTCACCATGGGCACGAGCACGCTGGCATCGATGTCGACGGAGCGATCGAAGGTGGCGCCAGCATCGGTGGGTAGTTTGCTCCAGCGCGCCACGGCAGCATCCCAGTCCGCGCCTTTGGGCGCGCGCGGTGTCGCGGCAAGGTATTCGAACGTGGTCGCATCCGGCGCAATCATTCCCGCGCGCGCACCGGCCTCGATGGACATGTTGCAGATGGTCATGCGCTCGTCCATGGACATCGCTTCGATGGCCGCGCCGCGAAACTCGAGCACGTGCCCGGTGCCGCCGGAGACGCCGATCTTCCCGATGATGGCGAGAATCAGGTCTTTGGCGGTGACGCCCGGCGCAAGCCTGCCGGTGACGTTGATCGCAAAAGTCTTCGCACGACGTTGCAGCAGACACTGCGTCGCGAGCACATGCCCGACTTCCGTCGTGCCGATGCCGAAGGCGAGGGCGCCGAAAGCGCCGTGTGTCGAGGTGTGGCTGTCGCCACACACAATCGTCTTGCCCGGCTGCGTTATCCCAAGCTCGGGTCCGATGATGTGCACGATGCCGCGGCGGCTGTCCTGCAGATTGAACAGCTCGACTCCGAACTCCTGCGCGTTGATCTCGAGCTGGCGGACCTGCTTCGCCGCCGAGTCCACTGCGATCGGCACGCCGCCGAACACCTGTTCGGTGCGCGTGGGCGTGGAGTGATCCATGGTCGCGAGCGTGAGATCAGGCCGGCGCAGTTTGAGCCCGCGCTCACGCAGCTCGGTGTACGCCTGGGGCGTGGTCACTTCGTGCGTGAGGTGCAGGTCGATGAAGAGGACTGCGGGCGTATCAGCGGTCTCGGGCACGACCACGTGGTCGTCCCAGACCTTTTCGAACATTGTCTTTGGTTGGCTATTCACTGATTCGTCTTGTGAAGAATGGGGTCAGGCACCATTTTTCGAAGACGAAAAATGGAGCCAGACCCCTAACTATTAACCGGCTACGGCCGCTCGCGGGGCGTTCATGTCGACGTAGTCGAGCCAGCCGCGAGGATCCTGAGTCTTGCCCTGCACGAGGCCGAAGTAGGCCGCCTGCAGCTTCTGCAGTGACCGGTCCCCGCTTGCCATTGCCAATCTGGATTGCATCGACGGAGCGGATGGCGGCGACCTCGGTGGCGGTGCCTGTGAAAAACAGTTCATCGGCCATGTAGAGCATTTCGCGCGGGATAGCGATCTCGCGCACTTCGATGCCGACGTCTTTCGCGAGCGTCATGACCGTGTGGCGCGTGATGCCCGCGAGCAGCGAATGCGCGACGCCCGGCGTGTACAACACGCCATCCTTCACGAGGAACAGGTTTTCGCCCGCACCTTCGCTCACGGTGCCGTCGGTCGAGAGCCCGATGCCTTCGACGAAGCCCAGGCGCTTGGCCTCGAGCCCGATGAGCTGGCTCGAAAGGTAGTTGCCGCCGGCCTTCGCCATCGCGGGAATCGTGTTCGGCGCCACGCGCTGCCAGGAGGACACACACACGTCGACGCCTTCATCTTCGGCGGCGCCAAGATATCGCGCCCATTCCCAGGCGGCGATCGCCACTTCGATGGGCGGATCGATCTTCGGCACCACGCCGGCTTCGCCATAGCCGCGAAACGCGACCGGGCGCAGGTAGGCGCCGCGCGCGAGCCCGTTCTGCGAGATGACCTCGCGGCAGGCGTGATTGATCTGGTCTTCGTTGAACGGAACGTTGATGCGGTACACCTTGGCCGAGTCGAACAGGCGGCGCGTGTGATCGCGCAGCCGGAAGATCGCAGGTCCCCGCGGCGTCTCGTAGGCACGCACGCCTTCGAACACCGAGGAGCCGTAGTGCAGCGCGTGCGAGAGCACGTGCACCGTGGCTTTTTCCCAGGGGACGAGTTTGCCGTTGAACCAGATGTACTTCGTTGCAGGTATGGGCATGAGGGAAACTCCGGATACTTTTAGACCACGGCCTGCGCAACGCGCGCGGCACCGGTCCGTTCCTCGCGCGTGCGGGACATGCCCTGCGCGAGTTCGATGCGATTGATGACTTCGAGGAAGGCCTGCGTTGCCGACTCGACGATGTTCGTGCTGACGCTCGAGCCGCGATAAGTGCGCTGATTGTACTCCACGTAGACCAGCGCCTCGCCCTGGGCGTCTTCGCCTGCCGAAACACTGCGTACCTCGAACTTGCGTAGTACGACCTGTACAGCCGGTCGCTCGTTCGATGGCCTTCAACGCTGCGTCCACCGGACCGTCACCGGTGGCGTGCATCTCGATCTCGCGGCCGTCGCTGTGGCGCAGCTTCACGGTGGCGTCGGCACTCTTTGCACTGTCGGACGCGGTGCGAAGGTTCACCAACGACCACGGGCCGGCGGCCGAATGCTCGGCCTGCAGCACCATCGCCTCGATGTCGCCGTCGTAGAGCTCTTTCTTCTTGTCGGCCAGCGCCTTGAATTCTTCGAACACGCGTGCGAATTCGACCTCGTCGAGTTCAAAGCCGAGTTCCTTGACACGTTCGCGCAGGGCGTGACGACCGCTGTGTTTGCCCAGAACCAGTGCGGAGCGCGACAGGCCCACGTCCTGCGGCCGCATGATCTCGTAAGTCGAGTGATGCTTGAGCATGCCGTGCTGGTGAATGCCCGATTCGTGGGCGAACGCGTTCTCGCCGACGACCGCCTTGTTGCGCGGAATCGGCACGCCCACGATGTTCGACAGCAGTGCTCGAGGTCGGATAGAGGCGAGTGGTGTTGATGCCCGTCTCGAGATTGAAGAACGCATCGCGCGTCTTCAGCGCCATGACAACTTCCTCGAGCGAGCAGTTGCCGGCGCGTTCGCCAATTCCGTTGATGGTGCACTCGATCTGGCGCGCACCCGCGACCACCGCGGTGAGACTGTTGGCCACCGCCATCCCCAGGTCATCGTGGCAGTGCACCGACAAGCGGATCTTGTCGATACCACGCACGTTCTTGCGCAGGTAGCGGAACAACTCAGCGAACTCATCGGGCACCGTGTAACCGACCGTGTCCGGGATGTTCACGGTGGTCGCGCCGGCTTCGATGACCGCCTCGACGACCTGCGTGAGGAAATCGAGTTCGGTGCGCGAGGCGTCTTCGGGCGAGAACTCCACGTCTTCGGCCAGGTCGCGCGCGATCCTCACACCCTCGACCGCGGTGCGGATGATTTCTTCCTGCGCCATGTTCAGCTTGTACTGCCGATGGATGGCGCTGGTGGCGAGGAACACGTGGATGCGCTTCTTCGCCGCCGGTTTCATCGCCTTCGCGACGAGTTCGATGTCGTCGCGGTTGCAACGCGCGAGGCCACAGATGATCGGTCCCTGTACCTCGCGCGCCACCGCGTTCACGCTCTCCCAATCGCCGCGCGAGGCGGCGGGGAAACCCGCTTCGATCACGTCCACCCCAAGCTCCGCCAAGCGCGCGCGCCACCCGAAGCTTTTCGGGCTGCGCCATGCTGCACCCCGGCGATTGCTCGCCGTCGCGCAGCGTCGTGTCGAAGATCATGACTCGTTCACGATGGGGCATGGGACTCCTCCAGTTACGGCAGGTTGTTAGCCGCGACCTTGTTCCAGCCACGGCATGCGGGCGCGCAGCTGCGCGCCGACCTTCTCGAGCTGATGGTCGAGATCGGCCTGCATGAGTGCGTTGTAGTTCGGACGGCCGTTGGCGTTCTCGGCGATCCACTGCTTGGCAAACTTGCCCTTCTGGATTTCCTTGAGGATCTTGTTCATCTCCTTCTTCGTCTTGTCGTTGACGATGCGCGGTCCGCGCGTCAGGTCACCGTACTTGGCCGTGTCGGAGATGAACTTGTGCATCTTGGTGAGGCCGCCTTCGTGCAGCAGGTCGACGATGAGCTTCAGCTCGTGCAGGCACTCGTAATAGGCCACTTCGGGCTGATAGCCGGCTTCGACCAGCGTTTCGAAACCCTTGAGCACGAGGTCACTGGTGCCGCCGCAGAGCACGGCCTGTTCGCCGAACAGATCGGTTTCGGTTTCTTCCGCGAAGGTCGTCTCGAGAACACCACCGCGCGTGCCGCCGATGCCGTGACCGTAGGCGAGCGCCTTGGCGAACGCATTGCCGGTCGCGTCCTGGTAGACGGCGATCAATGAAGGAACGCCACGGCCTTGCTGGTACTGACGGCGCACGAGATCGCCGGGGCCCTTGGGCGCGATCAGCGACACATCAAGATCCTTGCGCGGCTTGATCTGCTTGAAGTGGATGTTGAAGCCGTGCGCGAACAGCAGTGTTGCGCCTTTCTTCAACGACTTCTCCACGGCGGCGTAGAGGTCTTTCTGCGCAAGGTCCGGAACCAGCATCGCAACGAGATCGGCGCCGGCAGCGGCGTCGGCCGGTTCGGCGACCTTGAGGCCGTCCTTCTTGGCCTTTTTCCAGCTGACGCCGTTCTTGCGGACGCCCACGACCACGTCGTGGCCACTGTCCTTGAGGTTGAGCGCGTGAGCGCGTCCCTGGCTGCCGTAGCCCAGGATGGCGATCCGGGCTTTCTTGAGCGCCTTCTTGTCTACGTCTTTGCCCGAGTACAGCTTCGTCATTGTCAGCTCCATATCTCTTTAATCGACGATCATAAGAAAAACCCCGCATCGGCTTGGTGGCCGGTGCGGGGTTTGTTGGTGTTTGCTTGTCCGTGTATTAGCGAATCAGCAGGCGTCCCGCACCGAGCTCCTGATAAGGAGCAGGGGGAGGGAAAGAAGTACTACGCCGTCGAGCGCGACCGACGCGCTACGGAAAGAGACGGCGAACTTCGAGGTATAGGCCTGCATACAATGCGCGCGATAGCACCACAGCCAGTCGCCCCTTGTCAATGAAAACGGCCTCCTGGGAACGCTTTGTGCATGAGCGCGCAGGGCATGCAATCGCTTAAACTTTTTGCGTGAGTTCTCACCTCCTCAACGAAACAGAAGCGGCTGGAAGCCGGCCCATCTGGCTGGTCAGCGAACAAGGTCTCGGGTCCTGGCTCGAAGTGCAGACTCCTGCAGTGCGATCCTGGGCCCGCGCTCACGGATTCGCGGCAGAGAAGCAGAAACTCCTGCTGATTCCGACTTCCTCCGGGGATGGCATCGCGGGCGCAGCGCTGGGGTTGGGGCCGGTCCCCGACTTGAGCGAACCGACCCTGTGGACCTCCGCAGGCTTGCCGGATCGATTACCTGCGGGGCGCTATCGGTTTGCCGGCACTTTCAGCGTGGTCGGGGCGACCCAGCTGACTCTCGGGTGGGAATACGGTTCGTACCGTTTCACGCGCTATCGCAAGACGCTGGCGGAAGTTCCGGCGCTGGTGGCACCGGCCGGTACCGATCTCGAATATGTGCGCCTCGCCAGCGAAGCACTGTCCGAGGCGCGCGACCTCATCAATACGCCCGCTAACGATCTCGGCCCCGCCGAGCTCGGTGAAGCCGTCCAGCGCCTTGCGCTGCAACACGAGGCCGAATGCCGGATCCTCGTCGGCGAGGATCTGCTGCGGCAAAACTATCCACTTATCTATGAGGTGGGCAAGGGCAGTGCCCGCGAACCGCGGCTCATCGACATGCGGTGGGGTAAGCGAAGCAATCCGCTGGTGACGCTGGTGGGCAAGGGCGTGTGCTTCGACACCGGCGGACTCGACATCAAACCGGGCAGCGGCATGATCCTCATGAAAAAGGACATGGGCGGCGCGGCGCTGGTGTTGGCGTTGGCGCGCATGCTCATGGGCGCGGATGCTCCCGTGCAGCTTCGCCTGCTGATTCCCGCTGTCGAAAACTCAGTGTCGGGGCGCTCGTATCGCCCGAGCGACGTGCTGCGTTCGCGTCAGGGCCTGACGATTGAAATTGGCAACACCGACGCCGAAGGGCGCCTGGTGCTCGCCGACGCGCTGGCGGAGGCCGATACCGAACAGCCCGCGTTGTTGATCGACCTGGCGACTCTGACCGGTGCCGCGCGAGTCGCGCTGGGTCCGGAACTGCCTGCTATCTACTCCACGCCGCCCGACCTCGCCGATCAATTGCGCCAGGTGGGCGAGCGCGAAGCCGATCCCATGTGGTCCATGCCCCTGTGGCACGGTTACGACGAGGATCTCGGCAGTCGCGTGGCCGACCTTAATAATGTGTCGACCACGCAATTCGCCGGATCGATCATCGCCGCACTGTTCCTCAAGCGCTTCGTCACGCGCACGCGCAACTGGTTGCACGGCGATGTGTACGCCTGGAATCCCAAGGAGCGCCCGGGCCGGCCACTCGGTGCCGACCCGCACACGGTTCGCGCGCTGTACCGGTTGATCCGGCAGCGGTTTGGTTGAACGGGTGGCGTTGATGCCCGATCGCGGCGCGCCGGCGGAATCGCTGACCGCGGAAGCAGCGTTCAGACGTGAGATCGCACCGTGGGCTTTGTTAGGTCTCACGCTCGGCCTGGTCGAAGGCGCGACCGCAGCGGTGCTCATCAAGAAGACGTTTGCGCATGCCGCCGACCCGTGGCTGGTGAATCTTGCCGTTGCGTTCGTCAGCGGCGCACCGGCACTCTCAAACGTGGTGAGCTTCGTGTGGGCGAACCTGGCGCACGGGCGGGCTCGCATCAATCTCATGGTGGGGTTGCAGGCAGGATTTGCGCTGCTGGTAGGGTTGTTAGGCTTGGCGCCACGCGCGCTGGGCGGATTGGCGTTTGCGGTCGCGTCTATCCTGGTGGCGCGCGTGGTGTGGACGGGCATCCTCACGGTGCGCGCCGCCGTCTGGAGCGCCAACTATCCACGCGCATCGATTGGACGCTACACCGGACGCATCGTCATCGTGAGCTCGCTCGCAGTAGCGACCGCGGCGACGTTGGCGGCCTGGACGCTGGAACGGCAACGCGTGGATTCGCGCTGGCTGTTCGGCGCCGGCGCCGCCGCGGGTCTTCTCGCGGCCTGGTTATATCGCCGGGCTCGAGTGCGCCGTGAGTTCGTGCTGCTTGCCGAGGAGAACGCGGCGGTCGGGCGCGCCGAGCCCTTCAGCCTCGGGATGCTGCTCGAGATCCTGAGCAAGGATCCGCACTTCCGCGAATACATGTTCTGGATGGGAATCTACGGTGGCGGCAATCTGATGCTCACCTCCCAGCTGGTCGTGATTTTCAGCGAGCATCTTCACCTGTCGCCGGGACTTCAGATCGCGTTGCTGTCGGTGGTGCCGCTGGGCACGCTGCCGCTGTTCGTGCCGTTCTGGGCGCGCATGTTCGATCAGGGCCATATCGTCGAATACCGGGCGCGCCAGGGGTGGTCGCTGGTGCTTGCGGTCCTGACGTTGTGCCTCGGTACTTGGCTCGCCTCGATTCCCATGTTGTGGTTTGGCGCGTTGCTGCTGGGCGTCGCGTACGCCGGCTCCAACCTCGGGTGGAATCTCGGGCACAATGACTTCGCCTCGGTCGGCCGTGCGCAACACTACATGGGCGTGCACGTGACGCTCACCGGCGTGCGGGGAGCGATCGGGCCGCCCGCCGGTATCCTGATCTACCAGTGGCTCGAGTCATGGCGGCCGGGCTTCGGGCTCTATTCGCTGGTGCTGCCCCTCATATTCGTGACGGTGGGCGCAGCAGGATTTTCGCACATGCGGCGCGTGATGCGCGCCGCAAGCTAGTTAGAGGACACAGCAGATGAAGCGCAAGAAGAGTGGGGCGGTGGATTTGAGGAAATACTCGCGGCTGGTGGTCGACGGTGCGAAACAATCGCCGTCGCGCGCGATGCTGAGAGCGGTGGGATTCCAGGATGCGGACTTCCAGAAGCCGCAGATCGGCGTCGCGTCGACCTGGGCGAGCCTCACGCCCTGCAATATCCACATCAACGATCTGGCGACCGAAGCGCTCGCCGGCGCCGATGCGGCCGGCGGCAAGGGCGTGTTGTTCAACACCATCACCGTGTCGGACGGCATCTCGATGGGTTCTCCAGGAATGCGCTATTCGCTGGTGTCGCGCGAGGTGATTGCCGACTCGATCGAGACTGTGGTGGGTGCCGAAGGTTTCGACGGTTTTGTGGCCATCGGCGGCTGCGACAAAAACATCCCGGGCTGTGCGATGGCGATCGCAAGGCTCAATCGCCCTGCGGTGTTCGTCTATGGCGGCACCATCAAGCCCGGCGCGAAGCGCCGCGATATCGTCTCGGTGTTCGAAGCGGTGGGTGGCCATGCCGCCGGCCGTGTAAGCGACGCGGAACTGCTGGAAGTCGAGCGCACGGCGATTCCGGGACCGGGAAGCTGCGGCGGCATGTACACGGCCAAC
Organism: uncultured Pseudomonadota bacterium; assembly: GCA_963736955.1. Taxonomy (GTDB): domain Bacteria; phylum Pseudomonadota; class Gammaproteobacteria; order Steroidobacterales; family Steroidobacteraceae; genus CADEED01. The sequence continues at coordinate 555,321 of CAVTQT010000008.1, forward strand.
ACCATGGCATCGGCCATCGAGGCGTTGGGTCTGTCGCTGCCTAACAGTTCGGCGCAGGAAGCGGTCGGGAGCGCGAAGCTCGACGACTGCCGCCGCGCAGGTGCGGCGGTGGTGGAGCTGGTCCGTGCGGGCATCACGCCGGCGGACATCCTCACAAAAAAGGCATTCGAGAACGCGATCACCGTGACCATCGCGCTTGGCGGCAGCACCAATGCCGTGTTGCACCTGTTGGCGATCGCGCACGCCGCGAGGGTCAGACTGGGACTACAGGACTTCACGCGGATCGGAAAACGCGTCCCGTTGCTCGCCGACGTTCGTCCGAGCGGTCGTTACCTAATGTCGGAACTCATAGCCATTGGCGGAATTCAGCCCCTGATGAAAAGGTTGTTAGACGCGAAATTGCTGCACGGAGAGTGCCTCACGGTGACCGGACGCACGCTCGCGGAAAACCTGCGCGACGTCGCCGACTACCCGCCAGGGCAGGACATCGTGCGGCCGCTGTCGGACCCGATCAAAAAGGACAGTCACCTCGTGGTGATGTACGGCAACCTCGCGCCGGAAGGCGCGGTGGCAAAAATTTCCGGCAAGGAAGGCTTGCGATTCGCCGGCACCGCGAGAGTTTTTGATGGTGAAGAACGCGCCACCACCGCGATCCTCGCAGGCAAAGTGAAGCCGGGCGATGTCGTGGTGATTCGCAACGAAGGACCGCGCGGCGGCCCCGGAATGCGGGAGATGCTGAGCCCGACAGGCGCCATCATGGGGCGCGGACTGGGCGACAAAGTCGCGCTCATCACCGACGGAAGATTTTCCGGTGGCAGTCACGGCTTCGTGGTTGGACATATCTCCCCGGAGGCAGCCCTCGGCGGGCCTATCGGCCTACTTAGGGACGGAGACCGTATCGCGATCGATGCAATCAAACGCACGCTGGAGATCGAATTGAGTGCCGCTGAACTGCGCAGACGCCGCGCGAAATGGACTGCGCCGAAGCCCTATGCGACGAAAGGGGTATTGGCAAAGTACGCACGCATCGTGTCAAGCGCATCGCTCGGCGCAGTGACGGATTGACAATGAACGCGCGCTTTACCGATAGCGTTGTGCGGAGCCTGTCCAACATACAGTTGTTGTCAGGCTTGGCCGCTGCGGGTAGAGTTCGCCGGCTTCGGACCGGCGCCGAAGCTAAAAACGTCAATCTGAATATTTTTTGTTGGTAGGCCATGCTCGCGCGCACGGAGCAGGCTTGGGGACGGAACGAACGAACGGTTGCACTGGTGGGAAAGCTTCGTTACTTTCCGCCACCCCGTTTTGACGCGCCGAACGTTTCACTCGCGACCACGGGAACACATGGCCGCTCAAGTACATGATTCGAGTTTCTTCACCCGCCGCGGCATTGTTGCCGCCGCGATCATTGGACTGCACATTCTGATGGCATGGGCGCTGGCCACCGGCCTCGCGCACAAGGTCATCGAAGTGCTGGCTCCGCCCATCGAGGCCGACATCGTCGAAGAAGCCAAGGACGACGAGCCTCCGCCGCCACCGCCGCCACCAGAGATGGAGCGTCCGCCGGTGGAAGTGCCGCCGCCTGAAGTGGCCATCGATCTGCCGATGGAAACCAATACGACGGCCATCCAGGACGTCACGGACAAGGCGCCGCCGGCTCCGCCGCCGCCAGTGCCGCGTGCCGCGGGTACTCCCGCCAAGATGAGAAGCACGGCGGACCCAGACCAGTTTTATCCGCCGGGAGCCAAGCGCCGCGAGGAGCAGGGGTCTCCGGTCGTCATGGCTTGCGTAGGAGCCAGTGGAAAACTCGTTCGCGAGCCTGTGGTCACCGACACTTCCGGTTTCCCGGAACTCGACGGTGCCGCCGTCAAGGTGGCCAAGGCAAATCGCTATTTGCCCGGCACTGATGGTGGCCAGCCGATGGCCGAGTCTTGCGTCAAGTTCAAGGTCAAGTTCGTAATCAAGGCCGAATAAATTTCACGGCGACGCGGCGCTAATAAGCGCCGCTTCGCTTTTTTGTCATCGAGGAAATCATGGAAAACGCTGCTGCTGACGCTGTTGTTGTCGATAATCCGTACGGCATTGAGGCGATGTGGGCCCAGGGTGACGGTGTCACTCGTGGCACTCTGATCATTCTGTTGATCATGTCCGCCGTGTCTTGGTACATCATCTTTTCGAAGCTGTGGGATCAGCGCCGACTGAAGGCCGGTGCCAAGGTCGTCGAAAAGCAGTTCTGGAGCTCGGGCTCCCTGAAGGAAGCGGTTGACCGCCTCCCGAAGGACAACGACTTCCGCGCCGTGGCCGAAGATGGTCTGCGCGCTTCCGCACACCATGAAGGTCGCCTCACCGATCGCATCGATCTGCACGAGTGGGTCACCATGTCGCTGCAGCGTTCGGTCGACTCGGTCAACAGCAAGATGAGCAATGGCCTCGCCTTCCTCGCGACCGTCGGCTCCACTTCGCCGTTCGTCGGACTGTTCGGTACGGTGTGGGGCATCCTGCACGCGCTCGTGTCCATCGGCGTCAGCGGCCAGGCCAGCATCGACAAGGTTGCCGGCCCCGTCGGTGAAGCTCTGATCATGACGGCGCTCGGTCTCGCGACCGCGGTTCCGGCGGTTATCGGCTACAACTGGCTGCTGCGTCGTAACAAGAACATCAGCGAGAGCCTGCGCAATTTCGCGTCGGATCTGCATGCCTACCTCGTGGGCGGCGCCCGCGTGTCACAGGGCACTCCCGTCGCAGGTGTGAAGAAGTAAAGACCTGGACCGCCAGGCTTTGCGTTTCACATTTAGAGGTATCACGACATGGCAATGAGTGTCGGTCAGGCAGAGGAAGAGGGCAGTTCCATAGCGGAGATCAACACGACTCCGCTCGTGGACATCATGCTCGTGCTGTTGATCATCTTCCTGATCACGGTTCCCGTGATCCAGGACATGAAGAAGGTCGAGATTCCGAAGGCCGTGAACATTCCCACGCAGACCAAGCCGGAGAACATCACCATCTCGGTGGATGCAGCCGGGCAGGTCTACTGGAATGCCGCGGCGATGCCGGACAAGCAGGTGTTCTTCCAGCGAATCGTATCTGCAGCCCGCGTCGTGCCGCAGCCCGAGTTCCACATCCGTGGCGACAGGAACGCACGTTACGAAGCTATCGGCCGGGTGATCTTCAACCTGCAACGCGGTGGCATCGTAAAGGTCGGCTTCATCACGGAACCGGACAAGGGTTCGATTCGCGTCACGCGCTAACGCTTCGAGGTAGTTCGTAATGTCAATGACAGTAGGCAGCTCCGAGTCGGGCGCACCGATGATGGAGATCAACACGACTCCGCTCATCGACGTCATGTTGGTGCTGATCATCGTGCTCATCATGTCGATTCCCGTCATGACGCACGCGACCAAGCTCGACATGCCGCAGACCAACAACCCGCCGCCGCCGGTGCGCCCCGAAGTCATTCAGATCGACATCGACTTCGACGGCACCATCGTGTGGAACGGTACGGTTGTCAGCGGCATCCCGCAGCTCGAGAGTTTCTTCCGTTCGGAACGCGACAAGGATCCGCAGCCGGAAATTCACCTGCGACCCGATCGTCGTTCACGCTATGAGACGACCGCCCTCGTGATGGCCGCCGCGCAGCGCAATCGCATGAAGAAGATGGGCTTTGTAAACATTGGTGATTTCCGCGAGTAGTCAAACCGCTGAAACGATTAGGAAACTTTCCGCCGTGCCGAGCATCCAATCTACAAGATGCGAGAGACAGCGGGCTAAAGCAGCAATAACACACGAGCCGCGGCCTTAAAGACCGCGGCTTGTTTGTAAGGAGCGTCAGAAGTGTCAAATCGATTTGGATTCGCGACTGTCGTCGCAGCTCTCCTCGTCTTCAGTATCGGTTCAGCTTTGCCGGCGTACGCCCAGGCACCTGAATGCGCGGACAAGAACGCAAAGATATCCAAGAAGATCTGCCAAACCCATGGACGCCGCCATCAACGCTTTGAAGGCGCAGAACTGGCAGGAAGTGCTGACAAAGGTCACGGAAGCGGAAGCCGAACCCTCGCCCAAGGGCCTGTACGACACGTACTGGATCCACAACCTCAAGGGCAAGGCACACACGGGCCTCAAGCAGTACAAGGAAGCGACGCAGGAATTCGAGCAGATCAAAGACACGCCCTGCATGAGCGATGTCGAGCGAGGCGAATTCCTGAAGCTCATCACGAAGATCTACTACCAGCTCGATGATCACGCGAAGGTCATCGAACACGGCACCAAGGCGCTCGAGATGACTGGCGATCCTGACCTGCCGCTGTACCTGGGGCAGGCGTACTACCTCATGAAGGACTACCCGAACAGCCGCAAGGTCATGGAAGGCGTGGTCGCCAAGCTCGAAGAGCAGGGCAAACCGCCCGGCGAACAGAATCTCCGCCTCATTCACGGCGCTTGCCGGTCGATGGGCGACGACGCCTGCGAGACCCTGCAGTTCGAGAAACTCGTCAAGTTCTATCCGAAACCGGAGTACTGGCAGAACCTGGTCAACACGCTCTTCAACGACAAGAAGAGCACCGACAAGCAGCAGCTCAACGTCATGCGCCTCGCGACCCATGTTGGGGCTGTGAGTGAACCGCTGAAGTTCGAGGAGTGCGCGCAGATTGCAATCACGCTTGGACTTCCTGGTGAGGCGCAGTCTCTGCTCGAAGAGGCCTTCAACAAGAAGTACATCGTCGACGCGCGCCAGGCTGAACGGGACAAGAAGTTGCTGGCTGAAGCCAAGGCCGCGGCCACCGGCGACAAAGCCACGCTGGCGCAGCAGGAAACTTCCGCTCGCGCAAATGCGGCCGGCAATGCCGACGTGAAGCTCGGTGCGGCGTACCTGAGTTATGGCGACAACGCGAAAGCCATCGAGGCGTTGCAGCGCGGCATTGGCAAAGGCAGCGTGCGAGATCCTGATGAGGCCGGAATGTTGCTCGGAATCGCATACATGCGCTCGGGCAACAAGGAGGAGGCTGCGAAGGCCTTCAACACCGTGAAAGTCGACGCCACGATGGCGCGTATCGCAAAGTTATGGCTACTGACGACGTGAGATTTTTCCGCTGCGAGGATCCGATGTCGGGACATCCAGAATCCGCCATTCGGTACCTGCAGCGCCTTGCAAACAGCCGATACCGCTGAAACTATAGAGCGAGTCTGATGACTGCAAAACCTAAGGAGCGCCGCGTGTTGATTCGATCCGGATTTGGCGTCGCGATTGCCGCGATGGGATTCTTGGCACTGGGGCACAGCTCCCCGGCGCTCGCGCAGGCAGGAGTCTGCACGGGCAACAACAAGATTTCCAAGCAGATCGCGAAGCCGATGGCCGCCGCGCAGGACGCGCAGAAGGCGAAGAAGTGGCAGGAAGTCCTGGCAAAGACTCGTGAAGCCGAGGCGACGCAGTTTGCGAAAACCGCGTGGGACCAGCACTGGATGCACGAATTCCGCGGCTACGCCTATTCGCAGCTCGGTCAGTACCCCGAAGCCACGCGTGAGTACGAAGCGGGACTCTCATCGCCGTGCTTGTCGGAAACCGCCCGAGTCGCGCGATACAAGACGCTCGTCACGATGTTCTACGCGATGCGCAATTACCCCAAGGTCATCGACTACGCCAATCGGGCGCTCAAGGGCGGACGCGATGCGGAGTTGCAGGTGACACTGGGCCAGGCCTACTACCTCACCAACGACAACAAGAACGCGCTGCGCATCATGCAGGACGTCATGGCGAGCATCGAGGGGAAGGGTCAGACGCCGAAAGAGCAGACGCTGCATCTGATTCGCGCCGCCTGCGAGAAAGTGCAGGACAACGCCTGCGTGACCAAGGTTTACGAAAAGCTGGTCCTCTTCTACCCGAAGCCTGAGTACTGGCAGAACCTGCTGCGTTCGCTCAAGCAGGGCGACACCAACGACAAGCAGAAGATCAACGTGCTGCGTCTGGCGGTGGCAGTCGATGTGCTCAAGCAGCCCGACGATTTCACCGAGTTTGCGCAGATCGCGCTCGATGAAGGGCTGCCGGCCGAGGCGCAGTCGGTTCTCGAGCAGGCTATCGAGAAGAAGCTCTTCAAGGACCAGCGCAAGATCGACCTGAACAATCGCCTGCTCGCGAAGGCGAAAGCCGAGGTCGCCGACCGAGAAGGCGAAGCTGCCTCAGCAGGACGCCGCGGCACGCGCCACGCCAGAGGGCGATGACGACGTCAAGGTCGGAGCTGCGTACCTGAGCTTCGGCGATTCCGCCAAGGCCATCGAAGCGCTCAAGCGTGGCATCACGCAGGGCAAGCTGGTCCAGGCTGATGAAGCCGGCATCCTGCTCGGCATCGCCTACCTGCGCTCGGACAACAAGCCGGAAGCCAAGAAGGCGTTCAACACGGTGAAGCAGGATCCGACGATGAAGCGTATTGCCAATCTCTGGTTGCTCAACACCTGAGAGCCAGTTCGCCAGGCCAAGTTCGCCAAGGGATCATGATGAAAGGCCGGATGCATGCATCCGGCCTTTTTAATTGTGGCTAGATCACGCCGCTGGCGCGATACGCGGCAATCGCCGTCGGCTCGATACCCAGCAGCTCGCGATAGATCTCGTCATTGTGCTGGCCGATCTCGGGCGCCGGAGTGCGGATCGAACTCGGGGTGGCCGACAGTCGAGGCGCGACATTCTGCATGCGCAAAGTGCCGAAGCGCGGATGCGAAGTGCTGACGATGGCTTCGCGCGCCGCGAAGTGAGGATCGTCGAGCATGTCGGCCGTGCGATAGATGAGCCCCGACGGCACGCCATGCTTCTCCAGCAACTCGAGCAACTCGCGCGTACCCAGCGTCGCGGTCCATTGCGCGATGATCGCGTCGAGTTCCTGCTGGTGCGTGCCGCGGGCCTCGTGATCCCGGTAGCGCGCGTCGCTCGACAGAGCAGGCGTCTGCATCGCCGTGCAGAGCCGCGCAAACACCGTGTCCTGGTTGGCGCCGATCATCACGATGCCATCGCGCGTCGGATACACATTCGAGGGCGCGATTCGCGGCAGGATGGCGCCGCTGCGTTCCCGCACATGCCCCAGCTGATCGTATTCGGTGACCAGCGACTCCATCATGTTGAGTACCGACTCATAGATCGCGGCGTCGACCATCTGGCCGACTCCTGTTCGCTCGCGGTGGTGAAGGGCGGCGAGGATGCCCATGCATGCGTGGACGCCGGCGAGCGAGTCTCCGATGCTGATTCCGACGCGTGATGGCGGGCGATCGGGTTCGCCGACGATGTAACGCAATCCGCCCATGGCTTCGCCGATGCCGCCGTAACCTGCGCGCTGCGAGTACGGACCGGTCTGTCCGAACCCTGAGACCCGGGCCATGATCAGCCTCGGGTTCAGCTCCGAAAGGATCGTCCATCCACAATTCCACTTCTCGAGTGTGCCGGGGCGAAAGTTCTCGATTACGACATCAGATTTACGCACTAAGTCTTTGAAAAGGCTCTGACCGTCCGCCTGGCGAAGGTCCAGGGTAATCGCCTTTTTGTTGCGCCCGATGACCGGCCACCACACCGACGGCTCGCCACGCTTCTGAGGGCCCCAGGTGCGCATGGGATCGCCGTGGCCGGGCGCTTCGATCTTGATGACCTCTGCGCCCATGTCACCGAGCAGCTGCCCACAGAACGGCCCTGCGATCAACGTGCCGAGTTCCAGCACTCGCAGGTCGGCGAGGGCACCTGTCGGCGCGATGTGGGTTTGATTCATGGCGGGCGGGTTGTACCGACGACGCCCGGGAGGGTCAAGCGTGGCCACGCGACCCCAGGGCTTACAATCCGCGCCATGGATTCCCATGCAATCGAGATCGTCGAGGTCGGGCCGCGAGACGGCTTGCAGAGCGAGTCACAAGTTCTGCCGACGCCGGCAAAGGTCGAATTCGTCCGCCGCCTGGAGCGCGCGGGACTGCGCCGTATCGAAGTCGCGAGCTTCGTGAATCCGAAACGCGTGCCACAGATGGCGGACGCCGAAGGCGTGCTCGCGGCACTCGCACCCGCGCCGGGTGCGCAGTACATCGGCCTGGTACTGAATCGGAAGGGTTTCGATCGTGCGCGCGCGGCCGGTTGCGGAGAGGTTGGCATGGCGATCGCCGCCAGTGAATCTTTCAGCCAGCGAAATCAGGGCTGCAGTGTCGACGAGGGCGTCGAGACCTGGCTCGAGATCGCCGAGGCCGCACGCGGCGCCGGTATCCGCGCCCAGGTCACGATCTCGACAGCATTTGGCTGCCCCTTCGAGGGTGAGGTGCCACCCGCGCGAGTATTGGCACTCGCCGAGCGGCTTTCGGCTGGCAATCCCGATGAAATTGCGATCGCCGACACCATCGGGGTTGCGGTTCCCACGCAGGTGACCGCGCTCGTCGGCGCTCTGCGGGTTTCATTGCCACGCATGAAATTGCGCGCGCACTTCCACAATACCCGCAACACCGGTCTCGCGAATGCGTACGCGGCGATCGAGGCGGGCGTTCGCTCGCTGGACGCGAGCTGTGGCGGAATCGGTGGCTGTCCGTTCGCGCCCGCGGCGACTGGCAATGTCCCCACGGAAGATCTGATTTATATGCTGCATCGGATGGGAATCGACACGGGCGTCGATTTGCCGCTGTTGCTCGAGACCACCCGATGGCTGCAGTCGACCCTCGACCACGCCGTGCCCGGCATGGTCGTGAAGGCCGGATTGTTTCCGGCTCGCAAACCGATGGAGAACGCGTGATCCGGAATTTCTTGCGCCCAGGCGGCGCGGGCGGTGCTTCTCTGCTGCATTCAAGAATGATCTCGAGCTCGCGGCGAAAATGCGCGGCAACTGATTCACAAAAGGAGTTATCAAATATGGCGATCAAGGCTGGCGACAAGATGCCTGCGGGCACTTTCAAGACGATGACGAAGGATGGTCCACAGGACCTGACCACTGATCAGCTGTTCAAAGGCAAGACGGTGGTGTTGTTCTCGGTGCCGGGTGCGTTCACGCCGACTTGCGATGCCAAGCATCTGCCGGGATTCGTGGGACAGGCCGCCGCCTTCAAGGCAAAGGGCGTCGACACGATCGCCTGCATGGCCGTGAACGACGTGTTCGTGATGGGTGCCTGGGGCAAACACTCGAATGTCGGCGACAACGTGCTGATGCTGGCCGACGGCAACGGCGACTACGCCAAGGCGCTGGGCCTGGAAATGGACGGCCGCGGATTCGGCATGGGCACGCGCGGACAGCGCTTCGCCATCGTCGTGAAGGATGGTGTCGCGACCAACGTGGAAGTCGAAGCGCCGAAAGAGTTCAAAGTCTCGACTGCCGAGAACATCCTGTCGAAACTCTGAGCGCTACTTTCTCGACTGCGTCGATGAGCTTTTCCAGCTCGGGCACGATCGTGAAGAGGTCGCCGACCAACCCCAGGTCGGCGACCTCGAAGATCGGCGCTTCGGCGTCCTTGTTGATCGCGACGATCGTGCGTGCGTCCTTGATGCCGGTGAGATGCTGAATGGCGCCGGAAATTCCGATGGCCATGTACAGCTCCGGCGCGATGATCTTGCCCGTCTGCCCCACCTGCATGTCGCTCGGCACGTAGCCGGCATCGACCGCGGCGCGTGATGCGCCCACCGCGGCGCCGAGCTTGTCGGCGAGCGCATAGATGAGCTTGAAGGCCTCGCCGCTCGCGAGTGCACGGCCTCCGGAGACCACTTTCGTGGCGCTCTGCAGGTCCGGACGATCGCCGCCGGCCGCGGCTAGCGCCACGAAACGCGTATGAGTCGGAAGGGCCGCGGCGAGGGCGGCGGATTCGACCTTCGCGCTTCCGCCACCAGCCACGGCTTCGAACGATGCCGTGCGGATCGTGGCGACGATCCTGGTTCCCGCCGCGACTTCGACGGTGGTGATTGCGTTGCCTGCGTAGATAGGCCGACGGAAACGCGTCGGGCTCTCGATGCTCATCACGTCGGAGACCTGCGGCGCGTCGAGCAGCGCCGCGACGCGCGGCATCAGATCCTTGCCGAAGGTGGTCGATGGGCCGAACACATGCGTGAAATCGGCGGCGAGTTCGGCAACCAGCGGCGCCAGGGTCGCGGCCAGCGCGTGTTCATGCGCGGCGTTGCTCACATCGATGACGCGCGAGACGCCGCTCAGCTGCGCTGCCTGAGCCGCGACATTCGATCCCGGACCGGCAAACACGGCTACCGCGATCTCACTGCCGGCCAACGTGGTGGCCGCCTTCACGCATTTCGCGGTGGATGCATTGAGCTTGCCGCTCGCATGCTCGGCGATGATCAGTACCTTCGTCATACCAGGCCCCGCTTGTGCAGCTCGGCAAACAGCTCGGCGGTGTCCTTGACCATGATGCCTCGCTGACGGCCGGGCGGCGGCTCGGTCCGGATGACCTTGATTCGGGGCGTGCCTGCACTGCCGACGTCGCTCAGAGGGATGGTGGCGAGCGGCTTGGTCTTGGCCTTCATGATCTCCGGAAGCTTCACGAACCGCGGTTCATTGAGCCGCAGGTCGGTGGTGATGACCGCGGGAAGGTCGACTTCGAGGGTCTCGAGGCCGGCGTCGACTTCGCGCGTGACTTTCGCCGCGGTTTCGGAAAGCTCGACCTTCGAAGCGAACGTGGCCTGCGGGCGATTCCACAGCGCCGCCAGCATCTGCCCGGTCTGGTTGTTGTCGTCGTCGATGGCCTGCTTGCCCAGGATGACGAGGAACGGCTGTTCTCGCTCGACCAGCTTGAGCAAAATCCGCGCGATCGCGAGTGGCTCGAGCGGCGAGTCGGCAACCACGTGCAGTGCACGCTGCGCACCCATGGCCAGCGCATTGCGCAGCGTCGCCTGACAGTCGGCGGGTCCGATGGTCGCGACCACCACTTCGTCGGCGCGGCCGCGTTCCTTGATGCGCAACGCTTCCTCGATGGCGATTGCGTCGAAGGGATTGATGCTGAGTTTGACTCCATCGAGCACCACGCCAGAGCCGTCGGGCTTCACGCGGATGCGAACGTTGTAGTCGACGACACGTTTGATTGCGACGAGAATCCGTCGGGGACTTGGCTCGGGTTCCATCGCGTCAAGTGTAGCGGGAGTCGTGAAGGTGTTCGAGGGCGGAAAAGGCTGATGCTCGCTTACGCGCTCCGGCGAATCGCCGGACTCATTCCTACACTGTTCGTGCTCGTCAGCCTGTCGTTCTTCATCATCCGGCTTGCTCCCGGTGGTCCTTTCGATCAGGAACAGGCGCTGCCGCCGGCGGTCCGGAGCAATCTGGACGCAGCCTATGGGCTCGATCGCCCGCTCGTCGCGCAGTACGGACGCTATCTCGCGGGCGTGGTGCAGGGCGATCTCGGTCCGTCGTTCCGCTACAAGGATTTTCGCGTCACCGAGCTCATCGCCAGCGGCCTGCCGCTGAGTCTAACTATCGGCCTCGCGGCCGCAGTGCTGGCATTCCTCATCGGCGTGCCGGTCGGTGCCGCTGGCGGCATGGCGCGCCAACTCGCTGCTCGATCACGCGCTCATGAGCTGTCTCGATGCTCGCGGTCGTGCTGCCGGCCTTCGTGGTCGGCCCCTTGCTGGCGCTGGTGTTCGGCATCTACTGGCCGATTTTCCGGGTGGCAGGGTACGAACCCGGGCAGTTGAGTTTCCTGGTGCTGCCGGTGATCACGCTGGCGCTCCCCGTGGCCGCGTACGTCGCGCGCCTCATGCGCAACAGCTTGCAGGAAGTCCTGCGCGCGAACTTCATCCGCACCGCGCGCGCCAAGGGATTGAGCACGCGCGCGGTGTTCCTGCGCCACGCGCTGCGGCCCGCGCTCATTCCCGTGGTCAGCTATCTCGGGCCGGCGATCGCGTTCGTGATCACCGGGTCGCTGGTGGTCGAGTCGGTGTTTGGCCTGCCGGGCTCCGGCCGCTTCCTGGTCCAGGGAGCCATCAACCGCGACTATCCACTGGTCATGGGCATGATCCTCGTCTACGGCGTGGTGACGCTGGTCTGCAATCTCATCGCGGACCTGCTGTACGGCTGGCTCGATCCGCGCGTGCGGTTCACATGAAGCGCCGTACTCGTTTCGCACTCGTGGTGCTCGGCCTGCTGGCCGCGCTCGCGCTGCTCGCGCCATGGATCACTCCGTTCAGCCCCGAGCACCTCGACTGGCAGCACCTGGCGTCACCGCCGCAACTCGAAGGTTCGCATTGGCTGGGCACGGATCGCCTCGGGCGCGACCTGTTCGCACGCAGCATGCAGGCCATGCGGGTGTCATTGCTCATCGGCGTGCTCGCGGCGCTGGTGAGCGTTTGCATCGGCGTCGCCTGGGGCGCAACTGCCGGTTATCTCGGCGGCCGGATCGACGCCGCCATGATGCGGTTCGTCGACATCGTCTACGCGCTGCCGTACGTATTCATCGTGATCATTCTCGCGTCGCTGTTCGAGCGCGGCAGCATTGCGGCGTTGTTCATCGCCATCGGCGCGGTCGGATGGCTCACCATGGCCCGCATCGTGCGCGGCCAGACTCTGAGCCTGCGCCGGCGGGAGTTCATCGACGCCGCCATCGCGAGCGGCCTGTCAGACGCCGCAGATCCTGTGGCGCCACATCGTGCCGAATGTCGCCGGTCCGGTGATCGCCTACGCGACGCTGACCATTCCGCAGATGATCCTGTTCGAAAGCTTCCTGAGCTTCCTCGGGCTCGGCGTGCAGGAGCCGTTCGCCAGTCTCGGCAGCCTCATCAACGAAGGCGCGCAGGAGATGGAGTCGTCGGCATGGATGCTGCTCGTGCCCGCCACGCTGCTGACGGCAATGCTGATTGCATTCAACCTGCTCGGCGACGGACTGCGCGCCGCGCTGGAGTCGCGCGATGACTGATGCAGCGCTGCTTCGCGTCGAGAAATCTTTCCGTCGCGTATGGCGCGACCTGCGCGGTGGACGCTGTCTCGCTCGAGCTGCACCCGGGCCGCTGCCTCGGCGTCATTGGCGAGTCCGGCGCCGGCAAGACCCAGGCGTTTCTCGCCATGATGGGTCTGTTGCCCCCACAGGCACGCGTCAGCGGCCGCGCGAGTCTCGAGGGGGTCGATCTGCTGGGCGACGCCGCCATGAACTTGCGCGGTCAGCGCGTCGCGATGATCTTCCAGGATCCGATGACCTCGCTCACGCCACACCTGCGTATCGGCGATCAGATCGCCGAGCCGCTGGTGACCCATCGCGGCATGAGCTGGAAGGATGCGCGCGCCCACGCGGCCATTCTGCTGGACCAGGTGCGCATGAACGATGTGCCGCGCCGGCTGCGCCAGTACCCGCACGAGTTGTCAGGTGGCATGCGGCAGCGCGCGATGATCGCGATGGCGCTGGCCTGTGCGCCTGCGCTGCTGATCGCCGATGAGCCGACCACTGCGCTCGACGTGTCGGTGCAGGCGCAGATCCTGACGCTGCTTCGGCAACTGGTGGCGGAGCGCGACATGGCCCTCGCGGTGGTCACTCATGACATGGGAGTGATCGCGGCGCTCGCCGACGATGTGGTGGTGATGCGCGAGGGACGTATCGTCGAACAGGGGCCCGTCGCGCGAGTAATCGCGGCGCCGGAACACGAGTACACACGAAGCCTGCTGGCGGCGACTCCGCGCGTCGACACTCCCGGGTGCGGGAATTGCAGCCAGGCAGCGTCGACCCGCAAATACCGCTGACGGTCCGACATCTGCACGTGCATCACACGCTGCGGTCCGGCTGGTTGCGCGCGTCGCGCGAATTGCAGGCAGTCGATGATGTATCGCTCGAAGTCGCTGCCGGGGAGGCGTTGGGTGTCGTGGGCGAATCCGGCTGTGGCAAGTCCACGCTGACCCGCGCGATGTTGCGACTTGGCCCCGTCACGAGCGGCGAGATCGTGTGGTTAGGCGGCGCCATCCAGGATCTGCCCAACCCAGAACTGCGTGCCATGCGCGCAGGGATGCAGATCGTGTTTCAGGATCCCTTTGCCAGCCTCGATCCGACCATGAGCGTGGCGGAAGTCGTCGCCGAGCCGCTGCGCGCGCTCCGGCCCGACATGGCTGCCGCGGAGCGATCCGCAAAGGTGTCGGCCATGCTGGCGAGCGTCGGGCTCGGCGCCGAATTTGCGCAGCGTCGCAGTCGCGAACTTTCCGGCGGCCAGTGTCAGCGCGTGGCGATCGCACGCGCCATGGTGCTCGAGCCCCGGCTGCTCGTGTGCGACGAGGCGGTCAGCGCGCTCGACGTATCGATCCAGGCCCAGTTGCTCACTCTGTTCGAATCCATCAAGCGTGATCGCGGCACCAGCATCGTGTTCGTGAGCCATAACCTCGCCGTGGTGCGCAGGCTGTGCGAACGCGTGCTGGTCATGTACCTGGGCCGCGTGGTGGAAGAGGGGCCCACCGAGGAAGTCTTCCTCCGGCCGCGGCATCCCTACACCCGCATGTTGTTAGAGTCGGTGCCGCTGCTCGACCCCGCGCTCGAGCGAGCGCGGCTGGCGATGCACTCGGTGCAGGGCGAAACCCCGTCGGCGGTCGATCGACCGAGCGGATGCGCCTTTCGCACGCGCTGCCCGGCGGCGCTATCCACATGCGCCGAGATTCGTCCAGAGACGGAGGCCGTCGCGGATTCGCACCAGGTGGCCTGCCTGCGCTGGCGCGACATTGTGAATTGAGCCCGATTCCGCGCCGCGCGGGCGCGCAAGCGGGGCGCGATCGAGTTATTCTCGCGCCTTCCCGTTTTTGAGAATCCCGATGTCCCAGGAAACCCAGATCCGCCCCAGCGAGGGCCTGCGCCACGTCAAGTACGAGATTCGTGGCCGTCTTGCCCGGCGCGCCCAGGAGCTCGAGCGCCAGGGCTACGAAATCGTGCCGCTCAACATCGGCAATCCCGGGCGCTTTCGGTTTCCGCACGCCCGAGACCATGCGCCTCGCCATGATCGAGAACATGGCGGTGGCGGAGGGCTACTGCCACCAGAAGGGCATTTTCCCGGCGCGCGAAGCCGTGGTCATGCAGCAGCAGTCGCGAGGCGTCACCTCGGTCAGCGCCGAAGAAGTGTTCATCGGCAATGGCGTGAGCGAGCTCATCGACCTTTGCCTGCGCGCGCTGCTCAATGCCGGCGACGAGGTGCTCATTCCGAGCCCCGACTATCCACTGTGGTCGGCGGCCGTCACGTTGAATGGCGGCAAGGCCGTGTACTACCCGTGCCGGCCCGAGAACGACTTCGTCCCGGACCCGGAAGAGATCGCCGCGCTGGTCACGCGCAAAACCCGCGCGATAGTGGTCATCAACCCTAACAATCCGACCGGCGCGGTGTATCCGCGCGCGGTGTGCGAAGGCATCGCGAAGCTCGCGGAAGCCCACAAGCTCGTCGTGTTCAGCGATGAGATCTACGATCAGATGACCTATGACGGCGCCGAATCCATTCCCATGGCGACGCTGGTACGTGACACCGTGTGCTGCACGATGTCGGGCCTGTCGAAGATCTACCGCGCCTGCGGCTATCGGGTGGGTTGGGCGGCTTTCTCCGGCAATCTGCGCGGCGCCGGCGACTATCTGTCGGCGCTCGAATTGCTGTCTTCGTTGCGGCTGTGTTCCAACGTGCCGGCGCAGTGGGCCGTGCAGACCGCGCTCGGCGGCTACCAGAGCGTCAAGGAACTGCTGGCGCCGGGCGGACGCTTGTACGAATCGCGCCGCGCGATTCTCGAGGCGACTTCGAGCAGCCGCTTCCTCGCACTGGCGCCGCCGAAAGGTTCGATGTACGCCTTCGTGCGCGTCAAGACGGAAGAGTTGCCGGACTTCGACGATCAGGTGTTTGCGCTCGACCTGCTCGAACAGAAACACGTGCTGCTCGCGCCGGGCACCAGCTTCAACGTGCCGTACCGCGATCATTTCCGCACCACGCTGCTGCCCGATGCCGCGTTGCTCAGGAAAGTGTTCGTGCGCATCGATGAGTTGCTGTCGAGCTATGCCAGCCGACCGTCCGGCGACAAACAGCGGGTAGTGCACGCAGAGTCGCGCTTTAAATAGCTTCTTTAAGTTATTGAATAGCCAGAGATTACCGGCCCCGATTTACGACGGCCTCGAAGCGGGCGCGACGCTCATCGTGCCGAGTCCGCAGCGGCAGGCGGCCATTCGTGCCGCGTGGGGATCCGCGCAGCGCGCGGCCGGAAGAACGCTCTGGGACACCCCACGCGTTTTGACATTCGCGCAATTCGCCGAGAACACGCTGCAGGCGCAATGGGCTCTTGGCGATCTGCCCGACCGATTGCTTCCGGCCGGCGCCGAGTGGGCCGCGATACGCGAGCTGCGCCGCGACGCGGGCGGCGCGTCCGAAGCGCGCGCACTGCTCAACTCGATTCGAACCTTGCACGATTGGCGAATCACGGCTTCTTCACGCGCGCTGGGTGCATCGCCGGAATCTGCGTTGCTGGTCGAAGCGCTGGCGGCGCTCGAGCGCCTCGCAGTCGAACAGAATCGCAAACCGCTGCGCGCCTGGCTGGACGAGCTGCAGCCGCCATCAGGCTATCTATTGGCGGTCGGGACCGGGAATCTGCCGACTGCGCAGCGCGAGACACTGCGCCGGCTCGGCGCGCGAACGTTCGAGGTCTCACCAGGGCAGTCGTCCAGTCGCAGTCGCCACCGCGCAGGATGATGAGCATGAGCTCGAACTGATCGCCGCATGGTCCCGCGCGGCACTGGAACGCGATCCTCATTGCCGGCTGCTCATCGTCGACGCGAAACTGCGTCAGCGTCGCAATCTGTATGACCGCTTGCTGTCGCAGACTCTCGCGCCGTCCGAATGGGTAGGCACCGAGCCGCGCGCCGCCTCCACGATGTTCGCAATCGAAGGCGGACGCCCTCTGGCCGAATTCCCGATCATTGCGCACGCGCTGCTCAGTCTGCGGCTGCTCGCCGGTCGCCTGCGATTCGATGAAGTCGTGCGGTGGCTGCGTTTGCCATTTCTCGATGGCGATGACGTGATGGCCGGTACCGCCATCGAAGCTGCGCTTCGCAACGGACGGAAGCTCGAGTTCGGCGCCGAGGAACTGGCTGCATTTCTCGAGCGCGCCTCCGGCAACGCCGCTGCGGCCGCGCTCGTGCTGCGCCTGCGCCAGGCGCTCACGACACTGTCAGGGGCGCGCCGCACGCCGGCCGAATGGGCGCCCCGTCTGCTCGCCGCATTGCGCCAGCTCGGATGGCACGGCGCCCGTCCATTGCGCAGCGACGAACAGCAGACGGTGAACCGCTGGCATGGCTTGCTGGATGAGTACTCGGCGCTCGGGCCCTGGCTCTCGCAGGCATCGTTGGGCGATGCCGTGGCCACGCTTTCGGATCTCGCCAGCGAACGCAACTTCGACGCCGCCAGCGTCGAGGCGCCGGTGACACTGACCGATTCGCATGATGATCCCTGCGTGCACTACGACGGCATCTGGGTTGCCGGCCTCGACGCCGCGCAATGGCCGCCACCGCCGCGACCCGACGTCTTCATTCCGCTGCCCCTGCAGGTTGCCGCCGGCGTGCCTTGGGCGAGCGCGGCCGCGCAGACTCGCGGCGCGCGCGGGTCGCTCACCGCGTGGCGTGCCAGCGCCGGGGAGCTGGTCTGCTCCTGGGCGCGCCTCGAAGGAGACGCGCATCGATCGCAAAGTCCGTTGCTCGCGCATTTGCCTGATCGTGAGGAATTCATACCGCGCCGATCGGCGACGCCGCTCGCCGTCGAGTTGCACAAGCCTGCGCTCGAGTCGTTCGACGACACGCAGGGCGTCGCGGTGAACATCAGTCGGCCGGTCACCGGCGGCGTGAAGCCGCTCGCGCTGCAGGCGGAATGCGGGTTTCACGCCTACGGCGAAATGCGGCTCAAGGCAGAAGCGCTCGAAACGCCGGCGCCGGGCATCGATGCGCGCGAACGCGGCATGTTGATGCACAAGGCGCTGGAGCTGGTGTGGTTGAAGCTCGGCAGTCATTTCGAGATTTCGGTGACCGAGACTTCGATCCTGCGCCCGACGATCGCCGATTCCGTGGCCGCCGCCGTGGTATTCGTATTTCGGGGCTACGTACCGGTCGAACTGCGGCCAGCGGTCGAGCGCGAGACGCACAGGCTGGAAATTCTCATCGAGAAACTCCTCGATCGCGAACGTACGCGGGCGCCGTTCACCATCGAAACTCTCGAGGCGCGACGCGAAGTCGCGCATCGGCGGCGGACAGTTCGAACTGCGCATCGATCGCATCGATGCCATTGAAGGAGGCGGTTACGCCATCCTCGACTACAAGTCTGGTGAGCCGCGCTCGCTGCGCTGGAACGGCGAAGTGGTGCGCGACCCGCAACTGCTCGCCTATCTAATGGCGGAGCGCGGCCGCGATGTCGTGGCGCTCGCCAATGTGTCGCTGGCGAATGGCCGCGCGAAATTCACCGGCAAGAGTTCCCACAAGGGTTTGCTGCCGGATGTCAGCGGCCTGCCGGGCATGAATCCCAACAAGGTACCCGCGGAACAGATCGCCGCGGCATGGCAGGAAGAGACCGGACGCTGGTTGTACGGTCTTCAATTGGTCGCGGCCGACTACATCGCGGGCCGCGCGCCAGTGCAGCCGGCATCCGACGTCTGCCGCAACTGTCATCTCACCACGCTCTGCCGGCGCGTCGAGCTCGCGACCATCGATTCACCGGGCGGAGAGGACGCATGAGCGGACTCGAAGCGGCGGATGCGGAGGCACGCGAGCGCGCGCTGGACGTCGGACAGTCGTTCGTCATGCAGGCGCCGGCCGGCTCCGGCAAGACCACCGTACTCACCCAGCGTTACCTGAAACTGCTGACCACCGTCGACGAACCCGAGCAGGTGCTCGCCATCACCTTCACGCGCAAGGCGGCCGGAGAAATGCGCGAGCGCGTGCAGAAGGCACTCGATGGAGATTTTCGGGTCCGCTCGCCGGCCGATGCGCTGACGCTCGAACTCGGCGCTGCCGTGCGGGCTCACGCGGCGCGCCGCGGCTGGGGTATCGATGACAGCGCGGCCCGCCTGCGCATCCAGACCATCGATGCTTTCAACAGCTATCTGGCCAACTCCTTGCCCATCACTTCGCAGAACGGTTTCGGGCGCGGCATCGCGGATGCGCCCGACGATCTGTATGCGATTGCGGCGCGCGAAACCCTGCGCCACGCAGAATCGGATCCAGAACTGCGCAAGGATTTCGAGCTCATCCTGCGCCGACTCGATGACAGCTGGCGAAGGCTCGAGCAACTGATCGCCGGCATGTTGTCGAGGCGCGCCGAGTGGTTGCCCAACCTGCCGCAGTTGTCCGGCGAAGCCCTGGTGCCGAAGATCGAAGCCAGTCTCGCGGCCATCGTCGCCGAGGAGCTCGCGGCGGCGACGGCGGCCCTGCCGCCCAACTTCATCGAACAGGCGCGCGCCATCGCGCAGTTCGCCGCACAACACGTCGATCCGGCGGTGCTCCCGGACGTTGCGCACTGGCGCGACCCGCCGACGGCGCTCACGCCCGCGATTGACGATCTGCCGCGCTGGCGCGGCATCGCGGCACTCGCGCTGACGCGCGAAGGCACGGCGCGCCGGCGTCTCACGAAGGACGAGGGCATCCCGGCCGACAGCGTGCACGGCAAGGCTTTGCGCGATGACTGGCTGGCGCTGCTGGTTCTCATCGACACCGCGCAACTGACCGCGCTCAACACCATCGCCGCGTTGCCCGACCCCAAGGTTCCCGAACGGGCACGCGGCGCACTCGACGCGCTCGCGCGACTGCTGCTTCATTCGGCCGCGCAACTGGTGCGCATCTTCAACCTGCACGGCGAATGCGATCACCCCGAGATTGCCGGCGCCGCGCGGCGTGCCTTGGTCGAAGACAGCAGCCCGACGCCATTGGCCGAACGCCTGGGCGCCAGGCTCATGCACATCCTCGTCGATGAATTCCAGGACACCTCGCGCGACCAGTACGACCTGCTGCGAACACTCACGCAGGACTGGACCAGCGGTGACGGGCGCACGCTGTTCCTGGTCGGCGACCCGATGCAGTCCATCTACGGATTTCGCAATGCGGAGGTGGGCCGCTTTTCGACAGTGCGCTCCTCCGGGCTCGCCGGTTTGCCGCTCACGGCGTTGGAGCTGCGCCGCAATTTCCGTTCGGCACCGGGCCTGGTGCACTGGTGCAATGAAGTCTTCGCGCGCGTGTTTCCCGACGCGGACGATGTGCGCCGTAGCGCCGTGCGTCACCTGGCCAGTGTGCCGGCGCGAACCCAGCCCGAAGTCGCGCCGCGCATCCGTCGCGTCGAAGGCGCCGACTGCGCGCACGCCGAGGCCGCAGTGGTGGCCGATCTCATCGCGGAACTCAAACAGACTCGCACGGGGGAAAGCATCGCCGTGCTCGCCAGTGCGCGTCCGCACCTGCGCGCAGTTCGCGAGGCGTTGGCAAATCGGCGCATACCCTTCATCGGCGTGAAGCTCGAACCGCTGGCCGACGTCACCGTGGTTCGCGATCTGGAAGCGCTGGCGCGGGCGTTGGAGTCGCCTCTCGACCGTGTCGCGTGGCTCGCCGTGCTGCGTGCGCCGTTCGTGGGTCTGTCACTTGCGGACCTCACCACGATCAGCGAATCAGCGGGCGACGCTTCCATCGTCTCTGCGTTGCTGGGTGACATTCCTGGCCTGTCGATCGACGGTGTCGAACGACTGTTGCGTGCCAAGCCGTTGTTGCTCTCGGGCTGGCGCGATCGCGAGCGCGAAGCGCGAGCGCACCTCGTCGAGCGTACCTGGCTGGCGCTCGGCGGAGCCTCGGCTTGCGCGAACGCGCGCGAGCTTGCACATGCACGGCGATTCCTCGCGGCGCTCGATGAGGAAGACCGCAAGCGCATGCGTGGACGTCAGCTCGATCTCGATCGCCTCATGGAGCGCCTGTACGCTGAAGATCCCGCGCAACCGGATGCCGTGTCGCTGATGACCATTCACGGCGCCAAGGGACTGGAGTTCGATCACGTGTTCGTGGTCGGCGTGGGACTGCGCGGCCGCCCCGACGATCCGCGGCTGCTGAACTGGCTCGAGATTCCGCGCGAGCAGGGTGGCGATCACCTGGTGATGGCACCCATCCGAATTCGCGGAGACGACGACGAAGGTGATGACGACTCGATCAACCGGTATTTGCGGTTGTTACACCGGGAGCGCGCCCGCGCGGAACGTTCTCGCCAGGCCTATGTTGCGTTGACGCGCGCGAAACTGTCGTTGCACCTGTTCGTGCACCCGCGCGTGAAGCAGCTCCCGGACGGGATCGAATTCAGCGCCGACGCGAATTCGATGCTCCACAACCTCTGGCCCGCCATCGGTGGAGACGCCGAGAGCTTCGAGGCCGTAGGCACGAACAACGTCGAGGAAATCGCGCCGGCAGTCACGCAGACGCGCAAGCGAGTGCCGCGCAGAATGTCCGCCATCCAGCCTCCCGCGGATGTGTCGGCGCGCGGCGAGCTGCCGCCCACTACGTCCGAGCAGGACGAAATCGAATTCAGCTGGGCACGTCAGACTGCGCGACGAGTCGGCACCGTGGTTCACGAAGTCCTCGAACGATTTGGAAATGCCGAACTTCCCGCGCTGGGTGACCTGCCGCGCATGCGGGCACGCCTGGAATCGCGGCTGCAGGCGCTCGGCGTCGAACCCGAGCGTGCGCGAACTGGCGCCGATCGCGCGCTGACTGCGCTGGGCGCAACGCTCGAAGATCCCAAGGGCCGTTGGTTGTTCGATCCATCCCATTCCGAAGCGCATTCGGAGCTCACGCTCTCGGGTGTGCGTGGCGCGCAGATCGTCAATGTGGTGATCGATCGCACTTTCGTCACCGAAGGATGGCACACGCTGGGTGGTGGACTTCAAGACCAGCCCGCACGAGGGCGGTGATCTCGCGGCGTTCCTGGATTCGGAGGCCGTGCGTTACACGGCGCAGCTCACGCGTTACGCGCACCTCGCGCGACAACTGGGGCCGCAACCGGTGCGCGCAGGGCTGTACTTCCCGTTGCTCGCGGCCTGGCGTGAAGTCGACGTCGGCTAGTAAGAGCCTTCGAAGCTGAACGCACTGCTGCCCGACGCGTCGGGTGGCGCACCGAGCGTGATTTCGCGCACCAGGCGTTCTGCCTCGGCGCTACGCCCGGTCATGAAACCCTGCACGAGATAGCCATTGGGCGGCGTCAATGTCAGCGTGGCCTCAACGGCAAACGGGCCGCCGATATCGCGCAGCATGCCGACCGAAGTGCCATTCGCCTGGGTCGTGCCATCGAAGGTCAGTCGGTAGGAGCCAAGCGCCAGCGGATTCGCACCCACCTGGCGAAATTCGTGCAATTCGATGGTGCCCTGCAGTTGGGCCAGGGCAGGGCCCGCGGTGAGCACCACGCGCTTGAGGTCGGCCACGATGTTGCCGCGCTGATCGCGCGGAAATTGCGCGACGAAGGCGGGGTCGAGCGGAAAACGCGCCGTGACATTGCGCAGCTCGCCCGTGCCATTGAGCTTGAGATCGAGGTCGGCGCGCGCACTCAACGCGCCCCCACGCACGTCGACGTCACCCGCCAGGCGACCCGTGAGCGCACTGCCGGGCGCCAGGTTCCAGGTGGCATCGCCAAGCTTCGCGCCCTGGAAGTCGAGACCGAGGCATTCACCCTGCCACAGCGACCCACCCAGCTCGGCGCAGCGCAACGGCGCTGGCAGCATCGAGGCGAACCAGCTCGCGGGAAGATAGAGCACCAGCACGCCGAGGAATACCAGGAGCCCGGCGATGGCGGTGAGCACCAGCGGGCGCTTCACGTCGCGTCACCCCGCCTTGAGAAACAAGCCGGCATTGACGAGCCCGGGTTCGCCCGCGGCTTCGATTTCCGCAGTTTCCACGCGCACGCCGTGACTCTGCGAAAGCCGCGCAAGCCATGCGACCAGCGCGTCGAACGGAACGTTCTCCAGACGGATGCGCAGCCCTTTGTCCGCAGTGGCCTGGCTGCTCGACAGTGACTTGCCGATGCCACTTTCGCGTGCGCTGGTGTCGATAAGCACCACCAGCGATTCACCGGTGGCGGCTTCACCTGATGCCTGGACCCGCCGCGGCGAGCTGGGGTGTGGCGTCCTGAATGAAAGCCAGATCACCTTGTTTGGTGGTGATGCGCTGGCGTGCCTGCGCGATGTTGCGGTTCAGCGGCAGGATGATGGCTAACAACACGAGCACCACGCCAGCCGCGGCACCCAGGGTGACCACGCGGCGTTCGCGTTCGGCGAGATTCGCGTACCACGTGCGCATCAGGCACCCGCCTTGCGGACCTGCAGGCGTCCGCGATAACTCTCGCCGCTGCCGCTGGCGCCGATTTCCTTGATGTCCGCTTCCCAGGTCGCCGATCGCAGCTGCTGACCGATGGCATCGAAGCTCGCGGCACTGGGCGCGATCATGCGCAGGTCGATGGTGCCCTCACGAAAGTTGATGCCCTCGATCTTCGCGTCCGGCACCGCATTGCGCGCGTTGGCAATGGCCGAAAGCGCCGGGAGCAGGGCGCCGCCGCCGCCACCGCTGCGAAGCGCGTCGAGGCGTTGCGCGACGCGACGCCGCGCGTTGGTGGCGTTTTGTTGGCCGGGCATGGCCGCGCGGAAGGCATCCTGGATGCTGGCGTCGAGTGCGGCCTCACTATTTCGCAACTGGTTGCAGCTCAAACCCGCGTGCGCCCAGATGCAGGCAGAGCAGCGTGGCGGCCAGCACCGCGGCGACGCGCCACGCACGCCAGCCGTGCTGGAGCGGCGAGGCCACTGCAAGAGATCCTTGCAGCAGGTTGACCGCATCGTCGCTGGCCGCGGCGGGCGCGAGCACGCTCAGCGGGCCGGAAGGCAGCAGCTGCACTTTGACGCCCGTGAAGCGATCGCGAAACGCATCGACCGCGTTCTCGTGGGCGGCCCATTCGTCGTGCCCGGCGTACAGCAGGAGCCCGAGCGGCGCGGGCTCGAGTCCCGCCACGGCGGAGGTCTGCGTCGACAACGCCATCTCGAACGCGTCGGTGATCGACAGCGCAGGCAGCACCAGCGGCGGAGCGTCCGCGACGCGGATCGTCAGCGAATCCCCGTCGAGCAGGGCAATCATCTGGCCGGGCATCGCCGGCAGCAGGGTGGCCTCGGAGTAGATAGCCTGCACATTGAGCCCGGCGGCACGAAGCTCCGCCAGCCGCTCGTCGATGCGCGCGCGGGCGATCACCACGACCGGCACGCGTCCGCTGGCGGCATCGCGATCGCCAATGGCGAAGTGCAGGTTTTCGATCTCGTCGGCGACGCGCTCTTCGAGGGCGTAAGGAATGACTTGCGCGAGCTTGGCGGCGCCCTTGGCGGGTGCATCACTATCCGTGGCCAGCACCTCGGTCGCGGGCAGGATGACCGCCACACGACGGCCGGTTGCCATGGCAGTCGCCTGCGCGAGGTCGCCCGATACCGCGTTGACCACCACGTGGCCGTCGTCGTTGCACACCATCCATTGGGGCTGCGCGCCATCACGAAGGTGAATGATCAGCGATTCTGACATCGGTTATTCGCTTCCAAAGCTGCGCTGCATGGTACGGACATGATTGTTGGGCTCGCGGAATAGAACACTGTACAAAACGAACTCCGCGGTGCCAATGCGAATGTTGGTGCGCAGGCGAAACCAGGAAGATTTCTCTGTCACGCGCGGCTGGGCCGCGGCTTTCGCGTTCGCATCGATGATGCCGGCGATGAAATCCGAGTTGATGGGAAAGCAGCCCTTCTCGCGCAGTTGCTTCAGGTTCTGGGTGCGGTAGGCGACGTTTCCCTGCGGGTCGTTCTGCCGTCACGTCGAGTACCAGGCCGCTCGCGGTGCACGTGTTTACATTCTCGTATTGGGCAGCGCCGTGACCAGCGGCGCGATCTTGGCGTAGTTCTCAGGCGCCAAAGCCGGGCAGCGCGAGCAGTTCGGAGGTGTGGGTGATGAAGGTGTTCGGCGGCCGGTAGGCCGGCATCTGCGTCAGGTACATCGTGTCCTCACCACCTTGCGGCCTCCGGCTGGCTGTCGGGGTCTATCCAGTCCACCAGCAGATCCGCATAACGCAGGTCGATGTTGAGTGAGCGCAGGATTTCCTGGAACACCTCGACCTGGTGCAGGTTCGTTTTGTAGGTGTTGGGCTGAGGGCCCTGCTGCAGGGACACGAGACTGTTGAGATTGAACCGACCGGTCAGGTCTTCGAGTTGCGCCTGGATCCACACGCCAGTGCCTTCGATTTCCACCGGTCCGAACGGCTCAGCCCAGGCATCATTGATCTGGGTCTCTGTTCTTGTTGCCATTGTCCTCGAGCACGATGGCCGCGAATGATTCGGCCGCCATGCCAGCCTGCACTGCCTGCTCCAGCGTGAACGTCGCCGCGGCCCGGCGCGCGGCCATGGCCTTGTTGTAGGTGATGGCGGCCGCGACCGTGGTCGCGATCGCAAACATCACGATCGCCACCAGCAGCGCGATGCCTCGCTGACGCGCGTGCTTCATGTGGGAATCTCGAACAGGCGCTGAACGCGGCCCCAGTCCTCGAATACCACCGTGAACTCGATGGCGAGCGGGCGCGTCATCAGCAGGTGAACGTTGGCCGGCGTCACCGGACCGGTGGGAGCGGCCACTGGCCACTCGTTGCTCCATTGTCGCGACAGCGGATCGAGGAAGCGGATCTCGACCGCCTTGACGCGCGTGAGCAGCACGCGCGTACGCGGCTCGGCGTTCAGCGCCGGATCGACCGACAACCAGTGTTCGCGCACCAGCGAGCCATCGACGAAGCGGTAGCGCACGCGTTGCTCGGCCGGCCGCTGTATTCCCGCGGGATTGCTCCAGCCGTTGCGCGAAAAGACGATGAGGGTGTCGTTGCGCGCATCGCCGCTCACGGCCGGCATGAGCTGGCCCGTGCCGGTGATGTCGCGCGCTGGCCGGTCACTCATCTGCGCAAAATCCTGGGCGACCACGCGCATGCCACGCTGAATTTCCGTCACGCGCTCCTGCGAGACATTCAGCGACTCGCGATCGCGAAGCGCCTGGTTGATCGCGCCATAGCCGATCGCGAACATGATCGCGGCGATGAACATCGCGATCACCACCTCGATGAGGGTGAAACCGCGAAGGCGCATCAGCGATCCTGCGAAGGAGACTTGGGCGGGTTGATGGGCATGCCGCCTGGTGTGCCGGGTGCGCCGGGTGTGCCCGGCGCGTTCGGTGTCCCTGGACTGCCTCCCGGCGCGCCCTTCGGGTTGCCCGAGCGGATTGTTGGTCTGCGGGTTGCCCACGAACGGCGGCGGCAGGCTGCATGAGATCGGAACGTGCGGTGCTGACGACGCCGGTCACGGTGGTCGTCCAGGTCGCCTTGTCGAGAGAGGCACCGCTCGGTGAGCTCGGCGTCAGCTTCTGGGTCGTGGGCTTTTCCACCGGCCGCGAATCATCGACAGCCTCGCCGGTGGCATGGGCGTGCACGTCGATGCGCAACAATCCCTTGACCGGTAGCTCGACGACTTCCTCTTCCCACTCCCAGCGCATGCCGCCCAGCACGGAGTTTCCTTTGCGCTTTCCCAGGTCCGGCATGTTCTTGTCGATTCGCAATTCCGTCAGGCGATTGAGCGCCACCCATTCGGCCAGCGTCTTGTCCTTGAGATAGATGACGTTGCTGGCGGAGGAGGTGACCGTGCCCAGCAAGGCGCCCACTGACATCGCCACGATGGCGAGCGCGATCAACACCTCGAGCAGCGTGAAGCCGCGCGCCAATGCAGGGTGTTTCATGGTCGTTGGGCCGTGCGTACCGGCGGCCCTTTCGGTTCTTCTTCGCCCGGAAGCAGCAAGCGGACCGCCAATTGTTCGTCGGTGTAGATGCGAGCGCCTCGCGCCGCCGCCTTCGCGACGCAGCGAGATTTCGAACGAAGTCAGATCGCCGTTGGCGAAGATCATGATCTGCGGTTTGAACTCTTCGAGATCGCGTTTTTTCTGATCGAGCACGATGCGTCGTCCATCGACCACGACCTGCGGCTCGCAGCCCTTCCGGAAATTCCCGCTGGCGCAGCGCGTCGTCTTCGTCGGCGGTTCGCCACTGGTTCTGCAACACATCGAACACCACGAAGGAGTAGCCGACATTGTTGACGCGAAAGCCATAGTCACGCGTCTGCAATTCAGCCTGCTCACGCACGTAATCGAAAAGTGCGTCGAGCCGCTCGGCTTCGCGGTCGAGCTCGGTATCGCGCTGCTCGCCACCGAAGGTGATCACGGCCGCCGCGGTGATGAGGCCGATGATGAACACCACGACCATGAGCTCGATGAGCGTGAAGCCCGCCGATCGCGCGCGCGCAGCGGTCAGGGTGTTATTGACCGAGATTCCAGTTGCCAATGTCGGCATTGGGGCCTTCGCCGCCTTCCACTCCGTCGGCGCCGAATGAGAAGAGGTCGTAGTCCTGCCCACGAGTGCCCGGAAACACATATTGATACGGGTTACCCCAGGGGTCGTTGCTGACGCGCTTGATGTAGCCGCCTTCGCGATAGTTGCGCACCGTGGCGTCATTGGGACGCTGCACCAGCGACTGGAGTCCGAGATCGGTGCTCGGATACTTGTAGTTGTCGAGCTTGTACATCGTCAGCGCGGTTTCGATGGCCTGGATGTCGCCCTTGGCCTTCGCGACCTGCGCTCGCTCGACGTTTCCAAAGACATTCGGCAGGATCACGGCCGCCAGCAGGCCGATGATCACCACGACCACCATGATTTCGATGAGCGTGAAGCCGCGGGCGGAACGAAGAGTGCGCGTCATGGATTTCCCGTGGGAAAAGCGTTGTTGGAAGATCGGGGGCGGATAGTACCAAATGAACGTTGAAAGCCCCGCGACCGGGTTAGGCGGCTTCCTCAAGTCGCTCAATTGCGACCGCGGTTACGGGGTGGCTTTACTTTGCGTCTGCGCACTGCTGGCGGTGCCCGAACTCATCGGGGAACCGGCGCGCCGGGTGCTGAGTTTCGACCGTGCGAGCCATCGGCGCCGGCCAGTGGTGGCGGCTGTTGTCAGCGCATTTCGTACACGTCGACCTGGAACACGCCGTGCTCAACAGCCTGGGGCTGGTGCTCATGTGGGCGCTGTTCGCGCGCGACTATTCGCCGTGGCGCTGGGCGGCTATCTATTGCGGTTCGGCCATCGCGGTCAGTCTCGGGCTGTGGTTCGCGAATCCCGAGCTGCAATGGTATGTCGGCGCCTCCGGGCGCGCTGCACGGCGTCATGACCGCCGGCACCATCGCGCACCTGCGGCGTCGCGACCTGGACGGATGGATTCTCGCGATTTTCATCGTGGGCAAACTGGCCTACGAACAGTTGGCGGGTGCGCTGCCATTCGCCGGCACGACAAACACCATTGTCGATGCGCACTTGTACGGTGCCATCGGCGGTGTCGTGCTCGCGCTGCTGATGAATTCGCGCCGCCAGCCACTGTGACGCGTCGCTATACTCCGCGCCCATGTCGAACAAAGTCGCTTTCGTTTTTCCCGGCCAGGGATCCCAGTCGGTGGGCATGCTCGCAAAGCTTGCGGAGTTTTCTCCCGTGGTGCGTGCCACGTTCGATGAAGCCTCGGGCGTGTTGGGTTACGACCTGTGGCGCCTGTGCAGTGAAGGCCCCATCGAGGAACTCAACGAGACCGAGCGCACGCAGCCAGCCATGCTGGTCGCCGGTATCGCCACCTGGCGTCTGTGGCAGGAACGTCATCGGCGTGTCGCCCGCGGTGGTCACCGGCCACAGCCTCGGTGAATTCACCGCGCTGGTTGCCGCTGGCGCCATCGACTTCGCACATTGCGTCGAGCTCGTGCGTTTTCGCGGCCGCGCGATGCAGGAAGCGGTACCGAAAGGCACCGGAGCGATGGCCGCCTTGTTAGGTCTCGACGATGCCGAAGTCGAGGCAGCCTGTGCCGAGGCCGCGCAGGGCGCCGTGGTGGAGGCAGTGAATTTCAATTCGCCGGGGCAAGTCGTCATCGCCGGAGAGAAGGCCGCGGTGCTGCGGGCGATCGACGCAGCCAAAGCGCGTGGCGCCAAGCGCGCCATCGAATTGCCCGTCAGCGTGCCGTCGCACAGCAGCCTCATGAAATCCGCGGGAGTGCGGCTCGGCGAGCGTCTCGCCTCCACCGAGATCCGCACACCGCGTATCCGGTACCTGAGCGCGGTGGACGCGACCGATCATTCGGATCCCGATGACATCCGCGGCCTGTTGGTGCGCCAGTTGTCGAGCCCGGTTCGCTGGACCCAGACCGTCACGGCGCTCAGCAGCGGCGGAGCCGCGTACATCGTGGAGTGCGGACCCGGCGGAGTCCTCGCGGGCCTGATCAAACGAATCGAGAAGGGCCGCGATACCAAGGGCCTCTCGCTCGACGATCCCGAAACTTTCCAGGCCGCGCTCGCCGCGGTCGCAGCCTGAACGGAATCCTCTACATGCTTCAGAACGACATCGCGCTGGTCACCGGCGCTTCACGGGGAATCGGTCAGGCCATCGCGAAGGCGCTGGCGGCCGCGGGCGCGAAAGTCATCGGTACGGCGACCACGGAGGCGGGCGCCGCCGGCATCACTTCGTGGCTCGGCAACAACGGCCGTGGAGCGGTACTGGACGTCGGCAACGCGGCTTCGATCGACGCACTGTTAGGCGATCTCGACGCGCGCGGCGAGATGCCCACCATCCTCGTGAACAATGCCGCGATCACCCGCGACACGTTGCTGCTGCGAATGAAGCCGGAAGACTGGGACGCCGTGATCGCCACCAATCTCACCAGCGTATTTCGACTCTCGAAAGGCGTGCTCAAGCGCATGATGAAGGAGCGCCGCGGCCGCATCGTGTCGCTGACATCGATCGTGGGTCTCACCGGCAATCCCGGGCAGGCCAACTACGCCGCCGCAAAGGCCGGCATCCTCGGTTTCACCAAGTCGCTGGCCAGGGAAATCGCGTCTCGCGGAATCACCGTCAACGCCGTCGCGCCGGGCTTCATCGACACCGACATGACGCGCACGCTCAGCGACGAGCAGCGCGGTGCTCTCACATCCCAGGTCCCGATGGCGCGCCTGGGTTCGGTCGACGACATCGCCGCCGCCGTGCTGTTCCTGTGCTCTCCGGGTGCGAGCTACGTCACCGGGGAGACCCTGCACGTGAACGGCGGCATGTACATGGCCTGATCGGCGTTGTTTGGACCCCGAAACGTTGGGCCAAATGTGGACGAATTGCAACAGTCAAAACACCAAAATGCAAACAAAAACAAGCACTCACGATTTGACAGCGTGGCGGGCGCGCAAGTGTTGCCCTAGAATACGCGCCCGCTGCGGCTCCCCCGGAGTCGTGGTGAATACACATCTATTGAGGGCGAATCAGAAATGAGCACGGTTGAACAGCAGGTGAAGGCGATTGTCGCCGAACAGTTGGGCGTCAAGGCTGAGCAGGTTGTGAATGACGCTTCGTTCGTCGATGACCTCGGCGCCGATTCGCTCGATACGGTCGAGTTGGTCATGGCTCTCGAAGAAGAGTTCGAGATCGAAATTCCCGACGAAGACGCCGAGAAGATCACGACCGTGAGCCAGGCAATCACGTACATCTCTGATCGCCGCAAGTCCTGAGATTTGTTTCGCGTCCTGGTGCGCAGCTCATGAGCCGCGCCAGCGACGCCTTCCATCCGCCTAAGCAACACAGAGGATAGTGTGTCCAAGCGACGTGTCGTCGTTACCGGGCTCGGTATCGTTTCGCCGGTTGGCAGTGACGTGGCGACTGCGTGGTCGTCGATTCTCGCGGGCAAGAGCGGCATCAAGCCGATCACGCGAATCGACGTCAGCGCCTTCGCCACGAAATTTGCAGGCGAGGTGTCGGGCTTCGACGTAACTCAATACATCACCGCCAAGGATGCGCGGCGCATGGACCCGTTCATGCACTACGGCATGGGCGCGGGCATCCAGGCGGTGGCGGACTCCGGCATCGACTTCACCAAGGAAAATGGCGAGCGTGCCGGCGCCATCATGGGCTCAGGGATAGGCGGACTCGCGGGCATCGAAGACGAGGCGATCACCTGGGAAAGAACTCATAACCCAAAGAAGACTTCGCCGTTCTACATCCCGAGCACCATTGGCAACATGGTCGCGGGACACCTGAGCATCCGCTTCGGGCTGCGAGGCCCGAACCTGGGCGTGGTCAGTGCCTGTACCACGTCCACGCACGCCATCGGTCTGGCGATGCGCAGCATCCAGTACGGTGACGCAGACATCATCATCGCCGGTGGCTCGGAATGCGCCACCACACCCACGGCACTGGCCGGCTTCAGCCAGGCCAAGGCGCTCTCCGAGCGCAACGATGCGCCGACAGAAGCAAGCCGACCCTGGGACAAGGATCGCGATGGCTTCGTCATGGGTGACGGCGGCGGCGCGATGATTCTCGAAGAGCTCGAACGCGCCAAGGCGCGCGGCGCGCGCATCTATGCCGAAGTGCATCGGCTTCGGCATGAGCGGCTGATGCGTATCACATCACCGCGCCGCCGGAAGACGGCGCGGGCGCGTGGCTCGCCATGGTGAATGCGTTGCGCGATGCGCAGGTCAATCCGACCGACATCCAGTATCTGAACGCGCACGCCACCTCGACGCCGCTCGGCGATCGCGCCGAAACGGTCGCGATCAAGCGTGCTTTCGGCGACTACGCCTACAAGATCGCCGATCAGCTCGACGAAGTCCATGACCGGCCACCTGCTGGGTGCCGCCGGCGTCGTCGAGGCGATTTTCTCCGATCCTGGCGATTCGCGATGGCGTGGCGCCGCCCACGACGAACTATCACACGCCGGATCCGGACTGCGATCTCGACTACGTGCCTAACACGGCGCGCAAGCTTGCGATCGAATCGGCGCTGTCGAACTCCTTCGGCTTCGGCGGCACCAACGGCTCGTTGATCTTCCGTCGTTTCAAGGGCTAGGGACTGAGCGGTCCCCAACGCGTGGACGAACCGCGCGCCCCTCATCACTGCCGTTCCTGTTTCGAGCACGACTCTGCGAACGCTCGCGGCGACGCGCGCGGATCGTTATCCCGTGTTCTTCGACAGCGCGGCGGAGGGTCCGCTGGCGCGCTACAGCGTGCTGGCGGCAGAGCCGCGTGCTGCGTTGATCCGCGACGCGACCGGGGAACTTGCCGGGCAGGGCGTCACGCCTGGCGCCGGCGGATTCTTCGACAATCTCGAGGCGTGGTTTCGCGCGAGAGGGCAACATCGCAAGCGCAAAGTCGCTGCCGTTTCTCGGCGGATGGTTCGTGTACCTGGGTTACGAGGTCGCGGCGGAAATCGAATCGCACCTGCATCTGCCGATGGCCGAGACTCCGTACTCGGCGTTCGCGCTGCGCGTCGAAAACATCATCGTCCACGAACTCGCCACCGACACGGTCTTCGCGGTGTCGGAAAATGGCGATGCCGAAGCACTCGCGCGGCTCATCGCGGATTTGCAGCAGGCCGACCGGCATCCGTTTGTTCCCATGCCGCTGCCCGCGCTGGCCTCACTCGAGGAGGAGCCCGCAGAGTTGTTTCTCGCGCGCGTACGGGCCGCCCAGGAGCACATCGCCGCCGGGGACATCTACCAGGCAAATCTCTCGCGGCGTTGGCGGCTCAGGTTGAGCAATCGCACGGAAGTGGCTCAGGTGTACGCAGCCTTGCGCCGCGCCAACCCGGCGCCCTTCGCCGCCAGCGTTCAACTGAACGGCATGAGCCTGCTGTCTTCATCGCCCGAAAGACTGATGCGCATCCAGCATGGCGACATTTCGACGCGGCCCATCGCTGGTACGCGCGCGCGCCAGGGCACCGCTGAACAGGATCGGCACGACACCGCCGAACTGGTGGCCCACCCCAAGGAGCGCGCCGAGCACATCATGTTGATCGACCTCGAACGCAACGATCTCGGACGGGTTTGTGAGGCGGGCAGCGTGGTGGTGGACGAATACATGGTCACCGAGTCTTATGCGCACGTGCATCACATCGTCTCCAACGTTCGCGGGCGCCTGCGCGCCGATCGATCGCCGGTGGACGCGCTGCGCGCGTTGTTTCCCGGCGGCACGATCACCGGATGCCCGAAGGTGCGTTGCATGCAGATCATCGCGGAACTCGAAGGGGAGGGACGCGGCGCCTACACCGGCTCGCTCGGGTGGTTAGGCACCGACGGGGATGCGGATTTCAACATCCTGATCCGCACCCTGACTCTTCGCGACGACCTCATCGAATTGCGCGCAGGCGCCGGCATCGTCGCCGACTCGGTACCCGAGCGGGAGCTTGCGGAAACCCGCGCGAAGGCGCGCGGCCTGCTGCGCGCATTCGGAGTGGCCTCGTGAGTGCGGCGCTCGACAGCTGGATCGACGGCGTACGCGGCGAAACCCTGCCGGCGGACGATCGCGGGCTGCACTACGGCGACGGATTGTTCGAGAGCATCGGCGTGCGCGCGGGTGTCGCGCGATTTCTCGAGGCGCATCTGGCGCGACTCGCGTCGGGATGCGCGCGCCTCGGGAATTCGCTTCAGCTCGATGGCGGAGTTGCGTGCCGAGATCGCGGCGGCGTTGGCGCTGGCGCCACCTCGGGCAATGCTCAAGATCATCGTCACGCGTGGCAGTGCCAGTGCGCCGGGGTTATGCGCCCCAGGGCACCGAATCGGCGCGACGCCTGATGTCGTTGTGGCCCGAAGCCGCGCTGCCGACTTCGGTTGCGGAAGGCGTCGCGTTGCACCGGGCGACATTCACGCTCGCCGACAACCCCACGCTGGCCGGCATCAAACATCTGAGCCGGATCGAGAACGTGATGGCCGCCGGCGAGGTTGCAGCGTCCGGCGCCTTTGAGGCGCTGCTGCTCGATGGTTCCGGGCATGTGATCTCGGGCGCGATGAGCAATGTGTTTCTCGTGCGCGATGGCCAGGTGCTGACGCCGCGCCTCGATCGTTGCGGCGTGGCCGGTGTCATGCGCGGTGTGGTGCTGCGTGAATGCGCCTCGTTGGGGATTACCGCCGAAGACGGGCGCGTCACGCTCGATGCCTTGCTTGCCGCAGATGAGGTATTCATCACCAATGCGCGACTCGGGGTTGTGCCGGTGCTGCGCGTGGGCGAGCATTCCTTTCATATGACGACTGTCGCGCGGCGCCTCGGGGCGCACATAGAGACTCTCGATGCGTAAGTTCCTGGTTGTCCTTGGGCTGGTCATTGGCCTCGCTGCTGCCGGCGCGGCTATCTACTGGCAGCGCGCCAATGCGGTGATGCAGGCGCCGGGACCTCATCAGCAATCCCTGGAGCTCGTGGTGAAATCCGGCGCGACGGTGCGAGGCGTGCTGGCCGAGCTCGACTCCCGCGGAGCCCTCAGCGATCGGCGCGCCGTCGAGGTCTTGCTGCGCGTACGCGGCTCGCCGCAGATCAGGACCGGTCGCTACGAGATCGCCGCCCGCGAAAGTCCGCAGGACATCCTGCGTCAGCTCGTCGAGGGCCGTGTCGTGCTCGAGACGCTCACCGTCATCGAGGGGTGGAGGTTCGCAGACATGCGCCGCGCCGTCGAAGATCACCCGCAGATCAAGGTGACACTGCGCGGCCAGGATATCGCTGGCGTCATGAGCGCCATCGGGCATCCCGGCGAAAATCCGGAAGGGCGCTTTTTCCCCGACACCTATCGATTCGCGGCCGGCACCACCGATCGTGAATTGTTTGCGCTGTCGTATCGCAAGATGGCGGAGACGCTCGAAGCCGCATGGAATGCGCGCGCGGCGGCCTTGCCTATCAACTCAGCCTATGAAGCCCTGACGCTGGCATCCATCGTGGAGAAGGAGACCGGGCTTGCCAGTGAGCGCGCGCGCATCGCGGGCGTATTCGTCACGCGTCTGCGCAAGAACATGCGGCTGCAAACCGATCCCACCGTGATCTATGGCTTGGGCGCCGCTTACGACGGAAATATCCGCGAGCGGGATTTGCGCATGGATACGCCATACAACACCTACACGCGTTCCGGCCTGCCACCGACGCCAATCGCCTTGCCGTCACGGGAAGCCATCGAAGCGGCGACGCGTCCGCTCGAGACCGGCGACATCTTCTTCGTCGCCACGGGTATCGGCGACGGTTCGCATGTGTTCTCGGCTACGCTCGAGGAGCACAATGCCGCCGTGCAACGCTACCTGGCCCGCCTCCGAGGAAACCGCCGATGATGCCCGCGAAGTTCATTACCCTCGAAGGGATCGAAGGCGCGGGCAAGACCACCGTCGCAGATCGTCTCTCGCAGTCGCTGCGCGCGCGCGGCTTCACCGTGCATGCCACTCGTGAACCTGGCGGCACGAAGGTCGCCGAAAGGGTTCGTGCCCTGGTTCTGGAACGCGGCGATGAGCACATCAGCGCCACCGCCGAAACGTTGCTCATGTTTGGCGCGCGCCAGGTGCACGTCGACAACCTGATCCGGCCCGCACTCACGCGCGGCGAATGGGTGCTCTGCGACAGATTCACCGACGCGACCCATGCTTACCAGGGCGGTGGACGCGGAGTCGATCGCAAGCTCATCGACCAGATCGCGCATGCTGTACACGGCGACCTGAATCCCGACTGCACGATCCTGCTCGACGTGCCGGTGAAGGTAGGCCTCGAACGCATGCAGGCGCGGCGCGGCGCCGTCGATCGTTTCGAAATCGAGTCCGCGCAGTTCTTCGACCGTGTGCGCAATCGCTACCTGGAACTGGCACACGCCGATCCGCGCCGATTCCGGATCGTCGACGCCACCGAAAAGCTCGACGACGTCTGCCAGGCGGTGCTCGCGGCCGTCGAGGATTGCCTGAAACTTCCACCGGTGGCCGTCACGTGACATTGCCGCTGGTGCCGCCGTGGTTCGATATCGCGCGCGATGAAGTGAACGCCGCGCATGGCGCCGGACGTCTTGCGCATGGTTTGTTGATCCACGAGGACCCAGGCGCCGGCGGACTCGAGTTCGCGCGCTGGATTGCACAGCGAGTGAACTGCAACGTACCGGCACGCGCACCTTGCGGCGAATGCCAGGAGTGCCGCTGGGTCGCGGCGGATCAGCATCCGGACGTCAAGCGACTGTCGCCCGAAGAGGAATCCACGCAGATCCTCATCGGCCAGGTGCGCGAACTGTCTGCCGAACTCGCATTGACCGCGCATGGTCGTGGCTACAAGGTCGCGATCGTCGCTCCCGCCGAAGCGATGAATCACTTTGCGGCCAATGCGCTGCTCAAGACTCTCGAGGAACCGCCGGCGCGCACGCTGGTGCTGCTCGTCACCAGCCAACCCTCGCGGTTACTTCCCACGCTGCGCAGCCGTTGCTCGCGATTGCGGCTTGCGGGCCCGTCGCGAGAGGACGCGGCCGCCTACCTCGAGGCGGCTCGCGGCGCAGGTCCGTGGGCTGAGGCGCTGGCCGCCACCGGGGCAGGGCCGTTCGCGCTGCTCGACGCCGATCCGTCGGGGCTGGCGAAGCTGCGCACCGACACGATTACCACGCTGCGCGACATCGGCAGCGGCAATCTTCAGCCGCCCGCGGTAGCCGAGCACTGGGCCAAGAACGACTTCGCGATACGCCTCTCGTGCCTTGAGAGCTGGGTCACAGATCGCATCCTCGAATCCGCGTCAATCCGCGACGTAACTCACTTGTCAGAGGCGGCCTTGGCACCCAAGATATGTCGCCTATTCGAGTTCTCGGACGCCATTCGCGACATGCGCAAGCTTGCCCACACATCTATCAACAAGACCATGGCCGTGGAAGCGCTGCTATGGCGCTGGGCCAGGCAATGACCGAGGGACGCACCGGGCGCACTGGCGCCAACAAGCCAGGACTGCTCACGCTCACCATCAAGGACAAGAGCGCGCTTTACCTCGCCTACATGCCCTTCGTGAAGAACGGTGGACTCTTCATCCCGACCAACAGCAATTACCGCCTCGGTGACGAGGTGTTCATGCTGCTGAATCTCATGGGTGAGGACGAAAAACTTCCGGTGGCAGGACGCGTGATCTGGCTGACGCCCAAGGGCGCGCAGGGCAAACGCACCGCCGGCATTGGCGTGCAGTTCTCCGACCAGGATCGTGGTCAAACGCAGAAGAAGATCGAGACCTATCTGGCCGGCGCGCTCGCCGGAGACAAAGCCACGCACACGATGTAGCGCCGGTCCCGCCAGGCTCGCGTTCACTTCACTCCGGTTCAATCTCTTCGCAGCCACGCGCGCCTCTCGCTCTAGCTACCTCCTCGCGAAGGCGCGTATGACGTAGCGCACATTTTGAAACCCCGCGTTTTCCGTTTTACCTAAGGTTCACCCACCGCCAAGCGTTTTTCGTGACCGCGTTCGCAGTCGCGTGCCTGATTTTGATAATCCGGTGGCCGCGGAAAGCAAGCCGGCGATGGGACGATCAGCAACATGCGGTTCTGGTTGCTGTTCCTGACAAGTTTTCCGCTGCTCGGCTTCGCGGCGAGCCCCTGCGCGCCTGCGCCGCGAGTGCCTGGCACGCCGATCGAAGCACCCCACGCGGTCTTCGAGGCCTACGTGGTCGACGTCCATGCCCCGCAGGTTTCCTCGTCTGAATTCGGTGTGCTGCGTACGCGGCGAGCATTGGTCGAAGTCAGCCGCTCATTTCACGGGCCGTATAACCCCGGCCAGCAGGTCGAGACGCTCACGATCGAAGGGCCTGACACCTGTGGCAGCGCCGTCGAGTCAGGCGCTCATGTGATGGTCCGTTCGGAGACCGGCGGCGCATTCGAAATCGTCGAAATATTTCCCGCCGGCGTGGCCAGGCCACACGGACTGTTCGCGGCGCTCGCGCTCGTTACCGATGAACCGCGCCACAGCCGGCGCGCATCGTTGAAGAATTCATCGCTGCGCGGAGATATCGACGCACGTCTCGCCGCGAGGTTCCGTGAACGTGCCCAGCCGGGACGGCGCGAACATTGCGATATCAGCAGCGCTGGCGACTATGCGCAGGTGAGCTGGGGCAAGGCCTTCGGTGGCAACGACGCCCGGCACAAGGTGATCTTCGAGCGCGTCGCTGGTGAATGGGTCGAAATCCTGCGCTACGAAGCGCCCACGCCGACGCCGGCTCGCGACCGAACCGCGCCGCGGGAGCAAACGTACACTGTGGGTGCAGGAATCCGGCGTCAGGCGCCTGGCCGTCGCATCGGCAGATTCGACGTCGTGATGCCGCCTTTCAACACGTAAGCATCGAAGCCACGCTCGGAAAGAATGAACGCGGCGGCGGAAGATCGTCGCCCCGTATCGCAGACCACCACGTAGGGCATCTTGCGATCGAGCGCGTTGAGCTTCAGGCGCACGAAGTAGAGCGGGATGTTGATGGAACCCTCGATGGCGAGGTTCTGGAATTCGGACGGCAACCGCACGTCGAGCCATTGCCCGCGGTGCTGGATGATCTTGAGCGCCTGCGCCTCGTCCACCCAGCGCAGCAGCGGCTCGTGCATGAGGTCGCGGAAGTCCTGCTTGTTGAGCTTCATGAGCACACCGTCGGAGAGCATGGTGACGGTGGCGTTGCGTTTGGCTTCAGCGATGAGTGCTTCCTCACCGAAAGTCTCACCAACAGCGAGCTCGGCGAGCTTGATGCCCTTCTGGTTGAGCGGCGACTCACGCGTGACGAGGCATTTGCCCTGCACGATGGCGTAGAAGAAGTCGCCTTCATCGCCTTGCTTGATGACCACTTCGCCAGCGCGATAGGGCGTGCGATTCATGCGCATGAAGATCGCCTGCAGGTTCGCGGGCGGGATGCGATGAAACGCCTTGGTCTGAAGCAGCGTGGTCATCCAGTCGCTGTCTTCATTGTTGCCGCCGAACTGTGCCTGAAGTTCGCCGACCTCGTAATTGCCGGTCTGGTCCCAGGTGATCATGACGTCGAGCAGGTCGGCGTCGATACCAAGGTAGTCGACATCTTCCACGGCACGCGCGGTGATCTTGCGCGGCATGGCCTGGTTGAGCGGCGCACGCGCGTCGGCGCTGCCACCTTCGATCATGCCCACCGTACGTCCGTTTTCGGAGAGCTCGACCATCCCGCGGATGATCCAGATGGTGCGTTTGTCGGAATCGCCTTCTTTGAAGAGCACGCGTCCGGCCGTCATCTGCTTGACGGTGACCTTCTTGGCGAGCGCGTGCAGGTTTTCCCGCTTCATGCCCTCGAGCGGGGTAAGAGTTCTCAGCAGTTCAACGCTGACTTCGCGAGCATCCGATGACATGAGGAAATGCTAGCACGCCAACGCGACGGCTTAAGGGACGCCCGCCACGCTTGACCAACCAATGTCAGGTGCGAAGCGCGATCCATACACTTTCGAGAGTTCCTGGAGCCGCGTGACCACCACCTCGACACCGCGAGCGCGGCAATAGGTGAGCGGCCCGCCGCGGAATGGGGCAAACCCTGAGCCGAAGATCACGCCGGCATCGATGAGGTCGGCGTCCGCCACGATGCCCTCGCGCAGTACCGCGGCGCATTCATTCGCGAGTATCAGCACCAGGCGATCCTCGAGATCGGCGGGTGGTTCTGCTGCCGGCGCGCCGGATTTGACGGCCTTGCCGTCCCGCCACACGTAGAAACCTTCGCCGCTCTTGCGGCCGAGCTTCTTCGCGGCGATCAGCGCATCGAGCCGCGATGTGTCGGGCGTTTGCTTGTTGAGCGCTTTGGACACGATGTCACCGACATGGCGGCACACATCGAGGCCCACGACGTCGGCGAGCTCGACCGGCCCCATGGGCATGCCGTAGCGCAGCGCGGCTTCGTCGATGACTTCGATCGGAATGCCGTCCTGCAGCGCGAACATCGCTTCGTACAGATACGGCACCAGCACGCGATTGACGAGAAAGCCGGGCGCGCTCTTGCAGGGCAGGGGAAGTTTGTCGATCTTGCGCGTGAACGCGATAGCCTTCTGCACCGACTCCTCGCTGCTGGCTTCGCCACGAACGATCTCCACCAGCGGCATCTGCGCCACCGGGTTGAAGAAGTGCAAGCCGACCAGCTTGCCAGGATCCGGCAGGTGGTCGTCGAGTTGCTCGAGCATGATCGATGACGTGTTCG
Source organism: uncultured Pseudomonadota bacterium (assembly GCA_963736955.1). Lineage (GTDB taxonomy): Bacteria > Pseudomonadota > Gammaproteobacteria > Steroidobacterales > Steroidobacteraceae > CADEED01. Next base: position 595,272 of record CAVTQT010000008.1, read on the forward strand.
AAGCGAGGATGGCGCTGGCCTTCATGCGCGGCTCGAGCCGGCCAAACAATTCATGTTTGGCCGCGGCGTTCTCGAAGATGGCTTCGATGACGACGTCGGCGCCTGCCACGCCATCACCGGCAACGTCGGGTGTCATGCGAGTCATGAGCTCGGACGCCTTGCCGGCGTCCTTGAGGCGCTTTGCAAATGCCTCTCGTGCGCGCACCAGCGCCGGCTCGATGAATTTGAGTTCGCGATCCTGCAACGTGACGTTGAGGCCGCGCTGGGCGCACCACGCCGCGATGTCGCCACCCATCACGCCCGCACCCACGACGTGTACGCGCTTGAGCGGCAGCTTGCTCTTGCCGCCCAGGTTCTTCAGCCGCTCCTGCAGCGTGAACACGCGTACCAGGTTGCGCGAGGTCTCTCCGACCATGAGTTCGGAGATCGAGCGTGCTTCGGCCTCGTACGCGGCTTCACCACGCGCGCCGTGCTTCGCCCAGAGGTCGATGATGGCGTAGGGAGCCGGATAGTGCTCGGGGCGCGCCTTGGCGCGGACACTTGCGAGCAGGCGCTTCTTCACCAGCGAGCGAATGAGCGGCCAGGACAGCAGGCGATCCAGCAGTCGTGGCTTGCGCTGTTTGGGTTGCCGGCTGATCAGCTCACGCGCCGCGGCCTCCGCATCAGCGGGATAGACCAGTCTGTCGATGAATCCGGCGCTCTTCGCCTTGTCGGCGCGCAGCGTCTTGCCCGCGAGCATCATCTCCATGGCGGTGCTCACGCCGGCGCGACGTATCGCACGCACCGTGCCACCGAAGCCCGGATGGATTCCAAGCATCACTTCGGGCAGACCCACCGAGAATTTCTCGCCCCTGACGCCGATGCGGTACCGGCAGGCGAGCGCGAGCTCGAAACCGCCGCCGAGTGCGAATCCATGGATGATGGCGACCGTCGGGCAGGGCAACGCTTCGAGCCGGTCGAAAATCCGCTGCGCTGCGCGCACGAGTTCGAAGGCTTGGGCGGCGCTTTCGAGTTTCGCGAATTCGCGCACGTCGGCGCCGGCAATGAAACCCGAGGCCTTCGCCGACCGGATGACGAGACCGCGCGGCGGCGATTTCTCGTACCCCTCGAGATGCGAACTGAACTCCGCCAGTGTCTCGCTCGACAACACGTTGGTGGATGTACCTGGCTTGTCGAAGCTGAGCCAGACGATGCCGTCAGCATCGGTCTCGGCGCGCCAGGCAGGCGTTGTGGTCGACGTCATGGCCGCGAAATCTACGCGACGGCAGTTCGCGAGGCGACAGCTCCGCGTACGTTGAAGTCACAGAGTACCGGGCGATGGTCAGACCAGCGCACGTCGGGCACTTCGAAATGCGTGATGTCGATTTCCTTGCTCACCAGCACGAAGTCGAGCTCGATGCGCGGGATGCGCGCCGGAAACGAGGGCACGTTTTTCTCATTGGCGCTGCGCAATCCCGCGGCACGCATGAACAGGTAGATTTCGTCGGTGCCCCAGAACGTATTGAAGTCACCGGTGACGATCACCGGCTTGTGAGACTTGGCGATGAGGTCGTGCAGGTAGCGCAACTGGTACTGGCGGTGGCGGTACTTGAGCGCGAGATGCACGAGGAAGATACAGACGTCGTCGAGCTCCAATTCGATGATCAGGCGCTTGATGCCCGTGTCGAAATAGTGGAATCGTTCGCCCTCGACTCGCGGCGCGGCCAGGAATGCATTGCCCTGTTTGCGCACGATGGGCATGTGATTGTTGATCGAGCTCTTGCCGTACTTGCACTCGTAAGTGGTGTAGTGCCCGAGCGCATCGGCAACGTGCTGCGCCTGGTTGCACATGCCACTGCGAACTGAGCCGAGGTCCACCTCGATGAGGCCGACGATGTCCGGATCCTGGGCCTTGACGAAGCTGGTAATGCCGTCGAGGACCTTGCGGCTGGAGCGCAGGTAGCCGGCGCCCGGGAACGGCAAATGGAAAGCTGGTCCAATGCCCGTGGCGTAGCGAATGTTGTAGACGAGGAGTCGCAAGCGGATCGATGCTAACGTTGCGACGCACAAATGTGGAGAGGGCGCGCAACTTCAGCGACTAAACTACACTCTTGGCATAGCTTTGGCGGTCGACATGTCACAAAACAATCCGATTCGATTGTTCATCACGCACGCGTGGGACACATCCGACGACTATCTCCGGATATTCGAGTACCTGGAGAGCGCCCGAAACTTCTTCTACAAGAACCTGTCAGCGCCCGACAAGGCTCCGACGGGTGGCAAGGAGGCTGATCGCGAAGAGCTGCGCCGCCAGATGGCGCAGGCCGAATGCGTCATTGCGCTTCCGGGTTTGTACGCCAAAAACAGCGACCTGCTGCAGTTCCAGCTCACCTTCGCCAAGGCGTCGGACAAACCGGTGATCCTCATGCGGCCCTTCGGCGCAAACGCCGTACTGCCCAAGGAAATCACTTCGCTGGCGGACAAGATCGTCGAGTGGGACGGGCGGGCGCTGGTGGATGCCGTCAAGACCCAGGCGCGGCACGAAGAGTCCAATCGCTGGGACACCATCGAGTTCAAGCTCGACTAACTACCGACCGGACTTCAACCCTCGGCGGCGAACAGCTGCACGACCGCCGCGCTCGCGGGCATCGGCAGCGCAAGTTCGAGCTCCTGCTGGCGCGTCATGCGGCAGAACATGCGCACGATCTTCGCGGACTGACACTCCGCTTCCTCGTTGGACATCTTGCGAATGGTCGCGCGGACGGCGTCTTCGCCGCGCAGCGGGCGTTCGCGCTGCATCGTCTGGCTGAGCTCCAGGAACTGAAGACGCAGCTCTCGCGGTACGTCCTCGGGTTCGATGCTGGCGAGGCATTGGCGCCAGGCGCCATTCAGACGGTCTTTGATGCCGCCCGCGCGGGCAAGCAGAAGCGTGGCTGATTCCAGCCGATCGTAAACACGCGACATGAGTTTTTTTCGTTATCGCTAGGTGAGCGGCACGAGTCCCTATCTGCGTCGCAAACCTGACGTAACGCCTTATCGTTGTATTTGTAACGGAGACCCTGATCCGTCAATGGCGTACGGCGTGAATATAGCGCGACACCTATCAATTGCAACGGAAATAGTGCGGCACTCGCCGCTGCCGGGTTCGACCGAGCCACAACACGACGAGCATGAAGAGGGTCGTGAGACCCAAAGAACCACCACCACCTCCGCCGCCGCCGCGAGAATTCGGAGTCGGATCGGGCGATGGAGCGGGAGTGGAACCTCCGGGCGTGGGTCCCGAAGTGACGGCTGTCGCGCATGGCGTAGTGCCGGCAGATGCAGGAGCAGCGCTGGTCGCGCGGTTCGGTTCGACGTTCACCTCGGCCGTATCAACCCGGTTCAGGTTGTCGGTTACCGTGAGCCGCAGGGTGATCGCCCCCGTACTCGGGGCGATGACGGTTGCAGTCGATGTGTCCGCACCGACGATGGCGGGCGGATTGGTGACGGGTGACACCACGGTCCAGAGATAGCTCGCGACGTTCCTGCCGCAGGCCGCGGCGCTACCGGATGCTTTCAGCGTGACGTTCTGCCCAGCGGCGACATTTGCTGGAAGCTGCACGGCGGCGATGGGCCGATCGGCCGCCTCGAGCGAAGTGGCGGCATTCGCCATGCCTGCGCCACAGGTGCTCGTGGTGCACAGACACTGCGCCAGCTGGATATCCTGGTCGTTGAGGGGCACGTGACAGGCCTGAATGGTCGGATCGTCAGCGACAACGGTGGGGAAGGGCCGCGCGCCCTCCCGCAAGCGGGCGAGAAGTTGGCCGGTCGAGAGATTCGCATTGCGCGAGAGCATCAGCCCGGCGATGCCGGAGACGATGGGAGCCGAGAAACTGGTGCCGAGGTTGCTGTTGGTCTGGTCCGTGTAGGTGTGGGCGCCAGGGGCTTTCGTTCCGCTGTTGGAGGTCGTATCCAGCGAGAACAGACAGGGCCCGCCATTGACGTTGACGCAATTGCCGCCAGGAGCGGCGATTGTGACTTCGGTCCCGAGGCTGCTGAAACCGACCTTGCTGCCCGCGTGGCGTATCGCCGCCACGGCAGCGACCCCGGGACAGTTGCCGGGCGATGACACGACCGTGCCTTCGTTGCCCGCGGAGATCACCAGGAGAACCTTGCGCGCGGTGAGTTCCTCGATGACATCGCGATAGGACGGCTCGCAGACACCTGAACTGCCGAAACTGGCGTTGAGGATTCGCGCCGGAGTCGGATTGTCAGGCGCACCCGCGACGTGCAAGCCCGCGGCCCAGCGCATGCCGGCGAGGATGTCGCTGTCGACGCCACCACATTTGCCGAGCACGCGCACCGGCAGGATGAACGAATTCCAGTTGAGGCCAGCGACGCCGGCGGAGTTGTTAGTGAGCGCCCCGATCATGCCGGCGACGCGTGTGCCGTGCCACGAGCTTCCGGTGGTCACGCAATCGGTATAGATGGGGTTGGCCTTGTCGGTGGAATCGATCCAGTCGCCCGGATCAGAAGGGTCCGCGTCGCGAGTGTCGCCGTCATTGCTCATGTGATCCGGAGCCACGAAGTCGAAACCGGGCAGCAGCTTGCCGCCGCGGTCGCCACGCCCGAGATCCGGATGGTCGTAGAGCACGCCCGTGTCGAGCACCGCGATCACGACTCCGGCGGAACCGCGATCCGTGTCCCAGGCGCCGATGGCATTGACGGCAGAAACCTCGGTGTCCTTCAGGTACCACTGGTTCGTGAACAGCACGTCGTTGGGATTCGTCGCGTGCGGGTATCGCCGCTGATCGATGGCCACATATTCGACGGCGGCGTCGGCCCGGAGCTGCTCCAGGACTTGCGCAGCGCTTAAGTCGCTCAGCTCGATATTCCCGGCCATCATCCGATCCGAGATCTCGCGCCTGAATTGCAACGCGAGCCCGGTGCGTTTGGCGAGCGCCTCGGTGCGGGTGGTGCCGTTCGACAACTTGGCCATCGCCGCGCCAGCGCCATCGCTACGCAACTTGACGATCACTGAAAGATTGGCGGCGGCCACGTTGGCGACCGGTTGTCGCGCCACCGGGTTGTATTCAGTGGCGGCCAGCGCGAGCGGCGCACACATCGTCAGCATCACGGCCCGAAGGACCGTAGCTCTGAGCGAATGAAGGTGCATGGCGTTTCCTGCTGACGCGACGTGTGGCCGCTGCAATTCTGTGGTGATTGGAGGCCAAAAGGGTTCCCGCAATCTCAGAACTGAACACAGGCCGCAGAAAGCCTCCTGCTACGCATAATGTATATTATGGTAAATTAGCTATAGGCTTGAGTGCGCGGCGGCGCGTCTTTCCGACTTGCCACGTCCGTCATCTGGGTTCACGCATCCGGCGCAAGCGCCAGCCACTGCTTGGCCCGCCCTGCGTGATAACCAAACCAACTCGCGATTCCCAGGAGCTTGCAGCCATCCTCAGCGAGGTTCCAATAGCCGCCACCATTTAACAGGTCAAGCGTCATCGAACCGGCGAACAGGACAAGCGCGGTGACAAGCAGCCGGTAGTCGGCTTCCAGGATCAGGCGGCGATGCTGCAGCAGGTAAACAGCCGTAATACAGAAATAGCCGAGAAAGACGACCTTTTCATTGAGGCCGAGATGAACGCGCGCAAGATATTCATGGAACATGAAGAAATCGTCGATTAACAAGCCGGCGGTCATCAGCCCGGACCACAACAGGAAGCCCGCCGCACGATGAGCACCCCTCTGGCGCAGCAGATTGCTGCTGAACAGACAGATGGCAGCTGTGGCGCACCACAACAGAATGCCCGCACTCGATACCACGCCAGTGAGGGGATGCACTTTCGCGGTCGCCGCCATGTCGCGCGTCAGGCTCGCCACAGTTATCTTCGGGCTAAGAGCAGCGATCGCCACCAAAAACAACAGGGCGACGTTCGGCAGATAGAGGATGAGCAGCCCTTTGAGATTTGGCAGCCTGTAGCCACCTGCACTCGCACTCGACGCGTCCGTACTCATTGGTAATCCCCCCGCTCGGCCGCCGCGAGTCTGTTTTTTTCATTGGTGCAACTGGACGAAGTCGTTTCACTGGCGGATTCACGACCCCGGACCGTTCCCTAGCTACTCCGCCGAGATCACGTGAGCTAATCCGCTCTTTGCCGGAATAACTACTCTCGCCCGGCCAATGAGACCCCTCGCGGAATCCTACAGGGGGCGCGAACCGCGTTCGCGCAGCGCGTGCAGATGACGATGGATCGACCTCTCGCCGGTACCTGATGACGAATCAAGGGGTTAATGAGTTGGCCTGTTGCCTGTGCGTCACGCGTCCCGCATCCTCGCTCCATCTCGAGGGGGGATTTGAATCAATGCGAAATTCGCGACGGCTCGCATACCTTGCGATGGGTTTTCTCGGGGGGATCTCGATCTTGAACACCAATGCGGCAGAGGCACCCTTTGCGCGGTTCGAATCGCTCGACAAGCGCTTCGATGCACTGATCGCGCCGGATACGAAAATTCAGAAGATCGCCGACGATCTGAAATGGTCGGAAGGTCCGTTGTGGGTGGCCAGGACCCGAACGCTGCTCTTCTCGGACATTCCGAGGAACGTGATCATGCAGTGGAACGCGGACAAGGGCGTCTCGACCTTCCTGGAGCGCAGTGGTTACACAGGCGCCGCCCCCTTCTCCGGCTATGAACCCGGCTCCAATGGCCTCACGTTGGACCTGCAGGGACGCCTGACGCTCTGCCAGCACGGCGACCGGCGCATCTCACGGCGCGAAGCCGACGGCACGATGATTCCGCTCGCCGTGAGCTTCAACGGAAAAAAGCTCAATAGCCCGAACGACCTGGTGTTCGACAACCAGGGCAACCTGTATTTCACCGATCCACCCTTCGGCCTGCCGAAACAATTCGAAGATCCGGGTAAGGAACTGCCATTCAACGGGGTGTTCCGCGTCGCCAGGGACGGAACGATTACTGCGGTCGTCACCGACCTGGAAGCGCCGAACGGGCTGGGCTTTTCCCCGGACTACAAGACCCTGTACGTCGCCAACGCGCGCGCCAACTCGCCCATCTGGATGGCCTACGCGGTGCGAGCGGATGGCAGCCTCGACAAAGGTCGCGTGTTCGCCGATTCGTCGGCGCTGTACAAGAAAGGCGATGGAGTACCCGATGGGCTCAAGATCGACATCCAGGGCAACGTCTTCGCGACCGGGCCGGGCGGCGTGCTCGTCTACGCACCCGACGGCACCCTTCTCGGCCGCATCCTCACGGGCGTGCCGACGGCAAACGTCGCATTCGGTGAAGATGGGTCGACCCTGTTCATCACCGCGAACCATCGAGTACTTCGTATGCGCACGCTGACCAAGGGCGTGCCGCTGCCTGCTGACCAATAGTTCAGACCATCATTCACACGAGGGGAATCCATGATCTCACGCCGACATTCGTTCGGAATCGTCGCGCTTGCCTTTGCGGCGCTCGGTTGTTCGCTGCCGTCCATCGCTGCCGAAAAGGCACGCGTGCTGGTGTATTCCGGAAGCACGGGCTTTCGCCACGACTCGATTCCGGCCGCCGTCGAGGCGATGAAATCGATTGGCGCCAAAGCGGGATACGTGGTGGATGCGACCGAGGATCCCGAAGTCTTCACTGCGGAAAAGCTCAAGGCGTACAAGGCCATCGTGTTCGTGAGCACCTCGACCGATCCGAAGAAGCCGGAATCGGAATGGTTCGTCGGCGCGAAACGCGACGCACTGCAGGGTTTCCTCAAGGACGGCAAGGGCATCGTGGCCCTGCACGCCGCAGGTGACTCGCACTACGGCTGGCCCTGGTACGGAAAGATGATCGGCGGCTATTTCGAACGCCATCCCAAGGGCACGCCCAAGGCTGTTCTGACCGTGGTGGACGCCAAACATCCGGCCACGGCCAAACTACCGAAGACCATCGAGCGCAACGACGAGTGGTACTACTACAAGGATTTCGACCCGACGATGCACGTGCTCATCACGGTCGATCCGGCCACCATTGGCGAAGGTGGCGAAGCCGACGTGAATCCGAATCCGCTGGTGTGGTACCACGACTACGGCGGCGGTCGCGTGTTCTACAGCGGTCTCGGTCACACCTCCGAGTCGTACAGCGAGCCCTACATGGTTTCGCTGCTCACGGGCGGACTTGCCTACGCCGTCCGCAAGTAGCGCGCGTTAAAACAAGAAAGCCCGCGAGTTACAGGCTCGCGGGCTTTTTTTGCGCGAAAATTTTTCGGGGTGCTCAACCGTCGAAGTTCTGATCCCAGTATTTTTCGATGCGCGCGCGCATCGCCGCGTCTGGCATACGGCCACGCAGCGCCGCGAGATTTTCCTCGAGGTGCGACACCCTGGTCATGCCCGGAATGGCCGCCGTCACGGCCGGATGCGACACGACGTACTTCAGGAACAGCTGGCCCCAGCTGGACACTTCGAGCTGTTCGGCCGATTCGGGCAGGTCGCGGCCCCCCACGCGTGAGAACAGGTTGCCGTCCCGTCGTCCGCCGAACGGCGTGTTGATCAACACCCCCACGCGTTTGGCGAGCGCCGCCGGCAACACCTTGTCGGCCGCCGCGCGATTGCCGAGCGAATAGTCCACCTGGATGAAGTCGAGCGGTTGCGTGTTGATGAGTTCGACCATCGCATCGTGCTGGGCGATGTCGGAGGTGGTGATGCCCACGTAGCGGATCCGCCCTTTCCTCTTGAGATCGAAGAGATGCGGGAACAGCACGTCGACGCCCCGCAGGCTGTGGATCTGGACGAGGTCGAGCACGTCCGTCCGCAGGCGGCGCATCGATTCTTCGATCATCGCCACGCCCTCGGCCAGGTTGCCGTCGCGCGCCGTCACCTTGGTGGCGATGAAGGCCTGCTTGCGGTTGCCGATATCGGAGAGCAGTTCGCCGATCACCTGCTCGGACTGGCGGTATGCCGGCGCCGTGTCGATGACCGATGCACCAGCGGCGGTGAGGCCGGCGAGCACTTCGCGTCGCGCGGCGCGTTCGTCCACCGTCGTCGGGCTGTAGTTGTTAGTCCCGACGCCGATGGCCGCGAGCCGCTCGCCCGTCGAAGGCACGGCCTTCGTCATGAGCGGAGCCGACGGCGGTGGCCTCGGCTTGTCCTTGTCCTTTTTTTCCTTCGACTTCTCGGCCGACCAGGCCGGGAGCGCCTGGGTTGCCGCAAGCGTGGCCAGGCCGGCTTTGATGACGTCCCGGCGTCCTGTCACTTCTTCCTCCTGACGGCCTTCGATTTCTTGCGCGGCGCCGATTTCTTCTTCTTCGCCGCGCGATATTTTTTCACTGCGGCCTTCACCAATTTCTTCAGACCTTTCTTTGCCTTCGCGACTTGTTTCGCTACCTTCTTTTTGGCCGTAGCCTTTTTCCTCGCCGGCGCAGCCTTTTTCGGCTGGCCTTGGCCTTCGCCTTGGGTTTGGCTTTTGCTTTGGGCTCGGCCTTCGCTTTCGCAGCAGGCTTCGCCTTCGGCACAGCTCCCATGGAGTGCACGGCAAACGAGGCGCCCGCCGGATCGATCACGTTGGCGATTCGCCCACCATTCGGCACGTCCATGGGCGGCACAGTGCCCTTGGCGCCCTTCGACAATGCGACCGCGTAACCTTCATCGGCGTTGGGAACATGGACGTAAGGCAGCCAGCTCGGCGGCCCCGGATTCTCAGCCGGCTTGATGTAGATGCCGCCTCGCTGCACGCCGTTTTCGCCGAAGATCAGATAGACGCCGAGTGGCCCCATGTCCATGCGCTGTATTGCGTCCCAGCCAAACAAGCCACTGTAGAACGCGAAGGCGGCTTCGTTATCGCTGGTGGCGAGTTCGTGCCAGGAGAACGCGCCCAGCGGCGGAGCTCCCGCGGCTTCCGGTTTCGCATTCTCCGGATCGATGATGGCGAACACCGCGCCTTGCGGATCCTTGAGCACCGCGTAGCGCCCGGCGCCCTGCATGTCGCTCGGCGCTTTCACGATCGATCCGCCGGCGCGCACCGCGGCCTGCGCCGTGCTGTCCACGTCGCGCGTTCCGATGTATTGCAGCCAGTGCGAAGGCACCTCGGATGGCAGATCGGAGGGAATTTCCATGATGCCCGCGACCGGACCCGCGTCGGCGTGACACACCGTGTAGGCAGGATCCAATGGCCAGGGCAGCGTCTTCCAACCTACGAGCCGGGAGTAAAAATCTTTTGCGCCGGGCACGTCGCGGCTCATCAACTGGTGCCAGACAAACTTGCCACGCACATCGACAGCTTCCATGGGCGGATCTCCGTTGAGTGGGACGAAAACTTGGGTGCGTGATCATAGCCCCGCGCCGCGAATGTTTTACGGAGTCGCGGGTGCTTTTTCGGCGGGCTTCTTCGGATAGATACCGATGATGGCGCCATCCGCCTGCCGGCGCGCGAAGGCCAGGCCGTTGGCGAGCGCCACGGAACCTTCACACAACGAAAGCTCGGGGCGCGGCGGTATCGTCACATCGACGGTGGGTATGTCGATCTCGATCTTTTTGACCACGACGCCCAATGCACCGGCAATACCGCGCAGATAGGTTTCGAGTTCTTCCTTGAAGTGCGCGCTCAAACCCACGTCATTGCGAAGAAAATAGGCGGTGAGATGGCGCGCCAGCGGCGTGGCTTTCTGCATCTCGCGCAGGACGATGGCCTGCTCGCTTTCGAGGGTCCAGAACGAAGTCTCTGCCATGTACTCGCCGACTTCGGACGGCACGGAAGGGTCGTCGGCGCGGATTGGCGGCGTGCTCACATGCAATATGCCGTCCGGGCCCAGGGAGAGTTTCGTCTCCGCCAGGTCGAGCTCGTAATTGAGTTTGGCGGGCCAGATCACCATGACCTGCGGATTGATGCCCGGCACCTCCGGGCAGGCCTTGTACCAGACCGTCACGCTGCGCTCGTGTTCGATGATGGCGCGTGTACGCATTTGCGTGACCATCACGTTGAGAGGGCTTTCTTCGGCGTCCTTGCGAACCCAGAAGCTGTATCCGATCGCGCCGAGCGCAACCGCGATGATGAGCGCGATGAGGTTTTTCAACATACCTCGAACAACCCGGCGGCACCCATGCCACCTCCAATGCACATGGTAACCACGACGAGCTTCGCGCCGCGACGCTTGCCCTCGATCAGTGCGTGTCCCGTAAGGCGCGCACCCGTCATGCCGTAGGGATGGCCGACTGCAATCGCGCCGCCATTCACGTTGAGGCGCTCATTCGGAATTCCCAACCGGTCCGCGCAATAAAGTACCTGGACGGCGAAAGCCTCGTTGAGCTCCCAGAGGTCGATATCCGCAATGCTCTTGCCGGCACGCTCCAGGAGTTTCGGAATGGCGAAGACCGGGCCAATACCCATCTCGTCGGGCTCGCATCCGGCGACTGCGAATCCACGGAAGATTCCCAGAGGTTGCAAGCCTAGTTTGGCGGCGCGCGAACTACTCATCACCACGCAAGCGGACGCGCCGTCCGAGAACTGGCTCGCGTTGCCGGCGGCGATCACGCCGCCCGGCGTGGCGGAACGTATCTTCGATACAGCCTCGTAGTTAGTGTCCGGCCGGATGCCCTCATCCGCGGCCACCGTGACCTTGCGTGTCTCGAGACGGCTGGTGTCGCGGTCCGCCGCGCCCATGACGACCTCGATGGGAACGATTTCGTCGGCGAACAAACCCGCGGCCTGCGCGGCGGCCGCGCGCTGCTGGCTCTGCACGCCATAGCGATCCTGCGCCTCGCGCGAAATGCTGTAGCGGCTGGCCACCGTCTCGGCGGTCTGCAGCATCGACCAGTAGATGGCAGGCTTGTGCTGATCGAGCCAGGATTCCTTCGCCATGAAGGTGTTGAGATGTTCGTTCTGAACACAGGAGATCGATTCCACACCGCCCGCCACGTACAGATCGCCTTCGCCTGCAATGATGCGCTGGGCCGCGAGCGCGATGGTCTGCAATCCCGATGAGCAGTAACGGTTCACCGTCATGCCGGAGGTGGTGACCGGACACCCGGCGCGCAACGCAATCTGGCGCGCAATGTTGAAGCCCGTGGCGCCTTCGGGATTGGCGCACCCGATGAGCACATCTTCGATCGCCGCCGGCTCCACGCGCGCACGTTCGATCGCATGCTGGACCACATGAGCACCGAGCGTGGCCCCATGCGTGAGATTGAAGGCGCCGCGCCACGACTTCGTAAGCGCGGTGCGGGCTGTGGACACGATGACGGCGTCAACCACGACCCCTCCTGCCTTTTGAATGCTTTTTCTTCACAGGCGCATCTTCGAAAGTCTGTCCTGTCGCCGCGAGCTGCGTGATGAGCTTCGCCGGCTTCCAGCCGAATTCCTGCATGCGCCTGACAACCACGCCGAGACCCACGCGACCGGCATAGAACATCGGGCCGCCGCGTTGTACCGGAAATCCGTATCCCGCGAGATACACCACGTCGATATCGGAAGCACGCTGCGCGATGCCTTCCTCGAGAATTTGCGCGCCTTCGTTCACCAGCGCATAGACCAGCCGGTCGACGATCTCGGCATCGGCGATCTTGCGCGGTTCGATTTTGAGCGCCTTGCGTTCCTCGGTGATGATCTTGTCGACGATGGGATCCGGGATCGCGTCGCGCCTGCCGGCTTCGTAGCGATACCAGCCAAGGCCGGTCTTCTGTCCGAAGCGGCCGAGTTCGCACACCCGATCGGCAATGCGCATCTTGCGTTGCTTCGGATATTCCTCGTAGTGGCGCTTGCGGATGTGCCAACTGATGTCATTGCCCGCGAGATCCGACATTCGAAAGGGGCCCATGGCAAAGCCAAACTTCTCGATGGCCGCGTCGACCTGTTTCGGTGAAGCGCCCTCCTCCAGCAGCAACAATGCCTGGCTCGAGTACTGGTTGATCATGCGATTGCCGATGAATCCATCGCAGACGCCGGAGACCACCGCCGTCTTGCCGATACGACGCGCGAGCGTCATCACCGTCGCGAGTACGTCGGGGCGGGTCTTCTTCGCACGCACCACTTCCAACAGCTTCATGATGTTGGCGGGGCTGAAGAAGTGCATGCCGAGCACATCGCCCGGACGTTTGGTGAACGCCGCGATGCGGTCTACATTCAGCGTCGAGGTGTTGGTAGCGAGAATCGCGCCGCGTTTCATGACGGCGTCGAGCGCGCGGAACACCGACTTCTTGACTTCGAGATCCTCGAACACCGCTTCGATGACGAGATCTGCCCCGGCCGCGGACGTATAGTCGAGCGACGGTGTAATCAGCGCGGCGCGCGCGGCGGCATCGTCAGGCTTCAGCTTGCCCTTCGCTACAGCCCCTTCGTATTGCTTGCGGATGCCCGCCACGCCGCGATCGAGCGCTTCCTTTTTGGCCTCGAGCAACGTGACCGGAATGCCGACATTGGCGAAATTCATCGCGATGCCGCCGCCCATGGTGCCCGCGCCCACGACGGCGACCGACGCAATCTTGCGTTGTGGTGTCTTGTCGGTGAGGCCCGCGACCTTTGACGCCGCGCGCTCCGCGAAGAACGCATGACGCAAGGCTTTCGATTCCTCGCTGAACATGAGTTCGCCGAACACCTTGCGCTCGGTGGCGATGCCCGCATCGAAATTCTGCGTCAGCGCGGCTCCGACGGCCTCGATGGCGCGCGCCGGCGCCGCAAGCCCGCGCGACACCGCGGCCACACTGGTCCTGGCGAACTGCAGAAACGCCTCGGCCTGGGGATGTTTGCACGGCAGATCGCGGACGCGCCGGATCGGCTTGGCGTCCTTGATGAGCCTCGCCGCGAAGTCGCGCGCCGAATCCTCGAGCGAATCTTTGGCAATCGAATCGAACAACGCGGTCCCCTTGAAGGTGGCCGCGGGAACCGTCGCGCCGGACACGATCATGTTGAGCGCCGCTTCGAGGCCGACGAGCCGCGGGAAACGCTGAGTGCCGCCAGCGCCGGGAATCAGTCCGAGCTTCACTTCCGGAAAAGCGATCTTTGCGTCAGCCCGCGCGACCCGGTAATGGCAGCCGAGCGCGAGTTCCAGTCCTCCACCCATGCAGGCACCGCCGATTGCGGCGATCACCGGCTTGCTGGCGCCTTCGACGATGTCCACGACAGCGGGCAGGAAGGGATCGGCATAGAACGCGCCGCCGGCAAATTCCTTGATGTCTGCGCCGCTCGAGAACGCGCGCTCATTGCCGATGATGATGACGACCCGAACCTTCGGATCTGCGACCGCGCGATGCAGCGCATGCACGAGCTCCGTGCGCAACGCATGCGACAACGCATTCAGCGGGGGATTGTTCATCGCGAGCCACGCGATGCCCTTTTCGACTCTGTAGCGGACGACCTTCATGGCCGGATCATTAGCACGGCGACGAGCGCGCGTCGATCAGGCGAGGCCCGTAACTGCCCATCTATAGTTTGACGCGACGCCAAGCGCCATGCCGCCAGCGCCAGAACATGCTGCAGCCTAACAACGTGCAGTACGTCATCAGGGCGAGCCACCCGCCCTTGGCGCCAAGCCCGTACTGTGGCAGGCCATCCACCCAGCCTTCGCCGGGCGCGAAAATCAAGGTGTGCGCGAGCGGCACGAATAGAAACCACGAGAGGCACAATGCCGTCGCCGCCGGCACCTGTGTATCCCCTGCACCGCGCAGGCAGAAGCTCGACCCGCAGTACAGCCCGTCGAAGATCTGGTACGCAGCCGCGGGCCACAGCAGCACCAGGCCCAAGCGCCACCACGTCATTGGCGGCCGCGCCACCGCTGCTCACGAACAGACGGCAAAAGCCACGGCCCCACCACCAGCAACAGCACCGCGATGATCGCCATCAACGCCGCGCACATCGCGATGATGACGTTGCCCATGCGATTCGCCCATTCGCGACTGCCGGCGCCGATGGATTGCCCGACGAGCGTCGTTCCCGCGAGCGCGATGCCGATGGTCGGCATGTAGGCCATGGACGTGAGCGCCATGACGATCTGGGTGGCGGCGGCGCCAGTGGCTCCGGTCTGCGCGATCATCAACTGCGACAGCGCCAGCCCGAGTACATCGGCACCGTACATGATGCCGATCGGCAGGCCCACCATGAGCTGCGCGCGGATCACCGGCCAGCTCGGCCGCCACATGAGCCGCGCGCGATAGCGTCGGCCCACCTCGCCGCGCAGGAACAGCACCATCGCGAGGGCGACGCCAATGAGTTGCGCGACGTTGGTGCCCCACGCCGATCCTTTCATGCCCATGCCGAGGTCGAAGATGAAAACCTGGTTGAGGATTGCGTTGGAGATGGTGGTGACCACCACCACGGCCATGGTGAGAGCGCACCGCGGAAATGCCGTTGAAGAAGCCCATCGCAGCCCAGCCCATCGAGCCGATGAACGCGCCGCCCATGCGCGGCGCCCAGTATTCGAGCGCCAGCGCCTCGACGTGCGGGTCGAGCCCGAACGGATGCAGCAGGAAGCTGCCCGCGAACGACAGACCGAGGAATAGCGGAATGAGTGCGATGGAAGCCCACAGCGCATTCCAGAGTGCGCGAGAGGCGTGCGCGCCGCGCCGGCTGCCGTGGGCCTGCGCCACGAAAGTCTGAACCGCCAGCCCGACGCCACCGAACAGCAGGATGGCGCAGGTCATGATCCAGTAGATAGCCCCCATCGCCGCCACTGCATCGGTGGAGATCCGCCCGATGAACCATAGGTCGGTGAGATTGAGCAGCGCCTGTACGGCATTGGTGACCATCAGGGGCGCGGCGAGCCGGAATACTTCGCGCAAGACCACGTGCGGCTTGCCGGCCGCGTCGATACGTTGCGCCGGCAGAATCGAGACGGGCGCGTTCACTTGGCGGCCGCCGCCGGCTCACCGGCACTCTGCCGATTCTCGAAGGCTTTGCCGAGCGATCACAGTGTTGCGCCCAGCAGCAAGACGCACAGCCCGCGCACATCCACGCAATACCGGCCATACCCGTGCCGCCGACGATCAGACGTAGAGCCATTGTCGCATCCGCGTCGGCGCCGCGTTGCAGGACCGTATCGATCAGGCTCTTGCTCTTGAACTTGCTCTCCGGAGTTCAACACGGTGAACAACATTTCGCGCGGTGGCTTGCCGAGTCCGTAGTCGGCTGCGCGCCGCAATACCTGCGTGACCAGAAGCACGCTGCCGACGGATAGAGCGCGAGCACCACGAAGCTTCCGCCGATCAACACCGGCATGGCCGACAGGCTCAACGCCACGCTGCCACGGCGCGTGAGCCAGGTGACGACCACCGCCTGGAACACCAGCGACAGCAGGTTGACGGCGATTTCCATGTTCGCGAAAGAGTTCCGTGCGATCCGCGAGCGAGTGATAGTGTCAGCAGACGTACTTGCCCTGCTCGTTGTACATGAACGCGCCGATGAGTCTGGCCGGCGACGATGAGGCCCGCGATGCCCAGTAGATAGGGCGTACGCGCCAGCCTGGCGAGGTCGTCGATCGCTCGCCCGCCGACGGGTATGGCGCCATCCGGCACGCGATGACCCGATGCGGAGCGTCGCAGCGAGCGCCTCGCGAGTCGATACCAGCGCCGCGGAGCACAGGATGAACGCGCAGGCCATGACTGATCAGCGGCGTGGGGCCGAGCATCGTGCACCAGCGACGAGACGATCAGCGGACCCAGGATCGCGCCCGCGCTGCCGCCCGCCGCCACATAGCCGTAGAAGCGTTTGGCGAGTTCCGGACGCCATACGTCCGCCATCGCGCTCCAGAACACGGAGATCAGGTAGAGATTGGCCGAACTCAGCGCGACGAAATACACGAAGGCCACGGTGCGATCGCCGGGATACCAGGATGAGTCCGCGACCGCCAGGCTCACGAACACGACGGCGAACGGCACACACACCAGCCACGACAGGCGGCCACGCGGCGTGCGCCCCACGAGCCACCAGTAGATGGGCAGCAGCGACGCGGAACACACCAGCACCGTCGAGAACAGGATGCAGTTGTACTGCAGGCCCACTTCGAGCGCGAGCGCTTCGCGCATCGGTCGCAGCGTGTAGTAGCCGCACATCAGGCAGAAGAAGCCCGCGGCCGCCATCAGCAAGGCGCGCCGTTCGTCCCGGCCAACCGGGGGCGCGCTCACCGCAGTGATTTCAGCGTCCCGGTGAGATGCGGCTTCTCGCCCTGCGCGTCGCGCAGCGCGAACGCCGAGCCGTTTTCGATCTCCCAGCGCTGCAACATCAGCCAGGCGGGCATGTAGATGGGTAGTTTGAAGGTGACGTTGAGCTCGCAACCGCCGTTGAACTGCGCGGCCTCGAAGTCGGAGGCCAGGCG
Organism: uncultured Pseudomonadota bacterium; assembly: GCA_963736955.1. Classification (GTDB taxonomy): domain Bacteria; phylum Pseudomonadota; class Gammaproteobacteria; order Steroidobacterales; family Steroidobacteraceae; genus CADEED01. The sequence continues at coordinate 612,520 of CAVTQT010000008.1, forward strand.
GCCGAGCGACCACATGCCGTGCGCGATCGCCCGGGGGAAACCGAAAGCCCGCGCGGTAAGGTCGCTCATGTGGATCGGATTCACGTCGCCGGAAATGAATCCATATCGGCGACCGAGACCCGAAGGCGCTTGAAAGCTGCTGGTCTTCATCGCCAGGGGATCCGGTGCCCCATCGACACCGCGATTGATCGAGTTCTTCGCCGCACCCGCTGGCGGTCGCTTGCGCGCGAGGAAAGTGCAGGTCTCGTCCCAGCGCGGTTGACCGCCCACGACGTATTCGGTGTGCAGGTCGAACTCCTGCCCGCGATCCGTATCGCGATGCCCCTCGATCCAGCAGCGGATCTCCGCCGGCTCGTCGGCCGACAGCGGCTCGCGCATGGCGATGCGGTTCTGCACGTGAATCAGTCCGAAGATTTTCACCGGAAATGCTTCGGCGCCAAGCATCGCGAGGTGCAGCGGCATCGCAAGGATGTGTGGATAGGCAATGGGTAGCGTGGCGCCCAGCCGCCGCCCCGCAGATTTGTGAATATTGCGCGAGGTGGCTGCGATCGATCGTGACCTTGGCGAGGCGCGACTCGATGCGCGGCACTTCACCGCCGTCCGGTACCAGCGACGGCTTCCGCGACATCATGATCTTCGGGTACATCGACCAGACGGCCGGCGCGCGCGCGAATTCGAGCGAATGCTTGGCCTGCATGAAATCCCCGGTAACGCGCCTCAGGGCGCCAGTCGATCGATGACGATGTTCAATCGTCCGTCCTTGCCGACATGATAACTAACCTGTCCGAAGGGATCGCCGCTGGTCGCGGTCGGCGTACCGCCCAAGGCGACACGTGCCACGATCTCGAGCTGCTGACCCGCCGAGATGCGGCGCGACGGCATCATGGCGTCGGCCGCTGACAACTCGACGTCGATCGGGAATGTCGCGGGCAGACGTTTGGCGGCGAACGGCGGGCCCGGCGCTTGCGGGTCGCGAGCCGCGACAAACAGCTGTGCTCCCGCCGGCACCTTGCTGGCCAGAGCCGGCGCAAGCGTGACATGCACCGCGACCTTCGCGGCTTGAGCGCCCTGCTCCGCGGGCGCGCCTTGCTCAGGCGGCGCCTCCTGGGTCGCGCTGCCCGCCATCGAGCACCAGCAACTGCTTTTCGATGATGTGACGAATCTCCGGCGGCGGATTCAGTGTGAGCATGCGCGTGAAGCGTTCACGCGCACTGGCTGTCTCACCGCGGCTCATCGCCGCGAAGGCTCCGTAGAGCAACGCCTTGGTGTTGTTCGGCTCGATCGTCAGCGCGCGCTCGATCAGGTGCCCGGCGCCGCTGCGAATCTGTTCGAAGTCCTGGGCCAGCAGCGCTTCGGCAATGCCGATGATGGCTTCGACGTTCTGCCCATTGGCGATGCGATCGGCACGCTGGTAGGCGCGCGACGCCAGCGGATATTGCTCGAGCGTCGCGTAGGTGCGGCCCAGCATCAGCCATCCATCGAGGTCGCCGGGCGTGTCGCCCAGGCGCTGCGCGAGTTTCGCGGCCATCGCCGCGGGCGATTCCATCGCGGCCGGGGACGCCACCCAGGAATAGTTGCTGAAGGCCGCATACAACCCCGCGCCGCCTAACAACAGCACGCACAGCACGCGCGCCAGCCGCCAGGCCCGCGGCCGGGCGCGAGTCCGCGCGCTGCCGCATCAGCGGTAACAGCAGCAGTACCGCAGCACCGGCGGCCAGCGAACCGGCGATCAAGCACGAAAGTCAGCATCATCGCGTCACGTCTTCGGGTTCGATCACGCTGTCATCGCTCGCCACGAGCGCGGTGCGCTGGCGCACGATGCGCACGGCGACGAACACGCCGACGAGCAGCAGCAGGAAAGGAAGCACCCACACCCAGGCGGTCGAGGGAGTGAACGGCGGTCGAAACAGGATGATGTTGCCGTAGCGCGCGACCATCGAATCGCGAATCTGCGCATCCGTCTTGCCGGCGATGATCTGCTCGCGCACGTCGCGACGCAGATCCTCGGCCAGTCCCACGGGAGAGTCGGCGATGCTCTGGTTCTGGCACTGCATGCAGCGCAGCTCGTGCATGAGCCCGTCATAACGCTGCTGCATTTCCGGCGTCGGCATGGATTCGATGTCGAAGGCGGCGGACGGAATCGCCACGCCCAGCAACAACGCGCCGAAAAGAGCCAGGACGACTTGCTCGCCAATGCATTTTCAAGGAAGACCTCCGCGCGGCACGCGCGAGAGGAACTCGCGCTCCCAGACTTCCGGCGTCATGGCACCCACGTGCCGGTACTGCACGCGGCCGTTGGCGTCTATGAAGAAAGTTTCCGGCGCGCCATACACTCCGAAATCGATTGCCGTGCGGCCGTCATGATCGACCGCCACTACCGAATAGGGATTGCCAAGCTGCGCCAGCCAGTCGAGGGCCGCGTCGTCCTCGTCTTTCCAGCTGAGACCGACCAGCGGCAGCGCGTTCTGCCGCCCGATCTCGAGCAGCGTCGCATGCTCTTCGCGACACGCCACGCACCAGGTGCCCCAGACATTGAGCACCCAGGGCCGCCCGGCGAGCTGCGCGTTGGTCAGCGTCATGCCGGGCTTACCGAGCACGGGCAGGTTGAACTCCGGCACGGGTTTGCCCAGCAGCGCGGACTGCATGGTGCTCTTGTTGGGTGAATGGACGACACCCACATACAGCACGCCCGCGAGCGCGAGAAAAATCGCGGCGGGAATCAGGAATCGGCTCACGTCGCTTCCGCCGCCGATCCTTGCGCCACCGCCGGCTCCGAGGCCGCAGCGCGGGCGCGATAACGACGATCCGACACGGCGAGTACGCCGCCCAGAGCCATCAGCGCGGCGGACAGCCAGACCCAGTCGATGAACGGGCGCAGCTGCGCGCGTACGCTCCAGCGTCCACCGCCGACCTCTTTGCTCAACGCCACGAACAGATCCGTGTTCCAACGGCTGGCGATCCCCGCCTCGGTGAGCGTCGAGCGCTGCACCCAGTAGTTGCGCTGTTCCGGATGCAGCAGCGCCACCGGTTCGCCATCGCGCAACACCGTGACCACGGCACGCACGCCGTCGTAGTTAGGACCTTCGATCGGCTTGATGCTGTCGAAACGGTAGGCATACCGACCGAGCACCAGCGACTCGCCGGGTGCAATGGCCGCATCCCGTTCGACGGAGTAGGACTCGACCGTGGAGATGGCCAGCACGCCCACACCGAGGCCGATGTGCGCCAGGGTCATGCCGATGACCGCGCGCGACAAGGTGAGTCGGCGGCGCAGCCGATCGATCGGGTCAAACAGGGACGACAGGATGATCCAGACGCCGAGCACCATGCCGAGCGGCGTGAGCGTCTTGCCGGGTCCGTACACCGCGTACACCAGCGTAAGGCCGCAAAGCACGGCGATCCCTAACCCCACCAGGATGCGGCGACGATTGTTGCCGAGCTGACCGCGTTTCCAGGCGGCATGAATGCCGATGGAGACCAGCGCCCCGAGCGGCAGCATGAGCATCGGGAACAGCCGGTCGAAGTATGGCGAGCCTACCGAGAGCGGCGTGATCTCCCAGCGCATCGGCGATCAGCGGCGCCAGCGTGCCCACGAACACCATGGCCGCGGCGACCACGAGAAAGATGTTGTTGTAGAGCAGGAAGGCTTCGCGGGCGGTGCCTTCGAATCCGGCCGGCGACTTCAACATGTGGCGCGCGCCAGGCATACAGGGCGAGCGCTCCGCCGATGACGATGATGAGGAACCCCAGGATGAACAGTCCGCGCGTGGGATCGGCCGCGAAACGAATGCACCGAGGTCAACACGCCGGAGCGCACCAGGAAGGTCCCTAACAAACTCAGGGAAAACGCGAGAATGGCGAGCAGCAGCGTCCAGCTCTTGAACACGCCGCGCTTTTCCGTGGCCGCGAGCGAATGGATGAGCGCGGTTCCCACGAGCCAGGGCATGAACGAGGCGTTCTCCACCGGATCCCAGAACCAGTAACCGCCCCAGCCGAGTTCGTAGTACGCCCACCAGCTGCCGAGCGCGATGCCCACCGACAGGAATGACCACGCCATCGTGGTCCATGGCCGCGTCCATTTGGCCCACACCTGGTCGAGCTTGCCTTCGAGCATCGCCGCGCAGGCGAACGCAAAGGCGACGGAGAATCCCACGTAACCCATGTAGAGCATCGGCGGATGGATCGCGAGCGCCGGATCCTGCAGCACGGGGTTCAGATCGCGGCCGTCTGCCGGCACGGGAAAGATGCGCTCGAAGGGATTCGAAGTGGCGACGGTGAACAACAGGAACCCGAAGCTGACGAAGCCGAGGACGCCCATGACGCGACTTGCGAAACTCGCGGGCAGGTTGCGGCTCGCGATGGCCACCGCCAGCGTCCACGCCGCGAGTATCCAGGCCCACAACAGCAGCGAGCCTTCGTGCGCGCCCCACAGTGCCGCGACACGGTAGAACGTGGGCAGCGCGGAATTGGAATTGCTGGCGACGTAGAGCACCGAGAAGTCGAAGGTGACGAAGGCGTGCACCAGCACGCCGATGGCCGTGCTGACCAGCACGAATTGCCCGGCGACCGCCGGCCTCACCACAGCCTGCCAGCGCAAGTCACCACGCGCGGCGCCGAAGATGCCGAAGAAGGCCTGCGCGCCCGCAAGCACCAGCGCGAGGATCAGGGCGAATTGACCGAGTTCGGGAATCATCAGGTCCCTCCACTCTCATAGGGAGTCGAGACGTTCGGCGGCGGCGGGTTGTCCTTCAGCGAATCTGCCACTTGCGGTGGCATGTACTTTTCATCGTGCTTGGCGAGGATCTCATCCGCAACGAACGTGCCCGACTGCATGCGGCCATGCGCGACCACGCCCTGACCTTCGCGGAACAGGTCCGGCAGGATGCCCGAATATTTCACCGGCACCGTGTGCTTGAAATCCGTGACCAGGAACTTGATGTCGAGCGTGCCCGAGGTCTTCTCGACACTGCCCTTCTCCACCATGCCTCCGAGGCGGAAGCGTTCATCGGCCGGCGGCATTTTCGCGGCAAGATCGGACGGATCGTAGTACAGCATCACGTTGGCTTCGAAAGCCTGAAAGCCGAGCCACGCCGCCGCGCTGACGCCGACCAGGATGCCGGCCACCGTCGCCATGCGCTTCTGGCGCGGTGTCACGAGTTCATCTCCATGCGTCTGCGCGCGTCCTGCTTCGCGCTGGCGAGTGAATTCAGCGCCAGCATCAGGTTGAGAACGACAACGCCGAAGCCCAGGGCGAACGCCGGCCACAGATATTTTCCGTAACCACCCATCTCGAGAAATTCGTTCATGTCAGCACCTCGCGTACCCAGCTCGCATTGCGCTCGCGGCGCAGCAGTTCTGCGCGCAGGCGGATCAGCAGCACCGTGATGAAGTACAGCGCGAACCCCAGCAGCATCAGCAGCAGCGGCCACAACATGTCGCCGTCCATCTTCGGCTTGCCCAGCTGCATCACCGTCGCAGTCTGGTGCAGCGAGTTCCACCATTCCACTGAAAACTTGATGATGGGCACGTTGACGACGCCGACCACGGCCAGCATGGCGCTCGCCTTGTCCGCTTTCACGGGATCTTCGATGCCGGCGCGCAGCCCCATGTACCCGAAATAGAGGAACAGCAACACCAGTTCCGCGGTGAGTCGCGGGTCCCAGACCCAGTACGCGCCCCACATCGGTTTGCCCCACAACATGCCGGTGCCGAGCGCGGCCACGGTGAACCACGCGCCGATCGGCGCGCACGCGGCGGCGGCGGCGTGCGCCACCTTCATCCGCCAGATCAGGCCCACCGCGGCAGCAACCGCCATGGTGGTGTAGATCATGAGCGACAGCCAGGCCGTCGGCGCGTGCACGTAGACCATGCGGAAGGCGTCTTTCTGCTGGTAGTCCGCCGGCGCGAGCACCAGGCCGCCGTACAGCGCGACCACCATCGCCACGGCTGCGAAGCCTCCGAACCACGGCGTCCAGCGCCGCGCAAACGCATAGACGTGCGGCGGCGATGCCAAGCGGTGAAACCAGGTCCAGGTTGCCATAAAGCCCTACTCCAGTCCGATACGCACCGCGGCGGCCGCGGCCAGTGGCGCGAGCGTCACGCCGAGCACGGCGATCGCGCCTAACAAATACATGGGCGGTGCGATGTCACCGCCGCTGATCGCAAGCTGCGTCGCACGCGCGCCGAAAATCAGGATCGGCACCGCCAGCGGCAGCGTCAACAGCGAGAGCAACACTCCGCCGCGCCGCGCACCGAGCGTGAGGCCCGCGCCGATGGCGCCGACCAGGCTCATGGCGAAACTGCCGAGCGCCAGTGAAGCCACGACGCCGCCCATCGCGTCCATCGACACGCCGAGCGCAGCCGCCGCAATGGGCGCGGACAGCGCCAGCGGAAGGCCGGTGAGCAACCAGTGCGTGCAGGTCTTCGCGAACAACATCCATGTCAGCGACTGCCCCGACAACGCGAACTGCTCGAGCGTCCCATCTACCGCGTCGTCGCGAAACAGGAACTCGAGCGCCAGCAGCGAGGATAGCAACGCGCCGATCCACAAGACACCCGGCGCGGCGTCTCGTAGCCGCGACATTTCCGGGGTTAATGTCAGGGGGAACAGCGTGGCGACGATCATGAAGAACATGAGTGGCTGAATGACCTGAGAAGGTTTCCGGAATGCGAGACGCAGGTCACGCAGGGCAACCAGGCGCGCGGCTGTCAGCGCCGGGGTCGTCATAGCTCGAGGGTCACCAGCTGTTCGGCCGGCAGCGGCAACGGATGATGAACGGCCGCGACCACAAGTCCGGCCCTTGCGAGGTGTTCGGCGATCAGCTCGCGCACCAGTTGTTGCCCGTCGGCATCAAGGTTGGTGGTGGGTTCGTCCAGAAGCCACAACACGGCGTTTGCGAGCAACACACCCGCCAGCGCGACGCGCCGCTTCTGGCCCGCAGACAACATGCGTACCGCGCGGTCGGCGAACGTGATGGCGCCCGTGCGCGTGAGCGCGGCATCGATTTCGGCGGTGGTGACTGGGCGGCGAATGCCAATGGAATACTTCAGGTTCTCGCGCGCCGACAAATCACCTTTGAGCGGCGGCTCATGCCCGAGATAGGCGAGCTCCGCGTGGTACTCGTTGCGCCGCTCGCGCGCCGGCGCACCGCGCCAGAACACCTGCCCTTCCTCGGGATCGAGCAAACCGGCGATGGCGCGGATCAAAGTGGTTTTGCCAGCGCCGTTCTTGCCGGTCAGCAGCACGCATTTGCCCGCACTGCCTTCGAAGCTCACGCCGCGCAGCACATGGCGATCGCCACGCCACAGGTGAACACCCTGGACGGTCAGCACGGCATCGACATCGGTTTTGGTGCCCCGGGCCGGAATCGAACCGGCATGGCCTTGCGGCCGACGGATTTTAAGTCCGTTGCGTCTACCAATTCCGCCACCGGGGCGCGCGATGTATCCGCTCGATTGGTCGCCATCTTAATTAAGGAGAAGCCGCCTGCGCACGTCGAACGGCGCGCATTGTACAGCCTGCTGTCAGCGGTGCCGGCGCATTAAGGAGCGTTCTGGCCAAGGGCAACTTTGCATTGTTCGCCGGGCTCCGGTGGATGGGAGGCAGTTTCCAGGCAAGCGAACCCGAGCGTTTGGGTCCGCGAGTCGTACTCCATGGGTTCCCCTGTGTAGGGATTGCGATGCGCGGAGGACCGAACGAGCGTCGCCACGTCCAGGTCAGGGCGCTCTTCAATCTCCGCCTGCAGAAGGAGCAGCGTGATCCGGCCATCTTCATCGTGCACGCGCGAAGGAAACTGGTGCGCATCCCAGGGCGACCTGCTCAGCGCCAGTTTGCCGCCAAAGTTGTAGAACATACCTGGCGCCCAGTGGAACTCGCGGGGCAATGGCGCGTATGCCTTGTAGTCGTAGTACTCCCGTGCGTCGAGTGATGAACGCACTCGCATGGGTTCGATCGTCTCCCGGAACTCCTGGTTGAAGGTTGCGTTCTTCTGCAGCAACAGCCGAACCACCCACGACGCATCACCGGCGACGGATGGCATGCCGCCCAGCAGGGAGGTACGTGATTCGGACAGGAAGGCGGCGCCGATATCGCTCTCCTCGCCTGTGAACGGACGAACGAAGCCGCGCAGCTGCGTGAGGTCGCTGGCATCGAGCTGACGCTCGCGCATCAGGGTCGACAGGAAATCGTTCGCCCAGCGGATAGCGGCCAGCGCAGACATCTTCGTGCCGAGCAGCTGCGCTTCGCGCAACGTCATGCGCCAGAAAGCCAGCTCCTGCGATGCCTTCTCCAGGAAAACGGCCGTTGGATCGCTGCGGAAGCTGATCGCGAGGCGCAGTCTTCCAAGCTCCGCGATCGGCCCGAGCGGAGGCCACGGCGTCATGGGATCGGGCGCCGGGGTTTCGACGTAGTGCGCTTGCTTCAGCAGGGTTTCGTACCGCGCGAATAACAGCGCGAGCTTCGGTTCGTTCGGATCGAGCGATGCAGCAGCCGCGATCAATCGGTGCGCGCAATCCAGGTTGACCCGAGGCAGGCAAACCAGGCCGAACGAACTCGTCAGTGCCGAAGGCCGCCTCTCTGTCGCGCTTGACCCGATACCGAGCCCGTCATTTGCCAACGGCGAGCCGAGGATGGCCTGCTTTTCCTCCTTGCCGATGGTCGCCGGTTCACCACGGTCGCGCCGCGCCTGCAGGATGCCGATGATTTCGACGCCTGCTGCGCGTGGATCACGGCCCTTCGTGGCCAGGAATCCCAGCGCGAACGGGTAAGCATTGTCGTCAAGCGACGCGGGCTTCGACTTTCGCAGCGCTTCGAGCTCTGGCAACAGGGGCTCGTCGAACCGGGAGAGGTTCATGAGGAAAACTACGAGGAGCGCCGCGACGAGCGTGATCAGCAGCCACGCCGCCAGGCGTACCAGCGGGCGGCGAATCACGGCGCAGGGATGGAGGCTAGGGTCGGAATCGAACCGGCATAGACGGCTTTGCAGGCCGCTGCATAACCATTCTGCCACCTAGCCACGGGCCCGAACGGAGGGTACCTGCGGATTTGGAGCGGGAAACGAGACTCGAACTCGCGACCCCGACCTTGGCAAGGTCGTGCTCTACCAACTGAGCTATTCCCGCTTCCTGGAGAGGGCGCAAATTCTAGGGCCGGCTTCGGCCAAGTCAAGGAATTCCCTCTCCGCCAACCCCTTCTTTCTCAAGGAATCGCATAACCGATTCGACGGAATCGCGCATTGCGCCAGCGGGCACGGCTTTCAGCGGTGACGAATTTCTCGCGCACGGCGTGATCGAGCATGCGCGAACATCGGCTCGAAATAGCCGTCGATGTTGGCGAGCACTACGGGTTTGGCGTGCAGGCCGAGCTGCGCCCAGGTGACGATTTCGACCAGCTCGTCGAACGTTCCCATGCCGCCCGGCAGCCCGACGAAGGCGTCGGACATGTCGGCCATGAGCGTCTTGCGCTCGTGCATGGTCTTGACCACGTGCTGCGTCGTGAGATTCGGATGCGCGCACTCGCGCTCGATGAGCATGCGCGGAATCACGCCCACCACGCGCCCGCCGGCCGCGAGCACGGCGTCGGCCACGATGCCCATGAGCCCGAGCTTGCCGCCACCGTAGACCAGCGTGAGGCCGGCGCGCGCCAGCGCCGCGCCCATATCCTCTGCGGCGCGCGAGTAGCTAGGACGCGCGCCGGGCGCTGACCCGCAGAATACGCAGACCGAGCCGACTCATGATGTGCCCGCGCAGGTCCGGCCACGCGGCCCGCAGGTAGGAAATCGCCGAGATCAGCGTGAGGAACGCGGCGATGACCGTGAGCACGAGGCCGATTTCGAATATCGGCAGGCTACGCCCGGAAGAATCGGCAGGTTCCAGCGGAACAACATGCAGGACAGGCCGACGATCTGCAGGATGGTTTTGTACTTGGCGAGCTGGCTGACCTTGACCTTGCCGCGCTGACCGATCTCGGCCATCCATTCGCGCAGCGCCGAGATCGCGATCTCGCGGCCGATGATGACGACCGAACACAACACGAGGATGACGCTCACCGTTTCCGCGCGCAGCGTCGCGTGGCCGCCATCCATGCCTTCGAGCCCGGGCACGACGATCTTCGGCATGTCCTTGCTCACCAGCAGCACCAGCGCCACGGCCACGATGAGCTTGTCCGCAACCGGATCGAGGAACGCGCCGAGGCGCGAGGTCTGGCCCATGCGCCGCGCGAAATAGCCATCGAGTGAGTCGGTGATGCCAGCGGCCGCGAACAGCAGGCCCGCGGCCGGGTCGGCCCAGGTGAACGGTAGATAGAACAGCACGATGACCAGCGGGATCGCGAAGATCCGCAGCCAGGTCAACGTGTTTGGAAGATTCCAGACCATCGCGTGAAGTTTCAGGCTCCAGGGTGCAGATGATCATAAAGGGTGCGCGCCAATGTTGTCCCGATTCCGCTCACCGCCTCGAAGTCGGTGACACCGGCGCGCAGCAGCCCCTGCATCCCGCCGAAGTGACGGAGTAGCGCGCGACGTTTCGCCGGGCCCAGTCCCGGCACAGTCTCCAGCACCGATTCGTTGTGACGGCGCGCGCGGCGCTTTCGATGGCCGGTGATGGCGAAGCGATGTGCTTCGTCGCGGATGCGCTGGATCACGCGCAGCGCGGGCGAATCCGGGCCGGGCACGATGGCGCCGGCATCACCATGCACAAACAAACGTTCCTGGCCCGCCTTGCGGTCGGGTCCCTTCGCCACGCCCACGAGCTTCAGACCGGCAAATCCCAGCGGTTGCCAGTTCCGCGTAGACCTCGTTGATCTGGCCGAGTCCTCCGTCGATGAGCAGCACGTCCGGCGCAGGCACCTCCCCGGCTTTCACGCGCTCGTAGCGGCGGCGGAGCGCCTGGCGCAGGGCGCCGTAGTCATCGCCCGGCGTCACGCCGGTGATGTTGAAACGGCGGTACTCCTTCTTGATAGGACCTTCCGGGCCGTAGAGCACGCAGGAAGCCACCGTGCCCTCGCCCGCCGTGTGGCTGATGTCGAAACATTCGAGCCGCTCGGGCGTGCGTTCCAGTTGAAGGATCCGCGCCAGATCGACCAGCATTTCTCCGATGTCCGCGCGGCGCGCGCGGCGCATGCGCAGGGCCTGCGTGGCGTTTTCCACGGTCATCGCGATCCAGCGTGCCGGCAGCGCGCGTGATGGACGCCACACGCGCGTGGACGTGCCGCGCGCGAGTGCTCAGCGCCTGCTCGAGCGCCTCGGACTCCCCGAGCTCGAGGTTGACGAGAATTTCCGGCGGTGGCGGCGTGTCGGCGTAGTACTGCATGAGGAACGACGCGAGCGCCTCGTTGGGCTCGGCCAGCGCACCTTTCGGAAAGTAGCCGGTGGCGCCCAGGTTGCGCCCGCCGCGAATGATCATCACGGTCACCGCGAATTCGCCGGGCTCACCCACGAGCGCAAACACATCGATGTCGCGATCGCCGTCGCCGGTGACGATCTGCTGAGCCTGCACCTGTTTGAGCGCCGCGATCTGGTCGCGCAAGGCGGCGGCGCGTTCGTACTGCAGATTGTCCAGCGGCCGTCTCCATGGCGTGGTCGAGTTCCGCAAATACTTCATCGTTGCGGCCTTCGAGCACCTTCACGGCCGCCGCGATGTCGCGCGCATAGTCCTCGCGCGAAATCAGCTTCACGCAGGGCGCCGAGCAGCGCCCGATCTGGTGCTGCAGGCAGGGCCGGCTGCGGTTGTCGAAGAAGGTGTCGCGGCAATTCCGGATGCGGAAGATCTTCTGCACGCTCTGCAGCGTTTCCTTGACGGCGCCGGCGCTCGGAAACGGGCCGAAATACCGGCCCGGCAGGTTGCGCGCGCCGCGATAGAACACCAGCCGCGGATACTCGTGGCCCGACGGTAGATAGATGTACGGAAAACTCTTGTCGTCGCGCAACACGATGTTGTAGCGCGGCTTGTGCTCCTTGATGAGGTTGTACTCGAGCAGCAGCGCCTCGGTCTCGGAGTTGGTCAGCGTGACCTCGATGCGCACGATGTGCCGGACCAGCGCCTGCACCTTCGGATCGACGTTGCTCGCCAGGAAGTAGTTGCCGACGCGGTCGCGCAGACTGCGCGCCTTGCCGACGTACAGCAGTTCCCCGTCTTCGGCATACATGCGATACACGCCCGGACGACGCGGCAGGTTCGCGATGAAGTCCTTGGGGTCGAACGCTGTGTTCGTCTCGCTCACGCTGGCAATGATAAACCCGCGAGCGTTGCAGCTCTCTTCAGCACCGTCTGGAACATCAAGGCGGTCAGGCGGCGCGTCTGCGTGTTGTAGCGGCTGCAGTGATAGGAATCGATCAGGTGCCGGCCATCGGGCAGCTGCGTGTTCGTTGCCATGGCCAAATTTCGCGGCGCTGCGTTTGAGCCCGGCGGCCACGAGCACCGCATCGTGCGCCACCGTCCCGAGCGCCAGCACGGCGGTGACCGAGCGCAGTTTGGCAAGCTCGGCCGCCAGGTACTGATTGCAGGTCTTGATCTCCGCGGGCAGCGGTTTGTTCTCGGGAGGCAGGCACTTCACCGCGTTGGTGATGCGCACGCCGGCCAGTTTCAAGCCGTCGTGACGGTCCACGGACTGCGGCGCGTTCGAAAGCCCGAGTGCATGCAGCGACTCATACAAGAGGATTCCCGCGAAGTCGCCCGTGAACGGCCGGCCGGTGCGATTGGCGCCGTGCATTCCCGGCGCGAGCCCCACGATCAGCAGCTTCGGCGCTGCTTCGCCGAAAGGCGCCACGGGTTTGCAGTGGTAGTCGGGAAACTTGTGCGTGGTCGAGGCGAGAAAACGGCTGAGCCGCGGGCAGAGCGTGCAGTCGGGACAGAAGGTGGCAGCCATCCGCCTAGATTAACGTGCGATCAGCTCTGCATGCGCTTGATGATGGCGTCGCCGAACCCCGAGCACGTGAGCAGCGTCGCACCGGGAATCAGGCGCTGCAGATCTTCTTCCACGTTCTTGCGCGCGGCGATGTCGCGCTTGGTCGCGCGAATGGCCTCGCGCAGGCGCGCGAGGTCGTAAGTCATTTCCTTGGCCGCGATGGTGTCGGCGACACCATGGATGATGAGATCCGCGGCTTCCTTCCAGCCGATATAGCGCAACATCATCTCGGCCGAGAGAATCAGCGAGCCGGGATTTACACGATCCTTGCCGGCGAAACCCGGCGCGGTGCCGTGCGTGGCTTCGAACACCGCCAGCCCGTCGCCGATGTTGCCGCCCGGCGCGATGCCGATGCCACCCACCTGCGCCGCGAGCGCGTCGGAGATGTAGTCGCCGTTGAGATTGAGCGTGGCGATCACGTCGTAGTCTTCCGGCCGCAGCAGCACCTGCTGCAGGAAGTTGTCCGCGATCACGTCCTTGATGACGATCTCTTTGCCGTTGGCGGGATTCTTGAACGACAGCCACGGTCCCGCGCCGATGGGCTGCGCGCCGTATTCCTCTTTCGCGAGTAGATAGCCCCACTGCATGAAGGCACCTTCGGTGTACTTCATGATGTTGCCCTTGTGCACCAGCGTGACCGAGACGCGGTCGTTCTCGATGGCGTACTGGATGGCCTTGCGCACCAGGCGCTGGCTGCCCTCTTTCGACACGGGCTTGATGCCGATACCCGAACTCGCCGGGAAAGCGGATGCCGCTCACCTTGAGTTCGTTCTGCAGGAAGTAGATGAGCCGCTGCACTTCGGGCGAGCCCGTGGGCCACTCGATGCCGGCGTAGATGTCTTCGGTGTTCTCGCGGAACACCACCATGTCGGTGAGCGAGGCATCGGCCATCGGGCGTCGACACGCCCGGGAAGTAGCGGATCGGCCGCACGCAGGCGAACAGGTCGAGGTTCTGGCGCATCGCCACGTTGAGCGAGCGCATGCCGCCGCCGACGGGCGTGCCCAGCGGGCCCTTGATGGACACGACGAAGTCGCGCAGCGCGGTCAGCGTTTCATCGGGAAAGCCGTTGCCGTAGATGCGTCGTGGCCTTGTCGCCCGCAAACACTTCGACCCAGGAGATCCTGCGCTTGCCGCCGTAGGCCTTGTCGACCGCGGCGTTGACCACCTTCAGCATCACCGGTGTGATGTCGATGCCTATCCCGTCGCCTTCGATGAACGCGATGAAGGGATGGTCCGGAACGTTGAGCGACGTGTCCGGATTGATGGTGATGCGCTTGCCGTCTTTCGGAACCGCTATTTTTTCGTACTGCATGCTCCGGAGATCAGCAATTAGCGTGCCGGACCGTGACGGCCGATCAGCATTGCCATCTCGAGCGCTTGCTCATAGTTGAGGCGCGGGTCGACAGTCGACTTGTAGGCACGCGCCAGATCCGCATCGGTGAGGCCGCGAGCGCCGCCCGTGCATTCGGTGACGTCCTCGCCCGTGAGCTCGATGTGAACACCGCCCAGGAACGAGCCATTGGCTTCGTGAACCTGGAACGACAGCTCGAGTTCCTTGAGGATGTTCTCGAAGCGCCGCGTCTTGAGGCCGCCCGAGCTGGTCTCGGTGTTGCCGTGCATCGGGTCGCAGACCCACAGCACCTGCTGGCCCGTCTCGCGGACGGCTTTGATCATCGCCGGCAGGCCCTTTTCCACATCCTTCGCGCCGAAACGATGAATGATGGTGAGGCGCCCGGGTGTGTTCTGCGGGTTCAGCGTGGTGACGAGACCCTGCAGCCATTCGGCGGTCATCGCGGGTCCGATCTTGACGCCCATGGGGTTGGCGATGCCACGGAAAAATTCCACGTGCGCGCCATCGAGGGCGGCGGTGCGCATGCCGATCCACGGCATGTGCGTGCCGAGGTTGTACCAGCGCTTCTGGCGTTCGATGTAACGCGTCTGCGCCTGCTCGTAGGGCATGAGCAGACCTTCGTGCGCAGCGAAGAAATCGACCGAGGTGACTTCGTGCGGTGCACGGCCGCCGCTCACCCGTTCAAAAAAGTCCAATGAGTCGCCGATGGAGTCGACGATCTTCTGGTACTGCTCGATCAACGGCGAATGCTTCATGAACCCGAGGTCCCAGTACCTCGGGTGATGCAGGTCGGCGAAGCCACCGTCACACAACGCGCGCACAAAATTGAGCGTGAGCGCGGCGCGTTCGTAGCCGCGCAGCAGCAGCGTGGGATCAGGCTCGCGTGCTTCGATGGTGAACTCGGAACGATTCACCAGGTCGCCACGGAACGCGGGCAGCGTGACACCGTTGCGCGTCTCGGTATCCGCCGATCGGGGTTTGGCGTACTGGCCCGCCATGCGGCCGACGCGAATGATGGGTTTCTTGAGGCCGTGCAGCAGCACGAGGCTCATCTGCAGAAGGATCTTGAGCTTCTTCGCGATCTTGTCCGACTCACATTCCTCAAAGGTCTCGGCACAGTCGCCGCCCATGAGCAGGAACTTGCGACCGATCTGCGCCTCGGCGAGACGCTCGCGCAATTGCTCGATCTCCCACGACACGACGAGCGGTGGCAGACGCGACAGCGCGGCGACGTTGCTTTCGAGCGCGGCCAGGTCGTTGTAGCGGGGTTGTTGAGCCGCAATGCGGGTGGTCCAGCTCGCTGGATGCCAGGAAGAAGTATCGGGGGTACGCATGGTGGGAAGTATTCTAATTCAGCAGGTTACGGCACACTACCGTCAATCGAGGTATTCATGCACAAAGTTTTGATTCTGGGTGCCGGCAAGATCGGCGCCCTCATCAGCGGCTTGCTGGCCGAGTCCGGGAATTATGACGTCACACTCGGTGACGTCGACGCATCAGCCGCCGAGGCCGTGGTGAAAGCTCACGGCTCTCGCGCTCTGCGCGCCGTGGCGCTCGACGCCACTGATCCAAAGGCGCTCGAAAACCATTTCTCGGTCAACAAGCCGCACGCGGTCGTTTCCAGTTTGCCCTACTACTGCAACCCGGCAGTGGCCAAGGCGGCACGCAAAGGTAACGCCCACTATTTCGATCTCACCGAAGACGTCGCGGTCACCCAAGGGGTGCGCAGGATCGCTCGCGGTGCATCGAAGGCTTTCGTGCCCCAATGTGGACTTGCGCCGGGCTTCATCAGCATCGCGGCCAATGAGCTCGCCAAACATTTCGACGAGCTGCGATCGATCAAGCTGCGCGTCGGCGCCCTGCCCCAGCACCCTAACAACGTGCTCAAGTATTCGCTGACCTGGTCCACCGAGGGACTCATCAACGAATACGGCAATGCCTGCGAGGCGGTGGTCGACGGCAAGATCGTCGATGCCGCGCCGCTCGAGGGGCTCGAGGAAATCGAGATCGACGGCACGTTGTACGAAGCCTTCAACACCTCGGGAGGACTGGGGTCGTTGGCAGAGTCCTACGGCAAGCAATGCGAACAGATCAACTACAAGACCATGCGATATCCGGGGCACTGCGCGCAGATGCGCCTGCTCATGAACGATCTCAAGCTCAATTCCGATCGCGCCACGCTGAAGCGCGTGCTCGAACATGCGGTGCCGCAGACGCTGCAGGACGTGGTCATTGTCTACGCGGCGGTCGCCGGCAAGCAGGATGGCGAGCTGCGCGAAGAAAACTACGTCAACAAGATCTATCCGCAGATGATCGCCGGGCGCCTCTGGTCGGCCATCCAGGTGACCACGGCCGCGGGAATCACCGCGGTGGTCGATCTCGTGCTCGCGAGCCCGCGCAAATACCAGGGCTTCGTCGCGCAGGAACAGTTTGATCTGCCGGAGATACTCAACAACCGTTTCGGCCAGTACTACGCGCCGGGCGGCACGAAGGATCTGTCGTCGACGGTCGTTGTGAGCGGTCAGGCCGGCCACCAGCGCCGGCGCGCGAGTGCGGCGAAGGCCGCTGTGGCGCGGCCCGCCAGTTCGGCAAGGCGCAAAAAATGAGTGCGGCCAAATCGGGCATCAGCGTCGACGTCGCTGGCATTCTCAAGCGGCTCGGCATCGATTCGATCAACGCGGGCGCGTGGTCGGGCAGTCTGGGATGGTCGAAGGACGTTGCCGGGAGTGCCATCGCCTCGATCAATCCCGCCACCGGCGAAACGCTCGCCGAAGTGCGCAGCGCCACCGTCACGGACTACGAGGCCGTCATGCGGGCGAGCGTCGAGGCGGCAGCGGCCTGGCGTTCCGTGCCCGCTCCGCGGCGCGGCGAAGCGGTGCGCTTGTTAGGCGACGCACTGCGCGCGGTGAAGGACGACCTGGGCGCGCTGGTGACGCTCGAGAACGGCAAGATCAAGGCGGAAGGTCTCGGTGAAGTGCAGGAGATGATCGATATCGCCGATTTCGCCGTCGGCCAGTCGCGCATGCTGTACGGCCTCACGATGCACTCGGAGCGGCCGCAACACCGCATGTACGAGCAATGGCATCCGCTCGGCGTGGTCGGCATCATCTCCGCGTTCAATTTTCCGGTGGCCGTGTGGGCGTGGAATGCCTTCCTCGCCGCAATCTGCGGCAATGCCTCGGTGTGGAAGCCCTCGCCCAAGACTCCGTTGACGGCGATTGCCGTGCAGCACATCTGCAACCGCGTGATGCGCGAGAACAAACTACCGGCGATCTTTCAGTTGTTCATTGACGCGGGCACCGAGCTCGCAACACGTTTCGTCGACGATCGGCGTGTCGCGCTGGTGTCGTTCACGGGCTCGACGGCGATTGGCCGCAATGTCGCGGAACGCGTGGCGCGCCGGCTCGGAAAGAGCCTGCTCGAGCTTGGCGGCAACAACGCCATCATTGTCGACGAGACTGCGGACCTGAAACTCGCGGTGCCGGCCATCGTGTTCGGCGCAGTCGGTACGGCCGGACAGCGCTGCACCACCACGCGACGGGTGCTGGTACATCGCTCGCGCATCGATGAACTCGAGAAGAAACTCGCGCATGCCTATTCGCAGGTTCGCATCGGCAATCCGATCGATCCCGCGACGCTCATGGGCCCGCTGATCGACAAGAGCGCGGTCGATCGCTACTCGCAGGCGATTGCGCAGGCCAAGGCTGCGGGCGGCAAGGTCATCACGGGCGAGAAGATTCTCGAGGGCAAGGGAAATTTCGTCGCGCCAACCATCATTCGCGCCGAAAACGACTGGCCCATCGTCCAGCACGAAACCTTTGCGCCGGTGATGTACCTGATTCCATTCGACTCGCTCGATGAAGCCATCGAGATGCAGAACGCGTCCGCGCATGGACTGTCGTCGGCGATCTTCACCGATCGTCTGCAGCATGCAGAAGCGTTCCTTTCAGCCTCCGGCAGCGACTGCGGCATCGCCAACGTGAACATCGGCACGTCGGGCGCCGAGATCGGCGGCGCGTTTGGTGGCGAGAAGGACACCGGCGGCGGACGCGAGTCCGGCTCGGATTCGTGGAAGGCCTACATGCGCCGCCAGACCAACACCATCAACTGGAGCCGCGAGCTGCCGCTGGCACAGGGCATCACGTTCGAGATCAAGGAAGGCCCGTAAGTCAGGTCGGTGTCGGGTTGGTGCTAGGAAGCGCTACGCCTGCCCGGCAACGCGAGCTCAAGTCGCGCACCGCCGAAACTCGAGCCGTCGATGCGCAGCGATCCGCCGTACAGCGCCACGGTGTCATGCACCATCGCGAGGCCAAGCCCGTGGCCCGGCGTGGCTTCATCGGCACGACCGCCCCGCTGCAGCACACGCGCACGATCGGCCTCGGCGATTCCGGGCCCGTCGTCATCGACGATCAGCTGAAGCGCGGTCCGCGAACCTGCTTCCTCATTCACCGATACCGCGATGCGCACGCGCGCCTTTGCCCACTTGCAGGCGTTGTCCAGCAGATTGCCGAGTAGTTCGGTGAGGTCGGCGCGGTCACCGATGAATTGCGCTTCCGGTGCGAGCACCGTTTCGAACAGCAGATCCTTGTTGCCGTACACCTTGAGCAAGGCTGCGCGCAGTTCGCTCACGATCGGCGCCACGTCCACCGGCGCCTGGCCTAACAACACGCCACCGCTGGCCGCGGCGCGTTTCATCTGGTGTTCGATGATGCCGCTCATGCGGTCGATCTCGGTGTTGAGCGCGTCCTTGGCCGTGGCGCCGCGAACCCAGCGACTGGCGCATGACGGCGAGCGGCGTCTTCAGGCTGTGCGCGAGATTGCCGAGCGTGTCGCGATACCGCCGTATGCGCGTGCGTTCGCCATCGAGCAGCGCGTTGAGATTGCCGGTCACTGGCGCGAGCTCGATCGGCCATTCGTCACCGAGTTTCTCGCGCGCGCCCGCTTCGACCTCGCGGATCTCCCGCTCGAGGCGGCGCACCGGCTCACTCAGCCAGCGCAGCAGCAACGCCAGCGTCGCGACGAAACAGCAGCGCGAGCCCCATGAACCAGCCGATCAGCTGCTGCCTGAAGCCCGACACCTGCTGTTCGTAGGCCTCGAGACTGGACGCAACACTGAAAGTGAAGCGCGCCGGCTTGCCATGCAGGTCGTCCCAGACGATGCCCCGGCTCAGGACTGCGAGCCTGATGTCGGTGCCGGCGATCTCGGTGCGGAAGAAGCTGCGCCCGCCGCCATCCAGCGCCGGGCCGAATTGCACTTCCGTACCGGTGGTGGATTGGGAACGCCAGATCGTCTCACCACTGCCGGATCGAATTTCGGCATAGAGCCCGGAGCCCGGCGTCTCGAAGCGCGTATCGAGCATGGCGGTCGGCGTGACCGATTCGGGACCGTCGGGATCCGCCGCGGCCACGAGCGCCACCATCTGCGCGTCGAGAACTTCGTGCAGGCTGTTTTCCGCAGCACGACGAAAGAGCATGTCGAGCAGGAAAACGGTGAGGCCGAAGAACACCACCAGCACGACGAACACCGACAGCATGAGCCGGCGTCTGAGCGATGGACGGGACACCGGCGTTTGCTTCCGGCGCGGCTTACGCGCCCTGGGTGGGCGTCATGTCGCTGCGAGCAATAGCGAATCGGTAGCCGCGTCCGCGCAGGGTTTCGATGGGATGCAGCGATTCGTCGGGGTCGAGCTTGCGGCGCAGGCGCCCGATGAACACTTCGATGACATTGCTGTCGCGCTCGAAGTCCTGGTCGTACAGCCGCTCGGTGAGCTCGGTCTTGGAGATCACATCGCCGGCACGCAGCATCATGTGCTCGAGGATGCGGTATTCGAACGTCGTCAGCTCGATCGGCAAACCTGCGAGCGTGACCGATTGCGCGCGCGTGTCGAGACGGATCGGGACCGCATTCGAGTATCGGCGAGGCCCATCCGCCTGCGCGGCGCAACAACGCCTGCATGCGCGCCAGCACTTCTTCGAAGTGATACGGCTTCGCGACATAGTCGTCGGCGCCAGCCTGCAGCCCTTCGACCTTGTCCTGCCAGCGATCGCGCGCCGTGAGAATGAGGATCGGGAATTTCTTGCCGGCCTTGCGCAGGCTGCGGATGAGATCGAGTCCCGAGAGTTTGGGCAAACCCAGATCGATCACGGCGATATCGAGCGGATATTCGGTGCCCGCGAACAGGCCTTCGTTGCCATCCGCGGCCACGTCGACGGTGAAGCCCTGCTCCACCAATTGAGCCCGAAGGCCTTCACGCAACGTCGCTTCGTCCTCGACCACCAGGGCTCGCATGGGCTCAGCGTGTCCTTCCGGTGGCGGCGTCGATGCGCACGTTGATTACCTTGCCATCTTCGGACAAGCAGTTTGAGCACATAGACCTTGCGGCCGTCTTCGTCCTGTACATCGGTGCGCACCACGCGCGCACGGTATTGCGCTTCGGCTCGACGCACGGCTTCGTCGAGCGAGATTTCGTCGCGCATGCATTTCGGACGCAGCAGACCGCTCGCGCGCAGCTGCGCCACTCAAAATGGGTGCCGGCATGCTGTGAGCCTGCGAAAACGGTGCAAAGCCGACCAGCATTAACGTAACGGGCAACATGCCCTGGCGAATCTTCTTCATGACGGGTGCAAGTCTAGCGGAAAAGACATTGTGGGCCGCATAGGCGGCCCACAATGTCATTCCAAACAACTCTTGCACTATTCCGCCGGGCGTACATCGACCCGGACGCGGATGCGCTCGCCGGGGCGGTTCTGCATTTCGGTCACCTGGCGGCGACCGTTGTACACGTAGGTCACGCGGTAGCCATCGGTGCGCTCTTCCCACGTTTCCTGGTAGCGGGTCTCGCAACGCTGCACCGTGTACTGGCGCGGCGGCGCCGCGGCATAAGCGGCGCGGCGCTGGGCCTGCTGCCCACCGACGGCCGCGCCAACCACGACACCCGCCGCGGTGGCCGCATCGCGACCATGGCCATGACCGATCTGGTGACCGAGCACACCACCGATCAGTGCACCGAGAACGGCGCCACCAGCAACGCTGTGCGGCAGAACACCCGCACCATTGGAATGTTCGTCAACTCGGGTTTCATCCCAGCAGGCGCGCTGCGGAGTCGTGACTCGAACCCGGGTGGTCAGCGGCTGCACGTCGACGACACGCGCGTAGTCGTACGCACCATCGCCGTCATCGTAACCACGCTGGTCGTGTTCGTTGTAACCCTGATCGTCGTGATTCTGATCGTAGGGACCCTGATCGTAGCGGCTCTGGGCGAATGCGCCGGAACTCGCGGCCGTGATGGCCGCAGCCACCATGATCACCACCATCTTTTTCTTAGCTCTGATCGACATAAAGCCTCCGTCGTTCGGCCGAGGTTGTGCTCGACCGTGGCGCCAATGTACGGAGGGGTCGATGAATCCCTACTGAACGCCTCCCGGAGCGGTTTTTTCGCGGCTTTTCACTTCATTCCAGAGCTCGTCCCAGGCAGCCGGCGTGAGCGTCTTGAGCACCAGTTGACGCGCCGCAGCCAGCGCTTCCATGGCGCGAAAACGCCGCTCGAATTTCGCATTGGCGAGTCGCAACGCTTCTTCCGGATCCACCTCCAGGTGCCGCGCCCAGTTCGCTGCCGCGAACAGCAGGTCGCCGAGTTCTTCGGCGCGGCGCGCCGCGGATGCCTCTTCGGTTTCGCGCAACTCCTCGTCTATCTTGGCGCGCACGCCTTGCGCATCCGGCCAGTCGAACCCCAAACGCCCGGCCCGTTTGCCAAGCTTTGCGGCGCGTGACAGCGCCGGAAGGGCCAACGGCACATCGGCGAGTTCGCTCGCACCGCTCTGGCCACGCGCCGCACGTTCACGGGCCTTGTGTTCTTCCCAGGCACGATTCTGTTCGGCTGCCGAATCGATGCGCGCATCCGCGAACACATGCGGGTGCCGCTCGGTGAGTTTGCTGGCGATGGCGTCGGCGACACTCGCGAAATCGAACCACTGTCGCTCGGCGCCCAGCTGCGCGTGAAACACCACCTGGAACAGCAGGTCGCCGAGTTCAGCCTCGAGCGCGCCGGGTTCGCCGTGCGCGATGGCCTCGGCGACTTCGTAGGCTTCTTCGATGGTGTACGGCGCGATGCTCGCGAAGTCCTGCTCGCGATCCCAGGGGCAGCCGTTCGCCGGATCGCGCAATCGCCGCATGATGTCCAGCAGCCGCGCCAGCGATCGCTGCGCTTTCGCGTCGGCGGGATCACTCATTCCGGCTCCTCCTGCACCATGTGAACCAGCGTCAGCAACATGCCCGCAGTGGCGCCCCAGATGTTCTGCCCTTGCCAGGGAATGTCATACAACAACATGTCTTCATCGCCCACGCGCCGCAAGCGTGCCTTGTGATTGCTCACGTCGAACACGTGGCTCACGGGCACCTCAAACACCTCGGCGACTTCGGCCGGATTCGGAATCAGCGCGATGGGTGGCGTGACCAGCGACAGCACCGGCGTCACACGAAAGCCGCTGAAGACCAGGTGATCGGGTAGATAGCCGAAGACGCGCACGCGCGCCGGATCGAGGCCGATTTCCTCCTGCGCTTCACGCACGGCAGCGCCGGCCACGTCGGCATCGGTGTCCTCGAGGCGCCCACCCGGGAAGGATATCTGCGCCGCATGATTGGCGAGTTGCGAGGCGCGCTGCGTCAGCAACACGGACAGACCTTCGGGCCGATCGACCAGCGCCACCAGTACCGCGGCCGGAATCGGGTCAGGCGGAAAATGCCGTTGCAACCTGCGGCTGCGTTCCAGGTCGACTCCGAGCATCCGCCAGTCGGCAAGCTCATGGCGCGGCCGCGAACCTTCGAAACGCCGCAGAATCCGCTCACGCAACTCTCCCGCGCTCAGCACTTGCGCCTCAACACCTTTCGCTCAACTTTGGCCACCGCCGCCGTGCAAACCACCGCGCGTGAGTGCTGCCGGATCGAGCAGCCGCCGCAACTCGTCGGCGCCGAGACCGGACATTTCCAGTGCGACTTCGAACACCGGCCGTCCTTCAGCGTAGGCCCGCTTGGCGATCGCAGCCGCTCGCTCGTAGCCGATCACCGGATTCAGCGCGGTGACGAGAATGGGATTGCGCGCGAGCGCTTCGTTGAGACGCGTCACATTCGGCTCGGCGCCCGCAAGACACTGCGCCGCGAGCGCGGACGCCGCGTTGCTCAGCAAGTGAATGGATTCCAGCAGATTGCTGGCGATGAGCGGCAACATCACGTTGAGCTGGAAGTTGCCCGACTGCCCGGCGATCGCAATGGCCGCATCGTGGCCCATCACCTGCGCCGCCACCATGGCCACGGCCTCGGGTATCACCGGATTCACCTTGCCCGGCATGATGCTGCTGCCCGGCTGCAGCGCCGGCAATTTGAGTTCGGCGAGGCCGGCCAGCGGGCCGCTGTTCATCAGTCGCAGGTCGTTGCTGATTTTCATGAGCGCCACGGCCAGCGTGCGCAACTGGCCCGAGATTTCCACGGCCGCGTCCTGCGAGCCCATGGCGGCGAAGTAGTTCGGCGCCATCGTGAGCGGCAATCCGGTGGAGTCACGCAACTCTTCGATGAAGGTAACAGCGAACTTCTCGTGCGCGTTGATACCGGTGCCGACAGCGGTGCCACCTTGCGCCAGCGCCTGCAGGCGCGGCTCGCTGGCTTTCAGCCGTTCGATGGCATTGTCGATCTGCGCGCGCCAGCCGGAAGCTTCCTGCCCGAGGGTCATCGGCATCGCGTCCATGAGATGCGTACGGCCGGTCTTGTAGACCTCCGACCAATCCTGTTCCTTTTGCCGAAGCACGCGGCGCAGCTCTTCGAGCGCCGGGTACAACCCGGTCCTGACCTTGTTCAGCGCACTCAGATGAATGGCGCTCGGGATCACGTCATTGCTGCTCTGGCACATGTTCACGTGATCGTTGGGATGTACCTGCTTGCCAAGTGACTTGCTCGCGAGGTTGGCGATCACCTCATTGACGTTCATGTTGGTGCTGGTGCCGCTCCCCGTCTGGTAGACGTCGACCGGGAATTGATCCTGGTGCCTGCCAGCGGCAATGTCCTTCACCGCATCCTGGATCGCCTTGGCCACGTCCGCCGGCAACAAGCCAAGCCTCGCGTTGGCTCGCGCTGCCGCGGCCTTGATCAGCGCGACCGCGGTGATGAAATCCGCAGGCAACGGGCCGCCTCCGAACTTTGCGAAATTGCGTCGGGCGCGCTCTGTTTGCGCGCCCCACAACGCACCGGCCGGCACTTCGATGTCACCGAAGCTGTCGTGCTCTTTGCGGCCAGGATTGCTCTCGCCTTGGGATATCATGCGCGGCCAGTCTAGCTCCCGATTCGAGGCATGTCTTTCATGGATCCCGCAGCACTTTTGGCGCTTTCTCCCATCGATGGCCGGTATCGCAAAGGCGCCGACCCACTGCGCGCCGTACTGTCGGAAAGCGGTCTCATCCGCGAACGCGTGCGCATCGAAGCCTCCTGGCTGCTGTCGCTGGCGGAATCCGTTCCCCAACTGCTCAAGGAACCGCTTGCTGAATCGTCCAAACAGCTGGCCGTGAGCCTCGCGATGGAACCTGGCGAAGACGCGGCAGCAGCCGTAAAAGCCATCGAAAGCCGCATCAATCACGATGTGAAGGCCGTGGAGTACTTCGTGCGTGAGAAGCTCGCCGCGAGTGGCGCCACGCCCGCCGTGCTCGAACTGGTGCATTTCGGCTGCACCTCGGAAGACATCAACAACCTCGCCTACGCGCGCATGCTGCGTGCAGCCCGCGCCGTACTCACAGGTGAGCTCGAAAAGGTCATCGAACGCCTGCGCCACTTCGCACATGAGCATGCGGAGCTCGCAATGCTGTCGCGCACCCACGGCCAGACCGCGAGTCCCACGACGCTCGGCAAGGAATTCGCCAACGTGGTGGCGCGGTTGCGTCGCGCGCGTGCGCGCTTCGACAAAGTCGAGATTCTCGCCAAGTGGAATGGAGCCGTCGGCAATTACAACGCGCATGTCGCGGCGCTGCCCGGCGTCGACTGGCCGACTGTGAGCCGCAAGTTCGTCGAGTCGCAGGGGCTGACCTGGAACGAATTCTCCACGCAGATCGAGCCGCACGACTGGATTGGCGAGTACTGCGATGCGCTCGCCGGCGTCAACACCATCCTCATCGATTTCGCGCGCGATACCTGGGGCTACATCTCGCTCGGGTACCTGCGCCAGCGCGCGGTCGCCGGTGAGGTCGGTTCTTCGACCATGCCGCACAAGGTGAACCCCATCGACTTCGAGAATGCCGAAGGCAACCTGGGGTTGGCCAACGCGCTGCTGCACCACTTCGCCGCCAAACTACCCATATCGCGCTGGCAGCGCGATCTGACCGACTCCACGGTGCTGCGCAACGTGGGAGTTGCGCTGGCGCACAGTCTCGTCGCCTGGAACTCATTGCAGCGGGGCTTGAGCAAGATCGCCGCCGACCCGGCAACGATCTCGAAGGACATCGAGCGCGCCCACGAAGTGCTCGGTGAGGCGCTGCAGACCGCGTTGCGCGCGGCCGGCGTCCCCAACGGCTACGAGCTGCTCAAGGATTTCACGCGCGGCACGCAAGTCGACGCCGGCGGACTCGCCGCGTTCATCGACAAACTACCGCTGCCGGGCGCGGAACGCGCGCGGCTCAAGGCTCTCAGCCCTCAGCAGTACCTGGGACTCGCGGCGGAGATGGCGCGCGCCATCTGAGGCGAGTTCAGGGGCGTCGCCTGCCACGCGGATGTTAAATCCGTATGTCCCCATGCCACTTTTTGTATGCGGCACTGCGGAGTGCGAACCAGCACACGTTTTGCGTCCGAATAGGCCAAAATCGCGATGAAAGCGTGACGCATTTGGCACAGAAAAAGGGTGTGCCCACCTAGGCTTCGACGGGCACAGGTCACAAACTGACTCAAGGTCCATGACGTCCGGGGAACTCGATTTAAACAATTTCACGCAGCGCAATTCGGCGCCGGGGGCTTCTATGCCCGCTGTATCTAGCACGGATCAGAATCAGATCCGCGTGATCAGCTCGCTTGAGGAGATGCGCGCCGCCGTGGAAGCCGTTGCGGCGAGCGCCCAGCGACTCATGTCTATCTATACGCCCGACCTCGAACCCGACCTGTACGATCAAAACGGTTTTCTGGACATCATGAAGCGATTCGTGCTCGCTCGCCGATTCGCCAAAGCGCGCGTCCTGCTGTCCGACACCACGCGCCTGCTGCGCGACAACAACAGATTCATCGCAATGGGCCGGCGGCTCACGAGTTGCATCGATATACGGCCGGCAGTCGCCGGCGCCAGGCAGCGCGCCTGCGCTTACCTGATCGCCGACGACCGCGCCATCGTGTACCGCGTTCATTCCGATCGCTGGGACGGCGTCGCCGATCTCAACAATCCGCCGGTGGTCCGTCAGTATCTCGACGAGTTCGACGAGATCTGGCAGGCCAGCTCTCCCGACGAAGTCGCCCGCCAGTCGCTGCGCTGATTAGTTAGTCGCTCATGGGCTGGAACCCCGAGGTCACCGTGGCAGCGATCGTCGAACTCGACAATCGCTTTCTCATGGTCGAGGAACGGATCTCAGGCCGCCTGGTGCTCAATCAGCCGGCCGGGCACCTCGAAGACGATGAAACCCTGGTGGAAGCGGTGATCCGCGAAACGCGCGAGGAAACCGCGTGGCGCTTCCACCCCGAAGCGCTGGTCGGCACCTACCTGTGGCGCAGCCCGGTGGATGGACGCAGCTTCCTGCGTTTCGCCTTCTGCGGGACGGTCGACGATCATCACGCGCAACAACCACTGGACAAGGGCATCCTGCGCGCGCTCTGGATGACGCACGAGCAGTTGCTGGCCCAGCCCTCGCGCTTGCGCTCGCCGATGGTGTTGCGTTGTCTGCAGGACTTCCTGCTCGGCAAACGCCAGGCACTCGATACGGTCGCCTGTCTTGGCCTGGAATCGGCGCTGCAAATGGACGATGTAGTCAACTTGTAGCCCCTTCGAGCGATTCGGCGGCGCGTTCTCGGCGGTACAATTCGCGCCGTGTCAAAGAGCTCCGAAAGAATCGTCGTCGGCATGTCCGGCGGAGTCGACTCCGCGGTTTCGGCGCTGCTGCTGAAACGCGCCGGATTCGACGTGCACGGGCTCTACATGAGCAACTGGGAAGACGACGATTCCTACTGCACCGGCGCGCAGGATTTTCAGGATGCGCGCGCGACGGCGGCCGAGCTCGAGATCCCGCTGCATCGCGTGAGCTTCGCCGAGCAGTATCGCGAGCGCGTCTTCGATTACTTCCTCACCGAATATCGCGCCGGGCGCACACCGAACCCCGACGTGCTGTGTAACCGGGAAATAAAATTCGGGATCTGCCTCGACTACGCCACGAGGCTTGGCGCGCGCCGATTCGCCACCGGACATTACGCGCGCCTCGAACAGCGCCCCGAAGGTCCGTTGCTGCTCAAGGCGCGTGATCCGGACAAGGACCAGTCCTACTTCCTGCACGCGGTCGCGCGCGAACATTTTGCGCGAGTCGTATTTCCGCTCGGCGAGCTCAACAAGACCGAGGTACGTGAGCTCGCGCGTGAGGCCGGCCTGCCCGTGTTCGACAAGCCCGACAGCACCGGAATCTGCTTCATAGGCGAACGTCCGTTTCGCGAATTCCTCGCGCGCTACATCCCTACCGATCCTGGCGACATCGTCACCGAGACCGGCGCGGTAGTCGGGCGACATCGCGGTCTCGCCTTCTACACGCTCGGCCAGCGCGGTGGGCTCGAGATCGGTGGCCGTGCCGGCCAACGCGAAGACGCGTGGTATGTCGCCGCCAAGAATCTTGCAAGCAACGAACTCATCGCCGTGCAGGGACACGATCACCCACTGCTCGTAAGTCGTGCGCTGGCCACCAGCCCCTGCAACTGGCTGGTGCAGCCTCCCGCGCTGGAATTCGATTCGCAGATCAAGGTTCGCTATCGCCAGGCCGACCAGGCCTGTCACGCAACCATGAGCGTGGATGGCGCGCTCGAAGTCCGTTTCGCAGAGCCGCAGCGCGCCGTGACCCCAGGACAGTTTGCGGTGTTGTACGACGGCGATCGGTGCCTGGGCGGTGGCGTCATCGAGCACACGCGGCCGCAATAACAAGGCCCGCTGAGTTAGAATACCGCGCTTGTTTTCGGCCGACTTCTGGAGACTATTTCATGACTGGCAGTTCCAATACCCGTTCGACCCTGCAAGTGGGCTCACGCTCATACGACTACTGGAGCTTCGCGAAACTGCCCGCCGACAAGGTCGCCCGACTGCCCTATTCCCTCAAGATCCTGCTCGAAAACCTGTTGCGCTTCGAAGACGGCGTCAACGTCACGCAGGACGACATCGAAGCAGTGCTCAACTGGGACGCGAAGGCGACGCCGTCCTACGAAATCGACTTCACGCCCGCGCGAGTCATCATGCAGGACTTCACCGGCGTGCCCTGCGTGGTAGACCTCGCCGCCATGCGCGAGGCAGTGAAGAAGCTCGGCGGAGATCCGCAGCAGATCAACCCGATAAACCCCGCCGAACTCGTCATCGACCATTCCGTGCAGGTGGACACCTACGGCAGCGTCGGCGCGCTCGCGGCTAACAACAAGATCGAATTCGAGCGCAACGGCGAACGCTACGCCTTCCTGCGCTGGGGTCAGACCGCTTTCCGCAACTTCAAGGTTGTGCCGCCTAACACCGGCATCGTCCACCAGGTGAACCTGGAATACCTCGGTCGCGTGGTTTTTCACAACGACACCGAAGGCAGCAACTGCGCCTATCCCGACACCGTCGTTGGCACCGACTCGCACACCACCATGATCAACGGCCTCGGTGTGCTCGGCTGGGGCGTGGGCGGCATCGAAGCGGAAGCGGCCATGTTGGGCCAGCCCATCCCGATGCTCATTCCGCAAGTCATTGGCTTCAAGATGACGGGCGCCATGAAGCCCGGCTGCACGGCCACCGATCTCGTGCTCACCGTTACAGAAATGCTTCGCAAGAAAGGCGTGGTCGAGAAGTTCGTCGAATATTTCGGTGACGGTCTCGCCAACCTGCCACTCGCGGATCGCGCCACGATTGCCAACATGGCGCCGGAATACGGCAGCACGTGCGGCATCTTCCCCATCGACGAAGAAACGCTGCGCTATCTCGAGTTGTCAGGCCGTCAGCCTGAGCAGATTGCGCTGGTCGAGGCGTATGCCAAGGCGCAGGGCATGTGGCGCGTGAATGGCGCCAAGCCGGCTGACTACACCGATGTTCTCGAGCTCGATCTCGCCACCGTCGAGCCCAGCCTCGCCGGTCCAAAGCGCCCGCAGGACCGTGTGCCTCTGTCGAAGGCCAAGAGTGTCTACCAGACGGCGCTCAAGATCATGGCCGACGAGCGCACGAAGAAGAATCCCACCGCAACCGGACACGCCGAGATCAAGCTCGATGGCGAGCAGGTAGACATCCGCGATGGCGCGGTCACCATCGCCGCCATCACGAGCTGCACGAACACCTCCAATCCATACGTGCTCATGGCCGCGGGCCTGCTGGCGCGCAATGCGGCGAAGTTCGGACTCAAGTCCAAGCCGTGGGTCAAGACCAGCCTCGCGCCGGGTTCACGCGTGGTCACCGATTACCTCACCAAGGCCGGGTTGTTAGCCCCGCTCGAGTCCATCGGCTTCAATGTCGTCGGCTACGGCTGCACCACCTGCATCGGCAATTCCGGCCCCCTGAAGGCGGAAATTTCCGCGGGCATCAAGGCCGGCGATATCGTCGCCACCTCGGTGCTCTCCGGCAATCGCAATTTCGAAGGCCGCGTGCACCCGGAAGTGAAGATGAACTTCCTCGCTTCGCCGCCGCTCGTGGTGGCGTATGCCCTCGCCGGCACCATGGATGTGGACCTGCAGAACGACGTGCTGGGTCATGGTCCCGATGGCAAACCCGTCGTGCTCGCCAACATCTGGCCTTCGGACAAGGAAGTGGCCGATGCGGTGCATGCCACGCTCGACTCGGCCATGTTCCGCAAGAGCTACGCCAACGTGTTCACCGGGGAAGCCAACTGGCAGTCCATCCAGATTCCGCTCGGCAAGATCTACGACTGGAAAGAAGAGTCCACTTACGTACGCAACCCGCCGTATTTCGAAGGCATGACCATGACCCCCAGTCCGGTCACCGACGTCACCGGTGCGCGCTGCCTCGCCTTGTTAGGTGACTCGGTGACCACCGACCACATCTCGCCTGCGGGCGATATTGCCAAGTCGAGCCCCGCTGCGAAGTATCTGGTGTCCAAAGGCGTGCAGCCCATCGACTTCAATTCCTACGGCGCGCGCCGCGGCAACCACGAAGTCATGATGCGCGGAACCTTCGCCAACATCCGCCTGCGCAATCTGCTGGCGCCGGGCACCGAGGGCGGCGTCACCGTACACGTCCCCACAGGCGAACAGATGTCCATTTTCGACGCCGCCATGCGCTACAAGACGGAAGGTACGCCGCTCGTGATTCTCGCCGGCAAGGAATACGGCACAGGTTCGTCACGCGACTGGGCCGCCAAGGGCACCATGCTGCTGGGCGCGCGCGCAGTGATCGCCGAGAGCTTCGAGCGCATTCACCGCTCCAACCTCATCGGCATGGGCGTGTTGCCGCTGATGTTCCCCGCGGGCAAAACCGCCGCCACCCTCGGCCTCACGGGCAGTGAAGTGTTCGAGATCACCGGCCTCAATAACGCCGAAGCCAAGACTGTGAAAGTGGTGGCAACGCCTCCCAAGGGCTCCCCGATCACGTTCGAGGCGCGCGTGCGCATCGACACGCCGAAGGAACGCGACTACTACCGCCACGGCGGCATTCTTCAGTACGTGCTGCGTCAGCTGGCCGCGAAAGCCGCCTGAAAGAGGGTGCCGGGCAGGGGTTCTCGGGGTTCGCAAGCGCGCCGAGATCTCGCACTTCCGTCACGAACCCCGAGAACCCCTGCCCGGCACCGTCTTCATCGCCGTTGGCGGCCGACCGAACAGGCTGACGAACGCGCGCCGCATGCGCTCCGGGTCGCCGAAGCCGCAGTTGCGCGCGATCTCCTGCACCGACGTGCCGCCGCTCTCGATCTGGGCGCGCGCGGTTTCGGCGCGCAGGCGCATGACCGCACGCGCCGGAGTCGTGCCCGTCTCGGCCTGAAATACCCGCGCGAAATTGCGCGGGCTCATGCATGCCCTCACCGCGAGCTCTTCCACGGATAAGCGCTCGCGAAGATTGCTGCGCACGTGATCGAGCAGCGGCGCGAAGCGTCCATCCGCACGCTCGAGCTCGAGCAGCGTCGAAAATTGCGATTGGCCACCTGGCCGGCGGTAGTACACCACCAGTTGCTGGGCCACTTTGCGCGCCACCGCTTCGCCGAGATCCTCGGCAATCAGAGCCAGTGACAGGTCGATGCCCGCCGTGATGCCGGCCGAGGTCCAGAATTTTCCGGACCTGGTGAAGATGCGATCAGCGTCGAGCTTGACGCGCGGGAAGCGCCGCGCGAAATCGCGGCTGCGGGTCCAGTGCGTGGTGGCCGGTCGCCCGTCCAGCAAGCCGGTGGCGGCCAGGATGTACGCGCCCGAGCAGACGCTGGCCACACGCCTGGCGTCGGCGCCGCAGGCAGCGACAAATTTCACGATGCGCGGCTCCTTCGCCGCGGCACGCGTGCCCTCACCGCCAGCAATGAGCAAAGTGTCGACGATGGTGGGCCTGCCGAAAGCCGCGGCATTCATCGTGACACCCGAAGTACTCACGACCGCGCCCTTCTGCGGAGCGATCAGCCGCAGTTCATAACTTCCCGGTCGATAGCGCTCGGCGATCTCGAACGCGGAAATGGGGCCCGCCGCATCGAGCAGTTGGAAGTCCGGAAAGATCAGGAATGCGACGCGACGACTCATGCGGCACCTTGGCACAAAACGAGGGGAGTATGTCCTTTCCGCCAGAAGGCTATGGGTCCAGCATCGCACCGTCAATCCACTCGACCGAGGAACGAACATGGCCGCCACTTTCAATGTCGTATTCG
Organism: uncultured Pseudomonadota bacterium; assembly: GCA_963736955.1. GTDB lineage: Bacteria > Pseudomonadota > Gammaproteobacteria > Steroidobacterales > Steroidobacteraceae > CADEED01. Next base: position 644,791 of record CAVTQT010000008.1, read on the forward strand.
CCCTGTATCCGCGCGTCACGCAGCTGGACTTCACGGGACCCTACGAGGTGCTCACCCGGCTACCCGGCGCACGCTGTGTACTCGCCTCGGTCGCGGGCGGCGACCTCGAAGTCGATTCCGTCATGCGATTCGCGGGCCTTCAACGTCTCGATCGCGTCGACGAATGCGACCTCCTCTGCGTTCCTGGAGGCTTCGGCACCGTGGCCGCCGTCGAGGATCAGGCTTATCTCAGCGCCATCCGGCGGCTCGGCGAAAAGGCCCGCTACATCACCTCGGTATGCACGGGTTCGTTGTTACTCGCGGCAGCCGGACTGCTGCGTGGCAGGCGCGCGGCCTGCCATTGGGCGTGGCGCGACAAGCTCGCCGACTTCGGTGTCACGCAGGACCCTGGCCGCGTGGTGCGCGACGGCATCATCTTCACCGGCGGCGGCGTCACCGCCGGAATCGACATGGCGCTCGAGGTGATGGCGGAAATCGCCGGCCGCGACCTCGCCGAAACTGTCCAGCTGGCGATCGAATATGCACCGGCGCCGCCCTTCGATTCCGGCCGGCCCGAACTGGCGCGCGAGCCGGTACTGCGCGCGGCCCGCGCACGGCTGGATTCGGTGCGCCCCGAGCGCGACGCGGCCATTCGACGGGCCGCCATCGCGCTCGGTAACGTGAACTAGATTCCCTCCTCTGCGCGTTTACGTCGCGCGACGTTCGACCAGTCGACGCGGCGTGTGGCGATCATGAGGATCGCGAGCACGCCGAACAGCAGCAGCGAACCCATGAGCAGCGAATAGTCCTCGGAGCGCAGGATCCAGTAGAGCATTGTGTAGAGCGTGGCGAGGCCCGCGCCCGCGCCAAGCGCAAGGTTGACGCGTCTGAGCACGCCGGTCAGGTAGATGGTTATCAGGGTCACCAGCGCGCCGGCCGACAGGCCATAGGCGAGATCGAAACTCATGTGTTCGGACAACGCGAGCAACAGTAGATAGAACAGCGCCAGCGCAAGTCCCACCATCAGGTACTGCATGCCGTGGATGGCGATGCCGGCCACGTGCTCCCACAGGAAGAATGTGAGGAAGGTGATCACGATGAGCAGCACCGCGTAGTGCACCGCGCGATAGTTGCGCTGATAGATGTCCACGGGCTCGTAGAACGTCACGCCCACGCCACTCTGCGCGAATGACATCTCCACCGGCTCGCCCGGCCGGATCTGGCTGTCATACCAGCTCTGGCCGAAGTTGCGATTGATTTCCAGCACCGACCATCGCGCGTTGAAACCATTCTTGTCGATGCTCGGATCGAGCGGCGCCGGCGCGCCTTCGAACTTCGGATGCGGCCACGTCGACTTCAGCGAGATGTCCGCCCTTCGCGCCAGCGGCAGGAAAGTCAGCTGACTGCTGCCGGCGAGCGTGAGCTTCAGACGAAATGGAATCGATGTGTTTTCGCGCAGTGCCGCAGCCGGCACCGCGGCCGAGATACCTGCCGATCCTGCATAGCCGTCGGCGGAAACCGGCAGACTTTCACCGGCGACCACCAGGTCATCGACCGCTCGCAGCGCGCGCGATTCGGAGTTGAGGACCAGCAGCCGCGCCTCGTTCCACTTCACTTCGCGGCCTTCCTTCTCCTGCAGCCGGCCCGCAAAGTCGCGATTGAGGAATTCGCCCGCGATCTGCACGTGCGCCGTGTAAACCGGTGTCTCATAAAGACCCACTGGACGCGTACTCAGGTCTGCGGTGGCATCCACCTTGAGCGTGTCAGGAAGGACGTAGAGAACGTTCCTATCCACTTCGGTGCGTTGCGTCTCGCGCCCGGCCACCGACTGTTCGATGACGACACGGCTGGTCTCGACCGGAATCGCGAGCAACACACCGGCGGTGGTCTGAGCGCCGCCCCAGGACACAGCGACGCGCTCCGCGGCCGTCTGCCGCATCCCGACTCGCTCGCCCACCAGGTTTTCCACCTGCGCAAGCGGCACCAGCAGAATGATCACGAGGAAGCCGATGACCAGCACCTTGGCCAGCAGCGGCGGAATGAATCTGAATCTCTCGGACATCGCGGACTCCCCTGCACTTGAATGGAGTTCCGGAGTGTCCGGAGCAATGTGGCCAATGGGACGGCAAAATTGTGGCGAATCGTGGCAACCGCCACTGATAGCATTGCGCTCAAATGCCCATCGCCATATTCGACCTCGACGGCACCATCACCTATCGCGACACCCTGTTTCCGCTGGTTTTGCGGCAGCTCGCACGAAGACCCTGGAATCTGCTGCGGCTTTTCTTCGTGGCACCGGCCGCGTTGCGCTATCTATTCGATCACGACCGCGGCGCGCTCAAGCAATCGTTGCTGCGCTCCACACTGCGTGGCATCGCACGCAGTGAGCTCGCCGCAGCCAGCACGGAGTTCGTGCGCGACACCATCGAGCACCGATGCTTCCGCGATGCACTGGCCGCCATCCGCCGCCATCGTGAAGCAGGCCACCATCTGGTGCTCATGTCGGCGAGTGTCGATTTCTATGTGCCGGAGTTTGGCCGGCAGCTGGGCTTTGACGAGGTGATATCCACCGGCGTCGCATGGAACGGCGATCGGCTCGATGGCACTCTGACGACTCCCAACCGGCGCGGAGCGGAAAAGGTGCAGTGCCTGCGCGCACTGGTCGCCGCACGCCGCGATTCCGAGGTCTTCGCCTACGGCAACAGCGCCTCGGACCTTCCCCACCTGGCGATTGCGAGACACGGCCTCCTGGTCAATGGCTCCCAGTCGGCGCGTCGCGCCGCAGCCGATCGGGGCATCGCCACGGCGGAATGGGTCTAGGCCCCTCCTAGGGCCTGTGATGCGCTTCACATTTACGGTGTGGTAGCGCTCAACCCCGGAGCGTCTCGCGTGGTGCTTTGGACTCCAGTCACATAGCGGGCGGGCACGCGCCACTACGATGTGGTCTGGAGTCGTCCGTTGCTCAGGACAATGTCAAGAACACGGGGGAAAAATCGGCACGTCAGTTTGTGCGCGCGCGTCACGATCGCCGCGTTCGCCTGCATCTTTTCGTGCTCAGCCCCCGCGACTCCGCCACTCAGCGTGCAGCGCTACAGCCTCGAGGAAGGCTTGTCGCAGCAAGCGGTGAACACCATCGTCCAGGACAGCGAAGGGTTCATGTGGTTCGGCACCGAAGACGGGCTCAATCGCTTCGATGGTTATGAGTTCCGTCAGCTGCGTCATGAACGTGGCGACGAGGAAACGCTGCCGAACGGATGGATCTCCTCGTTGATCGCCACCGAAGACGGTTTGTGGATCGGCACCGTTGGCGGCGGCGTGGTGTTCCGCGACGCCCAGACCGGCAAACTCAGAGCGCCGGCACAGCTGAGTGGCGCGGCGGACCTGCAGCGCGTACGCACGATGGCGCGCGACCGGCTCGGCCGCCTGTGGATCGCCTCGCGCGATGCCGGTGTCGCGATCTTTGATGCGCGCACCGGCGAATTGCGTCGCCTGCGCTACTCGCAGACGCAGACGAATTCGCTTTCCGACGATTCCGTCTTCAGCATCGTCCATCTTCGCAACGGCGACACGTTGCTCGGTACCGCGCGCGGGCTCGATCGTCTCTCCGCCGCCAACCTCGACGTTTCACGCCTGCAGCTTCCGCCGGAACTGGTGCCGCATGGGCAACCGCTGCGCGTGCGTGCTCTGACCGAATCCCCCGATGGTGTGGTGTGGGTAGGAACCGATGCCGGCCTCGGCCGCTTCGACCCCCGTAGCGATCACTGGCGGGTCTATCGTCAATCACCGGGCCAGCCTCCCGGCAATTCCACCGGGCTGCCCGATAATCGCGTGCAGTCGCTGCTCATCGACAGCCAGGGACGCCTTTGGGTTGGCCTGATCGATGGACTGTCCTGGTTTGATTCCGCCACTGAAACGTTCTCCAGTTACCACCGAGACGACGCTGAACCGCGTTCACTGCCGGATGACTACGTCCAGTCGTTGTTCGAGGACCGCGGCGGCTCGCTGTGGATCGGCACCAAGTCCGGCGGTCTCGCCAAGTGGAATCCGCGCACATGGTCGTTCGGCCACTTCCGCGCCAGCGCCGAGGAAGGATTCACCGACCGCAATATCACCTCGTTCGCCGAAGACAAACTCGGCCGGCTGTGGATCGGCACTTTCGGCAGCGGCATCAACCTGCTCGACCGTGCGAACAGCCACGTGACGCCGGTGCGCCACGTGAACGGCGTGCGCAACAGCTTGAGCGACGATCGCGTCATGGCCATGCTGGAGGCGAGCGACGGTGCAGTCTGGGTGGGCACCATGGGCGGCGGTCTCAACCGCGTCGACACCACTACCCTGAAATCCGAATCGTTCGCGAACGACCCCACCGTACCGACTTCGCTCAGCGCCGCCGGCGTAATGAGCCTGCTCGAAGTCGAAAGCCAGTTGTGGGTCGGGACGTTCGGTGGCGGCATCTCGCGCTACGACTCACGTACGCGCCGCTTCGAAAACCTCCGGCCCGGACCCGAAGACGGCCTGCACCTGTCGAACGGCCGGGTCACCGCACTGGCTCGCGACCGTTCCGGCCACGTGTGGATCGGCACGGATGGCGGTGGACTCAATGTCTGGGATCTGAAGACACGCCGTCTCTACTACTACAAGCGCGACGCCAAGCGACTCGATTCCCTCAGCGCCGACACTATCTATTCGATCCTGGTGGATGACACCGGCGGCGTCTGGATCGGCACGCGAGGCGGCGGAATCGACCGGGTATTGAACCCCCTCGACGCGCCACACAACCTGCGCTTCGCCAACATCTCTGAAACCCAGGGATTGCCTAACAACACCGTCTACGGCCTGCGTGCCGATGGCGCCGGCAATATCTGGATCAGCACCAATTTCGGCCTCGCGCGCCTCGACCCGCGCACCAGCGCCATCCAGCGCTTCCACCGGTTGCACGGTCTGCAGGCCGAAGAATTCAATTTCGGCGCGCACTACCGCGATCGCAGCGGCAAGCTGTTCTTCGGCGGCGCTGCCGGGTTCAATGCGTTCTATCCGGAAGTGCTCGAGTTCAACGAGCGTCCGCCGCGCGTGGTGCTGACGCAGTTCCTCAAACTCAATACGCCTGGCATCGTCGGCGTGCCCGAGGAGCGTATCGAGCGCCTGAGCCTCGGACACAAGGAAGACGTCATTACGCTGAAGTTCGCGGCGCTGGACTTCGCCGACCCGCGCGCCAATCGCTACGAATACAAGCTCGACGGCTTCGACAATGCCTGGGTGCGCGCTGACGAGCGCCGCGCCGCGACCTACACCAATCTGCCCGGTGGCAAGTACGTGTTCCGGGTGCGTGCCAGCAACAGTGACGGTGTGTGGAGCACGCAGGACCTCGCGCTGCCCATCGACGTGGCGCCATCGCCCTGGCTCTCGCCGGTCGCGTATGTGAGTTACACGCTGCTCGCCGCCTTCATGTTGCTGACGGTCTGGTATGCGCAGCAAAGACGCATTGCACGCGCGGCCGCACACCGCATGGAACTCGAGCAACAGGTCAGCGATCGCACCTTCGAACTGGCACAACGCAACCGCGAGCTCGAAGAAGCGAATGACCGGCTGGAGATGGCCAGCCTCACCGACACCCTCACCGGCCTCGCGAACCGCCGCTATCTCATGCAGCAGTTCCCGCGTCTGATCGCCGACCAGAAGGCGAATGCCGGCCTCGCGATCATGATCATCGATCTCGACGCGCTGAAGCCGATCAACGACCAGCATGGCCACGCCGCAGGCGACGACGTCATCATCGAGATCGCCAAGACCCTGCGCCAGGCCATCCGCCCTGACGACGTACTTGCCCGCTGGGGTGGTGACGAGTTCGTGGTGGTAGCGCACGCCCAGCACGTCGAACACGCCTGCATGCTTGCCGAGCGCATGCGTGAACGCATCGCCAAGATGAAGTGCGTGCTGCCGCGCGGCGCAGTGGTACGCACCAGCTGCTCGATCGGCCTCACGTGTCTGCCATTTGTTCCAGGAAAGCCCGGGGCAGTGAGCTGGGAGCAGGCCATCAAGATCGCCGACCTCGCGCTGTATCGTGCCAAGCGCGGTCGCAATGCCTGGCGCGGCTGGTTCGGCACGGAACACGTGGCGGCGCTGAATTCGGTCATCGCGGCGGTGGAATCGAATGTCGACGGGCTGATCGCCAACGGTGTCATCATCGAGCAGATGTCGACGCATGGCAGCGACGACACGGTGAATGCACTTCGGGTACTGCGCGAGGCGCGTTAGACCACATCGGTGAGCATGGACAGCGACATTGCAAAATCCCTTCCCGACCTGGCGCTCATCGTGCGCCGCGACGGAGTCATTCTTTCCTGTGTAGGCGGCAACGCGGTGCGCGGGGTGAAAGCCGGCGAAGAGGAAATCCCTGGCCGCAGTCTGGACTCTGCTGTGGCCCTCATCGATCGCCACGCACGTTTTGCAGACCGCGCGGCGCATCCTCAAGACCCGCAAGAGCACGCAACAACGCTACCAGGACGGCGATCTCAAGCTCGAGATGCGTTTCCAGGTGCAAGGTTTCGATCGCGTGTTGATCGTCTGCCGCGATCTCGGCGAAGGCGCGACCGCCAATGACTCAGGCCTTTATCCCCAGGGCGCGAGTGCGATGCTGCCGCATCGCGAGGGCTTCGAAAAATCCCTGCGCATGGCGCTCGACATGGCCGCGCTGCGTGAAGACACCGTGGGCGTGGCGCTTGATCCACATCGGCGGCTACGTCACCTATCAGCGCGTGTTCGACTCGGCGCTTGCGAATCGCCTGCTCGAATCCGCCGCCAAGGTCATCGTCGAAAACCTGCCCGAAGGCCGCACCAACCTGCCGCGCGTTGCGCGAGTTTCCGACGATGTCATCGGCGTGGTGTTGACCGACATTCGCTCTCGTGCAGACGCCGATTCGGTAGTCGAGGCACTCGTGACGGCGCTCAAGCACCCGGTCGATCTCGATGGACAGATCTTCCAGCTCGCGCCGCAGATCGGCGTGACGCTCTCGGGCACCGATGGAGCGCGTGCGATCGAGCTCATCGAACGTGCGCTCACGACACTCGATTCCGGAAGGCGGCTGGGCCAACATCGCGCCGTCACTTTCTATTCCGACACGCTGCGCCTGGCATCGCTCACGCGGCTCGACTGGCAGCAGGAGCTGAGCCAGGCGCTGCAGAACGATGAGCTGGAGCTGCACTATCAGCCTCGCCTGCTGCTCGCGACGCGCGAGATCGTCGCGCTCGAAGCGTTCCTGCGCTGGCCTCACAAGATTCGCGGCATGGTGCCCACGTCGGAGTTCCTGCCGATCGCCGAACTATCGGGCTGTCGGTGCAGCTCGGCCGCTGGGTCCTGCGGCGCGCGTTTCGCGATCTCGCGACTCTGGCCGAGCACGGACTACCCTCACCTCCGTCTGTCGGTCAACGTCGGGCGCCAGTATCTCTCTGCCGAGAGTCTCGCCGAAGACGTGGCCAATTCTTCGAAGGAATCCGGCATCGAGCCCTCGTGTCTCGATCTCGAGATCACCGAACAGATGCTCTCCACGGGCCGCAGTGGCCTCGCGGCGCTTCATAAACTGCGTGGCCAGGGTGTCCGAGTGCTCATCGATGATTTCGGCACCGGCTACGTGTCGCTCGGCAAACTGCGCAGCTCACCGCTCGACGGCATCATGATCGATCGCTCGTTCGTCGAAGAAGTCGGCCACGATCACGAAGCGCGCGCCGTGTGTCGCGCAGCGATCGCGCTCGGCCACGCGTTCGGTTTGCGCATCGTGGCCGAAGGTATCGAGACCGAAGCGCAGGCACAGTTCCTCGTCGCCGAACAGTGCCATGAAGGTCAGGGCCACCTCTTCTGTGCGGCGACGCCACTTTCCAACCTGCTCGACAATATCCTGCCAGGCGGCAAAGAAGCGCCAGCTTCTGTTCAACGCACCGCCGGTCGTTGACATAGCGCACGGATTTAACCGGCTCTTATCAGAGGCCGGTCACACTTTTCCCGAGATCCGCGTCACACACGCACGCTGCTAAATTGCCGTCCACGTCTCTAATGGCCACGTTCGCGAAAGCGGACTGGGGTCAAACAAGAGGCGTGAATGAGTGCAGATGTAGTCAATAAAGCAGCCGCTGGGGTTCTGAGTGCGGCAATCCTGGCGATGCTGGTGTCCTGCTCCGCAGCGACATCGGGAACGCCGTCGGCCAGCAATGCAACTGCTGCCGCCCGCGTCACACAGCTACATCGTCGAAGCCGAGAGCACCGACAAGGCCGCGAGCGCCGTGGCCGCCGTGGGCGGTGAAGTCGTCTCGCGACTCGGCGTCATCGACGCCGTCGAAGCGAAGCTCACCGAAGCGCAGCACGCCAAGGTGCTCTCGGTGCGCGGCGTCAAACAGATCACGCCCAACGCGCCGATCACTACGCAGGCCGCCGCGAGCGTGCGCGACAATTTCGAAAACGGCTCGTTCGCCAACAACGATGGTACCCATCGCTGGTACGGCGACTGGGTCGAGTCCAACGACAACAATTCTCCGTTCGACGGCAAGGTGACCATCGGCTGGAACGACAAGGGCGGCAAACGCCTCATGATCGCTGGCAACGGCACCATCTATCGCCGCGCCGCCACGCCCTCCACTTCGCCAAACGTCACGCTCAAGTTCAACAGTTCGCGTGGCAGCCTCGAGGCTGGCGAGTACGTGTCGGTGCAGGCCAGCGGCAATGGTGGCGTCCTGTGGACGGAGGTCGGCCGCATTTCGGGCGCCGCCAACGACAGCCGGCTTCACCGCGCAGAGCTACAACATCACCGCGTACCGCGGCCGCAATACCGCGATCCGCTTCGTCTCGTACATGAACGCGTCCTTCCCCGGCGACTGGGTGGACATCGACGACCTCGAGATCAGCTACACGACCACCTTCGGCGAGGGCGATTCCGCTCCCGTCGATGTGAATGCGCAGGATCTCCACGCCGCGGGCATTCGCGGCCGTGACATCGGCGTCGCCATCATCGACACCGGCTACTGGAAGCTCGATTCGCTCGACAAGGATTCGGCCGGCACGGGTCGCGTGGCGGTGCAATACGACGCCGTGCGTAACGCCGTCGACGCCACCTGGTCCTCGGTCTCGACCGACACGAACGGCCACGGCACGCATATCACGGGCCTCATCGCCAGCAGCCGCCGGAACGCCAGCAACCGTTTCTACGGAGTCGCTCCCGATGCGCGCATCATTTCGGTCAAGGCATTCGCCGAAGACGGCTCGAGCAGCTACGCCACGGTGATCCGCGGCATCGACTGGGTGATCAACAATCGCACCCAGTACGCGATCCGCGTGTTGAATCTTTCGCTAGGGGCCCCGGCGCACTCGCGCTACTGGGACGATCCGCTTAATAAAGCCGTGATGCGTGCGTGGCAATCCGGCATTGTCGTAGTCGTGTCAGCGGGCAATAGCGGACCGCTGCCGCAGACCGTGGGTGTGCCGGGCAACGTCCCGTACGTCATCACGGTCGGCGCGATGACCGACAGCTACACGAGCAGCAAGAGCGATGACAGCCTGGCTTCGTTCTCGTCCACCGGCCCGACGTTCGAAGGCTTCGTCAAGCCCGATCTCGTCGCGCCCGGTGGTCACGTGTGGAGCTTCATGGCGACGTATCAGAAGATCGCCGTGGACCATCCCACGTTCATGAACAACGGCGACTTCTTCACCATGTCGGGCACTTCGCAGTCCGCTGCGGTGGTCTCGGGTGTCGCGGCGCTGGTGATCTACAACAATCCGAACCTCACGCCCGACCAGGTGAAGTGCCGCATCATCGCGAGCGGCAAGCCCGCGGTGAATACCGACGGCTCGCTCGCCTACAGCGTGCTGCAGCAGGGCGCGGGCCTGGTCGACGCCAAGGCCGCGGTCTATGGCACGACCAGCAACTGCGCCAACCAGGGCCTCAATATCGCCGCCGATCTCAACGGCACGCAGCACTACATGGGTCGCGTGACCCAGAACGCCGATGGCATCTTCGAGGTCGCGACTCCCAATGGCGCACTGTGGAGTGAAGGCACGCTGTGGGACGCAGGCTAGTCTGTGGGATGCTGCCTACGCTTTGGGAAAAGGGCTACCTCTGGAAAGAGGCATTCCTCTGGCCCGAGGGATTCCTGTGGACCGCCGCGAACCCGTACGCCTCGGACATTCCGTGGGTCGGCGGATATCCGTCGACTCATCGGAACCAGCCGTCGGCACCGACGTCGTCGATGTCCGTGAATGCCTGGGTCGCGCCTGAATAGTTAGAGGCTGCGTCCACCGAAGTCACGCGGCTCCGCCCGATCGAACAAGAATAAAGGCGCCGCCCGCGCACCGACATCGTGTGCGCGGGCCGGCGTCACTCAACAAGAGCGAAGTGGGCGTGATGGCCACCGGCCATCACGCCCACAAAAGCCTCTCGCCAACACCCCCGGGGGCGAAACCCCAATCCGAACGGGCAGGCGCCTGCCCCGGATGGGTATTGCCGGGGCCTTCGTGAAGACCCCGGTCGGTCAGCGCGCCAGCTTCAGGAGCGCCGACATTGCAGAAAATCATGATGTGATCGAGCTCACCCCAGGCAGTCGGCAACGTTTCACCCTCACATTGAAGTGCGCACCTGCCAAAGCTCCGGGAAGAACTTGAGCTCGAGTGCCTTGGCCAGATAGGAAACTCCGCCGGTTCCGCCGGTGCCCGGCTTGTAGCCGATGACGCGTTCGACGGTCTTGAGATGATGGAAGCGCCAGAGCTGGAATTTCTGGTCGAGATCGACCAGGCGTTCGGCCATTTCGTAGAGATCCCAGTCCTTCTCCGCGTTGTGATACACGCCCAGCCATGCGGCGGTCACCGCCTTCGACGGCGTGTAGGGCTCGGAGAAGTCGCGCTCGATGAGCTCCTCGGGAATGCCGTAACCGCGACGCGACAGCAGGCGCAGCACCTCGTCATAGATCGACGGCGCATTGAGCGTGCGTTCCAGTTTTTCGAAACCCGCGGCGTCGCGCTTGTGCACGGCAATCACATCGCGGTTCTTGTTCCCCAGCTTGAACTCGAGCAGACGGTACTGCAGCGACTGGAATCCGGACGACCGGCCCAGGGTGTTTCTGAAAGACGAATACTCGAACGGCGTGAGTGTCGACAGCACACTCCATGCGCCGAGGAGTTCTTCCTGCAGCCGCGAGATGCGCGCCAGCATCTTGAACGAGGGATCGAGGTTTTCGCGCCGCACGCACTCGAACACGTGATCGAGCTCGTGCAGGAACAGACGCATCCACAACTCCGACACCTGGTGGACGATGATGAACAGCATCTCGTCCTGCTCGATGGAGTTGGGCTGCTGTGCGTCGAGCAGCTTGTCGAGCTGCAGATATTCGCCATAGGACTTGGAAGTGCCCAGGTCCCAGTGCACGCCTTCGTTCTTGAGATCGACTTTGTTGTCGGCCATTTTTATTGGTTCGAAAAGATCCATGAAGGCACGTGGCGCCAGCCCTGCACGAGTTCGCGATCGAGCGCGCGCCAATCGGGGCAATGACGTTCCACTGCCTGCCAGAAACGCGCCGAGTGGTTCATGTGCTTCACGTGTGTGAGCTCGTGCACGATGAGGTAGTCCACCACTTCGGGGCGCTGGAACAGCAGGCAGCAGTTGAGGCTGATGGTACCGCGCGCCGAACAACTTCCCCAGCGAGACCGCTGGCGGCGTATGGAAACCTGCGAATAATTCACGCCCATGGCCTGCGCGATCGCCGCCACGCGCGGTTCCAGGCGGGTGCGCGCGGCGCGCAGCAGCCAGGTGCGCAGGCCGGCGCGCAATCGCGGCGTGGAAGCGCCACCCGTCGCGCGCAGTATTCCCTGACCGGCCTCGCGCACCCGCAGGGCTCCGGCATCGCCCAACACCTGCAGGCGCCACAGCTCCGCGGACATCCGCAATTCGATTGCCGCAGGCGGAAACGGCTGCGGCTCGGGTCGATTGCGCAAGGCGATGGCGCGACGGCTTTCTATCCACTCGCGGTGCGCGGCGATGAATGCTTCGATTTCACGCGGCCTCGCGCGCGGCGGCACCACGCACTCGACACGCGCATCCGGATATACGCGAATCGACAGGCGCCGCGCCCGCGCACTGACGCGGATCAGGGGACTGTCCCCGATTCGCTCGCTGGCATGGCCGTCGGGAAAAACCAGCTCGAATTGGGGACTGTCCCCATTCCGGTTCTTGCTATCGCTCATAACCGCGCCGCCAGCATCACGCCCTCGCGGATCGCGCGCTCCGCATCGATCTCGGCGGCGAGCAGCGCCCCGCCGATCACGTGCGACGCCAATCCCAGCGCGCCCAGCTCGCCGGCGAGCGTATTGACCGACTCCTGGCCCGCGCAGACGATGACGTTGTCGACGCTGAGCACCTCGGGCCCCGCCCCGGTGGAAATGTGCAGCCCGGCATCGTCGATGCGCTGGTACGTCACCCCGTCGCGCATCACCACACCGCGATGCTTGAGCGCCGTGCGATGGATCCAGCCCGTGGTCTTGCCGAGCCCCGCGCCAGGCTTGCCGGTCTTGCGCTGCAGTAGATAGACGCGACGCGGCGACGCCACCTGCCGCTGCGGCAGCAATCCGCCGCGCGCGACCAGCGTGCGGTCGATGCCCCATTCTTCGAAGTAGTTCCCGCCCCCACGGTGCGTGAGAAACGCGGCCACGTCGAAGCCGATGCCGCCGGCCCCGATGATGGCCACGCTCTCGCCCGCCTGGCGCGCGCGCGAAAACAGATCCGGATAGGTGATGACCTTCGGATGATCGATCCCCGCAATATCGGGCACGCGCGCCGCAACGCCGCTGGAGATCACGATGTCATCGAATCTGCCGCTGGCCAGCGCGTGCACGTCGGCGAGCGTGTTCAGTGCGAGCGTCACGCCGGTGAGTTCGATGCGCCGCGTGAAGTAGCGCAGTGTGTCGTGAAAATCCTCTTTGCCCGGCACTTCGCGCGCGTAGCGGAACTGGCCGCCGATTTCCGCGGCGCGTTCGAACAGCGTGACCCGATGGCCGCGTTCGGCGAGCGTCGTGGCGCAAGCCAGCCCGGCGGGTCCCGCTCCCACCACGGCGATGCGCTTTGGAACTTGCGTCGCCTTGATGCGCAATTCCGTCTCGTAGGCCGCCAGCGGATTCACGAGACAGGTGGCGCGCTGGTTCTCGAACACGCGATCGAGGCATCCCTGGTTGCAGGCGATGCAGGTATTGATCTCCGTGCTCGCGTCCCTCGGCGGCCTTGCGAGGAAGGTCGGGGTCCGCAAGCAGCGGGCGCGCCATCGACACCAGATCGGCGTCGCCACTCGCAAGCAGCGCCTCGGCGCCGTCGGGTGCGTTGAAGCGATTGGTGGCGATCACCGGCAGCCGCGTCGCGGCCTTGATGCGCGCCGACACCCAGCCGAACGCACCGCGCGGCACGATGCCGGCGATAGTCGGCACCCGCGCTTCGTGCCATCCGATTCCGGTGTTCAGCATGGTCGCGCCCGCGCCTTCCATGCGCGATGCGAGCCATTCCACTTCCGCACCGGTGCTGCCGCCCTCCACGAGATCGAGCCCCGAGATGCGGAAGATGATGATGAATCGCGGGCCCACCGCCGCGCGGGTTTGCGAGACGATTTCCAGCGCGAGCCGCGTGCGTCCCACGAGATCCCCGCCCCATTCATCGGTGCGCATGGTTGGTGCGCGGAACCAGGAACTCGTTGATGAAGTACCCTTCCGAGCCCATGATCTCGATGCCGTCGTAGTTAGCTTGCTGCGCGAGCCGCGCGCAGTTCACGAAGTCCGCGATCTGATCACGCACTCCATGCGACGACAATCCTCGCGGCTTGAAGCGGTTGATGGGCGCGCGCAGCGCCGAGGGCGCCACCGGGAAGGGATGGTAGGCATAGCGGCCGGCGTGAAGGATCTGCATGCAGATCCTGCCGCCTTCCGCGTGCACGGCGTTGGTGACCAGGCGATGGCGCGCTACCTCGCGGGGGCTCGACAGTTTTCCCGCGAGCGGCTTGACCCAGCCGGCACGATTGGGCGCGATGCCGCCGGTCACCAGCAGTCCGGCTCCGCCGCGCGCCCGCGCCGCGAAATACGCCGCGAGCTTGCCGAAATCGCGCGCACGATCTTCGAGCCCGGTGTGCATCGAACCCATCACGATGCGATTGGCCAAGCGCGTGAATCCCAGATCGAGCGGGGCAAACAGGCGCGGATACTTCATGGGAGTCCCAATACTAGCAGCGTAAGAAAGTGTGATGCGGACCGCGATTCGCACGGAGCCCCAAAGCTCGATGTTCGGCGTCGCTTCGACGCCGTTTTCCGTCGTGGCGCTTGCGCCTTTTAACGCGTGATCTGCGCCATGAGCTGTCGCGCGAAGCGCGTACTCCGGCGCAATCAGCAGCGAACGTTCGAGCGCTTCTCGCGCCCCCACCACGTCGCGCTGGTCGAAGAGCGCACGCCCGAGAAAGGCATAGGCCTCGGCCGCGCCCCATTCGGGTGTGCTCGACTCGCGCGCGCGTATGTCTTCGAACATGACGGTCACAGCCTGCAGCTTCCTGAGCGCGGCCTGCTTTTCGGCCGGGTCGTTGCCGGCGCGTTCGAACAGGGCCAGCGCCTCGACCAGCCGCACACGCGGATTCTTCGGCTCGAGCAGCACCGCTTCATCGATGCGCGAGCCGATGCGGCCGCCTCCAAATGGTATGGAGCTCATCTCGCGGCCCGCGAGCGTGCAGGCGGTGCCGAGCGCGTAGGCCTCGACGCGGCGAATACGGTTTTCGTCGGTTTCGTCGACTCCCAGCGGCACCTTGGGAAGCGCATCGACGATCTCGTCGACTTCATCGCCGCAGCCGCCAATCGCGTCCTTGGCCTGGGATTTCTTGACCGCCACCATGACCTGGGCGATGCGGTAGTGCGTGAGCGCCAGGAAGTAGTGGCGCATGGCGGCATCATCGCCGGATTCGCCCTCACCCTCACCGCCTTTGGGCTTGAGCGAGGTGAGCACGCTGTTCAGCGCGCGCGAATCGTTGGTGTAGTACGCGTATTGGATGCGGCCTTCGATGTCGCTCCAGTCTGCAGGCGCGGTCTGCGCAGTCGCCGCCGACGCGGATGCGCCGGCGAGCACCACCAGCACGGCTTTCCCGAGAATCCTTGCCCGGCTCCGACTTTGAATCACAACTCGCGCAAACCCGCCGTGATGGGCAGCCTGGCCGCCCGGATGCCCGGCAGTATGCCAGCGATGAAGGTGAGAATGAGGCCGTAGACGATTCCCGTGATCATCAGCTGCGGCGTTACGGTAAACGCGAAGGTCATCTGGCTGAACGAAGCCCAGTTCATCGTCGAGCTGTGCATGCCGTTGAAGGTGAGGAACGCGAGCAAGCCGCCGATCAGGCCGCCGACCGCACCCAGGATCATTGCTTCCACGAGTACGGAGATCATCACGGCCCAGCCGTTGAAGCCCATGGCGCGCAGCGTCGCAATTTCGCGCACGCGTGTGGCGACGGCGTTGTACAGCGTATTCAGCGCGGCGAACAACGCGGCAATGCCCATCATGATGGCCAGCGCCCAGCCGACGGTGTTGATGATGGTCGACATCAGCTTCTGCTGGTCGGCATAGAAAGTGCGTTCCGTCTGCACGCCGACGCGTACGCGCGGATCCTTGCTGAGCGCATCCTTGAGCGTCTTCAGCGATTCCGTATTGTTCAGCTTCACGCGGATCGACTGGAAGCTGTTACCGCGGCGCCAGGCCTGCTGCACGATGGGCGTGTCGCCCCAGGCTTCGGACTCGGCGATGCCGCCGCCGTCCGTGAAGCGGCCGACCACGTTCCAGTTCGCATTGCCCCAGCGCACCGTCTTGCCGACTTCCAGGCCCTCGTACTGCTTGACGACCCCATCGCCCACGATGATTTCGTTGGTGCCAGGGTGGAACATGGTTCCCTGCGACGAGCTTGAAGCTCTTGCGAACCTGCGGCGCCATCTGCCCCACTCCGCGCAGCGGAAGATTGGTGCTGGCGTCCTTGCCGCGCATGCGGCCATCGACCAGCACGTAGAGCTCGGGCGAGAGCACGGGCTTGTTCTGCGCATCGTGCTTGATGCCCGGTGCGTCGCTAACTACCGTGACGGTGTCGACGCCGAAGCCGCCCGACAGCTCGTTGGTGGAACCGGCGCGCATGATGATCGCCACGTCCTCCGAACCCGAACCTTCGAGCGCCACCTTGAAGCCGGCAGCGATCGACAAGAGCGCCACCAGCACCAGCGTGACGCCACCGATGCCGAGCACTGCGACCATGGACGACGACCAGCGCTGCGGAATGTTCCGCAGGTTCATGCCGGTGACGGCGCGATCTGTGCGAGGGAGTTGGCCATTGTTTGATTCTCAGATGGATCTGTCAGATACGACGCAGCGCGTCGACGATTTTGAGCCGCATTGCCGAGAGCGCCGGCCACAGGCCCGTCACCAGGCCGAACACCAGCATCAGCGAAATGCCGACGACAAATGTGCCGGTACTCAGATGGAATGAAGGGAAATAATCCTGGACGGCAACACCCAGGCCTTTCGCCACGAACCAGGCGATCCCGAGCCCCACGAGGCCGCCGCTGAAAGTCAGCAACAGCGATTCGAGCAATACCTGCGTCAGGATCGCCTGGCCGCTGAATCCGAGTGTCTTGAGAACGCCAATTTCGTTGGTGCGCTCACGAACCGACTGCGCCATGGTGTTCGCAGTGACCAGCAGCATGGTGAAGAACACCGCGCTGACAACCGACACCAGGATCGCCCCGATGTTGCCCACCTGATCGAGCAGACCGCTTGACGAACACTCGCTCGGTGGCGGTCTTGGTTTCGTAAGGCGAGTTTTCGAACAGCTTGTCGAGGCGCGCGGCCACGGCTTCGGTCTCGGCGCTGTTGTTGACCCGAATGGCGAGCATGCCGGACCTGGTCCTTGCCGAACTGCAGCGACTCGTTGAAATAGTCGTATTGAAAAAAGGCGCTGCTCTTGTTGACGCCACCACCGTCAACGCCATAGATGCCGACAATGTTGAAATCCCAGGTGTCGCCACCGTCGAGCTTGCGCCAGATTTGCGAGCGCATTGGAATGCGATCGCCGACCTTCCAGCCGTATTCATCGGCGAGCAGCTGCCCGATGATGAGGCCCTGGCGATCCCGCTTCCAGGCTTCGATGGCCTCGGCCGACAGCTTGATCTCCGGATAAACCGCCAGCAGCTGTTCCGGATCCGTCGCGTTCATCTGCATCGGGCGCTTCGCGTCCTTGTAGATGCCGCCGAACCAGTTGAATGGCGCCACTGCGCGAACGCCCTTCGCCACCTTGATCTTCTCGTAGTACGAACGAGGCAGCGCAACCGTCATGTTCAATTTGCTCATCATCAGCAACCGGTCCGAGCCCACCATGTTGATGGCCTGCGAAAGACTGGTGCGCAGTGCATCGAGCATGCCGAACATGAGAAAGGCCAGCAGGATCGAGATGAACGTGAACACCAGCCGCAGTTTGCGGCGACGAAGATTGGCCCAGACGATTGGCAGCCAGCGGAACATCAGATGCGCCGCAACGCGTCCACGATCTTGAGACGCATCGCCGTGAGCGCGGGCCACAGGCCGGTGAGGACACCGAATACCAGCATCAGCGCGGCACCGACGAGGAACGTGTTCGTGCCGATCTGGAACACCGGGAAATAGTCCTTGATGGCCGCGCCCAGGCCCTTGGCGAAGAACCACGCCAGTCCAAGCCCGACCAGCCCTCCCGTGAACGTGAGGAACAGCGACTCGAGCAGCACGAGGCCGAGAATGGACTCACCACTGAAGCCCAGTGTCTTCAGCACGCCGATCTCGTTGGTGCGCTCACGCACCGATTGCGCCATCGTATTCGCAGTGACTAACAACATGGTGAAGAACACCGCGGTGGTCACCGACACCAGGATGAGGCCGATATTGCCCACCTGGTCCAGGAACTGCTTGATGAACACGCGTTCCGTGGCCGTCTTGGTTTCATTCGACGAGTTGGCGAACATCGTGTCGATGCGGCTGGCGATCTTGTCGGAGTCGTCGGGATTCGCGACCTTGATCACCATCCAGCCCACGAGGTCTTTGCCGAACTGCAGCGACTCGTTGAAGTAATCGTACTGGAACATGGCGCTGCGCTTGTCCCAGCCACTGCCTTCGACGGTGTAGATGCCGACGATGTTGAATTCCCAGGTGTCGGTGCCGTCGGTCTTGCGCCAGATGTCCGAGCGCAAAGGGATGCGCTGGCCGATCTTCCAGCCGTATTGATCCGCGAGCGCCTGGCCGATGACGATGGCCTGGCGATCGTTCTTCCACGCGGCGAGCTCTTCGGGTTTGAGATGCACCTCCGGGTACACCTTCATGAACTCTTCGGGATCCGTGGCCTGCACCTGGATCTGCTGCTTGCTGTCCTTGTAGACGCCGCCAAACCAGTTGAACGGCGCCACGGCACGCACGCCCGGCACCGCCTTCACCTTTTCATAGTGCGAGCGCGGGTTCGACACGGTGATGTTCACCTTGCTCTGAAGCATCAGGCGGTCCGCACCGGCCAGATTCACGGCCTGCGACAGGCTGGTGCGCAGCGCATCCAGCATGCCGAACATGAGGAACGCAAGCAGGATGGAGATGAACGTGAAAACGAGCCGCAGTTTCCTGCGTCGCAGATTCGCCCAGACCAGCGGCAACCAGCGGAACATCAGGAGGTCTCCCGCTCCAGGCGACCCTTCTCCAGGTGCAGCGTGCGGTTGGCGCGCTCCGCGGCTCGCGGGTCGTGCGTCACCATGACGATGGTCTTGCCATGTTGTTTGTTGAGCGCCACCAGCAGGTCGAGAATTTCATCACCCGACTTGCGATCGAGGTCACCCGTGGGCTCGTCGCACAGCAGGAGCGTGGGATCCGTGACGATGGCGCGTGCAATGCCTACGCGCTGCTCCTGGCCACCCGAGAGTTCGCGCGGCTTGTGCTTGATGCGATCGCCGAGGCCCACGAGTGTGAGCGCCGTGTGCACGCGCTTGAGGCGATCTGCGCGGCCGAGTTTGGTGAGTAGCAAGGGCAGTTCGACGTTGCGCTCGGCCGTGAGCACCGGCAGCAGGTTGTACATCTGGAACACGAAGCCGACATTGTCGGCACGCCAGTCACCGAGCTTGGAGTTCGACAGCCGGTCGATCGCGAGACCATCGACTTCGATGGTGCCCGTGGACGGGCGGTCGAGACCGCCGAGCAGGTTCAGCAGCGTGGTCTTGCCCGAGCCCGAAGGCCCCATGAGCGCCACGAAGTCGCCGCGCGGCAGATCCAGGTCGAGTTTCTCGAGCACCGGCACCACTTCGTTGCCGCGCTGATACTGCTTGGCGACGCCACGCAGGCGCGCGACCACCGGATCCAACTGTTTGCTTTCCACTGCCGCCATGATGTTGTCCTCTGCTAACTATTGCTGTCTTCTTTGAGCTTGACCTTGCCGCCGTCGACCAGGCCCTGCACTACCGGTGACACCAGCTCGTCGCCGCTGTTCACGCCGGCGCGGATTTCGATCGTCCCCTCACTCTCTGGCCCGATGGTGACCGCGCGGCGCTCGACGCGCTCGCCGCTCACCACCCAGACATAGGATTCGCCTTCGACTTTCTGCACCGCCACCGCCGGCACACGAATGCGCGGGCCCTGGGTTGCAACCGGCTGCACGGGCTGATCGTCGAGGAAGCGCACCTTGATGCCCATGTCGGGCAGGATCTGCGGTTCGAGCTTCTCGAAACCGATGCGCACGCGCACCGTGGCCTTGGTCCGGTCCGCAGTCGGCACGATGTTGACGACATGAGCCGCCAGCGGCGCGTCTGGATAGGCATCGAGCGTCGCTTCGACGCGCTGATTGCTCTTCACGCGATTGATGTACGCCTCGTTGACGTCCACTTCCACTTCGCGCGAGCTCATGTCCACGATGGTGGCGATGCCCGTGCGCGTGAAGCCACCGCCGGCCGACATCGGCGAGATCATCTCGCCCGGCTGCGCGTCCTTGGAAATGACCACGCCGTCGAACGGTGCGCGCACATTCAGATCGTTGTAGTCGATGCGTCGCATGGCGAGACTGCTTTCGGACACCTTGACCTGCGCCTCCGAGGCCGCAAGCCGCGCGGCCAGTGCGTTCGCTTCGGCGCGCGAAGTTTCGAGCGCCGTCTGGCTCACGAGCTGCTGCTTCACCAGTGTTTCGTTGCGCTCCAGGTTGCGGCGCGCGTCCGCGAGGCGCACTTCGATCTCGGTGAGATTGCGGCGTGCGGCCTCGAGTTCCCGCTCCGCCATCGTGAGCATGGTGGAACTGTTCTCGGGGTCGAGGCGCGCGAGCACCTGGTTCTTTTTGACCTCCATGCCCTCCTCGACGTAGATCTCGAGCACCTTGCCCGTCACCTTCGACGAGACCGTGGCCATGCGTCGCGCGACCACATAACCCGACGCATTGAGTACCGAGGTGCCCAGACTCGGGCCACTCGATTCTGCCTCCGCGACGACGGTGGTGATTTCAGTGGGTTTAGGCCGCAGGTAGAACCAGGCGCCGGCCGCAAGCGCCACCACGACCACCGCGATGGTTGCGTAAAGGCCGGTGCGGTTGCCGCCGGAACTGACCGTCGTGCGGTCGATGCGGAGCGAGCCCAGGGATTCAGTGTCTAGAGCCATGCAACCTTAAGTTCCTGAAACTATTAAACCTGCTTTCGAGGCGCACGAAGATTAATGGAAATCGATTGGGGACACATCTGTCATCTGTCATGTCCAGTACAGGACGAATGACATTACTGGATAACGACATCGATAGAATGCCGCATGGCAAATCGCTGGGATGCTCTCGATGTGTTGCGTGGTCTCACCATCATCCTGATGCTGATGAACCTCACGCCGGGATCCTGGGAATTCAACTACCCGTTCCTGGTGCACGCGAAATGGGAAGGCTGGACGCTCATCGACATGGTCGCGCCCGCATTCCTGTTCTGCATCGGCGCCGCCATGCCGCTGTCACTCGAACGTCGCTCTGCAAAAGGCGATCTCGCGTAGCTCTGCTGCGCCACGTCCTGTTGCGGGGCGCGCTGTTGATCGCCATCGGCCTGTTCCTGAATCTCTATCCACACTTCGACTTCGCCACTTTCCGGATTCCGGGCGTCCTGCAACGCATCGGCCTCTGCTACATGCTCGTCGGCGTGTTCATGCTCCTGACGGCGCGCATCGACGGCACCCGCCTGCTGTTTCGTTTCAGACCACTGGTCGCGGCCGCGGTCGTCGTGGTCATCAGCTACTGGCTGCTGCTCTACTTCGTGCCGGTGCCCGGGTTCGGTGCACCGCGTTTCGACCCTGTCGGTAGCTGGCCTTCGGTGATCGATCGCGCCGTCATCGGCGTGCAACATTTCTTTCCGTACTGGCCCGTGGACGGCCAGGTGGTGTTCGACCCGGAAGGAATCCTGTCCACCTGGCCTTCCTGCTTCAACGTGCTGCTGGGCGCGCTCGCGGGGCTCACCTATATTCGAGGAACAGTGGCGCGTCCCGAGATCACGTTCATCGGTGCCGGCGCCGTGATGATGGTGCTGTCGGTGCTGCTCGCCGGCCTCTGTCCACTGATCAAGAATCTCTGGACCAGCACCTTTGCGGTGTGGAGCGGGGGATTCGCGCTCGCCCTGCTCGGCGCGCTCATGCCTGTCTCTGCTGCGACCCATCGTGCGGCCGAGCGTTATGGCCCGCGCGCATCTTCGGCGAAAACCCGCTGCTGGCCTACATCCTGGTGTTTCTCGCGGCACCGCTGATCGACGCGCAGTGGTTAGGCACGCCGGAGGCACCGACGACGCTGCGTAATGCCGGACAGGCGTGGTTCAGCACGCTAGTCGAACCTCGCGCGGCCTCGCTGCTGTTCGCGCTCTGCGGTATCGGGTTGATCTTCCTCGTGCTGCTGGTCTGCCACCGCAGGCGCTGGATCCTCAAGCTTTGAGCCCGCGAATGGAATTGATCGACATTGGCGTGAACCTGGCGCACGACAGCTTCGACGCCGACCGCGACGCGATCCTCGAGCGCGCGACCCAGGCTGGCGTGGCGCAGATGGTCGTGACCGGATCCAGCGAAGACAGCACCCGCAAGGCGATTGCATTGTCGGAATCGCATCGCGGCAGGTTGTTCGCCACGGCGGGCGTGCATCCGCATCACGCGTCGGATGTAACTGCCGAAGCCCTGCCCGCCCTGAAGGAACTGGCGCGCGACGATCACGTGGTCGCGGTGGGTGAATGCGGGCTCGACTATTTTCGCGACCTGTCTCCTCGTGATCTGCAGCGTCGCGCCTTCGGCTGGCAACTCGAGATCGCCGCCGCCACCGGCAAGCCCGTGTTCCTGCATCAGCGCGATGCCCATGAAGATTTCATCGCCATCTTGCGCGAGCATGGAGTAACGCGCGGGGTCGCCCACTGCTTTACGGGCACCGAGAAGGAACGTGACGACTATCTCGCGCTCGGCCTGCACATCGGCATCACCGGCTGGATCAACGATGAGCGGCGCGGGTTGCATTTGCGCGAGGTGGTGAAGGGAATTCCCGCCAATCGCCTCATGATCGAAAGCGACGCACCCTATCTAATGCCGCGTGACATCAAACCTGCTCCGAAGACGCGACGCAACGAGCCCGGATATCTGCCTTACGTGGCGCGCGCGATTGCGGCGGCGCGTGGCGAAACTGCAGAAGCGGTGGCGGCCGCCAGCACTCTCACAGCGCGAAACTTCTTCGCGCTGCCGGTTCCGTAGTCAGGCCACGGCGATCGGGTTGAAGCCGAAGTGCGGGCTCGGCTTCGCGACTTCCTTGAGTCGCGCCCAGCCCGGGCGATACTTCGCAACGGAAATCTCGAGCTCGGCGGCGCCGAGCTTGGGGAATTCCGCAGCGACGGATTCCAGCATCACGGTGAATCGCGGCAGCCCCTTGGGGAATTTCGCGCGCTTGGTGAACACGATGCGCCCTTCGACCGGCGTGTGCTGATCCTGGATCACCGCCCTGACGCTCGCGATGCGGTCGTAGAGACCAGCCTGCGGATTCACGAAGGTGGTGCGGCTCGGGCCGCTCATGAGCGTCCACGCGGTCATCTGGTCGCCGCCAAAGACGATCCCGACAAAATCCCGCATGTCGATGATGACGACGCCGCGGCTGGTGAGCAGCACGAAGTCGAGGTGGTAGTCGCCGCCATTGCCGTCGGGCACCAGCACATTGCGCAGGTAATCGGCAGCACCCGCGGTCACACGCGCCACGCGGCGTGCATCGCGCTTGCGCAGCACCCAGGCACGACTGCCAAAGAACGCCACCAGCGCCACGGCCACTGCGCCTATGACAATCAGTGCAAGCTGAACTTCGGTGAGTCCAAAAGGAGGATTCAATGCGCGCTCACTATTTTACTTTCCCCAGCGCGGCGGTCAGCGCGGCGAGCGTCGGATCGAGCTCGGCACAGGACACGGGGCGCGAGAACAGTTTAGCAAGGCTTTCTGGCATTTCGATTCGTTGCCCGGTGAGCGGCTCCACGATTTCACGAAATTTCGCCGGATGGGCGGTCGAGACCAGCACCCAGCGGCCCGCCGCGCGCTCGGATTCGGGCATGCGCGCGTAGACTTCGGCCGCGGTGGCCGTGTGGGGACACCAGGGCTTCCCGTACTCGCCCGCGTATTGACGATAATCCGCGGCAATCCTGGCGCGGATCTGCGCGTCGCTCACGCTTTCCGCGCGTACGGCACCGCGCACGCCGTCGATGTCCGGAAACAGGGCACGCAGCCGTTCCATGTTGCTAGGCGAGCCGACGTCCATGGCGGAAGCCAGCGTCGGAACGCTGGCGCGCGGCTCCCACTGGCCGCTCGCCAGGAAATCCGGCACGGTCCGATTGGCATTGTGCGCGAGTACGATGCGCCCGATCGGCAGGCCGATCTTGCGCGCCCAGACGCAGGCGACGGAATTGCCGAGATTGCCGGCCGGGATCAGGAAGTTAGGTGCGACGCCGTGCGCGCGATGCACCGCGAGACTGGTGGCGGCGTAGTACACCGCCTGCGGCAGCAGCCGCCCGAGATTGATGCTGTTGGCGCTCGACAATTCAAAGCGCTGCTTGAGCGCCGCATCGACGAACGCTTCTTTGACCAGCCGCTGGCAATCATCGAATGTGCCGGCGACGCGATAGGAGTGGACGTTGTCGCCCCAGCAGGTGAGCTGTCGCTCCTGCGTGGGAGACACCAGGCCCTTGGGGAACAGCACGGACACGACGATGCCCGGCCGGCCATGGAACGCCGCGGCCACCGCGCCTCCGGTGTCGCCTGAAGTTGCCACCAGGATGTTGAGCGGTTTGCCGGAAGCGTCCTTTCGGATGCGCGACAACGACGCGGCGAGAAAACGCGCACCGAAATCCTTGAACGCCGCGGTCGGGCCATGGAACAGCTCGAGCACCGACAGTTTGCCTTCATGCGCGACCGGTACGAGCGGCGCCGGAAAATTGAAGGCATCGCGCACCACGTCGCCGATCTGCGCTGCGATGGGATCGCCATCGACGAACGGCCGCAACATGACCTCGGCCACCTCGGGCAACGTGGTTGCGCCATCGAATGCCGTGAGCGGAATGACCGGCCAGGTCTGCGGCATGTACAGGCCCCCATCGGGCGCGAGCCCCTGGGCAAGTGCCTGACCAAAGCTGACGGGAGATGAACCGCGGGTACTGACAAACTTCATGCTGGAGTCAGCCCGGCAATACGTACGCGCCCGCGGTCTCGATGGGCACGATCCAGTGATCCACTTTCATGTTGGCCGCGCCGAACGCGCTCACCATGGCGGCGCGCACTTTCTCGGCATCGCGTTCGAGCGCCCATGCAAACATGGTGGGGCCAGCGCCGGAAATCGTGCAGCCCAGTGCACCCGCGTCGATCGCGCCCTTGCGCACCGTGTCAAAGCCAGGGATGAGCTGCGAACGCTGCTTCTCGATGACCACGTCTTCGAACGACGCGCGGATCATGTCGAGGTCGTTGGTGTAGCAGCCCGAGATGAAGCCGGCGAGATTCGCGGTCTGCCAGATGAAATCCGACATCGTGACTTCGCGCTTGAGGATACCCCTCGCCTGCTTGGTCGACAGGAACAGGTGCGGATGCACGAGCACCGCGCGGATGCCTTCCGGCACGGGAATCTGTTTGACGCGCGGATGGTCGATGCCCACGGTGAGCACGAGACCACCAAAGAGGCTCGGCGAGATATTGTCGACGTGCAACGAACCACTCGAGACTTTTTCGCCCTGCATGGCGAACTGCAGCAACTCGATCTTGGACAACGGCTTGTCGAACAGCGCATTGGCGGCGACGACGGCAGCGACAGCCGACGCCGCCGAACCTCCGAGACCACTGCCCAGCGGAATGCCCTTTTCGATGAACACTTCAAATCCGAAGCCGGGCTTGAGCACTTCCTGCATGGCCAGCAACGCGCGGCCGGCCGTGTTGCGCTCCGGATCCCGCGGGATTTCCTTCACGACGCCCGACGATCCGGCAATGACCACGCCCGGTTTGTCCGTACGCTTCACCGACACCTTGTCGCCAAGCACATCGACCGAGAAGCCGAGGATGTCGAAGCCGATCGCGACATTGGCGGCCGAGGCCGGCGCGAACGCAGTGGCGCTGTTCTTTCCAGACGAAGGCGAGCTCACAGGTGCGCCCCGAGATACGAGCACACGCGCAGCAGGTCCGCGAACACGCCGGCCGCCGTCACTGCGGGACCTGCACCGGGACCCTGCACGATCAACGGATTGGAGTTGTAACGCGCAGTGGCATAACGAACGACGTTGTCCGTGAGCGCGATGTTGGCGAAGGCATGGGACTTGTCGAGCTCGGCGACGCCAACGACGGCTTTGCCGTCTGCGGTCAGCCGGCCCATGTAACGCAGCACCTTGCCGCGTGCGGCCGCTGCATCGAATCGCTTCTTCATTTCACCGTCGTACTTCGACAGGCCGTTGAGGAAGTCGTCGATGGTGCCTTTCTCGAGCCCGGCGGGAATCAGGCTCTCGACCTGCACGTCTTTCATCTCCAGCTTCAGGCCCATCTCGCGGCCGAGGATGATGACCTTGCGCACGAAGTCGGTTCCCGACAGGTCATCGCGCGGATCCGGCTCGGTGTAGCCCTTCGCCTTGGCGTCCTTGACGATCTCGGAGAACGGCGTCTTGCCGTCGTACACGTTGAACAGATAGGCCAGCGTGCCCGAGAAGATACCCTCGACACTGGTGATCTTGTCGCCGGTCTCACGCAGATCGCGCAGCGTCTGGATGACCGGCAGGCCCGCGCCGACGGTCGCTTCATATAGATAAGAGGAACCGCCCACGCGGCGCGCTTCCTTGAGCGATTCGTAGTAACTCAGGGGGCCGCTGTTCGCCTTCTTGTTAGGCGTGACCACGTGGATGCCGGCGGAGAGCCAGCCGGCATAGAGTCTGGCCACGCTCTCGTCGGCAGTGCAGTCGATGATCACGGTATGCGGCAGGTGATCGACGTGCAGGTGCTCGACGAATTTCGCGGCATCTGCAGCTGTCGGGCTCGCATCCAGCGCCACCTTCCATCCCTCGAGGGGAATGGTCTGCTCGGCCAGGAGCATCTTCTTGCTGCCCATGATGCCGCGCAGCCGCAGGTCCAGCTTGAATTCGTCGCGAAGGCGCGCGCTTTCGGCGCCGAGCTGTTCGAGCAGTGCGCGACCTACGGCGCCAGGGCCGATCAGGCCCACGGAGATCGTGTGCGGCGACAGATAGAAGCCCGAGTGCACCGCGCGCAACGCGCGCGTGGCGTCCTTGCCGTCCACCACCACGGAGATATTGCGTTCCGAAGCGCCCTGCGCGATGGCATGGACGTTCACGCCCGCGGAGCCCAGTGCGTTGAACACCTTGCCCGAAACGCCCGGCAATCCCGCCATGCCGTCGCCGACCACCGCGAGGATGGCGAGTTGCGTGTCCACCTGGATGCTCTGGATCTGACCTTCCTTGATCTCGCGATCGAAGGCGGCGGCCACGACGCGTGCTGCCCTTTCGGCCTCGATGCCCGGAATCGCGCAGCAGATCGAGTGCTCGGAGCTGCCCTGCGAAATCAGGATGACGGAGATGCCCTCTTCGCGCAGCGCACCGAACAGGCGATGCGCGGTACCGGGAACGCCGATCATGCCGGCGCCTTCGACGTTCACCATCGCGATGTTCTCGATGCTGGTGATGCCCTTGACCGGCAGTTTCGAATTGGGCTTGGCGCAGATCAGCGAGCCCTGTATTTGCGGCGCGAAGGTGTTGCGGATCCAGATCGGAATGCCGCGCCCAACGGCGGGCGCCATGGTCTGCGGGTGGATCACCTTGGCGCCGAAGTACGCGAGCTCCATGGCTTCGTTGTACGACAGCGCGTCGATGACCTTGGCGTCAGGCACGCGGCGCGGATCGGCCGACAACACGCCGTCGACGTCGGTCCAGATGTGGATTTCACTGGCGTCGAGCAAGGATCCGAAAATCGAACCCGAGAAATCACTGCCATTGCGGCCGAGCGTCGTCTGTACACCCCGCTGGTCCGAGGCGATGAAGCCGGTGATGATGAGCGTGCCTTTGAACCCGCTGCCTATGAGCGCGTTGAGCTTGGCGCGTGACTGTTCCCACTGCACGGCGGGCCCGAGCGGACCCCACTGCACCACCACAGCCTGGCGCGCATCTATCCATCGGACTTCGCCCGGGCGGATCCTGCGGGTCATGAAAAATTCGCGGAACAGTTTCGTCGACCAGATCTCGCCGTAACCGGCGATGAGATCGCGCACGCTGGTGGACGCGGAGCGCGTGAGTTTGACGGTGTGGAGAATGCCCTCGATGTCATGGCGGTCGCGGTCGAAGCCGGCCATGTAGAGCTGGCGCGCATCGGTCCGACAGCAGGTTTCCGGCGATGGTGTCGTGGCGCGCGCGCAGCGCGTCGAGCTCACCGCGCCAGGAATCGTCCTGCGCTTCCGCTCTGGCCACGAGGCCGAGCAGCCCGTCCGTGACGCCGCGACACGCCGAGAGCACCACGCCCAGTTGCCCGGGAGGCAGCGTTTCGAGGATGTTGGCGACGCGCTTGAAACAATCAGCGTCCGCGACCGAAGAACCGCCGAATTTGTGTACGACCCAGGCGGTGGGGTCAGGGGCTGGCATTGAAGAAATTAAACCTGAGAGGGTGCAAAAAAAGCCCGGCAAATCTAATGGTTGGACCCCGTCACGCGCAAGCGTAACGCCCGCAAACTGGCATATATTTCGGCAACATGTCCATGCACCGCCTCCTGCCGCTGTACGACCGCGCGCGCCTGTCCAACGAGCCCCTGGTTCTCGCCACGGTCATCAGGACCGGCGGCTCGACGTATGCCAAGCCCGGCGCGCAGATGCTCATCGCCAGTGACGGCGAATACGCTGGCCTGTTGTCCGGAGGATGTCTCGAAGGCGACCTGCGCGAACATGCGCGCGAAGTGGCCGCCACCGGCATAGGGACGCATCGTCAGCTACGATCTGCGCACCTCCACGGATCAACTCTTCGGCCTCGGCGCCGGATGCGAAGGCGCGATGGACATCCTGCTGTCGCGCGTATCGGCGCCGGAACACTGGCTGCCGCTCGCGGACATGGCCGAGGCCTATCGCAGCGCACAGGCGCGGTACTTTGCGTTCGTGGTCGCGAGTAGCAACCCGGATTTTCCGCTCGGTTCGTCCTTTCCGGTGAGCGCCAGCGCGGCGGCCGCTCCTCCGGGAGTCGAAGTGTTCGTCGCCGCAGTGACCCCGCCTCCGCACCTGCTGTTGTTAGGCGGCGGGCCGGACGCGCGCCCGGTCGCCACGCTCGCGGCTTTTCTCGGCTGGCGCATCACGGCGGTGGATCATCGCGCCGCCTATCTCGCTCCGGAACGCTTTCCGCCCGCGACGACGCTCCTCGAAGTGCGCGCCGACGACATCGCCGACGCCATCACGCTCGCGGATTTTTCCGCCGCGATTGTCATGAGCCACCACTTCGACTCGGACCTTCACTACCTGCGCGCGCTCGCCGCCAGCAGCGTGCGCTTACGTCGGGTTGCTGGGACCCGCGGCGCGGCGTGAACATCTGCTGGACAGTCTCGGCGCCGAGGCCGCGAAGCTGCACGGTCGGTTGCGCGCTCCGGTCGGGCTCGATATCGGTGGCCGCACGCCTGAGTCGATCGCACTGTCCATCGTCAGCGAAGTCCATGCCGCTCTCACCGGACACACCGGCCAGCCCTTCAGCGAAGCGTTGAAGTCTGTCCAGGCGTCCCCGATGACACACGCACTTGACTGACCTCCTGCCGCTCTTCGCCATTCTCGCCGCATCGGGCGTCATCGCGGGATTCGCCGCCGGCCTTTTGGGTGTGGGCGGCGGCATCGTCACCGTGCCGGTGCTCGAGTTCTCGCTGCGTTTCGCCGGCGTGCCCGAGGAGTACCGCATGCATGTCGCGGTCGCGACCTCGCTGGCGGCCATCATCCCGACGTCCATCAGCTCGGCGCGCACGCACCATGCGCGCGGCGCCGTCGACTGGGAACTGGCCAGGCGTTGGGCGACACCGATGTTTGTTGCCGCGCTCGCGGGCAGTCTGCTCGCGGCGCGCGCGCCGCTCGCGGTTTTGGCCGGCGTTTTCGGCAGCGTGGCACTGCTCATCTCACTGAAGATGCTGCTGCCGCTCGATCATCTGCGCGCGAGCGATCACGTGCCTCGCGGCGCCGGCGGCGTGGCACTGGCGGCATTGATTGGTGCGGTCTCGGCCGTCATGGGGATTGGCGGTGGCACGCTCACGGTGCCCACGCTCAATCTGTGCGGCTATCCGATCCACCGGGCCGTGGGCACGGCCTCGTTCTTCGGAATCATCATCAGCATTCCCGGCACCGCGGGCTATCTACTGGCTCATCCGCCGGTGACATTGCCCTGGGCGACGGTGGGCTACGTGAGCCTGCTGGGGCTCGCCGTCATTGCGCCCGGATCCATGCTCACCGCCTCGCTGGGTGCGCGAGTGGCGCACTCGCTGGACCGCCGTCGCCTCGCGCAGGCTTTTGGCGCCTTCCTGTTGCTGGTGGGTTCGCGGATGCTCTATCGCGCGCTGGCCTGAGATTTCGGCGTCATGACGTCGGCTTCCTCGAAGACCACGTCGATGGGAATGAGCGGGACCGGCGCAATCGACGATGAGGCACGCGCCGCGCAACAGGTCCACCTGGGGCACCGTCATGCGGCCACCCACGGCGATCACGCGCGCCATGCCTTCGGACAGCGAGCGCTTACCGGTGGGATGAATCTGCACTACTCCCGCGAGAGCGATGTCGAGCGCCGCAGGCGCGATCAGCTGTTCCGGATACGGCGCCCACTTCGCTGGCATGAGCATCCCCATGACGCCGGCGCGATAGGCGTTCTGCCCCTGCTTGCCCGCGCCGAAACGGCACTGCGCGAGCGCCGCATAGAGTTCGCACACCGCAGCCGCACGTTCCGGCAGCGGCACGGGTAAGGATTGCTCACCCGCCTTGCGGAGGCGCGCCTCGATGATGCGCGTGAGCGAGAAACGCAGCATGTCGCCGGTCGCCACCGTGGGGGCGAAGGCGCGCGCAACTGCGCGCAGGCGTTTGCGATCGGCGGGCTCCACGCCGTCGAGCAGCGCCAGGAGATCGACGAGCAATGGCAGTCGCGACGCCGGTGCCAGCTGCGCGAGGCGCGCGATCTGCGCCTGCGTCGCCTTGAAGAGTTCGATACCCAGCAGCGGTGCGAGCCGAGTGAGCTGCGTGCGCCATTTCGCCGGTTCCGAGGCGAGCATGGCCGCAACGAAGGTGGCCTGCACCGCGATCGCGGAAGTTTCCACCTGCGCGACGAACGCAGTGATGGCGGCCTGTTGTTCCTGGCTCAGGCGATTGCGCAATACGTCGGGCGGAAGTGATCGTCCACCGATGAGGCGCACGCCCGAGGGCATCGTCTCCGCCAGTGTCATGCCTGCCGCAGCCGGCGCCGGAGTCGGAGTCGGAGTCGCCTCGAGCGTCACGCTAGCAGCAGACGATTGCCAACTCCGGCGACACCATGGCCATGAGGGGAAGATCGCCGGCTGCCGCCAGGGCTGATTGCCGCTTCAGGCGCGTTCGCGTCCTCAACCGGCGCCGCGGCTTTCGCCACGAGCTTGCGCCGCTGGTCGCTGACCATCGCGCGGAATTTAAATGGCGAGATGCGTGCGTCCAGCGCCTGCACGCGTTCCTCGAGCGGCGGATGTGTGGCGAACCACGAAGCGTTGAACTTGGCCAGCAGCTTGGTCGGGCTGCTGGCGAAGAACATATGCGCGACATCGACGGCGCGTTCGTGCTCGAGCCGCGTGCCGGCCGCATTCGCCGCCATCACGACGAAGGCACCCTGCAATGCCTGCGGATTGCGTGTGAACTGCACGGCCGATGCATCAGCGAGATGCTCGCGGCGCCGCGAGACAGCCGCCTGCAACAGGCGACCGACCAGCGCGCCCGTACTGCCGGCAACAAAGATGCCGAACGCAATGAGCTTCACACGGGCGGCGCCTTTGCCGCCGCCGCGCTTGTTCATGAAGCGCCGCGCGAGATCGCTGATCACGCAGAGGCCGAAGATCCATGCCGTCAGGCGCATGTTGATCTTCATGTCGCCGTTGAGGATGTGACTGAATTCGTGGCCGATCACGGCCTGCAGTTGGTCGCGATCGAATGCGTCGAGCGCGCCCTGCGTAACCGCCACCGCCGCCTCGTCGGGTGAATTGCCCGCGGCGAACGCGTTGATGCCGGCTTCGTCGGGAAGCACGAAGATCTGCGGTTTGCGGATGCGCGCGGCGATCGCCATCTCTTCGACGACATTCACCAGGCGCTGCCGCTTGAGGTCGCCGTCGTTGGCGTTCACCTGTACGCCGCCCAGCGCGCGGGCAATGACGGCGCCGCCGGCACGCAGTTGCGAGCTGCGGTGCCAGGATGCGATCAGGATGGTCCCGAACACGATTGCCGAGATCCAGAAAACGACTTCGGGTTCCTGGCGCGAGCACGCGCCGCGGATCGCCGCCCAGGCCGACCAGCACGACGAGGTTGATGACGGCCACGACCAGCAGGATGCAGGCAATGAACGCGGTCACCAGCCAGAGGGTGTATTTGCGTTGCACTTCCTGCCGTTCGAAGAACTGCGTCGTCACGGGTCGTCCTGCCTCGCGTATTCATTCAACAGAAAGCAGCAAACTAGCGCCAAACCTGACAATAGGCCGTGCACTGGCGCACGGCCCGCCCCAAAAACCGCCCCAAATGCGACCCGCTTAACGGTTGCCGCCGGGCCCAGGCAGCGCCAGGTCACAACCGGCGTAAGATTGCCCGCCATGAACCTTGAACCCCAGAAAACGACCTCCGAAATCCGCAATCACAGTGGTTTGGCGCGCCTCCTGGCCAGCATCACCATCCTGGCGCTGGCGGCGCTGACCATCCTCGTGGTGCTGGAAATCATCCCGCGCTCGGCATTCACGGAAATGGCCGGCAAAACCGCCATGATCGCGGGAGTCTGCGTGGTCTCCGCGTTCGCCATCGGGCTCCTTTCCAGGCGTTGATGCCGGTGTGACTGCGCCCGAGGCCACCGACGCGAGCCACATCCACGTCGTGGTGCTGGCCGCCGGCAGCTCGTCGCGCTTCGGTTCCACCAAGCAACTGGTGCGGGTCAACGGACGCCCGCTCATGCATACCGTGGTCAGTCGCGCCGTGGAGCTCGCCGGTCACTCGGTCACCGTAGTACTCGGAGCAAACGCCGCCGAGCTCGCGCCGTTGTTGCGACACAGTCCCGCCAGCATTGCCGTCAATCGCGACTGGGTTGAAGGAATCGCAAGTTCGATCCGCGAAGGTATCGCGCACGCACCCCCGACGGCCGACGGCGTCCTCATCGCGCTCGCGGACCAGGCGGCCGTGACCACGGACGATCTGCGCCGCCTCGCCGGCCTGTGGCGCCGTGCTCCGGCCTCCATCGCCGCCGCCCAGTACGCCGGCGGTGTCGGCGTCCCAGCCATTTTTCCACGCTGGTGTTTTCGCGAGCTCAACGAGCTTCGCGGCGATCGCGGCGCACAGGTGCTTTTGCATCGCCATGTCGACCGGCTGGTGAGGCTGCCCATGCCGAGCGCCGAGCTCGACATCGATCGGCCCGAGGACCTGCTGGCGCTCGAAGCGAACACGGAACTCAAGCGCCGCGAAAGGAGCCGAACGCCAGCGAATGATCTAGCCCGCGATGCGCGCCAGCATGCGGGCGATCGGCAACGACAGGACCACGAACGTGCACGGCGCGATGGCCAGTACCAGCGCCGCCCATAGCTTGAGCGGCGCGGCACGCGCGAGCCGCTCCGCCCGCGCAAAGCGATAGCCCGCGGATTGGCGCGCGCGCTCGCGCAACACCTGCGCCAATCCCAAATTCAGTCGTTCCGCCGAGCGGAGCGCGACGACCAGCGAAGTCAGCGGCTTGAGCCCGACACGCTGCTCGAGCCCACGCAACGCCTCGAGAGGTTCGGCACCGGCGTGAATCTCGAGACTCACCCGGCTCAAGGCGCGCTGCAGCGCGCCGGGCACCGCCCGCTCGGCGCAAATCGCCAGCGCCGCCGGCAA
This sequence comes from uncultured Pseudomonadota bacterium, assembly GCA_963736955.1. Lineage (GTDB taxonomy): Bacteria > Pseudomonadota > Gammaproteobacteria > Steroidobacterales > Steroidobacteraceae > CADEED01. The sequence continues at coordinate 678,362 of CAVTQT010000008.1, forward strand.
ACTACTGCCTGCTTCCATGGCGAGCGCAACGAGATCCAGGTGCAGCGCCAGGTCGTCGAGCACTTCGCGTTCCGCTCGCCGTCGCGCGGCGACGAGGAACTCCGGTGCGGCCCAGAAGCCGAGCGCGGCGGTGGCCGCGCCCGCGAGCCAGGCGGCGGCACCGAGACGGGATGCGGCTATCAGCACGGGCAGACCCGCGACGACACCCAGCCACAGGCGCGTGATATGCCAATTTTCTGGCGCAGACAACCGCGTCAGTTCGGCGTGGCGCAATGCGTCGCGGATGTCGAGCAGGCCGCGCAGTCCGTACACGCTGAGCGCGAAAACGCCAGCCGCGCCGACAACCAGGAACACGAGCGGGATCTCGGTCAGCACGGCGAACTAGATGCCTACCCGCGCCAGTCGCCACAGCAACCAGCAACCGAATGCTTCGAGGCCGATTACGAACGCCAGCAGCCCGGCAGGAACGACCAACCCACACGCGTGCAGCACCAGCAGCAACAGCGGCGGAATGATCGCGGCCAATGCGCCGCGACGACGGCCGGACGCGGTGCGCGCGAGCATCTTGCGTTCGAATGCGATGCGGCGCTTGAGCCGCAATGCCAGCCGCTGCGCGGTGTCTGCCAGCAATTCCGGCTGGCGCCTTCGGCAGGTCCTGCACCAGTTGCAAGGATGCGAATTCGGGAACGCGCAGCCGCTGCGCGCGCGCGGACAAATCCGCATCGAGCGTTTAGCCGGCGATCGCTGCGCTCCGGATCGAGTCGCGAGGCGGCCGCGAACTCCGCCAACGCTACCGCGACCTCACTCGCTTCGCGAGTGGCACGCCGCCGGCACACGGCGACGATCGCGGGCAACGCGATGAAGGCCGCGATGACGGGCAGCGCGGCCAGCAGCAGCGTGTCAGCCAGCATCGTTGCCACCCAGGAGCCATGCGCCATAGCCCTGCCACAGGCCAAACGCAAGCAGGAAGACTAACCACCCGTTTACGACGCGAACGACCAGCGGTTTTGCGACTTGCGCATCCATGCGCTTCTCCACCCGAAGGTGGGAGCATTGAAGCGCGGATCCGCGACGATGTCAGTGCGCCAATCGCAGGCAAATGACGAGGTTCACGCCTTGCTTGAAGCTCAGGCTTTCACGACCGCAATGTGCCTGGCCTTGATCGCTTCCTGGTTCGCATTGGTGAACACGTTGAGATAGTCGGGGTTGGTGAACGCCAGTTTCATGTAGGCGACCTGCCCGGCTCCGGCCATGAGGCCGGCGAATTGCAACCGCGCTTCCTTGATGCGCACCGGTTGATAGAAGCTGGTCTGCGGCGGCTTTGGGCGGCGCAGACGGTAGAAAACAATCGTCAACACGATGCCCAGCAGCACGCTGCCCGCAGTCATGTAATCGATCCACAGCGGCAACGCGACCGTCGTCACCAGGGTGAGGCTTATCCCGAACAGGATGGCAGGTGACCAGCAGCAGCACCGCCACGCGCGAGAAAAACCCCGCCGGCCTGCGCTTCGTCGTCCTGCGGCAACCGGCGCACACCGGCACCGATAGTTTGAACGTCGTATCCGTTCGCCCGATTCCGAAAAAGCGCGTGACTCGCGTCTCCTGAATCTCGTTCTGACAATCAGTCGCGCCGCAGTTGCAGCAGAACGACGCGGGAAAACCCAGTTGCGGACTCTCGACTTCCATGAACGCAGATCCTTGGTTCTTATTTCATCGTGGGCATGACGAACTCCGCGGTACCCGCGCCCTTGCCACCCGGCGCAGGCAACCAGCGGCTCGTCACTGTTTTCAGTCGCGTATAGAAACGTACGCCTTCGGGACCATGCATGGCGTGATCGGAGAAGCTCGAGCGGCGCCAGCCGCCGAAACTGAAGAACGCCATGGGCACGGGAATGGGAACGTTGACGCCCACCATGCCGACTTCGATGGCCTGCACGAACTCGCGCGCCGCGGCGCCGTCGCGCGTGAACACCGCGGTGCCATTGGCGTACTCGTGCGAGTTCACGAGCTTGACCGCGGCCGCGAGCGTCGGCACTCGCACCACCACCAGCACCGGCCCGAAGATTTCTTCGCGATAGATTTTCATCGCGGGTGTCACGCTGTCGAACAGGCTGCCACCCAGGAAAAAGCCGTTGTCGTGGCCCGCCACTTTGTGACCACGGCCATCGACGACCAGGCGCGCGCCTTCCGCCACTCCCGCGCCGATGTAGTCGACCACCTTGGCGCGATGCGCGGCCGTGATCAGCGGCCCCATGTCGGCATCGCCATTCTGCGAATGATCGATACGTAATGACCTGACACGCGTCGACAGCGTGCTGACCAGCCGGTCGGCGGTCGCATCGCCCACCGCCACGGCGACGGAAATCGCCATGCAACGCTCGCCAGCCGAGCCGTAGGCCGCACCCAGCAGTGCGTCGCAGACCTGGTCGGTGTCGGCGTCGGGCAGCATCACCAGGTGATTCTTCGCGCCACCCAGCGCCTGTACGCGCTTGCCATGCGCCACACCTTCACGCTGCACGTACTCGGCGATGGGCGTCGAGCCGACGAAGCTCACCGCGTTGACCTCGCGGGTGACGTAGCAGCGCATCGACTGCGACCTTGTCGCCATTGACCACGTTGAAGACGCCGGGCGGCAGCCCGGCTTCGGCGAGCCACTGGGCTAACAACAATCCCGGGCCCGGATCGCGCTCCGAGGGCTTGAGCACGAAACTGTTGCCGCAGGCGAGCGCCACCGGAAACATCCACAGCGGCACCATGGCCGGAAAATTGAACGGCGTGATGCCGGCAGCCACGCCGACCGGCTGACGCAGCGAGTAGGTGTCGACTCCCGTACCGACGTTGTCGGAAAATTCGCCCTTGAGCAGGTGTGGAGCGCCGCAGGCGAACTCCACCACTTCCAGGCCGCGCGTGACTTCGCCGGCCGCATCGCTCACGAGCTTGCCGTGCTCCGAGGCGATGAGCTTCGCGAGCTCGCCGCGCCGCTGCTCGACGATTTCCTTGAACTTGAAAAGGACGCGTGCACGCTTGAGTGCCGGAGTCGCAGCCCAGCCCGGAAATGCCGCGCGCGCTGCGTCCACGGCAGCGCCCACTTCGGTCTCACTGGCAAACGCCACGCGTGCGGCCACCACACCGAGCGAAGGATTGAACACGTCGCCGGCGCGACCCGAGGTGCCGGCCACCATGCGTCCGCCAATCCAGTGTGAGTAACTGCTTACGCGTTCGTGGGTCATGCAGGCGGAGTGTAGCGCCGCCGCACGATGTCTACGAATTCGCTCTTATACTGGTGCCATGGAGAAAGCGCCACCGGATCACCAGAAGGTGTTGCAGGACCTGGATCGAATGCTGGACGAGGCGCCGGACGAAGCCAGTCGCGAAGAAATCCGCCGGCTGCGCAACTCGCTGACCGCGCCGGAGATGATCGAGATGGCGCGCGCCGCGCGCAAGAACGCTTCGCAGCGCAGCAGCAATCCGGTGCTGGAATTCTACGACCCTCTGTTGCCGTCGCTGGTGACGGCTACGGGCGGCGTGATCGCCACGGCAGTCTGCCTGTACGCCGTCGCACTCGGCTTCGAGGCGCCGACGGTCGTCATCGGCCATTTGCCGCTGAATCCCTGGATCGTTGCGGTGTTTGCTGGCGCGTTCTCCGTCGCTTTCACCGCGCTGTCGCTGACTCGCGCCTTCTCGATCCGCGTCGACACCTCGGGCATGGCCACGCGCATCAGCGGGGGCCGCTGGCGAGCACTCAATATCGGCGCGATGCCGTGGAAAGACATTCGATCGTTGCGCGAACGCCCGGATCGGTGTTCTCGAAGTGCGCGCCGCCAGCGGCGAGGTGTTCGAGATCCCGATGCGTGTCGTGAACTACGCGATCCTGCGCGAGCACCTCGACAACATGGTGCGGCTGTACGGCGAGAGCACCTGAGGCGAGGAAAGCTAGGCGCGCGAGACCATCATGACGCCCGCGATGGCGATGGCGCCGCCGATCAGCATCGACGGCAACAGCGTCTCGCCCAGCAGAGCCACGCTGATCGCCACTCCGAACACCGGCACGAGATTGTTGAAGATGCTGGCGGAGGACGCGCCCACCTTCTTGACCGACATGTAATACCAGACGAAGGCCAGCGCCGTACCCAGCACGCCGAGATACAGCAGCGAGACGATCAGCCTCAAGTCGAATTGCGAGGAATGCAACGTGGCGAAATGCGGCGCGGCCACCGCGCCTAACAACAACGTTCCCCAGAGCGCGGCATAGTTCGTGGCGGCCAGCGGTGAAAGCCCGCCAAGGACCTTGCGGCCGAGGATGGTGTACAGCGCCCAGGAGATCACCGCCGCGAACATGAACAGCTCGCCCGCGCCGACACCGCCGCTCGCGAAACTTCCGAAGTCACCGCGCGAAACCACCACGGCCACTCCCAGCAGAGCCAGCATCACTCCAGCCCAGCGCCGCAAGCTGAGCCGCTCCTTGAGCATGACTGCAGAAAACGCGATGGTGATGGCGGGGTTGAGCGCGATGATCAGGGCCGCGCGGCTGGCCGGTAGCCGGGTCAACGCTCCCATGAAAAACAGGTTGTAGGCGAACACACCGAATAGTCCGAGCACGAACGTCGCGAGCCACTGTCGGCCCGTGAGCCGCGGCAGCCCGCCCTCGAGCACGAATGCCGCGACCAGTAGCGCGACGCAGGCCACCAGGTAACGTGCGAACGAACCCATGAGCGGCGTGAGTGATCCGACCACGATCTTGCCGGCGACGAAGGTGCCGCCCCAGATCGCGGGTACGGTGACCAGGCGAGCGTAGTCAGTGGCGCCTGGCCTGTTGCCGGGCACTAGTCCCGGCCCCGCGCCACGAAGTTGCCGTTGCGGAAACCCGGTTTGCCATAGCGGAAAGGTTCGCCCGCGAGCCCCGTAACGCGCCCACCGGCCGCGGCAAGCACCGCATGTCCGGCCGCGGTATCCCATTCCATCGTGGTACCGACGCGCGGATAGATGTCGGCCTCGCCCGCCGCCACCAGGCAGAACTTCAGCGAGGAGCCGATGGAGCGGAACTCGGTCACCGGGTAGTTAGCGAGGAAGGTATCGGTCTCGGGCGTGCGATGTGAACGTGAAGCCACGGCCACCATGGTCTGCGGCGGCGGCGAGCGCGCGGCGATGGCGCTGCCCATGGAGGGCATGGTGCCGTCCGGGTCGGCATCGATGCGGCCCGCCGTGCCGGCGCGCACGTCGCCCCAGTAGAGCTCGCGGCGCGCGGGCGCGAACACCACGCCCAGCACCGGCTCTCCGTCTTCGATCAACGCCACGTTCACGGTGAATTCGTCGCGACGGCTCACGAATTCGCGCGTGCCGTCGAGCGGATCGACGAGAAAGAAGCGATCTGCAATCACCGGTACTAGACCTTTGGCCACGGCCTCTTCCGCCACCACCGGCACCTTCGGGGCGATCACCGCGAGATCGGCGAGAATGATTTTTTCTGCGGCTTCGTCGGCGGCGGTGACTGGCGAAGCATCCGCCTTGTCGCGCACGGAAAAGTCGGTGGCGTAGACCGCCATGATGGCGCCGCCCGCCCGCTGGGCGGTGTAGATGAGGGATTGCAGCAGGGCGCTCATGAGGTCGCCATCTTATTCATTCCGGCGCGGCGACTCTCGACCATGGCCGCGCACAGGCCGCGAACATCTTCGCGCGCAAAGATTTCGGCCGCGCTCGCCGTCATGCGGCGCGTCCAGTTGGAATATTCGGAACTGGTGCCGGGAACGTTTACCGGTTCGAGCATGCCGATCATGTCCTCGAGCTGCACGGTCACCAGCGCGGTCGGGCTCTTGCCGAGATACACGTGCACCGCGCGCCCGAGCTCGGCGGAGTATTCCGGAACCACGTCCGCGCTCGCCCAGAGCTTCTCGCGACAGAGCGCGCGCAGCAGGCGCTCGCGTTCGAGCTGGCGTTCGGCGCGGCGGCGTTCGCCAATGGAGGGTTCGGCATAAAAACCCAGCTTCTCCCACAGGTCGATGTCATGGCCGCTCCACCAGCCATGCAGCGTGGGCAAATCATGAGTGGTCACGGCGGCCAGCGCGTAGCGCGTGTAGTCGGCGGGGGCGACGAATTCGCCGCCCTTCTGTTCGAACAGCACCACCTTGTAGTGGTACACGCCGAACTGCGGCAGCGCACGCCGGATCTCATCGGGGACGACACCGAGATCCTCTCCCACCACCAGGCAGCCGTTGCGATGACTTTCGAGCGCCACCACGCCCAGCAGATCCTCGACTGGATAGTGCACGTAACCGCCGTCGGCGGACTTGAAGCCGCGTGGCACCCACCACTGGCGGAACAATGCCATGACGTGATCGAGACGCAAGGCTCCGCAGGCACGCATGTTGGCGCGCACCAGCGCCGCGAACGGCGCGTAGGCCGTACGCCGCAACTGCCGCGGATCCTGCGGCGGAATGCCCCACTCCTGGCCCCCGGGACCAATCGGATCAGGCGGCGCGCCGATCGCGGCACCCGTGCAGTACAGCGACTGATCGGACCAGGTTTCTGATCCGGAGGCATTCACACCCACTGCGTAGTCGCCGTAGATGCCGACGCTCAAGTTGAGCTCGCGCGCCAGCTTCCGCACGGCGCCTAACTGCTCGGCGGCGAGCCACTGCAGGTAGCCGTGGAAATCCACCTCGTCGGCGTGTTCGTGCGCGAATCGCCGTACTGCGTCGCCGGTTGGCGATCGGTATTCCTCCGGCCAGTTGTGCCAGCCGGCGCCGGTACCGTGATGCCGCCGCAGATGGCTGTCGATGGCGTCGAACAGCGTGTGCAGGCGCATGGCCTCCCCGCGTTCACGCAGGAACGCGCGGCAGGCCGCGGCACGCGCTGTATGGCGCGCGAGATGCTCGGTACGAAATCTCTCGAACGCTGCCTGCAGCACCGCCATCTTCAGACTGGCGACCGCGGCGTAGTCCACCTGGGTGGCCGCGCGCGCCTGCGCCAGGCGCGCACGAAAGCCCGGATCCGCCATGATCGCCAGCGCGCGGCGCGAGCCCTGCGCTTCGAGTACCGACGCCACATCGATGAACATCACGTTCAGGGCATGCCGGCTCGACGCGGAGTAAGGCGAATACAGCGTCGGATCGGAGGGGAACAGCGCGTGTACGGGACTGATGCCAACGAACCCGGCACCCGCCGCGGCCGCGTGGCGCAGTAGTTCGGCGAGGTCCGAGAAATCGCCGATGCCCCAGTTGTTCTGCGAACGCAGTGCGTAGAGCTGCACGGCCACGCCCCACAACCGCGAGCCGCCCGCGATATCGGCAGGCTCGCGGCATTTGTCCGGCGCCACGATGAGCGCGCATTCCTCGCGCCCCGCGTGTTCGAGGTCGACCTCGAGGCGGTGGTATCCGGTGAGCAGGTCTGCAGGCAACGGCAAATCGCGCAGCACATACCACTTGCCATCCTGCTGATGCGACCCCCGCTCGGGCAGATCCCAGGCACGAACCTCGCCTGAACGCGTTCCGCCGCCGCCCTCGAACTTCACCGTCCAGCGCAGCAAGGCATTTTGCTCGATGGCGGGAGTGTTCACTCGCGCCGCGCGCGAACCAGCGCGTAGCACGACCACATCTCCTAACAAGCCCACCGGATGCGCCGCCTCGGACTCGCGGATCTGCGTCTCGAGCGCGGCTGCATCGTCGATGCGGCAATGCATGGCGCGCAGGATGGCGGCCTTGGTGGTGAGCGTGAAGTACTTCAGTTCACCCTTGTAGGAGTGGTAGGCATCACCGACGCCGCGCGCTCGCGCCAGGCGCTCGATGAGTGGCGTCAGCGCGTCAGAGGACACGCTGCAACGCCAGGGTCTGGTACGGACCGACCTTCACCGGCCCCGCAGGCAACCGGGACCCGGTCAACACACCGACGGGATGCGCGGTGTCGAGCACGACTAACCACCCTTTGACCTCGCTGGATGACGGAGGCTGGAACTCGCATTCCGCCTCGGTGGGATTGAGCAGCAGCAACCAATCGGGGGCAGACGCGGTGCCACCAAGCCCCACGCCCAGGCAGCGCTGGTCCGGATTGTTCCACTCACTGTCGACCATCTCGTGACCATCAGGATGCCACCAGCAGATGTCACGCGAATGGCTGGCGTGTAACGCGCCCTTGAGAAAGGTGTCGCGACGGAGTTCGGGACGCGCGCGGCGCGCGGCGGTAAGCGCGCGCACGAACTGCAGCAATGAATCGTCGGCCTTGAGGCCGTTCCAATCGACCCAGCTGATTTCGTTGTCCTGGCAATAGGCGTTGTTGTTGCCATCCTGCGTGCGATAGAGCTCGTCGCCGGCTAACAACATGGGCACGCCCTGCGAGAAGAACAGCGTCGTCAGCATGTTGCGCACCTGGCGGCGGCGCAGCGCGATGATGTGCACGTCGTCGGTGGGGCCTTCGGCTCCGCAGTTCCAGCTGTGGTTGTTGGAGTGGCCGTCGCGGTTGTTCTCGAGATTGGCCTCGTTGTGCTTCTCGTTGTACGACACGGTGTCGCGCAGCGTGAAGCCGTCGTGCGCAGCGACGAAGTTGATGCTCGCGGTGGGTTTGCGGCCGTTGCGGCGAAACAGGTCTGAGGATCCGGCGAAGCGTTCCGCGAATCCGCCGAGCATGCGCCGGCCGCCATGCCAGAAGGCGCGCATGGTGTCGCGATAGCGGTCGTTCCACTCGCTCCAGCCTTGCGGAAAATTGCCGAGCTGGTAGCCGCCCAGCCCCACGTCCCAGGGTTCGGCGATCAGCTTCACGTAGGCGAGCACCGGGTCGGCGGCCAGCATCGAGAAGAACGGCGAGTTGGAATTGAATCCCGAACGGTCACGTCCGAGCACGGTGGCGAGATCGAAGCGAAAGCCGTCGATGCGGAATTCTTCCGCGAAATACCGCAGCGAGGAGACGATATCGGCCTGCACGATGGGATGATCGCAGGCGACGGTGTTGCCGACGCCGGTGACGTCGTCATAGAAACGGCGATCGTTGGCGCGATGGAAATAGTAGGCACGGTTGTCGATACCGCGGAAGTTCAGCGTGGGCCCGAGATGGTTGCCCTCGGCGGTGTGGTTGTAGACCACATCGAGGATCACCTCGATGCCCGCCTTGTGCAGCGCCTTTACGGCCTGCTTGAGCTCGACCACTGGATCGTTCACCGCATAACGACTGGTGGGCGCGAACCAGGCCAGTGTGTTGTAGCCCCAGTAGTTGGTGAGGCCGCGTTCGTGCAGGAATCCCTCGCTCGTGAACGCGTGCACCGGCATGAGTTCGACCGCGGTCACACCCAGCGCCTTCAGGTGATCGAGTACCGCCGGCACCGTGAGCGCGAGGTACTTGCCGCGCCATTCCGGCGGCACGTCCGGGTGCTGCTGCGTAAAGCCCTTGACGTGCAATTCGTAGATCAAGGTGTCGCGCCAGGGCACCGCGGGTTGTTTGTCGTCTTCCCAGTCGAACTGGCTGTCGATCACTCGACAACGCGGCATGAACGGCGCGCTGTCGACAAGACTTGGCCGCAGGCCCTCGGCGTCCGCCGGGTCGTAACCCATGAGGGACGGATGCCACTTCACGTCGCCCACGATGTCGCGCGCCCAGGGGTCGATCAGCAGCTTGTTGGAGTTGAACCGGTAACCTTCGCGCGGATCATAGATGCCGTGCACACGGATGCCGTACAGCGTGCCCACGCGCGCCAGCTCGCGCTCGACGAAACCGTGATAGACCGCGCCGGTACGACCCGGCAGCGTGAGGCGAGCCGTTTCGCGTTCGCCGGTCGAATCGTAAAGGCAGACATCGATGCGCGTGGCGGCGCGAGAGCGAATGGCGAAGTTCACGCCGTCGCCGGTGAATGTTGCTCCGAGAAGATCGGGCGAGCCTTCCTTCATCCGCCATCCTTCATGAGAAACTGCGTCTCAGGAAGACGGCAGACAAAGGGGGAAGCCGCATGCGCAGCGCGTGCGGGAAGCCGTGCACGACGTGGGCGAACGCGTCATAGCCCGCCGACGCCCGCGAATCCGGAACCACCGAACCCCGGATGATCCGAATCGAACACGACGTCGTAGCGCCCGGCGTCGGGCACACCTAACCAGTAGTCTTCGCGCGGCACGGGCGTCGCATTGAACACGCAGACGATGGGTGCGTGCCCATGCTCCTGGCGCAGGAACGCGAAAATGCTCTCGTCGGCGTTGTGCAGATCGCTCCAGCGGAAACCGCCCGCATCGCAATCGCTGGCGTAAAGCTGCGGATGCGTGCGGTAAAACTTCGCGAGCTCGCGGTTGAGGCTCTGCAACCCCAGGTGCGCGGGATTTTGCAGTAGCGGCCAGTCGAGCTGTTCGTGCTCGCGCCACTCGTGCCACTGGCCGAACTCCGAGCCCATGAACATGAGTTTCTTGCCCGGATGCGCCGTCATGTACGACATGAACAGCCGGTAGTTCGCCCGCTTCTGCCATTCGTCGCCGGGCATCTTGTCGAGCAGCGACTTCTTGCCGTGTACGACCTCATCGTGCGAGATCGGCAGCACGAAGTTCTCGCTCCACGCGTACATGAACGAGAACGTGATCTTGTTGTGTTCGTGTCGCCGGTAGACCGGGTCCTTCTCGTAGTAGTGCAGAGTGTCGTTCATCCACCCCATGTTCCACTTGAACGAAAACCCCACGCCGCCGAGATGCACGGGTCGCGTGACGCCCGGGAATGCGGTCGACTCTTCGGCGATGGTCAACACGCCCGGGTGCTCGCGATGCGCCACCGTGTTGAACTCGCGCAGGAAGTCCAGCGCCTCGAGATTTTCGCGCCCGCCATATTTGTTAGGCAGCCACTCGCCGGCCTTGCGGCTGTAATCGAGGTACAACATCGACGCGACGGCATCCACACGCAATCCATCGATGTGATATCGCTCCATCCAGTACAGCGCGTTCGCGACCAGGAAGTTCTTCACCTCGTGCCGGCCATAGTTGAAGATCTTCGTGCCCCAGTCGCTGTGCTCGCCCATGCGCGGGTCGGCGTGTTCGTAGAGCGCGGATCCGTCGAACTCGGCGAGACCATGCGCGTCCTTCGGAAAATGCGCGGGCACCCAATCGAGGATCACGCCGATGCCCGCCTGGTGGCACTTGTCGACGAAGGCCATGAATTCCTTCGGCGTCCCGTACCGCGACGTCGGCGCGTAATAGCCCACCACCTGGTAGCCCCACGAACCATCGAACGGATACTCGGCGACTCCCATGAGTTCGATGTGCGAGTAGCCCATGTCCACCACGTAGGGAATGAGCCGCTCCGCGGCTTCCGCCCAGGTGAAAAATGGAGGCTGTCGATCCCAGGAGTGCTGCCAGCTCGACAGGTGCACCTCGTAGATATTGACCGGCGAACGCCGCCAGTCGCGCTGCGCGCGCATTCGCAGCCAGTCGGCGTCATGCCATTCGTAGCCGTCGAGCGAGGTGACCACCGACGCGGTCTCCGGCCGGCGTTGCATGAAGAATCCGAAGGGATCGGACTTGAGCAGCAGCGAACCGCGTTGCGTGCGGATCTCGTATTTATATTCCGCACCCTCCCCCACGTCGGGGACGAACAACTCCCAGACGCCCGAGCCGCCGCGGGCCTGCATGGCGTGCATGCGTCCGTCCCAGTTGTTGAAGCTGCCGACCACGCTCACGCGATGGGCATTCGGTGCCCAGACGGCGAAATGCGTTCCGGCAACGCCATCGCGGACGCGCGGGTGCGCGCCGAACTTGTGGTACAGGCCGTAGTGACGCCCTTCGCCGAACAGATAGAGATCGAAGTCCGTCAGTTCGTGCGAGAAGAAGTACGTGTCGTGTTTGACGACGACGTGATCGAACGGGAAGCGCACGCGCAGCCGGTACGGCGTCACCGGGCGGCGGTGTGGAATGGTTCCTTCAAACAAGCCCGCATCGTGAATGCGCTTGAGAGGATGGAGCTCACCGGGCGTGTCTTCCCAGCAGACGTCGATGGCCTCGGCGCCGGGCTCGAGCACGCGCACCACGCACAACGGCGTGCTGCCGGCGCGAGGGATTTCGTGGTAACCCAGCAGGGAACGTGGCTCGTGGTGAGTGGTGTTCACCAGCGCCTGGATCTCGGCCTTCGTCAGCTTTGTTTTCATGGTAGGGCATGAACCTCTATATCACCGATCGGATGTTCCAGATGCGTTCCGCATATTCGCGCACGCTGCGGTCACTGGAGAATGGCCCCATGCCAACGGTATTGAGCACCGCGCGGCGGCTCCACTCCTCGGGTTGCCGGTACAACGCATCGACCTGATCCTGCGCTTTGCAGTACGCGGCGAAATCGGCGAGCACCAGGAACGGCTCGCCATCGGAGGTGAGGCGATCGACCACCATGCGCGCATCGTCGGACTTGCCGCGATTGAACGCACCCGAGCGGATCAACTCGAGCGTGGCAGCAAGCTCGGGATCCGCCGCCACGATGTCGCGGGGACGGTAGCCATTCGCCTGCCGCGCCGCCGCCTCGTCGGCGGTCATGCCGAAAATGAAGATGTTCTCCGGTCCCACCGAATCGCGAATCTCGATATTCGCGCCATCCAGCGTGCCGATGGTCAACGCGCCATTGAGCGCGAGCTTCATGTTGCCGGTGCCCGAAGCCTCCATGCCGGCAGTGGAGATCTGCTGTGAGAGGTCCGCGGCCGGCATGATGGTCTGCGCCAACGACACATCGTAATCCGGCAGGAACACGCACTTGAGCTTGGTCAGCGTGGCCGGATCCTGGTTGATCGTGGTCGATACATTATTGATGAGCCGGATGATGCCCTTGGCCATGGCGTAACCGGGCGCCGCCTTGCCGGCGAACATCACCGTGCGCGGCACCCAGTGTTCGTCGGGCCTGGCCTTGATGCGGTTGTACCGGGTGATCACGTAGAGGATGTTCAGCAGCTGGCGCTTGTACTCGTGAATGCGCTTCACGTGCACGTCGAACAGCGAGTCCACGCTCACGTCGATGCCGGTGCGCCGATCGATCTCTTCGGCGAGCTGTATCTTGTTAGCCCGCTTGATCTCGCGGAACTGCGCGCGGAAACCAGGATCGTCCGCCGCCCATCGCAGTCGCTCGATTTCTTCGAGATCGTTTTCCCACGCGCTGCCCAGCCGCTCGGTGAGCAGGCGCGCCAGCCGCGGATTGGACTGCTTCAGCCAGCGACGCACGGTGATGCCGTTCGTCACGTTGGTGAAGCGATCGGGGATACATCTGCGCGAATCCCGAGAAGATAGTCTTCTTCATGAGATCGGAATGCAGCTTCGCGACGCCGTTGACCTTGTGGCTGCCGATCACCGCGAGGTGCGACATGCGCACGCGGCGACCGTGCGATTCCCCGATGATGGACAACGTGGTCTTCGCCGCGCCGTCTCCCTTGAACCTCTTTTCGACCTCCAGCAGGAATTCTTCGTTGATGCGATAGACGATTTCCAGGTGCCGCGGCAGGAACTGCTCGAAGAAGTGCACCGGCCAGGTTTCCAGCGCCTCGGGCATCAGCGTGTGATTGGTGTAGCCGAACACCTGCCGGCAGAGCTCCCACGCCTGCGCCCACAACATGTCGTACTGGTCGATCAGCAGGCGCATGAGCTCCGGAATTGCGAGCGTCGGATGCGTATCGTTCATCTGAATCGCCAGGGCGCCCGGCAATTCTTCGAGCGAGCGTTCCTCGGCGAGATGCGTGGCGAGGATGTCCTGGATGCTGGCGCTCACGAAGAAGTACTGCTGCTTGAAACGCAGCTCTTTGCCCTGCGGCGTGGAGTCGTCCGGGTACAGGACGCGTGACAGGTTTTTCGCTTCGATCTGGTCCTCAACAGCGACCGAATAGTTGCCGGCGTTGAAATCCTCGATGTGGAACGGCTGCAGCGCACGTGCAGACCATAGGCGCAGGTGATTCACCGTCGGGCTGCGATTGCCGGGCACGAGCTGGTCGAATCCCACCGCCAGAACATCCTGGGTTTCCACCCAGCGCGAGCGCTCCGTGCCGCTGACGTCGTGAGTGTTCAGCACCCGCCCGCCGAAACGCACGATATATCGCGCGTCCGACCGTGGGGTTTCCCAGACATTGTGGAGCCGCAGCCAGGTGCTGGCGGACTCGCGCTGCGCGCCTTCGGTGTCTATCGACTGCGTGAAAATTCCGTAGTCGTAGCGGATTCCGTAACCCGTCGCCGGGTATTGCAGCGTCGCCAGCGAATCGAGGAAACACGCCGCCAGCCGGCCCAGACCACCGTTACCCAGGCCCGGATCCACCTCGAGGGCCAGCACTGAATCGAAATCGTGGCCCATGCTGGCGACCGCCGCGCGAGCCTCGTCGATGAGCTCCGAATCCAGGCTCGACAGCGCGTTTACCAGCGATCGGCCCGGCAGGAATTCGACCGACAGGTAGCACAGGCGCTTGACGCGAGCGCGGGCCACGCGCCGCTGAGTCGCGAGCCAACGTGCGGACAATTCCTCGCGAACCGCCAGCGAGAGCGCGTCGTATATGTCACGCGGCGTGGCGGTTTCGGGCTCTTTGCCCAACGAGCGCGTCAGACGGTCGTAAATGGCGGCACGCAACGATCCGCGGCGGAGGATGGCACCCGTCACCAGTGTCGGCTCATTCAGCACTCGAACTACCTTCTTTCACTTACGAGACATTTCAGGACATTTTTCTTGGCGGCCCGACAATGCATGCAAAAACTATGTCGGGGCCTTTAGACCGGTATCATATGCACCCTCGCGAGGGTGGGCACAGATTACGAATATCGTTTGGTGCGTCTTCTTCGCGCTGCACCACAATGGCTTCGAGTTAACGCGGAATGCACCGACAAGCAATTGGTATTGATATCGGGGGCTCGTCGATCAAGGCGGCCGTCGTTGACTTGAGCAGGGGCTGTCTGGTCGGTGAACGCCGCTCGGTCGCCTCGCCCGCCATGTCCGCCGTCAGCGAAATGCTGGATGCGATGGCGGGCGCCGTTCCCGAAGGCAACGCCAGTCTCATGGCCGGCGTGACTTTCCCCGGCGTGGTCGTCGGCGGAACCGTGTACACGGCCGCCAATGTCGCCAAGGCCTGGATCGGCCAGCCGCTCGCCGAGCCGGCGGCACTGAAGCTCAAGCGCCAGGTCGTCGCCATCAATGACGCCGACGCGGCAGGGCTCGCCGAGGTGAATTTCGGTGCCGCCCGCGATGTGAATGGCACCGTGCTGGTACTCGCGCTCGGCACCGGCATCGGCAGCGCGCTGTTCGTCGACGGCAAACTCGTGCCCAACACCGAACTCGGCCACCTCGAATTCGATGGCATGGAAGCAGAAGCCCGCGCCTCCGGCCGCGCCCGCATGGAGCGCAAGCTCGAGTGGTCGGAGTACGTGACCGAGCTCAACATTGTGCTCAATCGCATGCACGCGTTGCTGTGGCCCGATCTCATCGTGCTCTGCGGCGGCATCACCGCTGATCATCCCAATCTCAGCGACGACCTCACCGTGCCGACGAACATCAAGCTCGGCGCGCTGCGTGCCGACGCCGGCATCGTCGGTGCCGCATTCGCCACCACGCTTGCGCAGGGTGTGTGGATCAATCCCACGAAGGAAGCGATCGCCAAGTAATTGGGGACACTCCCCATTTCCTCGGAATGGGGCCGCACCTTGTTGGAGAAGAGGCGAGCGATCGGCGCCCATGCAGGGACGAGCTCGCTTTTCGCCGGGCCCTTCGCTCAATTGGATTCGCAAGATTTGGGCCGCCGCCACACGCGATGACGTCCTCGTGCAGTGGGGTGAGACGTCAGCGAAGAGTCCGGATGAAATAGAGAGGCGGCTCCGTGCCTAACGAGGTCACGTGCCCGGCCCGCTCACTCGTCCCTGCATGGACACCGCTCGCTCGCCCCATCACCCACGAACCGCGGTCCTATTCGAAGAGAAATGCGGAGTGACTCCCCGGCTTGGGGAAGAGAAGACCTAGACCCTGCGTCTCTTCTCTTCTCCAACTCCGCGGGGAAATGGGGACGCGGTGCGATGACGTCTGCGCCCCAGCGAGCGTACCCGCACAGGGTTGAGTGAGCGGGCCGGGCACCTGACCTCGTTAGGCACGAAGCCGCCTCCCCGCTTCAAACGGACTCTTCGCCATCTTCCGACTCCAACCGCGCCAAGACGTCATCGCGTCAGGCGGCGGCCAGCAAACTAGCGACACCCAATCATCGAAGGGCCCGGCGAAAAGCGAACTCAACCCTGTGCGGGTGCGATCGCTGGGGCACCGCCGCCCTCAAACCGCGCCCCCATTTGCCACATTTCCCGCACCTCATCGACAGGTTCCTCCGCTGTACTGAACCTGCGTCGAAACCTCTCCCCTCCGGAGCCTCCATGATCCGTAATTTCCTCTCCGCCCTGTTGGCCACGGCGGCGGTGTTCCTGTGTGTGAACTGCAGCGGCAGCACCGGCGTCGCGACTCCGCAGCGCACCGCACCGCCCGATCCGCAATGGGTGACTTCGATCAGCCAGCACAGCAATGGCGCCATCTCGCGCCACTCGCCGGTGCGCGTGCTGTTCACCAACGATGTCGTGCCGCAGGAGCGCGTGGGTTCGGACGCCACCGCCAACATCGGCATCTCGCCCGCGGTGAAGATGCGCGCCACTTTTACGAGCCGCCGCGAAATCGTGCTGCGGGCCGAACCGGAATTCGCTGCCGGAACCGAATACCGGATCAGCGTGCGTGCGAAGGGACTGACTGGCGTGCCCGAGGACACGAAGCCCTTCGAATTCCTGGTCAAGACCTTGGGCGTGAATTTCGACGTGCGCACCTATGGACTCGAAGTCATGCCTGACCGCAACGAACTCATGGTGCTGCAGGGAGCCGTGCTCACCGCGGACTCGGAGAATCGCGAGCGCATCGAAAAGATCGTCACTGCGACGCTGGATGGAAAGCCCATTGCCATCACCTGGGACGCTGGCGAACGCCAGCACCACTTCACGATCCGCGACATCGCGCGCAAGAGTGAAGAACAGGAAATCCTGCTGAGCTGGGATGGCGCTCCGCTCGGCATCAAGAATGCAGGCGAACAGAGCTGGCGCGTGCCGGCGCTCGACGAATTCGCGGTCACGCAGACCGAGGCCGTGCAGGTCAACGATCAGCGGCAGATCCAGGTTCACTTCTCCGATGCGCTCGACGCGCGACAGGAGCTCGAAGGGCCAGGTCAGATTGTCGAAGGGTGAATTCACCACCTCGATCAGCGACAACCTGATGACGCTGTATCTCAACGATGACGTGATCGGTGAAGTCACGCTCACGCTCGAGCCCGCCATTCGCAGCCGCTCGGGCCAGAAACTCATCGGCATGCGCGAATTCAAACTGGAGTTCGCCAACACCAAGCCGCAGGTGCGCTTCGTCGGCAAGGGCGTGATCCTGCCGGACGCCACCACGCTCAGTGTGCCCTTCGAGGCGGTCAGCGCGCGCGCCGTGCGCGTCACTGCGCTGCAGGTCTTCGAGCCGAACATCCCGCAGTTCCTGCAGGTGAATCCGCTCAGCGGTTCGCAGGAACTCGGCCGCGTGGGACGAGTGTTGTGGCGCAAGACAATTCCGCTCGCCTCACCGATTCCCGGCAAGTGGACCCGCTACGACCTCGACGTCACCGAGCTCAGCGCAAGCATCCCGGCGGGCTTTTTCAGCTCACCTTGTCACTGGCGCCGGGAGACGCGCTCTACGACTGTCCGAATGAATCCGAAACCACGGCGGTCGAAGATCCCGAACCTGCCAGCCAGGACGATGCCGACAGCTGACGACCCCTCCAACTGGGACTACGCCGAGGAGTACTACGGCGACATCAGCTGGAACGAACGCGACGATCCCTGCAAGGCGGCGTACTACCGTTACGGCAGCAACATCCGCGACGCGCGCAATCTGCTCGCTTCCAACATCGGCCTGATCGCCAAGCGCGCGCAGCGCGGCAAGCTGCTCGCGGTGGCCACGGCGCTCGACAGCGCCCGGCCGCTGGCGGGCGTGAAGATCGACGTGATGAGCTACCAGAACCAGGTGCTGGCCAGCGGCCGCACCGACGCCAATGGCATGGTGGAGCTCGATCCGCGCGGCACGCCTTTCGCACTCATCGCCGACGATGGCGGGCGCAAGGGCTATCTGCGCGTGGCGAACGGCGTGGCGCTGCCGGTGAGCCACTTCGACGTGGGCGGCGAAAGCGTGGTCGGCGGGACTCAAGGGATATCTCTACGGCGACCGCGGCGTCTGGCGTCCGGGCGATACTATCTACCTCACGTTCGCGCTGCAGGACCGGACACATACCCTGCCGCCTAACCACCCGGTCACGGTCGAACTGCGCAATCCGCGCGGTCAGCTGGTGCAGACGCTGACGAATTCCAAACCTGTGGGACAGTTCTATTCCTTCGAGCTCAAGACCGCGGCCGATGCGCCCACCGGTGACTGGAACGCGCTGGCGCATGGTGGGTGGCGCGAGTTTCGCCAAGACCCTCAAGGTCGAAACCGTGATGCCCAACCGGCTCAAGATCGAGCTGGACCTGGGCGAAAAGCCCGTCATCGAAAGTTCTCCGCTCAAAGGGACGGTCAATGCCCAGTGGCTGTCGGGCGCCACGGCAGCGGGCCTGCGCACGGCGATCGAAGTGCGGCTCTCGAGTGCGCCCACACGCTTCACGCGCAATGCGGACTACGTGTTCGACGATCCGGCGCGCTCGTTCAGCGGGGCGCCGATCACCGTGCTCGATGGCAAGCTCGACGCCGATGGCAAGGCGAAGATCGACAAGGACCTCGATCTGCCGCGTGACGCGCCGGGCATGCTGAACGCCACCTTCGTCACTCGCGTGTTCGAGCGCGGCGGCGCCTTCAGCATCAATCGGGAAACGCGCACCGTGGCGGCGTTCGATCGCTACGTCGGGCTCAAGCTGCCCAAGGGCGACGCGGCGCGCGACATGCTGCTCACCGACACCAAACACGTGGTCGAGCTCGCGACGCTGAACGTCGATGGCGCGCCAGTGTCCGTCCCGCGCCTGCAGTTGACGATCTACAAAGTGCAGTGGCGCTGGTGGTGGGAATCGAGCGGCGATTCGCTGGCGCAGTATGCGCAGGGCGAGAGCACCTCGATGGTCAAACAGGAAATCATTTCCTCGAACAGACGGCAGCGCGCGCTGGGAGTTCGAGGTCAAGTATCCCGAATGGGGCCGCTACCTGGTGCGAGCCTGCGATCTCGACGGCGGTCACTGCACCGGCCGGGTGTTCTACATCGATTGGCCGTCCTGGGCGGGCGCCGCTCGCGACCAGTCCGGACCCGCGGCCAACATCCTCATGCTGAGCTCCGACAAGCAGGAGTATCGCGTGGGCGAAACCGCGGTGGTACGCCTGCCCGAGGCCGCGCAGGGCCGCGCGTTGCTCACGCTGGAAAGTGGCAGCGCCATTCTCGAGCAGCGCTGGATCGAAGCCAAAGCGGGCTCGAACAAGATTTCCATTCCGATCACCGCCGGCATGGCGCCGGGCATCTATGCCGCGGTGACCATGGTCCAGCCGCATGCCAACAAGAACAACGACCGGCCGATCCGGCTCTACGGCGTGATTCCCCTCAAGGTGACCGACCCGCAGACGCATCTCACGCCGGTGGTCACGACCGCCGCGGAATGGGCGCCGCAGTCCAAGGCCAGCGTCACCGTGAGCGAGCAGTCCGGGCGCGCGATGGATTACACGCTGGCGGTGGTCGACGAAGGATTGTTAGGCCTGACCGGCTTCAGGACACCGAACCTGCACACCGAGTTCTACAAGCGCGAAGCGCTGGGCGTCTCGACCTGGGACCTGTTCGATGAAGTCGCCGGCGCCTATGGCGGCCAGCTCGATCGCCTGCTGGCGCTCGGCGGCAGCGACGCCACCGACGCCACCAAACCCGACGAAGGCAAATCGCGCTTCCCGCCGGTGGTGCGCTTCTTCGGGCCCTTCTCGCTCAAGGCCGGCGAGAAGCGCGTGCACACCGTGCAGCTTCCGCAATACGTGGGCGCGGTGCGCGTCATGGTGGTGGCCGGTGACGGCAGCGCTTACGGCTCCGCCGACAAATCGGTCTTCGTGCGCCAGGCGCTGATGATCCTGCCGACGTTGCCGCGTGTCATCGGGCCCGACGAGCAGTTCTCGTTGCCGGTGTCGGTGTTCACGAGCGAGGCGTCGATCAAGTCGGTGAAACTCGAAGTGCAGCTGGATTCGCGCTTCAGCGCCCGTGGGCAACGCGGTGACGCAGATCGCCTTCACGCGACCCGAAGAAAAGCTCGGCTTCCTCACGCTGCGCTCAGGGTCGACGCTCGGCGCGGGCAAGATCCGCGTGATTGCGACCAGCGGCAAATTCCGCGCGGAGAGTGACGTGTGGCTCGAGGTGCGCACGCCGAACGTGCCCTCCTCGCGCTTCCAGCGCGCCACGCTCGCACCCGGCGCATCGTGGAAAGGTGACCTCACGGCCTTCGGCCTCGCCGGCACGCAGATGGCAAACCTCGAGGTCTCGGCGCTGCCGCCCATCAACCTGGATGGCCGCCTCGAATATCTCATCCACTATCCGTACGGCTGCCTCGAGCAGACCACCTCGAGCGTCTTTCCGCAGCTCTATCTACCGGCGCTCATCAAGCTCGACCAGAACCGCAGGCTCGAGGTGGAGAACAACATCCGCGCCGGACTCGCGCGCCTGCGCAGCCTGCAGCATCCGTCCGGCGGATTCCAGTACTGGCCGGGCATCTGGAACACCGATGGTGACGCGCGACTGGCGCAACAACTGGGGAACGACCTACGCGGGCCACTTCTTCCTCGAGGCCGAAAAGGCCGGATACACGCTGCCCGGCGACATGAAGTCCTCATGGCTGCGTTACCAGAAGAGATGCCGCGCAGCACTGGAATCCGCGCCAGGACGAACCGGGCCACTATGCGCCCGACCTCGTCCATGCCGAGCGTTATGCGCAGGCCTATCGCCTGTACACGCTGGCGCTCGCCGGTCAGCCCGAGATCGGCGCGATGAACCGCCTGCGCGAAAACTCCTCGCTGTCGCTGGCGGAACGCTGGCTGCTCGCCTCGACGTACAAGCTCGCCGGCAAACCTGAGGTGGCGAAAGCCCTGGTGGAGAAAGATCGTCTGCGAGGCTTTCGTGTTCGCCGATGCCAATCCCTACACCTTCGGTTCGCTGCTGCGCGATCGCGCGGTGGTGCTCATGGGTATGACGCTGCTCGGTCGCGACGCCGAAACTGGCGCGCTGCTCGAGGATGTCGCCGGACAACTCAACGATGGCAGCTGGTACAGCACGCAGTCGGTGGCCTTCGCGCTCGTGGCCGTGGCGCAGAACACGGGCACGAAGCCGTTCACCGGTTTCAGCTTCGACTACGCGGCGGGCAGCGCGCACCAGCAGACGGTGAAGGGCGACGCGCCGGTCGCCCACGTCAAGCTGCCGCCACCTTCGGTGAGCGGCGCGCCGATCACGATCACCAACACATCGGATCGCAAGCTCTACGCCACCGTGGCAGTGCGGGCGACGCCGAAGAGCGGCGAGGAAGACGCGTCCGCCAATGGACTCACGCTCGCCATCGAATACAGCGATGCGGACGGCAAGACGGTCGACGTGCGCAAGATCGCGCAGGGCAGCGATCTCATCGCCCAGCTCACCGTCAAGAACGTCAGCAAGCGGCAGCTCGACAATCTTGCGCTGTCGCAGCTGGTGCCCGCGGGTTGGGAAATCCGCAACGATCGACTCGAAGGAGTCGACACCCAGGGTGAGCGCAGCGCCGAGAATCAGCCGCTCGGGCAGTTCTGGTGGGTGCCAGCCGCCTGGCGCAACCAGGCAATGCGCGGCGCCGAATACGTCGACATCCGTGACGACCGCGTGCAGCGCTACTTCAGCCTCAACGCCGGCGAATCGATCTTCTTCGAGACGCGGCTCAACGCCGCCTATCTCGGCCGGTTCTATCTACCGGGCACCAGTGTCGAAGCCATGTACGACGCCAATCAGCACGCGAGGCTCAAGGGTCAATGGATCGAAGTGATCTCACCGCAGCGCTGAGAAGACTCGTGGTGCGAACGCGCACGACGAGCACGCGCCGCTGGTGCGCGGCGGTGCTCGCCGCCTGCGCGCTGGCGGGCGTGCTGTTCTGGCGGCTGCTGCCCGAACACCTGTTCGACGACCCGGAATCCTACGTACTCGAAGCACGCGACGGCACGCTGCTCAGCGCGCGCATCGCCAGCGATGGACAGTGGCGCTTTCCACCTCGCGGCACGGTGCCGCTGAAATTCCGGCGTGCCCTGCTGGTGTTCGAGGACAAGCGATTCGAAAGCCACTCGGGAGTGGATGGCCTGGCGATCGCAAGAGCCGTGCGCCTCAACCTCCGGGCCGGCCGCGTCGTGAGTGGCGGCAGCACGTTGACCATGCAGCTCGCGCGACTCTCGCGTGGCCGTGAGCGGCGCGATCTTTCGACCAAGGTCAGGCGAAGCACTGCTTGCCTTGCGCATCGAAGCTTCCTACGACAAGGAGGAAATCCTCTCGTTGTACGCGGGGCATGCGCCCTTCGGCGGCAACGTCGTCGGCCTGGAGGCCGCCGCGTGGCGTTACTTCGGTCGCGATCCGCACAGCCTCTCGTGGGCGGAAGCGGCGACCCTGGCGGTGCTGCCCAACAATCCCGCGCTCGTGCACCTGGCGCGCAATCGCGAACGCCTGAAGTCGAAGCGCGATTCGCTGTTGCATCGCCTGCACGAGGCAGGCGATCTGACGGCGCTCGATCTCGATCTGGCCTTGAGTGAGCCGCTGACCGCCGAACCGCATGATCTGCCCGACCTGGCGGCTCACCTCCTCGATACGCTGCGCGCGCAGGATCCCTCGCGGCATCGCATCGTGACCACGCTCGATGCACGCCTGCAGGTCGAGGCGACCCAGCTCACGCGCGACCACTCCGCGACGCTCGCGCGCCAGCAGGTGTTCAACGCCGCCACGCTCATCGTGGACAACACGAATTTCGAAGTCCTCGCCTATGTGGGCAATTCCAGCGAGGCACTCGATCCAGCGCGGGGCCACGCCGTCGACGTCATTCGCCGGCCGCGCAGCACCGGCAGCATTCTCAAGCCGATGCTGTTCGCGGCCATGCTCGAGGACGGCGCCATCACCCCGCACATGCTGTTACCCGACGTGCCCACGCACTACGAAGGGTTCGCTCCGGAGAACTTCGACCGCCAGTATCGCGGCGCGGTGCCGGCGGATGAGGCGCTGGCGCATTCGCTCAACGTGCCGGCGGTGCGCATGCTCAAGACCTACGGCGTGGCGCGCTTCGCCGATCTGCTGCGTGGCGCCGGCATGCACACGCTGACGCGGCCTGCCGACGACTACGGCCTCACGCTGATCCTGGGCGGCGCCGAAGGAAATCTCTGGGACGTGTCGGCGATGTATGCCGGGCTCGCGGGCATCGCTCGCGCCGGCCCCGCCGACCCGACACCACGATTTCACGAGCTCACGGTGGTGCGCGGCCACGCCGCCGCAACGCTCGGCCCCACTCCCATCAGCACGGGAGCCGCCTGGCTCACGCTCGATACTTTGTTAGAAGTGCCGCGGCCGGGTGAAGAAGGCCACTGGCGCAATTTTGCATCGAGTCGCCGCATCGCCTGGAAGACCGGCACCAGCTGGGGCTTGCGTGATGGCTGGGCGGTCGGCAACAGCAGCCGCTATACGGTCGCGGTCTGGGTGGGCAATGCCAGTGGCGAGGGACGCCCTGGTCTCACCGGGTCGGCCATGGCCGCGCCCTTGATGTTTGCGCTTTTCAATGCACTGCCCGCGAGTCCGTGGTTCGATCTGCCGGTGCACGCACTGCGTCGTATCGACACCTGCGAAAACGACGGGTATCTCGCGAACGATGCCTGCGCCACAACCCGGACCTGGATGCCGCGCGACAGTCACTTCGACGCGCTCAGCCCTCACAACCTGCGCGTCAACCTCGATGCCGCGGGCAAACAACGTGTGGACAGCAATTGCGAATCGCCCGGCGCGATGATCCAGGCGCAGTGGTTCGTGCTGCCACCCGCCGAGGAGTTCTACTACCGCCGCGTGCACTCGGAATATCGCCCGATGCCGGCGCTGCGCGCGGATTGCGCGGGTGCGCAGGTGGGTGGCCGTCCGGCGCTCGCGCTGCTTTATCCGGACGCGAATTCGCAGGTGCTGATTCCGCAAGAGCTCGACGGCAGCCGCGGACGAACGGTTTTCGAGGCAATTCATCGACGGCGGGAAGCGACGATTTACTGGCACCTCGATGACCGATACCTGGGCGAAACGCACACTTTTCACCAGCAGTCGTTGGACATCGACCCCGGCGAGCACATACTGACTGTGGTGGATGACGAAGGAGAACGCGTCGCGCGACGCTTCCAGGTCATCGCCACGCGGAAAGGCTTCTAACGAGGGTGTCGTGTTCGATGGATTCACGCTGACGACAATAGAGACCGACGAAGTCACCATCCGCCTGCGGCATGGCGGATCCGGTCCTCCCCTCCTGCTCCTGCACGGATTTCCCCAGACGCATGCGATGTGGTCGAAAGTCGCGCCGCGGCTCGCCGAGCACTACACCGTGGTGTGTCCTGATCTGCGTGGCTATGGCGGCAGCGGCAAGCCCGAGTCCAGCGCCAATCACGAAACCTATTCCAAGCGCGCGATGGCGCGCGACCAGCTCGAAGTCATGAAGAAACTCGGCTTCGAAAAATTCCACGTCGCGGGCCACGACCGCGGCGGACGTTGCGCCTATCGACTGGCGCTCGATTCACCGGCCGCGGTAACGAAGCTCGCGGTGCTGGACATCGTGCCCACGGGCGACACCTTGCGGCGCGCCGACTGGCGCTTTGGCATGGGCTATTGGCACTGGTTCTTTCTCTCCCAGGCACATCCACTGCCCGAGCGAATGATCAGCGCCGATCCCATCGGCTTCCTGTTCCGCCACGGCCAGGGTTCCTCGGACTTCGACGCCTATGAAGATTTTCTGCAGAACGCGCGCGACCCGGCGGCGATTCACGCCATGTGCGAAGACTATCGCGCCGCTGTGAGCGTCGACTTCCAGCAGGATCAGGCCGATCGAGGCACGCGCAAGATCGAATGCCCGACGCTGGTCATGTGGGGAAACCGGGGCGTGATCCCGAAGTGGTATGACGCGGTCGGCATCTGGAAAGAGTGGGCGAACGACGTGCGCGGTGAAGAAATCGAGAGCGGCCACATGCTGGCCGAGGAAGCGCCGGAGGCCACCTACCAGGCCCTGCGGCGCTTCTTCGCCTAACCACTCAGTGCCGCGAGGTCTTGCCGCGCGCTGACGGTACGTCGCGCGTTGCCGCGCGCCGGCGCAGCGCCGGGTCTTCACCCTTGGCGCGCCGCTTACCCGCCGCTTCCGCGGCCTTCATGTCCTCGGCCTCGCGCTGCGATTCCGGCGCCGCGCGTACCGCTGCCTTTTCCACGTCATTGTTCTTCAGGAATTCGTCGGTCCGTTTGCGATAGCGGCGGGTCGCCTCGTAGTCGCCCTCACCCTGAATCTTCTGCTTTGGCATGGGAAAACCTCCTTCGGGATTCCCGCGATTAGAGTCGATATTTAACAGGTAATTTCCGCGCCGCGGCACCGTCCTACTCCACAATCAGCGCACCAGCAGATTCGCCGAACGGCGGTCGTTTGCCACACTGGCGCCACCTCAGAGACGAAAGTTCGGAGCTCGAAAGGAAATGGCCAGTCAACTGAATGCCCGGGTGGCTCGAATCCAGCACCCATTGCCTCCCTCGCCGGAAATCTGGCCCGAAGGGTTTGCGCAACACAAACTCTATCGCCTGCTGGAATTGCGAGCGGTCATCGACGCCATGCGCTGCGAGCACGAGACGCAGGATCCGCTGCTCGCGTGGGTCACGGCTCACGAGGGTACCGAGGTTTCCTGATTCGATTGCCGGGCGCGGTCGCCAGCTTGCGAGAATGCGCGTCATGAGCGCGCCGCCCCTCCGTGTTTTGATCGCCGAAGACAACGACGACCTGCGTGAATTGCTGGTCACGCTGATTTCCGCCGAACCCGACTTGAAGTGCGTGGGTACCGCAACCGATGTGGATGCCGTCATCACGGGCACTGCCGAGCACAAGGCCGACGTGCTGGTGCTCGACCTGGAACTGCAGGGCCGATCGAGCATCGACCTGCTGCGCACCGTGCGCAGGAGCGGCAGCAAGATCACCATCGTCGTCTTCTCGGGCCACGCGCATCCGGAAATGATCCGCCACACGCTGGCCGCCGGTGCCGATGCCTATGTGCCGAAGAGCGGAGACTACGAGTTGCTGCTGGACGCGATTCGCGACAAGCGCGCCGCACCGGGCTGACGCCGGGCCCGCTGCGAGCCCGGCGCCAGGTTTCATCAGAACTTCCAGGCGCCGGTCAGCCACAGTGAATCGGCATCATCCAGTCCTTCGAGATCGAACTTCTCGTACTCGAAACGGATATTGAATCTCTCACCGATGTTGGCGCCGATACCCGCACCGTAAACCAGGTCCTGGGACTCTTCGTCGAACTCGACTCGTCCGCCCAGTTGGCTCTTCCACGCCGACGTTGGCGTCATAGAAGTAGTAACCCAGACGTGCATACACTTCGAACCAGTTGCCGAGCGGAAGCGTGCCGATGACATACGGCGCAAAACCGTCGACCGCGCTGTCGACATTGAGTCCCGGCACAACGGCACCCGATGGCTCACCGAGATTGACGTAGTCGAGCTCGAATGACAGGAACTTGTTGAGTCGATAGCCGGCGAACAACTTGTACGTGTCGTCGCTTTCATCCCAGCCCTCGATGGCGTCGTCCACTTCGTCCACATCATCGATTCCCGCATTGAACTGACCGAAGCCTCCACCGACATACCAGCCCGCGTTTTCATCGGCAAATGCGGCGGGTACCGTCGCGAGTGACAATGCGGCAACGGCCGCGGCGACTTTGAAATTCATGAGTTACGTCCTTCAGTTGTTTTGAACGGACGCGAAGTTAGACGCTGCGCTTTCGCACCACACTCAGGCATGGACACCCATGGGTGTCGGCACTCTCCGTCGGTCGTGCGAGGATCGGACGAGTCTTACCAAACCCCTCGTTTCGAGACGATTCGCCGCGCCGCGTGAGGCGCGCATGCTGTTCAGCACTATCTACCCGAGGAGAATCCACGTGAAAGACAACGTTTCGCGTCAGACATATCCATTCAACCTGCCCGACCTGCCCTACGCCTATGACGCGCTGGAACCGCACATCGACGGAAAAACATTGCGCATTCACCATCACGAGCACCACGGCACTTACGTGAAGAAGCTCAACGAAGCATTGTCGGGCACGGCGCAACTGCAGAAGCTCACGCTCGCGGAGTTGCTGAGTGACACCGACAAGCTGCCCGCGGCAATTCGCGCCGCCGTGAAGAACAATGGTGGCGGGCATTTCAATCACGATCTTTTCTGGCGCTCGATGACACCGTCAACGTCGCGCGAACCGCGCGGCGAGTTCGCGACTGCGCTCGAACAGACTTTGGCTCTGTCGAAGCGTTTCGCACGAAGTTCAGCGACACCGCCGCCAAACATTTCGCGAGTGGATGGGTCGCGCTCGCACTCGTGCACGCGACGAAAAAACTTGTCATCGTCGAACTCAAGGATCACGAGGTGGTGCGCGCAGCCGATGCCACCGTGATTTTCATCCTCGATGTCTGGGAGCACGCGTACTACGTGAAGTACCAGAATCGCCGGCCGGAATTCATCACGGCGTTCTGGAAAATCGTCGACTGGGAGCAAGCCGAGGAGAGGTTCTCTCGCTGCAGCGCCGCCTCGGGGGTGTAGGATACTTCTGACGACGGTACCCCCGGTACGCCGGACAGGCGGCAGGTATCACGGAGGTAGACTTCGGACATGCACGAAATAACTCAACAAGTTGTGGAGACGTCCCGGCCCATGAATCGCACGAGAGTCATGATCGTGGACGACCACCAGGTCGTTCGGGCCGGCCTAAGAACTTTGATCAACGGACAACCTGACCTCGCGGTCGCGGCCGAAGCCGGATCCGGTCGCGAAGCCATGGAACAGCTCAGGCAACACACCGTGGATGTGTTGCTGCTTGACCTGTCGTTGCCGGACGTTTCCGGCCTCGATGTGCTCAAGCACGCCAAGGCGCACTACGAGTCCGTTGGCGTACTGATCCTGTCAGCATTTCCCGAAGCGCAATACGGACTCAACGTACTGCGCGGCGGCGCCAGTGGGTTCGTCGGCAAAGGGACGGAAGAAGCGGAGTTGTTCCGCGCCATCCGCACCGTCGCTCGCGGCGGCCGCTATGTAGGCCCCGAACTTGCCGACCTGCTGGTCGCCGGCGTACGCGGCGATCCGAATGCGCCGCTCCACAGCATCCTGTCGGAGCGCGAATTCCAGATTTTCTGCAAGCTGGCGCAGGGCGAATCGGTGTCCGAGATCGCAAACCGTCTTTTCCTCAGTGTCAAGACGGTCAGCACCTACCGCAGTCGTATCCTCGAAAAGATGTCCATGAAGAGCAATGCCGACATCACCACCTATGCGCTGAGGAATAACCTGATCCAATAGTTAGTACCAGGCCCCACGGACGAGGCGATGCCCCTTTCCCAGCAACCGGCTTCCGGTAACCACGGCGGACACCAAACGCCACAGCTCGAGCGACACGGTGCGCCCCAACGGCGCGCCGGGAAAGCCGCTGCGCATCCTGCTGGTCGAGGATTCGCCGCTGCTGCGCAGCCGGCTCGAGAGCATGTTGGGCCAGTACGCGGCGTTCAAGGTCACCGGACTTGCCTCCGCGGAAGCCGAGGCCGTGGAAAAGCTCGAGACGGTTTCCTACGACGCCATCGTGGTCGACGTGGAGTTGCGGCCCGGCAGCGGCATCGGCGTGATCCGCGCCGCGCGCGCCCGCAATCGTGACAAAGGCGATGGCAGCCACGTATGGATCATCGTGCTGACCAACTACGACCTTCCCACCGTGCGCGAGCGCTGCATGGCAGCCGGCGCCGACCACTTTCTCGACAAGATGCGCGAGATCGATCAGCTCATGCCGATACTGCTGCAGATCGCGGGACGAAAGCCCTGATTCGATTGCCCTGATCCGGGCGCGCTTCCGCTTCGACATTGCCTCCGGCCGCCGACATGCGGTGACGCACGCTCGGCATGGAGCGCGCGAGGTCGGTGTCCATGCTCGGGCCATCGTCGCCCACCAGCAGCACGTAGCCGCTCGCCTTCCGGCTCGATGACCACCTCGATGTGCCTGGCACCGCCACGCGCGATGATGTTTGCCAGCGCTTCCTGCGCCACGCGGAACAGCGTGAGCTGTGCCACCGGGTCGAGCTACAGCACCTCTTCCGGAAGCGTCGCGACGCACTCGATTCCCGCGCGCTGGCAGTGTTCGTCGAAATGACTGCGCAGCGCCACCGACAAGTCCGAAATGATCGAGCAGCGACGGCCGCAGATTTTCCACCACGCGTCGCTTGAGCACCATGGCCTGGTTGAGCATCTGCATGACCGAGTCGAGCTTGTCGCGGCATTCGGCATCCAGCGAGCCGGCGAGGCGCGCTGACAGCCACGACATATCCATCTTCGCCGCGGTGATCAGTCCTCCGAGCTCGTCGTGCAGCTCCCTGGCGAGCGTAGCGCGCTCGGTCTCCCCCAGCCGCAGCAGGTGGGTGGATAGGGACGACAGCTCTTCGGTGCGCGCAGCAACGCGCACTTCGAGCTCTCGCTCACATTTTTCATCAGGTTCATGCATGTCGACTCGTTGGCCCGCGACGAGCCCGTTCTGCCCTTAGGATCAATCTTTCGGCAAGTCCTCGAGTAAATCAACGAGGTCTTCCGCATGTTCTTCTTCCTGGGCAAGAATTGACTCCAGCAGACGGCGCGTTGTCGGATCGCGCTGACCGATGAAGGTGATCATTTCACGATAACTCTCGATGGCGATGCGCTCGGCGATGAGGTCGGCCTCGAGCATTTGCCGCAACGAGGTCGCCTCGTCATATTCCGAATGCGCGCGTGACAGCAAGGTGGCGGGATTGAGATCCGGATCCTCACCGAGCTGCACGATGCGCTCGGCGATCTGATCGGCGTGCTTCTGCTCCTCGTCGGCATGCTCGAGAAACTCCGCCGCCACGAATTTTGCGCGAATGCCATGCGTCGCATAGTAATGACGCTTGTATCGCAGCACGCAGACGATTTCCGTCGCGAGCGCGGTATTGAGTAGTTCGACGATCACCTTGCGGTCGGCTTCGGGAAAGCTCGGCGTGACCGCACCCTTCATGATGTCCTCTTTCGCGCGCGCACGCAGCGCACCGAGATCGGAAAGGAACGCCTGATCGGCGCCGGTCGGTGATTGCCTGAGATTCGATTTCATGCATGCTCCTTTCGCGCGCGGCGGCGGTAGACTTTCGTCAGCAGGCTCAATCCGGCCACCCACAAGGACTTGTGTTTGAGGATCGACGCTCCCATCACCCCGAGCTTCAGGGCATTGAGTTTGCGGCTCCCACTCGAAAGTTCGCGCAGGTTGAGTTCGAGCCAGGCGCGTTGCAGCTGCATCTCGGCGTCGAGCAGCCGTGCCCGTTCAAGCGGCGAGTTCATCAGCGCTCCTTTCTTCGGGCGGCGGCGCCGGTGGCGGTTGAGGTTGCGACGCAGTTGCCCGGCGCTTCTCGAGCGCCCGAGAAAATACTTCGAGGTCGAGCTTCAGGCTGTCGAGGAACCAGGTCAGCGAACCCACCTCGCGTGAATCGACTTTGCGATTGGCAACCAGCAGCGCGACTACGCCGCCGGCCACGAACAGGCCCACCAGGGCGGCGAGCACCGGAACGCGCAGGTGCGGCGGCAACACGATGGCCAGCAGCACGATTCCCGCCCAGATGGCAAAGAATATGGCGGCGCCGGCAAGCACGCGCAGTTGCAGGCGTGACGAAAAAGACTGGATTTCGGACTGCAGCGCGATGCTGGCCGCGTCGGCACGCGTCTCCAGCATGCGCAACAGGTGAAGCGTCAGCTCACGCGCCGGCCCCGAAGGAGTTTCCTCGGAATGCCCGCCTTGCGTGTCGTTGCCCGATTCCGTCATGGACGACGCGTCGACTTGGTGACGAGCAGTGTCACCACGCCGCCTAACAAGGCGGCCAGGGCGACTGCCTGCCACGGGTTTGTGCGTACGTATTCGTCGGCCCGGTCCGCGAGGGATTCGGCAACTTTCTCGGCGTCAACGGCAACATCGGCAAGCCTGGCCTTGGCCTGGTTCAGGGTCTGCGTGACGCGGCCACGGACGGCCTCGGCAGCCTCACCGCCTTGCTCGCCGAGCGAGCGCAGCAGCGATTCGGCCTGATCGACGATGCGATTCAATTCTTCGATGGCGGGGTCCACGGTTGCGCTCCAGCTGGTTGAAGGGTTCTTGTCCAGAATGGACCGAAGTGTCGAACGGTCGCA
Source organism: uncultured Pseudomonadota bacterium (assembly GCA_963736955.1). Classification (GTDB taxonomy): domain Bacteria; phylum Pseudomonadota; class Gammaproteobacteria; order Steroidobacterales; family Steroidobacteraceae; genus CADEED01. Next base: position 709,738 of record CAVTQT010000008.1, read on the forward strand.
CCCGGATATGCCATGCACGATATGTAGGACCGGGCTTACATGCAAATGGCGCGGCCGCTGCGCGCGCTCATGGTGCACTTCACGAATACTTCATCCGTCTAGTGGAGACGTGGAAGAGTGACGCGACGAGCCCCTCCCCTCGGAATAATTTCGCGCCATTCGACCACCGAGCCATCCGTCCACCGTCCTTCGGGACGGTGGACGGGTTGGCTCGCATCAGCCGCCCTCTGTGCCGCGCTGTCTGCCTGTCACGTCCTCCCCGAAATGAAGTTCGCGCGCACGTTGCCGCTGTCACGTTCGCGCACTCCGCTCGACATCGAAGGGCCGAACGGCACCTTGAATCGGGCGCAACGCGTACGCCTGACGCGCGAGTTGGCCGATACCGGGGACACCGCGCTGCTCGACTATCACCTCGCAGCCATGAGCGACATCGGCGCGCCGCCGCTGCTCACCGGCAATCATGTAGAGCTTCTCATCGATGGCCCGCGCACCTACGCCGCCATGTTTGCGGCGATCGCCCAGGCGCATGAGTATGTCCTGGTCGAGAGTTTCATATTCGAAGAAGCCTCCGCTAACAATCAAACATTGAGCACCTTGCTGAACGCCGCTGCGGCGCGCGGCGTGAAGGTCTATGCGCTGTACGACGCAGTCGGGTCACTCAGCACCGACGTGAAGTTTCTGGACGCTCTTCGGGCCGCCGGAATTTCGCTGTGTGCATTCAATCCGCTGAACCCGCTCGATGAGCGCTTCTCCGGCGTCAACCAGCGCGACCATCGCAAGATCGTGGTGGTGGACGGTGCGCTCGCCTTCGCGGGCGGCGTCAATTTCAGCCAGGCATATCGCATCGCGTCCAGTCAGGCACGCACACGCGGTCTCTCGAAGCAAAAGTCACTGGAGCAAGGATGGCGCGACACGCACATTGCGCTGCGCGGCACGGCTGCCCGGGAACTCGAGCGCCTGTTTCGCACGACCTGGCACGAAGCGGAATGCGCGGGAGAAGTGTCGCCGGCATTTCGCCAGGAGAGCGAGGGCGCGGGCAACACGCTGGTCCAGGTGATCGCGAGCACGCCAGACGATGACAGCAATGAGATCTACGCCACGTTGCTATCGGTGATCACATACGCAAGGCGCAGCATCGACGTCACCATGGCGTACTTCGTACCCGACGACGCGCTCGAGAAAGCGCTCGCGGACGCAGCGAGCCGCGGTGTCGTGGTGCGCATCATCCTGCCCTCATACAGCGACTTCTCCGGCGTGTTCTACGCCGGGCGAGCCCACTACGACGAGCTGCTGAAAAGCGGCGTGAAGCTGTATGAGCTCGAGAGTGCCTTCCTGCACTCCAAGAGCATCGTGGTCGATGGAGTCTGGTCGTCGATTGGTTCCACCAATTTCGACTGGCGCAGCTTCGTGCACAACAACGAGATCAGCGTGTGTGTCATCGACCGCGCGTTCGCGGAGTCGATGGAGCACATGTATGCCGCCGATCTCGCCGACTCTCACGAGATCACGCAGGCCGCATGGAAGAAGCGCGGCCTGCGTGAGCGCGTGAAAGAATGGTTGTGGTTACCGATCCAGTATTGGTTGTAGCGAAGGTCTAACGACCATCACGATCGGCATCACCCGGGAGCACACGTTCGACGCTGTGCCAGGCGGAACGGATAGCCTCTTTGGCGTCCACCCATGCAAGCTTCGATTTGCCCTTGGCAACGTCCCAGCCCGCCTCCAGGCGCGTCTCGAGATCCTCGAAGCGCGCATGCGGATTCTCTTCGTATGACTTGTACGCGTAGCGATAGGCCGGATCGAAGTCATCCCAGGAATACTTCTCGTTGTAGTAAGGCTCGTCCTTGAAGGCGCGCTGCCAATGCGTGGTGAAGCGCTCGATTCGATTTTCTGACTTCATTGCCGTCTCCAGTTGGAAGGCCGCGATTTCGCGGAAGGCGGCAGTGTGCGTGCTGGTCGCAAATAGAGCCGTCGGAACCGGCGCCCGATTTCTGTAGGCCAAAACAAAAGGGCCGGAGTGTCACCACTCCGGCCCCTGCTGTCAGCTTCTTCCGAAGCTTATTTCTTGACGTCGATCTGGTTGTTCACCGAACGGACGTGCTCGACTGCACCGGCCAGGCTTGCCGCCGTCGACTTCGCTTCGGCGGTATCCACGAAGCCCGAGAGTTGCACCACGCCTTCGTGGGTCTCGATGTTGATCTGGTGCGCCTTGGTCCGCGAATCCTCGGCGAGCGCCGCCTTCACCTTCGTGGTGATCGCGCCGTCGTCGACTTTCGCTTCACCCGAACGATGCGTGGTATCCACTGTAAGGTTGTTGTGAACTGTGTGGACGCCCTTGGTGGTCTTGGCAACTTCCGTGGCGCGTTCCTTGCTCGCTGCCGAGTCGACAAACCCGTTCAGCTGGACGGTGCCCTTGAACACTTCCACGTCGATCTGGTGCGCCTTCGTCACCGGATCGGCGATCAGGGCAGATTTGACGAGCCCCGTCGTCACCGAATCATCGACCTGTTCACCAGCCGACTTCTGCGTACGAGTTGAGGCGCACGCCACCATCGCCATCGTGACGACGAGCATGACCGCACTGACAAAACCTTTGGATTTCTGCATATGAACCTCTTATCTCCGCGCCGTATTGGCAATGAAACTGACGATTGCAAGAATCAGGAAAACGAAGAACAGGATCTTCGCGATTCCCGCTGCGCCCGCTGCAATGCCGGCAAAACCGAACACAGCGGCAATGAGCGCGATGACGAAAAATATGACTGCGTAATGAAGCATCGTCTTCTCCGCGTTGTTGACACCGGAAGTCGGTGCCGGCGGAGCGCATCATTGCCGTTATGCGAAAACGTAGATGCAGGGTGGCGTGCGGATGCCACGTAGGCGCATGACCACATGGCTGTCGGCTCTGCGGATTACAGCCGTGGGAAGCCGGGCGCTCAATCGTCGGCTAGTTCGACGACCTCGTCGCATTGCCTGGCGAGCTTCGGATCGAGGTGCGCGGCATCGTCGGTGCCTAACACGACCACGCCGTCGTAGCTTTCGATGCGCTGTCGCAGCTGGGCGACGTTGAGGTTGGGAAAGCGACCGGATTCCTCGGTGGACGATTCGCCGGCAAACAGGTGATCCGTGTCGTCGAACATGAGCACGGCGTCCGAAGCCTCGGCCGCCTTGAACAGCGCGTCGAGATTCTTTTCCGTGTCGCCCACGTACTTGCTGACGATGCGTTCGAGGTCGATCTGAATCAGGTCAACCGACAATTCGTGCGCAAACAGTTGCGCCGCCAGTAGTTTGTTCTTGCCGGAATGGCCGGCGAACAGGATGCGCAGCCCCTTGCGCGCGCCACCCTGTGTGTCTTCCACCTTGGCGCGGCGGGTCGCCAGCAGGCGATCGAGCACCGGGCGCAGTTGTTCATCGTGCATCAGTCGTGCCTTCTTTGTCGGGGCACTATACTCCGGCCTTCACATTCCCACGGAGACTCCCTCCCATGCGTTCGACTCTCCTCGCCGTGTTCGCGCTTACCAGCAGCGCCGCCTTCGCCGCACCTTCTCTCACGGCTGCGGATACCGCCGCAGCAGGTTCTACCATCTCCCTCAAAGCCGTCGGCACCGGCGATCCTCGTGAATTCGTCACCGTCGTGGCGAAAGGCGCGCGCGAAGGAAGCTATCAGGCGTACGTGTATGTCACACCCGGCGAACTCAAGCTCGTGATGCCGGCGGCGCCTGGCGACTACGAACTGCGGCTCTGCGAAGCGAACAGTCCTTACAAAACCATGGTAATGCGGCCCATCAAGCTCACCAGTGCAAGCGCCAGCGTGAGCGCGCCAGCGACTGTTGCCGCCGGGTCCACTTTCGAGGTCAAGTGGACCGGCCCTAACAATGAGCGGGACTACGTCACCATCGGTGAGACCACGCCCGGCGGCCGGCTCTATCTCGACTACAAGTACTCGCGTGAAGGCAGTCCGGTGAAACTTTCCGCGCCGGAAAAGCCGGGCAACTATGAAGTGCGGTACATCCTCGGCGTGGGTGACACCGTCATCGCACGCCAGCCCATCACGATCGGCGGCGTGACCGCTTCGGTTGACCGCGCCAGCCCAGGTAGCTGCCGGCGCGAAATTCAAAGTGACCTGGACCGGACCGAACAACCCGCGCGACTTCATCACCATGGTCAAGGCAGGAACGGCCGAGAAGACCTATGAGCGCTACGCGTACACGGACAAAGGCTCGACGCTCGAGCTCAATCGCGCCCGACGAACCCGGCAACTACGAGCTGCGCTATGCCACCGGAACGGCGAATCTGACGCTGGCGCGCGCGCCGCGATCGTCGGTCGGTGCGATCAGCGGCACGATCACCGGCCCCGCACAGGCGGTCGCCGGCGAGACTTTCAAGGTGTCGTGGAAAGGCCCGGACAATGCGCGCAATTTCGTCACCATCGTGCCGCAAGGGTGCGCGCGAGGGCGAGTACAGCTCGGGTCGTATTTCTACACGACGCCGCAGAACAGCCCGGGCACGCTCGTCGCGCCGCTCGCGCCCGGCGAATACGAGCTGCGCTACTCCACCGCCGAGAAATACCTGACGCTCGCCCGCGCCGCCATTCAGATCAACGCCGGCGAAGAATGAGCCGGGAAAAATCACCGTGGCCCTGGCCGCGGGTACCAAGGCCGGCGGCGCCATCGAGATCATCCTCGACGCCTCCGGCAGCATGCTGCAGAAGTTAGGCAGTGAGCGACGCATCGATATCGCCAAGAAGACGCTGACCAAGCTCACCTCCTCCACCATTCCCGCCGGCACGCCATTCGCTTTCCGCGTGTTCGGACGCGAAGTGGATTCCTGCCAGACGGACCTCGATGTGCCCGTGGGCCCTTTGAATCCTGCGGCCGTCGCCCAGCGCATCGCTGCTCTCGTCGCGAAGAATGGCGCGAAGACGCCGATCGGCGCCTCGCTCGACAAGGCGGCGGACGATCTGAAGAGCGTCACCGGCGAGAAGCTCATCGTGCTGGTCACCGATGGTGAGGAAACCTGCGGCGGCGATCCGGCGGCGGCCATCGAGCGCCTTCGCAAGGCCGGCATCGGCACGCGCGTGAGCATCGTCGGTTTCGCGCTCGACGATGAGAAGCTGGCCACGACCTTCCGCCGCTGGTCGGATGCCGGCGGCGGCGCGTTCTTCGATGCCAAGGATGCCGCAGGCCTCGACAAGTCGCTGACCGAAGCGCTGCGTCCGGGCTTCGAAGTCGTGAATGCCCAGGGTCAGGTGATTGCGAGCGGACTCGTCGGCGGAGACGCCGTGCAGGTGCCCGCAGGCAATCACACGGTTCGCATCAAGGGTCGTGCAAACGTCTCGAAGCCGGCTGTCGTGAAACCGAAGGAAACCGCGAACGTCGAGTTCTAGCTCTGCTCTATCTACCGGGGCGATGCCAGCCGCAGCACCAGCACGTCGTGCCCAGGCACTTCGGCCGACAGCGCTTTGAGGTATTGCCGACAATTTGCCCGTTCCACAGGTTGCGCAGTTTGTAGCGAGTCTTCGCGAAGGCCGCGTCGCGCTTCGACAGATCGTCGTTCACGTTCTCCGCTTTCCAGTCGAACGTGATCTTGCGGGCGTCCTTATTGCGGTTGAGCGCCATGAATGCCCAGTCGCCGCCTTCGAGCGGCTTGAACCAGTACTCGACGCCATCGCGTGCCGCATAGCGGAACGCCTGTACACCCAGCGGATCCTGGTTGAGCGCGATCACCGCCTTGTTGGTCAGGATGGCCGTCGTCTCTTTCGACATGTTGCGTATGTCGTTGCCGGCGATCAGCGGTGAATCGAGCATCGCCCAGATGGAGAAATGCGCGCGGTCTTCGTTGACTGTCATGCCGCCGTTGCCGACTTCCATCATGTCGGCGTCGTTCCAGTGATCGGGACCGGCATGCACGCGCAGGCCGTCCTGCAGATCGAGGATTTGCAGCACTCCACGGGATTGCCAGGTGCCGTGATCCTCCACGCAGTCGAAGCAATCCCAGATGTCGCCGGTGGTGCGCCAGGAGTGCCCGATGGGCTTTCCCCAATCCCAGGGCTTGTTGTCACCCCACTCGCACAGCGAGAACAGCACCGGTCTGCCTGCTTTGCGCAGTGCTTCGCGCATGGTCAGGTACGCGCCTTCGGCCTTGAGTCCCTGGGTCTCGCACCAGTCGTACTTGAGATAGTCGATGCCCCACTCCGCATAGGTCTGCGCGTCCTGGAACTCATAGCCACGGCTGCCCGGCCGGCCACCGCAGGTCTTCCAGCCCGCATCGGAATAGATGCCTAACTTCAGGCCCTTCGAGTGCACGTAGTCGGACAGCGCTTTCATGCCCGAGGGAAAGTGCTCGGCGTTGGGGTGAATGAAACCTTTCGCGTCGCGTTCGCCGTGCCAGCAGTCGTCGATGTTCACGTACATGTATCCGGCGTCTTTCATGCCGCTCGAGACCATGGCGTCGGCGGTCTCGCGGATCATCTGTTCGTTGACGTTGCACGCGAACTTGTTCCAGCTGTTCCAGCCCATCTGCGGGGTCTTGGCGAGGCCTTCGAATTTCTGCGCCTGCGCCACGCCCGTTCCCAGCGCCATCAGCAGCGCCAGAGTCATGACAGTCTTCATTTTGAACTCCCCCGAATCGCGTGAATTCCGATCGGCGGGAATTCTACCAGCCGAAGGTCTTGCGCAGCGCCGTCATGGGCTCATCCCAGGGCTCGTATTCGCCTTTCAACGCCTGGACGGCGGTCTGGGCAATGCCCATGCCGAGCTCGCGATAGGCCTCGAGCTGCTCTTCGTCGAAGAACTGGTCGGCGGTAGTTTGGTTGGGGAAGTCGGGATTGCGGCGCCAGTACGAGACGGTGTCGGCGTTCATGCCGGCGATCGGCGTGGCCTGCAGGTACAGCAGGATGCCCTGTGAATTGGTGCCCGGATACTTGATGGTTCCCACCGCCCAGCCGCGTTTGACCACGGCACCGAGCTCCGCGGGCCGCATCGCGCCGAGTGGATAGGTCTCGCTGGTGAAGCGGATGTGCACGCCAAAATCCACGCGCACGCGCTCCATCGCATTGGCCAGGTCGTCCATCGAAAAGCCGAGATCCTGGCTTCCCTGCGACAGCACGATGATCCTGACACGTCGGCGAATGAGCTCGTACAGGCCGGTGTTGTCGAAGTGCCCGCCATCGGTGAGCTCGATGAAGAACGCATTCTCGGTGGTGCCACTTCCGAACAATCCCTGGCGGATTCCGGGTGCCAGCAGGTTGGGCGGAAACCATTTGTGCCAGGTCTTCGGCGTCTGCGATGCACGCGGATTGCGGATCCAGTAACCCAGGCGCACATTGGTCAGCGACAGCAGCAGCGATACCAGCGGATTGCGCGTGATACCGCGGCCAGCCACGCCGGCGTGAGGACTGGCCGCGGCACCCGACGCGGCCACGGCCGTCGCCAGCGTGAACTGCCCGTCGCCGAGCTTGCTGGTCTCGATCCAGCCGGTGGCGCTGCTGCCGCTGAATCGCGGACTCAACACGAAGCTGTCGCCGCCCCGGCCGCGAAACCGGTCCTGGCGCGCGCCGACCATGACCACGTTGCAATTCACCAGGTGCATCGGCCGTTGCGGCGTTCCGCTCTCGTCCACGAGCCTGGTGAGCGCGAATTGGTCGGCATTCCCGGCGCGACGCCACTGGTTGTCGCGGATGGCTTCCTTGTCGGGCATGAACAGTTCCATCAACCGGTCGCGATACATGCGGCCGATGCCGATGTAGTTGGCGTTGACGATGAAGCCCGCGAACACGCCGGCGAAGCTCACGATGGCGAGCAGCGGCAGGTCGATCCCGGCGATCATGAAGGACGTGTCATCGCCCTCCTGCACGATCCAGTACGCCACCAGCAGGATGCCGTATACCAGCAGCACGGACGGTCACGAGGATGCGCAGCGTGGAAAACGCCGACGAGGTGGATTTCTTGTCGCGGCCCGCGATGAACTGGTAGACCGCACCGATCACGCCGAGGACCGAACTCGAGAGGCCGGCCTTGAGGCCACCACCGAGCTGCGTGTCGATGAGGCGGTAAACGTGCGGCACGCTCCACACGGCAACCAGCAATGTGAGTCCGGTGAGCAGTGGGCCCAGCACCTGCTGGTAGATGATGCGAACGCGGTATTGCCACTTGTGCACGACGTGAGTGCCGCTGCGCGCCTGGTCGTAGTCGTCCTTGGCCCACCACAAGAGGACGAGGCACGCACCGGCGGCCACCAGGAACCCCAGGCCGACGGGCCAGCGCCAATGAAAATCGTCGGTGTTGAACGCGAAACTGCCGTCGGGACTGCGCAGCAGCCAGACGGCCGCGATGACGAAGAGGATCGGCGGCACCGCGCCGATGAACACCGCGGCCTTGGTGGGAATACTCCCCAACCAGCTCGCAATGCCAAACAGCAGGAACGCGCCGCTGACGACCAGCCCGACGAACAGCAGCAACGATTCGATGCGCTGCGGATGCCCCTGCCATTCGGAGATGTCTTTCGCCGCCGGCAGGATGCCACCGACCTGCATGGCCCAGAGCATCGCGGCGAGGATCGCGGTGTACACCGACAGCGTGATCAACATGCCGCGCATCGCCACGCCGATCAACGACATGGTCGAAAAGCTGGACGGCTTCAGATAGTTGCCGTGCTGACGGAAGAAGTCGAGCCAGGTGAAGCTGCTGCCGGCGGCGCCCACGATCTTGTCGGCGCGAAACTCGGCGCTGCGCGCGCCCAGGTTCCGGTCACCCAGAAACAACCGCCAGTTGCCATCCTTGCCGAAATGATGTTTGAGCCAGGTGACGGCGCCGCCGATGTAACCACCGCCGGACACGGTGGACATGTAGTCGAAGCGATCGAAACAGGTTTCGCCCGATTCCGCTGCGGCATTACCAGGCTTCTCGTTCAGAAACGTCTGGATCACGCCGAGCGCGAACGACGCGGACCGGATGCCTCCTCCGGAGATGGCCAGCGCCGAACCGCACGGCTCGGCCAGGTCGCCCGTGGCACAGGGTAGTTTGAGCGCCTGCCGTTCCTTCAGCAGGATGTCGTCGAAAACACTGACTTCAGCGTCCGGTTGATTCTTGGTCACGCGCCCGTCCACGCCTGTGTTTCGAGTAGTTCGGTCTCGCGCGTACACGGATCCGGAGGATTCACGCACTTCGGTCGTGCGGCGACCGTGTAGTGAAAGCGATCGTCCGCCTTGGGTTCGCGAGACCGATTCCTGATGGGATCGAAATTTTCAGAGATCTTGCCGTCGACGCTGGCGCGCTTGCAGCTCGTCGCGATGCAGTCGGCCACCATGGGCAGGCCGCTGACAATGGCCTTGCTCAGCATCCAGCGCAGGGCGATATCGTTGAGCGCGTGGTTGTCATTGCCGCCGCCCACGTCGGAATGCACGCCGCGAAACCAGACTTCGCATCCGCCCTTCAGCCGCGTCGGCCGGAATGCCTGCCGGGCTTCGTCGAGCGCAAGGCCGTGGTAGCAGGCCTTCACGCGCTTTCGACAAACCGAGCTTGTATCCGAGGTTGATGCGATTGAAGTTGAAGCCGAGATTGACCGGAATGCCAAACGCGGCAACGACGTCCCACACACCCAGAAAGCGCACCGGTGGGCTGTTCGAGCACGCCGTTCACGCTGACGCCGTCATCGCCGACCACATTGGCAAAGTGCACTGCCAATGCTGCGCCGCGGCTGAAACCCACGATGTCGATGTCGCGATCGCCGGCGGCGAACTGCTTCGCCATGTCCCTCTTCGCTTCTTCGATGCGATCGTGCCCACCGACACCGAACGCCCCGCCGGCTACCTTCCCGAGGAAGCCATGCTTGGTGCCGACTCCTTTATAGAAGAACTTGGTGCCTGCGTAGAGGTCCTTGAACCGCACCACGTTGGTGTTCCGGTCGTACTCGCCAGCATCCTTCTCCGAGTTCCAGGTACCGTCGAACGCGTACAGCGCCATGGTGTTTGCCTCCCAGCAAGGGAGGCCACGATAACCCGAGTTAGGTCAAATTGCGCAACGGCGCGGAGTCGCCAATCGCACGGACTGTGAAAATGGTCCGAACTATTGCCCGGAGAAACTAACTTACCAGCATGTCGCAGATGGTTGCCGGATCGACGGGCTTCACCAGGTGCATATCGAAACCGGCTTCCCGCGATCGTCTCCGGTCGACATCCTGTCCCCAGCCGGTGAGCGCCACCAGCACAGCACCCCGGCCCCAGCTCTCGGCACGAATGCGTCGCGCCACTTCGCAGCCATCGAGTTTGGGCATGCCGACATCGAGCACCACGATCTCCGGCCGTCGCAGCCCCGCAAGCGCCAGCGCTTCTTCGCCGTCGGAAGCGCAATGCACTTCGTGCCCTTCGAGCCGAAGCATCAGCGCCAGGCTTTCGAGCGCGTCCTGGTTGTCGTCGGCGATCAGGATATTGCGACGCACGGGAACCACCTGGTCTTTCGATGGAACAGGTCTCACCGCGTTACTCGCGATCGCCTCGCTCGCGAACAGGGGCAGTCGCACCGTGAACTCACTGCCGCGATCGAGCCCGTCACTGGCGACCATGATCTCGCCGCCGTGCAGTTCGACGAGCGCACGGACGAGCGCGAGTCCGATACCCAGACCACCGCTGGTGTTGACGCGTTCACTGGGAATTTGCGTGAACAGTTCGAAGATCCGCGGCATGGAATCGGCTGAGATTCCGATTCCGGTATCGCGCACGCGGATCTCCGCCCTGCCCCCGCTCGAGCGCGTGGTCAGCACGACGTGACCACCTTCGCCTGTGTACTTGGCAGCGTTGTGCAGCAGGTTTCCAACCACCTGCGTGAGGCGCACCGGATCGCCACGCACGAACAGGTCCGTGGAAACGGCGTTCAATTCCAGTTGCTGCTTCTTCTGTTCGAGCAGCGGCTGAACAGTTTCCGCGGCCGCGGCCACGATGTCCGCCAGGTTCACGCGTTCGGACACCAGCACGATCTTGCCGCGCGCGATACGCGACACGTCGAGCAGATCGTCGACCAGACGGATCAGGTGTTTGAGCTGCCGTTCGATGACTCCGCGCGACCAGATGATCTTCGGATCCTGCGTGTCGCCCTGCATGAGCATGTGAGAGGCATTGCGCAGTGGTGAGAGTGGATTGCGCAGTTCGTGCGACAACATGGCGAGGAATTCGTCGCGCTTGACCACCGCGTCCTTGAGCATGTTCTCGGAGCGCGACAATTCCTCGTTGGCACGCTGCAGGTGGCCATTGAGCTCTTCGAGCTCGCGCGTCTTCTCGAGTTGCAGTGAGCTGTTGGCTTCCGCGAGCTGCTTGTTGGACTCCGCGAGCTCCTTGTTCACGGCCTGAAGCTCACGCCGCTTGCCGTATAGCTCCACCAGCACTGCGACCTTGCTGCGCAGGATCTCGGGGATCACCGGGATGTACACGTAGTCGATGGCGCCGGCCTTGTAACCCTTGAGGCGGTCGAACTCGGTGACGTGCACGCCGGTCACGAAAATGATCGGTATGGTTTCGAAGCGCGGGTGATCGTGAATCAGCTCTGCCGTCTCGAAGCCGTCCATGCCCGGCATCTTGACGTCGAGCAGCACCACCGCGAATTCCTGCTTCATGAGCGCATCGAGCGCCTCGAGGCCGGAATTTACCGCTACCAGGTTGTGGCCGAGCGGCTCGAGGATGGCGCGATAGGTCAGCAGGCGTGCCGGCTGATCGTCCACCATGAGGATGTTGGCCGACGCTGAACCGTTCATGGCTGTAACCACATCCTTACCAGTGACAACAATTGTTCGGTGTTCACGGGTTTGGCCACATAGTCGGATGCTCCCGCCTGCAGACATTTCTCACGATCGCCCTTCATGGCCTTGGCCGTCAGCGCAATGATCGGCAGCAGGCGGAACTCCGGTATTTCGCGGATGCGCCGCATGGTTTCGTAGCCGTCCATTTCCGGCATCATGACGTCGGTGAGGACCAGTGAAACGTCCGGATGCTGATCCAGTAGCCTGATGGCGTCCTGGCCGTTGGTCGCGGTGACCACGTTCATGCCGTGGCGCTCGAGCAGGCTGTTGAGCGCGAAGATGTTGCGCACGTCGTCATCGACCACCAGCACCTTGCGATCGCGCAGTGGTTCATCACTGTCGTGCAGCTTCTCGATCATGCGTTGCTTGGCTTCTGGCAGATCGCTGATGCGCCGATGCAGGAACAGAGCCGATTCATCCAGCAGACGCTCGGGGCTCTGTACGCCCTTGAGCACGATGCTCTTGGCGCGCCGGCGCAGCTCGGCTTCTTCTTCGTGGGTCAGCTCGCGCCCCGTAAACACAATGATTGGTATATCGCGCAGGCGCTCATCGCGCTGGATTTCCGTGAGCAATTCGAAACCGGTCACGTCGGGAAGCTTGAGGTCGAGGATGACACAGTCGAACTTGCGCTCGCGCAACAGACCCAATGCCTTCCCGCCACTATCGGCGGAGGAAATCCGGATATCTGAGGCGCCAATCAGCTCGGCGATGCTCATCTGCTCCGCCGGGTCGTCTTCCACCACCAGCAATTCGCGCACGCGCGGCGCAATGAAGTCCTGGATGCGCGTGAACACCGACTGCAGACCCTCGGTGCTCGACGGCTTGGTCATGAACGAGAAAGCGCCGCGTTCGAGACCGTACTGGCGCTCCTCTTCGACCGTGAGCACCTGCACGGGGATATGCCGCGTGGCCGGGTCGTGCTTGAGCTGGTTGAGCACAGTCCAGCCGAGCATGTCGGGCAGGAACACGTCCAGCGTGACGGCGCTTTGGCTGGTACTTGCGCGCCAGCGACAACGCGTCCGCGCCATTCTGCGCCACCAGCGCCTTGAAGCCCCTGGCATGCGCAGCCTCGGCCAGCATCTTCGCGTAGCGAGGTTCGTCCTCGACGATGAGGACCGTACTGTCGCCTTCTTCGATGTTCTCGCGGTCGTCCTCGACGCGCTCGATGTGCGGCGCCGGCAATGTCGGAGTCGTCAGCGCCGTCGGCGGCGCCTTGACGAATGTCGGGGTGCTGCCGCGGCCATAGGCCGCACCCTGGTATGCCAGCGGTAGATAGAGCGTGAAGGTGCTGCCGCCGCCTGGCGAGCTCTTGAGCCGGATTTCGCCGCCAAGCAGGTGCGCCAGTTCTCGCGAAATGGCCAGCCCAAGGCCAGTGCCACCGTACTTTCGCGAGGTGCCCGCGTCAGCCTGCTGGAACGCTTCGAAGATGATCTTTTGCTTCTCGGGCGAAATACCGATGCCGGTGTCGGTGACCGCGAACTCGACCACGTGCTGGGCCTGCGACAGCACCGGGTGATCGGCGGTCCAACCCAGCATGGCGGGTCCCACGTGCAGACGCACACTGCCCTGCGCCGTGAACTTCATGGCATTCGACAGCAGATTCTTCACGATCTGCATGAGGCGCTTGGCGTCCGTGATCATGGTGCGGCCGAGGCGCGGATCGAAATCGGTCGTGAACGTGAGGTGACGCGACTCCGCCTCGTGGCGGAAGTTGCGCTCGATGGTCTCGCGCAACTGCGCGAACGCCAGCTCTTCGCTCTCCACCGTGACGGTGCCGGACTCGATCTTCGACAGATCGAGAATGTCGCTGATGAGATTCAGCAGGTCGGTGCCAGCCGCGTGAATGGTCTTGGCGAATTCCACCTGGCGGCCACTCAGGTTGTTCTCGGGATTTTCCGAGAGCTGTTGGCCCAGGATCAGGATGCTGTTGAGCGGCGTACGCAGCTCGTGCGACATGTTGGCCAGGAACTCGGTCTTGTAGCGCGACGTGAGCGCCAATTCCGCGGCCTTCTCTTCGAGGGCCTTGCGGGCCTGCTCGATTTCCTGGTTCTTGCGTTCCACTTCAGCGTTCTGCTCGGCGAGCAGCCGCGCCTTGGTGGCCATCTCTTCGTTGGTCTGCTGCAGCTCGACCTGCTGGGTCTGAAGTTCGCCGGCGAGTTCCTGCGACTGTTTCAGCAGTCCTTCGGTGCGCATCGTGGCTTCGATGGTGTTGAGCACCACGCCGATGGAACCGGTGAGCTGCTCGAGGAAGGCCAGATGCGAAGCCGTGAATTCATACAGGGAAGCGAGTTCGATGACCGCCTTGATCTCGCCTTCGTAGAGCACCGGCAGCACGATGACATTGCGCGGCTGCGCATCCACCAGGCCGCTGTTGAGCCGGACGGTGTCGGGCGGGATGCGTGCGAGCAGCAGTCGCTGACGCTGCACCGCGCACTCGCCGACGAAGCCTTCACCGAAGCGATAGCGGCGCGGCTCGGCGGATTCGCGCACGTCGGCGTAGCCGGCGAGCTGCTTGAGGTATCGCTGGCCCTCGTCGTAGTCGACGATGTAGATGACGCCCTGGTGCGCATTCACCAGCGGCGCGAATTCTGCCAACAACGTATTACCCAGGGTCACGAGGTCGCGCTGGCCCTGCATCATGCGCGAGAACTTGGCGAGGTTCGTCTTGAGCCAGTCCTGCTCGGTGTTGCGCTCCGTCGTGTGACGGAGGTTGTGGATCATGGCGTTGATGTTGTCCTTGAGTTCGGACACTTCGCCGCGCGCTTCCACCTGAATCGACCGCGTCAGGTCGCCCTTGGTCACGGCCGTGGCGACCTCGGCGATGGCGCGCACCTGGGTAGTCAGATTCGCCGCGAGCATGTTCACGTTCGCCACGAGGTCTTTCCACGTACCGGACGCGCCGGCCACGTGCGCCTGGCCGCCGAGACGGCCTTCCACACCCACCTCGCGCGCGACGGTGGTCACCTGGTCGGCGAAGATCGCGAGCGTGCCGGTCATGGAATTGATGGTTTCGCCGAGCGCCGCCACTTCACCCTTCGATTCCACCGTGAGGCGCTGACGAAGATCTCCGGTGGCGACCGCGGTCACCACTTTCACGATGCCGCGGACCTGTTCCGTCAGGTTGTTCGCCATAACGTTGACGTTTTCCGTGAGATCTTTCCACACGCCCGAGACGTCTTTCACATTGGCCTGGCCGCCTAACTTTCCCTCGGTGCCTACTTCGCGCGCCACGCGCGTCACTTCGGCCGCGAAGGAGTTGAGCTGGTCGACCATCGTGTTGATGGTTTCCTTGAGCTCGAGAATTTCGCCGCGCACGTCCACCGTGATCTTGCGCGACAGGTCGCCGCGGGCCACGGCCGTGGTCACCTCGGCGATATTGCGCACCTGGCCAGTGAGGTTGGTGGCCATGGCGTTCACCGAGTCGGTGAGATCCTTCCACGTGCCGGCGACACCCGTCACGGTGGCCTGGCCGCCCAGCTTTCCTTCGGTGCCTACTTCGCGCGCCACGCGCGTCACTTCGGCCGCGAAGCCGTTGAGCTGGTCCACCATCGTGTTGATGGTTTCCTTGAGCAGCAGGATTTCGCCGCGCACGTCCACCGTGATCTTGCGCGACAGGTCGCCCTTCGCCACGGCGGTCGTCACTTCGGCAATGTTGCGCACCTGGTTGGTCAGGTTGGACGCCATCGAGTTCACGTTGTCGGTGAGTTCTTTCCAGACGCCCGACACACCGGTCACTTCGGCCTGGCCACCCAACTTTCCATCGGTGCCTACTTCGCGCGCCACGCGCGTCACTTCAGAGGCGAACGATCGCAACTGGTCCACCATCGTGTTGATGGCTTCTTTCAGCTGCAGGATTTCGCCGCGCACGTCCACCGTGATCTTGCGCGACAGGTCGCCGTTGGCCACGGCCGTGGTCACCTCGGCGATGTTGCGCACCTGGCCGGTCAGGTTGCCGGCCATGCTGTTCACGTTGTCGGTGAGATCTTTCCAGGTGCCCGCGATGCCGGGCACGATGGCCTGGCCGCCCAACTTTCCTTCGGTGCCTACTTCGCGCGCCACGCGCGTTACTTCGGAGGCGAAGGAGCGCAGCTGGTCCACCATCGTGTTGATGGTTTCCTTGAGCTGCAGGATTTCGCCGCGCACGTCCACCGTGATCTTGCGCGACAGGTCGCCGCTCGCGACTGCGATGGTCACTTCAGAGATGTTGCGCACCTGGCCGGTCAGGTTGGACGCCATCGAATTGACGTTGTCGGTGAGATCTTTCCAGGTGCCCGCAATGCCGGGCACGATGGCCTGGCCGCCCAGCTTTCCTTCGGTGCCGACTTCGCGCGCCACGCGCGTCACTTCGGAGGCGAACGATCGCAGCTGGTCCACCATCGTGTTGATGGTTTCCTTGAGCTGCAGGATTTCGCCGCGCACGTCCACCGTGATCTTGCGCGACAGGTCGCCGTTGGCCACCGCCGTGGTCACCTCGGCGATGTTGCGCACCTGGCCGGTGAGGTTGCCGGCCATGCTGTTCACGTTGTCGGTGAGATCTTTCCAGGTGCCCGCGATGCCGGGCACGATGGCCTGGCCGCCTAACTTTCCTTCGGTGCCTACTTCGCGCGCCACGCGCGTCACTTCGGAGGCGAACGAACGCAACTGGTCCACCATCGTGTTGATGGCTTCCTTGAGCTGCAGGATTTCGCCGCGCACGTCCACCGAGATCTTGCGCGACAAGTCGCCGTTGGCCACGGCAATCGTCACTTCAGAAATGTTGCGCACCTGGCCGGTCAGGTTCGCCGCCATCGAATTCACGTTGTCGGTGAGATCTTTCCACACGCCGCTGGAACCGAGCACCGCGGCCTGGCCACCCAGCTTTCCTTCGGTGCCGACTTCGCGCGCCACGCGCGTTACTTCGGAGGTGAACACGCCCATCTGCGTGATCATTTCGTTGACCACGTTCGCCGAACGCAGGAACTCGCCCTTGAGTGGCCGGCCGTCAGCTTCGAGTCGCATGCTCTGCGTGAGATCGCCTCGCGCCACCGCGGTAATAGTGCGAGTAACTTCCGCGGTGGGCCACAGCAAGTCGTCGATGAGCGTGTTGACGGAAGATTCCATCTCGCCCCACGCACCGGTGCGGCGTTCGCTCGAAACCCGAATGCGTGTCTTGCCTTCCTTGCCTACCATCTGGCCGGCACGTTCGAGCTCGGAAGCCATGCGCTGGTTGGCGCTCACCATCTCATTGAATGCGTCGGCGATCTTGCCGCCGAGACCGGTCTGGTCTGGTGCAAGCCGCACACGGAAATCACCATCTCGCACCGATTGAAGCGCTCTCAACAGCTTTTTGAGGTCGAGCTCCGGCGCTGCAGCATGACCCGCACCATTGGCGCCTCGCTTTTCTTCTTGGGACGCACGCCGGCGCGTCCCCGTGCTGCGGCCGCGAGTGGAGATATCCATGGTTTACCTGATTCCTGCGAGTGCGTCAGAGTGTAAATGCCGCCTACGCGGGACTGCTCCGCACTCTTACGTAGGATGTGCGCTGACAAGCATGTAGGTGGCGGGGACGCGCGATCCGAGCGCAACGTCGCCTCAGCTCCTGATCACCAAATCCACTTTCCCCTCCCTTCTTTCCACACTCACACTCACACTCCCGAAATGCCGCCTCACCGTGAAATCCACCGAGGCATCCCCGACGGTCAGATTGCGCACGCTGATTTCATCGAAGCCCTCCGGCACGACGGGGTGCGACAGCACGATGTGGCTATCGAGCGCATCGATTGAAATGCCGAGCACGCTCTGCAGCAGCAGGAAGGTGGCGCCCGCCGAGCAGGTTTGCGGCGAGCAGGCGACGGGAAATTGCAGCGGCGCCTCGCGGCCCTTGCGCCTGAATCCGCAGAACAGCTCCGGCAGCCGCATGAGGTCGAAGTGACATGCTGCCTCGAACTGCGCATTGAGAATTCGCAGCGCGAATGCCTTGTCGTCGTAGCGTGCCGCGCCGGCGGCGATCAACGAGTTTTCGTGCGGCCAGACGGAACCGTTGTGATACGACATCGGGTTGTAGCGCAGTTCCGTGTCCGCCACCGAACGCACGCCCCATCCGGAGAACATATGTTCATCTCCAAGTCCGGCGATGACCTGGCGTGCGCGCTCGGCATGTGCGATGCCGGTGTACAGGCAATGGCCCGGGTTCGACGTGCGCACACGGCAAGGTTGTTTGTCGCCGTCGAGCGCGATCGCGTAGGTCTCGATGTCCTTGCACCAGAAGGCGCTGTTGAACTTCGAGCTGCAGGGCCTGCGCCGCCTCGACCAGCGCGATGGCGCGCGACGTTTCACCGAGCGACCGTGCAATTCGCGCGGCCGCCAGTCTCGCGGCATACACGTAACCCTGCACTTCGCACAACGCCAGGGGTCCGGTGGCAACACGGCCGTCGGCGTGGAACACCGCGTCCGGTGCACTCTTCCAGCCGTGATGCGGCGGCGATGCGCCGCGCGGCCGCGTCTCGACGAAACCGTCGCCGTCCACGTCGCCGTAAACGTCGATCCAGCGCAGCGCTGCGGTGATCGACGGCCACAACGCAGACATCAGATCGAGATCCGCGGTGCGCGTGTAATACGCGCCGGCCAGCATCACGAACAGCGGCGTGGTGTCGACGCCGATAGTAGTCAGGCTCGAAACCACCGCCTCGCGACTCATTGAGTATCTTGCCGATCTCGGAGCCATTACCCGCCGAGCTGCTGGTGCATTGCGTGGCCGCGAGGTGGCGCAGCACATCGCGCGCGAGATCTGGCCACATCCACAGCGTCTGCAACGACGTGATGATCGCGTCGCGGCCAAAAATGCCATCGAGCCACGGCAGGCCCGCCGAGGGAACGCGTCCCTGCGGCGTCGACGTCAGCATCATGCCGATGTCAGCGGTCGCGCGGCGGATCCAGCCATTGAATGACGCGTCACTCGATTGCACCTGGCAAAGTGGCCGGCCATCGCTGCGCGCGCGCTCCTCGGCCGTCGCGAGTGAACGCGTGAAGTTGGAGATCTGCACTGGTTGGTTAGCCGATCGGCAGCCGATGGCCAGCGAAATGGTCTTCTCGCCGCGACTTCCGATCTGCAGTCGGTAGCGCAAGACTGTCCGCAGATATGGCCTCGGGCGCGGTATGGCAATCGACCAGGGTCTCGCGCGTGATGTCATCCGCGCCCAGGCAGCCCTGCGTGACACTGTCGCGCTCCACGCGCTCGTAGCGCGAGCGTGCCGCGTCCACGCGTCGCTGCGCGCGCACGTCGACGATGTTTTCGAAGTCCGAACCGAATCGCACCGCCAGCTCCACCGAAACGGTGCTCAGGGCGAAGTTGCGCACGCGGATCATTTCGTAGCACACGCCCCGCCAGATGAATCGCGCGCGCGTGATGTAGAGCGTGCCTCGAGGCAGCGTCACCCGGCCGCCCTCACCGCGCACATCGGGATTGGTGAGGTTGACCGTGAGCAGCACGTTGTCGTCGCGCGGTGTCGCGGAGAGCAGCAGCGGCCGCAGGGATGCAATGGTCAGCGTCAGTCGCGACAGGTGACGCACGCCGCCACGATAGAGTCCGGCCTCGCTGCGCGTCTCGGCGTCGATGTCGCCGATCTCGTTGAAGAGTCCGAAGGTGTCGTCGTGCCGCAGCGCATGGGTGCGCTCGCCGCTCGGCACGTCGGCGGTCACGACCTGGTGGAGGTCTTCGAGGATCGCGGGATCAGATGCCAAAGGCGCGTGCCCTCGTGTAAGCAATTCGTGTGCGAAGCACCGTGACGCCCGAAATGGCTTGAATTCCAGTGCACCGTCGTGCACGGCTGCTTGCGTCCGAAGCTGCGCGACACCCAGCCGCCCTGTTCCGGTCCGCCACCGCGATGCACTTCGACGCTGTCGAGCGTTTCGCGTGGCTCGAAAAACAACTGCGTCGCGCCAGCCGTGATCTTGAGGCCGCTGCCGGTGCGTTCCACCACGCAGTCTTCGGCGAAATGCCAGGAGCGCCGCACGCGATGCTCGCGGTCACAACGCAGCATGTCGGTCACTTCGATGAGCTGCCGGCGCGCATCGTGAACGATCTCGCGCCGGTGCGCCACCGGGTCCGGAAGCCGCTGGTATCCGTAGTGTTCGCCGACGAAGCGCTGCCGCTCGGTACCGGCCTCGAATTCGATGCAGCGTGCCTGCGCGTGTTGCGGTCCACATGAAATTGCCGGCCTGCACCGACTGGTCTTCGCCGTCGATGCCCACGGTGTTGTGCGCCAGCGTGCTGCGGAAGTAGCGCCGCCACGACGGCTCCGTGTGATACGCGTAGGTGCCGGGGTCCACCAGGATTTCGCGGTCGCCGATACTGAGCACGAAGGACAATGCGTCCGCGTGACCATGCGCGGCGATGCTCAGATAACCCAGCGGGCCCGAGTCCACCAGCAGGCGAACTTCATCCGGCGTCTCGAACGCCGTGCCGAGCAGGTAGTAACCAGACTCCGGAAACTGCATTCGCGGCCGAAAGCCGTGCCGGCCGCGGATGCGAAGCTGCGCCAGCCGCCGCACGGCTTCCACACCCAGCAACGTCGCGGTCTTGCCGTCGAGCGCGCCAGCCTTGCTCGCGAGGTCCTCGCGCCCGAACAACACCGCGCCCGTGACGATCTGTGAAATGTGCGGCGAGAAACCCGGCTCGGCGGCGAGCTTCACCACGTAACCATCGTCGGCGTCACCGATCATGGGAAGCGTTGCCCGCGACGCTGGTCATCGACGCGAGGAAGTCGATCATGGTCTCGACGCGACGCCAGTAGACAGGCGAGAAATCCTCGCCGCGGCCGCGCGCCGCCAGTCCCTGCGATCAGCAGGAAGTCCAGCACGAAGGTCTGATAGGCGAAGGCCTGTTCGCGATTGCCTCCGTCGGGAGCATTCTGCTTGTGGCACTCCTCTTCGAGGACGAGGCGGCAGCGTTCGCCCCATTCGGCCATCTGGGGCCAAAGCGGCCAGGTGGACGCGGCCACGTACACGCCTGCCGCTTCGCCGATCAGGTGGTTGTTCGCCGAGGAGAAGCGCGACAGGTTGCCGGCGATCATGCGCACGTGCTGGTAGATGGAGCTCAGCCAGCGTTCGCGGAAGGCCGCGCCGTCCGGACGTCGTGAACAGCTTCGCGCGCATGCCGCCCAGCAACTGCCAGGTGATGCTCCAGTTGATGAGGCGGATGCCGAGCTCCAGCGGGCTCACCCAGTTGGGGCCCCAGCCTTCCGGGCATTGCTCGATCCACGAGTCGATGTGCGCCTGGATGCCGAGCTGCGTATTGCGGGTCGCCAGTGAGCGCGTGCGCCTGCGCCAGCAGTGGCAGGTGCAGGTGCCGGTTCGGCTCCCACAGGTACTTGATGTTTCCGACTTCGCGTTCGTCGCGATAGTCGATGGCGCTGGCGCGCCGCGCGCCGGCCTCGCGACGCGTCAGCGGATCGCGATTCCATTGTGGCGGACTCCCGAGCTCGCAGTCGGTCAGATCGAAGAAGCTGAATTTTCCCGCGAGCACGCGATCGGCGGCGGCCCGCAGATGCTCGGGAGCGACGGACATGAACGGCGGCAGGAAACGAAGATCCCGTGCCGCCTCGTCGCGCGGCGGCAATTCGTGCGAGACGAACTTCTGCGACAGCAGGCGCATCTTTCGCGCCAGGCGATGCGCAACCTCCGCGCCAGACATGCCCCGCAGGCGCTGCAAATACCATCCAGGCTGCTGCATACGATCAACGTGTGAAGAGTGGTTCTACGCCGTGCCGTCGAAGCGCGTCGTGAACCGGCGGACGATGAACGATCAGCGGCGTCTTGCCGCGCGGCGTACGCTCGAGCCGACTGGCACGGCAAATCCGGCGAGAGTCGCCACTGCGTTCATGGAATCTCCCGGTAATCGGCCACGGGCGCGATGCGTTGGTATATCTCCGCCAGGCTGCGCGCGTAGCCGTGCACGTCGTAGCTGCGCGCGCGTTCGTGGGCCCGCCGCCCGTACGCGATCCGCTCGCCATCGTGATCCACCAGACGCGCCATGGCCGCGCTCAGTTCCGTCACGCGCGCGGGTTCGACCATCAATCCTTCCACGCCATTGCGCAGCACGTCGGGAATACCTCCGACCGGCGTGACGATTGCGGGCAGCCCCGCCGCCATGGCCTCGAGCAATGCCATCGGCACTCCTTCGTGGTACGACGGCAGCACGAATACATCGCTCTGCGCCAGCAGGCGTTCGCGCTCCGACACTGTCGATCCAGGACAGCACGCGCACCTGCTCGCCAAAGGGCTCGGCGAGTTTGCGAATGGCTTCGAGATCTCCATCGCCCGCGAGCGTGAGCCGCGCGCGGGCGCGCACCGCATCGGGCAGCGCGGCGAACGCATTGACGAGGTCGTAGGTGCCCTTCTTCTGGCACATGCGACCGAGGAACAGGAACTGCACGGTGGTGCGCCCGCCGCGATTCGGCACTTCAGGTGTCCAGTGCACCGGGTTTGGCAGCACCGATCACGTGCGAGGGCGACACCTCGCATTCGTTGACGTAGAAATCCCGCCAGCGTGACGACAGCGCGATCAGCACGTTCGCGCGCTGCAGGATGCCGTCGACGGTGCGTCGCAGAATCGCCGGCAGCCGGCGATGAAACTGGTCGAAGTTAGCCACCATGCGCATGCAGCACCAGCGGCCGTCCGGCACGCGTCACCATGTCGGCGAGAATCATCTTGCGCAGCGTGCTGCCGCGCGAAGCGAAATGAATGTGCACGATGCACGGGTCGATGCTCGCCAATACGCGGCGCAGCTCACGCACGGCGCGCGCGTACACGAACGCACGCCCGAATTTCGAGCCCTCGTCCATGGTCGCCACGTGGCGCATCGAGACATAGGGCGCGAGGTAGTCGCAGATGTGTTGTTCGACGGTGGTGATACCGCCGCGCACATCGAGCGCCGGTCCGAACTGCACGACCTTGATCCGGCGCGTCGGTGTCACGACGCGAACCGGCTGTGCCGCCGGCGTGGGCGGCGCTGGCGGCTGCACCGTCGGCACCAGCGGCGGCGCGGGTTCGCGCGCCAGTGACACTGGGTCGGGTGTCATGCCGATTCTCCGCCCAGCAGTGCGCGATACGCGGCCACCATGCCGCCGACCGAGAAGCGGGTTTCCGCGCGGAGCCGCGCGGCGTGACCCATCTGCTGGCGCTTGCGCCGGTCGGCATACAGCGCCGCGATCAACGCCGGCAGTCGCGCCGCAAGTTCCGTGCGGCGACACCACGTACCCTTCGACGCCGTCGTCGATCATTTCGCGCGCGCCGCCGATGTCACTCAGGATGACCGGACGGCCGATGGCCATGGCCTCGAGCGCCGCGTTGGAGAATGACTCGACTGCCGTCGACGGCAAGCACGAACACGTCGAGCGCGGTGAGCACCGGGCGCACGTCGTCGAGTTCGCCGACGAACGACACGCGATCCGCGACTTCGAGCTCTACCGCGCGCCGCGCCAGAAAATCGCGCAACGGCCCGTCGCCGGCAATCACCAGGTGAACATCGACACGCGCCACGCGCAGGTGACGCAGCGCGGTCAGCAGCACTTCCTGGTTCTTCTCCGGCCGCATCCGCCCGACGGTTCCCATGAGCAGTGCCTCGGGGCTTGACGCCGAGTCGCGCGCGCAGCCGTTTCGCTGCTTCGTGAGCAATCACGGGCTCGAAGTGCGCGGAGTCGACACCGTTGTAGATGACCGGTGGAATTGTCGTGTGCACGCCGACTTGGCATCGACCCAGAAGCGGCGCTGCGCCTGCGAGCCGTGCACGGTCAGATCGAAACGCGACAGCACCATCTGGTAGAGGCGCTTCCGCAGCCGGCGGCCGCGGAACGTCGACGTATTCACCAGCGCCACGGTACGCGGACGATGCGACAGCAGCGAGGTCGCGCAGGCAACGTAGAGCGCCTGGTAGAGATTCACCGCGATCACCGTCGCAGGCCGCTCCTGCAACAACAGGCGCCGCAGCCGCCACACCGCGGAGAACGAAAACTTGCCGCGGCGCTCGATCTTGTGCAGCGGTACATCGCGCCGCACCGTCGACTCGAGAGTGTAGGGTCCGTTGAGGCAGGCGAGCGTCACTTGCACCTCGTCGTCCTTGAGGCGGTTCGCCATGCGCGCGATCTTGCATTCGGATCCGCCGACTCCAAGGCTGCTGAGTACGAACATGACGTCGCTGCGCTTCGCGCAGTGCGCGGTGCCAGAGGCACCGGGAGCGAGCGGTGCCACTGCCAGCGCCTGAGTGTCGATCGGGACGTCGATGAAAGTGGGGGTGTTCATTGCTCGAGTCTCTTATTGCTTGTTGGGTTGCTTATTGAGTTTCGGGGGCAGCGCCCAGATGCATGCGAGGTGCGCTGCGATCCAGTAGTTCGATGTATCGCGCGGCGACTCCGGTGGTGTATTCGCGCGTGGCGAATTCCCGTGCACGCCGCCCGACGATCTGTCGCTCGGCGTCGTTGTGCAGCAGGCCGCGGATCGACTCGCGCATGTCGTCGATCGAATTCGCGGCTCTTCCGAGCGACAGGCGCTGCACCAGCGAATCCGGATCGAAGAATGTGATCACGGGCACACCGCGAATCCAGGCCTGCAGGAAGGTGTTCGGAAAACCTTCGATGCTGGAGGTGTTGAGGAATATCTTCGCGCGATCGAACAGCGAACCCGTCTCCGCGTAGCGCACCGCGCCCAGCATGGTGACGTTGGGCAGGCGCGCAGCTGCGGCCATCACGTCTTCGTAGTAAGTCTCGCCCCCGGGCATCGGTCCGCCCGCCAGCGTGAATCTGACCTCCGGCAACTGACGCGCGAGCTCGAGCGCGAGCTCGGGACGTTTGAGCGCGCGCAGATTGCTGACCCACAGTACGTCGATGTCCTTCTCGTCCTCGGCGCTGCGGCGTGGCAGCTCGACCATCATGTTGACGACGGTGCTCTCGAGGCCGTGGTTTTCGCGCAGCATCTGCGCCTGCAACTCGGTCTGCGACGCGATGACATTCGCGCATCGCAATCCATAGTTGAAGAGCTTGCGATCTCGCCAGAACTGGATGCGGCCATGTTCCTTTTCGCAATCGCTGTCCGAGGCGATGCGGAAGATGAATCGCCGCCCGGTGGCGCGGCAGAACCAGCCGGTGATGCCGGTGTAGGCGCCCGCGGGCGACTGGTAGTAAGTGTCGGCGTCCGCCGCGATCAGCGCGGACAGCAGGCGAGTTGCCCGCGGATGGAAAAACCGCAGGCCCGGGATGCCGCCGTGGCGCGAGTGCGCCGCGATCGCGGTGATGCCGTCGTGCACGCGGCGTGCGCCCTGGCCTTCGTCGTGCACGATCATCGAGACGTCGTGGCCGAGGTCGCGCCAGGCCCGCGCCAGCAATACGTGCTGGATCGACTCGCCGCCGATGTACTTGGGATTCTCTTCGCCCGACAACATCCCGTACGAATCGAGGCCGACGATGCAGATCCGTCGTGCGCTCATGAGCGCACCTGGGGCTGAGCCCAGCCATACGGATCGCGTCGCGATGTGGGCCGACGCAGCGGCGCATCAGAGGCGCTCGTCACCGGTACTTTCGCCGGCTGGCGTTGCACCAACAGCACCAGGCGCATGACCACGCCCGCATACATCCAGAAGTAGTACCAGGGTTGGTGCAGGTCGACGAAAAACACGGCCGTGGCGACGCCGACGCCGCCGAGCACGAACGCGATCAACTGCCCGCGATATGGCGGCGCCGCCTGCAGGCTGGCGCGTCGCGCGCGGCCGATGCCGGAGAACAGCAGGTAGGTGCCGCAAGCCAGACCCAGGAGGCCGAGGTTGAACCACAGATTGAGATAGTGGTTGTGCGTCGCGAACTGGAAAGGCATCGACGAGTAGACGTCCCAGCCGAAGCCCGTGATGAAGGTGAGCGGATGCGCGACCATCGCGGCCAGCGCCGTCGTCCAGATGTCGCTGCGTCCCGAGGACGCGGTACTCGCATCGATGGAGCCCGTGCCCATCATGCGTTCCGCCAGCAGGTTGCCGTAAGGCGAGAAAGTCACCACGAGCACCAGCAGGATCAACGCGGCGAACACCCAGCCCGCGATCCTGCTGTACGAAATGAGATGGCGGTACAGATAGGCGCCCACCGCGCAGCACATCGCAAGTCCGACGAATCCGCCGCGCGAGGCCGTCATCACCAGCGTCATCGCGGCGACCATCGCGGAGCCGAGCCAGAACAGCCGCTGAAATCCGCGTGAGGACACGGCGGCCGCTATGGTCGCCGGCAGGAACAATACGATGAAAGCGGCGTACTGATTCGATTCACCGATTGCGCCCGCGGTGCGGCCGTCTTCACGAATGCGGAACCCGAGACTCACGACGCCGAACGCGTCGAGAACGGTGATGACGTTGGCGAACACCGCGCCGAGCACGAGGCCCTTGATCACCTTCATCGCGTCTTCGGGGGTCTGCACACCGAACAGGAAAACGAGGAAGAAGATGTAGTAGTCGATCAGTCCGCTCTTGAGCTGGATGCCGGATGCGATGAAGTCATAGTGTTCGTAGTCGATGACCAATGCCGCGATGAGCCACGTGACGAAGGCATAGCCGATGAGCGCGATGAACGCGCCCTGCATCTGACCCATGTCCGACACAGACTGCCGGCCGATCACCATGCGCAGCGCCAGAAGTACCGCGATGCAGATAGATGATCAGGTTCTTGGCTGACACTCCGGGCAGAAGACTGAGATTGATATTCAGCGCGTCGGTCGCCAACAGGAACAAAGCGGCAAATCCGAGAATCGTCGGCATGCGTGAGCGAGACCCCTTGCAACATTTCGGTCAATACGCGCGGTCAGTTCGGATCACGGCAATGGCCGTGGCCAGGATGATTTCCAGGTCCAGCATCGGCGACCACCGACGCATGTACTCGAGATCGAACAGCACTCGCGCTTCCATGTGTTCCACCCGGGAGGTCTCGCCGCGGCAACCACGCACCTGCGCAAGTCCTGTGATGCCCGGCAGAACCTTGTGGCGAACCATGTACCGTTTGATGAGCTTGCGGTACTCCTCGTTGTGTGCGACCGCGTGTGGGCGTGGTCCTACGATGCTCATGGTGCCTTGTAATACGTTAATAAGCTGCGGCAGTTCGTCGAGCGACCAGCGCCGCAGATGCTTGCCGATCGGTGTCACGCGCGCGTCATTGCGCGATGCCTGCGTGACCTTGGCGCCGTTCTCGCACACCATCATGCGTGCGGAACTTGTAGACCATGATTTCGCGGCCATCGAGCCCGTAGCGGCGCTGCCGGAACAGGACCGGACCGGGCGAGCTGCTCTTCACCGCCAGCGCAATGCCTAACAACAATGGCGCCAGCCACGACCAGCGCGACGATCGCGATGGTGACGTCCATGAGGCGCTTGATGAGCCCGCGATATCCGTGGAACGGCGTTTCGCACATCGCCACCACCGGCATGCCGAGGATGTCGCTGGCGCGCTGCTGGATCATGTCGAAGCCGGACACGTCGGGCAGGAAGTAGATGGACGCCGTGGTGTCGCCGAGCTCGTGCACGAGCTCGCGCATGCGCGGCACCTGGCCCGGCGGAATGGCGATGAAGATGACGTCGATGTTGCGGTGGTTCACGAAGGCCGCAACGTCGTCGAAGCGACCGAGCAGCTGCGCGTACTCTGGAACAGCCGAGCCGGTCGCTGCCACGATCGTCGAAGAAGCCGGCCACCGAGATGCCGAGCTCGACATGCAGCGCCAGGCGCTTGGAGAGCTCCATGCTGGCCTGGGTGCAGCCGACGATGACCGCGCGGCGCGCCTGGGCTGCGTCACGCAGCAGCGCGCGAGTCACTCCGTGAAGCACCAGCGAGACCATGACCAGCAGCACGGGCGTCACCAGCACCCAGGTAACGACCACGCGACGTGAGAAGTCTTCGGAAAACTTCGTGACGTAGCCGAGCGCCAGCAACGCCGGCCACCAGCGCAGACCAGCGCAACAGCAGGTTGGTGGCGAGCTCGAGCCGGCCGGAAATGATCTGGCGCGTCGGATTGCGCGATGGCCACATCGCCAGCGTGAACGTGGCCGCGAGGATCGACAGCACCAGGAATTCCTTGTCGAACTCCACGTCGTAGATGCGCGTCAGTGGATAGAACATCACGCCCGCAAGCACCGCGGGCAACGCATCCATGAGCCACAGCAACACCGGCGCGACCAGGGTCGTGCCGCGCTTGAAAATGATCGGCTGGCTTACCTGGTCTTGATATTCGGAGTTCATTCTGTCGGCGCAACCCTTCTTGTTGCCGCCAGAATAGAAAAGGGCTGGTCGTCTGAACGCCAGCCCTTTCCCTCATACCCTATCGCCGAATGATTACACGCGCGGCGACTTATCCTGCGCGCGTCGTCATTGCACTGACAAGGCGGGTGGCGATGTAGGACTCGCGGCCTGCACCACACCATCCATGGACTGATCCATGGAATTCAGCCAGTTCTCGAGATTGCTGTACCCGTTGGACGCGATCGAGGCCTGATTCGACGGCAGCGTCAATGTCCGATGATTCTGAGCCAGTGTCGGCCAACCGCCCGCGTTCTTGTTGCAGCGCGTGGTGCCATCGGGCGACACACAGTTGATGATCTGACCGGTGCGATTGCGCACGCTCGCAACGATGCGTTTGTCGACAGAGTCGCGATCGGTGGGACGCGCGCCCGCGAAGCTCAGCACGCGGTTGTACACCGCGCTGTCCGTCGTCTTGCGCGCAACGAGACCGGTATTCCACACGGGAGCGGTGGTCTGCGTCATCAGATTCGGGATCACGTCACCGCCGGTGAGCGTCACCAGCGCCGAGTAGCTGCTGCCGCTGTCCGGCGCGGAGTTGTCGTAGACATACACGCGACTGCCGGGAAGCAGCGAAAACTTGCCGGTGGTGCGCACGAAGATCGGCCTCGTGTCGCGGCTGAAGCTGGGCCCGCGCAGGAACTCGTTGCCGACGACGGAACTCTTCGAGACGCGGCCATCCTGGCTCTGCAGGTCGACGTCCATGTGGCCGCGGTCGTAGACCAGATTGTTGACCATGACGAGCTCGGCGGCGCGCGACAGCGGATTGCGCTCCACGATATGCGCCATGAGATTGCCCACAAAGGTGATGCTGCTGTTGTCGGCCGGCCCGAACAGCACGCCGTAGCCATGGGGCATCACGCCCGTGCCGTCGTACTGCGGATGCAGCGACTCGTTGAGAGGTTCGGCGAAGATGTTGTTGGTGAAAGTGATGTTGTCGTGCGGACCCCAGGTGCTCGCGATTTCGTCGATGGACCAGCTGAACGAGCAGTGATCGATGACCACGTTGTTGCACCGGCTTCGTGGCGCTGCCTTCGATCTTGAGCGAATCGCGATTGTCGGGATTCGGACCGTTGGGGTCGTCTCCGGTGCGCACGCGGATGTGCTGGATGAGCACGTCGGAGGCGGTGATCTTGATCGCGGCACCGCGGATCATGATGCCGGGTGAAGGCGCGGTCTGGCCGGCGATGCGAAGCTGGCCGTTGCGGATGGTGAGATCGGAAGTGATGTGGATCGCGCCGGACACTTCGAACACGCAGGTGCGCGGGACGGTGGCGTCGATGCAGGCCTTGAGCGAACCCGCGCCGTCGGCGTTGAGGTTGGTCACCCGGTAAACCGTGCCGCCGCGGCCGGCCTTCGTATCCATGCCAAATCCGGCAGCGCCCGGGATCACCGGAAGCGCCTGCACGCTGGCTGCGCCGCACAAGGCCAGTGCGGTGGCTAACAAAGTCGTGGGCCTCATGGCGCGACGGAAGGATGCATGGGTATCGCAAAAGCTAGCAGGCTTCGCTAAGAGGACCCTCAGAGAAACGGAAAAGCCGTGTCGGATGGCAAGACGATCAGATCGACTTGCTCGCAAGCGTGGTCGGCGGCCCTTCGAGGCCGCAGGAAATTGAAGGCAACCACCGCGAAATACCACACACCGGGAGTGAGTGTTGAAAACTGATAACTGGTGGTTGCCGGATCGGTGATCAGCACGCTGTGATCGAGATCCGAGCTGCTGCGGCCGTAAAGAATGCGATACCCGGCGAGATCGTCGAGCGGCTCGCCATTCACTTTCGACGGCGGCGATTCCCACCGTAGTAAGGCGACCCCGCTACCCAATGCCAGCGCAGGCTTCACGGTGATCGAAAACGGCGCAGTGACGACCTGGTGCGTCGCGTCGGCGACGGTGATTGATATGGATTCGTACACGCCCTCATCAGTAGGGCCCGGCGTTCCGCTGATGCGTCCGCTGGCGGGATCGAGACTCGCCCAAGTAGGGAGATTGACGGCCGTGAATCGTAGCGTGTCGCTCTCGGGATCCTGCGACACTGGTTGACAGTCGAACGTGGCGCCAACCTGCGCTTCTTTTACTGCGGCAAGCACGATAGTCGGCGGCGCATTGTTCGAGATCGCGGGCGGGTCGACAGTGGCCTGTGTGCCGGCTTTGACGGATTCACCGCTTCCACCACAGGCGTAAGAGAAGCAAAGCGGTACGAGCGGTAAGAAGGCTCTTAAGAGATCGCGCGATCGACGCTTCATTTGTCGGACTCCTCTGACTTGCCTCAGCTTGTGGGCAAAATATCGGGAGCCAGCGGAAGGTCCTTCAATTCAACGGGCCAAACTGCTCGAATCCACCTACGTCGTCAGAGGGCGACAATGGAAGGAATTCAATAGCTTATGAGCAGTTCAGGGATTTCCGCAGGCGCGGAAACTGTGACGCGGAACCAACTCGTATATCCGTAGGCGAGATGAGGAAGCGTGCATCGAAGTGCAGGCACCGAAGTCGCTTTGCAAAAATCGCCGGCCACATGGCTCGCGGCTGCGCCTCTCGCGGCCCCTCAGTAGTCAGCCCATGCGACGGGCTCAACGGGTATGTGACGGCTCGACGCCCTGCCGTCGCAACTGCTCCTGGACTGGCGCGCGATGGATCACCAGTGGCGTTTTGCCGCGCGGCGTGCGCTCCAGCCATTGCGCGGTCTCGATGCGCAGACGCATCGAGTCCGGAACCTTGGCGCGCGCGTTCTGCAGAAGTTGCGCGGCGTCGCGATCGCTGTAGCCGGGTGCCGGCAACACCAGGATGCGCACGTCGTTCAGGTCTTCCTGGATCACTTGAATGCGCAAGATGTTGCTCACGTCGCGCGGAATCTGGTCGATACCCGTAAGCCGTACGCCCATTGGGCACACGAGGATTTCCTGTTCACGGCCGAGTACTCCGGAAAACGAACGTAGCCCCAGGGTTACCTCTTCGATCTCGCGCGGGCCCCAATCGTCGGGCAACCGCACCAGATCACCCGTGCGGTAGCGCACCAGGGGCATGAGATCGTTCCAGTACGTTGTGCCGACGATCTCGTAGAGGCCGCCCTGTCCAGCATCCGCAATCTGGTCCGATCCGAATGGTCGAAGTTCCACATGGCCATAGCTTGGCAGGAAGCGGTACGCGCGTGGCTCTAGCGCATACGCGAAAGCCACGCGCTCGGCCTGCCCGTAGTAATCGGCGAGATTGCACTCCAGGGTGACGCTGGCCAGGGCCCAGGCTTCCCGCTTGAGGACCTCCGACGAAGTCAGCACGCTCGGAATCCGCACCACTTCATCGTGCTGTCGCAGCAGGCGGCACAGGCATTCGAGCGAAGTGGGGTATGCGCACAGCAGTGTGGGGGCGAATTCTCGCAGCGCACGCGCGTAGTCGCGCACGGTCTCGTGGTTGAGCACGTTCGAGGAAAAGATCAGGGTGCGGCCGCCGTTGGCCTTGATCCAGTGCGGGGGCTTCAGATCGGATGGGTCCTTGATGTTGTCGCCGCGCAGGATGGCGACACGCCCGCGCGGATCCGCGCCCAGTTGTTCGATGAGGCGATCCTGGCAGGCCTGTTCGAACACCACGCCGCGCAACGAACGTACGAGCCGCAAGGGAATTCCTGTGGTGCCGCCGGTGGCGGCCGGCGCGGATAACCATTGACGGCCGGCGATGAAGGCTTGCTGCTCGTCGCGCAGGCTTTCTTTTTCGAGGAGCGGCCAACTATCGAGCGTTTCCCCGCCATTGACCTTGCGGCCGTACGCTGTGCGGCGCGCGAACTGCAACGTGCGCTTCAGCTGTGCGTCGGCCCAGGCGCGGCGCTCAGAGAGGGTCTGACGCGTCACTCTCGTCCAGAATGGCGCGTGCCTTCCCATAGAAGATTGGATTGCGGCGGATCAGGGCAGGACCGACCACGTGTCGCTTCATGAATCCACTGATCGACGCTGCCGCGCTCATGACTTCTCCGTCGCTTCCGGTCGTGCAGATTAGGAGAACAGCGGACATCCGCGAGGTCAGCCCTGATCCCCTGCTCGTATCAACGGAGGACTACAAACGCTCCTGACCCGAAACACCTGGAAGCGTCCCGGCTCCCTACGGAGCCAGCGCGCGCACCTGTTTACGAACAAAACTGATGCCCCGCGTCACGAAGTCCGCACACACGAACTGTAGATAGCTGAACACGCGCGCAACCCGGAAGGCCATGCGACTTGCGGCGGAGCGGCGCTGCCAATCCCGCAAGGCGGGCGCAGCAACCGTTGTCAGGAAGGTGATCCAGGTTTCCGCAATACGCGCCGGACTCACGCCGACAGCACGTTCAGCGCAATTGCGCGCCACTGCTGCTCGCAGGCGCTGATCGCCACGCAATCGGAGCAAAGTCTCCAACACTTCGTCGGCGCTGTGCACTTCGAAATAGTCGTACTCGTTGCGCCGTTCCGCCTGGTATGCGGACTCACACCCGAGCAGAGCCGGAACGCCAGCGTGCCAGGAGTTGTAGAGTTTGCTCGGTGGAAACTTGTGCCAGGACACTGGAGCAAAACTACGGACCGCGAGAACCGCGTCGGTGTCGCTGTAGTCATTCCATCGATCGCGGCTGACGATGCGGAAATTGAACCCATGCTCGCGCAGTCGCGCCGCAAACTTTTCGCTGCGCAATTGCGGTGCCAGACGCGGTGGCAGACCGAAATAGGCGACGTTCACAAGCAAATCCCCACGCGCTGGGTCACGGGGGATCAGGCCCGACTCCGGCCAGATCGGTATGAATGCGGCCGGCCACGACGGCGTTGCATGCACCAGGAGTGGATCGCTCGGATTTTGCACGATATGCAGCTGCGCAAGCGGATGCCGCCAGAAATCCGCGACTGCACAGACAAACAATTGTCTGCGGTTTGGAATCATCGTGTTTTTGAAGAATTCGCGGTGTGTGACGATGATGCCCTCATCGGGCAGCTCATGAGTCAGGCGGCAGGGAAAGCCCATCTTCGACAGATAGCCGTAAGTTTTGACGGTCCAGTTGTACTTGCCGGGCCGGTTGCGTGTGAACACACCATTGCTCGCGGGTATGTCTCCGTCGTCGGCGCCGGGCGGAAAGTAAAAGTAGATTGGCGGTAACTGAGCGCCGGCTTGTGGCGTGGCCTGAGCTCCAGCCATTTCGCGCTCTCGATGCGCAAACTCTCTCCTCACTTCCGCCATGTAGTGACTCCCGGGTATTCCGAACAGGATAGGGGGACGCGGATGTGCGGCATGTCGGCCACTCTCCCGTGCCCTTGTCAATGGACGACTACAGAGCGCTTGCCCTTCAGTTGCAGTTCGTGAGCGAGTTGACCCAGCTGGTGAGCAACGCTGCCCCCTCAGCATCCACCTGCGCTGATCCGAGGGGCGGCATGCCGTTTGCGTCGCGCCGGCTCATGCGTGCAATCAGCACAGAGCGTGTCGCGGCGCCCGGCGCGATGAGCCGCGCGTTGGTGATGCCGAGGTCGCCGAGGCCGGGCACGACGTCGCAGGCGTGGGTATCCGCGAGTGCGGTCGAGTAGCGCAGATCCATGTTGACGGTCGTCGGGCCGGCCGGGCGATGGCACTGCGAGCAGTTCGTGTGCAGGTACGCGCGCGCACGCTCGCCGAGCGTGCCCGACGTTCCGGTCGGATTGGGATACGGGAC
This sequence comes from uncultured Pseudomonadota bacterium, assembly GCA_963736955.1. Taxonomy (GTDB): domain Bacteria; phylum Pseudomonadota; class Gammaproteobacteria; order Steroidobacterales; family Steroidobacteraceae; genus CADEED01. Next base: position 743,466 of record CAVTQT010000008.1, read on the forward strand.
CTGGTCTGTGGGGTTGGCGATCGCCGGCGTCAGCGTGTTGATCGCGTTGAGCGTCACGAGCTGGTGAGCATCGCGGCCGGTCTGCGGATACGTGATGTTGAACGCGAGTTGTCGTGTCTCCAGGCCGAGGGAGCGGCCCGCTGCCTCGGTGTGACACACCAGGCACTGGCCCTCGCTCGGATAGATCCACGTCTGTCGCGCCGATCGTCACTTGCTTGCCGCCGCGCACCAGCGTCGCATCGGTTTGCTGCGCATTCCATTCGTAGCTGTAGCCTGCCCAGACGCCGTCGGGGTGACGCATGAAGAGGCGCGTCTCGATCAGGCGATTGTCGAGACGGAAGTTCTTCATCAGCACCGTACCGTTCGGGAAATCCCAGTCGCCGTCGGCGCCGACGGTGATGTTCTTTCCGTTCGGCAATCCGATCCAGCGTTCCTTCACCGCGCCGTCGGACCAGAATGGCGCGCTCGGCGCGTAGGGAATCAGCCCGCTCGCGGGCAGCGTCGCGTTCGACGGGTTCACGCAGCCGGTGGCGGAGAGTTGCGTGGCCACGCCCGGGCCGCTGCCACCCGAGCCGGTGATGCGGCGCAGATCGCGGTACATGTTCGCGACATAGAGCTCGCCGTCGTTGTCCTCTGCGAACGAGGAGATGTTCAAGCCCGAGTCGAGCCCATCCGTCGTGTCATCGTCATCGTGGGCTGCGTGTCGTTCGGAATGTCCCAGATGATCCCGGCCGAGAAGTCGCCGAAGACGTAGCGGCCAACGAGACCCGGAATCGCTTTGCCACGGTAGACGTAGCCGCCCGTGACGGCGTGCCCGATCGTGTGTGAGTACTGAGCGATCGGTGGCAGCAGATTCAGTCGCGGGCGGCGCAGGCCGCGCCCGAAGGCCACTTCGCGGAAACATCGTTCGTACCCTCGAAGCAGCGCCAGCCGTAGTTGCCGCCGCGCTGGACGCGATTCACTTCCTCGATATCGCTCTCCCCGACGTCGCCAGACCCAGACGTCGCCGGTCTGGCGATCGAAGCTCCAGCCCCAGGGATTGCGAAAGCCCCAGGCGTAGATCTCGGGACAGTTCTGCGGGCCGGAGCCGTTCACGTTGCAGAACGCGGTGCTCGCGGCGAACGGATTGTCGGCCGGGATCCGATAGAGCGCCGTGCCGGTCGTGCCGCGGATGTCGATGCGAATGAATCTTCCCGAGCAGCGTCGTCAAGTCGCTGCGCCGTTGTCGATCCTGTAGGGGTTGCCGTCACCCAGTGCCGAAATAGAGAAAACCGTCGCGGCCGAAGGCAATGCGGCCGCCGTGGTGATGGACGCTCTCTTTGGGGATCGTGAAGATGATGCGCTCGGAATCGGGATCGAGCGTGAGTCCGCCGTCGCGCGAGGTGAATTCCGAGAGCCGTGAATCCGGCCCGCCAAGCGTGTGCGTGCGAGCTGGTGTACGTCAGATACACGCGCGGAGTCGCGGGGAAATCGGGGTGAAACGCCATGCCGAGCAGGCCGCATTCGGCGCACGATGCCTCGACGCGCGAGGCGATGTTGAGGAATTCCGAGGTAGTCGTCACGGCCTCGTTGTTGTCGAACACGCGCACGTCGCCTAACTTCTCCACCACGAACCAGCGGCTCGCATCGCCCGGCACCTGCAGCATGGAGACGGGTTGATTCCGGAACGTGAGGTTCGGAAACGCCCGCTGCGTGGCGATGGTGGCGCTGCCCGTGGCGCGATCGGGCGCGATGCAGGTCGTGTTGCTGGGCCGCGCGTCCAGTCCACTGACGGTTGCGGCGGAGGCGGCGGTGCGGCGGCGGAGCGGCGCCGGCGGCGGTGCTGGCGGACGGGGCCGGCGGCGGGCGGCGGAGCGGGGCCGGCGGCGGCGGCGGCGGAGCCGGCGCAGGGGCCGGCGGCGGGGCGGGCGGCGGCGGCGGGCGGCGGAGCGGTCTGGCGGAGGGTTCTCCGTAACTCCTTCGCCGCCAGAGCAGCCGGAAATCAGCATCAACATGGCGACGGCGACTCCGCGGCACATCGGCGCGACCAAGGTCGTGCCGCGCGTGAAGATGATCGGCTGGCTCACCTGGTCGTGATATTCGGAATTCATTCTGTGGCGCAACCCTTCCTTGTTGCTCCGACAGAATAGAAAAGGGCTGGTCGTCTGAACGCCAGCCCTTTCCCTCTTGCCTATCGCCGAACGATTACACGCGTGGCGACTTACCCAGCGCGCGTCGTCATTGCACTGACAAAGCCGGCTGGAGATGCAGGACTCGCGGCCTGCACCACGCCATCCATGGACTGATCCATTGAGTTCAGCCAGTTCTCGAGATTGCTGTAGCCGTTGGACGCGATCGAGGCCTGATTCGACGGCAGAGTCAATGTCCGATGATTCTGCGCGTATGTCGGCCAGCCGCCGGCATTCTTGCTGCAGCGCGTGGTGCCATTGGGCGACACACAGTTGATGATCTGACCGTTGCGATTGCGCACGCTCGCACACGATGCGTTTGTCGACGGAGTCGCGATCGGTGGGACGCGCACCCGCGAAGCTCAGCACGCGGCTGTAAACCGCGCTGTCCGCCGTCTTGCGCGCAACGAGACCGGTATTCCACACGGGAACGGTGGTCTGCGTCATCAGATTCGGGATCACGTCACCGCCGGTGAGCGTCACCAGCTCCGAGTAGGTGCTGCCGCTGTCCGGCGCGCGGTTGTCGTGGACATACACGCGACTGCCGGGTAACAGCGAATACGCGCCGTTGGTGCGCACGAAGATCGGCTTCGTGTCGCGGCTGAAGCTGGGCCCGCGCAGGAACTCGTTGCCGACGACGGAAGTCTTGGAGACGCGGCCATCCTGGCTCTGCAGGTCGACGTCCATGGTGCCGCGGTCATAGACCAGATTGTTGACCATGACGAGCTCGGCGGCGCGCGACAGCGGATTGCGCTCCACGATATGCGCCATGAGATTGCCCACAAAGGTGATGCTGCTGTTGTCGGCCGGGCCGAACAGCACGCCGTAGCCATGCGGCATCGTGCCCGTGCCGTCGTATTGCGGATGCAGCGACTCGTTGAGAGGTTCGGCGAATATGTTGTTGGTGAAAGTGATGTTGTCGTGGGGACCCCAGGTGCTCGCGATTTCGTCGATGGACCAGCTGAACGAGCAGTGATCGATGACCACGTTGCGCACCGGCTTCGTAGCGGTGCCTGTGATCTTGAGCGAATCGCGATTGTCGGGATCCGGACCGTTGGGGTCGTCTCCGGTGCGTACGCGGATGTGCTGGATGAGCACATCGGAAGCGGTGATCATGATGGCGGCGCCGCGGATCATGATGCCGGGTGAAGGGGCGGTCTGGCCGGCGATGCGAATCTGGCCGTTGCGGATGATGAGATCGGAAGTGAGCCGAATCACGCCGGACACTTCGAACACGCAGGTGCGCGGGACGGTGGCATCGATGCAGGCCTTGAGCGAACCCGCGCCGCTCGGCGTTGAGGTTGGTCACCCTGTAGACCGTGCCGCCGCGGCCGGCTTTCGTATCCATGCCAAATCCGGCAGAGCCCGGGATCACCGGAAGCGCCTGCACGCTGGCCGCGCCGCACATGGCCAGTGCGGTGGCTAACAAAGTCGTGGGCCTCATGGCGCGACGGAAGGGTGCATGGGTATGCGAAAGGCTAGCAGGCTTCATTGCGGACGATCCTCAGAGAAGTGGAAGAGCAGTGTCGGATGGCAAGACGATCAGATCGACTTGGTGGCGAGCGTGGTCGGCGGCCCTTCGAGGCCGTTGGCATTGACCGCAACCACCGCGAAATACCAGACACCGGACGTGAGCGTTGAGAACTGATAACTGGTGGTGGCCGGATCCGTGATCAGCACGCTGTGGTCGAGATCCGAACTGCTGCGGCCGTAGAGGATGCGATACCCGGCGAGATCGTCGAGCGGCTCGCCACTCACTTTCGACGGCGGCATTTCCCACTGTAGTGAGGCGACCCCGCTGCCCATTCCAGCGCAGGGTTCACGGTGATCGAAAACGGCGCAGTGACGACCTTGTGGGTCGCGTCGGCAACGGTGATCGATATGGATTCGTACACGCCCGCATCCGTGGGGCCTGGCGTTCCGCTGATGCGTCCGCTGGTGGAATCGAGACTCGCCCAGGTGGGTAGATTGACCGCCGTGAATCGCAGCGTGTCGCTCTCGGGATCCTGCGCCACGGGTTGATAGTCGAACGTGGCGCCAACCTGCGCGTCCGCGACTGCTGCAAGCGCGATGATCGGCGGCGCATTGTTCGAGATCGCGGGCACGTCGACAGCGGCCGTCGTTGCGGCTGTCGGCGGATTCACTGCTGCCGCCACATGCGTAGCATAAGCAAAGCGGTAAGAGCGGTAAGAAAGCTCTTAAGAGATCTCGCGATCGACGCCGCATTTGTCGGAATCCTCTGGCTTGCCCTTAGTCGGGTAGGCAAAATTTAGGACTCCAACGGAAGGTCTTTCAATGCAATGGGCAAAAACTGCCCGAAACCTCCTACGTCGCCAGAGGGCGACAACGGAAGGAATTCAATAAGTTATGTAGCCCTCAGGGATACCCCGAGGGCCCGGAACTGTGACGCGCAACCAACTCTTATATATGTAGGAATCGGACCGCGCAGGCGCTTACCAGCAGATTCCTTCGTAGTGGCAGCGAAGCAGGTCGCGATTGGGCAGGTTGACCAGGTCGATGAGGTGATGCGCCGGCTTGAGCCTCGCCTGCAGCGCATCGTTGAGCGCGGACTGCTGCAACCCGACCAGAATCACCTCGGACGGATCGATCATGGCTTCGATCGTCGGACACAACAGCGATCCGAGATGCGGAATGTTGGCATCGATGTAACTGCGGTTGGCGCCTAACAATCGCGAGAGCTGCACCTCCGGATCGAAGATGCGCAACTCGCAGCCCTCGCCTAGCAAGCGCTTGGCCACCATCACGAGCGGCGATTCACGCAGATCGTCGGTGCCCGTCTTGAACGACAGCCCGAGCATGCCGACCTTCGGTCGACCCAGCGCCAGGATCTTGTCGACCGCGTGTTCGATGTGGACGCGATTGCTCTGGAGCAGGCTCGACAGCATCGGCAGCTCGATGTCGTTCTGCTTGGCGATGTTGGTGAGCGCGCGCAGATCCTTGGGCAGGCAGGAGCCGCCGAATGCGAAGCCGGGTTTCAGGTAGGCCGGCGAAATGTTCAGGCGGTGGTCCGCGCATACCAGGCGCATGACCTCGTGCGAGTCGATGCCCAGCGCCTGCGAGACGCGCCCGATTTCGTTGGCGAAGGTGATCTTGAGCGCGTGAAAGGCATTGCAGCTCATCTTGAGCGCTTCGGCCACGCGAATGTTCGTGACGAGGAAGCGTGCATCGAGGTGCTGGAACAGATCGCGCACCGCATTGACCGCCGCTTCGCAATTGCCGCCGACGATGGTGTACGGCGGATGATCGTAGTCGCGGATCGATGAGCCTTCGCGCAGGAACTCCGGCTGGAAGCACAAACCGAAATCGACACCGGACTTCTTGCCGCTGGCGCGCTCGAGAAGGGGCTCTATCTTCTCCTCCACCGTGCCCGGCTGAACCGTCGAGCGGATGACGATGGTGTGGAACTCCTCCTTGAGCGCCAGCGCCGCACCGAGTCTGCTCGGCGAGCCGCAGGATCGCGGTGAGGTCCTGGCTGCCGTTCGCGGCCGACGGTGTGCCCACGCACACGAACGAGATCTCGGAATCGCGCATGGCCAGCATGGCATCGTTGGTCACCGAGACGCGGCCGGAATCGACCACGTCGCGCATCAGTTCCTGGATGCCCTCTTCGAGAATGGGCGACTTGCGACTGCGGATCAGGTCGAGCTTCACGGGATCGACGTCGACGCCGGTCACCTGGTGTCCGTCACGCGCGAGGCACGCCAGCGACACCGCGCCGACGTAACCCAAGCCGAAGATGCTGATGCGCCGGCGGATTGCGGGACGCCGTACCGCGCCTCGCAGCGCGTCGGCTCCTCCTCGTCTCCGATGCGTCGACCACGTGTTCCGGCGAGCCCGTTTCAGTAGTAAGCACTTTCGTTTCTTTCCTTCGAGCGATTCAACGCGACACCGAGCAGGTTCATCTCGCTCAGGACTTCCTTGGCTCCGCGCAACATGGCGCGGCCGCTCCCGCCTTCCGATACCACCAGCAACAGCGAATCGAACTGCGGCGCGAACGCGAGCACGTCATCCGACGCCAGCAGCGGCGGCATGTCGAAGATCACGATGCGGCGCGGCATCTCGCGCTCCAGCGCGGCGGTGAACTCACCCATGCGCGGCGAGTTCAGGAATTCCGAGGAGTGCTGAAACGCACGCGCATTCGGAATGACGCCGAGTCGTTCGGACTGCAGGTTGTAGACCACGTCTTCGAGCTCGGCCTTGCCGAGCAGGTAGTCGGACAGCCCCTTCTCGAAGCTCATGCCGAGATAGTTGGCGATCTGCGGACGTTGCAGATCGAGGTCGACCAGGAACACCCAGGTGTTCACGTCCTGCGAGAGCGCCAGCGCGAGGTTGATCGCGGTCATGGTCTTGCCCTCGCCCACCGACATGCCCGAAACCGCGATGCTGTTCCACTTGTGCATGTCGAGCCGCCGCAGGACACGCGTGCGCAGGATCTTGAAGGCGCGTAGCGCCGCGACGTCGGAGACCGCGGGCAGGATGCACTGGCGTTCCATCGCGCGGGCATCGACGCTGGCCTGGTGGAAGCGGCGGGCCTGCTGCAGGTCCGCTGGTGCCGCCGCCACGCGGCGCATGCGCTGCCGCAGGCTTGCCGACTCGATGGCGTTGGGGCGATCGGTGCCCGCTCCGGCAAAGTTCCGGCGAATCGCGTCTTCCATTGTCGTGCTCATGAATGTGTCTCTCATGGGTTCAAAGGTAATTCTTGATGATGGTGAAGACGATCCACACGCCTATCACGCCACTGGCGCTCGCCGTCATGAGGCGCCAGGCGTTGCGGCGTCGCGAACGCGAGTTGCGGATCGCCGGAATCGCCACCAGCGGCGACACCCCCAGCAGCTCGCGCACATCGCGCGCACCGCGCACTTTCGGATCGAGCGCCTCGGCGGCAACCGTCAGGGTGAGCCCGAGGACCACGGAGGCGACGAGGCCGATCAGCAGGATGGCGAGTCGCTCCGGCTTCGAAGGTCCGCCGGGCATCATGGGCGCCTGCACGAGACGGAACTCGTCAGCAGCGGCCGCCGACGATCGCCGCCTCGCTTATCTCCGCGTCCATCTGGCGATCGAGCAGCTGCTGATACTTCTCGCGCGCGCTCTGCAGATCACGCGTGACGTTGGAGTATTCACGCTCCACGGTCGGCGCGGCGGTCACGTTGCGCTCGATGCCCGACAACTTGGCGCGCAGCGCGGCGTTCTGCGCCATCAGGCTGGCGAGCTGGCTGTCGACGGCGTTGATCTGGGTGCGAAGCTGCATGCCCATCGGCGTGCCGTCGGACATTTCGACGTCACCGCGCTCGCCGGCCTTGATGCGAGTCTCGAGCGTGGCGATGTCGCGCTGCAGGCGCTTGATGTCCGGATGCTCCTCGCCGTAACGCTGGCGCGCCTCGGCCAGCGTGGCGCGCTTGGAGTTCAGCTGCGAGCGCAGCGAAGTGCCGGTGCTCGCGCTGGTGCCAAATTTCAGGCTGTCGATCTGCCGGCGCAGCGCGACCATGTCCGGATGGCTCTCGTCGTAGCTCGACCGCATGCGCGCGTACTGATCCTCGAGCTGGCGAACGCTGCCCGCATCAGGCCCGGCGGAGCGCGCCTGCTCGAGTTGCGCCGCGAGGAACACGCGTTCCTGGCGCAGGCTGCGCATCTGCTGATCGTTGGTGGTCGAGCTGCGCTTCGGCCCGATCCATCATCGACATGTTGACTTCGGTCAGCTCCGGGAGCTGGCCCGCATTGGCGCGCTTGAATTCCGCGAGCTTCGATTCGAGGCCGGCCACGTGCGTGCGGATACGCTCCGCTTCCTTGGCATAGAACTGGGCGGCGTTCGATGCGCGCCCCTGGCGCTGGCGACGATGCTCGGCGAGGAATGCATCCACCAGCCACGTCGCACCCTTCTGCGCCTTCTCCGGCGAGCGGTTGTCGTACGACAGCGTGAAGGCGTCGACCACCTCGCGCTCGCGTCCGGTGCGCGGATCGAGGATGGGCGTGGTGACGATGTTCACGCTGATGTCGCGCTTGAGGCGCATGAGCATGGCGCTGTCGTCATCATAACCCGGGGTACAGGTTGTGCTCCTGCGCCATCTTGCGCAGATTGCTGTCGGTGAGCACGATGCCCTTGAGATTCTGCACGTACTGGTCGGCGTAGCTTTCGCCACCCGAAGTCTCCGCCAGCGACTGGGCGCTCGACGGCTCGTCGATTTCCACCAGCGCGGACGAGGTGTACATGTCCGGCAGCGCGATCGAGAGCAGGATCGCGAGCGCCGCGATGGGAATGGCGACACCAAACAGCAGCGCCTTGCGGCGGGCGATCGCGTGCAGGTAACCAGTAAATTCCGGATTGGCTTCAGATTCCATTGTCAGTCGTTCCTTGCGCGGCGACGTTGCTGGGGTTGATAGAGAACCGTGATCATGGCTCCGCTCGAAGTGGCGTCGTTTCCACTGTTACGGAATTCCTGCCGGGTGTAGTCATAGGCGGCCCGCAGGGAAAATTCTTCCTGCCAGAACCATTGAAGTCCGACGTCGCCGGTCGCATAGCGCCGTGGCTGAAACGTCGCCACGGGATCGACGTCTTCGTCATACGTGCCGCGAAGGCCGGCCAGCAGGCTCAGCCGCGGAGTGAGGGCGTAGGTCCAGCGCACGCGCAATTGATTGCGCGTGATCACCGCGCCAGCCGAAGACGGCCCCACGTTGCGCGAGAGATCTGCGAACAGTTCGTTGCGGCCCGCCAGGAACTCGACGCCCAGGCCGGCAATCCACGCGGTCTCCGTTTTGCCGTTCTGCAACTCCACGTTCTGCGCGCCCGCGCGAAGATAGCTGCGCGTATCCGCGACCGTGCGCCGATTCCATTCGAGCTCGGCGCCATAACCGTTGGTCACTTCCTGCGACTCGATGTCGTAACGCGCGCCGCGCAATCGCGTAATGAGCGAGGAGCGTCTCGTTCACGCGACTCGAAAGCCCCGCGACCAGGTCGGTCACGGAGAAGTCTTCCTGCGCATTCAATACCTGCCGCTCAAAATTCACGTCGGTGTAGCCGACGCCAAACTGCAACTCGTTTCGCTGCGAGACATCGAAGTTCACCGACGGCCGCAAGCTCGCGCGTCGGCGGCGGTTGTCGACGAACGTGATGCCCGAATCGCCGATGTCCGGCTCGCCGAGGTCGCCTCCCCGGTTCCCGCATCGGGCTGCTCGCTGTTGACGATGTCCTGTTGAGCGAAGTCGCCGCGAATGTTCGTCTGCACGCGCTGACCACGATGCTGCCAGTCGAGCGTGCCGAAATAGTCGACCGCGTCGAGATCGGTTTCATCGGGGAAATAGGTGGCGCGTACGCGCGGCGTGAAGCTGAACTCGCCCGTCTGGGTCAGCGTGCGCATTTCGAGCGCCGCGTCCACCACGGGACCCTGCACATCGATCTCCGTACCGGCGGGCGTCAGCCGGTAGTTGTCGTCGAACATCAGTCCCGCTTCGACGCTGGGATTGAACTCCCAGGGGGCCGCGCCGGCCGGCGCGCTGGCGAGCACCGCCACGAGCGGCAGCGCGCCATACGACGTGCAACGTCTGATCACCGTAATAGCTTTCATGGGCTACCTCTCACGGCGGAACTTTGTGTTGCGTGCCTCACGGCACGACCACCACGTCGCCGCTCTGCAGATCGATGTTCTGATCGAGCCGCTTGCCACGCACGACATCGTTGTATCGGAATGGCAGTGACTGCTTGCCCGTGGGCGTGCGGCGCAGGATGGTGATGTCTGCGAGCGACGCGAACGGCGTCGTGCCGCCGGCCATCGACAGCGCCTGCATCACGTCCACGGTGGGATTCATGATGAACTCGCCAGGCTTGTTCACCTGGCCGATGACGTAGACCTTGTTGCCCTTGATCTCCTGGATCGACACGGTGACCACCGGGTCCGAGATGTACTTGGCGAGCTTCTGGCCCATGGTCTTGTTGAGGTCGGCCACGGTCTTGCCCCTGGCGTCGATCTCGCCGACCAGCGGGAACGAGAAGGATCCATCCGGCCGCACCAGCGCCGGCTCGTTGCAGGTCGGGCTCTTTCCACACGCTGATCGACAGCAGGTCACCAGGCTTCACGGTGTAGTTAGCGTCCTGGGCCATTGCGCCCGTGGCCATGGCCAGCGCCATGACGGCACAATAGGCGAGCAGAAACTTCTTCATGATCGATCTCCAGTCATATGTTCGTAGGCCGCGAGCAGGCGCGGCGCCTCGTGTTGCCAGGCGAGCACCTGCTCGACGCGCTCGCGGCCGATGGCTCCCATGTGAATGCGCTGGTTCTCGTCACCGAGCAGCGCCACGATCTTTTGCGCGAGATCGGCGACGTCGTTGGGACGCGCGTACCAGGATGCGTCTCCGGCGGACACCCGCCCTTCGGTCAGGTCGAACTGCACGACGGGCTTGGCGAGCGCCATGTACTCCATGACCTTGTTCATCGTGGAGCGGTCGTTCATCTCATTGGCGCGGTCCGGGTTCACGCAGATGTCCGCGGTGTTGAGCATCTCGAGCAGCTCGGCATCCGGTGCGCGGCCCGTGAAGGTCACGTATTCCGCCACGCCTAACTGCTTGGCGAGCTCGCGCATGGCGGGAAGCTCGGTCCCGCCGCCGACGAGGCCGAACTGGATGTCGGTGCGCTTCAGGTGATGCACGATGAGCTGAACGGCCTGCAGCAGCAGGTCGATGCCTTCCTGCTTGCCCATGACTCCGACATAGCCGACGAGATACTTGCGTCCCTTGCGCAGCGCCGGATTCGCGGGCACCTGGCGGATGCGCGAAAGGTCGGGGCCCGAGCGCACCACGAACACGTCTTCAGGATTCTTGCCGCCGCGATCGATGGCGATCTGACGATAGGACTCATTGGTCGAAATCACCATGTCCGCGGTGCTGAAGCTCATGCGTTCCAGCGCGATCAGCAGGCGACGGCCGAAACCACGCTTGCCGAACTTCGCTTCATACAGCTCGGGGTTGATGTCGTGGTGATCGAACAGGAACTTCTTGCCGAACAGCTTGTAGAAGCCGCCGAGCAGGAAGATGGTGTCCGGCGGATTGCAGGCGTGGATGATGTCGAAGCCGCGCCCGAACAGCACCTTCAGTGACAGCCAGAATTCCATGGCGAGCGCGACGCTGTACTCGAGCGCGTAGCCGAGCACGCCGTCCGCCTCGGTCGGCAGGCGATGACGATGAATGTCGATGCCGTCGATCTGCACGAAGCTCTTCTTCGTAGCCCGGCGCCTTGGGGCAGATGATCGAGACCTGGTAGCCGGCGGCCGCCAGCGTGCGCGCCTCCTGCCAGACGCGCCGGTCGAACGGGCAAGGCAGGTTCTCGACGATGATCAGGACGCGCCCGTATTTGCGCACCCGCTCTATCGAGCGGGTGTCGCCTTGCAACGTGACGCCTGTGACGGAATCGGACACTCAACCTCCCAAACGACTGATGACTACTATTACTTGAGCGAGAGAACGAGACGCCGCAGCGTGCGATCTCGCGCCAGCGGCTCGACGGCGAATCCCATCGACATGGCCAGCATCTGCATGGGTCGGTTCGACCAGAGCATTTCGGCCGCGAGCTGCGGCACGCCGACGCGCCGCGCATGACGCAGCAGCGTGGCGAGCAGCGTGCGTCCCACCTGCTCCTCGCGATGGGTGTGCGCCACCGCAATACAGAAGTCCGCGTTCTCGCGGCTGGTCGGCGCGTACGCCACCGCACCGATGACACGATCGCCCGCGCCCGTGGACTCGAGCGCCGCGAATCCCACCGCCGTGTCGCTGCCAGGCACGATCACGCGACCGAACAGCACGTCAGTAAGCTGGCGGACGCCCGCGAGCTCCCGATCGGGCGTGGACTGCGTGAGCGCCAGCGCAAACTCGGCGAGCAGACGCCGGTCGCCCGGGGAGATCTGCCGCACGCTGTAGGCGCGATGCGAGCGCGGCGTGTAGTACCAGCGACGCGCGAGCGAGCCGATGGAGGCGCCATGGGGAAAGCGCGCATGAATGGGGGCGATGTCTGTTCTGTGCATGGGCGGTAAGCGTCGCGCATTGCAAGCCAGCCCGCCGTCGGACGCCGCGCCGTGCTGGGCTGGAAAGCACCGGCATGCGTCGTATATGGCGACGCCGCGAATGCGGCGCAGTCCGACAGCATTCTCAGAAATCCAGCCGCAAGAGCAGGTCGAGATTCTCTTGATAGCCAGGCAGCGTCTCGCGCAACGCGCGTTTGAGCTGCGCGTCGCCCTTGCCGCCGAGCTGCGCGCGGAACTGCGCGATCGTCGCCTCGTGCGTGGCGATCTGGCTGCACGATGAAGTTGGCAGCGGTACGTGCCTCACCCGCGGTGCGCAGCGTCGATGCGCGCTGGGGATTGTCGGCCGGCAGGCGCCAGCCCTTGCCTTTGGCCAGCGTCTCGAGACGTTGATAAGTGCTTTCGTTCTGCTTGCGGATCCGTTCTGCGGCGTCCACCAGGTTGGCGTCACGAAGAATGCTCTGCGCGCTGCGCGCGTCAACGATTCCCTGGCGCGTGCTCTCGATCGCGAGCAGAACGAATGCGGGATCGTCAGTGGCCACGTATTCCCGGTCGAACAAGCGGATCGGTGGGATGTTCCTGTCCGCTCGGTCGCTCATCGGCGGGCACCACGTCGCCATGCCGCGGCAAGGTGGTCGCGTTGCGGGTCGCTGAGCAATAGCAGGAGCGTGACGGACTCGAGCATGAGTGGTCCTCGCCCACCGTGGCACGCGGGCTTGCGCCCGCGCGCCGCCGGCATCCATTACTCGTCGCTGCGCAACAGCGCGGCAGCGAGGATGGCGATGGCCGCGCCCGCGGCGGCGCCGTAGGCAATCGACTCTCCACGGATTGTCGTGGACGTAGCGATCGGTGGCCTTGGCCGCGTCGTTGGTCGCGCCGCGAACACGCGTGCCGGCATCGGCCAGCTTCAACTTCGCCTGGTTCACCGTACGAACGACGCGCTGACGCACCGCTTCGGCGGCCGCTCCGCCTTCTTCGCCGAGCGTCTTCAGCAGTTCTTCGGCCTGCGTGACGATGCGATTCAGTTCGCCCACCACGGATTCGAAATTGCGGGTACCGTTTTCGAAACTCTTCGCTTGTGCGGTCATTGGATCTCCTCCTTCAGCCTCAGGGTGATGTACCCCGCTACCTTAAGGCGCGCGCCTCGCCACACCTGTCAGTCAACGCAGCACTCATGCTCCTCGCGTGACACCGCGAACTGTGGGTCAGCACCGACAGCTTTGTTGTCTGCATTTGGAGTCAAATGCAGGAATAGTCGGCGCACGGTCGGTCACGTCTGACGCATGCCTCCACATCGTCGTCCGCGGGCGCACCTTGATTCAGCGGCGCAACATGCGACCCGACGAATGATTGCCATTCGAAACATTCCCAGGAGATGACAACGTGACAAAGACATACAGCAGCTGGACATTGGCAGTGGCCGCAGCGGTGGGCGTATGCGCGCTCGCCGGCTGCAATCAACGCGAATCGGCCAATGAAACCGCGAAGGACGTGGCGGAAGAGCGTCAGGACGCTCAGCAGAACGTGGCCGAAGAGCGTCGTGAGGCCGCCGATGTAGCGACCGAAGGCAAGGAAGATCGCGCCGCCGCTGAGTATGACGTGGCTGTCGCGCAGGCCGACGGGGAACGCAAAGTCGCCAAGGAAAAGTGCGAGACGCTGGGCAGCGACGCGCAGAAGGCGTGCAAGGACCAGGCTGAAGCGAGCTACGAATCGGCGAAAGCCCAGGCTCAGGCGACGCTGGACGCCGCCAAGCGTTCGGGCTCGGCCGAGCCGACTCCCGCCCCGGGCAATTGACCTCTAAGGCAGCAACGCAATCGCGACAGGGTGATGCCCACCTGCGAGACCTGCAAATGTTCGTGATTGCGTGGCCGGCCGTCCGGCGGAAGCTAACTACTTCCGCCGGACGGTCTAGTTGAGAGGATCGAGAAGAGTGATGGAGGACACATGAATCGCATATCACAAAACCTGGTGTTGATCGGCATTGCCGTGACTGCGCCCGTGTGGGCGGTCAGTGTGCCCGAGAATTCCAATGCGCAGCCGCGCCGAAAGCGCTGCTGCGCCGTCGAACCAGTACGTCGCTGCCAACTACGACCGCCGGCAGCGCCTCACTGGTGCCGCTGATGGCGGTGGAGATGGAAGCCAATCACGCGGCCGCAGTCGATGCGCCGGCCGAAGGCGGCGGCGGCAAATCGGTCGACGACATCGCGTTCGTCAGGCAGGCCACCGAGAGTTCGCGCAAGGAAATCCAGTCAGCGCGCGACGCGCTGCTGCAGTTGAAGAATCCGGAATTGATTCGCGTCGCCGAGATGCTGGTGAACGATCACAGCGGCGCGAATCAACGTCTGTCGAAGATCGCAGAGGCCAAGCAATGGCCGTTACCCGCCGCGCAAGTGCAAGCGGCGCCGCCATCGGGCACCGCGAGCAGCAATTTCGATGCGAAATGGACCGCGGAGATGATCGCCGGACACGAGCGCTCGGTTGAGCTCTACCACGCCGAGGCGCAGGGCGGCGAGGACAAGGACTTGCGCAAGTACGCGAGCGACACGCTGCCCACTATCGAACACCATCTGGCCGAACTTCGGAGATTGCAGAAATGACCAGCGCGGAGAACAAAATGCTGACCATGAAAATCATCAAACTGCTTGGTATCGCAGGCATCGCGATCCTGGCCGCCTCATTCATGGCGACGCGAGCGCAGCGCCGCGACGAGGAAGAGCGGCGCCGGCTCAACGAACGCCTCGAGAAGGAACGTTGGGAAAGTGAAGGCGGCGCGAGCCGCACCGGCCCCGCAACACCGAGCGCCGTGACGGCACACTAGGCGCGACGCCAAGCGAGGGGCGGATCCGCATGGAGTTGCGGATCCGCCCCTTTTTATTGAGGCGGGCCTTCGGGCACCGGCGCGCGCGCGAGCGCGTTCCACGATCGTCACCGTCGAGCGCGGCTGCTGGATATGGGCCTTGTCGAACGCGTGCTTGAGCCGCATGAGGTACTCGCGCCGCACATTCGCCTGTTCGAGCGCGCGCACCTTGATGCGTGCCCGCAGCGTGATGCCGCGATCGTTCCAGGTTTCGATGCCGGCGATGTCCAGGTCTTCGAGGATCTTCGGACCGAACACCGAGTTGGCACGCAGCTGCGCGCCCGTCTCGCGCATGACCTCGATCACCGGCGCGATGTCCTGTTCGAGCGCGATGATCACATCGACCACCGCGTACGCGAATGTTCGGCTCGAGCTCGTGACTACGCCGATCTCGCCGTTCGGCACGTAGTGCACGTTGCCTTCATAGTCGCGCAGCTGCACGTAGCGCAGCGTCAGGTCTTCGACCAGGCCGCTCTTGCCCGCCACTTCGACCACGTCGCCCTGCCGGATCTGGTTTTCCGCGAGCAGGAAAAACCCGCGGAAGAAATCCTTGACCAGCGACTGCGCACCAAAAGCGATCGCGATGCCCGCTACGCCGGCGGTGGCGAGGAACGGAAGGATGGAAATGCCCAGCGTGTTGAATATCGCGAGCGTCGCGATGCACGCTGATCAGGATGGTCGCGAGCTTGCGCAGCACATTGCTCACCGTGGCCGCGCGTCGTTGCGCTTCGGTGTCGTGCGCGTGCGTGGCGGTGAACTTCTCGAGTCCCGAGATCAGTCGGCGCGCGATGAAGACCAGGATGAAGGTGACCACCAGGATCGCGGCGATGCGCGAGCCCGCCTGGATCCAGTCCACCGCGTTGAACCATTTAACGACCCTTACCTCGTGATCCATCGCTTGCTCCGTGTTGGCCAGGACCGGGACGGTAGCGTAAATCCGCCCGCCCGCGCACGCGTCACCTTCCTACAGGGGTCGCCTCTGCGCTCTGAACGGCAGCTATTGACTTCAATCCTTAGGCTGTCGACGTGATTTCAGGGAACAAAACAATATCCATCGCTGTCCTCGGCGTGTTCGGCGCATTGGCAGCCGCGAAGGCGGGCCACGTCGGTGAAGACAGCATCCAGGAGATCTGGCTGGCCGCGGAGCGGGCGTGCCACGGGAATGTCATCGTCGCCGAAGCGGCCGCTCACGCCCCCGGAACGGCTTCGCGATTCCGGCTTCTGTGCAGTGGAGTCCTGATCCCTGGCGTCGGGATTGCGAATGACGCTGATCTGCCCATCGCCTTCGAGATAGGCGGCCTTCACATCGGCCATCTTCTCGATGCCCTGCTCCCGCAGCTTCTCGTTGAGCTCGTCCATGGTGATGAACTCGCGCCGCAAGTTGCGCCGCTGCGGCACGCCACGAACGAACCAGCGTGAGGCGCTGCGGCGAGGCGAAACGCCGCACGATCGCGAATCGCCACGAGAGGAAATCGAGCAGCCAGTTCCACCCGACGATGGTGAGCACGAGGATCGCGCCCTCTGAAAAGGTGTCGTAACCACCGGACATCGCGTTCTGCGCGGCATCCGCGACGATCACCAGCAGCAGGATGTCAGCGATGCCCACCGCGCCGACATCGCGGCGCAGTACGAATCGAAAAATCAGGAACAGCAGCCAGTAGACCAGCGTGCCGCGAAGCATCGAGCTCCATCACCGGGACGTGGATCTCGAAACAGGTCCACGCCCCGGTACCCGGCAATCAGCGCACGCGGTTACGCGAGATCAGATTGACGATGGCGAGCAGCACCACCGCACCGAGGAACGACACCAGCAGCGACGGAACGCTGATGCTCCCCGGAATTGATGCTGGGCGCGCCCACCATCGGGCCAATGAGCCAGCCGCCGAGCATGGCACCGACGATGCCGACCACGATGTTCAGGAAGATGCCCTGGCTGCCATCGCGCTTCATCACGATGCTTGCGAGCCAGCCAACGACACCACCGATTACCAACCACAGAATAAGTCCCATCATTTTCTCCTTAGTTCATGCCTGCGTGACGCTCGCGTTTGTACGCGTGCAATTTGTTGTAGAGAGTCTTCAGGCTGCAGCCGAGCACGTCGGCCGCACGTCGCTTGTCGCCCTGGAAATGTTTGAGCGTTGCAAGAATGAAGGTGCGCTCGATCTCATCGAGCGTCGCGCCAATAGCAAGACGGATTTCGTCGTTGGCTATGCGCGCCCGTGGCGTCGCGCAACGTCGGCATTTCCTGCTCGCTCAACGACAGCTCGCCATCACACAGGATGTACGCACGCTCGACGGCATTGCGCAGTTCGCGCACGTTGCCGGGCCAGTGATGGCCGCAGGAATCGCGCGCGCAATGCGTCGGACATGCGCTTGCGCGTGCCGTTGCGCAGGTTGAGCTCGCCCAGGAAAAAATCCGCCAGCACGAGGATGTCGTCGCCGCGCTCGCGCAGTGGCGGCAGCTCGATGTTGACGACCGCCAGGCGGTAGTAGATGTCTTCGCGCAGCCTGCCCTTCTTCGTACGCAAGCGCAGGCGATCGGTTGGTGGAGGCGATCACACGCACGTCCACCGGCAGATCCGCAGAACCGCCGACGCGATTCAGTCGCTTGGTTTCGAGCACGCGAAGCAGGCGTGACTGCAGGTCCAGAGGCATTTCCGTGATCTCGTCGAGCAGCAGGGTCCCGCCGTTCGCGCGCTCGAAGACTCCCTCACGCGTGCGCATGGCGCCCGTGAAGCTGCCGCGCTCATGACCGAAGAGCTCGGCCTCGATGAGCGTCGCCGGAATGGCGGCACAGTTGATGGCGACGAAGGGTTTGTTCGCGCGCGGACTCATGGCGTGCACGGATTCGGCGACCAGCTCCTTGCCGCAGCCGCTCTCGCCGCAGATCAGCACCGTCGAGTCGGTGGGCGCGACGCGCGAGATGAGCTCGCGCACTTTCTGGATGCCGGGAGAATGCCCGATGAGCCGCAGTGCGCAATCATCGAGCGCGGGCGTGACAGGCTGGGTCCGAGCTGCCAATCCCGCGCCAAAATCCCCCGGATAGAAGTTCGCCCTTCACGGCGCCCCGGCCGCGCGGCCCGGAATCTCGGACTTGTCATTGGAGACGATGATCTCCACGCGACGGTTGAGCTGGCGGCTGCCCGCACTGTCATTGCTGGCCACCGGGTAGCCTTCGCCGTAGCCGAGCGCACGCACCCGCTGCGCGTCGACACCGCGCTGGATGATCGCCATCGCGACGGAATCCGCACGACTCTGCGAGAGCTCGAGGTTGTAGTCGTCCGCGCCCTGGCTATCGGTGAAGCCTTCGACCTGGACACGCCGGTCAGGATTCTCCTTGAGGAACGCCGCGATCTGCTCGATCGAGCGTGCGGCTCCCGTCTTGAGCTGCGCCTTGCCGGTGTCGAACAGCACATCGTCGAGCGTGAGCACGATGCCGCGTGGCGTCTGCGAGGCCTGCATGTTCTCGAGCTGTGCTGCGAGCCGCTGCGACTCGGCCTGCGCCTGCTGCACTTGAGCCTGCGCGTTCTGCGCATTGCTGACCGCCTGCTGAGCCTGCGCCTTTGCCTGGTCGGCTTCGCTCTCGCGCGCCGCCAACAGGATCTTCTGCCGCTCGGTCTCGCCGGCTTTCACACGCGCGGTGGCCACCTGCTCCTGCGCGCGCTGCTGCGAGATGCGCGCCATCTGCGTGGCGAGGTACGCGTAGTGAGCAGTGCTCTTGTCCTTCGCGCCCTTCTCTTTCGCCGCGCCTTCGGCGTTGACCAGCAGCTTGCGCGCCCGGTCGAGTTCGGTGGGCGCGTACTTCGTGACATTGGGATCGGCCTCGGCGGCGCTGACAGCGCTGCGCGCCTCATCGAGCACGCCGCTGGTTTCAGGCGCGGTCTCGCAACCCACCATGCCTAACAAGGCAGCGGTGACGGCAACGACAGTCCAGGAAACTTTTGTGCGCTTCATGACGGACCTCCTTTTCAAGGCTGCGGCGGGGTGGTGGCCGGCTGCGGCACCTGCGGCGTGCTGCCTGCGCTGTCGTGACGCAGCGTCTCGTCGCGCAGATCGCGAAGGCCGGCTTCCATCTCGTTTACGAGCAGTTCCTGCTGCTTGGCGCGCGCGGTCGACTCGGCGAGCTGCGCATCGACGTCGGCCTGATCGGCGAGCCGCGCTGCCACCTCGGCGTCATGTTTGTCCACGGCGGCCTGCGCGGCGGCGTACTTGTTGCGCGCGCTGTTGAGTTCCACCTGCGCGAACTGCGCGGCCTGCGCCTGTTCGGCGCGCTCCAGCGAAGTCTTGGCGATCGCGAGTTTCTCGACCGGCATCGGAGTGGACGCGCAGGCGACGATGCCGAACGCAACTGCGCACCAGATGCCGTTGCGAAGTCCGTTCATGGTGATCATTGGCTACCTCTGTCCGTTGATAGGCGTGGGCTCGTCGTCGTCGATCACGAGATCTGATTCGTCGTACTCGACCGCCAGGTTGCGCTCCCAGTTGCGGAGCTGACGGTCGGCCTCATCCTTGCGTGAGCCCGTACGCTTCCTGGATGTGGCCCGACAACTGCTCGCGGCGGCCCGCGATGACATCGAGCTGATCCTGCGTGAGCTTCCCCCAGCGTTCCTGGATGCGGCCTTTCCATTGCGTCCAGTTGCCAGAAATCCTTTCCCAGTTCATGGCGCGCATTGTGAAATTACCGCGTGCATGGGCACAGCAGCAGGCACCGGATGTGACGTGGGAGCGCGGCGTAGCGGCTGTCGTCATTTGTCCGACACGGGAATTTCCGGCCTACGCCCGGCACTGCGGCGCGCGCGATACAGCTCCATCAGCGGCGCGGCGGAAATTCCGTGCAGGACGATGGAAGCCGCGATCACCGTGAACACCGCGGACAGCAGATCCGTGGCGACGACATCGCGCAGCTCGAAGCCGGCGAAATACACCGCGTAGTAGACCGAACCGATGCCGCGAATGCCAAACCACGCCAGCAGCCGTCGCGGCGCGTCGCCCGCGCCTGCTTCGCGAACGCCGATCCACACGGCCAATGGGCGGATGACGACAAACAACACGGCGGCCAGCAGCGAGTCCCTGGACCGACCAGTAGCCGGTTGAAATCATCGCGCCCACCAACAACACGATGGCGACTTCGACGATTCGCTCGAGCTGTTCGTTGACGTTCAGCATGCTCGGCGTCAGCGGCGGCTTGTCGGCCGCCTTCGTGCGCGTTCGCGTGAATATCGTCGGCGCGCCGCAGCGCGAGCCCGGCGGCGAACACCGCAAGAAATCCCAGCGCGCCCGCGGCCAGCGCCACGCCGTAGCTCAGCGCGATCACGCCGAGCAGCAGGAACTCATCGAAGATGACCGCGTCGCGACGCCAGGCGCGCAGGAGCCGCACACCGCGCGCGAGCGCCGTACCCACCAGGAACCCAATGCCCAGACCGCCGGCGATACCCCACACCAGATCGATGGCGATCCAGCGCCACCCCATCCAGCCGAGCTCGTGCAGTCCCATCGCGCCGAGACCTAACAACACGAACGGGAACGCGGTGCCGTCGTTGAGACCACCTTCGCCGGTGAGACCGAAGCGCAGGCTGTCGCGATCCTGCGCGCTGCGCAGTTGCACGTCGGAGGCGAGCACCGGGTCGGTGGGCGCCAGCACCGCGCCGATCACCAGCGCCAGTGGCCAGTCGAAGCCCAGGATGATCATGGCCGCGGCAGCGATGCCGGCGATGGTCACCACCATCGAGATGGTGGCCAGCCGCATCGGCACGCTCCAGCGCCAGTCGCCGATCGGCACACGCATCTTGATGCCCACGGTGAACAGCGCGATCAGCAGTCCGATCTCGGTGATGGATTCGAGCAGTGTGAGTTCGCGCAGCGGATGCAACTCGAGCACGTTGAATGCCGCCGGACCGAGCAGGAAGCCGACCACCAGGTAGATCATGGCCGGGCTCACGGGCATGCGATCGAGAAATCGCCCTAGCAAGGCGATCGCTATCAGCAGCCCGCCGACGAGCACGTACCAGAATGCGGCCATCGACGCACGATGAGTTATCGGCGCCGCATGAGACGTAGGACGCCGCAGCGCCCGCGCGTCGGCGCAATCAGGTAGCGCTGGCGCTGTCCCCGATCGGCGACCGCCAAGTATCTGTTTGTAGTTAGATTGGCCCCGGGTGTCGCAAACCGACGTCGCCCGGCTCGTCGATTGTCGCTGTGCACCAGCAGCCGCAGGCGGCACAGCGCTTGCCGAAACGCGCCGAGGCGCCGCAAGTGGCTGATCGCCAAGCTCCGGCGTGTGGTTGGCACGTGGAGTGCAGTACGAATCTCGTCGCCCGCGCCGTGAAAACTCCCGGCGCCAGGCCGCATTTCTCACACAGGAGACATCCAATGAACAACAAACTGCTCGCTGCCGCCGTGATCGCCCTGGTACCGCTCGCCGGCATTGCCGCCGAGGGCGGGAAGACGCAGCCCGCGACGCCCGCTGGCCAAAGCGGCTCGTTCGATACGCTCGATGCCAACAAGGACGGGCGCATCTCGATGCCGGAGGCATCGGTCGATCCGAAGCTGGTGGAGACCTTCTCGACCACCGACAAGAATGGTGACGGCTACCTCGACAATGAGGAGTTCGACAGCCGCACGAAGCCTCAGGAAAAGTAGTTCGACGCCTCGATACCCCGCGCGAGCCGATGCAGGCTCGCGCGGGGTTCTCTATTTCTCCCGCTCGCGTATATTAGGCGTACCGCGCGCAGAGGGGGACTCGCAGGGCATGGATGAATCACTCGAGAAGGCTCTTCTCGACATGGAAGCGCACGATCAGGCCGTGCGCGCCGAACTAACTGCCGCCGGTGATCTCAACCTCACCTACCATCCGCGGCTCGAAGAAATACATCGCGCCAATGCCAGCCGCTTGCGACAGATCATCGCCGTGTTCGGGTGGCCCGGGTTCGCGCTGGTAGGCGAAAAAGGCGCCAAGGCCGCCTGGCGGATCGCGCTGCATTCGATCGCGGAGCCACCGTTCATGCGCCAGTGCCGCGATCTGCTGGATGCCGCCTCGCAAACCGGTGACGCGCCGCGCTGGCAGTTCGCCATCATCGACGATCGCATTCGCGTCTATGAGGGGCTCCCGCAACGTTACGGCACGCAGCTGCGCTCTGGGGACGAATGGCCTCGAGCCACATCCCCTCGAAAATGAAGGCCGCGTGAATTCCATGCGCATGCAGGCCGGATTGCCGCCGCTCGCGCGAACTCTCGCGCAGGCGCGCGCGCAACCGCAGCCGCCGGTCACCGATCAGGCCGCGCGCGATGCGGCGGAGCTGGAGTTCCGGCGGACGGTTGGGTGGATTACCTAGCAGGGAATGGGGACACTCCCCATTTCCTGGGAATGGGGTCGCACTTGGTTGGAGAGGAGGCGAGCGAGCGGCGCCCATGCAGGGACGAGCTCGCTTTTCGCCGGGCCCTTCGATCAGTTGGACGTCGCAAGATTGCTGGCCGCCGCCATCACGCGATGACGTCCTCGTGCAGCGGTGAGTGAGACGTCAGCGAAGAGTCCGTTTGAAATAGAGAGGCGGCTTCGTGCCTAACGAGGTCACGTAGCCCGGCCCGCTCGCTCGTCCCTGCATGGACACCCCTCGCTCGCCCCTTCTCCCACGAACCGCGGTCCCGTTCGAAGAGAAATGCGGAGTGACTCCCCGGCTTTGGGAAGAGAAGACCTCAGACCGTGCGTCTCTTCTCTTCTCCAACTCAGCGGGGAAATGGGACGCGGTGCGATGACGTCTGCGCCCCAGCGAGCGTACACGCACAGGGTTGAGTGAGCGGGCCGGGCTACGTGACCTCGTTAGGCACGAAGCCGCCTCCCCGCTTCATACGGACTCTTCGCCATCGCTCAACTCCAACCGCGCCAAGACGTCATCGCGTCAGGCGGCGGCCAGCAAACTAGCGACGCCCAATTATCGAAGGGCCCGGCGAAAAGCGAACTCGACCCTGTGCGTGTGCGGTCGCTGGGGCACGCACGCCCTCTCCCCGCATTCCAATTTCAAAGCTTCCGCACCCAGATATTCCGGAATCGCACCAGGTGCCCGTGATCCTGCAGCCGCAGCGGCATGTCGCCATGCGGCCGGTAGCTAGGCGCACCGATGTAGGTGGTGCCGCCCTTGAGCACGGAATTGTTCTGCACCAGCACGCCGTTGAGCAGCACGGTGAGCCGCGCCGGCGAAGTCAGCGATCCATCCGCCGCGAAGCGCGGCGCGGTGTAGATGATGTCGTAGGTGTTCCAGGTCTCGGCCGGGAACGTGGCGTTCACCAGCGGCGGGTACTGCTTGTAGATCGAGCCCACCATGCCATTCACGTAGGTCGGGTTCTCGAAGTTGTCGAGCACCTGCACTTCGTAGACGTCCTGCAGGAAGATGCCGCTGTTGCCGCGATCCTGGTTCACCTTGTCCGGCGGCAGCTGCGGATCGCGCCACTCCACGTGGAGCTGCACGTCGCCAAATGCGGCCTTGGTCTGGATGTCACCGGTGCCGGGACCGACGACCATCTCGCCGTTGTCGATCTTCCAGCCCGCGGCGCCGCCATCTTTGGCGCTCTTCCAGCCGTCGAGACTCTTGCCATCGAACAGCATGATGGCGTCGGACGGCGCCGCACCGGGCTTCGCACCCGGCGTCACCTTCGGCGGTACGGGAAACCAGACTTCGGTGAGTTTCGGTTCCGGCGGCATGTCGTCAGCCGGTGTCAGCGGACGCACCTTGATGTTGCGGTAGTAGATCTCGGCGCTCTCGGCCTGCAGCAGGATCTTGCCGTGATCGACCTTGACCCAACTATTCGTGCCCGCATCCCAGCCCTTGAGATCGCTGACGCGCATGTTCACCACGCCATTCACGATGTGCGTGGCGCGATCGCCGCGCACGATGACTTCCACGGTGTTCCAGCCCGGATATTCGTTCACGCGACTGTGGCGCGTGCGAAGGAAATCGCCGTTCTTTCCCACGGTGACCGGCACGCCGCCGTTCTCGGGCAGCGCATAGAGACCCGACTTCGGATCGACGAAGGTCGACACCTGCGAGGACACTGCCCATGAATCGCCGGTGTCGCCTTCCTGGATCTGCGACTCGAAGCCCGCCGGCCAGTTGGCCGGGATGTCGCGATGCACGTGATAGAGCAGACCGGCATCGCGCACGTGTTCGAGGCGCGGCGCGAAACTTCTTCTCGCCCCATTTGTATTCGAGGCTGACCACGTAGTCCTTGTAGTCCGCGTCGGTGAGCAGGTACGCGTTCGGTTGTTCGCTGCCGGCCTTCTGCGTGGGATAGGCGTGGATCTCGCCGTTCTTCACTTCGAAGATGCTGGAGGGCGGCGGCGCATCGGCGGGCGTTTTCGATGCGTAGTGCACCGACCAGCCACTCAGGGATTTGCCGTTGAAGATGGGTTTCCACGCCGGTGTATTGGCCGCGCTGTCGGCCGCGAACGCCGTGCCCGCAAACAAACACAAGCTGGCGCAGGCCAGCGTCGTCATCTTGCTCATGGAATCCCCCCCCCGTGAATTGGCGCGCCAGTGTATCAAACACGTTGTAGCAAAACGCGCCGCGGCTAATTGCCGGCGGTGATCCAGCGGGCCGCCTTCTCGGCGATCATGAGCGTTGGGCTCGCGGTATTGCCGCTGACGATGGTGGGCATCACGCTGGCATCGACTACCCGCAGACCCGCCACGCCACGCACACGCAGGTGGCTGTCGACGACGGCATCCGGGTCGGACGCGGCGCCCATGCGCGCGGTGCCCACCGGGTGAAAAATGGTGTTCGCGATACGCGCACCCTCGCGCACCAGCTCTTCGTCGCTCGCGAACTGCGCACCGGGCAGGTGTTCGACGGGCGAATACCGCGCCAGCGCCGGCTGCGCCACGATGCGCCGCGTGACGCGCAGCGACTCCGCCGCGACGCGCCGGTCTTCGTCGGTCGACAGGTAGTTTGGGGCGATGCGTGGCGGGTCGTGGATGCTCGCGCTGCGGAGCGTCACGGTGCCGCGGCTGTTCGGGATTGAGATTGCACACGCTGGCGGTGAACGCCGCGAACCTGTCGATGGGCTCGTCGTAGGCACGCAGCGACAGCGGCTGAACGTGGTACTGAAGATTGGCATGCGCGCGCGCCGGATCGCTGCGCACGAAGGCGCCGAGCTGCGAGGGCGCCATGCTCATGGGCCCCGTGCGGCGCAGCGCGTATTCAAGTCCGATGGCGAAGCGGCCCCAGAAACTGCCCGCGACGACATTCAGCGTGCGCACACCGCTCACCTTGAACACCGGCCGGATCTGCAGATGGTCCTGCAGATTCGCGCCCACGCCGCGAAGGTCGTGGAGCACTTCGATGCCGTGCTCGCGCAGTAGTGAGGCGGGGCCGAGCCCAGAGAGCTGCAGCAGTTGTGGCGTGCCAATGGAGCCCGACGGCGAGGATGACTTCGCGCGACGCACGCACTTTCACCCGTTCGCCGTCGCGGATCAGCGTGGCGCCCGTGCAGCGCAAGGCGCCGTTCGCATCGCGGCTGAGCTCGCAGTCTTTCGGTGAGCGCGTGGGTCCACACCGTGAGATTGGCGCGCGAGCGCGCGGGCTTCAGGAAGGCCTTGGCAGAGCTCACGCGGAAGCCACCTCGCTGATTCACGTCGAAGTAGCTGACGCCGGCGTTGTCGCCGGTGTTGAAGTCGTCGATGCGCGCAATGCCGGCCTCTGCGGCCGCTTCCGCGAACGCGTCGAGGATGTCCCAGCGCAAACGTTGTCTGGAGACATGCCACGCGCCGCGCGCGCCATGCAGGTCGCTGTCCGCGCCGCCCTCGCAACGATGACTGTTCTCGTGCGCGCGAAAATCCGGCAAGTACGTTCGACCAGCGCCACGCGTCATCGCCGGTGGCCTTCGCCCATGCGTCGTAGTCGCGCGCCTGGCCGCGCATGTAGATCATGCCGTTGATACTGGAGCTGCCGCCCAGGACCTTGCCGCGTGGATACAGCAGATCGCGACCGTTGAGGCCCGCTTCGGGCTCGGTGCGGAAGCGCCAGTCGGTGCGCGGGTTGCCGATGCAGCGTAGATAGCCCACGGGAATGTGGATCCACGCATAGTTGTCAGGACCGCCGGCTTCGACGAGCAGTACGCGACGCTTCGGATCCGCGCTCAGGCGATTGGCGAGCAGGCAGCCCGCCGTGCCGGCGCCGATGATCACGTAGTCGAACGTCGGGATCGCTCAAGTGCGGACCGGGGAGTTGTTATTGGTGGGTCGGGTGGGACTCGAACCCACGACTAACGCCTTAAAAGGGCGCTGCTCTACCAACTGAGCTACCGACCCGCCGGAAGGGCGCGAAGTCTACACGATCTTTTCATCGCCTTGGCCTGCTTGAAGACGATAGCGCGTGGGGTCTGGAATCCCTGCAGAAACAAAGCCTTCGCGCCGTAACCTACAGGAATCACAGAGGCCGCAGGCCAGGCCCTGCGCGTCCGCCTGGTAACACGAGACGGTCAGCGAATAGTCCACGCCCAGACGAACCCCTTCGCGCACGATTTGCGCCTTGCTCATATGAATGAGCGGCGCGTGCACGCGCAGCGACGCGCCCTCCACTCCCACCTTGGTCGCAAGCTGCGCAAGCTGCTCGAACGCCGTCACGAACTGCGGACGGCAGTCCGGGTAACCGGAATAGTCCACCGCGTTGACGCCGATGTGGATCTCGCCGGCCTTCAGCACTTCGGCCCAGGCCAGCGCCAGCGACAACATGATGGTGTTGCGTGCCGGAACGTAGGTGATCGGAATTCCCGCGCTGCTCTCGGTGGGCACAGCCAGCGATGCGTCGGTGAGCGCGGAGCCGCCGATGTTCGCGAGATCGACGTGCATGACTCGATGTTCGTGCGCGCCGAGCCGGCGCGCGATCGACGCCGCGGCCTCGAGCTCGACGGCGTGTCGCTGGCCGTAGGCCACCGACAGCGCGTAGCACTCGAGCCCGGCGGCTCTCGCCATGGCGAGCACGGTGGCGGAGTCGAGCCCGCCCGACAGCAACACCACCGCCCGCATCAGCCGGATTACTTTCCCGGGACATTGCCCCACAGCACCTTGTGAAGTTGCAGCTGGAACCGCACCGGCAGGCGGTCGGCGAGGATCCAGTCGGCGAGTTGCCGCGCCGGCAATTGCTCGGCGCTCGGCGAGAACAACACCTGGCAGCGCGCGGTGAGGCAGCAGCGATCCGACCTTCGCGCGGCTCCACTCGTAGTCGGCGCGATCGCAGATCACGAACTTGATCTGCTCCTCGGGCCGCAACAGCGCGAGGTCGTCGTAGCGATTGCGCCGCTCTTCGCCCGAGCCCGGCGTCTTCACGTCCACCACGCGGATGACGCGCGGATCGACGTCGGCGAGCGGCATGGCGCCGCTGGTCTCGAGCGACACGCGATAGTTGGCGTCACACAGGCTCGTCAACAGCGGCAGGCAATTCTTCTGCGCCAGCGGTTCGCCGCCGGTGACACAAACATAGCGCGGCGAATATTCGCCGACCCGGGCCAGCACCTCATCGAGGCTGCGCCATTCGCCGCCATGAAACGCATAGGCGGTATCGCAGAACTGGCAACGCAACGGACACCCGGTGAGGCGCACGAACACGGTGGGAAAACCCACGGTGTCGGCCTCGCCCTGCAGTGAATAGAAGATCTCGGTGATCTTCAGCCGGCGCGCACCGCCGACTTCGAGTTCGTGAGCCGCCTGATTCATCGACTCGGTTTCATCGACGCCGGGTCATCTTCCCAGGCGCTTCAGACGATCCGCGGCAAGCTGCGCTGCATTGGTCCCCGGATACTTGCGCACCACTTCTTCCAGCGTAGTGCGCGCCTCGCTGGTGCGCTTCAGGTCCGACAGCGAGAAGCCGAGCTTCACCATCGCGTCGGGCGCCTTGCGTGAGTCGGGCCAGTCGGCGAGCACCTTGCGATAGGCCGTGACGGCGCTTTCGAGATCGCCCTTGGTGTAGTAGCTCTCGCCGATCCAGAACTGCGCGTTGCTGGCGAGATCGCCGTTCGGATAGTTAGTGACCACTTCGCGAAACGAGGTAATCGCCTTGTCGTAGCTGCCGCCACGCAACGCCGCCATGCCGGCGTCGTAGGTCGCCTGTTCGGAAGCGCCGCCCGCCGGCGCCACGGCCCCGCCCGCCGCCGCACCGCCCACACCGCCCAGCGTCTCGAGCGCCGCCAGGCGCTTTTCGAGGTCGCCGTAGAGATTGCGCGATTGCGTCTTGCCACCCTGGGTCTCGTTCTGCAGCAGCTCGACTTCACCGCGAATGGTGCGCAGGTCCGCCTGCAGCGCATCGATGCGTTGCGCCAGCTCGAGCAGACTCTGGTTGGTCAACACCCGCTCGATGCGCTGCACGCGCGCATCGAGATCGTTCATGCGGATGTACACCGGGTCTTCCTCGGGCGCGGTCGCACAACCGACAATCGCAAACGAAGCCAGGGCCACTGCCAACCAACGCTGTGTGTTCACGCGGAACCTCGATACGGAATTACTTCAGGTACACGATCTCGACGCGGCGATTGAGCCCATAGGCCTGCTCGTCGCTGCCCGCGGCCGCCGGACGTTCTTCGCCGTAACTCACGGTCGACAACTGCGTCTCGGCGACACCCTGCAGTGCGAGCGCGCGACGCACGGCCTGGCCGCGGCGTTCGCCGAGGCCGATGTTGTACTCACGCGAGCCACGCTCGTCGGCATGCCCTTCGAGGCGCACCTTCTGCGCGGGGTTCTTCGCGAGATACGCGGCGTGCGCGGCCACGATGCTCTGCGAATCGGCGCGGATGTCGGAGCGATCGAAATCGAAATAGACGATGCGCTTCGACAGCAGCTCGCCCGGAGGCCCCGCCGTTGCGTCGGTGTCACCCACCGTGGCATTCGGATCGTCGACACCGGTGGTGGTGTCGGTGGTGGGTGCCGGCGGCGCCGGTGGCACGTCGGGCTTCTTCGCAGGAGCAGCCCGAGAGCAGCGCCAGGGTGGCGAGCAGAGCCGAAATCGAAACGAGTTTTTTCATTGTCATACCTGTCGTCCTTGCGGAAATGTTCATGGCTGAATGGTTGATGGCAGGAACGGACCCCACACGGGCTCGCGCACTTCGCCCGCGTCGGCATCGAGCCGCGCCGAAACCTGGCCGTCGACGGAAACCGTCTGCAGCACGCCCTGGCCGCGCTCGCGGCCGGCGAAAATCAGCATCGCGCCGTTCGGCGCAAAGCTCGGCGATTCTTCCTGGCGACCCTTGGACAACACCTGCACGGTGCCATTGGCCAGATCCTGGATGGCGATGCGGTACGCACCCTGATCGAGGGTGATCATGGCGAGCTGCTTGCCGTCGGGCGAGATACGCGGACGCGCATTGTAGCTGCCCGTGAACGTCACGCGCTTCGGCCGTTCATTGCTGCCCGGAGTCACGCGGTAGATCTGCGGAGCGCCGGAGCGATCCGAGGTGAAGTAGACGGTTGCCATCGATCGACATGACGGCTTCGGTGTCGATGCCCGGATCGTCGGTGAGCCGCGTGAGCTGGCCCGAGGCGAGCTCCAGTAGATAGACGTCGAGATTGCCGTTGCTGCCCGACAGCGTGATCGCGAGCTTCTTGCCATCGGGCGAATACGACGGCGCGCCATTGATGCCGGCGCGCGCCGAGACCATGGTCTTCTTTCCGGTGCGTCGGTGCTGGACATAGATGGCCGAGACGCGCCGCTCGAACGATACGTAGGCCAGCCACTCACCATCGGGCGACCAGGCCGGCGACATGATGGGCAGCGGCGAGGCCAGGATGCGCACGCGGTTGGCGCCATCGGAATCCGCCACGATACAGCTCGTAGCGCTGCGTCGGCGGTTTGCCGTCGACCGACACGTAGGCGATGCGCGTGGCGAACGCGCCCTTCACGCCGATGATCTTTTCGTACAGCGCATCGGCGATGCGGTGCGCGCCATTGCGCAGGTTGGAGGCTGGCGCAATTGAGTAAGGCCCGGAGATCCGCTGGCCGGTCAGCACGTTCACGAGCTCGGCGTCGATGCGCACCTGGCCATCGGCGAGCGCTGACACGCGACCCACCACGACGTAGTCGTTGTGCTGCTGCTTCCAGCCCGGCGCATCCACCTCGGCGGCGGTGGTCGGCTTGAACACCATGTCGTTGCGCGGCATGCCCTTGAAGCGGCCGGTGCTCTCGAGATCGCGCTGGATGACCTCGGCCACGTCGAGGCCGCCGTCGGCCGGCACGGCGCGCGCGAACGGCACCACGGCGATCGGGATGGGGTCGGTGACGCCCTCGGTGATGGTGAGGCGCAGCTGCGCGAACGCGGGCGTGCGCCGCGGCAGTCGAGCAACAGCAGGCAGATCGCGAGTTTTTTCATGCGTAGCTTCATGACTTGGGTGCGAATGTTAGCTCCAAATTGCGCTCGAACGGCACGCCGGCGGGCGGCATGGGCAATGGCGTTGCGCGATACACGGCGGCTTCCACCGATTCGCGGAACGCCGCGTCGTCGATGCTGCAGCTATTCACCCGGACGGCTGTCACCTCGCCGCCCGGAACCTGGGTGACCGACACAATACAAGAGATGCCCGCTGGTGCCGAGGCTGGCTTGATCCAGGCTCGCTGGATGCTCGCGACTATCTGAGCGTGCCAGCGCATGGCCTCGTCGCTGTTGCGGGCGGCATTGCCCCGCTCTTCGGCCTCGATCGCCCGGCGAAGTTCCGCCTCGCGCGCGGCCGCGCCTTTTCTTCGGCGGCCTTCTTCGCGGCGGCGGCATCTTCAGCGCGCTTTTTCTCGGCCGCCTTCTTCTCCGCAGCGGCCTTCTCGGCCGCTGCCTTTTCGGCCGCGGCCTTCGCCGCCGCCTGCTTTTCCGCCTCGACGCGCTCGGCGTCCTCGCGCTCCTTCAGCTCTTGCGCGGCCTTCTTCTCCTGCTCCTGCTTTCTGCTGCTGCTCCTGCGCGAGACGCTCGGCTTCCTTGCGTTCGAGCTCGGCCGGGTCGGGCTTGGGAGGACCCTGTTCTTCCACCGGCGCAGGTTCAGGTTCAGGCGCGGGTTCGGGGACGGGCTCGGGTGGCGGTGGTTCGGGTTTGGACGCGATGCCTTTCAGCACGCGCTCGTCGACCACGGTGGCTTCGATGGCGAGCGTCGCCACCGGTGGCGCACTGTGTTTCCAGGTGAACCAGCCATACACCGCGGCCGCCACGATGGCCGAGTGCAGCAGGATCGAGAGCGCGTATGCGCGCCAGCGACCTTTGGTGAGCGACCTGTTCCGCGGCATCGATCTTCAGCGGTTCCGCTTCTGTTCCGGCGGCTGCGTGATGAAGCCGACTTTGCTCGCGCCGGCGCGCTGCAGGATGGTCATGGCCGCAACGACTTCTCCATAGGCCACGCGGTAATCGCCGCGCACCAGCACGGTGGTCTCGGGCGCACGGCGCAGAACCGCCGCGGCTCCCGCTTCGACCGCGGCCGGATCGAGCGGTTCATCCTGCTTCGCGCCGTAGTTGAGGATACAGCCGGCCCTGCTCGTCGATGGTGAGCACGATGGGCTTGGAGTCCTTGAGCATCTCGGGCGGAATCGGCCGCGCACCGGCCTTGGGCAACTCCACCTTGATGCCCTCGGCGAGCAGCGGCGCCGTGATCATGAAGATGATGAGCAGCACCAGCATCACGTCGATGTAGGGCACGACGTTGATCTCGCCCATGAGCTTGCGGCGTCGTCGGGGTTGTGCGGCGGCCATCGGTGTGCTCCTAGCTAGGCCGCGCGGCCGGCGCCGGCGTAGCGCTGCAGGATGGTGGAGAACTCTTCCATGAACGCGTCATAGCGCAACTCGAGGCGGCTGACCTGGTCGGCGTAGCGGTTGTAGGCGATCACGGCGGGAATGGCGGCAAACAATCCCATGGCGGTGGCGATCAGCGCTTCGGCGATGCCGGGCGCGACCATCTGCAGCGTGGCCTGTTGCACGCCGCCCAGCGCCACGAACGAATTGAGGATGCCCCACACCGTGCCGAACAGGCCCACGTACGGACTGGTCGAACCGATGGTCGCGAGGCTCGCGAGGCTCTCTTCCAGGCGCTCCAGCTCCTTGAGCTGGCCCACGCGCATGGCGCGCCGCGCGCCCTCGAGCAATTGCTCGGGCGGAATGCCGCCCTGCTTCAGGCGCGCGAATTCGCGAAAGCCGAATTCGAAGATGCTCGACATGCCGGTGGCGCCACCGCGGCTTTCGATCTGCCGGTACAGCGCGGTGAGATCGCCGCCCTTCCAGAAGCTGTTCTCGAAGTTCTCGGCTTCATCGTGGGCGCGCGACAGCAATGCGCGCTTGCGGAAAATGATGGCCCAGGAAAACAGCGAGGCGAGCAGCAGCAGTCCCATGACGCCCTGCACGATCGGGCTCGCCTGCAGCACCAGTCGGACTATCGAGAGTTCATTGTCCATCGCTGACCTTCAGGTTGATGAATTCCGGCAGTGGCCGGGGACGGAACGTTTTTGCGTCGACGCAGGCAACCCGGATGTCGCCTTCGGTGAGCAGCACCTCGCCACGCCAGATCTGCTGCTGGAAGCGGATCGAGGCTTTGCCTTCCGGCACGGGCACGCAGGTGATGCGCAGCTCGTCGTCGAGCCGCGCGGGCTTGCGGTAATTCACTTTCACCTCGGCCACGGCGAACACATAGCCGTAGGTGCTGGCGAGCTCGCTCTGTGAATGGCCCATCGACCGCAGCCATTCGGTGCGCGCGCGTTCCATGAACTTGAGGTAGTTGGCGTAATACACGACGCCGCCGCCATCGGTGTCTTCCCAGTAAACGCGCGCGCGCCAGGAGAACTCCCGCGCTTCCTCGGCGCTCACTTCTCGGCCTCGAACAGCGGCAGGGAGGTCTGCACGCGCTCCGGCACGCGCAGCCCGAAGTGCAGGTAGGCACTGCGCGTCGCCATGCGGCCGCGCGAGGTGCGCATGAGGAAGCCCTGCTGGATGAGGAATGGCTCGATGACATCTTCGAGCGTGCCGCGCTCCTCGCCCACGGCGGCGGACAGGCTTTCGATGCCCACCGGACCGCCGTCGAATTTCTCGATGATCGTCGACAGCAGCTTGCGGTCGAGCGCGTCGAATCCTTGCGGATCCACTTCGAGCAGATCGAGCGCGGCGCGCGCCACGACTTCATCGATGCGGCCGTTGCCTTTGACTTCGGCGTAGTCGCGCACGCGGCGAAGCAGCCGGTTGGCGATACGCGGCGTGCCGCGCGAGCGGGTGCGCGATGCGTGCCGCGCCTTCGGCGTCGATCGGCACGCCGAGAATGCCGGCCGAACGCGTCACGATTTTCTCGAGCTCGGCCACGGTGTAGAACTCGAGGCGCTGCACGATGCCGAAGCGATCGCGCAGCGGTGAAGTGAGCAGGCCCGCTCGCGTGGTGGCGCCAATCAGCGTGAATGGCTGCAGCGCCAGCTTGATGGAACGCGCGGCCGGACCTTCGCCGATCATGATGTCGAGCTGATAGTCCTCCATGGCCGGATAGAGCACTTCTTCGACCACGGGCGACAGCCGGTGAATCTCGTCGATGAACAGCACATCACGCGGCTGCAGATTGGTGAGCAGCGCGGCGAGATCGCCGGGACGTTCGAGCACCGGACCCGAGGTCTGGCGCAGGTTCACCCCGAGCTCGCTGGCGAGGATGTTGGCGAGCGTGGTCTTGCCGAGGCCAGGAGGTCCGAAGATGAGCGCGTGATCGAGCGCCTCACCGCGCATGACCGCGGCCTTCACGAAGATCTCGAGCTGCGCCTTGACCTGTTCCTGGCCGACATAGTCGACGAGCCGCTTCGGGCGGATGGCGCGGTCGACCGCCTCTTCTTCGGTAGCGGCCACGGGCTGCACGATGCGATCGGTGCGTGACTTTCTCAGAACCAGTCACTGCGGACGCACCGTGCCCTGCAACGCGCGGCGGATGAGATCTTCGGTGGATCCCGCCTGGCCCGCGAAGGGTTTGAGCATCTGCGTGACTTCCGCCGGCTTGTAGCCCAAGGCCACGAGCGCGCTCCAGGCCTCACCTTCAGTCCGGTTCTCGCCGTTCGGCAATGGCGCGCCGGCGGCAATTGCGGCGCCGACTGCGTCGAGGCGATCGGGCATCTCGACTAACAACCGCTCGGCGGTCTTGCGGCCGACGCCGGGGATCTTGGTGAGCGCGGCCGCGTCCTTGAGCTTCACGCAAGTCGCGAATCCTTCGACACTCACGCCGGAAAGAATTGCGAGCGCGATCTTGGGTCCGACGCCCGACACCTTGAGCAGGTTGCGGAACAGCGCGCGCTCTTCCTGGGTACCGAAGCCGTACAGGATGTGCGCGTCCTCGCGCACCACGAGATGCGTGAGCAGGCGCACGTCGCTGCCCGTGGCCGGCAGCGTATAGAACGTGGACATGGGTGCTTCGATGTCATAGCCCACGCCACCCACGTCCACCGTCAGGTGCGGCGGCGACTTGCTCGCGAGTTTGCCGCGTACGAATCCGATCACGCGCCAATTCCATCCAGGAGAGGCTCGAGTCTGCGGGTGTGGGCATGGCAGATGGCGATCGCCAGCGCGTCCGCCGCATCGGCCGCGAGCTTGAGATTCACGCGCAAGAGTTGTTTGACCATGTGCGCGACCTGGGCTTTCTCCGCCCCGCCGACGCCCACCACCGCGAGCTTGATGGCGCGCGCCGCGTATTCATGGACCCCGAGCGCCGCGGGAACGGCGGCGAGCGCGGCGCCGCGCGCCTGGCCCAGCTTCAGTGCGCTGTCGGCGTTCTTCGAGAGGAACACGCGCTCGACGGCGATCTCCTGCGGGCTGTGCAACTGGATGAGTTCGGCGACTTTGCTGTGAATGATCCGCAGGCGATCGGCGAGTGGTCCACCAGAGGTGGCGATGCAGCCCTGCGCGACGATGGTGAGCGTGCCGCCGGCACAGTCGATGACGCCAAATCCCGTACGCAGGGAACCCGGATCGAGCCCGAGGATGCGTGCGGAGCCAGCGGGCAACATCCGCACGACCGCAGGTACCGCCGCCACTTGCGCGTCGGGCCGGTATGCGCGCCAGGATGTTCTCATCGGGTATCGCGCCATCAGATGGTATAAGCCCCTGCGCCCGCTTGAAAAAACTGCGCGTATCATAGCCGCAAATCCGCCGCGCCTCACGCGCCGGTTTCCTGCTAATCCCGTGCACAACCTTCACACCTGCTCCGCGGAATTGCGGCATTCAATCGACGCGCACGCTTCCCGGCTCGAGGGCTGGGGCGTGCCGCGCCACTTTGTCGATCAAGCCGCGGAAGCCGCGACGATCGTCGCTTCGCTGACCGAAGATGCCGTGCTCGCTTCCGCACTCATGGCGCAGTCAGCGTTCGCCTCGGCACCTTCGGAGTCGCACGAGATCGAGCTGCATTTCGGGCCGCAGGTCAGCGCGCTGGCGCGCGAACTCACGCATTTCGGCGACATCCGGCTCACGCCGATGGCCGCCGCTTCGCATACGCTCGAGCCCGCGCAGGCCGAGTCCCTGCGCAAGATGCTGCTGTCCGTGGTCAGCGATCCGCGCCTGGTGCTGGCGCGCCTCGCACGGCAGCTGGTCGATCTCAGCGCCTCGCGGGATGGACACGCCGCCACGCGCGAGCGACTGGCGCTCGAGACCCGCGAGGTGTTCGCGCCGCTCGCCAACCGCCTGGGACTGTGGCAGCTCAAGTGGGAGCTCGAGGACCTCGCCTTTCGCTTCCTGCAGCCCGATGACTACCGACGCATCGCCGCCGCGCTGGCCGAGAAGCGCGCCGACCGCGAGCGTTACATCACCGCGCTGTGCCGCACGCTGGAAGACATGATGCATGCGGCCGGGATCTCGGGCGAGGTGTACGGCAGGCCGAAGCACATCTACAGCATCCATCGGAAGATGGAGCGCAAGCAGCTCTCGTTCGACCAGATGTTCGATCTGCGCGCCGTGCGCATCGTGACCGAGCGCCTGGAAGATTGTTACGCGGTGCTCGGGCTGGTGCATGGCCGCTATCCGTACATCCCGGGCGAGTTCGATGACTACATCGCGACGCCGAAGGACAACTTCTACCGCTCCATCCATACGGCGGTGTTCGGCCCCGAAGGCAAACCCGTCGAAGTGCAGATCCGCACTCACGAGATGCACGACCAGGCCGAGCTCGGGCTGGCGGCGCACTGGCGCTACAAGGAATCGCGCGCGCACGACGTCACCTACGATCGCAAGATCGAATGGGTGCGCAAGCTGCTCGAACCTGCGCAGGGCGGCGACAAAGACTTTCTCGACGAGGTGCGCTCCGAGCTCTTCGAAGACCGTGTCTACGCGCTCACGCCCAAGGGCGAGGTCGTCGACCTGCCGCCCGGCGCCACGCCACTCGATTTCGCCTATCACGTGCATACGGACCTCGGCCACCGCTGCCGCGGCGCGCGCGTGAATGGGCGCATCGTGCCGCTGACTCGTGCGCTGGCAAATGGCGAGATCGTCGAGATCATCACCCACAAACATCCGCAGCCCAGCCGCGACTGGTTGTCCGAGACCGCGGGCTTCATCATGAGCCCCCGCGCTCGATCCAAAGTGCGCGCCTGGTTCCGGAAGTTAGACGAGGATTCCGGGGCCACGGCGCTGGCGGCTCCCGCGGCGGCGCCTGCATCGGCTCCCGCAGTCGCTCTGCCCCGGCGTCGGAGCGCGTCGCAGGAAGACTTCACGCTCGCCCGTGATCCTGGGCGGTGTCGAAGACCTGCCCATCAGCTTTGCGCGCTGCTGTGTCCCCGTGAAGCCCGAGTCCATTGCCGGCTACGCGACGGTCGGGCGTGGCGTGACCATTCATCGCGCAGACTGCGCGGGATTGCGGCGCATGAGTGCAGCCAAGCCGGACCGCTTGATAGCCGCGGCCTGGGCGGACGCGGCGCCGGCGGTGCCCGTGACGCTCACCATTGTCGCGATAGACAGACAGGGACTGGTGCGAGACATCGGCGACCTGCTGGCGAGCGAAAAAATGAGCATCGAGATGATGCACACCACTACCGATCGCACGCAGTCGACAGCTACCATCGACGTGCGTCTGGGCGTTGACGACGCGCAGCATCTGACACGTTTATTGCACCGTATCAGGACAGTGACGAGCGTCCTTTCGGTCCGACGTTCGGGTTAACTTAACTCCCGAAAACGGGCCCTGCGGGCCATCGAAACGTGACGTGCTGCGACGCCGGACATCGTCTAATCGCGTTTACTTATTTGCGGCTTTTTTCGTCTATTTCCGGGGTATCAGAACGCTCATGCGCGTCCTGCTGGTCGATCATGACCCAGAGGGTCTCGAAACGATTGCACGCGCGATTCGCGGCGTGCTCGAGCTCGACTGCGTCACCAGCAAGGGCGATGCCCTGCTGTTGTTGCGCCAGAACACCTACGACGTGCTCATCGCCTGCGAGCGCGCCGTCGACGGCTCTGGCCTCGACCTGTTAGGCCGAACTACCCGCACCGCCGTCCCGCTCAAACGCATCTTCGCGGCCGCACCCGAGCGCCTGCAGTTGCTCGGCCCGCGCCTTGCGCCGTTCAAGGTGCAGCGCACGATCAACTACCCGATCGACCTCGAAGAGTTGTGGCTTGCCATCGCACAGGTGACCGGCGGACCGGACGATCGAGACCGATGGCACCATCGAACGCGTGGTGCTCGATGAGCGCGGCATTCCGGCGAGCGGCACCACGCCGCGCGCGCCGATTCCACAGCGCCCGCCCGCGCCGCTCGGTGGACTGCGATCGGCGTCGCCACCCCCGCAAGCCCCGGCACCCGCGATTGCGGTCGCCGCGAGCGGCACTCGTGCTGCGGCTGCGCGCATGGTGCAGCCAGTCGCCGAACCGCCATTGCGCGCACCGCCGCCACCGCGCGCACCGCCGGCCATGCGCCAGCCCGCCCCCGCTGCGCCGATGAGAACCACGGCGCCGGCGATGAAGCCCATTCCGCCGATGCCCATGCCGCCGCTGCAGAGCGCGCAGCCGTCGCACACCGAGCTTCCCGGCTGGACACCGGAAGGCTCTGGTCGAAGACGACTTCGCCCAGGTCGCGGCGCAGGCGCGCCTCGGCGTCCAGCGCAAGGTCGTCGACGAGGCGTCGCGGCGCAAACGTCAGCGCCTGCTCACCGCCTGCGGAATCGCCGTGGCCGTGGCCGCCGCGCTGGTTTTCCTCATCGAGAAGTTCTACGACCCTGAAGCATGGGCGCGCGACGAAGGCCATCGAGCAGGAAGTCGCGCTCATGGCCGAGCAGCAGAAGGTCACCGACGACCTCACGCGCATCGAAATCGACATCGAAGACGCCATCACGAAGAACGATCTCGTGGCCGCACGCGCCGAACTCGCGCGTGCTCATCGAGCAAGCGCCCAATCATCCGCGCCGCGAATTCCTGCAGACTTCGATCGACCGTGCCGCAGAACTGCAGAAGTTAGCCGGCCAGAGCCCGCCGCCCGCGCCGCCGGCCGCTGCGCGCCCCAGAAATACCCCGCCCGCGCAACGCGCACCCTCGAAAGCGCCGGAGCGTGTGGTCGCACGCGCGCCCGAGCGAAGTGTCCCGCCGCGTTCCGCACGCGACACCTCACCGCCGGCTTCGAAGCCGCGTACCTATGGCGCGCCAATCAGCGAGCCGCCGCGCGTATCCACGATCGCGCTGGATGCGCCGATCAATTCGCCTCCGACCACCAGCACCATCCAGCGCGAGAAGAACTTCAGCGGGAGAACCGTCGAAGCCAGTGACTCAGCCGTCGGAGGCAATTCGGCACCGATCTCCAATGCGGGCTCGGCGACTGCCGTGCCTGCGCCCACTGCGGCTCCCTCTCCGAAGCCGCCCGCGGCTGTCGACGTGACTCCGGCGAAGATCATCAAGCGCGTGACGCCGGTCGTGGGCAGCGAAGTGCCGCCCAAGACGTCAGGTTTCGTGATCGTGAAGTTCGACATCGGCGAGAACGGCCGCGTCGGCAATGTGGCAGTCGTCGAATCGACGCCGGCTGGCGTTTTCGATGATGCCGCGCTGACCGCGGTGCGCAAATGGGTTTACGAGCCGCGCAAGGAAAACGGCGTGGCGGTCACCTCGCAGGCGAAAGCGCGCCTGGTCTTCGACCCCGCTAACTAGCTAGACCGCCTCGGTCATCACGAACCGGATCGTCATGCGATAGCGCCAGCAACCGCGCTCGCGGCCAGGATGACGATTGCCAGTACGCCGCGCTGCACGCGTATTACTTGTTGATGTTGTCGATCGCGCGCTTGTCGGCCGCGAGCGCCGCTTCGTGCAGCGCTTCGGACAGCGTGGGATGCGCGTGGATCGTGCGCTGCAGGTCTTCACTGCTCGCCGAATATTCCATCGCCAGCACGGCCTCGGCGATGAGCTCGCCGGCCAGCGGACCGATGATGTGCACGCCCAGGATTTCGTCGTCGTCCTGCGCCGCGATGAGCTTCACGAAGCCGGCGGTCGATTCCATGGCACGCGCACGACCGCTGGCCGCGAACGGGAACTGGCCGATCTTGTAGGCGCGGCCGCTGGCCTTCACCTGCTCTTCGGTCTGCCCCACCCAGGCGATCTCCGGATGCGTGTAGATCACCGACGGGAATCGTGTCGTAGTTCATGTGGCCATAGCGGCCGGCGATCAGGTCGCCCACCATCACGCCTTCGTCCTTGGCCTTGTGCGCGAGCATGGGACCGCGCACGCAGTCGCCCACCGCCCAGATGTTTTCGGCGGTGGTCTTGCAGTGGTCATCGACCTTGATGAAGCCGCGCTCGTCGAGCTGCACACCGGTGCCGTCGCCTAACAGGTTCTTCGAGAACGGACGGCGGCCGACGCACACGATGAGCTTGTCGACGGTGATCGTCTGGCTGCCGGAAGCGTCCGCGTAGGTGACTTCGACGCCACTGCCCGTGGACTTCGCGCCCGAGACCTTGGCGCCGAGCTTGATGTCGAGACCCTGCTTCTTGAAATGGCGTGCGGCTTCCTTCGCCAGGCCCTGATCGGCCACCGCCAGGAAGGTGTCGAGCGCTTCGAGCACCACGACTTCGGCGCCGAGACGCCGCCAGACGCTGCCGAGCTCGAGACCGATGACGCCGGCGCCGACGACGGCGAGCTTCTTCGGAACCGCGTCGAAATCGAGCGCGCCCCAGTTGTCGACGATGTTCTTGCCGTCGAACGGCATGCTCTTGAGTTCCATGGGGATCGAGCCGCTCGCGAGCACGATGTGCTTCGCAGACAGCGTTTCGGTCTTGCCATCGTGCGCGGTGAATTCCACCTTGCGGCCGGCGAGCAGCTTGCCGTGGCCCTGCAGCGCGGTGACGCCGGCACTCTTGAGCAGCATGGCGATGCCCGTGGTGCTCGCCTTGACGATGCCGGTCTTGCGCTTCTGCATCTGCGCGATGTCGAACTGTCACGCTCGCCGACCTTGATGCCGTGGACGCCGAGTTCTTCTTTCGTCTTGTGATAGAGCTCGCTCGATTCGAGCAACGCCTTCGACGGGATGCAGCCGGCGTTCGTGCAGGTGCCGCCGAACACGGCCGTGCCGTCCTTGTTCTTCCACTCGTCGATACAAGCCACCTTGAGCTTGTTCTGGGCGGCGCGAATGGCGGCGGGATAGCCCGCCGGACCGCCACCAATGACGATCACGTCGTACTCGTTGCTCATAGAACCCCTAACTGGTTGTTTCTTCAGACGCTCAGCAGCAGGCGCGCCGGATCTTCGAGGCAGTCCTTGATGGTCACCAGGAACTGCACGGCCTCGCGGCCGTCGATGATGCGATGGTCGTAGCTCAGCGCCACGTACATCATCGGCCGAATCTCGATCTGGCCATTGACCACCATCGGACGTTCCTTGGTGGCGTGCATGCCGAGGATCGCGCTCTGCGGCATGTTGACGATGGGCGTCGACAGCAGCGAACCGAAGGTGCCGCCGTTGGTGATGGAGAACGTGCCGCCGGTGAGGTCTTCGATGGTGATCTTGCCTTCGCGCGCCTTCACCGCGAACGAACCGATGTTCTTCTCGATGTCGGCGTAGCCCTGCAGATCCACGTCGCGCAACACCGGGACCATGAGGCCCTTCTCGGTGGAGACGGCGACGCCGATGTCGTAGTACTCGTGGTACACGATGTCGTTGCCTTCAATGGAGGCATTGACCGTCGGGAACTTCTTGAGCGCCTCGACCGCGGCCTTCACGAAGAAGGACATGAAGCCGAGCTTCACGCCGTGCTTCTTCTCGAAGCCATCCTTGTATTTCGCGCGCAGGTCCATCACGGCTTTGAGATCGATCTCGTTGAACGTGGTGAGCTGAGCCTGCGTGTGCTGCGCTTCGAGCAGGCGCTCGGCGATACGCGCGCGCAGGCGCGTCATCGGCACGCGCTGATCCTGTCTGCCGGCGGCGCCAACCGTGCGCGGGAGCCGCGGATTTCGCAGCGGCCGGCGCCGCTTTCGCCGCAGGCTTGTCGAGATACTCGACGACATCACCCTTGGTGATGCGTCCATCGCGGCCGGTGGCCGGAATCTTCGACGGATCGAGCTGCTTTTCTTCGACCATGCGGCGCACCGAAGGCGCGAGCTTGCCGTTGTCATTGGCAGCCGCGGCCGGAGCCGCAACTGCGGCGGACTTGGCG
This sequence comes from uncultured Pseudomonadota bacterium, assembly GCA_963736955.1. Lineage (GTDB taxonomy): Bacteria > Pseudomonadota > Gammaproteobacteria > Steroidobacterales > Steroidobacteraceae > CADEED01. The sequence goes on from CAVTQT010000008.1 coordinate 785,086, forward strand.
GCAACAGGCGCGGGAGCCGGAGCGGTCGCCTTCGCGGGCACGGCAGCAGCGCCTTCTTCGAGTACAGCCAGCACCTGACCACTCGTCACCGATGTGCCAGCGACGATGCGCAATTCCTTGAGCACGCCGGTCACCGGCGCGGGGACTTCGAGCACCACCTTGTCGGTCTCGAGATCGGCGAGATTTTCATCGCGGGTCACGGCCTGGCCGACCTGCTTGTGCCAGGTGACCAGCGTGGCGTCGGCGACCGACTCGGGAAGTTGCGGAACCTTGATTTCGATGGACATGATTTTCCTTGGCTGTCCGGCTTACCGGGACGTGGCGACCGCAGCCGCAGCCGCCGGCGCGTCATGAGGCGCTTGGTTTCGCGCGCCCCGTCTTCTTTGTTGGTGGCGGTCAATGCGGCCTCGATGAGGCCGCGCTGTTCCGCTTCGTGCATCTTGGTGATGCCGGTTGCAGGCGCGGCGGCCGGAGCGCGGCCTGCGTACAGCAGTTCGCGCTTACCGACGAGCGTCGCGAGCCGATGACGGATCTGGTACCAGGCACCCTGGTTCTGCGGCTCTTCCTGGCACCACACGACTTCGCGCGCATTCGGGTACTTCGCGAGCACCGCTTCCATCTCCGGCACCGGAAATGGATAGAGCTGCTCGACGCGCACGAGCGCGACTTCGGTATTGCTATTGTCCTTGCTCTGGGCACGACGCGCCTTGAGCAGATCGAAGTACACCTTGCCCGACGACAACACGACGCGGCGAACATTCGCCGGCGTGAGCTTGTCCACCTCGTCGATGACGTTCGCGAACTCGCCGTTGGCGAGATCCTCGAGCGAGGACACCGACAGCTCATGACGCAGTAGCGACTTCGGCGTCATGACGATGAGCGGCTTGCGCAAGGAGCGCAGGATCTGCCGGCGGATCATGTGATACATCTGCGCGGGCGTCGAAGGCACGCACACCTGCATGTTGTTCTCGGCGCAGAGCTGCAGGAAACGCTCGAGGCGCGCGGAGGAATGCTCCGGGCCCTGGCCTTCGTATCCATGCGGCAGGAACAGCGCGAGTCCGCACAGGCGGCCCCACTTGGCTTCGCCCGAGCTGATGAACTGGTCGATGATGACCTGCGCACCGTTCACGAAGTCGCCGAACTGACCTTCCCAGATGACGAGCGCAGATGGATCGGTGGTCGAGTAACCGTATTCGAAACCGAGCACGGCTTCTTCGGAGAGCACCGAGTCGGTGATCTGGAATGAAGGCTGGCGCTCCGCGATGTGCTGCAACGGGATGTAGCGTGCACCGGTGGCCTGCTCGTGCAGCACCGCGTGGCGATGGAAGAAGGTGCCGCGGCCGGCATCCTGACCCGTGAAGCGGATCGAATTGCCCTCTTCGAGAATGCTGGCGTAGGCCAGCGTCTCAGCGCAGCCCCAGTCGAGCGGCAGTTCGCCGCGCCATCATCTTCACGCGATTCGCCATGACCTGCGCGACTCGCGGGTGGAGCGCGAAGTTTTCCGGATAGCTCACGATGCGCGCGCCGAGCGACTTGAGCCGCGCCATGTTGCCGCCGCCCTTCACGCGCTCGGTCCAGTCGTTGCCGAGATACTTGCTCCAGTCGACGGTGTACTTGTTGCCGATCATGCCGAGCGAGGCGCGCGCCTGCGGGCGTCCTTCGTCGAGACCCTGGCGATACGATTCGGTCATGTCGGCCGCATCGGCGTCGGTGATGACGCCCTGCGCGACCAACTTGTCCGCGTAGAGTTTGCGCGTGGTCAGATGCTTGCGAATGGTCTGGTACATCACCGGCTGCGTGGCCGATGGCTCGTCCGCCTCGTTGTGGCCGTGACGGCGATAACAGACGAGATCGATGACGACGTCCTTGCGGAAACGCTGGCGATACGCGAGCGCGAGGCGCGTGACGAACACCACGGCTTCGGGATCGTCGCCATTCACGTGGAAAATCGGCGTCTCGAGCATCTTGGCGACGTCCGAGCAGTACATCGTCGAGCGCGCATCGCGCGGATCCGAGGTGGTGAAACCCACCTGGTTGTTCACGATGATGTGCACGCTGCCGCCGGTGAAGAACGCGCGCGCCTGCGACAGCTGCAGCGTCTCCATGACCACGCCCTGGCCCGCGAAAGCCGCGTCGCCGTGGATGAGGATGGGCAGTACGCGCGAACCCTTCGAGTCGCCGCGGCGCTCCTGGCGCGCACGCACCGAACCTTCGACCACCGGGTTCACCACTTCGAGATGCGAAGGATTGAACGCGAGGGCCACGTGCACATTGCCGCCGGGCGTGCGCAGGTCGGACGAGAAGCCCTTGTGGTACTTCACGTCGCCCGAACCGTGCATGTGCGCGGTGTCGTACTTGCCTTCGAATTCGTTGAACAACACCGAGGGTGACTTGCCGAGCAGGTTCACCAGCACGTTGAGACGGCCGCGATGCGCCATGCCGATGACGCACTCTTCGACGCCCTGTTCACCGCCGCGCTGGATCAGGTCGTCCATCAGCGGGATCAGCGAATCGCCGCCTTCGAGCGAGAAGCGCTTCTGGCCGACGTACTTGGTGTGCAGGTAGCGCTCGAGGCCTTCGGCCGCCGATAGCTGCCAGAGGATGTTCTTCTGCTCGTCGGTAGTTAGCTTGCCCTTGAGCCGGCCCTTGAGGAATTCATCCTGCAGCCACAGACGCTCTTCGGTGTTCGACACGTGGGCGAACTCGGCGCCGATCGTGCCGCAGTAGGCGTATTCGAGTTGCGCGAGCAGTTCGCGCAGCTTCAGCGTCTTGCTGAGCTCGTTGGGACGCGAACCGGTGAGGAACTCGGTATTGAGGTCGGCATCGGTCAGCCCGAAGTAGCCGAGCTCCAGCACTCGCGGGCGCTCACGCTTCTGCAGGCCCAGCGGATCGAGCTTGGCGATGAGATGGCCACGGTTGGCGTAGATCTGGACCAGGCGCGAGACCGCGCCCTGCTTGGCGGCGGCGTCCGTGCTCAGGGCTGCCGGGACTGCCCGCGGCCATGCGCGGCGCGCTGGCGCGCTTGCACGATGCCCGCCTGCACGGTGGAGTGAATCTGTTCGGCGGCGGCGCCGTCGCGCAGCTTCAAACCGTCCTGCAGATGCTGGAAGTAGTCGCGCCATGCGGGCTCGACACTCTGCGGATCGGTGAGGAACTGCTCGTAGAGAGCTTCGACGTAAGGAGCGTTGCCGCCAGACAGCGGCGTGGAAGCCAGCAGCTCGCGAAGGCTTGTGGCCATACGAGAAAAAATCCTGTGGACTCAAGGTCCTGGAGCTTTAAGGGGGCGGTATGTTAGCCGAAGGCGCCCCTGCCCGAAAGGCGATCAGTGCCTAATCTAGGGGAATGTTACGTAAAAGAAAGAGCTCGTAACCCACCAGCGCGAGGTATCCCAGGAGAACCACATAGAGCACGGTGCCCACCGCCTTACCCCAGAAACGCAGCCGGGCCAGCAGGGTGAGCGTCATCACTCCCATCGCCGTGAGGCCGATCTTCCAGTACGCGAAGCTGTGCCCCGATCCCTGCACCAGCGGATCCATGAGCGGATTGACCTCGCGTGGCTCCGTGGGAAACGAGGGTCAGCGTGAAGATGGCATCCAGAAAACAGAGCAGAAGGATGCCAATAGTGAGAGCGAGCCACTGCGGGTGAAACCAGTCCGTGACCACCACATGGCGCTCGGCGCTTCTTCGTGGTGCAAGCCTTCGCCGGGAGAAGTTGCCTCTCCACAGCGCGTGGAGAACGGAACGACGCCTTTCGTTTCTTGCGCGTCGTTCGGGAATGCTGGCTGACATCTGCTCATCATTCTATGAGGGCACGACGCCGGTGCACGTCACCACGCCTCGAATGCGTGTGAGCCAAGTCCCAGTTTGTTCAGTAGTTGTAGCGCGGCTCGGGATACCCGAGGTGTATTTCGTTAAGTAGATTGAACCCTTTGACTTCGTCGCGCGAGTTCATCCCCCTCTCGCCAGAATTACGCCGGCCATCCTGATTTGGCAGAAATTGGAGCGCTGTCGGGTTGGATAACCATCGACGCACTGAATCGCACCCTGCGGCCGGCGCTCGACGCGCGCCGCCACGGACAGCAATTGTGTGTTGATCTTGAGTCCGCTGCGGTCCGCGGCAATCAACGAGATCTCGAATCGCAGATTGCTGTCGACTTCGATGAAGTTGATGATCCCGCCGCCATCGAGCCCGAGTTCATGGTCGGTGACCACGAGAATCGGCCGATCGATTGCCTGGGTGCGCAACGCGCGCGTGCGCGAAAATGCTTTGGCGCCAATGTAGAGAATGTGTACGCCGTCGAGTTCCTGCGCGCGAGTGAGGCGGCGAACCACGACGCGATGACCGTTCACCGACATGCCCGGCAGCAGACGTTCGAGATGCACGGCGACGTCTTCGGCACCGCTGATCGCGATCACGAACGGCGAGTCGGCGGCCAGCGATGGCCACTCCACGTACTGGGCGAAGCGGAACAGATAGGCGGCCTTCACAGCCTCGACGGTGAATTGCGCCGCCCGGGCGAGCGGAGCACCGATGACTGCAATGACAATCATCAGTGTGCACATCGGTAAAATGCGTTTGCGGTCCAACCACGCTTTCGACAACTCGGTGATCTCCGATCAATTCTTGTAGGACAACGCCGCTTGCAGTGGACCGTATTTCCTATATGAAGGCAAGATGAGCGGTGTGAGCGACATGGATAGTAAAATTTTCAAGACAGTTCGGCGCCCGTGGCGCGGGATCCTATCCATCCGCAACGCACGCCGCAGTCTTGCTGGCAAGTTGATGGTGGTGATGCTGGTCACCACCACCATCGCGCTCGCGTCGGCCGGCGCCGCGCTCATGTACACCGATCTGCGCGACAACCGCGCAGCATGGGCCGAGGACCTGCGCACCGAGGCCGGCATTCTGGCGCTGTCCCTCACTACCGCGTTGCAGTTCAACGACCACGACTATGCCGAACGAAGTCTCGACGCGCTGCAGGCGCGCGACGCGATTCGCGCCGCGGCCCTCTATGCGCCCGACGGCACGAGGTTCGCCGAGTTCACGCGCGATGGTTTCCCGGCAGCCGCCGCTAACCGTACCCAAACTGCTTCGCGGCGACGGCGCACACATCGACGGCGAACGCGTGCTGGTCGTGAAGACCGTCGCCCAGGGCGGCGAAGTGCTCGGCACTATCTACCTGCGCGCGGAATACGACGTGCAGGGACGCGTGATCGCCTACCTCAAGGTGCTGGGCGCGGTGATGATCATCGGCCTCATTGCCGCCCTGCTCGCGGCATCCTGGCTACACCGCGTGGTGAGCCGCCCGATGGAATCCATGGCGACTGTGGCCCAGGCAATCGTCGAAAAGCGCGACTATTCGTTCCGTGCCGAAAAGATGACCGACGACGAGGTCGGCGTGGTCATCGACGCCTTCAACAAGATGCTCGACGACGTGCAGTCGCATGCGCGTGCGCTCGAGAACAGCGAAAAGCTCTACCGCGCCATCGGCGAATCGATCAACTATGGCGTGTGGGTGACCGACGCCGACGGGCGCTGCATATACATCAGCGATTCGTTCCTCAAACTCATCGGCCTCACGATGCAGCAGGCGGCCAATGACGGCTGGGGCAGCGTCCTCCACCCGGACGACGTCGAGGACACGATGGCCGCGTGGAAGGAAACCGCGCGCACCGGCAGCACGTGGTATCGCGAACACCGCATCATGGGAGTCGACGGCAAGTACCACTCGATCCTTGCGCAGGGCGTGCCCATTCGCGACGAGGCCGGGCAGCGTCCAGCGCTGGGCGGGCATCAATCTCGACATCAGCCGCCTGAAGAACACCGAGCGCGCGCTGCTCGAGGCCGACCGCCGCAAGGACGAGTTCCTGGCCACGCTGGCGCATGAGCTGCGCAATCCACTCGCGCCCATCCGCAACGCCGTGCGCATCCTCGATTCGGACGCGGCCGACGACCGCCAGCGCAAATGGGGTCGCGAAGTCATCGCGCGCCAGGTGCAGCGCATGTCGCTGCTGCTCGATGATCTGCTCGACGTATCGCGCATCACGCGTGGGCAGCTCGAGCTCAAGAAGGACTACGTCGATCTCAAGTCAGTCATCGGTATCGCGGTCGAGACCGCACGACCACTGCTCGATTCCAAACAACATCAGCTCACGGTCAATCTGCCGGCGGGCAACGTGACGCTCGAAGCCGATCCATTGCGCCTGTCGCAGGTGGTCGGCAACCTCCTCACCAATGCCGCCAAGTACACCGACCCGCAAGGCAAGATAGCGCTGCATGCGCGCCTCGAGAATGCCGAGTTGGTGATTTCCATCCGCGACACCGGTATCGGCCTCACCTCCGAATCGCTGCCTGGGCTCTTCACCATGTTCTCGCAGGTCAACTCGGCGATCGATCGGGCCGAAGGCGGCCTCGGCATCGGCCTCGCACTGGTCAAGGGCCTGGTGGCGCTGCATGGTGGACGCGTCGAGGTGCGCAGCGAGGGCCTGGGGCAAGGCAGCGAATTCATCGTCCATCTGCCGCACAAAGTTCTCGCGCCGTCGAACGCCGTCGATTCAAGAGGAGAACACTGGCGCGGCGAATGCAAGCGTAGTGCGTCGTGGGCGCATTCTCGTTGCCGATGATAATCGCGACGCCGCGGAGTCCCTGGCGCTGGTATTGCGATTCTCGGGGTACGAGGTGTCCATTGCGTTCAATGGTATCGAGGCGCTGGAAGTCGCTTCGCGCGACCGTCCGCGCGCCGCCATCATCGACATCGGGATGCCGGGCATGAGCGGACATGAGGTCGCGCGCCGCATGCGCCTGGAAGCCTGGGGCCGTAACGCCGTACTCATCGCGCTCACCGGCTGGGGCCAGGAGCAGGACAAGCAAGCGGCAAAGGCCGCCGGGTTCGACGAACACCTGACCAAGCCCGTGAACCTCGACGACGTCGAGCGCATTCTCGACGACTTGCTGAGCGAGGCACTTGTGGAGCCCGGCGCAAGCAACATGACGGACTCCGCGCGCAACGGCTGAAGCTTTCGGCGGTAGTTAGCGCGACAGCTTCGAGATGGTTTGCACCTGGGTTTCCTCGGCGACGATCTGTAGCAGGCGCCGCGGATCAACCGGTTTGGCGAGGTGCCCATCGAAGCCCGCCTTGAGCGCAGCGGTGCGATCATCCTCACGCCCGTATCCGGTAAGCGCCAGCAATTTCGGACGCCGCGCCGCCAGCGCGAATCGCTCGCGGATGGCATGGGCCACCATGAAACCGTCCATGCGCGGCAGGCCGATATCGAGCAGGACAAAATCCGCACGGAAGTCTTCGAGCTTGGCGAGACCCGCCGCCCCGTCATGCACCAACTCGACGTGATGGCCGTCGGTACGCAGCAGCGCGCGCATGGATTCCGCCGCATCGACATTGTCTTCGATGATCAGGATACGACGCGGGCGCACCGGCGGCCTTTCCTCCGGGATCTGTGGCGAGGAAATTCCCGGCCGTGGCAGCGCTCGCGGCAGGACGATGCGGAACTCACTGCCCTTGCCCAATCCGGCGCTGTGCGCTTCGACAGTGCCGCCGTGCATCTCGACCAGCAGTTTGACGATGGTGAGCCCCACGCCAAGCCCGCCCTGCGAACGATCGAGCGTGCGATCGCCCTGCAGGAACAGGTCGAACAGATGCGGAAGCAACTGCGCATCGATGCCTGCGCCGGGGTCGCGTACTTCGACGATCGCATCGACAGCGGAGCCATCGATCACAATCTCGATGCGCGCGCGTTCCGGGGAATACTTGCTGGCGTTGGTGAGCAGGTTTGCCACCACCTGGCAAAGGCGCAAGCTGTCGCCCTCGACGAATATCTTCTCGCCAGGCTGGCGCACCAATACCGACTGGCGCCGCGCGTCCAGCACCGGCTGCACCGTTTCCAGAGCGGCATCCACCACGGTGTCGAGGCTCAGCGGCTCGCGATGCAGCGCCACCCTGCCCCGGGTGATACGCGCCACATCGAGGAGATCATCCACGAGATGCGTGAGGTGACTCGCCTGCCGTTCAATCATCTGGCCCGAACGGCGTACCGTCGCCGGGTCGGCGCCGCCCTTGGAGAGCACGTAGCCCACGTTGCGAATCGGCGCCAACGGGTTGCGCAATTCATGCGCCAGCATGGCGAGGAATTCATCCTTGCGTCGATCGGCTTCGCGCAGGGCGTTTGCGTGCTCAGCCGCAATCTCGCGCGCCTCGCGCTCGGCGCGCGAACGCTTCTGGAGTTCGTGCATGAGCACACTCGCGAGCACCGCGATCAGCAGGAAGAACACGACATGCGCAACCCACTGCATGGGAGGCCCGTCTGCCGGCCAGTCCGTGAAGCTGATGGTGGCCAATACCGGGGTGAGCACGCTGGCTAACAATGCCGGTCCACGGCCCCCGAGATACGCGCAGAGAAACACCCCCAGCACGAACGGCAGCAACGGTGCATGGGTTCCTAACAACGGGGCGAGAATGGCACGCACGCCGCCAATCGCCAGCACCACGAGGATCGCCGCGCCATAGCGCAGCGCCACCGCGTCGTCGCGCAGCAACGGTCCGATGTAAGCAGGCGCGGGAATGCCGTTGGGCACAGCGGGAAGGGGTCGAGCCTCGGTCATCAATTCCTTATCGTCAGCGCTTCGCGCGAGTACGAGCGTGACCGTCGGCTCAAACTTTAACGCCCCTTACACTAAGAGTCGCTCTCAGCAGAAAGTAGGAATATTCTGGCGTTCGGAACGTCTGGCACCAGCGACTTCATAGCTCCGTCACCAACTTGTCGTTCACGCGTACCTTTTCCAGCTTCACGCTACGTGTGTACTTCACGATCGAAGGCTGGGTCACTCCGCTGAACGAGCAGTCACGCAGCGTGAGGTCATTGACCGGCGCCTTCGGCAGGCCCTGCGAATCGAGCACGCGAATTGCCTTCCTGACATGAAGGCGTTCGACGACCACGTTGCGCAATTGCGGGGTGAACGCGCCATTCGCGCCTTCCTCGTAGTTGAAGTCGCAGGTGATGGCCGCGCGGCCCACCTGGCCAACGTCAATATCGCGATAGTAGAAATTCTCGAGAAGACCACCGCGCAGCGCATTGTTTTTGAAGCGGATGGCGTACCAGAGGTTCGGGCTGTCCATGTGGCAGTTCTCGGCAAACACCCAGCGGGCACCGCCCGAGATCTGGCTGCCCACGACCACGCCCCCGTGGCCCTCGTGCATGCGGCAATTGCGGACCAGGATATTCTGCGACGGCGTCGCGAGGCGACGCCCGTCCGCATTGCGACCGGAGTTCACCGCGATGCAGTCGTCGCCGGTGTTGAAAGAACAATCCTCGATGAGCATGTGATCCACGGACTCCGGATCCACGCCATCGTTGTTAGGACCGTGACCGAACACATCGACGCCGCGCAGGGTGACGTTACGACATAACACCGGGTGGATGTTCCAGAACGGCGAGTTGCGCACGCGCACGCCTTCGATGAGCACGTTCTCGCAGTCATAGGGCTGGATGAACGGTGGTCGCAGCAGCGAGCCGTCGCCGAACACGCGCTGCTCCACCGGGACACCGGCCTCCGCCATGTCAAAGAGCCTCTTTCGAGCCGGAATCTGGTCAGGCATGCCCTCCTTCCAGCCATAAGCAACCGTGCCACCCCATCGGCCTTTCCACGGCCACCAGTTCTGCTCGCTGCCCTGGCCGTCGAGCGTGCCCTTCCCGGTGATGCCGATGTTCTTCTGCTTCCGCGCATATATAAGAGGAGAGTAGTTCATGCACTCCATGCCCTCCCAACGCGTGAACACGAGGGGATAGCTCGCCGGGTTGACGTCGAACAACAGCGTGGCGCCTTCACTCACGTGGAGTTCGACATTGCTCTGGAGATGGATCGCGCCGGTCAGGAATTTGCCCGCGGGCACCAACACACGGCCGCCACCCGCCTTCGCACAAGCCTCGATGGCTTCGGCGATAGCCTTGGTATTGAGCGTCGTCGCATCAGGCCTGGCGCCGTACTTCGTGATGTCAAAGAGGCGATCGGGAAACGTGGGTGGTTTGACGTTGCGCACGATGTCAGCGGCGCGCTGCCAGGCGTCTGCTGTGTTGTTGCCCGCGGCTGCGGTTCGGAATGCGAGCAGTGAGGCAGCGGAAGCCGCGCCATGGAGAAACGCCCGCCTGTCCGTTCGTAACGTCATTTACCGCTGGTCTCCAGAAAGTTCTCGACCACTTCGGTGAACGCCCCCGGATTTTCTCGCGGCGAACCATGTCCGGCGTTGGGAATGGTCGCCGATCGCGCGCGCGGAATCGCTTTGGAGAGTTCTTCATCGATGCGCCGATGAATCTCCACGGTCTTCTCGCCCGTGATCACGAGCACGGGTATTCGCAGACCACGCAACTGTCCTCGTGGCAGGTCCGGGTAAGGATCCTGGCTGCGCGTCATCATGCGGAAGAATCCCGCGTTCTGCATGACGCCGAGTCGAGCTTCGGGCGCAAGCTTGTCGAACCGGCCCGGCATTGCGAATCCATCGACGAAGAAGCGCATGGCGGCCTCGTCATTGCCGGCGGCGAAGGCATCGCGGGCCGGGTCATGGATGCGACGCATGAAGTCCTCGTATAGGGCCCCGTTCTGAAAATGCTTTGCCCAGGCCAGGAGGGGCGGCTCTGCCAACACCAGACTACGAACCATGTTCGGATGCTCGATGGCCAGCGTCAGCGCCGTCGCCGCGCCCATCGATGTGCCCACGAGGTTCGCATGCTTCAGGTGCAGCGCCTTGATCAGCGCCGCGAGATCCGCGGCTTCGACGAGCACGGAATGATTGGTCGCGATTTGCGGATTGTGGTTGGGGAAGTTGTAGCGGCGGCTGTACGAGATCGACGCGGTAGTACCGGGACAGCGCCGCCATCTGCGGCTCCCATGAGCGGTAGTCGCCCTGTCCGCCGTGCAGAAGGATCACGGGTTCGCCAGTGCCGGCACTGATGTAATGCAGTTCGACGCCGTTGACGATGATCTTCGTGGGCTCGGGAGGCGCGGCGATCGCAGCCGCGGCTAACAAGGCAAGAGGAGCGGCCACCATCCATTTCACTCAACGTTCTCCCAAGGGTCAGGTTCCGACCAGATGTAACACGATCTCGCGTTGTGAGGGGTGCGCACGGTGCTCGAAGAGATAGATGCCCTGCCAGGTGCCGAGCATCAGCTTGCCATCCATCACCGGCACCGAGAGCTGCACCTGGGTCAGCGCAGTTTTCAGGTGCGCTGGCATGTCGTCCAACCCCTCGTCATCGTGTTCATAGAGTCCATCGCCCTCGGGCGCGAGCTCGTCGAAAAACTTCTCCAGGTCTCTTTGAACAGCCGGCGCGGCATTCTCCTGGATGAGAAGCGAGGCTGAGGTGTGGCGGCAATAGAGCGTGAGCAGGCCCGACGTGATTTCCTGGCCGGCAACCCATTGACGCACGTCGGCGGTGATTTCCGTCAATCCTCGGCGCTTGGCGCGCGATTGAAGAACGTGCATTGTCTGGCGCATGGGGAAATCTTACAGTCGACGCGGATTCTTCGCGACGGCCGGCGCGCTCGCGATCGCGCCGCGTTCTTTCAGCGCCGCGAGCCGCGCGGCGCTGCTCGTCAGCTCGCCGATGCCGGCGCCGGAATGGGCGCTGCTGCAGCGTGAGTTGCTGCGCGCCCATACCGAGGCCTGCGAAATATTCCACGCCAGGTACTTCGATGAGCGCAATCACCTGCTGTGCTTTCCGCGCTGGGGTACGAACGACGGACCAGACGACGCCATCGAGCACGTGAACGACTGGCCCCTGGTGCATGCATTGGGCGGATCGGAACGCATTCTCGAGCTCTATCGCGCCGTCTACGAAGGGCATATCGAGCAGTACAGCGCGCTGCGTACCAAGAGCGTTCCCATGGGGCGCAATGGCATGTACGTACGCGAGTTCCCACCGCAGATGGACTGGCAGCACATCAGCGAAGGCCTGTCCGTTTTCAATCTCATGGGGCTATCGACGCCGGATGACGCCAGGCTCATCGAACGAACGCGCCGCTTCGCGGGCTTCTACGACGGCAGCGATCCGGCGGCGCCAAACTACGACAAGAAGTATCGCGTCATCCGCAGCATGTTCAACGGGAGCACAGGCCCCCTGCTCCGTCCGACCACGGCGATCGACTGGGCCGGCGATCCCTTCGACGCTTCTCATTTCAAATTGGAGCACGGGGAACGCAATTTCGACGAGTTCCTCGCGCACTTTCAGGAATACACCGACACTGTCTGCGACAGCCCACTCAATCTGCAATCCACCACGCTCGCGCTCAATGCCTATCTATTGACCGGCGAGAAACGCTGGCGTGAATGGCTGCTGTCGTACGTCGATGCGTGGGTGGAGCGGGCCGCCGCCAACCACGACATCCTGCCGAGCAAAGTCGGACTCGACGGCCGCATCGGCGGGGGAAGCGGCAAGGGCGGCCAATGGTACGAAGGCGTCTACGGCTGGGCGTTCAGCCCGATCGTTCCACAGACCGGCAAACGCGAGGACCGCAACCGCGTGCCACGCTCCATCGTGGCCTTCATGAATGCAGCGCTGCTCACCGGCAACGACCGCTACATGGACGTGTGGCGGCGGCAGAACGCAGCTATCAACTCGCGCGCGAAGGAACTGGACGGGAAGTTGCAGACACCCCGTATGTGTGGCCCTACAGGCTGGTACAGCTATGCGCCGGGCCCGTACCGGTTGAACGGCTTCGAGATCTGGTATGTGTCGATGAAGCCCGCGGACCGGGCGCTCGCGGGCGAGCATCCGTGGATCGAGTACCTCGAAGGACGCAACCCTACGTATCCAGTGGCCGCGCTGCGCGCCTCGCTCGAACGCCTGCGCACACGCGTCGCGCTCGTGCAGGGCGACAGGTCCACACCGGAAACGCGGCTCGCCGACAACGCGCTGGAATACAACCCGGCAAGCGTTGCCTCATTACTGCAGTTGACTGCGGGCGCGCTGCATATCGCGCGTCCACCCTGGTCATCGACCTCGCCCCCTCAGGGCGGCGCGCCTTTACACGCGCGGCTCAGATACTTCGATCCTGATCGCCGTCGAGCCGGACTTCCGGAGGACGTGGCCGCACTCGTCGACAAACTCGAAGCACATCGCACCGGCGTGACGCTGGTGAATCTCAATCCGAGACGCGAACGCGTCGTGACCGTTCAGGGTGGCGCATACGGCGAACACCTGATTTTGACGGTTCAGGAGGGGCACCAGGCTCACGCCGTGAACGGTCGTTCGTTCGATGTGAAGCTGGCGCCTGGCTGCGGCGCGCGCCTCGTGCTCGAGATGCGGCGCTACTCAGCGAATCCGACGCTGGGCTTTCCGTGGGTCAGTTGATCTGAATCAATTGATTTTCTGGGCGCGCTCGATGAGCTTGCGCAGCTCTTCGAGTTCTGCCGGACGCAGGTCCGTCAGCGGCGAACGGACATTGCCCGCCGGCCGCCCGACGACGCGCAAACCCGCTTTGACGATGGAGACCGCATAACCCTTCACCCGATTGCGGATCGCGATGTACGGCATCACGAAGTCTCGCAGGTGGTTCTGCACCGTTGCACGATCGCCGCCGCGCACGGCGCCGAAGAATCGCTTCGCCCACACCGGCATGAAATTGAAGATGGCCGATGAATAGGTGTCGAACCCCAGGTCCTGATACGGCAGCGCATAGGTTTCCGCCGTGGGCATGCCTCCGATGTAAGTGAGGCGCTTGCCCAGTCGCGAGTAGACGCGCGCCAGCAGCTCCAGATCGCCCACGCCGTCCTTGAAGCCCACCAGGTTTGCGTTGCGTTCGCAGAGCCCCACCAATGTCTCCTCGGTGACGATGGCGTTGTCGCGGTTGTAGACGATCACGCCGATGGACACCGACCGACAGACCTTTTCGATGTGCGCCGCGAGTCCCTGCTGATCCGCGTTGACCAGATACGGCGGCAGCAGCAGCAATCCATCGGCGCCGCGTTTCTCGGCGTCTCGCGCGATCTGGATGGCCATCGCCGTACCGTATCCACAGCCCGCGATGACGGGTACGCGCCCGCGAACTTCCGCGACAGCCGCACCGACGACCTCGCCCACCTCGTCGGGCCGCAGCGAAAAGAACTCGCCGGTACCACCGGCCGCAAAGAATCCCGACGGCTCGTGCTCGAGGAGCCACGCGACATGGTTTCGGTAGGCTCCGACATCGAAGCGATCGTCGGTGTCGAAATGCGTCACTGGAAAAGATAGCAGCCCACGCGCAATTCGAGTCGCCACTTCGGAAGGTTTCATTGCCATGGGTCGCGACCGTACTCGCTGACCACATGCGTCGCAAGTGATCGGCTAACCACCTGCTCGGACAAGGACGGCTGCCGTATTTATGGACGCAGTCGCGTGGCGACAAGACCGGGCTTTGCTCCACTTTTCTCGATGGTCTGGCCATCGAGGATCAGGACTTCGCCGCTGTAATTGGCAACACACCGCGCCGTGATCAACCCGCCATCAACGCCCAGCTGCGCGCTGAGCGCAATGGTGTACTGCCGCGCGTAGACGCGCAGAGGACCCGCCGCCGGCCCCTCTTTTCGCACCCGCACAACCGCGTCCTTCGGCAGGTATGCGTCGATAAAGGCCTGGATACAGGCATCCGAAGCCCTCCCCTCGGCGTCCGCCCTGGCTGCGAACGGCACCGCGGTGAGCAGAGCCAGACTCGATATAGCGAGCACTTTTCGAATGTTCATTGAATGATCCTCGGGCCACCCTGGATGGCGTGAGTATCGAAGTGTCATGGCCTCGGCCATTTGACGCAGGTCAAACCGCGCCTTGACTTCACACTCTGTCAACCGTCGCCGGCACGAATGACGTTCACTTGACCCAGATCATTTTCGACGCGCCCGGCGCGCCCGTATAACGTAAACGTGAGTATTCGCACGTCCAAATCCGCCGCCTGCGATGGCATCGGGCCGGTTGCCTGCCGATCCTGCGATCTCCACGAGATCTGTCGCTTGTCGGGTCTGATTGCATTCGATGGAGGGCACGTCCGCCAGCAGAACGGTCGGCTGCGGAAGGCGCGCGCTGGCGAGGCGTTGTTCAGGGCGGGCGACCCTGCTCACTGTGTCTACGCGGTGCGCCAGGGCATGCTCAAGACTGTCCATGTGAATGCCGACGGTGACGAACAGATCCTGTCGCTCAACACGCCCGGAGAAGTGCTGGGCCTGGAAGCATTCAGCACCGGCACCTTCACCAACGACGTGATCGCGCTACAGGACGTGGTCTGCTGCGAGCTGCCGCTGCGCCAGCTCGACGAGCACGGCACACGCTTCAGGGAATTCGGTGCGGCGCTCGTCCGGCTGCTGAGCAAGGCAGTTGCGCCGCGTCCTCATCCGGCGCGCGGTTCCGTGCGCCAACGCCTCACTACTTTTCTGCTCGACCTCAGCACGCGCCTCGAAGACCGTGGCCTCGATGGCCGCCAGTTCGCACTCGGGTTGAGCCGCCAGGAAATTGCCGAATTGCTCGACACGCGCATCGAGACGATCAGCAGGATGATGCAGAAGCTCAACCGTGAAGAAGCCATCCGCGTCCGCGGCAGCAAGGTGCGACTCCTGGGACTGGCACCTGCGCGCGACTCGCGCGGTTTCTGAGACTCGAGTCATGAGAGGCGTTTGACCAAGATCAAGTGATTGCTCGGACTGCAGGGTGTAATGAGTCCATGCACAACACATCTGCCGCCTTGAGCGACTTCTCTGCCATGCCCCGCCAATCCTCGTTCTCGACCGAGGACCTGATCGCCTGCGGCGAGGGTGAATTGTTCGGACCCAATACGCCGCGAATGCCGATTGGCGCCATGCGCATGGTCGATCGCATTTCCTGGATAAGCGGCAAAGGCGGCGCATACGACCATGGCGAAGTGCGCGCCGAGCTCGACATCAATCCTTCATTGTGGTTTTTCGCGTGTCACTTTCGCGGCGACCCGGTGATGCCGGGTTGCCTCGGCCTCGACGCCCTGTGGCAGTTGGTCGGCTTCTACCTCGCCTGGAGCGGTCATCGTGGCCTGGGCCGCGCTCTCGGGGTCGAAGACGTACGCTTCTTCGGCGAGGTACTGCCGAGCGTCAGACGCGTTACGTACCGCATCGACATCAAGCGGGTGATCGTTCGCAAACTCATCATGGTGACCGGAGACGGCTCGCTGGCCGCTGACGGGCAGGAGATCTACACGGCGCGCGGCCTGAAGGTGGGGCTCTTCAGCAAAGAAGACATGCTGCGACGCGCGGCGCCGCCCGCCGGTGCCGCCTGATGCAACGCGTAGTCGTCACCGGCATGGGCATCGTCTCGTGCCTGGGAAATGATCTCGACACCGTCAGCCACTCGCTCCGCGAAGGAAAATCGGGAATTCGTGTCGCACCGGGTTACGCAGACCTGGGTCTGCGCAGCCGCGTCGCCGGCATTCCGCAGATCGAGCTCGAGCAGTGCATCGATCGTCGTGATTTACGTTTCATGGGAGATGCTGCCGCCTTTGCCGCTGCATCACTGCGCCAGGCAGTGACCGACAGCGGCCTGAACGAGGATCAGATCAGCCACCCCCGCACGGGTGTCATTGCTGGTACCGGCGGCGGCTCTCCCGGAAACGTAGTCGAATCCGCGGACACACTTCGCGCGCGCGGCGTGCGCAAGGTGGGCCCGACCCGAGTGCCGCGAACGATGTGCAGCACCGTGGCCGCGTGTCTTGCGACCAGTTTTCGTATCAAGGGCGTGAGTTACTCGGTGACCTCCGCGTGCGCAACCAGCGCGCACTGTATCGGTGTGGCCGCGGAACAGATTCGCTGGGGCAAACAGGACGTGATGTTCTGCGGCGGTGGCGAGGAAGAACACTGGTCGTTGACGGCGCTGTTCGACGCGATGGGTGCGTTGTCGAGCGCCCGTAACGACACGCCTGAACACGCATCGCGCGCCTACGACACACAACGCGACGGATTTGTGATCGCGAGCGGCGGCGGCATGCTCGTACTCGAGTCGCTCGAGCATGCGCTGGCACGCAAGGCGCGCATCTACGCTGAACTGGTTGGCTTCGGTGTCACCGCCGATGGCCAGGACATGGTGCAGCCTTCCGGTGAGGGCGCCGTGCGTTGCATGCGCCAGGCATTGGAAAACGTGACGAGGCCAGTCGAATACCTGAATACCCATGGCACCTCCACTCCCCTGGGCGACATGATCGAGCTGCGCGCGGTGCGCCAGGTGTTTGGCGCTGACACTCCACCGATCTCGTCGACGAAGTCTTTGTCCGGCCATTCTCTCGGCGCAGCCGGCGTGCACGAGGCTATCTACAGCCTGCTCATGATGCGCGATGGATTTCTTGCGGGTTCAGCCAACATCGATGAGCTCGACCCCGACTGCGCGGACTACCCGATCCTGCGCGAATCCCGCGACCTCGACGTCGATACCGTCATGTCCAACAGCTTCGGCTTTGGAGGTACCAATGCCTCTCTCGTGTTCCAGCGTTACTGAGGAGACGCCCCGTTGTCCGGTGGCCCAGGCCGAACATACGGCCTGGTCTTTGTTTCGCCACGCCGATGTGAGTCGCGCGCTTCTCGATCCGGCGACTTACAGCAGCGCGGTGTCAGCGCACCTGGCGGTGCCGAGCGGCATCGACCCTCCAGAACACACCGACTATCGGCTCATCATCGATCGCTATTTCGCGCCCGACAGAATGGCGGCCGTCGAGCCGAAGTTGCGTGCCATCGCGGTGGAGATGCTCTCGGGATTGCCGGCCGATGGAGAAGTCGAATTCGTATCGCAGCTCGCCGAGAGCTTTGCGCTGCGAGCGCAATGCGCATTCCTCGACTGGCCGGTGGACCTTCACGAACCACTGCGTCACTGGACGCGCAGAAATCGCGCTGCGACTCGGAGCAAGAACCGCGCGGCCATGGCAGAAGTGGCCTTCGAATTCGATCGCTACATACGTGAGGTGCTGACCGCGCGTCGCAACAGGAATGAAACCGACGTGGTGAGCGAGCTGTTGCGCGAGACGATCCGCGGCCGCCATCTCACGGATGAGGAAATCGTGAGCATCCTGCGCAACTGGACCGTGGGGGAGCTGGCAACCATTGCTGCGTGCATCGGCATCCTTGCGCATTTCATGGCGGCGGCGATCCCGCTCCAGACGCATCTTCGGATGAATCCGGCGCAATTGCCTGCAGCCATCGATGAGATCCTGCGAATTCACGCGCCGTTACTGAGTTCCCGGCGCGTCACGACAGCCCCGCTCGACTTCGGCGGCCGCACGCTCGCGGCAGGCCAACGAATCTCCCTCAACTGGGCCTCGGCGAATCGCGACGAACGCGTCTTCGAAAACCCACTCGAGTTTCGAATCGATCGCGATCCGCACTTGAATCTGCTGTATGGCGCCGGCATCCACGCTTGTCCGGGCGCTCCGCTCGCGCGACTGGAATTGCGCGTGCTGATGGAGGAACTGCTCGCCTGTGCCGAACTCGCGCCCGCTCCTGGCCGCCAGCCGATCGAGGCCATTTATCCGGCCAGCGGTTTCGCTTCCTGCCCGCTGGAGCTTCGAAAGCGCTGATCGCGCTGCAATCTGTCAAATAGCCTTGGTTCAGTTGGCCTTAAGCAGTGGCCACGTAAATTGCCTACCCATGGAAACGAACTCACAGGTTCGATTCGTAAACGGAGTAGCAATCATGGCCACACTGAACGAAAACGTTATTGCTGAATCGCGCGAGATTTTCGACCTGTGCGATCTCAACGGCGACGGCTTCATCGACCAGGATGAATTCCATGTCCTGCTCGAGGCCCTCGATGGCGATGTGTCCCGCGCGGAATGCCTGCTCGACTTCGAAGTGGCCGACACCGCCGGTGACGGCTACATCGAGTTCAAGGAATTCGTTGCCTGGTGGACGAACTAGCGAAGGGAAAAGGCCTGTTGCGCGCCGCTGCGGCATTGAGAAGCAAACAGAACATATTGAGCGCGTGATCGCGGCGCTCGGATACATCGACGCGGACTTCCATCTGCTCACGCGAGGACGACGAAAGCTTCGAGGAGTCGACGCCCAAATTGGAGCAAGGCAAATTTCGTGAGTATGTTCAGGGCATCGACTTCTGGCTGAGCGTGCTAGGGAACCGAAGCGCGAGCCGCGTCGCGCATGCTCGTGAGCTGCGCAAGCAGGCCGGCCCTATCGTATCCACGGTACCAGTCACTTTCGGTATCGCGACGCTTCTCCACCGCGTCGGACATGAATTTCTGCGCGAACTTGCCGCGCTGATCCACGGAGAAAATGAAAGGCAAAGTTTCGTCGTAGCGCTCTGAAGCTCCCGATGCCTCGAGCACATGATCGCTGTTTGGCGCGTACGCGGCGTCGATGTGCACGATCACGAAGTTCGCGGCAACGAATTCGCGCAGAGCATTCGCCGCACGCGCGTCGGCGCCTTTTCCTTCCTTGAACGTCGTCGTCTGTCGGGACTCGGGCTCATCGGGTGTCCCGTAGGTATAGGTAAACCGGTGATGCTCGCCGTTGATGTGCGCGTCGAAAACGTGGCACCAGATGCACCATTCCGCTCCGAATTCGACGAGCAGCACTTTGTGTTCCAGATTCGCGCGCGCCAGAGCCGTTTTGAACAGCGCGAGTTGATCGCCGCATTCATCGAAGATCTGCGCTTTTCCATCCCGACACTTTGAATCGATTTCGAGCGGAAAGCCTGCGTATGCGTGTGCGAGCGGCGGCGAATCGCCACTCCGCGCCAAGGCGGAGCCTATGACCGCTGCAGCCAGAAACACCGAAATTCGCCAGGAAATCTTCATGATTTCGCTCCTCTCATGCACGGGGCCACATTTTCGCACGACTCGCGGCTTTCCGGAATGCGCACGCAAATGAGTACGCATGGAACGTGTCGCGGAGACTGCCTGCGCGCGCGTAGGAACGTAGATCGCCTGAGGGATGGGGAAACGGAAAGGCGCGCGGGAGACATGGCAGACCGTCTCAGAAGCGCGCGCCGTGTAGGCTCGGCGGACGTGTCTACAAAGCGTCTACAAACTCACATTTTCAGTATTTTCTGGCGGCCGTTTCGGTCCTGAAACTGCGCTGAAACCCCTATTTCTATAGAGTTTTCTATATGGCGCCCCCGGCCGGAGTTGAACCGACGACCTACCGCTTAGGAGGCGGTCGCTCTATCCACTGAGCTACGGGGGCGTGCCGGCGATTCTAATTGAGGGCAACGTAGCGGGGTTTCTGGTGGAGCGGAAGGGGATCGAACCCTCGACCTTCGCATTGCGAACGCGACGCTCTCCCAACTGAGCTACCGCCCCACACCTGAAAACCATCCACCGGACGGGGGGTCCGGAAGGCGCGGGATTCTAGCAGTCGGACGGCTGGCTTGGGCAAGCGAATCACTCTTAATATGTGGCCCATGCTTGACACCGGCGACAAAGTGCCCGAGTTCACCCTCCCCGACCAGGATGGGCACGACATTTCGCTGACCGGACTGCTCAAGGATGGCCCCGCCATCCTTTACTTCTATCCGGCGGATTTCACCCCGGGGTGCACGCCGCGAGGCCTGCTCGATTCGCGACATCCACCGGGACATCAGCGTGCAGGTCTCACCGTGGCGGGAATCAGTCCGCAGAGCCCCGAAAGCCACAAACGCTTTCGCGAGAAGCACAGCCTGCCCTTCACGCTGCTGTCGGACGAGAACAAGGAGGTCGTAAAG
Source organism: uncultured Pseudomonadota bacterium (assembly GCA_963736955.1). GTDB lineage: Bacteria > Pseudomonadota > Gammaproteobacteria > Steroidobacterales > Steroidobacteraceae > CADEED01. Next base: position 805,783 of record CAVTQT010000008.1, read on the forward strand.
CTGTTCGGGGTCAATGGGCCGCTGGGCTTCTGGGTGCAGCGTGTCACGTTTCTGATCGATCAGAACCGCACGGTGCGCGGCCGGGTGAAGGCGCATTTCTCGATCGCGGAGCATGAAGCGTTCATCCGCGAGGCCATCGAGCTTCAGAAGAAGTGAAAATGGGGACATTCCTCATTTCGTTGTAACAATCAAACGCAACGGCAGCGACGCACTTGCGCCGCAGATTGTTACAACGAAATGAGGAATGTCCCCTTTTTCAGTACTTGAGGCGCAGCACGGACACCCTGCCAATGGTGGGCACGGTGACGACATACACGGTGTCGAATTCCTCTTCGCCAATCGGCGGTACTTTCGAAGCGCGAGACAGCGCGGCTACGATCTCGGGCACCGTGTTGCTGTGGCCGACGATGAGCGCGCGGCCGCCGCGGTTCTCGCGCAGTACGCGGCTCGCGAGTTCGTGTGAATCGATTTTCGCATCCACCACGATGGCGTTGAGCCCGAGGCGCTGCCCAAGACTGGCGGCGGTCTGTTGAGTACGGCGCGTGTTGGTGACGTAAATCCTGTCGATGCGTCCGAACGGTTCGCTGTCTCCAAACATCTGCGCGAGTCGACTGGCGCGCACCTCACCTTGCGGTGACAACGGCGCGTCGCTGATGGCGCCAAACTGCCTTTCGGCGTGTCGAACCAGCACGATGGTGGTGGTGGTGGCGGAGTTCCAGTAGGCGAAGGCCATGGCGACCAGGAACACGCCGGCCATCGCTAACAACCACAACGGCGCGAGGAACGTGCGCCGGCGCCGCGTGAGCGACGGCGACGCGGGTGGTGAATCCGGTGAGTCGTTCATGAGGGGGCGAATGATAGCGGATTGGAGTCCGCCAATACCGACGGAGCGAGTTGGCTGGGACGTCTATTGTGGGGGCAGGGTCAAAACGGACGGTGTTCGAGTTCGGTCGTCACGAAGAAATCGCGGGTGAATCGCAGTGCTTCGTTGACATCGAATCGCTTGCAGGTGAACAGCACCGCGGCGAAGAACCGCTTCTGAGTCCAGACGTAGAGCGAGATTCCGGAATCGATCAAAGGAATGAACGCGTCGAAACCCTGGTTTTCCGCCTTGCCGTCTCCCGGTGCATGCACGATCGGACGTCCGTAAGTGCGCAATCCCAAGTGCGCGGCAACGTCGATCAGGTACGACTCGACGGCAGCTTGATCGATGTCCTTCGAATACAGCCCTTCGATGAGCAGCCGCTGGCGGACGATGTCCGGTGCAAGATCTTTCATGCCCCCTCCTTCAAATCGCGCTCAAAAAAAAGGGACGCACTTTGAGGTGCGTCCCTTTTTGCTAGCAAATGGGGAGTGTCCCCATTGATTCAGTTGGCAGGCGCGGGAGCGGCAGGAGCCGCGGGAGCCGCAGGAGCCGCAGGCGCGGACTCGTCAACCCACTTGGCATGAGCATCAGCAGCAATCGAGTCTCCGAGGTACGCGTCGACGGGCTGGATCGTGCCGTCTTCGTTGTACGTGAGTTCGATGGGCTGCTTCACATTGCGCAGGTGGTTCACGCCGTTCGAACGCTGCGTGTCGTGATAGAACAGGTACGTCTTGCCGCCGACTTCCACGATCGAATGATGGTTGGTCCAGCCGAGCACGGGCATCAGGATGTGGCCCTTGTAGGTGAACGGACCATACGGTGACTTGCCCATCGCATACGAGATGAAGTGCGTGTCGCCGGTCGAGTACGAGAAGTAGTAGTTGCCCTTGTACTTGTGCACCCAGGACGCTTCGAAGAAGCGGCGATCGTGATCACCGGACAGCAACAGCTTGCCGTTCTCGTCGAGGATCTTCACGTCTTTCGGCTTCTCGGCGAGCTCGACCATGTTCTTGTCGAGTCGTGCCACTTTCGGAAGCAGAGCCGGCTTGTCGTCCGCGGGCTGCGCGTCGTCGTTCGCGTCCCACTTGCCCGTCTTCCAGTGTTGCAGCTGACCGCCCCAGAGACCGCCGAAGTACATGTAGTACTTGCCGTCGCTCGTCCTTGAACACGGCCGGATCCATGCTGAAGCTGTTCTTGATGGCTTCGGGCTGTGCCTTGAACGGACCCACGGGCGAATCGCCCACCGCCACGCCGATTCGGAAAACGCTTTGCTTGTCCTTCACGGGGAAGTACAGGTAGTACTTGCCGTCTTTTTCGGCGGCATCCGGCGCCCACATCTTCTCGCTGGCCCACGGCACGTCCTTGATGTCGAGCGCGACCGGGTTGACCGTGACCGCGCCACCGATGCTGTCCATCGACAGCACCTGGTAGTCCTTCATCGCGTACTGGTTACCCAGGTCATCGCTCGGAATGCCCGAATCGAAGTCATGTGAGGGATAGACGTAAATCTTGCCGTTGAACACGTGCGCCGACGGGTCGGCGGAGTAGATATCGATGTCCAGCGGCTGGGTCAGGAACTTGGCAGGATCGGCACCCGGCGGAGTGGCTGGCTTGGCCTCTTCGGCGACCGGTGGTGGCGGTGGCGGGGCTTCTTTCTTGGCGCAGGCGCCTAGAAAAAGGGTGGACGTGGCAATACTCGTGGCTGCCACGAGAATGTGTCGTTGCATGGTTCGCGCTCTCTTATAAGGGAAGGGTCCGCGCGCGGAAAATACCACTTCGCTCAGGGATTGGGCATTACCGCAAGGACTACCCGTCCTGGCCACGTCGCCTTGCGATAGACGCCGCTGCCTTCGGGCTGCTGGATCCACATGTAACCGGCCTCGGTCGCCGTGATGTCAAATTGCAGGTTTCGGCCCTCATGGACGATCTCGCCGCGAAGGCGAGCCGGTCGATCCAGGTACACGAGCATGAGCTTGGTGCCGGTGTCCGCGTCTAACCACTCCGCCACACCGACCGGCACGATGCCATCCGCGGGCAGCACGAAGGGCGACAGCCGCGCGATGCGCGCCGTGGCGGGCTCGATGATCATCCACTTCTGTGAGAATTCCGTGGGAATGAGCACCTTCGCCAGGTTCTCATGGCTCTTGTTGAGGTCGAGCACGAAACTCAAGTCCGGCTTGAACGTGACCGGCGCGAGCTCACCGGCATTGGGAGCGCCATACAGGTCGCCCACCACGTAAGGAACCCAGAGCCGCAGTCTTTCCGCGGGCGCCTGCCTCGGCGTTTTGCCATCCGCGGCGACAAATGCCACGTGCGACTTAAGCACCCAGTCTTCGCGCACCGGCGCCGCCGGCTCTTCGGGAGCCGAACAAGCGGAAAGGCACAACAGACGCGACTGCGGCTATACGAAAGTTCATGGCGGGCGATTCTACGGGGACCGACAACTTTCGGTTCGATGGGCTATATTTTTGCGACGCAGTTACAAACCCTGACTACTGCTGGAGCAAGCTCTATGGTTCTTCTCATCCTGTTAGTGCTGGCGCTGTTCGTTTTACAAACCCTGCTGCCAGGCCGCTTTCGCGAGCCCTCTCCCGAAGGTGGCAAGGGCAAACTCGTGGAGAACCTCGGAAACCGCGACCACGTGCGCCCGCTGACCATTGTGGGGGAGCGCGCGGCGCGCGCCCTCGCCAACATGCACGAAGCGTTGCCCGTATTCCTCGCGCTTGCGCTACTCAACTGATCGTGGGAACGCGCCGGCATGGCCGTTACCGGCGCCACTCTGTTCCTCATTGCACGCGTCGTGTATGTCGCTATCTACATCGCGGGCGTGCCGGTGCTGCGCACGGTGGTGTGGGGGATAGGCTGGGTCGGCCTCGCGCTGATGATTGCGCCACTGCTCGAAAAAATCTGAACGCACATACGAAAAACCCCCGGCCCTTTACGGGCCGGAGGCTTCTCTACCACTAGCAATCGCAGGGATCAGGAATCAGGTCTTGGACTCGGTCTTCGGCTCTGGCGGCGCCGGCTCTGGCGGCGGTGGCTCCTGCGGCTTCTTCATCTGCTCGCGCATGAGCTTGCGATCTTCTTTCATCTGCTTGGTGTCGAGCGGGCGAATCTCGTTGATGAAGCACCGGTCTTTTCCCACGATGACTTTCTCGAACCGGTCGACGGTGTTGCCGGTGGACGTAACGGCGATGGCATTGACGTGCTGCAGATCGGGACAATAGCCCGTGAGCGTGAGCAGATAGGCCTTGTTCATGCCCGACCAGATCACCACCTGGTCTTTCGAGATAACAGTCCAGCCGTCGAAATTGGCCATGTAGAAAGATTTGACCGGCTCACCCGCGTAGTCGGTGTAGTCCAGTTTGGGGCCGGTGGCGCAGCCGGCAAGTAGCGCCACGCACACGACGCCAGCCAGGGCTGGTGCGGATGCCCTCGTGATCAGCGAAGTGGCGAACAGCGAAACCTTCATATGCACCTCTTGTGAATTACGACTCACATGCTGTGAGTGGAGTTCCCGGGGCCTACGGTTCCTGAAAGGAACCTAATTCAGCAGCGTTTATCTTCCGTTCAGATTGGTCCGCTCAGATCACCTTCGGCCGATCGGCATCCGGAATACTCAGCTTGTCGCCGACCATGCGCCGGATCGCTACGAAGAAGATCGGTGCCAGCAACACGCCGAGGATCGCGGCGGAAAGCATACCGCCAACCACGCCCGTACCCAGCGCGCGCCGCGCGTTGGCGCCGGCGCCGGTCGCAAAGACCAGCGGCAGCACGCCCAAAATGAAGGCGAACGACGTCATGAGAATGGGGCGAAGTCGCAGTCTCGAAGCCTCGATGATGGACTCGTACAGCGCCTTGCCGCGCTTCTGTTCTTCGATCGCGAACTCGACGATCAGGATGGCGTTCTTGGCCGCCAGGCCGATGATGGTGATGAGGCCCACCTTGAAGAACACGTCATTGGGCATGCCCGCGGCCTTGGCCGCGAACACCGAACCGATGATGCCGACCGGCACCACGAGCAGGACGGCGATGGGTGTTGCCCAGCTCTCGTAGAGCGCGGCGAGGCACAGGAAGACGACCAGGATGGACAGCGCAAACAACATCGGCGCTTCGGCGCCCGAGAGTCGTTCCTGGTAGGACTGGCCGGCCCAGTCGTAGCCAAGACCCGGCGGCAAGTCCTCGCGCACGATGCGCTCCATCTCGGCCATGGCCTCGCCCGTACTCTTGCCCTCGTCGAGTTTGGGACCGCCGTTCAGCTGGATGGCCGGGAAACCATTGAAGCGTGACTGTGAGGGCGCCGCCACGACCCAGTTGGAACGCAGCACCGACGACAGTGGCACCATGCCATCCGAGGAGTTGTCGCCCGCGAACGCGGACGCGTTGGTGCCCATGGTGCCCGCCGGTAGATAGAAGCGCTGCAGGGATTCCTCGTTCATTCGGTACGGCGCGTCGGCCTGCATGGTCACGCGCAATACGCGACCTTCGAAGATGAAGTCGTTGACGAACACCGGTGCGAGCATGAGCTGCACGGCGGAGTACACATCGGAAATTGCCAGACCCATGGACTGCGCCTGTTCGCGGTCAAGAGACAGGTTCAACTGCGGCGCGGGCGGCAACTCGTTCGGCTGCACACCGGTCACGACCGGGCTCTTGCCCGCCGCCCCCATCAACGCACCCAGTGCGCCATACAATGCCGGCCGGCCCGCCGCCTTGCGGTCCTCGAGCCAGAACTCGAAGCCGCCGAAATTGCCAAGGCCGGGGATGGTCGGGAAGTTGAAGAACAGCGCCATGCCGTCTTTCTGGCTCATACCCATGCCAAAGGCCCACTGGTTGAACTCCGTGGCGGTGGTCTTGCGAGCCTTGTAGTCCTTCAGCTTGATGAAGAACATGCCGACGCTCTCACCGCTGCCGATGAAACTGAAACCGGTGACTTCGAACACCGAGTCCACCGCGTCGTTGGTGCGCAGCTGTTCGCTGACGCTCTTCATGAATTCGCGCGTGCGCGGCTGGGCGGTACCCGGAGGCATCATCACCATGCCGATGGTGAAGCCCTGATCTTCTTCGGGTACGAAGCTGCCGGGCAGCCTGAATATCAACACGAAGAAGCCGGCAACGATCAGCACCGCGGCGCCCGCAATCCAGAAGCGCTGATGACGCAGGCTGAACTTGACCGACCGCACGTACGATTTCTGTGTCCTGTCGTAGCTGCGGTTGAACAGCTTGAAGAACCTGTTTTCCTTGAGATGCTCGGGCCGCAGGATCGTGCCGCAGAGCGCCGGCGTCAGCGACAACGCGAGGAACGCCGAAAAGCCCATGGAGATCGCGATGGTCATCGCGAACTGCTGGTAGATCATGCCCACCGAGCCCGATTGCAGCGCGCTCGGAATGAACACCGCCGCGAGCACCACCGAGATCGCGATGATCGGGTTGGTGATCTGCGTCATTGCCTTGCGCGTGGCTTCCTTTGGCGGAAGATGTTCCTCGCGCATGATGCGTTCGACGGATTCGATGACCACGATGGCGTCGTCGACGACGATGCCGATGGCCAGCACCATGCCAAACAAGGTCAGCTGGTTGATCGAGAAACCAAACACCGACATGCCGATGAACGCGCCCATGAGCGCCACGGGCACCACGAGCGTGGGAATGAGGGTTGCACGGAAGCTTTGCAGGAACACCAGCATCACGATGAACACCAGGAACACCGCGATGAGCAGCGTGACCACCACTTCGTGGATGGCTGCATTGATGAAGATGGTCGCGTCGAAAGGCAGGAACCACTCCACGCCGGCGGGAAAGCTGGGCGCGAGTTCGTCCATGCGGATCTTGACCTGCTTCGCCACTTCGAGCGCATTCGCGCCCGGCGACAACAGGACACCGAAACCCGCGACGGGCTGGTTGTCCAACCGCACATCGAACGAATAGGTGTTGAGGCCGAGCTCCACCCGCGCGACGTCTTTGAGCCGCACGCTGGTGCCGTTGGGCTCGGTGCGCAGAATGACGTTTTCGAATTCTTCCTTGGAGCTGAACTGCGCTTCGGCCGATACGGAGGCCACCACCTGCTGGCCCTCGACGGCGGGTTGTTCGCCTAATGAGCCGGTGGCGAACTGAACGTTCTGGCCACGCACGCGCGCGAGCACGTCGGCGGCACTCATGCGGAAGCTGCGCAACTTGTCAGGGTTCAGCCAGATGCGCATCGAATATTCGGCGCCGAACTGCTGGGTCTGGCCCACGCCGGGTATGCGCGAGATCGGGTCGAGCACCTGGGCGGCGACGATGTTGTTGAGCACGTCCGAAGGCACGCTGTTGTCCTTGGAACGCAGACTCACGGCCATGAGGAAACCGGAGTTCACTTTCGCCACCTGCAGGCCCTGCAACACGACTTCGCGCGGCAAGCGAGGCTCGGCCAGGGTCACGCGGTTCTGCGTCTGCACGGCCGCCGTGTCCGGATTCGTGCCGGACTCGAAGTACAGCGTGATGCTGCCGCCGCTGTTCGAGGACGACGACGAGAAGTACATCAGGTTGTCGATGCCGGTGAGCTGCTGCTCGATGACCTGGATGACGGTGCGCTCGACGACGTCGGCATTGGCGCCAGGGTAAGTCGCGCTGATGGACACCTGCGGCGGCGCCACGTCCGGGTACGCCTCCGCCGGAAGCCCACGAATGGCGAAGACACCACCCAGGGTGATGATGATGGCGATCACCCACGCGAATACCGGGCGATCGATGAAAAATTGCGGCATGTTGGAGTCCGCCCTGCGGGTCTGTGGCTAACTAGCGGTGGTGGGAGCTGCGCCTTCGGCAACCGCCGCTGGCACCGCCGGCGCTGCGGCACCGTCAGCCTTCGCTGGCTTCGCCTTGACGGGCATGCCCGGTCCGATTTTCTGCAGGTTGTCGACGATGACCTGGTCACCATCGGCGAGCCCGCTCGAGATGACCCAATCGTTGCCGACGACCGACGTCGTCACGATGCGCTTCTGCGCGACCATGCCATCAGCGCCCGCAACCAGGACGAACGGACCCTGGCCATCACGCTGTACCGCGAGCTGCGGCACACGGAATCCCTTTTTCAACGTGCCGACCGACAGCCGCACCTTCACGTACATGCCCGGCAGCAACACGCGGCCTGGATTGGACACCCTGCCGCGGAACGCGACCGCGCCGGTGGCCGGGTTCACGCTGTAGTCGGAAAAGTCGAGCGTGCCCTTCTCGTCGTACAACGTGCCGTCGTCCCGCAGCAGCCGCACTTCGGCAAGGTTGCCCTGGGCGAGCGTCACATCGCCTGAAGCCTGCGCGCGCATCAGGCGCTCGAAGTCGGATGCCGGCTGATCGAAGAACACGAAAATGGGATCGACCTGTTCGACGGTAGTTAGCAGCGTCGCCTCGCCCTGCCCGACCAGCGCACCTTCGAGCACGCGCATCTGGCCGGCGCGGCCAGAGATTGGCGAGGTGATGGTGGCGTAGCCAAGGTTGATGCGCGCGGTCGTGACCGCAGCGCGGGCCGCGGACACTTGCGCCGCCGTGGATCGCTCGAGAGCCAGTGCGTCGTCGAGCTGCATGCGCGACACCAGGTTCTGATTCGCGAGTTCGCGATTGCGATCGGCGGCGACCTTGGCGTTGGTGGCGGAGGCTTCGGCCTGTTCGAGAGCGGCGTTGGCCTGCGCCAGCGCAGCGCGATAGGGCGCCGTGTCGATGAGCACGAGGGGATCGCCCTCCTTCACCATGCTCCCCTCCTTATATATGCGCTTCTGCAGTACTCCCGGAACGCGCGCGCGCACGTCCGATGCGCGCGTGGGCGCAAGCCGACCGGAAGCTTCGCGCACCAGCGGTACCGGCGAGCCATGTACGACGATGACGCCGACTTCCGGAGGTGGAGGTTGCTGCTGGGCCGCGGGCTTGCTGCAGGCTGCGACAAACAAGGCGGCAACAGCCGCGCAAATCAGCTGTACGCGTGAATGCATTTTGTTTTTGGGCCGATGGAGGTTGACAAGGCCGCCGGCGAAGTGACGCTAGTCTAGCGCAGCGTCCGGTCAATCACGACCGCGAATCAAGACTTGAACAGTCGCGAATATTGCGTTTCGTGCCTTCCGCTAGCCACCGCGCTCAATGCGGTGGAAATGCCGATGTCGGAATCTGTGAGTTTGTGTGCGCGCTCTACCAAAAGAGGGATGCGCGCGCAGAGCGCATGCAGCATCCTCTGCGCGGCACTCTGCCCCAGCGGCACCAGTTTCACGGCCGCCAGCACCTGATTCTCCACCCACGCCCACGCATAGGTCAGCGAACACGCCGTGGGCTCGATGCCCCAGCGTGCGCAAGCGAACGCGAATGCAGTGGCATGCGACACGCCGGGCCGAGTGTTTGCCGCGTTGAGTGGAAAAAGCCCGGTGGTGAGCTCGAGCTCGACCAGCACGCGCAGTAGTGCACTGCCGAGGTGCCGATCTTCGGCTCGCAATTCTTCTGTTTCACGCGACGCGATCAGGAATGCGTTCCAGCGCAGAACCTCCGGCGTGTCATCTTGCCGCCATGCGCTGCGCAGCCGCTCGAGCACCGGCAGGTCGAGAGTTGTGAGGCTTGCAGACGCGAGTCCCTCGATCCACTCGAGAGCGCTGGCCTCATCCTTCACCCAGCCGCACTCCACCGCGTACTCGAGCCCTTGCGAAAAGTGAAAGGCGCCGATGGGCAATGCCGGACTCGCCAGATGCAGCAGCCGCAGAAGCTGCGGCGCGGCGTTCGCGAAGGCATCCGCGGCAGGCGGATCAGCCGTGCGGATGTGCGTGCGCGTGCGTGTGGTGCGGGGCCGCGACATATGCGCCTCCCTCGGGTTCGAAAGGCGCCTCGTCGACACGCACGTCGAGGCCGAAGCCGCGCAACATGTCGTCGAGCACGTGATCGTGCTGATAGCGCAGCCAGCCGCTGCCAATCTGCAGCGCCACGTGCCGGTTGCCGAGGTGATAGCTGGCGCGCGCCAGCATCACGGCGTCATCGGTGTGCACGGTCGACACGGTCTCGCTCGCGGCCTCCACTGCGATGACGCGGCCATCGTCCGCGAGCAGCAGGTCGCCATGACGCAGCACCGAACCGCGTTCCAGGAACAGTCCGGCCTCTTCGCCGTTGTCGAGGAGCGCCAGCAAACGGCTCTTGGAACGCTCGCCGAACGGCAACACCAGTTTGCGTTCGGCCGCACGTGGGTGATCGACGAGACGATCGAGTTTGAGATTGATCTTCAGCATGTCAGAACAAGAAGTAACGCTGCGCCAGCGGCAACACCGTGGCCGGCTCGCAACGCAACAGTTCGCCATCGGCGCGTACTTCGTAGGTTTGTGAATCCACTTCGATTTTCGGCTGGTAGTCGTTGAGCACGAGATCCTTCTTGCGGATGGCGCGAGTGTTCCGCACCGCCACGAGTCTCTTGCGCAGGCCTAACTTTCCGGCCATGCCATTTTCCAGTCCAGCCTTCGACACAAAGCTTACGCAGGTGGCGGTGCGCGCTCCGGCCAGCGCCCCAAACATGGGACGGTAGTGCACGGGTTGTGGCGTCGGGATGGAGGCATTCGGATCACCCATGGGCGCGGCGACAATCATGCCGCCCTTGATGATCATGGCGGTCTTTGCGCCAAAGAACGCGGGTTTCCACAACACGATATCAGCGAGCTTGCCCTTCTCGATCGAACCGACTTCGTGCGCGATGCCATGGGTGATCGCGGGGTTGATCGTGTACTTCGCGACGTAGCGCTTCACGCGGAAATTGTCGTTGCGTGATGCGTTGTTTGATGAACCCGACGGCTCCAGCGGCCCGCGCTGCACCTTCATCTTGTGAGCGGTCTGCCAGGTGCGCGTGATCACTTCACCAATGCGGCCCATGGCCTGCGAGTCCGAGGAAATCATCGACATCGCTCCGAGATCATGCAGGATGTCTTCGGCCGCGATGGTCTCGCGCCGGATGCGTGATTCGGCGAACGCCACGTCCTCGGCGATGCCCGGGTCGAGGTGATGACACACCATGAGCATGTCGAGATGCTCGTCGACGGTGTTCACCGTGTAGGGACGCGTCGGATTGGTGGACGACGGCAGCACGTTGGCCTCGCCGCACGCCTTGATGATGTCGGGCGCATGACCGCCACCCGCGCCCTCGGTGTGATACGTGTGGATGGCGCGGCCCTTGAAGGCCGCCAGCGTGTCTTCGAGAAAACCCGACTCATTGAGGGTGTCGGTGTGAATCGCCACCTGGATGTCGTACCTCTCGGCAACGTTCAGACAGTTGTCGATGGCGGCCGGCGTCGTGCCCCAGTCTTCGTGCAGCTTCAGGCCCATCGCGCCGGCTTCGATCTGCTCATCGAGTGGTTCGGCGAGGCTCGCATTGCCCTTGCCTAACAAGCCGAAGTTGATGGGCAGCTCTTCCAGGGCCTGGTACATGCGCTCGATGTACCAGGGTCCGGGCGTGCAGGTGGTCGCGCTGGTGCCCGCCGCAGGTCCTGTTCCGCCACCAATCATCGTGGTGATGCCGGACATCATGGCGTCATCGACCTGCTGCGGACAGATGAAGTGGATGTGTGAGTCGATGCCGCCGGCGGTGGCGATGAGCCCCTCGCCCGCGATGATCTCCGTGCCCGCGCCGATGATGATGTCCACACCCGGCTGCACGTCGGGATTGCCCGCCTTGCCGATGCCGGCGATGCGGCCTTCCTTGAGGCCAATGTCGGCCTTCACGATGCCCCAGTGATCGACGATGAGCGCGTTGGTGATGACGGTGTCGGCTACTTCCGCTGCGCCGCGCTGACTCTGCCCCATGCCGTCGCGAATCACCTTGCCGCCGCCGAACTTCACTTCTTCGCCATAGATCGTGTGGTCACGCTCCACTTCGATGATGAGCTCGGTGTCGCCGAGGCGCACGCGATCGCCCGTGGTAGGGCCGTACATTTCGGCGTAGGCGCGGCGGTCGATCTTCATGGCAGTTTGCCCATGATTTTCGCCGCGAAGCCGTACACCATGCGATCGCCGCCAAAAGCGACCAGCTCCACTTCGCGTTCCTGTCCGGGCTCGAAGCGCACCGCGGTACCCGCGGCGATATTCAGCCGAAAGCCTTTCGCGGATGCGCGCGTAAATCGCAACGCCGGGTTCGTCTCGAAGAAATGGTAGTGAGAGCCCACCTGGATGGGGCGATCACCGGTGTTGGCGACTTTCAGCTTGAGCGTGTTGCGCCCGGCGTTGATTTCGATGTCACCGGTTTCGCAAAACATTTCTCCGGGGATCATGGCGCTTCCTTCAGACCAATCATTCAAACAATGGGGTGATGTACGGTCACGAGCTTGGTGCCGTCGGGGAATGTGGCCTCGACCTGCACCTCCGGAATCATTTCCGGCACGCCGTCCATGACGTCGGCGCGAGCGAGGATGGTGGTGCCAAAACTCATGAGGTCGGCGACTGTGCGGCCATCGCGTGCGCCTTCGAGGATCGCGGCGGAGATCAGCGCCACCGCCTCCGGATAGTTGAGCTTCAAGCCCCGGGCGCGGCGGCGCTCGGCGACCAGGGCGGCCGTGAACAGCAGTAGTTTGTCTTTCTCGCGCGGTGTCAGTTCCATGAGCGCTGCTCGACCTATGTATGCCAGATGCGCGGCAGCACTGCCGCGCGACCGATGATGGTGGGCCGCAGACGTTGCCAGGCGGCAATGAAGAGCTTGCGTACGGCTTCCGCCTGCGGCGCGAGCGCCCGCAGCACCAGCACCGCATCGACCAGCGAGACGGCCGCGAATCGCTCATCCGCAATCAGCTCGCGAATTGAGTCCACCTGCGCACGCGTGGCGGGTGTGGCTAACAGTGTGCCCACCGCTTCCTGCCCCGCGAGCCCCCATAACGCGCCGCGCGCCGGCGACTCGCCGCTGAGCCGCAGCCGGTCGAGGAAAATGGGGTCAGGCCCCCCAACTTCTTTCGAAGAAGGCTGGAAAGCGGGGCCGGACAAATCAACGGGGGCATCCGCGGCGCGATTGCGCCAGAGCTCGAGATCGAGCCGCAGCGCGCCGGCATCGAAAGGTTCGCCTCGTGCCGGAAGCCCGAGACAGTTGATCTCCCACCCGATGAAGCGTGAGTGCGCGTCGATCTGCACGCGCGTAGCCGTGCGTACGTCGGCGCCTCGATAGAAGATGTTTTCCTGTGGTAACCACTCGAGCGTCGCGCCTGAGGCATGCAGCTCCTGGGACTGCGAGGAATGCCGGCCGTCGCAGCGATAGAACTTGGTCGCGGCTGGCGTGGTGATCAGCGCGTGCGCGCCGGCGTCCAGCTGCACATCAATGCGAAGTTCGTCACCGCCGACGACACCGCCCGGCGGATGCACCAGGTAGACATGGCACGGATCGCCTTCGGGATAAAACGGCCGCTGAACGATGAGCGGTCCCTTGTGATGCCGCTCGGCAAGCACCGTACGGGCACTGGGAAGTCCGGCACCGTTTTCCAGGAAATGGGGCCTGACCCCAAATCGGAGACGCAGCTCGGCTTGCCATCCTGGTGTGTTGCGAACGACGGCGGCATCCACGATGGTCAGACCGTGAGGTGCTCGTGAACGAGGTCGTCAGTGAGCGCAGCGATCTTTCCGCCACCGACGATGCGGCCCTTGTCGATGAGGCGGAACTCGCTCGCGACGCGGCGCGCAAACGGCAGTTTCTGTTCCACTAACAGCACGGTGAGTTTCGCTTCGCGGTTGAGGCGCATGATGATATCGCCGATCTCGTGCACGATGTTGGGCTGAATGCCTTCGGCCGGCTCGTCGAGGATCAGCAGCTTCGGATCGAGGACCATGGCGCGTCCGATGGCGAGCTGCTGCTGTTGGCCACCCGAGAGATCTCCTCCCCGACGCTTGAGCATTTTCTTGAGCACCGGAAACCATTCGAAGATGTGCTCCGGCACCTGCGCAATCTTGTTGCCTCGCCGCGAGCCGAAACCAATGCGCAGATTTTCTTCCACGGTGAGCTGGGAAAAGATCTCGCGGCCCTGCGGCACGTAGGCAATGCCAAGTTTCGCGCGCCGGTCCGCCGCGAGTCTCGACAGATCGGCAGTCTCGGCGCCGACGCCATAGCTCATCGCCCCCGAGGCGATGGGTAACAGCCCCATGATGCACTTGAGCAGCGTAGTCTTGCCCACGCCGTTGCGGCCCATCAGACAGGTGCACGATCCTTCCGGCACTTCCAGATTCACGTCCCAGAGAATGTGACTGCCGCTGTAGAACTGGTTGAGGGTTTTGATCGCGAGCACGGCTAGCCAGCTCCCTGCGCTTCGCCGAGGTAAACCTCGATCACCTTCGGATCATTCTGCACTGCATCCATGCTCCCCTCGGCCAGTACCGAGCCCTCATGCAGCACGGTCACTGTGCGCGCGATCGAACGCACGAAGGCCATATCGTGCTCGACCACCACCACTGAGTGTTTGCCCGCCAGAGACAGCAGCAACTCGGCAGTACGCTCGACTTCCTGCGGCGTCATGCCCGCCACGGGCTCATCGACCAGCAGCAATCGCGGATCCTGCATGAGCAACATGCCGATCTCGAGCCACTGCTTCTGGCCATGAGAGAGGATTCCCGCACGTACTTCGCGCTGGTCCTTCAGACCGACCGTGACCAGCACTTCATCGATTCGCGCAACCTGTGATTTTGAGATCGGTTTGAACAGCGTGTGCCAGACCGATTTGTTTCCCGCGGCCGCGAGCGCCAGGTTTTGCAGGACACTATGCTGTTCGAAAACCGTCGGCTTCTGAAATTTGCGTCCAATGCCGGCCTCCGCGATTTCGGGTTCGGTGAGAGTGAGCAGATCCGTGGTGGTGCCGAACCAGGCGGAGCCTGCGTCGGGGCGCGTCTTGCCGGTGATCACATCCATCATCGTGGTCTTGCCGGCGCCGTTCGGACCGATGATGCAGCGCAGTTCGCCCACGTTGATGTACAGCGTCAGGTTGTTCAGCGCGCGGAATCCGTCGAAGCTCACCGTGATGTCTTCGACATACAGGATGGTGCCATGCGAGGCATCGCCGGGCCTGGGCCGGTCGCTGCCGGTGCCCGCACCGAACACTTTCTGCCAACTCTGCTTGACGACTTGCGTGGCGTTCACGCGGTCACCACTTCAGGGTCGGGGGGCGCGGCGGGCGGCGGCTTCCGGCCAAAGCGGTCTAACAACCCGACCACGCCACGGGGAAGGAACAAAGTGACCACTACAAATAGCAGGCCCAACGCATATAACCAGAACTCCGGCAGCGCGGCAGTGAAAAAGGTCTTGGCGTAGTTCACCAGCACCGCGCCGGCCACGGCGCCGTACAACACCCCGCGGCCACCGACGGCCACCCAGATCACCACCTCGATGGAATTGATGGGCTGGAATTCGCTGGGATTGATGATGCCCACCTGCGGCACATACAACGCGCCGGCGATGCCAGCGAGCACGGCCGAGAACGTGAAGATCCACAACTTGTATGACTCGACCCGATAGCCGATGAAACGCGTACGGCTCTCGGCGTCGCGGATGGCCTGCACCACGCGCCCCGCGCGCGACAGCGTGACGGCGCGGCACGCCAGGTAACCCGCGATCAGCGCCAGCGCGCTGGCCATGAACAATGCGACGCGAGTCGAGGGTGCATTGATGGAAAACCCCAGGATTTCCTTGAAGTCGGTCATGCCGTTGTTGCCGCCGAAGCCCATGTCGTTGCGAAAGAACGCGAGCATCAACGCGTACGTGAGCGCCTGGGTGATGATGGATAGATAGACGCCGGTGACGCGAGAGCGGAACGCCAGCCAGCCGAAGACCAGCGCGAGCAATCCCGGCACCAGTGCCACCATGACCATGGCGAACCAGAACACGTCGAAGCCGTGCCAGAACCACGGCAGCTCCTTGTAATTCAGGAACACCATGAAATCCGGAAGCGTGGGGTCGCCGTACACGCCGCGCGTTCCAATCTGCCGCATGAGGTACATCCCCATGGCATAGCCGCCGAGCGCGAAGAACGCCGCGTGCCCCAGCGACAGGATGCCGCAATAGCCCCAGACCAGATCCACGGCCACGGCGAGCAGCGCGTAGGTCATGTACTTGCCGATCAGCGTCATGGTGTAGCCCGACAGCTGCAGCGCCGAGCCTTCCGCGGGCACCAGGTGCAACACCGGCACGACGATGCCGACCATCGCCACGATTACGAGG
Source organism: uncultured Pseudomonadota bacterium (assembly GCA_963736955.1). Taxonomy (GTDB): domain Bacteria; phylum Pseudomonadota; class Gammaproteobacteria; order Steroidobacterales; family Steroidobacteraceae; genus CADEED01. The sequence continues at coordinate 821,814 of CAVTQT010000008.1, forward strand.
AACACCGCCGTGCCGCGTTCGCCGACCAGCAAATTGAGCAGCGGTCCTTTGTGAATGGCTCCCATCTCAGTTCTCCGCCGCACGGCCTTTCTGCGGGAACAATCCGCGAGGCCGTCGCTGGATGAAAAGGATCAGCGCGATCAACACGACGATCTTGGCCAGCACCGCGCCAGCCCAGGGCTCGAGCACTTTGCTGACGACTCCGAGCGACATGCCGCCGATCAGCGTGCCCCACAGATTGCCTACGCCGCCGAACACCACCACCATGAAGGAGTCGATGATGTATTGCTGCCCGAGGTTGGGGCCGACGTTGGTGAGCTGACTCAGCGCGACGCCAGCCACACCCGCGATGCCGGAGCCCAATCCGAACGTCAGCGCATCCACCCATTGCGTGCGCACGCCCATGGCTTTCGCCATGTTGCGGTTCTGCGCGACGGCGCGGACCTTGAGCCCGAGCGAGGTTTTCTGCAGCACCATCTGCAGGATCACGAACACGATGATCATGAACAGGATCACGTACAGGCGGTTGTAGGTGATCGACAGCGCTTCGTTGATCTGCATCGAGCCCGCCATCCAGGCAGGCGTCTCCACGGGGCGGTTGTTGGCGCTGAACAGATCGCGGACCACCTGCTGCAGCACCAGGCTCACGCCGAACGTCGCTAACAAAGTCTCCAGCGGACGTCCGTACAGGAATCGCACCACGCCTTGTTCGATCAGCATGCCGACGCAGGCCGAGACCATGAAAGCGAGCGGAATGGCCACGAGAATCGAGGCGCCGATGTGGTCGGGCATGAGCTGTTGCACCACGTAGGTGGTGTACGCGCCCAGCATCATGAGTTCGCCATGCGCCATGTTGATCACGCCCATGACGCCGAACGTGATGGCGAGGCCTATCGCCGCCAGCACCAGCACCGACCCCAGGCTCAGGCCGAAGAACAGGGTTTCGAGCGTGGAATACACGGCGCGCGAAGACTCGATCGCGGCGATGACTTCACGAGCCGTCGTGCGCACGCGCTCATCGGGTTCGGGATATGCGCCGTCCTCTCCCGCCACCACCATCGCCGTGAGACGGTTGTAGACATCGGGGCTCAGCGATTTCTCGAGGGCCTTCACGGCCGCGAGCCGCGTCTCCGCGTCACTGCTGTCGAGATCGGCCAGCGCCAGCCCTTCGCGCATCGCCTTCTTCACGGCCGCATCGTTTTCCTTTTCCAGGCGGGCGCGCAGGATCACGACGCTGTCCTCGTCGATCGATCTCAGCATTTCGAGGACAGCCGCATGCCGCACGTCCGCATCCGGATCGGACAACGCGAAACTCGCTACCGCGCTACGCAGCGTCTTGCGCAGGCTGTTGTTGGTGGTGATTCGCGTGAAGTCGTCGGGAGCAGCGTCGCCCGCGGCTTTCGCAGTCAGCGGATCGGTGAGCGCAAGTTGTGCTTCGCCCCCATCGGTGATGAAAACCTTGTTGTCCGCATTGCGGAAATACAATTTGCCGTCGAGCAGCGTCGCCAATACGGCGCGTCCGTTCGGGTGATGCAGCTCGGAGATGGCGGTGACAGCTGCCGACTTGTCGGGAAAATTGTCGGAAGCGAGGCCAGCGACCGCCGTTGCGAAAGCCTCATCGGGCCCCTTATTGGGTGACTGCGCGAGCGCCGACGAGGCGATCGTTGCCCACACCAGCAGCACCAGCAATAAAAGAAAAGGTCCCGGGATTGCTCCCGGGACCTCAATGGATTTTTCGGCCAGCTTCTTCAGAATTCTTCTTCGTTTGTTGGCTTACTTGTAGTGACTTATTTGTAGTTTTGGCCCGAGCACTGCTTGGTCTTGGTGTTGTAGTTGCCGCACTTCAACGTGACCCAGTCAGCTTCGATGTCCTTGCTGCCCGGCAGGAAGTCCGACCAGGCGTCGCCCGGCACCAGGCCCTTGGTCTGCCAGACCGTGTCGAATTGACCGTCGGCACGCACTTCACCGATGAGCACAGGCTTGGTCAGGTGGTGGTTAGGCAGCATCTTGGCGATACCACCGGTGAGGTTCGGCGCTTCCAGGCCGATCATCGCGTCCGTCACCTTGGCCACGTCCGTGGTCTTCACCTTCTCGACTGCCTTCACCCACATCTGGAACCCGATCACGTGCGCTTCCATCGGATCATTGAAGGTACGCTTCGGGTTCTTGGTGTAGGCGTGCCACTTCTTGATCCACTCCGAATTGACCGGGCTCTTGACGCTCATGAAGTAGTTCCAGGCGGCGAGATGGCCGACCAGCGGCTTGGTGTCGATGCCCGCGAGCTCTTCCTCACCGACCGAGAAAGCCACGACCGGAATGTCTTCCGCCGAGATCTTCTGGTTGCCGAGTTCCTTGTAGAAAGGCACGTTGGCATCGCCGTTGATGGTCGAAACCACCGCGGTCTTCTTGCCGGCCGAGCCGAACTTCTTGATGTCCGCCACGATGCTCTGCCAGTCGGAATGGCCGAACGGCGTGTAGTTGATCATGATGTCTGCGGGAGCGACGCCCTTCGCCTGCAGATAGGCTTCGAGAATCTTGTTGGTCGTGCGTGGATACACGTAGTCCGTGCCTGCAAGGACCCAGCGCTTCACGCCGATGTCTTTCATCAGGTAGTCCACCGCCGGAATCGCCTGCTGGTTCGGCGCCGCGCCGGTGTAGAACACGTTCTTCGACGATTCTTCACCTTCGTACTGCACCGGGTAGAACAGCAGGCCATTGTTCTTCTCGAACACTGGCAGCACCGACTTGCGCGACACGCTGGTCCAGCAGCCGAACACCACCGCGACCTTGTCCTTCACCAGCAATTGCTCCGCCTTCTCGGCGAACAACGGCCAATTCGACGCCGGATCGACGACCACGGCTTCGAGTTGCTTGCCGAGCAATCCGCCTTTCTTGTTCTGCTCGTCGATGAGCATGAGGACGGTGTCCTTGAGCGTCGTCTCGGAGATGGCCATCGTGCCCGACAGCGAGTGCAGCACGCCGATCTTGATGGTGTCCGCGGCTTGCGCCGTTGCACCCAGTGTCATGGCGACCGCGGCGCCCAGCACTGCCAGCCGACGAGTCATTTTCATGTTCTTCATTGTTTTCATCCCTTACATCTGAATTTGCAGACCGAGACCGATCGTCGAAGTGTCGCCGCCGACCTCCGGATCGAAACTCTTGTCCAGGTAGTACAGGCTGATGCGCGCGTTGAACGTCTTGATCAGATAGTTCACGTCGAACTCGAGCGTGTCCTGGTCGAGGTCGGCACCGAAGAAGTCGTAGGTGGCCTGGCCATACTTGGCGAGCAACTGCAACTTGCCGGGACCGGCTTCACCCGCGAACAGATAGGCGCCGAGCACGTAGAAGCCGTCCGATTTCTCGTAGCCGCCGCCTACCGGCGTACCGTAGCCACCGAGCCCGTCGTACAGCGAGTATTCGGACTCGACGGTGATGACTCCGGAATTGCCAAGCTTCTTCTCGAGCAGGAAGTCGAACGTATAGGCTTCTCCGGCATCCGCGGTTTGCGCCGCGAGACCGAAGGCCAGCAGGTCCTTCTCGCCGTAATAGGTGCCGTTCAGGTAGTAGCCGTCTTCCTTGTCCCAGAAGTCGACCTGCACGCGCGATGCCAGCAACACATCCGAATCGCCCGTAGTTAGACCGGTGACGTCGAAGGCGCCGATCGAGAACTTGACCCGATCGTACTGACCCCAGTACATGACGCCGTCGTCACGGCCCTCGGTCTCGAACGGATAGCCGTCCTGCACGCCGTCCTGGTACACCGCCCAATTGCTGGCGTAGTACGGTCCGTAGAGGTTGGCTCGATCGCTGGGCGGCAGGAACCGGCCGACCCAGATGTTGTGCGTGCCGCCGCTGAACGAGAACTGCGCCGCGGCGTCGATGACGCGGATTTCCTCGTCATCCGAGTTGTACTCGGTGTTGAACATGAAGCCGATGTTGTCAGTGGCCTTGCCGCTGATGTAGAGGCGTGCGCTGTTCAGCGCGAAATCGCTGGTCGAGTCGCTCTCGACTTCGTCTTCTCCGACTACGGTATCGAAATTCAGTGGCCGAGAAGCTGGTGCGCATACCGCCGCCGACGGTGACGTCGCCTGCCGAGGCTTGCGCGAATGGCAATGCCGCGAGGCCGAGACCTGCTGCCGTTTTGATGATGTGTGACTTGAGTGACATGGTTTTCCTTGTTGGCTATCCCTGCGATCGACGGTACGAAACGGGTTCCATCGGAGGTACGCGTCATTTGACGTAGGCGCATTCGCAGTTGTGCGAACAAGGTGCGAACGCCCGGAGTCATGCACCCCAACGAAGCAGTTGTACGAATCGTGCGCAGTTCGATGCGCGACCGGCGCGTCCCCCGCTCGTGAACCGTGGCACGCGAGTTGCTATCTACTGTTTGGTAAACAGGGGAAATCGGCGTGAACAAGCCGAGACAACAAAAAATCATTCGCGAGCGCCGCCAGTACAACCAATGGGTGGCGAGCCAGACGCTGGAAGACTACGCACTGCGCTTTACGGCGCAGAGTGCGCGCAAGTCGACCGCGCGCGTCGGAAACACCGCGCTCGGCCCCATCGCCTTTCTTGCCTGCGAAGCGATTGGCGGAACGATCACCCTGCTCTACGGCTTCCCGAATGCCGCGTGGGCCATCGGCGCGTTCGCGGTGCTGATGTTCCTCATCGGCCTGCCCATCGCCTACTACGCCGCGAAATACGGAGTAGACATCGATCTGCTGACGCGAGGAGCAGGGTTCGGATACATGGGGTCCACCGTGACCTCGCTCATCTACGCGTCGTTCACCTTCCTGCTGTTTGCCATCGAAGCCAGCATCATGTCGGTGGCGTTGAACCTGGTGTTCGATATCCCGATGTGGCTGGCGCACATCTGCAGCTCGCTGGTGGTCATCCCCATCGCGCTGTACGGCATCAGCCTCATCAGCAAGATGCAGATCGTCACGCAGCCGATCTGGTTGATCCTGCAGTTCATTCCCATCGCCATCATCGCGTGGAAGCATCCCCAGGAAATCGCCGCGTGGACTCACTACGGCGGCACCGCTGACAACGGCGGCACGTTCAACTTCGTGCTGTTCGGGCTCGCCGCCTCGGTGTTGCTGTCCCTGCTGCCGCAAATCGGCGAACAGGTGGACTACCTGCGGTTCCTGCCGAATCGCACCAGGCAGAATCGGATCGGCTGGTGGACCGCGGTCATCGGCACCGGCCCCGGATGGGTGCTGCTCGGTGGCTTCAAACTACTGGTGGGGTCGTTCCTCACCGTGTGGGCGCTGCGCCAGGGCGTGCACGTCACGCAGGCCGACGAGCCGACCATCATGTATCACCTCGCATTTCGCGAGGTTTTCCAGTCGCCGACCTTTGCGCTGGTGCTGACCGGCGTTTTCGTGATCGTCTGCCAGCTCAAGATCAACGTGACGAACGCCTACGCCGGCTCCATCGCCTGGTCGAACTTCTTCTCGCGTCTCACGCACTCGCACCCGGGCCGCGTGGTGTGGCTGGTGTTCAACGTGCTGTTGGCGCTGCTGCTCATGGAGATCGGCATCTTCCGCGCCATCGAGAGCATCCTGGTCATCTACGCCAACTTCGCGGCCGGGTGGATAGGCGCGCTCACGGCCGACCTCGTCATCAACAAGCCTCTGGGCTTCAGTCCCCGAAGTACATCGAGTTCAAGCGCGCGCACCTCTACGACATCAATCCGGTGGGGGTCGGCGCGCTGGCTATTTCCGTGCTGCTGTCGAGCCTCGCGTTCATGGGCGCCTTCGGCCAGTACGCGCAGATACTCTCGCCATTCGTCGCGCTGACGGTGGCCTTCATCGCTGCTCCGCTGATCGCGTGGGGCACCCGCGGCAAGTATTACCTGGCGCGCCCCGCCAATGGACTGCCGGAAAAGGCCACCGAGCTCGAGTGCAGCATCTGCGAAAACGTGTTCGAGCGCGGCGACATCGCCATGTGCCCGGCCTACTCCGGTCCCATCTGCTCGCTGTGCTGCACGCTGGAAGCGCGTTGCCGCGACCAGTGCAAGACCAGACAGCCGCTTCAACGAGCAACTCGACGCCTTCATCACGCACGTGCTGCCGAAGCGCGTCGGTGCGATGCTCAACACCCGTGCCGGTCACTTCGGCGGCCTGCTGCTGCTGTCGAATCTCGCCATCGGCCTGTTGTTAGGCCTCATCTACCAGCAATACGCCGGCTCCGTGCCCGCGGAGCGCGAGACCATCCGCACCACGCTGTGGCTGGTGTATTTCGCGCTGCTGGTGGTTTCGGGCGTGATGTCGTGGCTGATCGTGCTCGCCCACGAGAGCCGGCGTGCCGCCGAGGCGGAATCCGCACGCCAGACTTCCATGCTCATGGACGAAATCGACGCGCACAAACGCACCGACGCCGCGCTGCAGAAAGCCAAGGAGGTCGCCGAGAGCGCCAACGTCGCCAAGACCCGCTACATCGCCGGCATCAGCCACGAGATCCGCACGCCGCTCAATTCCATCTACGGGTACGCGCAGCTGCTCGAGCGTGGCGCCGCGGGTCCATCGGACAATGCGATCCGCGTCATTCGGCGCAGCGCCGAGCACCTCGCCGATCTCATCGACGGCATCCTCGACATCTCCAAGATCGAGAATGGCATCCTGCGCCTGAACCGCGACAAGGTGCCGCTCACGGAATTCCTCGACCAGATCGTCGACATGTTCCGGTTGCAGGCGGCCGCCAAGGGCATTGAATTCGTTTACAGCCGCCCACCCAACCTGCCCTCGTACGTGCACGTCGATCAGAAGCGCCTGCGCCAGATCCTCATCAACCTGCTCTCGAACGCCATCAAGTACACCGAGCGCGGCAATGCCACGCTCAGCGTGCGCTATCGCAGCCAGGTGGCCGAATTCGAAGTGTCGGACACGGGCGTCGGCATTCCAGCGAACGAACTCGAGCGGGTGTTCGAGCCATTCGAGCGAGGCCAGGGCGCCAACGTGCGCGCCATCCCCGGTACAGGCCTCGGGCTGACCATTACCAAACTACTGACACAGATCATGGGTGGCGAGATCAACGCCACGAGTGTCGAGGGCGTGGGCACCACGTTCACGGTGCGCTTGCTGCTGTCCGAAGCGACGCCGGCGAATCCGGAACGCAATGCCGCGCAGGGCACGCGCACGATCGCAAGCTACGCCGGGCCGCGCCGCAAGCTGCTGCTGATCGACGATGACCCTTCGCACATCGACATCGTGCGCGCGCTGCTCGCGCCGCTGGACTTCACACTCCACACCGCGTCCGACGGCGCGACCGGGCTCGCGCTCGCCGAGCAGCATCGGCCGGACCTCGCCATGGTCGACGTCTCCATGCCTGGCATCACCGGCTGGGAAGTCGCGGAACGCCTGCGCGCCATGCCGGGCCTCGAGAAACTCAAGGTCGTGATTGTCTCGGCCAATGCGCACGAGTTCACGCCCGGCGGCACAGGCGCCACTCACGACGCGTTTCTCATCAAGCCCATCGACATGCAGCGCATGCTCGAGTGTCTCGCGGCGCAACTGAATCTCGACTGGGTGTACGACGGTGCGTCCACCGCGGGTCTGGCGCGCGAGACCGATCTGCAGGGCGCTCTGCCCGTGCACTCGCGTCACCACGTCGATGATCTCTACCAACTCGGCCTCATCGGACACGTGCGCGGCATACAGGCCAAGCTTCGCGAGATGGAAACCGACCCCACCAACAAACCGTTCGCGACCCGCATGCGCACACTGGTCGCGAATTTCGATCTGAAGCGTTACATGAACGTGCTGGAAGGAATGCGCAAACATGGCTAACTCATCATCCACCCACGCACCCGACGTGCGCCGCGACACCATCCTGGTCGTGGACGACACGCCCGAGACCCTGGGTTTTCTCACCGACACGCTCGACCACGCCGGCTTTACCGCGCTGATCGCCACCGATGGCGAAAGCGCGCTGCGGCTGATCGAGCAGATCACGCCGGACCTCGTGCTCATGGACGCGGTCATGCCCGGACTCAACGGCTTCGAGACCTGCCGGCGCATGAAGCGCAACAAGATGTTCGGTGGCCTGCCCGTGATCTTCATGACGGGGCTCACCGAAACCGAAAACGTGCTCGAGGGACTGGCCGCCGGCGGCGTGGACTACGTCACCAAGCCGCTGGTTGTCGACGAACTGCTGGCGCGCATCCGCGTGCATCTCGCCAATGCGCGCGTCGCGGCGGGCACGCGTGCCGCGCTCGACGCCACCGGCCGATTCCTGCTGGCCACCAACGCGTCCGGCCGCTTGCTGTGGTGCACGCCGAAGGCGCGCCAGTTACTCGCGGAACTCTTCCCGAGCGCGAACGACCACAACGCCAGTCTGCCAGCCACCATGATGGGCCAGCTCATGCAGTTGCGCTCGGAGGGCGGCAACACGCGGTTGTTAGTCGACGTCAACGGCCGCAAGGTGGAGATCTCGGTGCTGAGTCCCATCGGCCCTGATGAGCTGCTGTTCCGCCTCACCGAGTTGTCCACCACGGCCGACGAGCAGCAGCTGCAGCAGACTCTGTCCCTGACATCGCGCGAGTCGGAGGTACTGTTGTGGATCAGCCGCGGCAAGGCGAACCGCGAAATCGGCGAGATCCTCGCCATCAGCCCGCGGACCGTGAACAAGCACCTCGAACAGATATTCGTGAAGCTAGGCGTCGAGAACCGCGCCTCGGCGGCAGCGCGTGCGGTGAGAGCACTGGCCCGGTGACCCCGAAGGCGTAAGCTACCGGGCATGCCGTGGCATGCATCGAAATTCCTGATCGCCCTGGGGCTCGCAGCCTCACTTGCATCGGGATGTGCCGCCGATCCCCCACCCGACGAAACCACGGCCGATGGACTGGTGCGTGTTGTGTCGAGAAGCGTCGGCGGTGTCTATCGCGCGCCGGATTCCACGTTCATACAGTACCAACGCGTGATCCTCGAACCGCCCTCGATCAGCTTCGCCGAGGACTGGGCGGAAATGCATCCCAAAGTTGGCCCAGCGGAAATTGCCCGCATCCGTGCGGAATCAGTTCGTATGTTTCGCGACGAGTTCGCGCGCGAATTCGTGAAACGCGGATCGTACAAGTTTGCGGACGAACCGGCTCCGGACGTTCTCCTGATTGTTCCCGCCATCGAGGAATTGAACATCATGGCGCCCGAAGCCGGGGATGCCCCCGGTGAACGCACCTATCTCACGATGCGGCCGGTGACGATGAAGGTGACCGGAGATATTCGTGATGCGGTGACGGGCAAGGTGGTCGGACGCGTGATCACTTTCCACCCGGCCGAACAGAATCCGAACAGCGAATTGCGGTTAGCCAACCGCTCGGCGAATGCCCAGGAACAGCGGCGGGTGTTCGCGGAATGGTCGCTGCTCGTTCACGAGGCACTCAATGTGGCGAAGGCGGCGAAGCCCCGGACGCAGCAACCTTCCGGGCTCGAGCCGAAGTAAACGGGGTGGAATCAGGGCGGCGCTTCGATCAGATAGCCCTTCGCCCGCAGCATTTCGAGGTATCCGCCCGCTCGCGTGAGCTTGACGAACGGCACGATCGCGAACGTCGTCGGGTTCGCCGCCAGGCTCTTCTCGGCGGCATCGAGCCACAACGCATGCACCTGTTCGCGTATGTCGGCCGGTATGACTTCGCGGGCGACCTGCGAGCTCAGCACGGCCATGGCGCAGGGTAGATAGGGACTGGGCAACACCGGAAACCGGGCCAGCGCTTCGTGATCGCCGATGGCCCAGGCGTGCGCGCGGGCAGCCTGGGTCTCACGATCGGCGAGCGCTTCAGTCAGATCGAGCATGGTGCCGAAGCATTCCACGTCCGGCAGCGACTCGCGCGAGAACTCCTTGAGCTTGGTCCGCACTTCGCTGCGTTTGAACGTATAGCGCAGCAGCGGAGTAGTGACCTTGATCTTGTGTTTCTCGGCCAGCTTGCCGATGACCTCCCACACCGTCCCGCCCTCGCGCAATTTCAGATCGTCGAACGCCGCTTTGCGCAGCTTGTCCGCCGCAAACAAGGGACGCCAGCTTTCGACGCCGGTTTCGCGGCCGAGATACCGCTTCTTCTGCACCAGCCAGCGCGCATACATTTCCGCAGGCACCAGGTCCTTGAGCTTGGCATCGTCGGGGTTGCGACGTGCTTCGAGAATCGCCGGCAGCAAGGTAATGCCCCTGAAGAACCCGATCTTTTCGTCGGCGTCCATGCGGACCGCGGAGTCGCGCAGGATTTCCTGCGCGCCGAGCGCGACCGCCTCGATGTCTTTCGACTTCCATTTCATGCGCTTTGGCAGCGGCGGCGGCTCGCCGACGATCCACATCACGTGCCCGGCGGCATCATCTGCGCGCGTGATTTTCCACAAGCCGGGACCCGGGTATTCACCCGAGACCACCACTTCGTCGAGTGGTTCGACATCCTGGGCTGTCGCGGGAACCTGCGCGCAAATGGCTGCGATTGCCAGCCAGGTCGAAAACGACGAAACCGCGAACCGCGGAATACCCATGTGCTCTCCCACGTACCGTGGGTGAGACTACCGCATCGAGCGCTAGTTCCGGCCGCCCAGTGAGTCGATGTGCGACTGCAGGCTCATGCGGTCGAGCGACTGGACCGGTAGATTGATGAAGACTCGCAGGCGGCGCTCGAGCTCCGCACGGGTACGCGACAACGACAATCTTCGTTCTGAAGAATCGTCGAACTGCTCGGGATCTTCGCAGCGCCAGTGCGCAGTGATCGGATGCCCGGGCCACGAGGGTGGCGCCTCGCCCGCCGCCGTGTCACTGAGCGTGATGACAAAGTCGAGTGGCGGCGAATTGTGACTGCTGAATTCGCGCACGTGCCGCGGAGGATGTGAAGGCACATCGACGCCCGCGTGTTGAAGCAACTCAGCCGCAATGGGATCGATGTCCGACGCGGGACGAACTCCGGCGCTGAAAGCTTTGAGTTCGCCGTGCCCGATGGAATTCGCGAGAGCCTCAGCGATCATGCTGCGGGCTGAATTGCGCTGTGACAGAAACAGGATTTTGAAAGTCTGTCTGACCACGAGATTCTCCTGGCGCACCGGAAAATCGGTCCAGCCAGTCTCGTGCGCGAGCGCGCCGCGCGCTATCGAATTGATAGGATCAGTGTGTAAGCCGGCGCGCCCGATGCGTGTCAGTGTCGCAGCATTCCTTGCTTTTCGATGAAGGCGACCACTTGGTCCAGTCCCTGGCCGGTTTTCAGATTGGTGAACACGAACGGACGGTCGCCGCGCATCTTCTTCGCATCGCGATCCATGACCTCGAGCGACGCGCCCACATGTGGCGCGAGATCGATCTTGTTGATGATGAGCAGATCGCTCTTCATGATGCCGGGTCCGCCCTTGCGCGGAATCTTGTCGCCCGCCGCCACGTCGATGACATACAACGTGAGGTCCGAGAGTTCGGGGCTGAAGGTGGCGGCGAGATTGTCGCCGCCGCTCTCGACGATGATGAGGTCGAGTCCGGCGAAGTCGTGCATGAGCGCGTCGATGGCCGCAAGATTCATGGACGCATCTTCACGGATCGCGGTGTGCGGGCAGCCGCCGGTTTCGACGCCGCGAATTCGCTCCGGCGCGAGCGCCTGGCTTCGAATCAGGAATTCCTGGTCTTCCTTGGTGTAGATGTCGTTGGTGACGACGGCGATGTTGAACGCGTCACGCATGCGCTTGCAGAGTGAATCCACCAGCGCGGTCTTGCCCGAGCCCACCGGGCCGCCAACGCCCACCCGCAATACGTCTGATTTGGAGTTCATGGACCGGAATCATACTTCGGACCCGCATTCGTTGCGTGCGCACGCGGCATGCGTCAAATGACTTATATGGGAGTGAATCGCCGCCGCCGTGAGCTAATCTTTGCTCATGACACGCACACACAGATACCTGGTCCGCACCGCGTCACTTTGCGTGAGCTTGCTGCCCGCCCTGGCGCTCGCCCATCCCGGACATGGCGCGGAAGACAGCTTTCTCGCCGGCGTATTGCATCCGGCAAACGGTATCGATCATGTCGCCGGCTTCTTCCTCGTCGGCCTCCTGGCCTCCAGACTCGATTCGCGGATCTTTCGACCCATGATCGCCGCATTGCTGGGATTGTTAGTCGCCGCGGGGACCATGGACAGCGATGGCTGGCAGTACGCAGCGGGCTTCATGCTCACAGGCGCGGGACTGGCCGCGGCCGGCGTGGCTGCAACACGGGCCGCGACCAGGTTCATGTCAGCGTCAACTACTGCAGCCGCACGACGCTCACGGATTTAGGCGGCAGGCGCAGCACCAGCGCATCGCCCTTTCGCGAGGCACTGATCTTCACTGGAGCGATCGCCTCGGGAACATCCGGCGTGTTGCGTGCGTCCATGGTCTTCGAGGTGAGCACGCGGCCGACGGCGCCACCCGCCTTCGCGCCATTCACCGTGGTCGTGACCACCGCTTCGCGATTCGGATCGAGGTTCACCAGCGCCAGTTGCAGCCGCCCTTCCGTATCACGCGCCGCGGATACGCTCACGGCGGCCACGCTGTCGTTGCCGAGCTTGTATTCGGGAGCGTTGATCTCCGTCGGCAGCCAGGTGGCTCCCTGGAACGGGATGTACATCTGGAACACGTGGTAGGTAGGCGTGAGCGCCATCTTCGCGCCATCGGTGAGGATCATGGCCTGCAGCACGTTCACCATCTGCGCGATGTTGGTCATCTGCACGCGCTTGGCATGACGGTGAAAGATGTTGAAGTTGAGCCCCGCGACCAGTGCGTCGCGCAGCGTGTTCTGCTGGTAGAGAAAGCCCGGTTCGCGGCCCGGCTCCGGGTCGTACCAGGTGCCCCACTCATCGACGTAGAACGCCACGCGGTTCTGCGGATCGCGCTCCTCGAGGAGCTTCTCGTTGTCGGTGATGTACTGGTCGATCAGCGTGGTGCGCTTGAGCGTCGAGATCCATTCGGATTCTGGGAAACCCACCGCGTTGCCTTTCTTCTGCCAGACACCGGTCGGCGTGGTGTAGTAGTGATGCGAGATGGCATCCATGTCGCGATGCACGTTCTTCGTGAGCACGTCGACCCACAACGTGTGCTCGTCGTTGCCGCCACTCGCGACGATCTTCGGCCGATGGCCGCGCGGCGCCTTGACGTACGTGGCGTACTGGCGGAACAGATTCGCGTAGTACTCCGGCGTCATGTTGCCGCCGCAGCCCCAGGTTTCGTTGCCGATGCCGAAGAAGTGCACTTCCCAGGGCTGATCGCGCCCGTTCTTGCGGCGTTCGTTGGCGAGCGTCGACACGGTGTTCGACGTCATGTACTCCATCCAGTCCGCCATTTCCTGCGGACTGCCGGAGCCGACGTTGCCGCTGATGTACACCTTGGTGCCGATCATCTCGGCGAACGCCATGAATTCATGCGTGCCGAATTCATTCGTCTCCGCCACGCCGCCCCAATGCGTATTTACTTTCACGGGGCGCTTGGAACGGTCACCGATGCCATCGCGCCAGTGGTATTCGTCCGCGAAGCAGCCACCCGGCCAGCGAACCACGGGCACCTTGAGGTTCTTCAGGGCGGCGATGACGTCGTTGCGGTAGCCATTGGTATTCGGAATGGGCGATTTCTCGCCGACCCAGACACCTTCGTAGATGCCGGCACCGAGATGCTCGGCAAACTGGCCGTAGATGTTCGGATTGATGACAGGCCCAGGCTGGTCGGCGCGTATCGTGACCGACACATTGACCGGGGACTGCGCCGTCGCGGACACCGCGATGGATGCGCATGCACCCAGCAAGGCCGCGCCTATCCACTTCATTTTGCTTCGCTTCACAATTCCTCCTAGAGTTGGGCGCGCGGCCAACCGTCCGGCGTCCAGTAAACGGGCGAGATCCGCAGCGCAGGTGCACCTGCGTGTTCGACGTCGTAGGCGTGATACACGAGATAGTCGCGTTCGCCCTCGCGCAGGTACGCGCTGTGACCGGTGCCCTTGAAGCGCGCATCGCCCTGGATGACGATGCTACCCCCGCCTTCGAGCATGGCACGGCCATTCACGTCGATGTAGGGCCCCGTGACCTCCTTCGATCGGCCGCACACCACGAAGTAAGTGCTCTTCGCGCCACGACAGCAGAAGTCGAACGACGCGAACAGGTAGTAATAGTCGCCGCGCGCAATGACGAAAGGAGCCTCGATGGGACTCGGCTCGCCGCGCGGCGCCGGTCGCGAAGCCAGCGAGATCAGTTCCGCCGTGTCGAGGCGCTTGCCCGTGGCCGGATCGATGCGCGCCATCTTGATCCCATCCCAGAAACTTCCCCACGACAGCCAATGCCGGCCCTCGCGATCCACGCACAGATTCGGGTCGATGGCGTTGAATCGATCGTGCATGCGCGACTGGATCACCAGGCCTCTATCTACCCATTCGAAGCCTGGCGCTTTCCGGTCGAGCGTCTTGTTGGTCGCGAGGCCAATGACCGAATGGTTCGAACCGAACGACGACACCGAGTAGTACAGGTGGTAGAGGTCATTGAAGAAAGAGATATCGGGAGCCCAGATTCCCTTGGTGCGAGGCACCGCTTCGCGCGCCCATTCGGGAATCTGATCGAAGACGAACCCGTCGCGCTCCCAGGTTACGAGATCGCCCGAGCGACGGCAGGCAATGAAGCCTGCGGTATCTGTCTTCACGCTGGTGGAAAAGACGTAATATTTCTCGCCCTGCCTGATGATGCAGGGATCGTGCACGGGGGCGAAGTCGCCCTGCATGCGCTCGTTGATCGAGCCTGGACCCGCAGCGGCGCGGCCCAGCCCCGCCGCGGCCAGCAATACCCCGCCGACGAATTCCCGTCTGGCGACTTTGAACTGAGCGTGGTCCGCGCGCACCTTTCAATACTCCGACAATTCCAAGAGGCGACCGTGACGACGCGCGCTTGCTAGTGACGTGCTTCGCGTTGCGCGCGTGTCGCGGCAACGTGCCTGGGACGCTGCTTGATCGGCGTGTCCATGAGGGCGAGGCGGATCAGTTCGGTCATCGCAGCGCGCGCGCCTTCGGCATCCTTGGCCGCGATGGCATCGTAGACGCGCATGTGATCCGGCACCGGATCGCGTTTCAGAGGCGCGATACGCTGCTTGAATTCCGTGAGCGCATTCACCGCCGCGGTGACGCCATTTGTCAGGGAGACGATGTAGGGATTGGCAGTGGCGCGCAGTAGCGCCGCGTGAAATTCCTTGTCGGCGAGGCGGCCTTGTTCCACGTTGAGCGAGTGCAGCGTCATCGCGTCGAGCGCGCGCCGCATCGTGTCGAGATGACTTTGATCACGCCGCGCGGCCGCCAGCGCCGCTGCGGCGGGCTCGACGATGGTACGCAGCTCGAATAGGCCGTGGAGCACCTCGGGCTCGGGTTCTCCCGAAAAAGCCCACGCCAATACGTCCGGATCGAGCAGCTGCCATTGCTCCAGCGCGCTCACCCGAGTACCGACACGCGGACGGCTGTTGACGAGACCCTTGGCGGCGAGGATGCGCAATGCCTCGCGATAGGCGGTGCGTGAGACTTTGCGTTGCTCACTCGCCTCGACTTCGCCATCGAGAATGTGCCCGGGCCGATATCGACCGGAGACGATGAGCACTCCGAGATCGCGGGCAATGGAGCCATGCAATCGCAGTGATTTGCGATGCGTGGGCGCACCGCTACCGGCGACTGGTTTCCTGGTCTTCTTTGCGGCCATCCCCTCTCCCCCGCCATGCACTCGGACCTCAAGCCGCGGAATTGTCTGCGCAGCGCGTAACGACTACAAGGTTGTTTGCGGCATGTCCGCGGTCACTCCTTGTGTCCGCCGGACATCCATTTCTGCCCGCAAGCCCTTGAAAATAAGAGCCGCGCCTCCGCTCAGCGCTTACGAATGAAAGTCCCTTCACTAATCAAGTGTGGCAAAAGTACGAGTATTGGGGAACACTTCCAAGTGCCTGACATACATATCAGTCTGATCATGGAACGATGACACGGCCGACATTGTTACAACACTTGTCCTGCCGCTAGCATTTGTCCGAGTAATCAATAAACGGACAGCTCACCCCGAACCCGAGCAGTCCGTCAGAGGGGGTATCAACGTGGCGGGAATCAATCGGATCAGTTCTGCGTCCGCACTTGCGGCGCTTTCAATTTCGGCTTCCGCAATCGGACAGCAGGCACCTGCCACTGAGCCACCGAAAACTGAAGAAGTGGAGACGGTGATCGTCACCGGTGTTCGCGAAGCGCTTGCGAAAGGCCTCGAGAACAAGAAAGAAGCCACCCAGGTGCTCGAGTCGATCGTCGCTGAAGACATCGGCAAGCTGCCCGACAACAACGTCATCGAAGCCCTGCAACGCGTCACCGGCGTACAGGTCACCAACCGCGGCGGCGGCGAAGCGGACGGCATCGCCATCCGCGGCCTGCCCGACAGCACCACCACATGGAACGGCCGCAACGTATTCACCGGCGTCAGCCGCAGCCTCGCGCTGCAGGACGTGCCGGCCAACATCATCAGCCGCATCGACGTGTACAAGACGCGTTCGTCGGACCAGATCGAGACCGGCCTCGCCGGCCAGATCGACGTGCGTACGCGCCGGCCATTCGACCTGCCCGGCATGGAAGTGTCGCTCAACGCGCGGGCCACGATGCAGGACCAGCGCGACGATTCGTTCGACCCGAACGTCAGCTTTCTCAGCTTCCAATCAATGGGAAGGTGGCGACGGCCGGTTCGGCGCCCTGATCAACCTGAGCTATGGGCGCACTCGCTGGCGCGACCAGAGCGTGACTGCTGGCGCGTTGGTGCCGTTCGTCCTGCCCAGTGGTGCGATTCCCCCGGGCTTCACACCGTTACAGCGCGTCTTCAACGGCACCCCGCCGATCTGGGAAGCGGGAACCGACCGCGGCCTGCCGACGGCGCCTGGCTCGACGCTCGATTTCGACACGGGCCCCGGCACGGCAGCCTTCCCCTACCTGCTCGCGCGCGACGCCTTGTTCGCCAGCGATTTCGAGGGCGATCGCGAACGTCCGGCGGCCAACGTCGCGCTGCAGTGGGCGCCCAACGACACCTCGGAATACACCCTGGAATTCTTCTACCAGGGTTATCGCGAGAAGATGTTCAACAATCTGCACTTCACGTTCGCCGACTGGTGGGGTGCTCTCGGCCCGGACCCCGGATCGACGATCACGACGTATCCGGACACGAACCTCATCAAGACGCGTGTCGTGGGTTTCCCCTTCGGGTTCAACAGTGGTGACTCGACCGAGCAGTCGACCAACACGCTCGTCTACGCACTGGCCGGCAAGTGGGAAGTGGGTGAACGCCTCACACTGAATGCCGACTTGTCGATTCAGACCAGCGAGTTCGACACGCAATTCCTCGCGGTGCGCACCGAGCGCGTACCCGAGGGAATCACACTCGACTTCAATCACAACGATGGCATTCCGTCCTGGCATTTCACCAGCGCCACCGGCGCCGACCAGGACTCCCTGATGCTCGCTCCCGGCGTGTGGAACATGGGGCAGATCTTCGAGAATGTCGGCCGGGATCTTGGCGATGCCCAGACCATCACGCTCGACGGCGACTACAAGCTGGGCGGCGACGAGAGCATCTTCCGCACGCTGAGCTTCGGCGTGCGCTTCGATAACCGTGGCACGACGCACCGCCAGCCCGTCACGACTCCCGCGCCGTTCCTCCCGGCTCCTCGCACGCTCGCGGACATGCCGGAAGGCATGCGCTGGGCGAACGATGGGTTCTTCGATGGAAACGCCGACATGCCCACGAGCTGGCTCGTCGTCAACGGCTACTACCTCATGGACCATGCCGATGAGGTGCGCTCGATGTATGGCGTCCAGGCCGGTGGTCCGACCCTGGTTCGCTCGTATGAAGTGGAGGAACGCACCGAATCCGCGTATGCCCAGATCGACATGCAGTTCGGCGACAAGCTGCAGGCGCAGCTTGGCGTGCGTTACTCAAAGTTGAACACTCCCATGGAGTTCACGGATCTGGTTTCGCCGACCCTGGAGGAGAACAGCACCAGCAGCGAAGTCGACGATCTCATGCCGTCTGCGACTCTTCGCTACAACATCACCGATGACTTCCGCCTGCGCCTCAACTACGGCGAGACCTTGCGGCGTCCCGCCTTCGCCGATCTGAATCCGAATTTCACGCTCGTGCAGGATCTGACGAACGTGGGTTATGGATCTGGCACCGGCGGCAATCCCGATCTCGAAGCAACCAAGGGAAAGAACGTCGATTTCACGGCCGAGTGGTATTTCTCGCGTGACAGCGCGATTTACGGCACTTACTTCAAGCGCGACATCGAAGGGCTTGTGGTGCCGTACGTGCAGACGCTCAACATTCCCGGCACGGGGCTGAACGTCGACGTGTTCAAGGTCACCCGGCCGGTGAATGCTTCGGACGGCAAGATCGACGGCTTCGAGCTCGGCATCCTGTACTTCCCGGAGAGTCTCCCCGGGATCCTCAACGGACTCGGTGTTCAGGCGAGCTATACGTCCCTCGACTCGAGCCAGAACATTCCTCGCTTCGACCAGGCCGGCACGGTCATCGGCGAAGACATCACCTCGTTCTTCGGAGTTTCCGACACCTCGTACAACGTGACGCTCGCCTACGACAATTCAGGTCTGGGCATGCGCCTCTCGTACGTGTGGCGTGATGACTTCCTGAACAACAACGAAGCGCGCCTGTTCGCGAATCCGATCGGAATCTGGAGGCAGCCGGAGGCCAGCCTGGATTTCCAGTTGAACTACGACTTCAGCGAAAACTTCTCGATGTCATTCGACGCCGTGAACATCAACGAGGACCAGCAGAAGTCTTACTACGCGTTCGCGGATGCCGGTGGTCCGGACATGTTCAACTTCGGCAACACGCTGATCAGCCGCGCCTTCTCGCTCGGGTTCCGCTGGAAATATTGAGACCTTGGCGGGGCCGCTCGGCTCCGCCTTTTTTCACGAGCGGCGCGGTTACACGCGCCGCTTCTTTTTCAACGCTCTACTCGAGATAGGCTTTTGCCGGCGGCCACGCATCCCACAACGTCGTGTCGGCCACCTTCATGGCGAGCGATTTGGCGTGAATCTGCTTATCGAACTCCGTCGCCCTGCGCCCCACTCCGTCGATATGGACTCCAGTGACGACCATGGTGGCTAGCAAATCGCCCAGATCGCCGCGGCGCATCTCGTGTACGAAGCGCACGCTCTTCGGCCGCACCTCGATGATGGCGGTGCGAATCGTCACGACGTCGCCAGGCAGCGCTTCGCGCCGATAGGCGATTCGCTGGTCCACTGCCGCCATGCCGCGCTTGGCGTCTTTGAGGTACTGAGCGGTCATGCCCATCATCGCCGCCAGATTCCACGTCGCTTCGTCGAACTTGCCGACGTACCACATGACGTTCATGTGGCCCATGTGATCGCACTGCCACTGGTGCACGGTGCCGCGGTAGGTGAGGAGTGTTGTTGTCATGGCCGCATGCTAACCCGGTTCGCGGGGTAGCTTCGTGCATGCACGAAACCGTTGACTAACTACCGGCGCCCCTCTCAGGAAAATAATTTTCAATAGGGGCTGGTGTTCGATTCGGAACTGAGTATACACTGTATGCACAGTATGTACAGCGGCATCAACATCTCCCAGACCGACGCCCGCCCCATGTATCTGCAAATCATGGAGCAGATCCGGGCGCGCATCGCCGCCGGCGACTGGCCGTCTGGGAAAGAATTGCCGTCAATCCGGGCACTTGCGGCTGCCTTGAGCGTCAGCGTCATCACCATCAAGCGCGCCTATCTCGACCTCGAGAACGACGGAGTCATCGTGACCCGCCACGGAAAAGGGTCGTTCGTAGCCGACATCAACGGCCTTGCCGGCGAACTGCAGGCGGAAAAGCTCGACGAGCACCTGGCCGCCGCCGCGGCCTTGAGTCAACAGCTCGGCCTCTCGGAAGAAGAACTCGCGACGCGTTTGCGTCGCGCCATCCGCAACGTGGACAAGAAATGACCCAGACCAAACACATCGAGATGCGCAACGTCCGCAAGTCGTTCCGCTTCTTCACGCTCGAAGACCTGTCGCTGGATCTCGAGCCCGGTCAGATCATGGGTCTCGTGGGACCCAACGGCGCGGGCAAGAGCACCGCCATTCGCCTCATGACGGGACTGCTCACTCCGGACGGTGGCGAAGTGCGCGTTCTGGGCCACACGATGCCGGACAACCAGGCCGTCGCCAAACGCGACATCGGTTTTGTTTCGGATGACATGCGCCTGTTCGCGCACGCCACTCTTGGATGGCACATGAAGTTCGTCGCTTCCATCTACCCCGGCTGGGATGCGAAGTACGCGCAGGCGCTGATCAAGCGCTTCAACCTGCGACCCGAGCAGAGCGTGCGCAGCCTCTCCTCCGGTGAACACGTGAAGGCAGTGTTGCTGCTCGCCCTCGCCCGCCGGCCGCGTCTGCTGATACTCGACGAGCCGACTTCGGGAATGGACCCCGTCGCCCGCCACGAAGTCCTCAGTGAGTTCATGGACGTGCTGCAGGACGAAGACCGCTCCATCCTTTTCTCGTCGCACAACACCGTCGATGTGGAGCGCGTCTCCGATCGCATAACCTTCATCGACCGCGGCCGCCTGGTCGACAGCAGCGACAAGGAAGATTTTCTCGAGCGCTGGCGCCGCATCCAGTTGCAGGTTCCCGTCGGGACCAGGCTTCCGGACCTGCCGCACGTGATCAGCCGGGTCGTGGACGGACAATTCGTCACGCTCACCACCAACCGATTCTCTCCGGAACTCATCTCATTCCTGGGCTCCGGCGTGCGCGAGGTGCAGCGCATGAACCTCGAGGAGATTTTCGTCGCAAATGTCATGCATCACCGCGAGGTTCGCGGCCAATGAACATGCTCACCCGAAAGCTGATCGCCAAAGAGTTCTACCTGAACCGCTGGCTCATCATTGGTGCGACCGGTGCCGGCCTTGCCGGGCTTGTCATCGCCGCGGAAGGCAGGATGCGCTTCAACATCGGCATGCTCATCTGGCTCACCACCATCATCGCGTTCGGCGTGACGCTCGCGATGCTCAGTATCGCGTCCGAGCGCAAAGATCGCGCACTGCAGTTCGTGCTCAGCCTGCCGATCTCGCCCGGCGACTACATACGCACCAAGTTGCTGGCGCTGATGTTCTGCTTCCTGGTTCCCTGGATCGTGCTCACCGTGGGAGCGATGGCGCTCATTCTGATCCAGCCAAACCTTCCGGATGGTCTGCTGCCCTACGCGCTGCTGCTGTGCGTGTTCATGCTGGCCAACTTCTCGCTCGTCCTGAGCGGCGCGCTGCACACAAGCTCCGAAGGTCTCATGACGCTGCTGATCATCGTGACCAACACGGCAGTGACGCTGTTCATCTTCCTGATCGGGAGCATCCCGGCCCTCCATGACCACCTGGGGGACGCGCAGCCCGTCTGGAACAGCGCCGTGTGGACCGTGCTCGCCGTCGAGCTCGCGACGCTCGTACTAACCCTGTCTCTGCCTTACTTCGTGGCGGCGCGCCGTCGCGACTTCAACTGAAGGGATCCAACATGAACGACACACAAACCTCCGAAAATCGCCTGCACGCACTGGACGCGGTGCGCGGCTTCGCCCTCTTGTTAGGTGTCGCCTTCCACGCGGCCCTCTCGTTCATGCCCGGCTGGCCGCCCGGCATCTGGGCCATGAACGACAACTCGCCCAGTCAATTCCTGAGCGACGCGGCGTTCGTCACTCACATCTTCCGCATGTCTCTGTTCTTCTTCGTCGCGGGCTACTTCGGCCGACTCCTGTACCAGCGACTGGGAGCGCGCTCGTTCTGGGCGAATCGCGGCAAGCGCATCGCGGTGCCGCTCATAGCCGGCTGGATCGTGCTGTTTCCGGCCATTGCATTCGTCTGGACCGTGGGCATCACCAAGGTGTTAGGCGGCACGACGCCACCCATGCCGGAAATGCCGAAGGTGCCCGGTGCATTTCCGCTCACGCACCTGTGGTTCCTCTATCAATTGCTGCTCACCTACGTAGCGGTGCTCGCGATTCGCGGCGTCGTTGCTCATCTCGATCCCGCGCAGAAACTGCGCGGCCTCATCGACAAGGCGGTCACCGCGTCGATTCGCACGATGACCGCGACCTTCACGCTGGGTCTGCCGGTCGCTGCCGCGCTCATGTCGCTGTCGTTCTGGTTCTACTGGCAGGGAATCCCGACACCTGACCAGTCATTGATTCCGCAGATCCCCGCGTCGGTGGGATTCGGCACCGCGTTCGCCTTCGGCTGGCTGGTGCACCGGTCGAAAGATGCGCTCGCCGCCATCGGAAAGCGCTGGTTTGCGAATCTCGCGATCGCGATCCTCGCCACCGGCTGGCTGCTGCACACCATGCACGCAAGCCCGATGGCTCAGCCAGGCCTCACCAAGACGCTGTACGCGATGGTGTTCGGCGTGGCGGTTTGGGGATGGGTCTTCGGACTCACCGGCGCCGCGCTGCGTTTCCTCTCCAACTACAGCGCGGCACGCCGCTACATCGCCGATGCCTCGTACTGGATCTACCTCGCCCACCTCCCCGTGGTCGCGGCCTTCCAGGTCTGGGTCGGTCACTGGCCGCTGCACTGGAGCGTGAAATACCCGCTGATTCTCGTCGCGAGCTTCGCGGTGCTGTTCCTGAGCTACCACTACTTCGTTCGGCCCACCTTCATCGGGAAGTTGCTGAACGGCCGCAAGTATCCGCGTAAAGCGCATCCGGCTGGCTCCACGCGAACACCTGCCTCACCGCTCCCCGCAGATAACGTCAACGGCGGACCGGTGGCCCAGCTGCGCGGCATCACCAAGAAGTTCGGCGCCGTGACCGCGCTCAACTCGATCGACATCGAGGTGCGTCGCGGCGAATTGTTAGCTGTGCTCGGACCCAACGGCGCCGGAAAATCCACTGCGATCGCGCTGTGGCTCGGCCTCATCGAAGCCGATTCCGGCGAGGTCACTCTGCTCGGCGGTGATCCGCAGGATGTTGCCCGGCGTCGAGGACTCGGCGTCATGATGCAGGACGTCGAGATGCCCAAGGAGCTGCGCCCACGTGAACTCGTCGCTCTCGCTTCCAGCTACTACTCGAACCCGTTCGAGGTCGTAGAAACGCTGCAGCGCGCTGGCATCACACAGTTCGCGGATCGTCCGTACGGGAAATTGTCTGGTGGTCAGAAGCGCCAGACGCAGTTCGCGGTGGCCATCTGCGGCCACCCCAAGGTGTTGTTCCTCGACGAGCCCACCGTCGGGCTCGACGTCCAGGCGCGCGAGGCGCTATGGAAATGCATCCGCGCGCTGCTCGCCGATGGCTGCTCCATCGTGCTGACCACGCACTATCTCGAAGAAGCCGAGGCACTGGCGGACCGGGTGGCCGTCATCTCCAAGGGCCGCGTCATCGCCTCCGGCAGCGTGGACGACATGCGCTCGCTGGTCGCACGCCGCCAGATCAGCTGCGAGTCGTCATTGACCGTGGACGACGTGCGCAGTTGGCCCGGCGTCGTCGAGGTCAGCCATGACGCATCGAAACTGAATATCACCGTCACCGACGCTGAAGGCGTCGTGCGGCGCCTGCTTGCGAGCGACGCGAAACTCACGCGCCTCGAGGTGCGGCAGGCCGGACTCAATGAAGCATTCACCGAACTGACGCGGGAGGCCGCATGAACTCGATGACATTGACATCACCCGACTCCACCCTTGCGGCTCCGACCTCGCGACGCATCTTTGCGGCGTATCTCACCGAAACGCGTTATGAATTCATGCGGCAGGTACGAAACCCGGGCGTGGCCATTCCAGTGCTGCTGCTGCCCGTCGCACTGTATGCGCTGTTCGCGGTTGCGATCTTTGGCGGAGAAATTACCAAGGACGCCAACCTCGGCATTTTCTTCTTCGCGGCATTTGGAATCATGGCGGTGACCATGCCGGCTTTGTTCGGCCTTGGCACGACGCTGGCCATGGAACGGGACATGGGGCTGCTTCGCCTCAAGCGCGCGCAGCCGGCGCCCGCGGGTGCGTGGCTGGTAGCGAAGATTGCATGTGGTATCGGGCTCGGGATCATCTCGTATACGCCCATCGTCATCGCCGCGCTGGCTATCGGGAAAGCTCGCACTGGACGCGGCGCATCTGGCTGCCATGAGCGGCGCGATGCTGTGCGGCACCATCCCGTTTTGCGCGATGGGCCTCATGGTCGGCACGCTGGCCAGCGGCTCCGCCGCGCCCGGTTACGCCAATCTCATCTATCTACCCGGCTGCTACCTCTCGGGGCTGTTCTTCCCGCTGCCGAAGTCGATGCACTGGCAGGTGCCGATCTGGCCACAGTTCCATCTCGACCAGTTCGCCATGTACGCGGCGGGAGTCACCAAGTTCCAGTTCGAACCGGTGCTCATAGCCGTCGTCTCGCATGGTCGGGTACACCGTGCTGTTCAGCGCGGTGGCACGATCTGGCGGCTCGCCAAGAAAGGCTAAGAGACAAACGGGGTAATACTGAATGACCCCATTTCCCGGCTTCTCCTACTTTCGGCTATGAGCGGTGCCAACTTCGGGACGACGCGGTATCTTTGCGGCCGTACAACCGGAGGGGGCACGATGAGCGGCAACGATCGACGCGAGTTTCTGCACAAGGCCGGGCTTGCCGGCATGTTTTCAGCCATTGCACCAGCGGCCTTCGCCCAAAGCTCGGGCGCCTTCACCGTGGATCCGGCGAACACCTCCACGCCCGAGATCAAGCCGACGCACTCGATCAGGTTCGCGGCCATCGGCCTCGACCACGCGCACATCTTTGGAATGATCGCCGCGGTACAACGCGGCGGCGGCACTCTCGTCGCGTTCCACGCCACCGATCCGGCGCAGATCGCCGACTTCAACAAGAAGTATCCGGACGTGAAGCTCGCGAGCGAAGACGAAATCCTCAACGACAAGTCGATCCAGCTCGTCGCCGGCGCGCCCATTCCGGATCTGCGCGCGCCGCTCGGCATCCGCGTGATGAAGGCCGGCAAGGACTATCTCGCCGACAAGCCCGGCATCACCTCGCTCAAGCAGCTTGCCGACGTGCGCAAGGCCGTGAAGGAAACCGGCCGCAAGTTCGCCATCATGTATTCCGAGCGTCTCGAAGTGCGTTCCGCCGTGTACGCCGGCGAGCTCATCAAACAAGGCGCCATCGGCCGCGTGGTGCAGACGGTGAATCTCGCGCCGCATCGCGTGAACGCGCCCTCCCGTCCCGCCTGGTTTTTCGACAAGGCGCGTTACGGCGGCATTCTGTGCGACATCGGCTCGCACCAGGCCGATCAATTCCTCTATTACACCAACAGCACGAAGGCCAAGGTCGTCGCCGCGCAGACCGGTAACGTCGCGTATCCGCAGTACCCGAAGTTCGAAGACTTCGGCGACATGGTGATGTCCGGCAACGGCGGCACCGGCTACGTGCGTGTCGACTGGTACACGCCCGATGGACTTCCGACCTGGGGTGACGGACGGCTGTTCGTGCTCGGCACCGAGGGCTACATCGAGCTGCGCAAGTACGTCAATGTCGCCTCGGGACTCGAAGGCGGCAATCACTTGTACATCGTCGACAAGAAGCAGGCGCGCTACATCGACTGCAAGAACGTGCAGCTGCCATTCGGTCCCGCAGTTCGTGACCGACATCGTGAACCGCACGCAGGTCGCGCAGGACCAGGAGCAGGCTTTGTTAGCCGCCGAACTCGTGCTCAAGGCACAGACAATCGCGACGCAGCCAATTTCTGCTTGAAGACATCCAATCGAGGGGGATCATGAAGTTCACACGCGCGTCGCTTCTCGCGGCCCTGTTTCTTTGCGCCTCGGCACTCGCCGACGAATCCGCCGGACCAGCCTATGTGCCCTATCAACCGTCGGGCATTTACGCGCTCGGCGAAACTGCCGGATGGAACGTCACGCTGCCGTGGAATTCACCGACGGTGAGCTACGTCATCCGCAAGAACAATCTCGCCGAGCTCGGGCGCGGCACGATCACGCCGGGACATCCCACGAAAATCGAAGCGAAACTCGACGAGCCCGGCATGGTGTATGTCGAAATCACCGAGAACACGCCCGGTGCGAAGCCGCGTGCTCTCGGCGCGGCGGTGGCGCCCGAAAAGATCGCGCCGTCGATTCCCGTACCTGCGGATTTCGACTCGTTCTGGGCGGCCAAGATCAAAGCGCTGCGCAAGGTTCCTGCGAAACCCGAACTCAACGAAAAGCCCAGCGAGAAGGACGGCGTCGATTTCGCCATCCTCAAGATGAATCACGTCGAGGGCAAACACATCTGGGGCCAGGTCGCCAAGCCCCACGACTCTTCTAATAAGAAGAAGTATCCCGGACTCGTCATCCTGCAGTGGGCCAGCCCGCCCTACCCGTTGCAGAAAGCCTGGGTCACGGATCGCGCCGCCGAAGGTTGGCTCACCGTGAACATCGAGCCGCACGATGTCATGCCTGATCAGCCGAAGGAGTATTACGACGCGCTGCCGGCCGAGCTCAAGGCCTACAACAGCATCGAGACGCGCAATCGGGACAAGAACTACTTCTTATATATGTATCTGGCTGACGTCCGTGCAGTCGACTACCTCGCCAGCCGCCCGGACTGGGACGGTAAAACGCTGGTGGTCATGGGCACGAGCATGGGCGGCCAGCAGAGCCTGTGCGCCGCGGGACTGAATCC
This sequence comes from uncultured Pseudomonadota bacterium, assembly GCA_963736955.1. GTDB lineage: Bacteria > Pseudomonadota > Gammaproteobacteria > Steroidobacterales > Steroidobacteraceae > CADEED01. The sequence continues at coordinate 848,465 of CAVTQT010000008.1, forward strand.
GAAAGTCACCGCCATGCTCATCAATGTCCCCGCCGGCGCCGACGCCAATGGCAACGCGCATGGCCGCAAGATCGGTTATCCGTTCTGGGACGTGAACGATCCGCAAGTCATGAAGACCGCCGAGTATTTCGACACGGTGAACTGCGCCGCGCGCATCAAGGTACCGTCGCTGGTGGCGATGGGCTTCATCGACACGACGTCGACGCCGGTCGGCATCTGGGCCGCATTCAATCAGATCAAGGCGCCGAAGGAAGCCGCGCCCATGATCGAATCGCCTCACAACCACCTGGCGACGCCGGAACAGTCAATGCCGTGGACGCAAAGAAGCGCGGCCTGGCTCAATGCCCTGGTGGCCGGACGAGCGCCGATTGAACCAGCCGACGTCGCCACGCCCCGCACCGACGCGAACTCGAAGCTTGCGCATGAGCAATTGCTCGCCAAGCGCAAGGCCGGCCAGATCGATGTGTACTTCATGGGCGATTCGATCACGCGACGCTGGGGCGCGACCGACGAGAACTACCAGGACCTGCTGGCGAACTGGCGTGCGAACTTCACGGGCTGGAACGCGGCGGATTTCGGCTGGGGCGCCGACAAGACGCAGCACATGCTGTGGCGACTGCAGAACGGCGAACTCGATGGCGTGAATCCCAGGATCGTCGTGCTGATGGCAGGCACAAACAATGTCGGCCGTTCCACGCCGCTCGGCGATATCGAGGAACGTGCCGCGGACGTGGCGCGCGGCGTGAGCGCGGTTGTCAGAGAAATCCGCAAACGCGCGCCAGACGCCACTGTCGTGATCACGGGCATCACGCCCGCGCAACGACAACATCGCGGTCATGCCCGTCATCAATCGTGCCAACCAGCAGATCGCGGCGCTGGCGGACGGCAAGAAGACACGTTACGTAAACATCAATGCGGCGCTGGCGTTACCAGACAACCGGTTACGCGAAGGCATGGCCAACGACGGCCTGCACCTCACGGTCAAGGCGTACCAGGTCTGGGCCGATGCGCTCAAGCCGATCTTCACCGAGATTCTGGGTGCACCGGCCGCGGTGGACCATGCGCCGCCACCGACTGGCGATCCCAGCGCACAAAAGACTTTGAAAAGCCCGTGACCTGAGCGGACGGTCGGCGCAAGATAGCCCGAGGGGAGATCTCGGAGGTCTCGGGTGCAATCGCCCGTGTACGCAAGTGCGTATCGAGATGCAGCGCTGGTCATCAATCGCGCTTCGGTAAGGTTTTGGATTGCGTTTCGTCCCCATCGCGACGTCAGCACGTCGCTCGGCATCTCTGCCGCCGTACACCTCATCATTCTTCTCGGCGTCGGCAGCGCGATGTACGTCGACGGTCTCGACGACGAAAACGTACCCGAGCTGTCGGTGCAACTCGTCACCCGCGAAGGCCCCAACGACGAAGAATTCACCGAAGCCTCGCTGCCTCAACCCGCGCCTGATCCGGTGAAAGAGGTGATCGACGACCCGGGCACCACCGAAGAAACTCTCGATGCACCGATGACGGCGGATGCCACGCCCATGCTGGAAGAGATTCCCGAGGTCGCGCAGATCGATGCATCGGTGGCATTCGTCGAGCCCACGCCCGCGTCGGGCGCTGTCGTGACAACTACCGGAGAGTCGACGGCTCAGGTTCCGGTGATCGCCGAGCCGGAACCCGAAGGCACGCCCGATGTCATCCCGCAGCCCGAGCAGGTCATGCTCTCGCGCAACATGCAGCACGTCGCGCAGGAATTGCTCGACACCAATACGACCGCGAAGACCATCAGCTGGCAGGAAAAGGGTCAGCAATATTCCGCGCGAGTCATGCGCCAGCCCGCTGCCGACAGCACCGGCCTCGAACAGGTGATCGCCGAAGTGACGACGAGCAAGGACGGCAAGCGTATGAAGACGCGCCTCTCCCTGAAGCGCCTGGCCTTCTCGCATTTCACGCAACTGGTGAACAACTGGGATCCGAACATCATGTTGCATGACGACGTGATCGACGGACGGTTTCACAGCAACTCGGAAATTTCGTTGAGCGCCATGTACGGCGTGAAGCCGAAGTTCTTCGGCAAGGTCACCACGGCCGCGCAGAAGGTCACCTTCAACAGCTTCAACACTCGCCGGAACCAGGATGTATTCCAGGGAGGCTTCGAAACAAAGACCGATCGAGTGACCTTGCCGCGCGACATGCCCGACGTGGTGAATGGCGGCACGGGTGATACCACGCGCCGCTCGTTCGTCGAGGACACGCGCATCATCTTCAATGCCGACGGCAGCTATGCCTGGCGCCTCGCCAATGGCGAGGGATCGATGCAGCGCGCAGAACCCTCCGAACAGCCGCAATACCTCATCGGCGAGAAAGGCGCGAAGCTGTACGTGCGCGGCACGGTGCGCGGCATCTTCACGGTTTACTCACCGTCGGACATCGAGATCGAGGACGACCTCGTGTACCTCAAGGATCCGCGGCAGACGGTCATCTCGCGTGACTTCCTCGCGCTCATTTCCGGACGCGACATCAAGGTGGCTCCCTGCTCCGTGACGGGACCAGGCGATCTGACCGTGCATGCCGCGCTGTTCGCACGCCGACGCTTCATCACCGAAGAGATCGACCACGCCGATGCGGCCACGATGTTCATCTATGGCAGTCTGACGGCCGGCACGATCTACGGCCACCGAGCCTCGCTACGCCACCAAGCTCGATTACGACAAACGCTTCGAATACCTGCGGCCCGCGAGTTTTCCAATGACGCGGCGTTACGAGGTCGACTCCTGGGACCAGGACTGGAAACAGGTCGAAGGAGCCGAAAACGACCAGCCGGTGGGCAATCTCGCGCAATCCCAGTGATTCGGGGCGCCGTCGCGCCAATATCACAAATAAGTCAGAACAGTCCCCTTTTTTTCGCGTACATTCCGCCCCCCGCCAAGTGGTGCCGGGTGAGGAAAGTGGGCAAACGCTGTGTCGCCCCGACTGAATTCCCCACTTCCCTCACCCGGCACCATGAGCCTCCGTAAATGTCTGAATCTCCTGTATTGCCGAGCTTTTCCGAGCTTGGCCTGAGTGATGCCGTTGTTGCCGCGTTGACAGACGTCGGCTACGAAACTCCCACGCCCATCCAGGCGCAAACCATTCCCGCCCTCCTCGGCGGCGCGGACCTCCTGGGCCAGGCCCAGACCGGCACTGGCAAGACGGCGGCCTTCGCCCTGCCCATCCTCTCGAAGATCGATGTCGAGCTGCGCGCCACGCAGGCGCTGATTCTCGCGCCTACGCGCGAGCTCGCGATCCAGGTCGCCGAGGCATTCCAGAAGTACGCGGCGAAGATGCCGGGCTTCAACGTCCTGCCTATCTACGGCGGACAGAGCTACACCCCGCAGCTCAAGGGTCTCAAGCGCGGCGCGCATGTCGTCGTCGGCACCCCGGGCCGGTTGTTAGACCACGTGAAGAGCGGCGCGCTCTCCCTCGAGCATCTCAAGTTCCTCGTGCTCGACGAGGGCGACGAGATGCTGCAGATGGGCTTCGTCGACGACATCGAATTCCTCTTCCAGCAGGCGCCGGAAGACAAGCAGGTGGCGCTGTTCACCGCGACGCTGCCGCACTCCATCCGCCGCATCGCGCAGACGCACATGCGCGACCCGCGCGAGATCAGCGTGCAGTCGCGTGGCGAAGCCGCGCCGAAAATCCGCCAGCGCTACTGGATGGTCAGCGGCCTGCACAAGCTCGACGCCCTCACCCGCGTGCTCGAGTCCGAGCGCTTCGACGCCATGCTGGTGTTCGTGCGCACCAAGATCGAAACCGTCGATCTCGCCCAGCGTCTCGAGGCCCGAGGCTTCGCGGCCTCCGCGTTGAACGGCGACATGGAACAGCGCCAGCGCGAGCAGATGGTCACGCAGCTCAAGAACGGCAAGATCGACATTCTGATCGCCACCGACGTGGCCGCGCGCGGTCTCGACGTCGAGCGCATCTCGCACGTCCTCAATTACGACATCCCGTACGACTCCGAAACCTACGTGCATCGCATCGGCCGCACGGGACGCGCGGGCCGCACCGGCGATGCCATCCTGTTCGTGAGTCCGCGCGAGCGGAACATGCTGCGCGTCATCGAGCGCGTGACCAAGCAGCAGCTCGAAGAAATGAAGATGCCGAGCGTCGCCGACGTCAACGAGCTGCGCGTGGTCAAGTTCAAGGAAAAGATCACTGCGGCCGTCATGAGCGGTGCCGGCAAGGAATTCCAGAGCATGCTCGAGCAGGTGCAATCCGAGGGCGACATTCCCGCCATCGAGATCGCCGCGGCACTCGCGAGCATGGTGCAGGGCTCGACGCCGCTGTTCCTCGCCGCGAAGCCCGAGTCCGAGCAGCAGAAGGCGCCGCCGCGCATCGACGGCAGTGTGCCCACGCAGACCTATCGCATCGAAGTGGGCCACGCCCACGGCGTACTGCCCGGCAACATCGTCGGCGCCATCGCCAACGAAGCCGGCATCGAAGGCAAGAACATCGGGCACATCGACATCCGCGAAGATCACAGTTACGTGGATCTCCCTGGCCTGCCCGATGAAATGATGGCCAGCCTGCAGGACGTGCGAGTACGTGGCGAAGCCATTCGCATCCAGCGCGTGGACTCGAAGCCTGACAAACCCAAGTTCAGTGGTCAGTCGCGTCGCCCGGATCGCATGGCGGAAGAGGATGGCGGACGTCGCCCCTACGCCGGCGGCGGTGGCAAGCGCTACGACAAGTCAGGCCCGCCCTCCGGCGAGAAGCGTCCTTACACCGGCGGCGGCAATCGCTTCGACAAGGCCGGCGAGCCGCGGCCTTTCGAGAGCCGCCGTTCCGAGTCACGGAATTACAAAGGCCCGCCGCGCAGCTACGCGGGCACGCCGCGCTTCAAGCGCGACGACAGCGCCCCTTCGGCCGGTGGCGAACGTCCGAGCTTTGATCGCAGCAAGGCGCCGCGGTTCGAGAGCTTCGCGCCTGCTGGTGATGCTGGCGGCGACTCACGTCCGCGTTTCGAACGCGCCGAGAAGCCGGCTTTCGCCGGTAAGCCGCGCTTCAAACCTGGCTACGGCGGCAAGCCCGCGTTCGGCGACAAGAAGCCCGAGGGCTTCAAGAAGAAATACGTCGGCAAGGCAGCCGGCGCCAAGGGCGCCTACAAGGGCGGCAAGGCCGAACGCGCCAAGCGCGGCGTTTGATTTTACGCGACTAGCCCGCTGATCTGCGGGACGCGCGGACGCCATTCGGCGTCCGCGCTACGAACGCGCTTTAATCAGCCGGCCGGGACCACCGAGATGGCCAGCGCCTCGGTGTACTCGACGTCGACCATGTCGCCCTTCTTGAGCGTGCGGATGAACTTCTTTCCTTCGGGCGACGCCGGGGCGATGGTGCGGACCAGGCCGTCGGGGCGCTTGAACGAAACCGTTTCGAACGACGTGTCGACCGACTCGATCTGCACCGTCGTCTTGATCGTCTGCCCAACTGCGGCGGCGGGCATCGAACCTGCGGGTGCCGTGTAGGCCGCGGCATCGACCGTGGTCTTGGGGTCTTCCTTGCTCTTGGAGATCTTGGCGGCCATCGCGGCCTTATAAGCCACCTTGACCTTGTCACCCACTTTGATCTGGGCGAAATTTTTCACTTCAGGCCCCGCGGCGATCACCGCGGATCCCGACTCACCATTGAGCACCAGCAGGCGCGACTCAGGGTAGATCGCCTCGACCGTTGCCTGCGATTCGATCGTTTCTTCCCTTTTGAACGGCTCCTTGGCGGCCAGTGCAACTGTCGTCACGACACCGAGGAGAGCAAAGTAAATAGCGCGCTTCATGTTCGGGTTCCTTCTGCTGAGTAGTTGAATGCTTCGAGCCGGGTTTGTTCACGGAGCCTGCGGCGTGCCGCGGGCTGCATCGAGCGCCGCACGCAGCAGGCCAGCCCACATTTCCAGTGCGCGACGTGCTTCGGCGGAATTCGACACGGCATCCTCGACCGAGAGGTTGCCAGACGTGCGCCCTTTCTCCTTGTCGACCGCACGCACCAGCAACGCACCACTCTGCGAATCTCGCAGTTCCATGAGCAATGTCATGTCAGCAGGCGATACCAAGTGCATGTGTTGGGCGCCGGCAGTGCCCGGTGTGGTCGCGAAGTCGAGTTCGGAGATGGTTGCGGAGATGCGCAGCACGTCGGGACCCGGCTGTGTGGTGATGGGGTAGCCGTGTTGCCTGGTCAGGGCTGCGGAGAAGATTTCGTAGAACACCCCGGCGCCCTGCGAACGGATGCGCGTGATGTCGGACGCGGTCACTTCAGGATGTCGCGTCTGCCAGTCGGCTTTGAACGCGAGCTCCACGGAGTCGAGCATCACCTGCTTGTAAGGGGCGAGCGATGCACCGGGCAACACGTACAAGGTGTCCACCTGTTTGGCCTGCCTGCGCTCCAGGCCGTCGACGGTGGTCTCCGCCACGGGAGGCGCGTTCACGACGCAGCCGCCTAACAACAACAGCAGACTGGCTCCAGTCGTCGCCGCTCGAAGGGCATTTCTCATGAAGTTACCTTTGCTACTGGTGCCGGTTTGTCCGCAATCCAGACGCCGAGCGACGAGTAGGTCACGGCGAGGATCACCGGGCCGATGAACAGGCCGATGACGCCGAAGGCGATGAGTCCGCCGATGACGCCGGCAATGATGAGTATCAATGGCAGTTCAACGCCGCGGCTGATGAGGATCGGGCGCAGGAAATTGTCGAGGATGCCCACCGGGATGCTGTAGATGAGGAACACGGTCGCCCACACGCCGCTGGCATGCGAAAACATCCAGATGATCGCCGGAATCAACACGGGGAACGGCCCGAGCTGCGCGATGCACAATACGAACACGACGGCGGTCAGCAGGCCCGGATGCGGGATGCCGGCGACAAAGAATCCGAGTCCGACGAGCGCGGTCTGCACCAGGGCCGTCACGACGACGCCGAGCGCCACGCTCTGCACCGATTGCCCGGCGAGGATCACCGCCGCATCGCCACGCTCTCCCGCGAGTCGGCTCGCAAACGCGCGCACGCCGCTCGCCGCGGTCTCGCCAGTTGCATAGAGAATGCCCGCGATGATCACCGTGAGCAGGAAGTGCCCGAGCAGGCCGCCGAAGCCACCGGTGATCGCCAGGAGCCAGGCGGCCACGGATTTCACGTACGGTCGAATCGTTTCGGCGAACTGCTCCGGCCCAGCGGCGGACAGGGCCTGCCATTCTGAGGTCAGGCGCTCGCCCGCAAAAGGTACCTTCACGAGCCAATCGGGGGTGGGCCCAAGCCGTTCTTGAGATACGACCGCACGACCTCCACACCGTCGACCGACGCGTCGAGCATTGCACCGAGTGCCGCCCAGAACGGGACGACGAAGATCACCAGCATGACGAGCGTCATGACGGTGGTTGCCAACGCGCGGCTATTGCCGACGTGGCGCTGCACCCACTCGAGCAAGGGCCAGGTGGCTACCACGATCGCCGTCGCCCACACCAGCGGCCCGATGAAGGCCATCATCGTCCACAGGCTTGCCACCAGCAGCACGCAGAATGATGAGTATCAGTATGGTCGCGCGCAGAATGTCGGGCTGTGACTGTTGATTCATGACCACTCCACCGTCTGAATGCAGCGCGCTGTTGTTAGTATGTGGAGCGAGTAATCTCGCTGCGTCTTGAACCGGGAGAACGAACCATGTTGCTTCGACTGATCCAGGGCATAGCGCTGCTCGGCTTCACGGTCGCGATTCACGCAGCCGTGCTGGGCGCGATGCTCCATCGTTTTCAGAAGCACATTCAAACCCGACCACCGCTTGGCTTCATCGCCCACTCCTGGCTGCTTACCCGCGTCGCCGGGGTCACCGTGTTGGCCCACCTGACCGAGATCACCATCTGGGCCGGGTTCTACTACTGGAAGGAAGCTCTACCGAGCTTCGAGACCAGCTTCTATTTCAGTTCCGTAACCTATGCGACCATCGGCTACGGCGATATCGTGTTGCCGCAGCCCTGGCGCGTGCTCGCCGCGATGGAAGGACTCACCGGAATCCTCATGTGCGGATGGTCAGGCGCGTTCTTCTTCGCGGCGGTCAACAGGCTCTACCTTCTCAGGCACGCCGACCCGACGAAGGATTGACCAAGGCCGGTCGGCGCCACCCTGTGAATTGAACTGGATATGGCGCCGCCCGATCATGGGACCAAGGTCTCATTCCCGGCGGGGGCGCCCGAGTTTGATATTCCTGTCGTAATTCAGCACCTGCCGGTGCGGAAACCGCAGGGAGTCCAGATGCTTCGAACCAGCGCGCATCGCCGCCTAACTATGCTGGCGCCGGACGACGTGCTGGCAGTGGCGCACGGCGCGCGTCGGCGTTCGCGGTGAGCTCGGCATGGGGGCCGAAATCGCGAATGTTTCCGGACGTGTTCTGACGATCAAGGTCAGCGACACGCTCACCGAACCCGAACTCACGAGCATGCAGAAGGCCGCCGGCGCCATCTTCGCGGCCGGCGGCAAGTGGCGCATCCTCGTGCTGACCGAGAACTTCAAGGGATGGGAACGCGGCGGCTCCTGGGACGATTTTTCGTTTCAGTCCGACCAGGATGTGCACATCGAGCGCATGGCCATCGTCGGTGAACGGCAATGGGAGGAACTCGCCCTGCTGTTCACGGCCAAAGGGTTGCGCACATTCCCCATTCAGTATTTCGGCCCGGCGCAGATCGCGACAGCGCAGGCATGGCTCGGCGCTGACTAGCTAGTCGATAGAACAAAGCAGGTGCCCATTGGCGAAGAAATCGAGGCTGGTCAATCAGAACTGGTGGATCACGACACTGCTCGTCAATGAGCACCGTCACTGCCCGCCGCTGGCCAAGGACATCAAGTGTGACGTGGCGATCGTCGGCGGCGGATTCGCCGGAGTGGCCGCCGCGATCGAGTTCCTCAAGAGCGGTCACAAGGTCGTGCTGCTGGACAAGAACATCATCGGCGGCAGCTCCTCGGGACGCAGCGCGGGCTTCCTCACACCCGACAGCGAACTCGAGCTGCACCAGCTGGTGCGCCGCTACGGCGTCAAGGCCGCCGGCGAAATCTGGCAAGCGCCATTGCGCGGCATCGAACGCCTGGTCGCGGCCATCGAGAAGCACGACATCAAATGTGGCCTGATCAAGCAGGACTCTCTGTTTCTCGGTCTCGGCAAAGGTGGGAAGGAGGCCGTGGATTCAGAGCTCCACTGCAGGCAGGAAGTCGGCTTCAGCGACCAGAAAACCTACGACGAGCAACAACTGAAGGGCATTCTGGGCGCGCAAGGATTCAGCGCCGGCATTCGCTACGGCGGCACCTACGGCATCAACCCGCTGGCCTGCCTGCAGGCATTCAAGAACCTGCTCGTCGATCACGGCATGCAGATCTACGAGAGCACAGAGATGGAGCGTCTCGAGGATCACACCGTTTACACGCACGCCGGCAGCGTCACGGCCGACAAGATCATCATTGCCGTCGACAAGCTGGAGGAATCGATCAGCCCCTACTCCAGCGAAGTGTTTCACGCGCAGACATTTCTGAGCATTTCCGAGCCGCTCACGGACCGTGAGCTCCGGGTGTTGTTCCCTTCGGGTGAGCAGATGCAGTGCTGGGATTCGAAGCTGGTGTACACCTACTTCCGGTTGACCGCCGACAATCGCCTGTTGCTCGGCGGGGGTACGCCGATCACCACCTACATGAAAGATGCCTTCAACAATCCGCGCATCATCCGCAAGATCATCAACGAGTTCCTCGAGCACTTCCCGGAACTGAAGTCCCTGTCGTTCATGCAGTTCTGGCCGGGACAGATCGATGCGACCCGCGACCTGCTGCCGACCATCGCGAGGCCAGCCGGGCAACCGCATATCCGATTCATATTCGGCTCGGTCGGCATTCCGTGGGCGACGTTCACCGGCAGCTTCACCGCGCGCAACATCCTCGGCGTCGCCGACGAGGACTACCAGAAGTACTTCAACTACTTCTCCAACGAACGGGAGTTCTTCCTGCCGAGCAGCCTCGGCAAGTTCATCGGCAAGCCGCTGCTGTTCTCGATGACCAACAGCTGGGCGAAGTTTTTCCAGGTCGACAAGCTGCGCGAAGCCGGCCAGCTGGAGAAGGAATTCTGAAGCCTTCGAGCGCGCAACCTGCGGTGGTCGTGGCGGCAACGCTCCTCGCTTGCTGCCTCGCATCCGGCTGCACGGTCGGGCCCGACTACGAGCGGCCCGAGATCGATGCGCCGGAGAAATATCGCTTCGCCGTCGTGGAAGCCAACGACCTCGCCAATACGGAATGGTGGAAGCAGTTTCATGACACGACGCTCGATGAGCTCATCAGCATTGCGCTCTCCGACAATTTCGACGTGCGCATCGCCGCGGCTCGCGTCGACGAGTTTTACGGCGCCCACGGCCTGACGCGCTCCGGCAAATTCCCGCAAATCGGCGCCGAAGCCACCGTCGGCACCGGACGTACACCACCCGATTCCGCGTCGGACGCCGTTCGTGTGGATGCATTCGCGTCCTGGGAAATCGACCTCTTCGGGCGATTGCGCCGGCTCACCGAAGCCAGCAAGGCGGACCTGCTGGCCAGCGAAGAAGGCCGGCGCTTCGCGGTACTCACCCTCGTATCGACGGTGGCCTCGACGTACATCAACCTGCTCGCTGTGGATGCGCAGCTCGACATCGCCAGGCGCACCCTGGTCAGTCGCGCGGAGGCACTGAGAATCTTTGAAGCGCGTTACAAGCGCGGCGCCAGCTCGGAATTCGAGCTTTCGCAGTCGCGTTCGGAATATGCGGTCACCAAGTCGACCATCCCGCCGCTCGAACAGACGCAGGCGCAGATCGAGAACGCGCTGGCATTGTTGCTAGGGCGCAATCCCGGCCCCATTGCTCGCAGCAAGAAGATTGAGGCGGTCGGATTGCCCATAGTTCCGGCCGGGCTGCCCTCGGAGATCCTCGAACGCCGCCCGGACATCAAGCAGGCCGAGCTCAATCTCATCGCCGCGAACGCCCGCATCGGCGCGGCGAAGGCGCTGTACTACCCGAGCATTTCGTTAACCGGGTTGTTTGGCAGCGTCAGCAATTCATTCGACACGCTGTTCAGCAGTGCCACCGAGCTGTACAGCTATGGCGCCGCGGTTGCAGGACCGATCTTCACCGGCGGCGCAGTTTCCGGGCAGGTCAACGTTGCGGAAGCGCGCCAGCAGCAGTTCCTGCTCGCCTATCAGCGCGCGATCCGCACGGCTTTCAGCGATGTCGAGAATGCGTTGATCGCCACCCAGAAGTCGCGCGAGGCGCTGGCAGCGCAGGAAGAGCGAGTGGAGGCGATGCGCGACTACGCCCGGCTCGCCAATCTGCGCTACGACAATGGTTACTCAGGCTACCTCGAGGTGCTCGATGCCGAGCGCGGCCTGTTCTCTGCGGAACTCGACTACACGCAGGCCAAGGGTGACACCTACCTGGCGCTGGTGGATCTCTATAAGTCGATGGGAGGTGGCTGGGTAGTCGACGCCGCAGCTCTCGCCGCGCAGCCTCACGTCGACATGTCTGAAGACCCGAAATCCTTTCCCTGAAGACTTCTCATGGACACCAAGGCCAATACACCGATAGCCGAAAACGCCGCGCCGCCCGCACCGCCGGCCGATACCGGAAAGCCCAAGGATCCGGTGAAGACCATCACCAAGAGCGTGCTCATCACCCTCGCGGTGTTGTTCATCTATCACGTGACTTCGGATCGCGTGACGCCCTACACCTCGCAGTCGAACATCGAAGTCTTGCTGGTGCAGATCGCTCCGCAGGTGAACGGACAGGTGATCGAAGTGGCCACTCACGACAATGAGCGGGTGAAAAAGGGGCAGCTGCTGTATCGCATCGACCCGGAGCCGTTCGAGATTGCGCTGCGCGTGGCCGAAGCCAACCTCGCAGTGGTACAGCAGAACCTCAGTGTCTCGGGTTCGCAAGTGCAAGCGGCGCAGTCCGCGCTCACCAAGCAGCGCACCGAACTCGAGGTCAGCAAAGAGCTCGGCGCCATCATCTTCGACCTGACCAAGGAAAAGGCGCTGTCGGAAACGGATTCCATCAGGGCTCGCTCCGAGATCGAGCGCGCCACGGCGGATGTCGCGAAAGCCGAGGCGGATCTGGAAAGCGCCAAGCAGAAATTCGGTCCCGAGGGCGACTCCAATCCTCAAGTGCAGCAGGCGCGCGCGGCGCTCGCTCAGGCGCAACTCGATTTCTCCAACACCACCGTGAACGCGCCGGCGGACGGCATGATCACCAACCTTCGCCTCTCCAAGGGCCAGTACGCCAATCGCGGCCAGCCGGTGATGAGCTTCATCGAGGGCAACAGCGTCTGGCTCACCGCCTATCTACGCGAAAACCAGCTGAGCCGGGTGGCGCCGGGCAACGCTGTTCGCGTGACCTTCGATTTGCTGCCGGGACGCGTGTTCGACGGAAGCGTCGACAGCGTGGGCTGGGGCATCAGCAACGGCGGCGAGGCGCCGGCAGGCACGCTTCCGGAAGTGCAGTCGCAGCAGGGCTGGCTGCGCGAGCCGCAACGCTTCCCGGTGCGCATCGCCCTCAAAGAGGAAGCCAGCAACGCGCTCGGCGATCTGCCGCTGCGCAACGGTGCGCAGGCCAACGTGCTGATACTCACGGATCCGAATGCCTGGATTTTCAATCCGATCGGCCGCGCGTGGCTGCGCATCGTGTCCTGGTTCAGCTATATCTACTGACAATGGATTCAGCGCACGCGCAAACGGTGTTTCGCTTTGCCTTTGGCGTGACGCTCGCGTTCGTCGCCGGAGAATTGATGAAGTTGACGGTGCCCTTTCTGGCGCCGGTGCTCACCTGCGTCGTGTTGGCCAACATTCCCGTGCGCCCGCCGCTCAAGGTTGCGCTGGGTTTCTGCCTGGTCATCGGCGTGTCCGCGTTCCTCGGACTGATGCTCTCCTACGCATTTCGCGGTGTGCCGCACATTCTCTTTGGCGCGAGCGCTCTCATCGTTTTCCTCGCGCTGTATGCACTGGCGAAGGGCGCATCAAAGCTCGCCCCGCTGTTCATCCTGGTCTGCGTAACGGTTGTCCCGGTGATCGGATTGCAAACACTGGTCGCCGCGGAAGGCTTTGCGGTGGCGTTTGCGAGCGGGGCCTGCTTCGCCATGTTCGTGGCCTGGGTGAGCTGGCTGGTCTTTCCGAAGGCGCTGCCACCTCGCGCCGCTCCGAAGCCAGTCCCACCGCCGCCTGCGCTCGCGCTGCGCATTGCGCTGCTGGGAACGGCAATTCTCGCGCCTCTCATGCTCGCCTATCTGATGCTGGGCCTGTACACGGCGATACCCGCCATGGTCGGCACCGTCCTGATCGTCACCAGTCTCGATTTTCAGCTCGGACGCAAACAGGCGTTCCTCAATGTCGTTGCCAACTTCGCCGGCGGCGTCTCCAGTGTCATCGTACTGGTGCTGCTTGCGATCCATCCCACTCTCGCGACATTCACGCTGCTCTTGCTGGCCTCTGCACTGCTGTTCGGCTGGAGAATTTCTCACGGCGATCCCATGGGGCAACTTCTGATCGTGGCCTGCAACGGTTACCTGATCGTATTCGGCAGCAGCCTGCATTCGGAGTCGGGGACGTTCTCGGTTTGGCTGACGCGCGTCGGCCTCTTCTTCCTTGCCGGCTTGTTCACGATGGGAATGATGGCGCTGCTCTGGCCTCGAACTCCCAACGCGGAGACTCCTGGTGATTCAGGGCTTGGGATTTGACGCGGGCTGGGCTCCCGCGTCGAGCATCCACTTGCCCTCGGGCGTCGCACAAACAATCTGCTTCGTGGAACCCTTGAGCGACTTGGCGTGGTTGTCGATGCGCAGCTGACGACAATCGCGGCCGTCGGTACTGGTGAATACCTTCAGTAGTTTGATCGAACCGCCGTTGCCGGTCGCCGAGTTTTCCCAGGCTTTCGTGGCACCGACTTTCCCGCGGGTCACTTCATCGACGGTGGCCCACAAGAGGTCGAAATCCGCCGGCTGGAATTTTGCCGACGGCGCGTCGGCCACGTCACCGAGGTTGGTCTGCGCCAACGCGGTGCCTGTCGTGCAGGCTCCCAGCACCAGCCATACGGTGAGCACTGCCCTCATTTCGGCGCCTTGCCGGGGTACTGCGCGAACATGTCCGAGATCACTTCGCCGATGGCCGGGCCCGGGTTGGCGATCATTTCCTCGGAGAGGCGCCCTTCAGCGATACCTTCCCAGATCAGCACCTTTCGGCTTGCATCGACGACATCGACATTTCCGGTTCCCACTCTGTAGGTGATGGTTTCCTGTCCTTCGGCCATGACGACCGGCAGTCCGTACAGCCCCGCGCGGTAGGCGTAGTAACCCGTCGAGTAACCGTAGGTCGGCGACACCGAGGTCTGCGCATCGTTCACGCGCCCATTGGTGTGGAAATTGACGAGCAGATCCGGAGACTCCTCCGTGTAGCGATAACCGCGAGAGTCCATCTCCTGGCGAACGGCCTGCATGAAATAGATGGTCAGCGGAGTGGTCTTGCCGTCGTAATTGGTTCCGGGCTGTGCGACGAAACCGTAGCTGCGATAGGTATCGAATTTCGCCTCGGGATCCACGTTGGTTCGGACCTTGAGTTTCGGAACGTGGCCGGAAGTAGCGCAGGCGCTCAGCACGGCGACGCACAGCAACAAGGACCCGCGAAGCAGGAACGCCGGTCGCAATACTTTCATCGGGAACACTCCGTTTCTTGTCTATCCGGTTGTACTGCCCGGGGAACCCACTCCCCATCGGACTTTGGTCCCATCGCAAGCGAGCGGGTCGCGCGCGAGGCTCTGTGCCAAGTCGCCGTCCGGGTGGGCGACGCCATGCCCGCCTGATCCGTTCACCATGAGAGAAAAACAGTGAAAAATCCCATCGCCCGCGGCCTCACCCTCGTCGCGCTTCTCACCTGCCTGATGGTTCCGATCGCGCATGCCAAGAAGCAGCCGGAAAGCTGGGATGGACTGAGCCTGAAGAAGGTGAAGGGACTCGACGCCGTCTACGTGCGTCCGGATGTGGTGTTCACGGCATACAAAAGCGTGATGCTCGACAAAGTGGAGGTCGAATTCGCCAAGAACTGGCAAAAAGACGTAAACAGCAACAGCACTGGGTTCAAGAACAAGCCAACCGCGGAGGAAATGCAGGAGATCAAGGACGGGCTCGCGGAACTGATGCACGAGGTGTTCCTTGTAGAGCTCACCAAGCACGGCTACACGGTGGTCGATACCGCCGCGGAAGACACACTGCATGTGCGCACTGCCATCATCGATCTGTGGGTCAACGCGCCGGATTCCAATGATCCCGGCATCACGCGCACTTACACCACGAGTTCGGGATCGATGACACTCGTGCTCGAAATGCGCGACGGGCCAACCGGCCAACTGCTGGCGCGCGCGGTCGACGGACGTTCCGACGATACGCCCGGCGGCCAGTTCCAGTGGACCACGAAAGCTTCGAACTCCAACGCCGCGCGCCGGATCATGCAGGACTGGGCGCGCAAACTGCGCGAGAGCCTCGACCGCATCAACGGCAAGGAAAAATAGTCAGCGGGGCTGCTTGTCGAACCAGGTGTGCTGCCAGCCGATTCCGTAGGTGGTGAAGTTGCTGCCCAGGCGCGCGGTCGCACCCTTGCTCAAGTTGAATTTGATCGAATTGCCCTTCCCCACCGGCAGAGAGAGCGTGAGCCCGACGCGGGAATTTTCCTTTCGGTCGTCGGCGGGAACACCATTCGCGCTGGTTTCTCCACCGAAGTAATACGTCGTGTCGAGCGCCAGCCACAGCTGCGGGCGAAACGTGTAACTCACGTGTCCCTGCAAAGTCGGCATTGGATCCTGCTCGCGATGCACCCCGCCAAAGAAGTCCGGATTGGCACTGAAGAGCCAGACTCCGGCGAACGCGTCGAACATCCAGCGGCCATGCGGAATCGTGAGACCGATTTCCGGTTTGAACGCCCAGCGATTGGTGCCCAGGTTGATGAGCTTGTCGGGATCATATTGGCCCGTGGGCGCGGAGATGCTGAGGCTCGCGCCGAGCGTAGTCCTGGGCGTGCGCTTGATGAACTCTTTCGGCGTCATGGCTTCACCACCGATGAGATTGACCGCCAGCCGCAGCTTGGTATCTCCGATTCCCGAGCGAGTCACCGAGCGTGCTTGTTCGAAGACATTCCCGGAGATGTCGCCCCAAATATAAGGCACCACGAGCAGGGCGCTGGCCTGGTGACCCATGACACCAAACGTGTGCCCATAGCCGGCCAAGCCGAGATCGAGTTTCGCCTCCACATCCTGGACGGGTACAGAAGGGTCCGTCAGCACTTCGCCCGTCGAGCGAACGAGCGACAGCAGCGAGAAATTCACACCCACAGGGCTCGGCGAATAGGCGCGCGGTTCGAGCTCCTGCGCTCCGACAGCGGCGGCGTACGGAAGACACGCCAGCAGTGCCAATCGACGCACCGAAAGCTTCATTCACATTCTCGAGCGCCAGATGACGCCATAAAGGATCTGCAACTACTGCTTCGGGAATATCGCGTTCCAGTCGTCCTTCATGCTGACGACGGTCCACTTTTTCTCCACGGCCATGTCCAGTGCCTTGTCGAGCGTGCCGATGCGCGAATCCCGATCGTAAGCCCATTCGCGCGTCGCGTCGGTGTGGTGCACCAGCAGAGCGAGGCGCGGCCCTTTGCCGGCGGCGGTCCACTCGAGCATTTGCTGGTCTCCATCGGAGTTGCCAAAAGCCGCGATGGGCCGGCGCCCGATGAACTTCTGGATTCCGACTACCTTGCCATCCTTGTCATTGATGAAGTCGACCGCCGGCAGCTTGAGCAACTCGGGAACGTCGCCACGCATCTGGTATTTCAGACGACCGGAGCTTCCCACGACCTGGTCGGGCGGTATGCCATACGCTTCCTCGGCGAAAGCACGAATGAACTCGGCACCACCACCCGAAACGATGAAGGTCTTGAAGCCATTGGCGCGCAGGTAGTCGAGCAGCTCGATCATCGGTTGATAGACCAGGCTGATGTAGGTTCGCTTGAAGCGCGCATCACGCTTGGTGCGGATCCAATCGCGCGCAATGCGATCGAACGCTTCCGTCGTCATACCGGCGTGGGTCGCCGAGATGGCATCCACGACGTCCTGCTCGCCCCTCGCGAGCGCCCGCGGAATGTCACCTTCCATCAGCGAAGCGAAGGGTTCCTGGGTCTTCCACTCCGGATGTCCCGCCGAGAGCAGCTTGATGCGATCGATGGCGAATTCGAACTGGAAATAGACGGGCTGTTCCGCCCAGAGCGTGCCGTCATTGTCGAAGGTGGCGATGCGCTGGTTCACCGGCACGAAATCCGGCGTGCCAGGCTTCGTGACGCGCGCAACGAACGCGATGATGGCCTTCTTGGGACCCGTGTCGTTCCAGGATGGCAGCGGATCCTGAGCCGCCGCCGGGAGCGCGATGAATGAGAGGCCGCCCAGCAGCGTCATCACGAGTGAGCGTACCAAGCGGCGGCTGATATTCATCGTTGGATCCTGGCGCGAGTTTGTTAGTCGGCGTCAACGACCGGCATCCGCCGCCGCGGACGCCGGCGGGAATTTCATTGGCCCGGCGCCTTGACGGGGTATGCGGCGAACATGTCCGTAATCACGCCATCGATGGTTGCCTGCGGATTCTTCATCATCTCGTCCGTGATCTTGCCTTCGGCGACTCCTTCCCAGACGAGTTGCTTCTTGGCGGCATCGACGACGTCGATATTGGCCGTGCCCTGCTTGTAACGCACCGTTTCCACATCCGTGCCCCCGATCGGACCGGCCGCGTACATTCCACCGCGATAGCCGTAGTACCCATAGCCGTAGCTCATCGAGGGAGTGCTGCGAATGTCGACCTGCTCATGCGCATTCGTATTGAAGTTGATCAGCAGCTGGGGCGAGTCTTCCGAATAGACGTAACCGCGCGCATTCATCTCGCGTGTGATGGCAGTCTTGAAGTAGGTGGTGATTGGCGTGGAGTAGCCAGATCGGTTCGTTCCCGGCTCCGACACGAATCCATAGGTATGGAAGCTGGAAAGATTGACGTTCGGATCGGTCTGCGAGCGCGTCTTGATCTTCGGCGCCGCGCAGGCGCTCAACACGAGGCTCGCTGCAACGACCATAGAACCCACGAGCGCAAGACTCAGGCGAGGCATTTTCATGTTCCAACTCCCAGGCTGATGACCTTAGTTTTACCTAGGGGCGTAATCGAGCCGATATCGGACCTTGGTCCCACGGCTTCCAGTAGTCAGTGCCCAAAGCGGGCGAGGAAGGAACGGCAGGAGAAACTCATGTCGTTCCATGCCCCGCCGCATGTTCAATAGACGAACACGATTCCGAGCTTGAAACGGTCGAAGTCCACCGTGTCCAATTCCGCGTCGTACCAATGCTTTTCATAGGCCAGGCGCAGCGAGTAACCAGGGGACACGTCCCAACGCACTCCGAGACCCACATCGTAGGTAAATGCATCCGTGCTCTTCGTGCTCTGGAATGTGTCGCAGATATAGCCCCACCACGGATCCCACCAGCACCCAGTCTGGGGCGGCGCATCCGGAATGTTGGTGTCGATGAAGCTCCAGCCGATGCCGGCCGATATGAACGGCGTGATGGGCCCCTCCATGAAGTTGAAGTTGACCTTGGCAAACGGTGTGAATGCTTCCAGTTCGGAATCCAGTTCGATCGTCGTTCCGGGAGTGAGCCCGGGAAACGTCGACTGGTAGTCGATCGTCTGCCAGTCGAGTCCGAACTGGAATTCGAGCCGTGAGCTCATGCGATATCCCGCATACAACGAGAGGCCGATGTCGTCATCGAACGAGGTCGAAGTGGTGTCGACGTTCGAATCCTTGCTGGACTGGTAGGCCACGTCTGCACCGAACTCCCAGCCCGTATCGCGCGACTGCGCACCGGCTGCCGCGGATATCGCGCAACATCCGGCCACCAATAAACTAATTACGCCTGCTTTCATCACTAAGACTCCTTTTCGAGATTTCGTTGTGGCTTGAGACCGCAAGCATCACCGCCGGCGCCAAGACACTGGCGTCGGCGATGTGCCTGCGAGCCGTCAGCGGTCGCCACATCTTCAGGCGTAGAGCCCACAAGGCGTCGGGGAGGGATGCCCGCCTTGAGGTCTGGCCCGATTTCGACGTGACGATCGCAACAGCAATCGCCTCGCCCAACAAATGCGTCACCGTCTAACTACGGAGCGCAGCGCGAACGAATAGTTCCCTCGGTATCGCGCCACGGGCATCGACGTACGTCCGTGCGTCGAAGCGAGTGCGCGCGATCGGGCGCCGCCAACGCGGCGCCCGTCGCGACTAACACGGAGCAGATCGACTCTCAGCTTTCGCGGCGAACCCGCAGGAACGTCAGCATCCCCGCGAACGCCAGCAGCAACGCGCCCAGGCCCGCCGCTGTCGGCAGTGCGCTGGCGGTGTGCGGCATGTCCGCGCTGGTGTCAGCAACCATCGGTGCAGCGGGCTCGATCGGCGTGAGCACCAGCGTTTCATCGGCGGCGGGCTCGAGCGCGATCACCGGTTCGGAAACCTTGACGTACGCCGTGAGCTCCTGGCCAACGGCCAGATTGCGCACGCTGACGGGTTTGCCGTCGACTTTCGCGCGGAACTCGGGCTTGACCTCGATCTTGCGGGTGTCACTCTTCGTGCCATCCGCCAGTTTGAACTTCATGTACACCGAATTGGTGCCGGTGCGCACGAGGTCACCCTTCACCACCGCATACTGCTGGCCTTCCTTTTCGATGATCTCGGAACAGACCAGGCGGATGTTGGGGAACCGGTCGAGAACTTCCTGGCTGAATTGCGCCGTGGCGCAGTCCGCCGCCAGCGCCGGGGCTGCAACGCCACCGAGCAGCGCAGTAGCACCAATGAATGACAGATAAGTGGAACGTCTCATGATCTTTCTCCGTTTGTTAGGTTTCGCTCGACCATTGATAACTTCCGGCAACGATGTATCTCTGAGGCGCGTTGCCGATGTAGTAAAACGGGTAACAGGTAACCAGTGTGATGGATGGTAGTTCGGTGTCGGCGAGCAACCGCTTGTCGGCCGCGTCGACGATATCGATCGAGGTGACGCGATAGCGATGCACCTTGATGTGAGTTCGTACCTCGATCAGGTCACCCACCTTGATGTCCTTGAGCACGCGAAAGAACCCGTCGCGATGGCCGGCGATGCCGACATTGCCGCCCTGGTCGGGAGTTCCCATGCCGGCGACGAGTCCGGCGCCGCGATTGAGGCTGAGGTCGTCATCCTTCTCGAAGACCGGCACTTCGAGTTTCAGCGACGGCACCGTGAGCACCGCCACCGCAGTTCCTGGCGCGTGTTTCGCCTTCTCATAGTCACGCACGCGACCCGCAGCCCAAAGAGTCTGGTCCGGCGGAGTCAGCGCGGCGGCGAAATCCTCGAGCGCATGGGCACTACCTAGTGCGCTGTCGGCTTGTGCGATTGCAAAGAGTGAGCACAGCAGAGCACCGGCGACGTACGCCGTAGCTTCCGACCAGCGCAACAGCCGCGCGAAACCGCGCGTGCCTTGCGGGCGACGTTTCGGGATGTGATCCACGCCACGACTATGAAAAGCAGCGCGCTGCTTGTGTATGGGACCTTGGTCCGATCCTTGGAAGGGATCGCCAGACGAGCCGGGCGGGCATACTGGCGGGGCGCAGCAGGGTCAGAATGTCCGTCCAAACCATCCATTCCACCGAGTCCGGTACGACGGTTTCGCCGCGCGCGCGCGACGACGGCCGCGACGGATTGTTAGGAACTCCGGCGGCGGCTCATGGGCTCGGCGCATTGGCTCTGGCCGCTGGTTATTATGCGACGGCACAGCTCGGCGAGGCGCTCGGGTTTCCGCATGCACCAGTATCGGCGCTCTGGCTTCCCAATGCCCTGGTCATGGGCGCCCTGCTGATCGCACCCCGCCGCTACTGGTGGTTCTATCTGCTTGCCATTTTGCCGGCGCATCTCATCGCGCAGCTACCGCTGCCCGACGTGGCGCTGCTTCGCGTGCTGACCCAGTACGTGCTCAATTGCGCCACCGCTCTGATCGGTGCCTTGGCGATTGCGCATTTCGAGCCGGGCACACACCGTTTCGATCGCGTGCTGCCCGCCTGGCGGCTGGTGTTCTTTGGGGGTCTGGTGGCCCCGTTCATGACCAGCGTGCTCATGGCCGGGGTGTTTCTCACCACCGATATCGATCGAAGCTTCTGGATGACCACGGTAGCAAGGGCGCTCACGAATACGTTCGCCATCCTCACCGTGGTCCCCCTCATGGTGCACATCGCCGACCGCCTGACCGAACGGCACCATCTCGTCGAACTATCCCGGCTGGTGGAAGGCACAGCGCTGGCCGTCTGCCTGGCGGCGGCCAGCGTCGCAACGCTGCTCGCTCCGCCATTCGAGGCCGTGTCAGCAGCGGCGATGCTGTGCCTGCCGCTGCCCATGCTGCTGTGGGCGGCCGCTCGGTTTGGCGTGGTCGGGAGCTCCGCCGCAGTGCTGCTCTTTGGCGTTTTCGCGGTTATCGGCGCACTGAATGGCGCCGGTCCCTTTTCCGCGCAGGGCGACGCGCACAACGCGCTGTCCGTGGTGCTGTTCCTGGTCATCACCTGCATACCGCTGCTGCTGCTCGGCGCCGCGCTCGACGAACGCCGCTCTCTGGAGAGCGCGCGCGACGCCAGCGATGCGTTGCACGGCGCGGTGCTGGCGTCGATTCAGGACCAGATTGTGATTCTCGAAAGCTCCGGCCACATCGTGGATGCCAACGAATCGTGGCGCCTGCTTGCCCAGCGCATTCCCGCCGCGCCTTTCGTCAACCTCAAGGTCGGAGAAAATCTTCTGCGTCATTGCTCTGAACTTGGCTCGCAAGGCGATGCACTTGCGACGCGCCTGGGTCACTGCACGAACGAGGTGATTGCCGGCGGGGCGCTGCATCATCGCCTCGAATACGCTGCGCATGGGGCGCGGGGCATCGTCTGGTTCGAGGTCTCCATCGAACCCCTGCGTCGTCCCGACGGGGGCGCAGTCCTGGTATGGACCGACGTCACCTATCGCAAGCAGGCGGAAGCCAAGGAACGCGCGCAGCAGCAACAGCTGGTTCATCTCGGGCGCGCCGCCGTGCTCGGCGAGCTGTCAGGCGCATTCGCACACGAGTTGAGCCAGCCATTGACTTCGATTCTCGGCAACGCGGAAGCGGCGCTGCAACTGCTCACCAAGCCGGACGCAGATCTACGCGAGATCCGCAACATGGTGCGTGACATCGTCTCCGACGACGTCCGTGCCGCCGAGGTGATCCAGCGGCTGCGGGCGATGCTCACGCGCGGCGAGATTTCACGCGAGCCCGTCGACCTCGCCAATGTCATCAAGGACGTGCTCGACCTCGCGCGCATCGACCTCTCGACGCGGCACGTGTCCGTGGACATGGCATTCGATCCATACCTGCCGCTGGTGCTCGGCGACCGCATCCAGTTGCAGCAGGTGGTGCTCAACCTGATCGTGAATGCGTGTGAGTCCATGTCATCGATCGACGCTCACGAACGCAGGATCTCCATTTCCGCGCACTTCGAAAGCAGCAGCTGTGAGGTCATGTGTGCGGTTCGCGATCGTGGCGCCGGCATCGCGAGCGATGATCTCGAGCGCATATTTCAGCCGTTTGTCACTACCAAAGTGCAAGGCCTCGGCATGGGGCTCGCGATCTGTCGTTCTATCATCGAAGCGCATGGCGGGCGGCTGTGGGCCGAAAATTCTCCGGGCGGCGGAGCCACGTTCAATTTCACCGCGCGGATGGGGTCGTAGGACAAAGGTCCACTACCGACCCGGGCACGCGACACGCCAAATGATCGAATGGCGAATCGCCTGCCGCTAATCGCAGTCGTCGACGACGAAGAATCCGTTCGTCTCGCACTCGCGCGCATGTTGCGCGCGTCATCGTTCGAGGTGTCTATCTACCGCTGTGGAGAAGATTTCCTCGAATCGCTGAAAACCGTTTTGCCGGATTGCGTGGTGCTGGATTTCCAGATGCCCGGACTGACGGGGCGCGACGTTCAGCGGGCGCTGTCACTGCAGAAGCTGCCTCTGCCCATCATCATCGTGACGGCCCACGATCAGCCTTCCCTGCGCGAAAAAGTGCTCGCCGACGGCGCGGTGGCTTATTTCACCAAGCCGCTGCGCCGCGATACGCTCATTGCGGCGGTCGATCAGGCAATTCGCCGCACCCCTTAAGACGAGCTATTAGACGTACGCCATATAGGACGTTAGTCCTACCTGCTCCATTCGCAATCCAGATAGTTGTGTCTATTCTGTCGTCGCGGATTCATAATCCGGCGGCATCATAAAAGCGACATGAATCGCGATGATTTCCGGGCCCTGACGCCCGCGGAAGCAGGAGAGGATATGGAAGCGATACCCACGGTGTTTGTCCTCGACGACGACGAATCTTTTGTGCGCGCTCTCGATAGACTTTTGCGCGCCGAGGGCTTCGAAACGAGAACCTGGACATCGGCAACGGCCTTCCTCGCAGAACACGACGCCTCGATGCCGGGCTGTCTCGTGACTGATCTCATCATGCCGGAGATGAGCGGCCTGGAGCTGCAACGCCAATTGCTAGGCCAGGGTTGTGTGCGCCCCATCGTCTTCATAACCGGCCGTGGTGACATGAGCACCGCCGTCGAAGGCATGCGCGCTGGCGCGGTAAGTTTCCTGCCCAAACCCGTATCGCGCGGCGCGCTGGTCGCAGCCCTGCGCGAAGCCTTGTCCAAGGACGCCTCAGCCCGCGTCGTGCATGCCGAACGACAACGCGTGCGCGACCTGCTGGAGTCGCTGACACCGCGTGAGCGCCAGGTGCTCGAACTCGTAGCGCGTGGCCTGTTGAACAAGCAGATCGCCGGTGAACTCGGAACCGCGGAAAAGACCATCAAGGTTCACCGTGGTCGCCTCATGCACAAGATGCAGGTCAAGTCCGCGGCCGCGCTGGTGCAGTTGTTGAACCACAGCGAATTTCCGCACTCCCCATCTGTGAACATGCCGGCCACCGAGAGCGCGATGTTCGCCTGAGCAGGCCCTGCTCTCGCGCGGACTATCGAGAAAGCGCAGCGTTTCGGAAGCTGCGGCATTGCGGCGAAGTATCGCCAACCCTAGCATGCGGTCTGCCAGTGAATCGAAGGCTTACCGATGCGAATTCGCCTCACTAACTACCTTCCGTGGTGCGCCGCCCTCGCCCTCGCATTGACCGCCTGCGGCTCCCGCGAGCCTGAGCCGACATCGGCACCGCCGCCGGCATCTGCCGAGCCAGCCGCCGGCGCCGCACCCGTCGCGGACCTGCCCTCACCTGCCCCAGCCGGCACGTGGACTGGCGATCTCAACAGCATGACCGAGCGACGCGTAGTGCGCATGCTCGTGATCAACAGCAAGACCTCCTACTTTCTCGACAACGCGCAGCAGCGCGGCGCCACGTACGACATGGGCATGGAACTCGAAAAGTGGCTCAACCGCGGCAACAAGGACCGGGCACGGCCGATCCGCGTGGTATTCATTCCAACGAGCCGCGCACGGCTTCTGTCGGATCTCACGGAGGGGCGCGGCGACATCGCGGCTGCGGGCCTGGCGATCACGCCCGAGCGCCAGGCACTGGTGAGTTTTGCCAAGCCATTCGCCGATGACGTCAGCGAAATCCTGGTGACCTCGGCCGAGGCTCCGGTTCCTGCGACCATCGAAGAGCTCTCCGGGCAAAGCGTCTACGTGCGCCGTTCGAGCAGCTACTACGCCAGTCTCGAATCGCTCAACTCGAAGCTCGCCGCCCTAGGCAAGCCGCCGGTGAGAATCGTGCTCGCCGACGAGAATCTCGAAGACGAAGACATCCTCGAGATGATGAATGCAGGTTTGATTGATACAACCGTGGTCGACAGCTATCTGGCGACTTTCTGGCAACAGATCTTCACGAACCTGCGACCGCATCCCGAACTGGTTTTGCGCAGCCGCAGTGAAATCGCGTGGGCGATGCGCAAGGAATCGCCGAAACTCAAGGCGACCCTCGACGGCTTCGTGGCGAAGAACCGCGTCGGCACGACCATGGGCAATATGATCCTGCGACGTTATCTGCAGAACACCAAGTGGGCGCGCAATGCGACATCGGCGTCGGAGATGAAGCGCTTCGACGAACTGTCGAAGTACTTCAAGAAATACGCCACGCAGTACAACTTCGAATGGCTGCTGCTCGTGGCACAGGGGTATCAGGAATCGGGCCTCGACCAGACCACGCGCAGCCCGGTCGGCGCAATCGGCGTCATGCAAGTCATGCCGACGACTGCCAAAGACCGCAACGTGAATATTCCCAACATCCACCTGGTTGAACCCAACATCCATGCATTAGTGAAAACTGCTGGATTGGATTGTATTCGATTGGATTGCCCATTACAACTCTTTGAACTTCAACACAAGACAACACAAGACGGCCTCAAGGATAGGTCGTAATTTCTCGAATCCACTTTCAAATTAGAAGGTCGTTGGATTTTTTATCTAAGATATGTCTTGTTATCCTTAATGTAGTTTTTAATAAACCATAAAAGGAAATAATGTGGCTCTTTCTTTATTTGAGATCTCTCTAAAGCATTATAGTAACTATTTCTTCTTTCGTATGGGATGTTAAAAAGAGGGTATCCCTTCTTTCGTAAAATAACGTTCATCATCAGCCTAGAGATTCTGCCATTTCCATCACCAAAGGGATGTATGGTGACAAATTTCAAATGCATTAACGCTCCTAATTCAACCGGATGCGTCTTTTCTCTATTTTTTTGATACCAGCTGAGGAACACTCGAACTAATGTGTAGATTTCAACTGCAAGATTACTTGCTGATATTCCTACTCTAATCTCTCTAATTTTACCAGCCATATCGGACTTTGTGTCTTGAAATAAAAGTTTGTGCCATTCTAAATTGTCTTAAGAGACAAGTCCTTTTCAGACACTAATATTTGAAAAAATAATTTCTTATGAGCTTCAGCTTCTTTAATGTCACCGATAGGTTTATTCTTTGGTGTGACTCCTCTTTCAAGTAAATTAGCCGTATCTCGAAGGCTTAATGTAGAACCTTCTATTCTTTGTGTATCGTAAGTAAATCTAGTTGCAAATATTTCTCTAGATTTTATTAAAGATGATTTCGGTGTGACTTTTATTTCTTTAACATAGTTTCTTTTGATAATTTCAAGGTCATCATAGTGGTCTTTGTAAGCCGCCCTGAAAAGTTCTGTTTTGAGCTCATCAATGTTACTGGGTATTTTTTTACCCAAGTATATAGTCTTTTTTCCCACCTTAGATCCTTTTCTCACGCTGTGTTCAAGATAATAGAATATAGTACCATCAGGTTTAGTCCTTTTTTTATAGATACCATAATTATTGTGTACCTCTACAAATTAATAAATATATATACAAATAGACAAATGTAGAGATATGGCATTGACGTAAATAATCTACTTTGCCAAATTCAAATTTGATTTATTATAACTTGTTAAACTCCCATTGTAATTCCTATAGGATTCGTATTTCGATGGGGTGCTACTATAATGCTATTGCGTAATTTTTACCAAAGAATGGCCAAACTCCCACTCTCGTTTTGGATAGTGCTTTCACTTCCATTGATATTTTATCTGGTTGGGAAAATGCCTGGTTCCTTCGCAGGTAAAAGTTTAGCTGGAGTAGATGAAGCATATCGCTATTACTTTAGAATATTATTTAGAGCAGGCACCATTGGAGGAAATATTCTTTTCGGTCTTGCTTTCTTTATCGTCGCCAGGAAAATAAAGGCTGGAAAATTGAGAGACTTCCTTACTATCGCTGGAATAGGTGATACTATAGTTGGTATCGCACTTTCTACTTCTGCGCTACAGCAAACATACGGAGTAGCCGCTCATTCACTTGTGCAGCCATTAACATAGGTCTATTCCAGTTTCATTGGCTAGAGTCTTCCAAAGTTGGAATTGGGCAATTTGTACCTCAAAGTGGAATTCTTCTTTGCATATATTGGCATTAATCACACCATTCCGTTCGTTCAAGATACTGGATAATTACCTGTAATAATACTAGA